>NZ_BAAAKE010000001.1:0-1104942 GCF_039527585.1 Saccharothrix xinjiangensis | reverse complement strand
ACCGCCGCCGACACCGCCGGGACCGCCGGCCAGGGGGCCGCGCGGGCCCATGCCGGCCGGGTTGGAGCCGCCGGGGACGCCACCGGGACCACCGGGCGTGCCGGGGCCACCGGGCACGCCCGGCATCCCGGGCACGCCGCCGCGCGCACCGGGACCGTTGGGGCCGCCGGGACCACCGGGCATCCCCGGGCCGCCGGGCACGCCGGGAGCGCGCACGCCGGGCGGCAGGTTCGGCCGCGCGCCGGGACCGCTCGGGCCGACGGGGCCCCTCGGCGGCAGGACGGGGCCGTTGCCCGGGGGCTTCGGCGGCGTCCACACCGGGGGCGGCAGCGGGGGACCGACGGGCGGCTTCACGGTGACCGGCGGCGGCGGCACCGGCTGCGGGGTCGGCGTCGGCGTCGGCGTGCTCGGCGGCGCCCACGACGGGGTGGTCGTGCCACCGCCGGGCAGCGGGTTGGGCACCCCGGTGGCCGGGCCGGGAGGCGGCGCCCACGACGGGGTGGTGGTGCCGCCACCGCCGCCGGGCGCGCTCCAGGACGGCTGCGTGGAGCTCTGGGCCACGGTGTAGCTGTTGTACTCGCCCGCGCCGGCGGGCGGCGGCGTGTCGACGACGACCTTCGGCGGCGGGACGAACTCACCCAGCGTGTTGCTGTTCCACTCGCTGTTGGACTGGTAGTTGTTCATCACCTCGACGGCCTTGGCCTCGGCGTTGTCCTGCGCCGCTTCCTGCCGCTCGTGGTCCTGCTGCTGCTGGATGACGTGCATCATGCCGACCGGGCCGGTCAGCGCGCCGAGGACCTTGTCGCCGGTGGACGGCGCCTCGGTGGTCACCGGGATCGGTTCGGGCATCTCCTTGCGCGCGTCCACGATGTACTCGCCCTGGAGCTGCGCGGAGGACTTCATCACGTCCGAGGCGCGCTGCGCGTCCGACGCCCACTCGCCCAGCGGCGAGAGCGCCGCCCGCGCCTCGTTCGCGCTGGAGCCCTCCCACACCGCGCCGAGCTTCTCCAGTCCCCGGTGGATGGAGGTGTCGATCTCGGCCAGGGTCTCGGACAGCGACTTCCACTTGTCCTCGATGGGGCGGGAGGCCGCCACGCCGGGACCCTCGTTGATCATGCGGTACAGATCGGGGTGTGCGTAACCGCGCCAGCGGTGGTCACCCATGGTGCTCGCCCCCCTCGGGTGCGTTGGTCGTCATGTCAGTCGTTGTGGACGCGTCCCCAGGACGCGGTGTTGTCGCCCTCGACGCGGCGGTAGTCGGCCTCGATCGCGGTCAGCTGGTCCACGACGCCCTTGAGCTGGTCGCGGTAGGCCTCGATCGCGGACAGCGCGGCCGAGTCGCCGGCCTCGAAGGTGTCCTGGTTGAACTTCTCGGCGGTCTCCTGGCTCACCGGGTCGCCCGCCCACCGCCGGGCGCGCAGGGCGGCCTTCGCGTCGGCCAGCTGGTCCTCCAGGCGGTGGAGGGCGTCGCCGAACACCTTGCGGGCGTCGGGGATCGCCGACGGCTCGATGCTCAGCTTCTGCTGCGTCCCGCTGTACTCCGGCGTGGTCCGCGAGGAACCACCACCGCCGCCGTCGATGAACAAGACACACCCTCCTCAACGCCGCGCACACCCCACCGTGCGCTTCCGGGATGACTTTAGCTCTGATGCGTCACACGGGTGAGTGGTTCCGCCTGCGAGCCGACTACCGCTACTTGTTCGCGATGGTCTCGACCACGGCCCCGGCGATCTGCGGCGCGAGCCGGCACAGCTCGTCCGCGGGCACGTCCTCGAAGCTCGACACCTGCACGTCGACCATCTGCCCGTCGGCGACGTCGACGCCCAGGAAGCAGACCTCGTCGTCGCCGGGCGCCCGGCCGAGCACCGCGGGGAAGCCGCCGACCTCCAGGTGCTCCGGCTCCACGGCGAAGCTGCCGTCGGTGTACCAGGAGATGCCGGTGGTGGTCACGGTCGTCACGCGGAAGCCCCACCTGTGGTCTTCGCGGGAGAAGTTGCAGGTCGGCGACTGGTAGGTGGTGGCGGTGCCGGGACGCGGCTCCCCGGTGGCGCCGAACAGGGCGCGCTGCGCCTCGGTCAGCGTGGCGCACGGGTCGACGGCCGCCACGTCGATCTTCTTCGGTCGGTCGACGGGCGCCTTCGAAGGCGACGTCGGCTCGCTCGACCCGGCGCCGGTCGTCCGGGTGGGCTCGGGCTCCCGGTCGCCGGCGGTGGCGGACCCGCCCGTGATCCGGGAGCAGCCCGCGAGCAGGACCAGGGCAGCGAGGAGCGGCACGGCACGACGCATGGCCCCAACGTATCCGACCCCCGCCCCGGCCCTCACCCGAACGGGGTGACGGCCGGGTCAGCAGCGCTCCGCGTAGCGGCAGGCCACGACGGCGGGCCGCTCGACCGGCTCGCCCGCCTCGATCGACCACGCCAGCCGCACGTACTGGGCGTGGGTCCAGGACAGCGGCGTCGCCGAGGTGGTGCCCCGGCCCCGCCACACCTGCTCGGGCAGCATCCGGCCCGCGTTGGCGGCGGACGCCACGTCGGCCAGCCGGCCGCGCGCCGCGCCCGGGTCGCCGGCCAGCAGCTCGTACTCGCCGCGCTCGCCGGCGAAGATCGGCCACGTGCGGCCGTAGGTGCGGCCGTGCCCGATGTTCCACGGGCCGCCGTCGGCGCGCTCGCCGAAGCCGTCGCCGTTGTAGCGGTGCCAGAACCGGCCGCGCTTGAGCTGCTCGTCGACGACGCGCACGGTGTTGCGCACCACGGGGTCGTCGTGCGGCCGGACGCCGAGGCGCACGAGTTCGAGGAAGCTCGGGTCCACGGCGGCGCGCTGGTCGATCTCGGTCGGGTGGTTGTCGCCGGGGTTGTAGGTAGTGCCGCGGTCGGGCTGCCCGTCCTTGGTGAGCCGCAGGTAGTAGGGCCGGTCGGAGAACGGGCCGGTGCGGGTGACCGTCCAGCCCTCGACGCGGGCCTCCCAGTCGTCGGCGATCGCGAGGAACCGCGCGGCCCGCGGGTCGCCCGCCCGCTGGAGCAGGTCGGCCAGGCACACCAGGCCGGCGATCGCGGAGGCGATCGTGCCGGGCGAGTACCCGCCCTGGTTCTCCCAGCGCTCCTGCTCGGTGAACGGCGCGTTCGGCTGGGAGACCATGAACTCGGCGGCGCGCACGAGCCCGTCCAGGGTGTCGCGGTCGGCGCGGCCGAGCAGCCACGCCAGCAGCGCCGGCGCGGCCTGCTCGTCCAGCTGCACGTTCGTCCAGTGCGGCTCGCCGGTGACGCGCGTGTTCTGCGGCAGGTGGCCGTCCGGCCGCTGCTGCACGTCCAGCATGAAGTCGAGGGCGCGGTGCGCGGCCCGGGTGTCGCCGGCGGCGAGCAGGGCGCCGGCGATCTGGTACTGGTCACGAGGCCACACCAGGGCGTAGGAGCCGAACTCGGGCGCGACCTCGCGGTCGAAGCCGAACGCCCACGGGAAGCTCGGCGAGGCGATGAACGCGCCGGGGTTGCGCTTGTCCTCGGCGGCGGCCAGCACCATCAGCGACGTCTCGTAGAGGTCGCGGTCGGCGGCGCGCGGGCGCTCGAAGTCCTTGAGGTAGTCGTCCCAGCCCTGGTCGTAGCGGCGGGCGTGGCGGGGGAAGCCCTCGATCAACGAGGCGCGCGCGGTGGTCAGGGCCTCCTCGGGGTTCGCGCCGAACCCCATGGCCAGCGTGGTGCGGCCGTGCCGCAGGCGCAGCTCGCCGGTCTGGACGACGTTGCCGGTGGTGGCGGAGACGGGCGTGACGCCGTGGTCGGCGACCAGGGCGCTCGCGGCCAGCCGGTCGCGGGCCACCAGGGCGTCCGGCTGGTCCACGGCGATGTCGTCGTCGCCGTCGCGGGACAGGTTCGGGTCGAAGACCACCCGCACGTCGACCCGCTCGCCCTCGACCTCGACGTCGGCCAGGACGGTCGCGCGGGACGGGTCGGTGGTGTAGGTGACGCGCGCCTGCCAGCCGGGGCCGCCGAACACCTGCCGGTAGCGCAGCCTGCCGACCTGCTCGGTGCGGGCGTTGGTCGCGGTGCGGCCGTTGACCACGAGCTTGAGCTCGCGGGTGGCCGGGGTGCTCAGGTCGGGGTAGAAGACCTCGTTCAGCCCGCCGCGGCCGAGGGTGAACCAGACCGGGCTGCCCGCCTGGCGGGCCGTGCCGAACCCCTGCTTGTCGGCGGGCATGTAGGTCGCCGGTGGGCCGGGGACGGTCAACGCGCTCGCCAGCAGCACCGCGACCAAGGGTGGCGTCATGCCCCCCTGGGTGCACCGCCGCGCGGCACGTCAAACAACTGTCTACAAAGGACGATCAACTGCGGTTCAGCAGCTCGTCGATGTCCTCGGGCTTCATCGGCTTGGCGAAGAACCAGCCCTGGCCCGTGTCGCAGCCGATCCGGTGCAGCCGCTTGGCCTGCGCCGGGGTCTCCACGCCCTCCGCGGTGACGCCGAGCTGGAGCGCGTGGGCCAGCTGGACGAGGGTGGAGACGATCTGGGCGTCCACCGCGTCCTCCTCGTCGGCCGCCCGCAGCCCCTCCATGAACGAGCCCGCGATCTTCAGCTCGTGCACGGGCAGGTGCTTGAGGTACGCCAGGTTCGAGTAGCCGGTGCCGAAGTCGTCGATCGCGATCCGCACGCCCATGTCCGACAGCGCCCGCAGCGCCTCCAGCGGCTCGTCCGCGGTGCCCATGATGGCGCTCTCGGTCAGCTCCAGCTGGAGGTGGTTCGGCGGCAGCGCGCACTCGTCCAGGATCCGCTTCACGTCCCGCACCAGCTCGGGGTCCCGCGACTGCCGCACCGCCAGGTTGACGCTCACGAACGGCGCGCTGTCGCCGAACGCCTCGAACCAGCGGCGCGCCTGCTCGCACGCCTTGCGCAGCACCCACCGGCCCAGCGGCACGATCAGGCCGGTCTCCTCGGCCAGCTCGATGAACCGGTCCGGCGCGAGCCGCCCGAACTCCGGGTGCTGCCAGCGGACCAGGGCCTCCACGCCCACGACCGTGCTGTCCTCCAGCCGCACCAGCGGCTGGTAGTCCACGTAGAACTCGTCGCGCTCCAGCGCCGCGGGCATGGTCGCGGACAGCGTGAAGCGGGCGACCTCCTTGGCGTTGCGCTCCGGGTCGTACAGGGCCCACCGGGACTTGCCGTCGGCCTTCGCCCAGTACAGCGTGATGTCCGCGTCCCGCATCAGGTCGGCCGCGGTGGTGCCGGACAGGGCGCGCTCGACGATGCCGATCGACGCCGACACGGTCAGCTCGTGCCCGCCGATGCGGATCGGGGACTCCAGCTCCCGCAGCACGCGGTCGGCCACCGCGATGATGTCCCCGGTGTCCCGCGAGCCCTCGACCAGGATGACGAACTCGTCGCCGCCCATGCGCGCCACGAGCTTGCCCTCGCCGGACACCGACAGGTCCAGCCGGCGGCCCACCTCGACCAGCAGCCGGTCGCCGATGTCGTGGCCCAGGCTGTCGTTGATCACCTTGAACCCGTCCAGGTCCAGGTAGCACAGGCCGGCCCGCCTGCTGTGGCGGTTGTTGAACACCCGGCCGAGCCGCTCCAGGAACAGCGCCCGGTTCGGCAGGCCGGTCAGCGGGTCGTGCAGCGCCTGGTAGCGCAGCCGGTTCTGGAGCAGGTGGCGGTCGGTGACGTCCTCGATCATCGCCACCTGGTACTGCGGCTCGCCGTGGTCGTCGCGGACCAGCGACAGCGTCAGGTGCGTCCACACCTGCTCGCCGTCGGCCCGCCGGAACCGCTTCTCGGCCCGGTAGTGGTCGCACTCGCCCGCGGTGAGCTGGTCGTACAGCCGCCAGACGTTGCTGCCGTCCTCCGGGTGCATCAGGTCGCGGATGTTGTACTGCCGCATCTCCTCGACGCTGAACCCGAGCATGTCCTGCAACGCCTGGTTCACGTCCAGGATGCGGCCCTCGATGTCGGCGATGCCGATGCCGATCGCGGCCTCGGTGAACATCGCGCGAAACCGGGCCTCGGACGCCCGCAGCGCGGCCTCGGCCTGGTCGCGGGCGTCCAGCACGGCCGCGCGGATCGCCTCCTGCTCGGCCAGCGTCCGCTCGCGCAGCGCGCGGGCGTACCCGGCGGACAGCGCGCCCTGGAGGGCCGCCAGGCGGGAGCGCATCAGCTCGTCCCGCGGCACGCCCAGCTCGGCGAGCAGGTCGTCGCCGAGCAGCTGCACGGTGCGGCCCAGCGTGTCGGTGCCGGTGAAGTGGGCCTCGACGAGGCGCGCGCCGATCTCGTAGCCCGGCGCGGTGCGGAACGGGCTGGCGTGCAGCGCGTGCACCAGGACCTCGGTCAGCGCCTGGAGGTGCTCGGCGACCTCGGCCCGCGTCATCGGCACGTAGCTGCTGCCGATGACCGCGGTGGCCCAGGTCCGGGCGAACGACTCCGCCCCGGCCTGGACGGCGGGGTCGAGGTTCGATCGGCCTGGTGCTGCCACCCGATGGTCAACCCGTTCCGTCATGTTCGCCGGCCTGCCGCCACAACGCAGAGGATACGGCCGCTCGCGGTGCGCGGTCGACAGGTCGGCCGACGCGTCACCACCGCGGCGCGGACCACGCCCGCCGCCGGCGCGCGGACCGCGTCCGCCGCCGCGCGGGCCACGTCCGCGCCCACCATCAGGGCTTCCGCCCGACCGCGCCGAAGCTGATGAACCGGGCGGCGTCCTCGCCGACGTCGTCCGGCGACTCCGGGTGCCACAACGGCAGCCGCGCCACCCCGGGCTCCACCAGGTCGAGCCCCTTGAACAGGGCCTCCACCTCGTGCCGGCGGCGCCAGACCAGCTCGGTGACGCCCCGGTTGTAGGTGCCGGTGGCCCGGTCCCACGCCGGGTCCCAGTCGCCCTCCTCGTACCCGGTGTGCGAGATCGCCAGGTAGCTGCCGGGCGGCACGGCGTCCCGGTAGGCCGCCACGATGCCCTGCGGGTCCTCGGCGTCGGGCACGAAGTGCAGCAGCGCCACCATCAGCACGCCGATCGGCCGGTCGAAGTCGAGCAGCCCCCGCACCTCGGGCGAGCCGAGCACCGACTCGGCGTCCCGCACGTCCCGCTGGAGCACGCGGACCAGGTCGTTCCCGGTCAGGATGGCCCGGCTGTGCGCGACCGCCACCGGGTCGACGTCCACGTACACCACGCGCGCGGACGGGTCGGTGGCCTGCGCGATCTCGTGCACGTTGCCCACGGTGGGGATGCCCGAGCCGAGGTCGAGGAACTGGCGGACGCCCTGGTCGAGCAGGTGGCGCACGGCCCGCCGCAGGAAGGCGCGGTGGTTGAGCACCACGTCCTTGATCACCGGCGCGTCGGCCAGGGTGTTGTCGGCCACGGCCCGGTCGACCGCGAAGTTGTGCGCGCCGCCGAGCCAGTAGTCGTAGACGCGCGCGATGCTGGGCCTGCTCAGGTCGATGTCGCCCGGCGCCCAGGTCGG
Source organism: Saccharothrix xinjiangensis (assembly GCF_039527585.1). Taxonomy (NCBI): domain Bacteria; kingdom Bacillati; phylum Actinomycetota; class Actinomycetes; order Pseudonocardiales; family Pseudonocardiaceae; genus Saccharothrix; species Saccharothrix xinjiangensis. The sequence continues at coordinate 1,097,509 of NZ_BAAAKE010000001.1, read as the reverse complement.
CCGCTCCACGCTGTCCACACGCTCTCCTCGACGATCGCGATTCCCCACCGTTGCGGTGACAACCCACATCATGGGCCAATCCGGTGAGTTATCACACCGTCCTCTTGCGTTGATCCCGGATCGCGGTCCAACGAGGTCCATCACCGGGAAGAATGACGTCCTTGTGGGTTACCTGTGGATCGCGGGCGCGGGCGTGCTGGCGGCGGCGGCCGTGCTGCTCGTGGTGCAGTACCGGCGGAAGAAGAGCTTCCTGCCGCCGACGCTGATCGGTTCGATCGGCGCGTTCGCGCTGGTCGCGGGCTGGATGTTCGCGGTGGACGCGACCGCGCCGAAGCACGAGGCGATCAAGACCGGCGGGCTGGCGGGCGGCGCGGTGATCGCCCTGTACGCCCTGTGGCTCAACGACCGGCGGCGGCGGACGGACGAGGCCCGGCACCTGTTGGACAGCGAGCGGCAGCAGCTGGAGAACCAGCGCGCCGAACACGACCGGTCGCGGGTCGCCGATGAGCGGTTCGCCCGATCGGTGGAACTGCTCGGCCACGAGGCCGAACAGGTGCGGGTGGGCGCCATGCACGCCCTGGCCGGCCTGGCGCGGTCCCGCCCGGAGTACGGGCAGACCGTGCTCGACGTGCTGTGCGCCTACCTGCGGCGGCCGTTCCTCGTCGACCCGGACGGGGAGGGGCGGAACCTCCGGCAGGAACCCGAGCACGGGCGCGAGTTCGAGGTCCGGCTCACCGCCCAGCGGCTGATCGCCGAGCTGCTGCCCCGCGACGACGTGCCCGACGCGCCGCGCTACGACCTCGACCTGACCAGGGCCTACCTGGAGTACTTCGACATCTCGCACCGGCAGGTGAACAACCTCATGCTGCGCGCCGCGCACCTGCACCGGTCCAACTCGTTCCACCACACGACCGTGCACGGCGGCGCGTGGTTCACCGACGCCGAGAGCCTGGGCCGGCTCTACCTGCACGACATGACCTTCCACGGCAAGGCCTGGTTCAGCCACTTCCGGGTCGGCGCCGACCAGCGGACCGACTTCTCCCGCACGGCGTTCCGCGGGCCGAACAAGTTCGCCGAGGCGGTGTTCGGGGGGCCGGTCACGTTCGAGGGCGCCCGCTTCGCCCAACCCGTCGACTTCCGGCAGGCCAGGTTCGCCCGCGCGCTCGACCTGCGCCCGGCCGAGCCGCAGGTCGCCCGCACGATCGGCATGCACGTGTCCACCGGGCACGAGAACCACCTGCCCGACGGCTGGGTGGTCGAGGAGAGCACGGGACTGGTGAGGAGCTGATGGGGCGCGGGCGGTGGTTGCTGGCGGTGAGCGTGCTCGCCGCGGTGCTGGTCACGATCGCCACCACGGCGGCGCTGCTGCTGGTCGACCCGAGGCAGCCGAAGGCCGAGGCGATCAAGACCGGTGCGCTGGCGGGCGGCGCGGTCGTCGCGCTGTACGCGCTGTGGCTCAACGACCGGCGGCGGCGCGTCGAGGAGGCCCGGCACGAGCTGGAGAGCGACAAGGCCTCCGACGAGCGGTTCGCCAAGGCCGTCGAGCTGCTGGGCAACGAGGCCGACCAGGTCCGGGTCGGCGCGATGCACGTGCTGGCCAACCTGGCGAAGGCCAACCAGCGGTACAAGCAGACCGTCCTGGACGTGCTGTGCGCGTACCTGCGCCGCCCCTTCGAGCACCCGGCGCTGAAGGAGAAGCCCGAGGACCCCGACCAGGCCTACTTCGGCAAACCCGAGGACGAGCCGGGGGCCACGCCCGAGCAGGACCAGGAGATGACGGTCCGGCGGACCGCGCAGCGGCTGATCACCGACCTGCTCCCGTGGGGCTCGAACCCGGACGCGACCAGGTACCAGGTCGACCTGAGCGGGGCGAAGCTCGTGCACTTCCGGCTGGAGGGCCGCCGGTTCGGCCGGCTCGTGGCCCGGCGCGCCCAGTTCTACGGCATCACCGCGTTCCGGGAGATCACGCTCGCCCAGCCGGCCCTGTTCTCCGGCGGCACGTTCCACGGACGGGTGGACTTCGAGGACGGGAGGTTCCACGGCGGCATCTCGTTCCAGGACGCCACCTTCAAGCGGGGCCTCCAGCACGCCGGCGCGACCGCGGGCACGTTCCTGCACTTCCCGCCGCGACCGCCGGAGGGGCTGACCGGCAGCCTCGACGTGCAGGGGGGCACCGTGTTCCGCAACGACCCCGCCGGGTGGCCGCTAACCGGCGACGGGAAGTCCGCGGCCGTCGAGGACCATGTCCAGCAGGACTGACGCGGCCGCGCCGCCCGCCGGCGAGGTGACCACCGCGGTCTCGGCCACCGGCGCGTCCACCACCTCCACGAACCGGGCCCGGGTCCTCTTCGCCGCGAACGACCGGGGCACCAGCGCGACGCCGAGGCCGAAGCCGACGAAGTCGAGCAGCGAGTGCACGTCGTCGACCTCGACGGCGACCCGGCGGTCCACCCCGGCCGCGGCCAGGGCGCGGTCCACCGCGTCGCGCGTCCCCCGGTCCGGGGTGAAATCCACGAACGGCTGACCCGCCAGCTCGGCGAGCCGCACCGACTCCCGCGCCGCCAACGGCAGTTCGGGCGCGCACGCCAACACCAGCGGTTCGGTGGACAGGGCCGACACCTTCAGGTCATCCGTGACGTGACCGGCCGTGACGAACGCGAGGTCGAGCCGACCCGCGCGCACCAGCTCGACCAGCTCGCCCGACCCCGCCTGCCGCAACCGCAGCTCCACCCCGGGGTGCAGCTCGTGGAACCGCGCCAGCACGGCCGGCAGGTGCACGCCGTGCAGGCACTGGACGCTGCCGACGGACAGCTCGCCGCGCAGCAGCCCCTGGACGGCCGCCACCGCGTCCCGCGCCGCGTCGACCGCGCCCAGCGCGCGGCGCGCCTCCGCCAGCAGCGCCCGCCCGGCCTGGGTCAGCTCCACCTGCCGGGTGCTGCGCACGAACAGCGGCGCGCCCAGCTCGACCTCCAGCGCCCGGATGGACGCCGACAGACCCGACTGGGCGACGTGCATCCGCCGCGCGGCACGCGTGAAGTGGCACTCCTCGGCCACGGCCACGAAGTACTCCAGCTGCCGGAGCTCCACGATTCATCACCCGTACTGCTGAATGGCATCAGGTCCTTCTGTTGGACAGCTTAATGCGGTCGGCCCAAGCTGGAACCGCACAAGGACCGACACGGAGGTACGTCAAGATGCTGACTCGCCGCATCGGTGGAGTCGAGGTCAGTGCCATCGGCCTGGGCGGGATGCCCATGTCGCTGGAGGGCCGACCCGACCGCGCCCAGGCCGTCGGGACCATCCGCGCCGCCGTCGAGGCGGGCGTGACCCTGATCGACACGGCCGACGCCTACTCCGCCGACGACAGCGACTTCGGGCACAACGAGGAGCTGATCGCCGAGGCGCTCAAGGGCGTGGACGGCGTCCTGGTCGCCACCAAGGGCGGCCACACCCGCACCGCCGACGGCGGCTGGGCCCTCAACGGCAGGCCCGAGTACCTGAAGGCCGCCTGCGAGGCGTCGCTGCGGCGGCTGGGCGTGGACGCCCTCGACCTCTACCAGTTCCACCGGCCCGACCCGGACGTGCCGACCGCCGAGTCCGTCGGCGCGCTGGCCGAGCTGCTGGACGAGGGCAAGGTCAAGCTCGCGGGCGTGTCCAACTTCGACCCCGCGCAGATCCGCGAGGCCCACGAGGTGCTGGGCGGCCGGCTGGCGAGCGTGCAGAACCAGTTCTCGCCCGCGTTCCGCTCCAGCGAGCCGGAGCTGGAGCTGTGCGCGGAGCTGGGCGTCGCGTTCCTGCCGTGGAGCCCGCTGGGCGGCATCAGCGCGGCCGGGCGGCTGGGCGAGCGGTTCGGCGCGTTCGCCGAGGTCGGCGCGGCGCACGGGGTGAGCCCGCAGCAGGTGTGCCTGGCGTGGATGCTCGCCAAGGCGCCGCAGGTGGTGCCGATCCCGGGCGCGTCGCGGCCCGCGAGCATCACCGACTCGGCCGCCGCCGTGCACCTGGAGCTGACCGGGGAGGAGCTGCGCCGACTCGACGGGTGACCGCCGAATGGCGGAACGGGGCGATCGGGACGACGATCTGACCAACCCGCGAAACACCTGAGCCGTCCGGGTTGACGGCCGCACCTCGCGGCCGGCCCGGACTGCTCCGTTTTCGTGACCGATTAACGAAGACTCTGGTGAACCGGTTGGTCCTGTCGCACACTGCCCAACGAGTCAACTCCCTGCACTGGCTCCAGGAGTCCCGATGAACACCTTCGCACGCTCCGCCACAGCACTGTTGACCTGCGCCGTGCTGGCCCTGGCCGGCTTAGCCGCTCCCGCGTCGGCCGCTCCCGCCGAGGACCACGCCATGGGCTCGCAGATCCGCAAGCACGAGGGAGGCTCGCCACGCGCCGTGGTGCCCGACGACCCCAGCACCCAAGCCGTCGTGTACGGCATCGACGTGAGCGGCCACCAGGGCAACGTCGACTGGAACCACTGGTGGGGCCTCGGCAAGCGGTTCGCCTACGTCAAGGCCACCGAGAGCACCGGCTACCGCAACCCGTACTTCGCCCAGCAGTACAACGGCTCCCACGACGTGGGCATGATCCGCGGCGCGTACCACTTCGCGCTGCCCGACCGCTCCGGCGGCGCCGCCCAGGCGGACTACTTCGTCAACAACGGCGGCGGCTGGTCCCCGGACGGCCGGACCCTGCCCGGCGCGCTGGACATGGAGTACAACCCGTACGGCGCGACCTGCTACGGGCTGTCCAAGGCGGGCATGACCGCCTGGGTCAAGTCGTTCAGCGACCGCTACCACGCGCGCACCGGCCGCTGGCCGGTCATCTACACGTCCACCAGCTGGTGGAACCAGTGCGCGGGCGGCGACTTCAGCTCCACCAACCCGCTGTGGGTGGCGCGCTACTCGTCGACGATCGGCGCCCTGCCCTACGCGTGGCCGTACCACACGTTCTGGCAGTACTCGTCCTCGCCCATCGACCAGAACCAGTTCAACGGCGCCTACGACCGGTTGCAGGCGCTGGCCGACGGCTGACGCGCCGCGGTGGGTCGGCCGGGCGCGTCCCCGCACCCGGCCGACCCCGCGGGCCGTCAGTCGAACAGCGCCGGGAGGGTGCCCTCCCACGCCTCGCGCAGCTCCGCCAGCGGCAGGCTGCCGAGACCCTGGACCTCCAGGGCGCCGGACTCCGGGTCCACCACGCCGACCTTGCGCCACGGCAGGCCGCGCGCGGCGCACATGTCGGTGAACCGCAGCTCCTCCGTGCGCGGCACGGCCACCAGCACGCGGGCGGTGGACTCGCTGAACAGCTCGGTGAACAGGTCGCCCTCCAGGAACACCCGGGCGCCCACCTCGCCGATCAGGCACGTCTCCACCAGCGCCTGCGCCAGGCCGCCGTCGGACAGGTCGTGCGCGGCGGACACCATCCCGTCGCGCGAACCCGCCACCAGCACCTCGCCCAGCAGCTTCTCGCGGGCCAGGTCCACCTTCGGCGGCAGGCCGCCCAGGTGGCCGTGCACCACGTGCGCCCACTCCGAGCCGCCGAACTCGTCGCGCGTCTCGCCGAGCAGCAGCAGCGTCTCGCCCGCCTCCGCGCCGATCCCGGTCGGGATGCGGCGGCGGACGTCGTCGATCACGCCCAGCACGCCCACCACCGGCGTCGGCAGGATCGCCGTGGCGCCGGTCTGGTTGTAGAAGCTGACGTTGCCGCCGGTCACCGGGATGCCCAGCTCGGCGCAGCCGTCCGCGAGGCCCTTCACGGCCTGCTCGAACTGCCACATCACCGCCGGGTCCTCCGGCGAGCCGAAGTTCAGGCAGTTGGTCACCGCGACCGGCGTGGCGCCCGAGGTGGCGACGTTCCGGTACGCCTCGGCCAGCGCGAGCTGCGCGCCCGCGTACGGGTCGAGCCTGGTGTAGCGGCCGTTGCAGTCGGTGGACAGCGCCACGCCCCGGCGCGTCGACTCGTCGATGCGGATCATGCCCGAGTCGGACGGCTGGGCGAGCACCGTGCCGCCGCGCACGTACCGGTCGTACTGCTGGGTCACCCACCGCTTCGACGCCAGGTTCGGCGACGCCGCCATGGTCTTGACCAGCTCCAGCAGCTCGTCCCCGGAGGGCCGCGCCAGCCGGTCCGGCGCGTCGGCCTGGAGGGCGTCCTGGTCGGCCGGGCGCTCGATCGGCCGGTGGTACACCGGGCCCTCGTGCGCGACCGTGCGCGGCGGGACGTCCAGCACGACCTCGTCGTGCCAGGTGATGACGAGCCGGTCGCCCTCGGTGACCTCGCCGATCTCGGTGGCGATGACGTCCCACTTCGCGCAGACCGCCATGAACGCGTCCAGGTCCTCGGGCCGCACGACCGCGCACATGCGCTCCTGCGACTCGCTGGACAGGATCTCCGCCGGGGTCATGCCGGTGGCGCGCAGCGGCACCCGCTCCAGGTGGACGCGCATGCCGCCGTCACCGGCGCTGGCCAGCTCCGACGTCGCGCACGCCAGGCCCGCGCCGCCCAGGTCCTGGATGCCGACCACGATGCGCTCGGCGAACAGCTCCAGGCAGCACTCGATGAGCACCTTCTCGGTGAACGGGTCGCCCACCTGGACGCTGGGCAGCTTCTTCCGCTTGCCCGCGGTGTCGTCGAAGGTCTCGGACGCCAGCACGGACACGCCGCCGATGCCGTCGAGACCGGTGCGCGCACCGAACAGGATGATCTTGTTGCCGGTGCCCGAGGCGTGCGCCAGGTGCAGGTCCTCGACCCGCATCGCACCCACGCACAGGGCGTTGACCAGCGGGTTGCCCGCGTAGGTCGCGTCGAACACGACCTCGCCGCCGATGTTCGGCAGGCCCAGGCAGTTGCCGTAGCCGCCGACGCCGGCGACGATCCCGGGCAGCACGCGGCGCGTGTCCGGCGCGTCGGCCGGGCCGAACCGCAGCGGGTCCATCACGGCCAGCGGACGGGCGCCCATGGCGAGGATGTCGCGGACGATGCCGCCGACACCCGTGGCCGCGCCCTGGTACGGCTCGACGTAGGACGGGTGGTTGTGGCTCTCGGCCTTGAACGTGACCGCCCAGCCGTCGCCGATGTCCACCACGCCCGCGTTCTCGCCGATGCCCGCGAGCATCTTGGCGCGCATCTCGTCGGTGGTGGTGTCGGAGAAGTACTTCAGGTGCACCTTGGACGACTTGTAGGAGCAGTGCTCGCTCCACATCACCGAGTACACCGCCAGCTCGGCGTCCGTGGGCCGGCGGCCCAGGATCTCCTTGATGCGGGCGTACTCGTCGTCCTTCAGGCCCAGCTCCTTGTAGGGCTGCTCCTGGTCGGGCGTCTTCTCGGCGTTCTCGACGGTGTCCACGGTGTTGCCGGTGTTGACGGTCATCAGGCCTTCACCACCGAGTCGACGAGGGACAGGAACATGCCGAGGCCGTCGTCGGTCGGCCCGGTGAGCGCGTCGATCGCGTGCTCCGGGTGCGGCATGAGGCCGACGACCCGGCCGTTGGCGCTGGTGATGCCCGCGATGCCGTTGCGCGAGCCGTTCGGGTCCTCGCCGACGTAGCGGTAGACGACGCGGCCCTCGCCCTCCAGCTCGTCGAGGGTCCGCTGGTCGGCCTGGTAGCCGCCCTCGCCGGACTTGAGCGGCACGAGGATCTCGGCGCCCCGGTCGTACCGGGTGGTCCAGGCGGTCTCGTTGTTCTCGACCCTGAGCCACTGGTCGCGGCACACGAAGTGCAGCTTGGAGTTGCGGACCAGCGCGCCGGGCAGCAGGTGGGCCTCGCAGAGGATCTGGAAGCCGTTGCAGATGCCGAGCACCGGCATGCCCTTGTTCGCCGCCTCCACGACCTCCTGCATCACCGGCGCGAACCGGGCGATGGCGCCGCAGCGCAGGTAGTCGCCGTAGGAGAAGCCACCGGGCACGATGACCGCGTCGACGCCCTTGAGGTCGTGGTCGGCGTGCCAGAGGCTGACCGCCTCCCCGCCCGCGTACCGGACCGCGCGGGCCGCGTCGACGTCGTCCAGCGTGCCGGGGAAGGTGATGACCCCGACCCTCATGCCTCGACCCGCCTCACGACCCAGTCCTCGATCACGGGGTTGGCGAGGAACGTCTCGGCGATCTTGGCGAGCGTGGCGTCGTCGACGTCGTCGGCGACCTCCAGCTCGAAGTGCTTGCCCTGGCGGACAGTGGTGATTCCGTCGAACCCGAGGCGGGGCAGCGCGTTGGCCACCGCCTGTCCCTGGGGGTCGAGGATTTCGGGCTTCGGCATGACGTCGACGACGACTCGGGCCACGACAGGCTGCTCCAAGGTAGGAGGGCTGGCGGTACCCGGGAAGCCTACCTGACCTGGGTGTTCATCCAGTTCCCGCGTGGTGGGGGGCACACGTTCACCCAGGTTCACCCGGTCGTGGAGGGGTAATCCGGGGAGGCCGTCTGCTGATCTGGTCACAGCTTCGGCCCGTAAGCCGAGGAAGTGAGCGCGGCACCCGTCCGGACGGTCGGCGGCCGCGCTTCGCGCTTTCTAGAGCTGGTCGAGCCTGATGACCGAGCCGATCATCGGCGCGGCGCGCCCAGTCACCGCCCGCGCCGTAGCTCCACACGGCGATGTCGGCCAGCCACAGCAGGGGTCGCCGGTGCTGTCGAAGTGCTCGTAGGTCAGGCCCGTGTCCCGGGCGTGCTTGCCCATGGCCACGCGGACGGTGTGCGCGTCGAGTTCGTCGCGGCCGGCCCGGCTGTCGAGCACGCGCCGGTGGGCCTCCCCGTCGAGCAGGTCGTCGACCAGCCCGGTCGGGCACACCTGACGGGCGCGCTCCTCGCCCCGCCGGCAGTCGGCGCGGTAGATGTCGACCCGCACCCCGAGCTTCACCAGGCCCGACAGGACCACCTTGCGCCGCTGGGGCTTTTCGCGCTGGAAGTGCAACTCCCGCTGCCCCGGCAGGAGCAGCTCCCGCAACCGCTTCCGCAGGACGGCCAGGTGCCGGGGGTCCACCAGAGCGGCGCCCAGGTAGTACGTGTCGTTGCGACGGGACACGTCGACAAAAGCGCGCACAGCCACGGCCGTGCACCGAGTCCACCCGAACGTGTGTTCGCCCTGTTCGCCGTCGGCGTACCCGCCGGTCCCTGCCGCTCCCGGCCCTAATCTGGGGATCATGCGGATCCTGGTGCTGGGCGGCACGGTCTTCCTCGGCCACGCGACGGCCGCCGAGGCGGTGCGGCGCGGCCACGAGGTGGTGTGCGCGGCGCGCGGCGAGTCAGGCTCGGCGCCCGACGGCGCGACCCACGTGCCGGTCGACCGCGACGCGGGCCTCGGCCCCCTCGCCGGCGAGCGCTTCGACGCCGCGGTCGACGTGGCCACCATGTCCGTCACCTGGGTGCGGGACGCGCTGCGGTCCGTGGGCGCGGACCACTGGACGTTCATCTCCAGCTGCTCCGTCTACGCCGACCACGGCACGCCCGGCGGCACCCGCACGCTCGACCCGCTGGAGGACGAGCGGGACGCGCCCAGGTCGCCCGACCGCTACGGCGCGATCAAGGTGGCCAGCGAGAACGCGGTCCGCGACGCGCGCGGCGACCGGGCGTTCATCGTCCGCGCGGGCCTGATCACCGGTCCCGGCGACAAGAGCGACCGCTTCGGCTACTGGCCCAACCGCCTGTCCCGGGGCGGCCGCGCGGTGGTCCCGGACGCGCCGGACCAGCCGGCGCAGCACGTCGACGTCCGCGACCTGGCCGCCTGGGTGGTGGACGCCGCGGAGCAGCGCGTCACCGGCACCTACGACGCGGTCGGCCCGGCGAACCCGCTGGCGCTGGTCCTGGGCGAGATCGCGGGCGCGGTCGCGCCGCAGGGCACCGAGCTGGTGCGCGTGCCCGAGGAGGTCCTGCGGCGGCACGAGGTCGCGCCGTGGGCGGGGCCGCGCTCGCTGCCGCTGTGGCTGCCCGCCACCCACCGGTCGCTGATGTTCCGCGACGCGGGTCCGGCGATGGCCGCCGGGCTGCGGCCCCGGCCCACCGCGGAGACCGCGCGCGACACCCTCGACCACGAACGCGCGCTGGGCCTCGACCGCGACCGGCGGGCCGGCCTGCCGCCGCGCGTCGAGGAGGAGCTGCTGCGCGCGGTGGGCTGAGCCGGTGTAGAACGGTGGGGCGAGAGGAGCACCCACCGTGAAAATCGTCCACTTCGGGCATTCGTGCCTGCTGGTCGACACGGGCGGCGCGCGCCTGCTGTTCGACCCGGGCGCGTTCTCCACCGGTTTCGAGCGGGTCGCCGGGCTGGACGCGGTCCTGGTCACGCACGAGCACGTCGACCACCTGGACGTCGACCGGCTGCCCGCCCTGCGCGAGGCCAACCCGGGCGCCCGGCTGTTCGCGCCGTTCGACCTCGACGGCGCCACCAGGACCGCGCCCGGCGACGTGCTGGAGATCGCCGCCGCGACCGTCCACGTGCTCGACGCGCCGCACGAGGTGATCCACCGCGACCTGCCGCCGGCGCCCGCGAACGTCGGCTACCTGGTCGACCACGGCGCGTTCTACCACCCGGGCGACTCGCTGGTCGTGCCGGAGCAGCGCGTGGACGTGCTGGCGCTGCCGACCGCCGCGCCGTGGATGAAGGTGTCCGACGCGGCGGACTTCCTGGCCGCGGTGTCGCCGCGCAAGGCCGTGCCGGTCCACGAAGCGCTCCTGGCCGTGACCGACGTGTACTACCGGGTCCTGTCCGGCACCGCGCCGGAGGGCGTCGAGGTGGTCGTCCTGCCCCGCGGCGAGGGGATCGAGCTGTAGGTGGCGGGCACGGCGCCGTGGTGCAGGACCAGGTCGACGGCCTCCAGCAGCGCGGGCGCCAGCCGGTCGAGCGACGCCGCGTCCACGCCCAGCCGCACCAGCCCGCCGCGGCGGGCCGCCCGCCCGGCGCCGAGCAGGTGGCCCCAGTGCTCGCCCACCATCCGCACCCGGCCCGGCCGCACGTCGCCGGTGCGCAGGTCGCGCACGCCCGCCATGTCGGCGCACACCGCGAACCGGTGCGCGCGCAGCGCGACCAGCGTGCCGGGCGAGGCGAGCCAGCTCGGCGGCGCGAACAGGTCCGTGCGCAGGCCGAGGCGGGCCAGCGCGGTCCGGGCGGCCACCAGCCGCAGGCCCGCCTCGTGGGCGGGCAACGCGGCGAACTCGGCGCGCTTGCGCCCCACCCGGTTCCGGCGCGCCGGGTCGGGCGCGTGGTCGAAGCCGTGCAGCAGGAGCGCGTCACCGGCGGCGACGCGGTCGCGGACCCAGGTCAGGGCCGGTCCCGGCGCCCTGCGCGGCGCCAGCAGCAGCGACAGCGGCACGTGCCGCCGGTCGAGCCGGTCGGCCAGGTCGGCGCACCGGGCGAGCGTGCTCGGCCCGATGCCGGACAGCGAAACCACGAGGTGGGCGGGCACGACACCCAGTGCGCCGCACCGGCGTGTCGCCCGCCTGACCGCGAGGTGACGCCGCGGTGCGGATCCGGCGAACTGTGCCCGGCGCCACCCCGGCGAGAGGCTTGGCGCTACTCCGGCGACGGCCAGTCGGCGAACGACAGGCCGGTGATCCGCTCGTACGCCTCGACGTAACGGGCGCGCGTGGCGGCCACCACGTCGTCCGGCAGCGGGGGCGGCGGGGTGTCGGAGGCGCGGTCCCAGCCGGAGTCCGGCGAGGTCAGCCAGTCGCGGACGTACTGCTTGTCGAACGAGGGCTGCACGTGCCCCGGCTCGTAGGAGTCCGCGGGCCAGTAGCGCGACGAGTCGGGGGTCAGCACCTCGTCGCCGAGCACCAGCGCGCCCGAGGCGTCCAGGCCGAACTCGAACTTCGTGTCCGCCAGGACCACCCCGCGCGTCCGCGCGAACTCCCGCGCCGCGCCGTACACGGCCAGCGTCGCGTCCCGCAGCCGCCCGGCCAGGTCCGCCCCGACCAGCGCCTCGACCTCGGCGAACGACACGTTCTCGTCGTGCGCGCCGACCTCGGCCTTGGTCGCCGGGGTGAAGATCGGCGGCACCAGCTCGGACGCCTCGACCAGCCCGCCGGGCAGCTCGACGCCGCACACCGAGCCGCCCCGCCGGTACTCGGCCATGCCGGACCCGGTCAGGTAGCCGCGCGCCACGCACTCCACCGGCACCATGTCGAGCTTGCGCACCAGCAGCGCCCGACCGCGCACCTCGCCCGGGATGCGCGGGTCGTCCCACGCCACCAGGTGGTTCGGCGCCAGGTCCGCGAACCGCTCGAACCAGAACACGCTCATCGCGGTCAGCACCCGCCCCTTGTCGGGGATCGCGGTGGTGAGCACGTGGTCGTAGGCGGAGATCCGGTCGGACGCCACGAACAGCAGCAGGTCGTCGTCCACCTCGTGGACCTGACGGACCTTGCCGGTGGCGACCTGCCGGTAGTCGTCGAGCTTGGGCACGGCCGAAGCCTACTTGTCCCGACCCGTGGGCGGCCCTTCCCGCCTGCGGCAAGATTCAGCCCATGCGCGCACCCCGACTGATACTCAGCGTGACCGCCGCCGTCGCCGTCGCCTGCGCCCCCGCGGACCAGGGGACGCGGCCCTCCAACCAGGTCGACGGCGTCGACTGCAAGAAGGAGAACCTGGCGACGCTGACCCCCGGCAAGATCACGTTCGGCACGGACCAGCCGGTGTACGAGCCGTGGTTCGTGGACGACGACCCCACGAACGGCAAGGGCTTCGAGTCGGCCGTCGCCTACGCCCTGGCCGAGGAGCTCGGCTACACCCGCGAGGACGTGGTGTGGACGCGGGTGCCGTTCAACGCGGCCATCCAGCCGGGCCGCAAGACCTACGACGCGGACATCAACGAGTTCTCCATCACCGAGGAGCGCAAGCAGGCCGTCGACTTCTCCGCGCCGTACTACGACGTGGACCAGGTCGCGATCACGCTGGAGTCGTCCGAGGCCGCGTCCGTGAAGACGCTGGCCGAGCTGAAGTCGGTGAAGATCGGCGCGCAGGTCGGCACCACCAGCTTCGACGCGGCGCAGCGGCTCCAGCCCGAGCAGGACGTGGCGGTCTACAACACCAACGACGACGCCAAGGCCGCGCTGCGCGCCGGGCAGATCGACGCGCTGGTGGTGGACCTGCCGACCGCGTTCTACATCACCTCCGCGGAGCTGGAGGACGGCGTCGTCATCGGCCAGATCCCGGCCGGCGACGGCAAGCCCGAGCAGTTCGGCATCGTGCTCGACAAGGGCAGCGCGCTGACCGCGTGCGTGTCCACGGCGGTGGAGAACCTGCGGGCGAACGGCACGTTGGCGAAGGTCGAGCAGGAGTGGTTGGCGTCCGCGAGCACGGCCCCCGAGCTGAAGTGATCAGCGAGCTGCACCGGGAACGCCTCGCCTACCGGCGTTCCCGCGCGCGGCGGTCCACCCTGATCGCGCTGCTGTCGACCGCGGTGTTCGCGGTGGTCGCGTGGGTGACCGTGACCACCGCGCCCGGCTGGCCCCGCGTGCAGCGGTCGTTCCTCGACCCCGAGGTCGCGTGGCGGTCGCTGCCCGCGATCCTGGAGGGGTTGTGGCTGAACCTCCGGGTGCTGGTCGTGTGCGGCGCGCTGATCCTGGTGCTGGCCCTGGTCGTGGCGGCGCTGCGCACCCTGCGCGGCCCCGTGTGGTTCCCGCTGCGGGTGCTCGCCACGGTGTACGTGGACCTGTTCCGCGGCCTGCCGCTGATCATCCTGCTGTACCTGGTCGGGTTCGGGCTGCCCGCGCTGCGGCTGACCGGCGTGCCCAACGACCACGTGGTGCTCGGCGGGGTGGCGCTGGTGCTCGCCTACACCGCGTACGTGGCCGAGGTGTTCCGCGCCGGCATCGAGTCGGTCCACCCGTCGCAGGTGGCGGCGGCCCGGTCGCTGGGCCTGGGACCGCGCAAGACCCTGCGGCTGGTGGTGCTGCCGCAGGCGGTGCGGCGGGTCATGCCCGCCCTGCTGAACGACTTCGTGGCGTTGCAGAAGGACTGCGGGCTGATCTCCGTGCTGGGCGCGGTGGACGCGGTGCGGGCGGCGCAGATCGAGCAGTCGCGGGCGTTCAACTTCACCCCGTACGTGGTGGCGGGGCTGCTGTTCGTGCTGCTCGCGGTGCCCACGGCGCGGTTCGCCGACGCCCTGGGCAGGCGGGTCGACCGACGTCGGGGTGGTCTGTGACCGGGACACCGGCGACCGGGCCGGCGGGGTCCGGGCCGGTGGGGTCCGGGCCGGCGGGGTCCGGGCCGGCGGGGTCCGGGCCGGCGGGGTCCGGGCCGGTGCTGTCCGTCCGCGGGCTGGTCAAGCGCTACGGGGACCGCACGGTGCTCGACGGCATCGGCCTCGACGTCCACGAGCACGAGGTGGTGGCGCTGATCGGGTCGTCGGGCTCGGGCAAGTCGACCCTGCTGCGGTGCGTGAACCTGCTGGAGGAGCTGGACGACGGCCAGGTGCTGCTCGACGGCGTGGACGTGTCCGACCCGCGGGTGGACGCCGACGTGGCCCGGCGCGGCATGGGCATCGTGTTCCAGTCGTTCAACCTGTTCCCGCACATGAGCGTGCTGGACAACATCACCCTCGCGCCGCGCGTGGTGCACGGCGTGCCGCGGGCCGACGCCGAGCTGCGCGGCCGGGAGCTGCTGGCGCGGGTCGGGCTGGCCGACCGGGCGGGCAGCTACCCCGAGCAGCTGTCCGGCGGGCAGCAGCAGCGGGTGGCGATCGCGCGGGCGCTGGCGTACGCGCCCCGGCTGCTGCTGCTGGACGAGGTCACCAGCGCGTTGGACCCGGAGCTGGTGGGGGAGGTGTTGCAGCTGGTCAGGGAGCTGGCGGCGCAGGGGCGGACCATCCTGATGGCCACCCACGAGATGGGCTTCGCGCGGCAGGTCGCCGACCGGGTGGTCTTCCTGGACGACGGCAGGCTCGTCGAGTCCGGGCCGCCCGAGCAGGTGCTGGGCGAGCCGGAGCAGCCGCGCACGCGGCAGTTCCTGAAGCGGATCATCGACGCGGGCAGGCTCTAGGACCACTCACGGTGTGCGTCGCCAGGCGGATCGCGGGACTCCACTTGGGCTACGGCCGGGAGACGCCTACCCTGCTCGACGTGGTTCACCGGAGAGCGTTGACCGCCCCAGCCGCGGCGACCGGCGCGCTCGCCCTGCTGCTCACGGGCGCGTGCGGCAAGCCGACGGCCGCCCCGGAGCCGGTCGTCGTGCCGACGACGACCAGCAGCTCCGCGCCCGTGACCTCCGTGCCGGCGGTGGCGGACATCTCCGTGCCGCCGACGACCACCACGCCGACGACCACGGTGGCGGCCACCACCGAGCCGCCACCCCCGCCACCGCCACCACCACCGGCCGCGCCGGTCCAACCGGAACCGCGCCCCGAGCCGACGACCGCGCCGACCACGGAGCCGCCGGGCCTCGACGAGGTGGCGTTCGAGGGCTTCCCGTGCGAGGAGCGGGGCGCGACCGCGGTGGACCCGACCGGGCGTGCGCTGGTGTGCGACCAGGGGCGTCGCGGGTGGCTCCGGTGGGAGCGGGCCAGGTGACCGCGGAAGGCGCGGACCAGGTCCGGCGCACGCCCGACCCAGGTCCGACCCGGCTCAGCTCCGGCGCAGCTCAGAGGATCGGCTCGGGCGCGTAGCCCGCCGCGGTCGGGTACGCGACCAGCACGTCCTCCACCTGCCGCACCACCTCGGCGACCTGCTGCTCCGCCACCCCCGTGAACGACAGCCGATCGGCCAGCAGGCCGTCCAGCGCCGCCCGGTCCAGCGGCAGGCGCGGGTCGGCGGCCAGGCGGTCCAGCAGGTCGTTCCCGGCCTTCCCCTCCTCGCGCATGGCCAGCGCCACGGCCACCGCGTGCTCCTTGATCGCCTCGTGCGCGGCCTCCCGGCCGACCCCCGCCCGCACCGCCGCCATCAGCACCTTCGTCGTGGCCAGGAACGGCAGGTAGCGGTCCAGTTCGCGGGCCACCACCGCCGGGTACGCGCCGAACTCGTCGAGCACGGTGAGGAAAGTCTCCAGCAGCCCGTCCAGCGCGAAGAACGCGTCGGGCAGCGCGACCCGGCGCACCACCGAGCACGACACGTCGCCCTCGTTCCACTGGTCGCCGGCCAGCTCGCCGACCATCGACAGGTGGCCGCGCAGGATGACCGCGAAGCCGTTGACCCGCTCACACGAACGGGTGTTCATCTTGTGCGGCATCGCGCTGGAGCCCACCTGGCCGGGCTTGAAGCCCTCGGTGACCAGCTCGTGGCCCGCCATCAGCCGGATGGTCTTGGCCAGCGACGACGGGCCCGCGGCCAGCTGCACCAGGCTCGACACCACGTCGAAGTCCAGCGAGCGCGGGTAGACCTGGCCGACGCTGGTCAGCACCCGCTCGAACCCGAGGTGACCGGCGACGGCGCGTTCCAGCTCGACGAGCTTGTCCCGGTCGCCGCCGAGCAGGTCGAGCATGTCCTGCGCGGTGCCGACCGGGCCCTTGACGCCGCGCAGCGGGTAGCGGGCGATCAGCTCGTCCAGCCGCCGGAACGCGACCAGCACCTCGTCGGCGGCGGTGGCGAAGCGCTTGCCGAGGGTGGTGGCCTGGGCGGCGACGTTGTGCGAGCGGCCCGCCACGACCAGGTCGGCGTGCTCGGCGGCGCGGCGCGCGAGCCGGGCGAGGACGGCGGCGGTCTTGCCGCGCACGTGCTCCAGGGACCGCAGCACCTGGAGCTGCTCGACGTTCTCGGTGAGGTCGCGCGAGGTCATGCCCTTGTGGACGTGCTCGTGGCCGGCGAGGGCGTTGAACTCCTCGATGCGGGCCTTCACGTCGTGCCGGGTGACGCGCTCGCGCTCGGCGATGGACGCCAGGTCGACCTGGTCGATCACCCGTTCGTAGTCCGCCACGGCCCGCGCGGGCACGTCGACGCCCAGCTGGGCCTGCGCCCGCAGCACCGCGAGCCACAGCTGCCGCTCCAGCACGACCTTGTGCTCGGCGGACCACAGCGTGGCCAGCTCGGCGGAGGCGTAGCGGCCGGCGAGGACATTGGCGATGCGGGGCTTGGCAGTCACGTGACCAGCATATTTCGCGACCGGGCGCGGCCGGTCGGCGGGGACGTCACGGCCGGTCGGCCCGCGTCACGGCCGGTCGGCCCGCGTCACGGCCGGTCGGCCCGCGTCACGGCCGGTCGGCCCGCGTCACGGCCGGTCGGCCCGCGTCACCACGCGACGAGCCCGGGGTCGGTGGCGAGCTTCGCGAGCTGGTCGTTGTCCAGCGACACGGTCCGGCGCACGCCGCCGCCGTCCACGGGGTCGAAGTTGTAGGCGCTGACCTGCACCACCGAGCCGTCGAGGCGGAAGTGCGCGACCGAGTGGGTGATCAACTTGCCCTTCGGGTCGACGACCGCGGCGGACTCCAGGTGGCTGCCGTCGTTCAGCCGGTGCGGCTCCGAGCACGTGGCGCCGGCGCAGAACCGCTCCCGGGTCACCCGCATCGACGGCGCGCTGAGCTGCGCGGTCACCCTGGTCACCCCCTCCCGGTCGACGAACTGCACGAACCCGGTGACGTGCCCGGACCGGTCCCGGGCGCCCGGCTCGGTGAACTCGGCCCGCAGGACCTTCACCTCCGGCGCGATGGTGAGGAGCCGCTGGGAGGCGTAGGCCCCCAGGAGCTTCGCGTCCGCGATCCCCCGGGGCGACGAGGTGGGCTCGGGCGTCGTGTCGACCGGCGGCGCCGCCGTGGTCGTCAGCACCGGTGGCGCCACCGTGGTCGTCAGCACGGGCGGCGCCGCCGCGTCGAACCCCGGCGGGCCGTCACCCGACCGGAGGCCGAGCAGGCCGGGCAGGGACAGCACCGTCCCGGTGAGGGCGAGCGTGGCCACGCCCACCGCGACCAGCGCGCGCCGCCGCTTGCGCTCGTGGCGGCCGCGGCGGATCAGCTCGTCGGGGTCGAAGCGCAGCGGCGGCTCGTCCCCGACCGCGGCGCGCAGGCCTTCCCGCAGCTCCCCTTCGCTCACGACGCGACCACCGCCCCCCGCCCCAGCTCCTCGACGGCGTTGCGCAGCGCCACGAGCCCGCGCGCCGTCTGGCTCTTGACGGTGCCCTCGGTGCAGCCCATCAGCACCGCCACCTCGTTGACCGGCAGGTCCTCGAAGTACCGCAGCACGAGCACGGCCCGCTGCCGCGGCGGCACCCGCAGCAGGGCCGCGTGCACGAGGTCGCGGGCCCACAGCTGCTCGCCCGCCCGCTCCGGGTCGGCCGCCGCGTCCGCCACGTCGGGCACCTCGCCGTCGCGCTGCTCCGCCCGCCGCCACGGCCTGCGCTTCTCGTCCAGCCACGTGCGCAGCAGCACCTTGCGGGCGTACGCCGAGGCGTGGTCCCGCCACTCGATCCGGTGCCACGCCTGGTACAGCTTGAGCAGGCTGGCCTGCATCAGGTCCTCGGCCATGTGCCAGTCGCCGCAGAACAGGTACGCGGTGCGCCGCAGCGAAGCGGCGTGCTGCACCGCGAACTCGCGGAAGCCCTGCTCGTCGGCCTTGCGCATGCGATCCCCTTCCGCGCCCTCCCGACCTTTAGAACGCGGTGGGGGGTCAGCGGGGTTGCATCGCTTTCGCGAGCATCCGGCGGGCGGCCGCGCGCGGGTCGGGGCTGATCTCGATCAGGGCGTTCACCACGGCGCCGTCGACGAGGGCGATCAGCTCCTCGACGCGTTCCCGGCCGACCGGTTGGCCGGCCTTGGCGAAGATGTCGTGCAGCAGGTCGTGCAGCTGACCGGACAGCTCGCGCATCAGCGGCCGCAGGTAGGGCCGCCGACCGGTGGCGACCAGGCGCTCGTAGCGCAGCAGCACCGCCTCCGCGTCGACCTCGCCGACGGGGCCGAGCAGCAGGTCGAGCACCAGGTCGACGAACGCGTCGCCGCCGCACTCGGCGGGCTCCAGCTCGGCCAGGCGGGCCTTGCCGTAGGCGAGTTCGGCGGTGCCGTGGAACTCCAGCGCGGCGGTGACCAGCTCGTCCAGCGAGTCGAAGTAGTAGGTGGTGGACGCCAGCGGGAGGCCCGCGCGCTCGGCCACGGCGCGGTGCCGGACCGCGTCGAACCCGCCCGACACCAGCAGGGCGGCGGCGGCTTCGACCAGCGCCTGGCGTCGGCGTTCACCCTTCGGTGTTGCGGCTGTCATTGCTGGAAAGGTACTAGTGCCCGCCGCCGGCCAGGTTCAGGCCGATGACGCCGCTGACGATGAGGCCGAGGGAGACCAGCTTCAGCGTGGAGACGCCGTCGCCGAGCCAGATCATGCCGATGACGGCGGTGAGCGCCGCGCCGATGCCGGTCCACACCGCGTACGCGGGTCCGGCGGGCAGCTGCTTCATCGCCCAGGCCAGGCCGGCGAAGCTGATCAGCGCGGTGACCGCGAACGAGACCGTCCACCACAACCGGGTGAACCCGTTGGACATCTTCAGCGACACGGCCCACCCGGCCTCGAAGAGGCCGGACACGACGAGCACGACCCACGCCACGGGGACCACCTCCCATTTCTGGTACTAGCGTACCAAAATGGCGGGTGGCGCTCAGAAGCGCCCGGTGCTCAGAAGCGCCCGGCAAGGCGGCCCGCGAGCGCGGGCAGCTCCTCGGCGAGGGGCACGACCGCCGAGCCGTGCTCCGGCCGGCTGAGCACGTGCAGCTCCCGACCGCCGGACGCGCTCGCGGTCTCGGACCGCGTGCCCTCGTCGAAGGACGGCGGCAACTCGCCCGGCGGGGTCAGCACCACGGACACCGTGCCGGTCACGCCGCCGTCGCGCAGCAGGTAGCTCGCGCCGCGGGAACCCGGCGGGCAGCTCGCCGCGGCGGGCGCCGGGATGAGGCCGCGGGCGACCGGGAGCTCGTCGGCGAGGGCGACGGCGAGCTCCCGGTCCACCTCGGCGCACCCCTCGGGCGCGCCGCCGACCGTCGAGCGGTCGGCGCTCCCCGAGAGCTCGCCCCCCTGCGTAGGCGTGTCCTCGGGGATGCTCTTGGGCGGCAGACCGCCGTTGCGGTCCGGTGACGCCTCGTTCGGCGCCAACTCCGGCACCCCGAAGGTGCTGACGTTAGGGGACGACGCGCCCTCAGCGGAACCCGCCGCGGTCGTGTCGCTCGTCGACCTCGGCGACACCGAGGTCGCGACGATGCCCCCGAGCACCAGCACCACGGCGAAGGCGGAGCCGAGCGCCACCTGCGACCGCCGCCGCGCGGTCGCCCGCGCCGACGCCGACCGCACGCCCGTGACGTCGAAGGACGCGGGCGGCGCGTCGCGCGCGGCGTCGCGGAACAGCTCCGCCAGCCTCTGCTCGTCCACCTACCTCCACCCCCTGCTCACGACGCGGGCCGCAAGTCGTCGATCGTGTCGCCGAGCGCCGCGCGCAAGGCCTCCAGACCCCGTGAGGTCTGGCTCTTCACCGTGCCCTCGGAGCACCCGAGCGCCCCCGCGGCCGCGGCGACGTCCAGGCCCTCCAGGAACCTGAGCACGAGCACCGCGCGCTGCCGCGGCGGCACCCGCTTCAAGCCCGCGACCAGCGCCTCGCGCGTGGCCACCGAGTCCGCCACCTCGCCGTCGCCCGAGGGCCTCTCCGGGACCTGGTCCACGAAGCGCTCCCGCCGCCACGGCCGGCGCGACTCGTCGATCACCGCGCGCACCAGGCTCCGGCGGACGTAGGCGTCCAGGGCTCCCTTGTCCCGGACCTTGCGCCACCTGCGGTGCAGCGCGACGAACGCGGTCTGCGCGAAGTCGTCCGCCCGGTGCCAGTCGCCGCACAGCAGGAACGCCGTTCGGCGCACGGCCTCCCGGCGAGCTGCGAAGTACTCCGCGAACTCCTGCTCGTCGCGCTGATCCACGCGGACTCTCTCCGCTCGTCGTGCTTGCACCTACCGGACGGAACCGACGCCGACAACGGTTGCACGCCGGTCCGACGAGACCTGCGTCACCCCCATCGTGGTACCGCCGACGCGGCTGGGACGGGGCTTGCCCGGTGTGATGTGATCCATTCGTGACCGAGTACGCGCCCCTGGACTTCCGCTCCGACACCGTCACCCAGCCGGACGAGGCGATGAGACTCGCGATGGCGGGCGCGGAGGTCGCCGACGACGTGCTCGACCACGACCCCACGATGCGGTTGCTGGAGGACCGCGTCGCCGAGCTGCTGGGCGTGGAGGCGGCGCTGTGGGTGCCCTCCGGGTCGATGGGCAACCTGATCGCGCTGATCACGCACCTGCGGCCGGGCGACCGGTTCCTGGCGCCGCGCGGCGCGCACGTGCTGGACAGCGAGCTGGGCACGGCCGCGTGGCTCGCGGGCGGCATGCCTCACCCGATCGAGTGCGATGCGGGTCCCGGTCGGGTGTCGGCGGACGCGGTGCGCACGGCGGCGGGCGTGTCCGGGCCGTACTACACGCTGCGCACGGCGCTGCTGTGCCTGGAGAACACGCACAACTCGGCGGGTGGCTCGGTGACCCAGCCGGACCAGCACGCGCTGCTGGTGTCGGCGGCGAAGGAGACCGGCCTGCGGGTGCACCTGGACGGCGCGCGGCTGTGGAACGCGGCCGTGGCGCTCGGGCTGCCGCCCGCGGCGCTGGCGGTCGGCGTGGACACGGTGCAGGTGTGCCTGTCGAAGGGCCTGGGCGCGCCGGTCGGGTCCGTGGTGGCCGGGTCGGCGTCGTTCGTGGTGGAGGCGCGGCGGGTGCGCAAGATGCTCGGCGGCGGCGTCCGGCAGGGCGGTGTGCTGGCCGCGGCGGGCCTGGTCGCGCTCGGGCGGGTCGACGACCTGGCCCAGGACCACGCCAACGCGAGGGCGCTGGCCGCGGGCCTCGCCGAGCTGGGCTGGCAGGTGGACGAGCCCGAGACCAACATCGTGCTGGCCGGCGTGCCCGACCTGGAGGTCACCTTGAACGGCCTGCGTCACCTGGGCGTGTTCGCCGGACCGATGGGAGGCAAGGTGCGCTTCGTGACGCACCGCGACGTGGGAGGCGACGACGTGGCAGAAGCACTTCGCCGGATCGGGTCGGTGAGCTGATGCGCTGGGTGGTGTTCGACTACGGCGAGGTGCTCTCGCGGCCGACCGGGGCGCTGCCGGAGCTGGCCGACCTGCTCGGGGCGCCGTTGGCGGACTTCGAGCGCGGGTACTGGGCGACGCGCGACGACTACGACCGCGGGCAGCCCGAGCTGGAGTACTGGCGGGCCGTCGGCGCGGCGGTGGGCGTCGAGGTGGACGAGGAGCTGGCGCGCCGGCTGACCGACGTCGACGTGCGCGGGTGGCTGCTGCCGGACCCCGGCTCGGTGGAGCTGGTCGAGGAGCTGGCGGCGGCCGGGGTGCCGCTGGCGCTGCTGTCCAACGCGCCGGTGCCGTTCGCGCGGGTCGCCGAGCGCGAGCCGTGGACCCGGCACTTCCAGCACCTGGTGTTCTCCGGCGACCTGGGCGTGGTCAAACCGGACCCGCGGATCTTCGCGGCGCTGGCGGAGCGGCTCGGCGCGGACCCGGCGGACTGCGTGTTCTTCGACGACCGGCAGGTCAACGTGGACGGCGCGAACGCGGCGGGGCTGCGGGGCGTGCTGTGGCGCGGCAGCTCACACGCCCGGACGGTGCTCTAGCTCGGCGCGCAACGCGGCCAGCTCCGCCTTGACCAGGCGGAGCTCGGCCAGCGTCGCCCGCTCGGCCTCGGCGACCGAGCCCTCGACCCCGCTCAGCCGCTCCACCAGCCAGGACGCGATGGTGCCGGTGATGACGCCGAGCAGCGCGATGCCGCCGACCATGAGCAGCGCGGCGACCAGGCGTCCCTCCCAGGTGACGGGGTAGCGATCGCCGTAACCCACGGTGGTGATCGTGGTCAGCGTCCACCACGCGGCGTCACCGAAGGTGGTGATGGTGGCGTCGGGGTGGTGGCGCTCGGCGTCCAGCACGGCCAGCGAGGCGCACGCGCCGACCATGACCGTGACGGCCGCGACGTACACGCCGACGCGCTGCCGGACCCGGCCCGCGAACCGGCGGTTGAGCACCTTGAGGACGGTGAGCAGGCGCAGCACCCGGAGCTGGCGGACGGCCGGCAGCAGGACCGCGAACAGGTCGAACAGGTGCGCGGTGAAGAACCGGCGCTTGTCGACGGCCAGCGTGAGGCGGACCGCGTAGTCCACCGCGAACACGAGCCACACCAGCCAGAGGGCGACCTCCAGCGCGCCGTGCAGGCCGGGCGTGGAGCGGTCGTCGAGCACCTGCCAGGCGTAGGCGGCCAGGAACACCGCGGCGAGGCCCGTCAGCGGCCACTCGGCGCGCCGTTCCCACCGGTCGAGGCGGCGTTCATCGATCTCGAACACCGCCCCATGGTGAGCGCCGGACCCCGTTTTTCCTAGTGCCCGGGGCCCTTGATGCCCTTCGGGCGCTTGTGGGTCTTGATCGCGCCGTACGCGGCGACACCCAGGAACAACGCACCTCCGGCGAGGACCAGCCAGAGGATGCCCTTGACGATCGACCCCACGACGGCCAGGAGCACCCAGGCGGCCAGCAGGAACAGGATTATCCGAACCATGTCACCACGATGACACCTGATCGGGTGCTCCCGCCCGGATTTCCTGGCCACACCCCGATCCACCGGCGTAAAAAGTCATCATGAAGACGACAAGAGCCAACCCCCGATCCGCCGCAGCGCCTCCTCGATGTCGTGGGCGGCCCCCGCGAACGACAGCCGGATGAACTCGTGGCCGCGCACGGGGTCGAAGTCGATGCCGGGCACGATCGCGACGCCGGTGTCGTCGAGCAGTCGGCGGCAGAAGCCCATCGAGTCGTCGGTGAGGTGCGAGACGTCGGCGTAGGCGTAGAAGGCGCCGTCGGCGGGGGCCACCCGGTCGATGCCCAGGTCGGCCAGGCCCTTGAGCAGGACGTCGCGGTTGAGGCGGTACCCCTCGACCAGGCGTTCGGTCTGCGCGTACGACTCGGGCTCGAACGCGGCGACGGCCGCGTGCTGGGCCAGGGCGGGCGGGCAGAGCGTGAAGTTGCCGGTCAACCGGTCCACGGCCCGGCGCAGGTCCGGCGGCAGCAGCATCCAACCCAGCCGCCACCCGGTCATGGCGAACGCCTTGGAGAAGGAGTTGACGACGATGGTGTCCCGTGAGGTCTCCCACGCGCAGGCGAGGGGGGTGCCGTAGCTGATGCCGTGGTAGATCTCGTCGCTGACCAACCGCACCCCGCGCGTGCCGCACCACTCGGCGAGCCCGGCCAGCTCGGCGGGCGCGAGCACCGTGCCGGTGGGGTTGGCGGGACTGGCCACCACCAGCCCGCTGAGCGGTCCCGCCGCCTCCAGCATGTCCACCGTGGGCTGGAAGCGGGTCTCGGGCCCGCACGGCAACTCGACGACCTCGCAGCCCAGCGCGCGCAGGATGTTGCGGTAGGCCGGGTAGCCGGGCCTGGCCAGCGCGACCCGGTCACCGGCCTCGAAGGAGGCGAGGAACGCGAGGAGGAACGCACCGGACGACCCGGTGGTCACCACCACGTCGTCGGCCGAGACGTCCAGGCCGTACTGCCTGCCGTAGTGCCCGGCCAGGGCTTCGCGCAGCTCGACGATGCCGAGCTGCTCGGTGTACCCGAGGGGCTGGTCCCGCAGTGCCCGCTGCGCGGCCTCCAGCACGGGCGTCGGCGCGGCACTCGAAGGCTGCCCGGCGGCCAACGACACGACGTCCCCCAGAACCCGCTGCCGCCGAGCCGCGGCCGACAACACCTCCATGACGTGGAAAGGAGGCACATCAGCACGAGCGGCAACACCCACCATGGGGTCAGGCTAACCCGCACAACCTCGAACACCGACCGGCCGGCCCACCGGTCAGCCCACCGCCGGCCGCCAGCCGCCGGCTAGCGGCCACCGGCCAGCCAGCCCACCGGCCGACCGGCCAGCGGCCACCGGCCACCGGCCACCGGCCACCGGTGAGCCAACCCACCAGCCACCGGTCAGCCCACCGCCGGTCACCGGCCCAGCGGCCAGCCGACCGGCCCACCGCCCACCGCCAGCCACCGGCCGACCGGCCGACCGGCCGACCGGCCGACCGGCCAGCCCACCGTCCCACCCTCACCACCGCACGACTTGCCGCCTACACCAGCACCAGGCTGTCCTCACCAGGGTCGGGCCGACCTCTCTCAGGTCTCCTGACCTTGCCCCGAGGGCTCGGAGAAGCGGGCGAGCAGCGCGTTGATCCGTGCGCGCAGCACGTCGGCGTCGGTGAACCCGTGGAACTCGACCACGTCCGCCGCGCGCTGCCGCCGGCCGGTCCAGTCGATCGCGGCGGCGCCGAACTGGCCGCGCAGGTCCGGTGCGCCGACCCTGCCGTCCGGCATCGCGGGCAGCAGGTCGACCAGGGCGGTGGCGAGGTCGGTGTCCAGCTCGCGGACGGTGACCAGGTCCCCGGTCAGCACGGCCAACAGCGAACCGGCGCCGGCCGAGGCGGCCAGCGCCCGCACCGCCGCACGTCCGATCCCGAGCCGCAGGTCGGCCGAGCGAGGCGGGTAGGCGAGCAGCTTGAACGCCGCGCCGAGCCACGGGTCCAGCTCACCACCACGGGCAAGTCCGAGTGCGGTCAGAGCGCTCCACGGTGCGGGTTCGTCCTGGACGTGCAGGACGATCGGCATCGCGCCGAGGTCGAGGTGCTCCCAGGCGGTGCGGAAAGCGGTTGCGCTGAGCGTCGCGTTGGACACGAAGCGTCACTCCCGAATGACGGCGGGCATTGCTCCGGCCCCCCAGGCCCGCACCGAACTGACGTGACGAACGCCGCCCGGGTTCCAACCGAATGGTCAGACCTCTGGCCGGCACCAACCCCCGAGCCCCAGCTCCGGCCCCGAGCCCCAGGTCCGGCCCCAGCCCTCAACAGGACCAGCCACCGCCCACCCACCCAACGCGGCGGCCGTCCCACCTCGGCTCGGTCGACTGTCAACTCAGCCGACCGTCCCTCGGTGGCGTCGGCCGTCCCTCGGTCGCGTCGGCAGCAGCGGGTGGTCAGCTCTCCTGCACCAGCTCCCAGATGCAGCCCGCCAACCGGGCGTTGTCGATCGGGGTGATCGTGCTCCAGCTGCGCCCGTCCGAACTGGGCCGCACCAGGTGCAGGTAGCGGCCGGACGGGGTGTCGTGCCACGCCACCAC
This sequence comes from Saccharothrix xinjiangensis, assembly GCF_039527585.1. NCBI lineage: Bacteria > Bacillati > Actinomycetota > Actinomycetes > Pseudonocardiales > Pseudonocardiaceae > Saccharothrix > Saccharothrix xinjiangensis. Next base: position 1,071,450 of record NZ_BAAAKE010000001.1, on the reverse strand, counting down.
CCGCCCGGCCCGCACGGGCGGTCCGCTGTGCTGGGCGCGTTCGACGCCGAACTGGCCCCGGGTGCTCATGCCGTCGCACATGCCGGCCAGTTCCTGCGCCTCGTGCAGCGGCAAGCCGTGCCGCTCCAGCGCCAGCACCAGCTTCTCCGCGTCCTTCCCGGCTTCCTCGGACGCCTTGCGCAGCACGTCGTTGGGCAGGCTGATGGACCGCCCGTACCCGGCGGGCATCTCACCGGCCACCGACACCGCCGCCTCGGCCAGCGCACTGGCCCGAGCGTCGATCAGCCACACCTCGTCACCGTCGACGACGGCGAGCACCGCCTCGTCACCGGCGCCGGCCGCAAGTCCTTTGATCTTGCGGCCGTCGACCCAGATCCAGATGTCGATCGACACCTGCGGGTTGGCCAGCAGCGCGAACGCGTCGGCCAACTCGGGCGCCAGCCGTCCGTTCACCGCCAGGCCGCGTTCGGACAGCGACCCCCAGGCCTGCTTGACGAGCACAGCGCGCTCGGTGTGCGTGACACCGGGGCTGGGCACGTCGAGCGCGACGTTCCGCCTGGCGAGCCGCTCTCCTTCCCACGCGACGTCGAACTCCAGCGTCGTCAGGACGACCGTTCCCACGTCACTTCCGCTCGGGTTCGTCGCCGATGACCGACTGCACGACCATCCGCTCGTCACCGAACACGTCGTCGGAGTCCACGCCGTACTTGCGGACGTGCTCGGCGTCCTCTTCCTCCGGACCGCCCTTCGCGGTCGCGGCGGGCTGCATCATCGACGCGCCGCCACCGGCCCTGCCGGCGGCACCGGCCGTCGCACCGCCGCGCCCGGCCACCCGCTCGTCGGGGTCGATCGCCCCGATGGTCGCCGACACGCCGGGCTTGCCGGTCAGCACGCCGGGCGCCACGCCCTTGCCCGCCCCACCGGCGCCGGCGCCCTTGCCACCGGCTCCCTCGGGCGCCTTGCCGCCGGGCGGCACCGCACCGGGCTGGTTGCGCTCGACCCGGGCGGAACGGGCGCCGGCCGCGATGGCGCCCAGCGCCGCACCGCCCGCGAGCCCCAACCCGATCCCGAGCCCCAGGTTCGACCCGCCGGGCTTGCCGATCGCGGCGGTCTGCGTGTTCGTCCCGCCGATGCCGGGCACGGGCGGCCCGATCGTGGTCGTCCCGCCACCGGGCAACTGCCCCGGGAGCTGACCGGGCACCTGGCCGGGCAGCTGCCCCGGCAGCTGTCCGGGCAACCCGGCCGACCCACCGGGCAGCGCCTGCCCCAACGACCCGCCGGGCAGGGCGCCGGGCACCGACCCGGGCACCCCGGGCACCGCACCACCGGGCTGCCCGACAGCCGCGACGGGCGTGCTCGCGCTGGACGAGGCAGTCACGTCGAACTGCGGCGGCCGGTTCATCCCCTGGTACTGGTTGAGCGCGTCCCGACTGGCGTCGGTGTACTGCTCCAACCCCCGGATGGTCTGCTCCCGCGCGGCCTGGGTCTCCTTCACTTCCTTGGCGTGGTCGGTCTCGTACCCGAAGAACCCGCCGACGTCGTCCACGAAGTTCGTCTCGGTGGCCCCGCGCAACGCCTGGGGGTCGGGCATCCCGTTGCGGGTGTGGCTGTAGGTGGCGCCCTGCACCGCCGTCGCCTTGGAGTTGTGCTGCGCGGCCTCGGTCCCCGACGTGGCGACGTCGGCCGACACCGTCACCGCCTGCCCGGCGTTGTCGCCGGCCGCGCCCTGCCACTCGATGCCGAGCTTGCGCAGCTCGTCCCGCAGCGTCTGGTCGGTTTCCTCAAGGGTGGACGCGAGCTTCCGCAGCGCGTGCGAGGCGTTGCTGAACTGCTGCGCCGCATCACCCTGGGAGAACTGCTGGACCAGCGCGGAGAGCGCCAAGTTGTCGTACCCCTGGAACCGGAAGTCCCTGATCTGCCTGAAGCCGGTCACAACTCCCCCTCACTTCAGCGTTTGCAAAGTCGCGAGCACCAGTTCAGCGCCTTCGGCGGCGTTCTGGCACATTTGGTCCTGCGTGAAACCGTCGCCGATCGGGAAGAACTGGACGTAAGCCTGTTGGCCGTCCGCGACGTCGACGGTGTACGAGCAGTAACCCTCCGAGGTGCCGGTCAATTTCAACTGGTAGGCCGGGAAACCGCCGACGGTCTTGGGATCCACGTCGAGGTTGTTGCCGCCTTCCCAGTACTCGACACCCTCGTCGGTGACGAGCGCGACGTTGTAGCTGTACAGGGCCTGGCCGTTCGACCGGTAACGGCAGGTGGGCGGCGGGTTGCCCGTGTTCAGCACGTCGAGCGGCGCGGAACGCGCCTCGTCGATCTCCAACTCGCCCCGCTGCGCCTCGGTGAGGGTGGCACACGGGTCGATCCCGTCCAGCGCGACCTCCCGGGGCCGGGAGGCCCGCGAGGACGTGGGGTCGGGAGACCCGCTCGTCGGGCCGCCGGTCGCGGTGGGCGTCTCCGGCTTCGGGTCGCCGCCCTCTCCGGACGTGCAGCCGGCGACGACCGCGAGCGCGACCGCCACCGGGACGACGATGCTAATCAGGCGCACCGACGGCCCCCAGCGCAGCGGTTACCTCGTCCTCGGTGAACTGGTACTGCCGTGCGGTGCCGCGCAGCTGTTCGACAAGGCCGTTGAGGCTGACGATGTACTGCTCCACCTGCCCGGCGTAGGACATCTGGCCGTCCACCAACCGCGAGTTCCACGCCCCGGCGATGTCCTCGTTGAGCTCATCCGGGTTGTTCAGCCTGACGCTCAAGTTCATGAGGGCGTCTTCCAGCGCGAGCTGGAGGTTCTGCGCCTGCTCGCGAATCAGCTTGCCGGCCTGGAGGACCGTCTCCTCGGTCACCTCGAACTTCTGACCGGAGCCCGGCCCCGAGGCCATCGTCTCGTTCAGCCGCTTCTCCGCCGCGAACGCGTCGCCGACCGCCTTGCCGATGACACCGCCTATACCGGCGACGGCTCCCAGCAGGCCGCTCTCCTCTGCCACGACGTCCAACCCCCGTACGGTCGGTGACGAATCGGTCCCGGTTCGAGGCTACCAACGGCCACGTGTGCCGGATCTGAAGTTGGACGGATGCGCGTCGTGGCCGGTTCCCACTCGCTTGGGCGTCGCCGTGGACGCGCCCGGTCGCGCCTGCCGGTGGGAGCGCGCGCCGAGACGGCCGGGGCTTGGAGGGGCCGGGCCCGCGCGTTCCGCGTCCGCAGGTCCGAGCCGGGGGCCGAAGCCCGTGATGCCGAGGCCGGGAGGTTCCAAGCCGGAGGGGTTCGTGATTCCGGGCCACGGGGTCCCGGGCGGTTCGTCCCGGGCCAGGGCGTTCCCGTCGCAAGAGGCGCGATGCCCGGACGAGCCACGCGAACCACCCCTGTGGAACAGGTCGCGCGCGGGCGGCCGGGGGATCCCGTCGCCCGCGCGCGGTGTATAGAACAGGTGGACCGTCGCGACCGGCGATCCTGGGGGCTTAGGGGACTTCGACCTCGCCGTTCGCCGCGCGCAACGCGATGTCGGTGCGGTGGTGCGAGCCGGTGAGGTGGACGCCCGCCACCCGCCGGTAGGTGTCTTCACGCGCTTCGGCCAGGGTGTCGCCCGTGCCGACGACCGACAGGACCCGCCCGCCGACCGAGACGACCGCGCCGTCCTCGCGCCGGCGGGTGCCCGCGTGCAGCACGCCGTCCGACTCGCCGCCGCCGACGACGTCACCCGTGCGGGGACGGCCGGGGTAGCCCTCGGCGGCGATGACGACCGTCACCGCGTAGCCGTCGGCCCACTCCAGGGCCGGCGCGGAGCCGAGGGCGCCGGTCGCGGCGGCGTGGAACAGGCTCGCCAGGGGGGTGCGCAGCAGGGCCAGCACGGCCTGCGTCTCCGGGTCGCCGAAGCGGCAGTTGAACTCGATCACCTGCGGCCCGGTGGAGGTCAGGGCCAGGCCCGCGTACAGCAGGCCGGTGAACGGGGTGCCGCGCCGCGCCAGCTCGTCCACGACCGGCTGCACGCAGGTGGAGACGATCGTGTCCACCAGGCCCTCGGGGGCCCAGGGCAGCGGCGAGTACGCGCCCATGCCGCCGGTGTTGGGGCCCGAGTCGCCGTCACCGACGCGCTTGAAGTCCTGCGCGGGCAGCAGCGGCACCACGGAGGAGCCGTCGACCAGGCAGAACAGCGACACCTCGGGCCCGTCGAGGAACGTCTCCAGCAGCACCGGGTGGCCGTGGTCCAGCAGCGTCATGGCGTGGGCCCGGGCCACCGCCCGGTCGGTCGTCACGACCACGCCCTTGCCCGCCGCCAGCCCGTCGTCCTTCACCACCCAGGTGGGGCCGAAGCGGGTCAGGGCGGCGTCGAGCCGCGCCGGGTTGTCGACCACCTCGGACGTGGCCGTCGGCACGCCCGCCGCAGCCATGACGTCCTTGGCGAACGCCTTGGAGCCCTCGATCCGGGCCGCCGCGGCCGACGGGCCGAAGCAGGGGATCCCGGCGGCGCGCACGGCGTCCGCCGCGCCCGCCACGAGGGGCTGCTCCGGCCCGACCACGACCAGGTCGGCGTCCCACTCCTGCGCCAACGCCGCGACGGCCGCGCCGTCGGTGACGTCGACCCCGTAGGTCTCCGCCACCCCGGCGATGCCGGCGTTGCCGGGAGCGCACGCCAGCGCGATCACCGAGGGGTCCCGCGACAGCGCGAGGACTAGGGCATGTTCACGGGCGCCAGACCCGATGACCAGGACACGCACGGTGGGCCAGCCTAGATGACCGATCCGCTCACCCGCCCAGGGCGTCCTGCGAGCCGGGGTGCAGCGGCACCGGGGCGGTCTCCGCGGCCTCGTCCCGGGTGATGCCCTTGGCCGCCGGGTGCACCGCCTCCAGGTCGGACTTCTTGTCGAAGATGAGCTTGGTGACGGCGCACGCGTCGCCCTCGGGGAAGTCCGACCGCACCAGCAGCACGTTCGGCACCACGACCGTCGGCACGTCGGCCGGCTGCCCGTAGGTGGCGGCCGGGATGACGCCCCGCTCGTAGACCTCGTTGACCTGCTTCAGCGCGTCGAGCTGCGGGGTGATGTCGATGAACCTCACCTGGTCGCCCAGGGACGTGGTGATGTCGGTGATCTGCGCGGTCGGCAGGCCGCCGCTCCACACCAGGCCGTCGAGGCTGCCGTCCTTCATGCCGTCCGCGGTCTTGGCCAGGTCGAGCCGCTGCGCCTGCACGTCGGCCCCGGGGTCCAGCCCGGCGGCGGTGAGCAGGCGGTTGGCGATGACCTCGGTGCCGGACTTGGGCGACCCGGTGGAGATCCGCTTGCCGCGCATGTCCCCGATCGAGTCGATGCCGGAGTCGGCGCGCACCAGCACCTGCGTGTAGTTCGAGTACAGCCTGGTCAGCGCCTTGACGTCCTGCGGCTTCCCGTCGAACGCGCCCTTGCCCGCGACCGCGTCGGCCGCCGTGTCCGCCAGCGAGAACGCCACGTCGTAGTCGTTCGCGACGAGCTGCTGGACGTTCTGCACGGACGCGCCGGTCTCCGCGGCGGTGGCCTTCAGCTTCGTGTTGTCGCTGATCAGCTTCGCCAGGCCGCCGCCGACGACGTAGTACACGCCGCCGGAGTTGCCGGTGGCGATGGTGATCCGGCCGTCCGACGCCTCGCAGGCGGCGGCGCCGCCCGACGGCGACGAGGCGTCGGGGGTCCGCTTCCCGCCGCACCCGGCGGCGACCAGCCCGACCGCGAGCCCGCCCGCGGCGACCTTCAGCGCCCAGCTATGCATGCTGCTGCTCCCTCTTCGATGTCTTGCGCAGGACGACGTGCACCACCACCGCGGCCACCAGGAACCCGAGGCCGACGGCGATGGTCACCGGTTGCAGGTAGAGCAGGGCCGCGGCGGCGGGCGCGCACAGCACCCGCTCGGGCCACCGGGCCGGGCCGAGGAGCCACCCGCCGGTGAGCACGGCCAGCGCGGCCACGCCGAGCGCCGACACCGCGAACACCCACAGGGCGTCGACGAGCGACGTGCGCAGCAGCAGGCCGGCGCCGTTGTCGGTCAGCACGAACGCCAGCGGCACGAGGAACGCGGGCAGCGTGTACTTCCACGTCCGCCACATCGTCCTCATCACGTCGCCGCCGGTGATCGCGGCCGCGGCGACGGCGGCCAGCGCGGTCGGCGGCGTCACCTCCGACAGCACCGCGTAGTAGAAGATGAACATGGCCGCCTCCTCGGGCGCCACGCCCAGCTGGACCAGCGCGGGCCCGATCACGACCCAGGCGATGATGAACGAGGCGGTGACCGGCACCGCGAGCCCGAGCACGCCCACCGCGACCGCCGCCAGCACCGCCGTGACGACCAGGACCGCGGTCGGGTCCGACGAGATCGCCCGCGCCACGTCCACCAGCTCCGACGCCAGCACCTGGCCGAGGCCCGTCTTGGTGATGGTCGAGGTGATCACGCCCGCCGCCGCGCACACCGCGACCACCGGCAGCGCCGAGCGGGCGCCGGCGGACAGCGAGTCGAGCACGTCCCGCGCCCACCCGCGCACGTCGCCCCGCCGCGCGACCAGGGCGAACAGCGCGGCGACGCCGGTGGCGTAGACGACGGCCGAGTAGACCGGGATGTCCAGCGCGAGGAACACCACGATCACCGCGAGCGACAGGAAGTGGTAGCCGCCGCGCTTGAGCACCGCCCACGCGCCGGGCACGTCGACGTCGACGGGCTTCGCGCCGAACCGGCGGGCGTCGACCTCCACGGCCAGCGCGATGCCCAGGTAGTACAGCAGGGTCGGCAGGATCGCCCAGACCAGCACCTGGAGGTAGGAGGTCTCCAGGTACTCGGCGATGATGAACGCCGCCGCGCCCATGGTCGGCGGCGACAGGATCGCCCCGATGCCCGACGCGGCGAGCAGCCCGCCCGCGCTCTCCCGGGGGTAGCCGGCCTTCTTCAGCATCGGCCACGTCACCGCGCCCAGCGACACCGCGGTGGCGGTGCCGGAGCCGGACACGGTGCCGAGCAGGAACCCGGCGGTGGCGGTCGTGCGGCCGGGCGCGGTGCGGGACCCGCGGAACGCGGCGAAGCTGATGTCCACGAAGAACGCGCCCGCGCCGGAGGCGTTGAGCACCGCGCCGTAGATGGTGAACAGCACGATGTAGGTGGCGGCCACGTCCAGCGGCGTCCCGTAGAACCCGGTGGCGTCGTTGTAGAAGCCGTTGATGACCTGGCTGAAGTCGACGCCGGCGTGCGAGATCGACCAGGACGGGGGCAGGTAGCCGCCGTAGTAGGCGAACGCGATGAACGCCGCGCACACCACCGGCAGCACCCAGCCGGTGGTCCGCCGGCACGCCTCCAGCACCAGCACCAGCAGCACGGACCCCGCGACGACGTCCACGGTGGTCAGCTGCCCCTGCCGGTCCAGGAACGCGTCGAACCCGCCGAACAGCGGGTAGGCGCCCACGGCGAACGCGGCGGCGGCCAGCACCCGGTCGAGCCGGCCGGGGTCGTCGGTCCCGCCCCACCGCCCGCGCGGCCGGTAGCAGAGGAACACCAGCGGCAGCGTCACCGCCAGGAACACCACCAGGTAGAACTGGCCGCCCTGGGCGAACGGCCAGAACACCTGCTTGAGCACCAGCAGCGAGACGGCGAGCCCCGCGGCCCACACGCCCAGCTCCCACCGCCGGGACAGCGAGCGCGACGGGCGTTCCTCGTCGTGCTCGGCCAGCACCCCGTCGACGTCGGTGGTCTCTCCGGTTCGCGTCTTGGTCGACACGCGCACCCCTTCGTGTCGCGCTTGATCAGGCGCTCACGAAGCTACTTGTGTCGCCGGTCACAGCCATAGACCGACCGTCTAAAGGAACTGTAAAGACGCCTCACACGATCCGGTTGTCGACGTAGCACCAGCGCCAGTCCTCGCCCGGTTCGAACGAGCGCATGACCGGGTGGCCGCCGACGTGGAAGTGCGCGCTGGCGTGGCGGCGCGGGCTGGAGTCGCAGCACGCCACGTGGCCGCACGACAGGCAGACGCGCAGGTGCGCCCAGTTGTGCTCGCCCGCGGCGAGGCAGTCGGCGCACCCGTCGGGGCTGTCGGGTTCGACCGAAGCGGGCAGCTGTTCGACGTGGGAGCAGGTCATGCCGCCCATCATCACGCAAGATTGCGGCATGCACGGACCGGAACTGCTGCTGTTGCTCGTCGGCTCGCTGCTGGTGACCGCGGTCGCCAGGCGGCTCGGCTGGTCGGCCCCGCTGGTGCTGGTCGGCGCCGGCCTGGCGGTGTCGTTCCTCCCCGGCCTGCCGGCGTTCGCCCTGGAACCGGAGCTGATCCTGGTCCTGGTGCTGCCGCCGCTGCTGTACTCGGCGGCCCTGGACAGCTCGTACCACAACATCCGGGCCAACCTGCGGCCGATCGGGCTGCTCGCGGTGGGCCTGGTGCTGGCGACCACGGTCGCGACCGGCTGGGTGGCGCACCTCGTGCTGCCGGAGCTGCCGCTCTGGTCGGCGATGGTGCTGGGCGCGGTGATCGCGCCGCCGGACGCGGTGGCGGCGGCGGCGGTCGGGCGGCGGCTGAACCTGCCGCGCCGCACGATGACCCTGCTCACCGGCGAGAGCCTGATCAACGACGCGACCGCGCTGACCGCGTACAAGGTCGCCGTGGCCGCCGCGGCGGGCGCCACGGCCAGCTGGGCGGGCGGCGCGGGCACGTTCGCGGTCAGCGCGGGCGGCGGCGTGGTGGTCGGCCTGGCGGCCGGCGTGGGCGTGCGGTGGGCGCGGACCCGGCTGGCCGACGGCGTGCTGGAGAGCTCGCTGGGGATGCTCGTGCCGTTCGGCACGTACCTGTTCGCCGAGGAGCTGCACTCGTCCGGCGTGCTGGCGGTGGTGGTGGCCGGGCTCTACATCGGGCACCACGCGCCCAGCACCTCGTACTACACGCGCCTCCAGGACACGGCGGTGTGGCGGTCGGTGGACGTGATCCTGGAGTCGTTCGTGTTCGCCCTGATCGGGTTGCAGCTCAAGACGGTCGTGGACGCCGTGGACCTCACGCCGGGGCTGGCGTGGGCGTCGGGCGCGGTGCTGCTGGCGACGATCCTGGTGCGGTTCGCGTGGATGTACCCGGCGGCCTACCTGCCCCGGTGGCTGTTCCGGCGGATCCGCGAGCGGGAGGAGGCGCCGGGCTGGCGCGGCGTCACGGTCATCTCGTGGGCGGGGATGCGGGGCGTGGTGTCGCTGGCCGCCGCGGCGGCGCTGCCGCTGGACCTGCCCGGCCGGGACGTGATCGTGTTCTGCGCGTTCGTGGTCACCGTGGGCACGCTGCTGATCCAGGGCATGACGTTGCCGCTGGTGATCCGCAAGCTGGGGCACCGCGGCGACGAGGAGCGGACCGACGCGCTGGCCGAGGCCCAGGTGCAGCACGCCGCCGCGGAGGCCGCCGTGCGGCGGCTCGACCAGGAGGTGGGCTCCGGCGGCGACGCGCCCGAGCACGTCGTGCACCGGCTGCGGCTGCTGGCCGAGCACCGCGGCAACGCGGCGTGGGAGCGGCTGGGGCGGCAGGAGGACGAGTCGCCGGCCGGCGCGTTCCGGCGGTTGCGGCGCACCATGCTCGACGCCGAGCGGGAGGTGTTCGTGGAGGCGCGGGACGCGGGCCGCATCGACGACGAGGTGCTGGCGCGGGTGCTGCGCGAACTGGACCTGGAGGAAGCCGCCCTGGCGAGGGAGTGACGTTAGTTCACCACGACGTGGCCCGCACTTCACCCTACGGTGATTCGGATGTCGCGGTGCGCGACGAGGCTGCCGCGCGTCTGGAACCTTGACAGGAGGTCGGCGATGGTGCGGACGAGGATCGTCGGGGCGGCGCTCGCCGCCGTGGCGGTGGCCGGGTTGGCGGTGGCGCTCCCGTGGGGCGCGGCGAGCGGCGACGACCGCGTGGCGCACGCCCGCAAGGGACCGCTGGTGATCGGCCACCGCGGCGCGTCGGGGTACCGGCCCGAGCACACGCTGGCCGCGTACGAGCTGGCCGCGCGCATGGGCGCGGACTACGTCGAGCCCGACCTGGTCGTCACTAAGGACGGCAAGCTGGTCGCGCGGCACGAGAACGAGATCGGCGGCACCACCGACGTGGCGTCGCGGCCGGAGTTCGCCGCCCGCAGGACCACGAAGGTCATCGACGGCGCGCCGCTGACCGGCTGGTTCACCGAGGACTTCACGCTGGCCGAGCTGAAGACGCTGCGCGCGGTCGAGCGCATCCCGGACGTCCGGGCCCGCAACACCCTCTACAACGGCCGGTTCGAGGTGCCGACGTTCGAGGAGGTCGTCGACCTCTCGCGGCGGCTGTCCCGCGAGCTGGGGCGCGAGATCGGGATCTACCCGGAGACCAAGCACCCCACGTACTTCCAGGAGATCGGCCTGCCCCTGGAGCCGCGGCTGGTCGACGCGCTCAACCGCAAGGGCCTCAACCGGCACGGCGCCCGGGTGTACGTGCAGTCGTTCGAGGTGGCGAACCTGAAGTGGCTCAAGTCGCGGCTGCGCGTGCCGCTGGTGCAGCTGGTCAGCGCCTCGGGCGCGCCGTACGACTTCGTCAAGGCCGGTGACCGGCGCACCTACCGCGACCTGGTCACGCCGGACGGCCTGCGCGAGATCCGCACCTACGCGTCGGGCGTCGGCGTGGAGAAGCCGCTGATCATCCCCCGCGACGCGGCGGGCAACCTCCAGCAGCCCACCACGCTGGTCCGCGACGCCCACGTGCGCGGCCTGACCGTGCACTCGTGGACGTTCCGCAACGAGAACGCGTTCCTGCCGGCCGACCTCCGCACCTCCACCGACCCGGCCGCCTACGGCCGGGCGCTCGACGAGTACGCGAAGTTCTACGCCACCGGCCTGGACGGCGTGTTCTCCGACAACCCGGACACCGCCGTGGAAGCCCGCCGGGGCTGACGGTCCTCCCGGGAGGGGGTCCGGCCAGTCCTGGCCGGACCCCCTCAGACGGTCCGGGGGCCCGGGGCGAAGCCGGGCCCCCGGACCCGCTCAGGAACCCTCGACCGCCACCGCCCCGCGCGCCACCGGCACCTCGACCTCCGCGCCCGGCGCCCGCAGCAGCCCCCGGCGCGCCAGGATCGGCCGCACGCCCTCGCCGAACCAGAACGCCTCCTCCAGGTGCGGGTAGCCGGACAGGACGAACTCCTCCACGCCCAGCGCGTGGTACTCCTCGACCAGGTCCGCCACCTCCTCGTGGCTGCCGACCAGCGCCGTGCCCGCGCCGCCGCGCACCAGGCCGATGCCGGCCCACAGGCCGGGGTGCACCTCCAGCCCCCGCACGCCCTTCGACAGGTCGCCGCCGTGCAGGGCGACCATGCGCTGCTGCCCCACCGACTGCGACGCCCGCAGCTGCTCCTGCGCCCGCGCCACCTGGGCCGGGTCGAGGGCGCCCAGCAGCTTCTCCGCCTCCCGCCACGCCTCGGCCGAGGTGTCGCGGCTGATGGTGTGCAGCCGGATGCCGAAGCGGATCGGGCGGTCGCCCGCCAGCTCCCGCACCCGGCCGATCTTCTCGGCCACCTGCGCCGGGGGTTCGCCCCACGTCAGGTAGACGTCCGCGCGCCTGGCCGCGACCGGCAGCGCCGCGTCCGACGAGCCGCCGAAGTAGATCGGCGGCACCGGGTCCGGCGCGCCCATCAGGGTGGCGCCCTCCACCCGGTAGTGGTCACCGGCGAAGTCGACCGGCCTCCCGGACCACACGGCCCGCACGACGTGCAGGAACTCGTCGGTCCGCGCGTACCGCTGGTCGTGGTCGAGCCAGTCGCCGAACCGGCGCTGCTCGACCTCGTCGCCGCCGGTGACCACGTTGAGCAGCAGCCTGCCCCGGGAGATCCGCTGGTAGGTGGCCGCCATCTGGGCGGCGAGGGTCGGCGAGATCACGCCAGGCCGGAACGCGACGAGGAACTTCAGCGTCGTGGTCCGGGCGATCAGCGCCGCCGTGGTCAGCCACGCGTCCTCGCACCACGTGCCGGTCGGCGTGAGCACGCCCTCGAAGCCGTTGCGCTCGGCGGCCTGCGCGACCTGCGCCAGGTAGTCGATGTCGGGGTCGCGGGCGGCGGACGCGCCGAGCGAGCGGTTGGCGTGGAAGCGCTCCACCACCGTCCGGCCGTCGCCCGAGGTGGGCAGGAACCAGTGCAGCACGGCGCTCATGACAGCTCTCCCTGGAAGCGGGTGTCCACGAAGTCCTCGAACTCCACCTTGCCGGGCAGCGCGCCGTCCGCGGTGAACGCGTCGGCGAGCTCCTGCTCGGAGGCGACCACGGCGCCGTCGAGCGGCACCGGCAGGTCGCCGCCGCGCTCGACGGCCTCGCGCGCCACCTCGACCTTCAGCCCGGTCTCGGCGGCCCACGTCCTCGCCCACTCGTCGCGGTGCTCGTCGGCCCACCGCTGGGCCTGCGCGTACCGCTTCACGTACTCCTTGATCGCGGCTTCCTTGCCGGGGTCGGCCAGCGCCGCGCGCCCGGCCACCTGGAAGGTGTAGCCGTTGGACTTGCCGCGCCCGTCGGTGAGCACGCGCGCGTCCGCCTCCAGCTGCGCCTGGGCGGTGTAGGGGTCCCACACGGCCCACGCGTCGACGCGCTTCTGCGTGAACGCCGAGTAGGCGTCGGAGGGCTGGAGGAAGTTCAGCGTCACGTCCTTCGTGGTCAGCCCCTCGCTCGCGAGGGTCAGCAGGACCTGGCCGTGCGCGGAGCTGCCCTTGGCCACGGCGATGCTCTTGCCCCTGAGGTCCGGCACGGACTTCAGGGGCGAGTCGGCGGGCACCAGGAGCGCGTCGCCCTCCACGCTGCCCCGCGCCGAGTAGACGGCCGCGATCTTGGCGTTGGCGGCGGCGGCGAAGATCGGCGGGGTGTTGCCGACCGCGCCGAGGTCGATCGCGCCCGCGGACGCGGCCTCCAGCAGCGGCGGGCCGGACGTGAAGGTCGACCACTCGATCTCGTGGGGGAAGTCGTCGAGCAGCCCGGCGGCGGTGAGCAGCGCCTTCGCGCCGCCCTTCTGGTCGCCCACCCTGAGCACGACCTCCCCGTCCGACGACGTGCCGGCGTCACCACCGCACCCGGTCAGCACCAGTGCCGCGGCGGTCAGGGCGCTAAGCAGCTTCCGCATCGTTCACCCCCAGGTCGGAGAGGATTTCCAGGCGCTGGTCCACGAAGGAGGCGCGGCGCCGCGGTCGCGGCAGGTCGACGCGGTGCTCGGCCACGATCCGGCCCCGGTCGAGCACGACGACGCGGTCGGCCAGCAGCAGGGCCTCGTCCACGTCGTGCGTCACGAACAGCACGGCGGGCCGGTGCTCGCGCCACAGCTGCTCCACCAGCCGGTGCATCGCGGAGCGGGTCAGCGCGTCCAGCGCGCCGAACGGCTCGTCGAGCAGCAGCAGCTCGGGTTCGCGCACCAGCGCCCGCGCCAGCGACACGCGCTGCGCCTCGCCGCCGGACAGGGTCAGCGGCCACGCGTCGGCGTGGTCGGCCAGCCGCACCTCGGCCAGCGCCTTCTCCGCGACCTCCCGGCCGTTGACGTCACGCAGCCCCAGCGAGATGTTGCGCCACACCTTCCGCCACGGCAGCAGCCGCGGCTGCTGGAACGCGACGGACACCTTGGCGGGCACCGAGAACTCGCCGCCGACGGCCGGGTCGAGCCCCGCCAGGACCCGCAGCAGCGTGGACTTCCCGCAGCCGCTGCGCCCGAGCAGCGCCACGAACTCTCCGGGCGCGACCTCCAGGTCCAGGCCGTCCAGCACGCGCCGGGGCCCGAACTCCTTCACCAACCCCCGGATGCTCACCGCCTTCGACTTCACCGCCGTCGACTTCACCGCGCCCGCCATCGCAGCACCTTCTTCTCCAGCGCGCGCACCAGCGCGTCCGTGGTCAGCCCGAGCAGCGCGTAGACCAGCAGGCCCACCACGACGATGTCGGTGCGCAGGAACTCCCGCGCGTTGTTGATCAGGTAGCCGATGCCCGCGTCCGCGTTGACCTGCTCGCCGACGATCAGCGACAGCCACGCCGTGCCCAGCGCGATCCGCAGGCCCACCAGCGTCTGCGGCACGGCGGACGGCAGCACGACGTGCGCGACCCGCTCGAACCGGGTGTAGCCGAGCACGCGGGCGGCGTCGAGCAGCGCCGGGTCGGTCTGCCGGATGCCCGCGTGCAGGTTCAGGTACAGCGGGAACGCCACGCCCGCCGCGACCAGCGCCAGCTTGGGTTCCTCGCCGATGCCGAACCACAGGATGAACAGCGGGATCAGGCCCAGGTGCGGCAGCGTGCGCAGCATCTGCACCGGTGGGTCGAGCAGCCGCTCGCCCCACCGGGACAGGCCGGACACCAGGCCCAGCGCGGAACCGATGACCGCGCCGATGGCGAACCCGATCGCGACCCGGCCGAGCGAGACGAGGAACGCGTCCACCAGTTGGCCGTCGAGGACCAGTTCCCAAGCGGTGCCGAAGACGGTCAGCGGGGAGGCGAGCTTGTCCTCCGGCAGCACGCCGGCGCTGCTCGCGACCTGCCACAGCACGACCAGCCCGATCGGGCTCAGCCAGCGGCGGAGGTCGGGCAGCCTTTTCTTCTTGGTGACGGGCGCTCGCGCGGGTGGGGATATTCCTGGGCGCGCGACTACACCCGCAGTGGAAACCGACACGGATTTCTCCCAGCGGACCGGAAACACGGACTATCGGCGCTGATCAGCGGGTCCGAGTTTTCGTCGGTGGGAGGGAGAAGTCAACGCGTCCCGAATTGTGAAAGTGCCTCCGACCCCGATTGCTTCGGAGTCGGAGGCACTGGCGGGAAATTGTTCAGCCGGCGAGCATGTCGTGCCGCACGATCGTCTGGTCGCGCCCCGGGCCGACGCCGATCGCGGACATCCGGGCGCCGGAGATCCCCTCCAGGTGCTCGACGTAGGCGCGGGCGTTGGCGGGCAGCTCCTCGAACGCGCGGCAGTGGCTGATGTCCTCGAACCAGCCCGGCAGCTCCTCGTACACCGGCACGGCGTGGTGCACGTCGGTCTGCGTCATCGGCATCTCGTCGACCCGCGTGCCGTCGATGGTGTAGCCCACGCAGACCGGCACCTTCTCCAGGCCGGACAGCACGTCCAGCTTGGTGAGGAAGTAGTCGGTGATGCCGTTGACGCGGGCCGCGTAGCGGGCGATCACCGCGTCGAACCAGCCGGTGCGCCGCGAGCGGCCCGTGGTGACGCCGAACTCGCCGCCGGTCTTGCGCAGGAGCTCGCCCATGTCGTCGTTCAGCTCGGTCGGGAACGGCCCGGAGCCCACGCGCGTGGTGTAGGCCTTGAGGATGCCGATGACCGTGGTGATCTTCGTCGGCCCGATGCCCGAGCCCGCCGACGCGCCGCCCGAGGTCGGGTTGGACGAGGTGACGAACGGGTAGGTGCCGTGGTCCACGTCGAGCAGCGTGCCCTGCGAGCCCTCCAGCAGCACGGTCTCGCCGCGGTCCAGCGCCTGGTTGAGCAGCAGCCGGGTGTCGGCGATCCGGTCGGAGAACTTCGAGCCGTGCTCCAGCACGCTGTCCACGACCTGGCCGGGGTCGAGCGCCTTGCGGTTGTAGACCTTGACCAGCACCTGGTTCTTGAAGTCCAGCGCGGCCTCGACCTTCTGCCGCAGGATCTTCTCGTCGAGCAGGTCCTGGGCGCGCACGCCGACGCGGGCGATCTTGTCCTGGTAGCAGGGCCCGATGCCGCGGCCGGTGGTGCCGATCTTCGCCTTGCCCAGGTAGCGCTCGGTGACCTTATCGATGGCCACGTGGTAGGGCATGATCAGGTGCGCGTCGGCGGAGATGATCAGCCGGCTGGTGTCCACGCCCTGCTCGTCCAGCCCCGCCACCTCTTCGAGCAGCACGCCGGGGTCGACCACGACGCCGTTGCCGATGACGCTGGTGACGCCCGGCGTGAGGATGCCGGACGGGATGAGGTGCAGGGCGAACTTCTGCCCGTCGGGCAGCACCACGGTGTGACCGGCGTTGTTGCCGCCCTGGTAGCGGACGACCCACTGGACTCGGTCGCCGAGCAGGTCGGTCGCCTTGCCCTTGCCCTCATCGCCCCACTGGGCGCCGATCAGCACTACGGCCGGCATGTGAAACTCCAAGGTCGAACGGACGGTGTTGGCAAGAGCGAATGCCGGTGGTCGAGCGTAGCCGAGGAGATGAAGGTGCGCGGAATCGTGTTGGCCTGCGGAAACACGCAGTCGCCGGTGGTCACCGACGGTGACCGGTTCGAGGTTCGCCCGGTCGGGTCGAGGCCCGGCAAGGACGAGGTCGACCCGGTGGTCGCCGAACTGGGTGACCGCCGTCTCGTCGTGCACGGCACGGACGCCGACCTGAACGCCGTGGCGCTGCGGCTGATGCGCGCCGAGCGGCTCGCCGAGGTGCCCGTCGGCTACGTGCCGGTGGACCGGGGCTCGGCGGTGGCCGAGTTGTGGGGCCTGCCGACCGATCCGGGCCGCGCGCTCGACCTCGCCCTGTCGGGCGACGCCGACCGGGTGTCGCTGGTGCGCAACGACGTGGGCGGCGTGCTCGTCGGCCGGGGCTCGCTGGGGCCGGTGCGCGGCGTCGGCTACGGCGACGACACGGTGGTGCTGCGCGGCCAGGCGAGCCGGATCGAGGTGACGCCGGACCCGGGCGGCGGGCCCGGCCTGCTCGTGCACGTGATCACCAAGCGGCTGCTCGGGCGCCGCGTGACCACGACGCCGGCGCGCGCGTTCCAGCTGGGCTGCCTGCCGGTGGAGGTGACCTCGGACGGCGTGCCGCACCCGCGCCCGATGGGCAAGTGGACCTGGTACCGCCACACGGAGGACCTGCGCCTGGTCCGCGGGGTGCAGTGACGGAGGAGTTTCCCCTTCCGACACAGGAGTGTCACCCGGAAGCGTTGTGGCGGAAGGAGAATCGCACCAGGGTAGGTTCCGACAGCTTCCAACTAGGAAGGTCGGAATTATGTCAACGGTTAACAAGACCGCGCGATTCTCGACTGCCTCCCTGCTCCTGGCTGGTGCGCTGACCCTGAGCCTGGCCACCCCCGCCCTGGCGACCCCGCCGGGCATCCCGGGCACCAGCACCGCCCAGGCGGAGCTGAACGCGCTCACCGTGGCCGCCGAGGGGTCCTCCTCCGGTTACTCCCGGGACAAGTTCCCGCACTGGAGCACCGTCTCGGGCGCCTGCAACACCCGGGAGCAGGTGCTCAAGCGCGACGGCACGAACGTGGTCACCGACTCGTCCTGCGCCGCCACGTCCGGCCGCTGGTTCAGCCCGTACGACGGCGCGACCTGGAGCGCCGCGTCCGACGTGGACATCGACCACGTCGTGCCGCTGGCCGAGGCGTGGCGCTCGGGCGCGTCGGGCTGGACCACGTCGCGCCGCGAGCAGTTCGCCAACGACCTGGCCGGGCCGCAGCTGATCGCGGTCACCGACAACGTCAACCAGGCCAAGGGCGACCAGGACCCCGCCCTGTGGAAGCCTCCGACGACCTCCTACTGGTGCACCTACGCCAAGATGTGGACGCGCACCAAGCACCGCTGGGGTTTGACGGTGAACTCCGCGGAGAAGTCCGCTCTCCAGAGCATGCTCGGAAGGTGCTGATGACCGATGGCTGACCGCTCCTCCCCCTTCGTGGCCGGACCAGGCGGCGTGATGACCGACGAGGTCGGCGTGGTGACCGGCGACCTTGAGCTGCGCACCACCCTGGACGACGGGGTGCTGCGCGCGCTGGTGCGCTACGAGGGCGCGGAGGAGTGGTACGCCGTCACCGGCGCCTCGTGCCGGCTGGCCGACCCGCGCGACCACGACGCCGTGCACGAGGTGCTGCTCGGCGTGCTCAACCGGCCGGAGGGCTGACCTCGTCGTCGCCGCCCCCGCGCGTCAGGGGCGGCAACGACTCCGCCGCCTCGGCCCGCGACAGGCCGGTGGCCTGGAGCAGGTCCACGGCCACCGACCGCACCTGCGCCAGCACCACCCGGGTCGAGAAGCCCTCGCCGCCCAGCTGCCGCGTGGTCGCCCGCGCCGCCTCGCACACCGCGGTCCGCGCCCGCTTCGGCTCCTCGCCGCGCCCCAGCTCGGTGCGCAGCAGGTCCACCGCCGCCGCGTACTCCCGCAGCACGCCGGGCAGCACCTCCGGCGCCCGCTCGCCGTCGCGCAGGGCCGCCAGCGCCCGCCGGGCCAGCACGCGCGTGTTGCGCAGCGCGTAGTCCAGCGGCACGGCGGCCGTCTCGTAGCGGCCCAGGTCGTGCCTGCTGCGCCAGCGGATCGGCGCGATGGCGGCGATCTCGCCGCCGGTCTTGAGCGCCGACCTGAACTCGTCCACCGCCTCCTGGCTGTCCCGCAGCCGCGCCAGCACGCCGGCCGCCTGCGAGGCGTCCCGCTCGGCGACGGCCGTGGCCACGCCGCGCAGCGCGGCGGCCAGCTCGCCGAACACCACCCTCGCCTGCCGGTGCGCCACGGTCAGCGGGTTCGCGGGCAGCAGCGCCGTCACCGCGAGCCCGACCAGGCCGCCGACCAGCGCGTCGACCATGCGGTCCAGCCCGCCGCCCGCGCTGGGCGGCAGCAGGGTCGCCACCAGCACGGCCGACGACCCGGCCTGGAGGGCGATCACCGCGCCGCCGTCGAGCAGCACCGCCGAGGACATCGCCAGCGCCACCACCAGCGCGATCTGCCACGGCCCCGAGCCGATGAGGGAGATCAGCACGTCGCCGACGCCGATGCCGACCGCGACGCCGACGACCAGCTCGACCACGCGCCGCAGCCGCTGCCCGAGCGACACGCCCAGGCAGACGACCGCGGCGATGGGGGCGAAGAACGGGTGCGCGTGCCCGACCACCTCGGTGGCGACCAGCCACGACAGCCCGGCGGCGAGCCCGGCCTGCGCGATCGGCAGGGCCGTGCTCCGCCACCGCTGGAGCCTGCGCGCCACCTCGGCGCGCACCTCGACCACGAGCGTCAGCTCAGGCCGAGCGCGGCGGGCGCGGAGGGGTCGCTGTCGGCGAGGAACTGCCGGCAGCGCTCGTGCTCCTCGGTCTCGCCGATCTCGTCGGCGGCGCGGGCCAGCGCGGCCAGCGCGCGCAGGAAGCCCTGGTTGGGGCGGTGCGACCACGGCACCGGGCCGTGCCCGCGCCAGCCCGAGCGGCGCAGCTGGTCCAGCCCGCGGTGGTAGCCGGCGCGCGCGTAGGCGTACCCCGCGACCGGGTCGCCCGCCTGCAACGCGCGCTCGGCGAGCAGCGCCCACGCCTCGCTGAAGTCGGGGTAGGCGCGAACGATCTTGGCGGGGTCGGTGCCCGCCTCGGCCGCGGCTTGCGCCTCGGGCCGGTCGGGCAGCAACGTGGGTTCGGGACCGCCGAACAGGTTCTCCATGCGGTCAGGATAGGAAGACCGACGCGGCGGCAGCGACCAGCGCCAGCACCATCGCCGACACGACGACGCCTGCCACGACCTTCTTGCCCATCTGCTTCGCTCCCGGTGCTCTCGGCGGACTTCCAGGTCACGCACCCTGCCGCCTGCGGGCACTCGGAGCAACGCCCGTCACCCCCTTGGGGCGGCAACAGTGAGATATCTCCTGGTCACTGCTCGTGCCCCTAAGGGGTAGTGGTGAAAAACCGGGGGACAACACCCTTCCGGTGGCCCGGACCGCACCCCATCATGGGCAGGTGAAGACGGGGGTTGTCGACCGGGTCGCGCGCTACCGCGACCTCTACTGGGAACGCGGCGAACCGGGTCGGGGCACGCCCGCCGACCTGTCCGCGGCGCTGTACCGGCTGTGGCTGCTCGGCCTGCTGCTCAAGCTGCTCGGCTCGTCCTGGGACGTGGCCTGGCACTTCAAGTGGCTGCGGGACGAGCTGGCCCCACCGCACATGATCAACACGTTGGGCACGGCGCTCGTGGTCGGGCTGACGCTCTTCCACACCTACACCGGCTACGGCGCGGACAAGAAGGCCCTGCGCCTGATGCAGTGGGGCACCGGCGTGTTCCTGGTGGCGCTGCCGATCGACCTGATCAACCACCGGATCAACGGCCTGGACATCACGTCGTGGAGCGGCTCGCACGCCCTGCTCTACCTGGGCACGGCGATCATGCTCGCGGGCGCGATCAGGGGGTGGCGGCAGCACTACCCGGCGGGCCGCTGGAAGGTCCCGGGCCTGGCCGCACTGTGGTTCTTCTTCCTGGAGAACGCCTGGTTCCCCAACCAGCACCAGGAGTACGGGGTGCTGGAGATCGCCTCGTGGGACCGCGGCGAGCCGTACGCCGAGCCGATCCTGCTCCAGTTCGCCGCGGACCAGATCGGCCGCCCGGTCGACCGCCAGGCCGTGGTGCAGTTCTCGCTGCCCATCGCGGACTGGGTGTACCCGGTGTGGGGCCTCGTGGCGGCCGCCCTGGTGCTCGTCCTGGCCCGCCGCACCCTCGACCGGCGCTGGGCCGCGACCGCCGTGGCGGGCGGCTACGTCGCCTACCGCTGCCTGATCTGGCCGCTGCTCGCGGGCGCGGACTTCCCGGTGTCGACCGTGCCGCTGTTCCTGCTGCTCATCGGCCTGGCCGTGGACGTCGCCCACCTGGGCCGGGTGCCCGCGCCGCTCGCCGCCGTGCTCGGCGCGGCCGCCGTCACCGGCCTCGGCTACGGCGGGATCTGGGCGCAGCAGTCCCTCGACGCGGCGCCGCCGATCTCCTACCCGTCGGCCGTCGCGGCGTTCCTGGTCCTGGCCGCGCTGTGGGTGGCCGCCGACCGCCTGGCGGTGAGGAGAACCCCCCGGGAACCACGGGTGACCGCCTGATTCCCCCGCTCGGCGCTCCCCCCGAGGATCGGCGGTGACACCGAAGCCCCCAGGGGGAGGAGCACCCGATGCGCCGAGCCGCGTCCCTGACCGCCGCGCTGGTGGCCGCCGCGCTGGCGACCACCACGGCCACCGCCGCGCGAGCCGCGCCCGCCGGCCTCCACGACGAGGTCGGGCGGGCGCTGGCCGCGGGCATCCCGGGCGTCGTCGTCCGCGTGGACGACGGCCGCCGGGTGACCGAGCTGGTCCGGCAGGCCGGCTGGACCCGTGCCGACCACCACCTGCGCGCCGGCGACGAGTTCCGGATGGCCTCCAACACCAAGACGGTCACCGCGACGCTCGCCCTCCAGCTCGACGCCGAGGGCGTGCTCGACCTCGACGCCCCGGTCGAGCGGTGGCTGCCCGGCGGCGTGCCGAACGGCGGCGCCATCACCACGCGGATGCTGCTCAACCAGACCAGCGGCCTGTTCGACTACCTGGACGACGTCCGCGCGCTGCCCCTGCTGACCGGCCGGACCACCGACCCGTGGGCGCCGGCCGACCTGCTGGCCGTGGCGTTCGACCACCCGCCGCTGTTCGCGCCGGGCGAGCGCTGGGACTACAGCAACACCAACTACACCCTCGCCGGCCTGGTCCTGGAGAGCGCGACCGGCCGGTCCTACGAGAGCCTCGTCGTGGACCGGATCACCCGGCCGCTGGGCCTGCGCGACACCTACCTGCCCCGCGACGCGCGCTTCGCGGGCCGGCACGCCCACGGCTACGAGCCGGACCCCGAGCACCTGGCGCCGCTGTTCCCGCCGGGCGCGCCCATCGGCGAGGGCTTCGCCGGGCCGCGCCGCCACGACCACGTGGACGTCACGGGCATCGACCTGCACCCGGCGTGGGCGGCGGGCGGCCTGGTGTCCACCGCGCGCGACTGGCAGCGCTTCCTGGGCGCGCTGATGTCCGGCCGCCTGCTCCCGGCCGGCCACCTCGCCGAGCTGCGCGACTCCGTGCCCCGGGGCAACGGCGACGGCTACGGCCTGGGCGTCATGGAGGTCCACTCGCCGTGCGGGGTCGCCTGGGGCCACTCCGGCGGCTTCCCCGGCTACCGCAGCCACCACTACACCGACCCGACCGGCGCCCGCGCGGTCACCGTGCTGCTGACCACCACCTACGACCTGGCGCGCCCCGAGGCCGCCGCGGCCCAGCGGGCCCTGGTGGACGCGGCCCTCTGCCGCATGTACGGCCGGTAGCGCGAAGGCCCCCTCCGGGGAACACCCGGAGAGGGCCTTCGACGTGCCGCGGTGTCAGCCGGCGATCATGCGGCCGGACGACTTCAGGTGCTCGCACGCCTGGGCGATGCGGGCGGCCATGCCCTGCTCGGCGGCCTTGAGGTAGGACCGCGGGTCGTAGGCCTTCTTGTTGCCGACCTCGCCGTCCACCTTCAGCACGCCGTCGTAGTTCTGGAAGAAGTGACCCACGATCGGACGGGTGAACGCGTACTGCGTGTCCGTGTCGATGTTCATCTTGATGACGCCGTAGGTCAGCGCCTCGTGGATCTCCTCCAGCAGCGAGCCGGAGCCGCCGTGGAAGACCAGGTCGAACGGCTTCGAGCCGGCGGGCAGGCCCAGCTTCTCGGCCACCACGTCCTGGCCCTGCTTGAGGATCTCGGGGCGCAGCTTCACGTTGCCCGGCTTGTAGACGCCGTGCACGTTGCCGAAGGTCGCCGCCACCAGGTAGCGGCCCTTCTCGCCGGCGCCCAGCGCGTCCACCGTCTTCAGGTAGTCCTCGGGCGAGGTGTAGAGCTTCTCGTTGATCTCGTGCGCGACGCCGTCCTCCTCGCCGCCGACGACGCCGACCTCGATCTCCAGGATGATCTTCGCCTTGGCGGTGAGGTCGAGCAGCTCCGAGGCGATCTTCAGGTTCTCGTCCAGCGGCACGGCCGAGCCGTCCCACATGTGCGACTGGAACAGCGGGTTGCGACCCTGGTCCACCCGCTCCTGGCTGATCGCGACCAGCGGGCGGACGTAGCCGTCCAGCTTGTCCTTGGGGCAGTGGTCGGTGTGCAGCGCGATGTTCACCGGGTACTTCTCGGCGACCACGTGCGCGAACTCGGCGAGCGCGACCGCGCCGGTCACCATGTCCTTGACCTTGGTGCCGGAGGCGAACTCCGCACCGCCGGTCGAGACCTGGATGATCCCGTCGCTCTCTGCCTCCGCGAAGCCGCGCAGCGCCGCGTTGAGGGTCTCGGACGAGGTGACGTTGATCGCGGGGTAGGCGAACTCGTTCACCTTGGCGCGGTCAAGCATCTCGGCGTAGACCTCGGGGGTTGCGATGGGCATCGGTGGTCCTCCTCGGGTGCCCGGAACGCGGTGTCGGCAGCATCCTACGGCTACCCCCTGCGGCAGAAGTTGATCACCGGCATAGTGGGGTCCATGGCGACCGCACGGTGGAACGGCGAGGTCATCGCCGAGAGCGACGAAACCCGGATCGTGGAGGGGAACCACTACTTCCCCGCGCAATCCGTTCACGCGCAGTACTTGAGGCCGTCGGAGACGACGACGGTCTGCCCGTGGAAGGGCACGGCGAACTACTACACCCTCCACGTGGACGGGGCGGAGAACCCCGACGCCGCGTGGTACTACGCGGAGCCCAAGGAGGCCGCGGCCGAGATCAAGGGCCACATCGCCTTCTGGCGCGGCGTCGAGGTCTCCGACTAGGCCAGGGCCGCCGCCAGCTCCCGGTGCGCGGCCCGCACGTCACCGGCGCCGACCACCTGCACCGCCACGTGGTCGGCGCCCGCCTCGTGGTGCTCGCGCAGCCGCCGCGTGACCCGTTCGAGCGAACCCCAGGCCACCAGGGCGTCGACCAGCCGGTCGCTGCCGCCGCCCGCCAGGTCGTCCTCGGTGAACCCGTGCCGCAGCCAGTTCCGGGTGTAGTTGGGCAGCCGCAGGTAGAACGCCAGCGCCTGCCGGCCCAGCTCGCGGGCCCGCGCCGGGTCCTCCTCCAGCACCACGTGCTGCTCGGGCGCCAGCACCACGCCGCGCCCCACGACCTCGCGCGCCTCGGCCGTGTACTCGGGCGTCACCAGGTAGGGGTGGGCGACGCTGGTCCGCGCCGCCGCCAGCCGCAGCACGCGCGGCCCCAGGGCCGCCAGCGCCAGCCGGTCCCGCGGCACGTCCAGCTCGTCCAGGTAGTGCAGCAGCTTCCGGTACGGGCTGTGGTAAACCTCACCCACGGTCTCCCGGTGCCCGGCCCCGATGCCGACCAGGAACCGGTCCGTCCAGGCCAGGGCCCGGTAGCCGTCGTTGACCTCGCCGGCGGGCGTGGTCCACACGTTCAGGATCCCGGTCGCCACCGCGATCTTCTCGGTCGCGTCCAGCAGGTCGCCGACGGTCCCGATCACGGACCCGTCCGGCGAACCACCGAGCCACAGCGCCCCGTAACCGAGTTCTTCCAGCTCAGCGGCGTCCTCGCCCCGGCCGACCCACTGGTCCGCCGGGCCCCACACGCCGTACCGCCCCAACTCCACAGCCATTTCGCCTCCCGTCGAAGCAACGACGCGGCCACACGTTTTAGTCCTGCCTGCTCCGATCGGCGCCCACCGGCGCCCGGAGCTACGTTCGCCGCATGACGAAACTGGGAACCAGCGACCTGGACGTGGCGCCCCTCTGCCTGGGCGGCAACGTCTTCGGCTGGACCGCGGACGAGGAGACCTCGTTCGCGGTGCTCGACGGCTACACCGAGGCGGGCGGCGACTTCATCGACACGGCCGACGCCTACTCGGCGTGGGCCGAGGGCCACACCGGCGGCGAGTCCGAGACGGTCATCGGCCGGTGGCTCGCCCGGCGCGGCAACCGCGACCAGGTGGTCGTCGCCACCAAGGTCGGCATGCTCCGCGGCCTGGACGACCTGCGGGCGGGCACGATCGAGCGCGCCGCCGAGGACTCGCTGCGCCGCCTGGGCGTCGACCACATCGACCTGTACTACGCGCACCAGGACGACCCGGGCACCGACCAGGCGGAGACCCTGGCCGCGTTCGACGCGCTGGTCCGCAAGGGCAAGGTCCGGCACGTCGCCGCGTCCAACTACACCGCCGAACGCCTCACCTCGGCCATGGAGACCGCCGAACGCGAGAACCTCACCCCGTTCGTCGCCCTCCAGCAGGCCTACAACCTCGTCGACCGCTCCTACGAGGGCGAGCTCCGCGCGGCCGTCGAGTCGCACGGCCTCGCCACCGCGCCCTACTGGGGCCTGGCCAAGGGCTTCCTGACCGGCAAGTACCGCGAGGGCGTCGAGGTCGACAGCGTCCGCGCCAAGGCCGCCTCCCGGTACCTGGACGACCGCGGCCTGCGCATCCTCAAGGCCCTCGACGAGATCTCCGAGGCCCACGGCACCACCCAGTCGGCGGTGGCCCTCGCCTGGCTCGCGGCGCAGCCCACGGTGGCCGCCCCCATCGCGAGCGCCCGGACGAAAGAGCAGCTCAACGACCTGATCCCGGCGTTGACCCTCCGCCTCACCCAGGAGGACGTCGCCACCCTGAACTCCATTTAACCCACCAGTAGCTTACTGCCGGTAAGTTGGGTTACGGTGGCCTCCCCAGCCCTGAGGAGGTCACCGTGGACGTTGCGGGCAAGGTTGTCGTGGTCACCGGCGCGGCCAGGGGCATCGGCGCCGAAGTGGCGAGACGCCTGGCGGGCCGGGGCGCCAAACTGGCCCTGGTCGGCCTGGAAGCCGACCAGCTGCACCAGGTGGCCGCCGAGTGCGGCGGCCGGGCGTGGGAGGCGGACGTCACCGACCGGGAAGCCCTGGAGCGGACCATCGCCGGCGTCGTGGACCACTACGGCGGCATCGACGTCGTGGTGGCGAACGCGGGCATCGCCGCCACCGGTTTCATCCGCTCCATGGACCCGGACGCGTTCGAACGGGTCATCGAGGTCAACCTGCTGGGCGTCTGGCGCACGGTCCGCGCCTGCCTGCCGCACCTGGTCGCCAGCCGCGGCTACTGCCTGGTCGTCTCGTCACTGGCCGCGATCGTGCACATCCCCGGCAACGCCGCCTACTCGGCCGCGAAGGCGGGCTGCGAGGCGTTCGCCAACAGCCTGCGCGCCGAGGTGCGCCACCTGGGCGTCGACGTCGGCACCGCCTACTTCTCCTGGATCGCCACCGACATGGTCAACAGCGCCGACGAGCACCCGGTGTTCGGCCCCCTGCGCAACGGCATGCCCGGCCTGGCGAGCAAGAAGTACCCGGTCTCCGACGTGGGGAAAGCCGTGGTCAAGGGCATCGACCGCCGCGCGAGGTCGATCCACGTCCCCTCCTGGGTCGGCGGCCTCAAGCTGGTCCGCGCGCTCACCCCGAAGGTCGTCGAGCGGCAGGCGCGCAAACTGGTGCCCACCGCCGACCGCGAGATGGCGACCAACGACCTGTCAGGCCTGGTGGGCCCGGGCGGCACCGCCGCGAAGAAGCAAAACCCTTAAGGAACCCAGGCGCCCATCACCGTCTGCCACTCGTGCACGCGCGTCCCGGCGATCACCCCGGCGCGCGTGTACGGGTCGGCGTCCAGCACCTCCCGCAACGCGGCCTCGTCCGCCACCTCGTAGACCAGCAGCGCACCCGACTGGTCCGCCCAGGGCCCCGACACGAGCAGCACCCCGCGCTCGACGAGCCCCGCCAGGTACTCCCGGTGCGCCGGCCGAACCGCCAACCGCCCCTCCTGGTCCTCGCCGAACACCCACTCGACCGCGAACCGAGCCACCAGCCCACCTCCGTATGTCCAACGTCGCGCCGAAGCTACCCCCCAACCAGGTAACGTCATCCCCGTGGTCGGTCCGGATCAGAACAGCGGCGGCGTCGCACGCGTGCAGGACACCCTGACGAACCTGCGCATCCAGGACAGCAAGGCCCCGGCCCCCACAGGCCCGCTGACCCTGGAAGACCTCTACCGCCAGCACCGCATGCGCCTGGTGCGCCTGGCCCTCCTCCTGGTCGACGAACCGGCCACGGCCGAGGACGTGGTCCAGGAAGCCTTCACCGGCCTCCA
The DNA here is from genome assembly GCF_039527585.1 of Saccharothrix xinjiangensis. Lineage (NCBI taxonomy): Bacteria > Bacillati > Actinomycetota > Actinomycetes > Pseudonocardiales > Pseudonocardiaceae > Saccharothrix > Saccharothrix xinjiangensis. Next base: position 1,044,700 of record NZ_BAAAKE010000001.1, on the reverse strand, counting down.
CCGCCACTGGTCCAACCTGCGCGACGCCCAAGCCGCCGTCGGCTACCTGCGAACCGCCGTCGTCAACGGCTCCCGCAGCGTCCTCCGCCGCCGCAAAACAGCCCGCGACTACACCCCGCCCCACGTGGCCAACGCCCGTTCGGCGGAAAGCCTGGCCATGCTCACCGCCGAGCACCAAGCCGTGGTGGCGGCCCTGTCCCAACTCCCCCCGCGCCAACGCGAAGTCCTGGTCCTCCGCTACTACGGCGACCTCTCCGAAGCCGAGATCGCCGAGGCCACGGGCATCTCCAAGGGCACCGTGAAGAGCACCGCCAGCCGCGCCCTGGACGCCCTCCAAAAGATCATGGCCAACCGCTGAGCCACCGAACCAGGCATCCCGAACGCAGAACTCACCCGTCCTGAACGTGGGACACGGTGGACCTGAACGTACGACTCGCGATGTCCCACCGGACGACTCGCGATGCCTGACTGGACGACACGCGATGTCCGACTGGAGGACACGCGGACTCTCGGGCTGACGCGCAGCGTCAGAGCGGTGCCGCGCTCGTCCTCTCCCGTATGGCCTGGGCGCAGCCCTACCGCGCTTGTCAAGGGGTCCGCACGCCCTTCGCGGACCCCTTGACAAGGGTGGTTGCCTCCGGCAGGCCATACGGGAGAGGACGAGCGTCCCGCCCCTCCCCCGGAGGCCTGCCCAGCGGCGAGCGACCGCCCGTGAACCCCGCCAACCCCCGCCAACCCCGGCCGACCACTGAGACCAAACCGTCTCGCCAGGACACCCAAACCAACCCAATCCGGCACTTGGTATAGACCAATGGTGGTCACATGCCGCAGTATCGGACCTCGTGGCGCGCACCAGACACGTAATCGCGGTGGACGTAGGCGGGACCGAAACCAAGGCGGCCTTGATCACCAGCACCCCCACCGGCACACCTCCCACCGCACCCAACACCGCACCTACCAGCAGCAGCACACCCACCGGCACCACCACCGGCAGCACCACCGGCACCCCCACCGCACCCGTCGTCCTCAAGCAGCAGCGCCGCCCCACCCGCCCCACCGGCGACGCCGTGATCGAGGACGTGTCCGCCCTGGTGGAAGACCTGCGCACCGCCACACCGCACCCCGTGGACGCGATCGGCCTGGTCGTCCCGGGCATCGTCGACGAACCGACCGGCACCGGCGTCTACTCCGCGAACCTGGGCTGGCGCGACTACCCGTTCACCAAGAGCCTCGAAGCCGCCACCAACACCCGCGTCGCCTTCGGCCACGACGTCCGCGCGGGCGGCCTGGCCGAACTCCGCCTGGGCAGCGCCAGGGACCTCCGCAACGCGGTGATCATGCCGATCGGCACCGGCATCGCCGCCGCCCTCGTCATCGACGGCCGCGTCACCGACGCCCCGGGCGAGGTCGGCCACGTCGACGTGGGCCACCCCGACCCGTGCGGTTGCGGCCAAACCGGTTGCGTCGAGGCCCGCGCGAGCAGCGCCGCCATCGCCCGCCGCTACGCCCAGCGCGCGAAAGTGCCGGTCAACGGGGCCGCCGAGGTCGCCGAGCGCCTCCGAGCGGGCGACCCGGACGCGAAGGTCGTCTGGGACGAGGCGGTTGACGCCCTGGCAAGGGGCATCCTGCTGGTGGCGGCCCTGCTCGGCCCGGAAGCGGTGGTGCTGGGCGGAGGCCTGGCACTGGCGGGCCCGCTGCTGACCGATCCGCTCGGCCAACGCCTGGACGAGCTGGTCACGTTCCAGCGGCGCCCGGAACTGCGGCCTGCCGCGTTGGGCGACGAGGCCGGTTGCCTCGGCGCGGCGCTGCTGGCCATCGACATGCTGGAGGAGACATGAGCACGTGGGGTGGACCGGTGGACGTGACCCTGACCGGTGGTCGGGTCGTCACGCCCGACGGGGTGCTCGACCAGGGCTGGGTCGCGGTGCGCGACGGCCTGATCGCGGCCGTCGGCGAGGGCGCGCACCCGGACGGGCCGACGACCGACCTGGGCGGGGGCTGGGTGGTCCCGGGTTTCGTGGACATCCACTGCCACGGCGGCGGCGGTGAGGCGTTCACCAGCGCCGATCCCGACCGGGTGAGCAAGGCGGCCAACGCGCACCGCAAGCACGGCACGACCACGCTCCTCGCGAGCCTGGTGTCCCGCCCGATCCCGGAGCTGGCCGGCCAGGTCTCGGCGCTGTCGGAACTCGTCCGCGACGGCGTCCTCGCGGGCATCCACCTGGAGGGGCCCTTCCTGTCCGCCGCCCGCTGCGGCGCGCACGACCCCGCCATCCTCTGCCCGCCCGACCGCCGGTCGATCGACCGGCTGCTCGACGCCGGCGGCGGCACGGTCAAGATGATCACCGTCGCGCCGGAGCTCGACCACGGCGTCGACGCGGTCCGCCACCTCGTCGACAACGATGTCCTGGCCGCGATCGGGCACACGGACGCCACCGAGGCGCAGATCCGCCCGGCGGTCGAGGCGGGCGCGAGCGTCGCCACGCACCTGTTCAACGGCATGAGGCCGCTGCACCACCGCGAGCCGGGCCCGATCGGCGCGCTCCTCGACGACGAGCGCGTCACCGTCGAGCTGATCTGCGACCTGGTGCACCTGCACCCCACGGCCGTCCGCCTGGCCGCGCGGCACGCCGGCCCGAACCGCACCGTCCTGGTCACCGACGCCATCGCCGCCGCCGGCGTGGGCGACGGCGTCTACGACGTGGGCGGCCTGGAGGTCCGCGTGGTGGACGGCGTCCCCACGCTGGCCGGCGGCGCCTCCCTCGCGGGCAGCACGCTCACCATGGACGCGGCCTTCCGCAACGCCGTCACGTCGTGCGGCCTGACCGTCGTCGAGGCGGTGCACGCCACCGCCACCCGGCCGGCGCGCCTGCTCGGCCTGGAGCACCGCACCGGCCGCCTCGAAGCGGGCCTCAGCGCCGACGTCGTCGTCCTGGACGCCGACCTCAGGCCACGCGAGGTGATGAGCCGAGGGGCGTGGGTGAAAGACTGACCGCGTGTCGGACGACCCCGAGAAGCTGGTGGCCGAGGCCCTGCGCGCCCAGGCCACCAGCTCCGGCGCGCACAACCTCCTCCCGGTGCCGGCCACCGGGGTGGCGCCCACCGGGGAATCGACCCCGGGGGACCCGGACACCGACCGCACGCCCGGCACCCGCCCCACCGGCACGGCCTGGCTCCTGCTCCTCGCCACCCTGCTGGGCCTGGCCTCCGGCACGGTCGTGGCCGTGATGACCCTCAGGTGACCTGCCCAGGGCCCCCACCTCAGGCACCCCACCCCGGACACCCGGCCCCAGGCCCCCACCCCCGAACGAGCACCGCTCAGGTTGCGGGCGAAGACTCCTCTCAGGTGAGCCCTGTACCGTGTCCGCCGTGACAGTCGCGCCCACCTCCACGATTGCCCTCGGCCCGGACTGGCTCAACCCGGAGGTCCTGCTCTCAGGACTCGGGCCCTACATGCTGGTCGGCCTGTGCTTCATCGTCTTCGCCGAGTGCGGCCTGCTGGTCGGCTTCTTCCTGCCCGGCGACTCCCTGCTGTTCACCGCGGGCATGTTCGTGGCCACCGGTCTGCTGGACTACCCGCTGTGGCTGGTGTGCGTGCTGCTCACGGCGTGCGCGATGCTCGGCAACGTGGTCGGCTACTGGATCGGCTACCGGGCCGGACCCGCCCTGTTCAGCAAGCCCGACTCGAAGATCTTCAAGAAGGAGTACGTCGACAAGACGGAGGAGTTCTTCGAGAAGTACGGGGCGCGCGCGATCGTCATGGCCCGGTTCGTGCCCATCGTGCGCACGTTCATCACCGCCATGGCGGGCGTCGGCCGCATGGACCAGCGCAAGTACTTCACGTACTCCTTCATCGGCGGCATCGCGTGGGCCGCGGGCCTCACCGTCCTCGGCTACTTCCTCGGGAAGATCCCGTTCGTGCGGGAGAACATCGAGATGATGCTGATCCTGATCGTGCTGCTCTCGGTCGTCCCGATCATCATCGAGGTCATCAAGGCGAAGCGGGAGAAGAAGTCCCTGCTCGCCCAGGAGGCGCAGGACATCACCGAGGTCATCGACCGCGTGGACGACCTGATCGACGACTCGGCCGTCACGCAGCAGATGAAGCGCCTGGACTGAAGCCCTCGGCACGACTGCGACGCGATCAGCACAGCCGGGACGCGATCAGCACGACTGCGACGCCGATCAGCACAGCTCGAACATGGACCCGGGGTTGAACAGGCGCCCCGGGTCCAGCGCTTCCTTGATCCCCCGGTGCACCCGCAGCCCCACCGGCCCGATCTCGCGCGCCAGCCACTCCCGCTTGATCTTCCCGATCCCGTGCTCGCCGGTCACCGTCCCGCCGAGCGCGAGCCCCAGGCCCAGGATCTCGTCGAACGCCCGCCGCGCCCGTGCGAACTCGTCCTCGGACGACGGGTCGTAGACGATCGTCGGGTGCATGTTGCCGTCGCCGGCGTGGCCGACCACGGCGACCTTCAGCCCCACCTCGGCGGCGATCCGCTCGCACCCGGCGATGAGGTCGGCGATCCTGGTCCGCGGCACGCACACGTCGTCGGTCAGCCACGCGCCGTAGACCTCCAGGGCGGTCAGCACGACCCGTCGCGCGGCCAGCAGGTCACGTCCCTCCGCCAGGTCCTCGGTCGCGTAGACCAGGTCCGCGCCGGCCTCGACGCACGCCCGCTCGATCGCCGCCAGCTCCCGCCGGGCGGCCTCGCCGCCCGAGTCCGACTGGCACAGCAGCAGCGCCCCGTCCGCGCCCAGGTCCGTCTTGAGGTACTGCTCGACGGCCCGGATGGAGGTGCGGTCCATGATCTCCATCAGCGACGGCACGACGCCCTCGGCGACCACCCGGCTGACCGCGGCGCCAGCCGCCGCCGTGCCGCCGAACGCGGCCACCAGCGTCGCCGGCGCCTGCGGCAGCGGACGCAGCGCCAGGGTCGCCCGGGTGATGACGCCCAGCGTGCCCTCGCTGCCGACGAACAGCCTGGTCAGGTCGTACCCGGCGACGCCCTTGACGGTCCGGCGGCCGGTCCGCAGCAGCTCGCCGTCGGCGAGGACCACCTCCAGCCCGAGCACGGAGTCCGTGGTGACCCCGTACTTCACGCAGCACAGCCCGCCCGCGTTGGTGGACAGGTTGCCGCCGATCGTGCACCAGTCGTAGCTGGACGGGTCGGGCGGGTAGAACAGCCCGTGCGCCTCCACCGCGCCGCGCAGGTCGAGGTTGACCACGCCGGGTTCGACCACGGCCAGCCGGTTGCCCGGGTCGACCTCCAGGATCGCGTTCATCTTCGTCGTGGCCAGCACCACGCAGCCCTCGACCGCGTTCGCCGCCCCCGACAGCCCGCTCCCGGCCCCGCGCGGCACGATCGGCGTGCCGGCCCGCCCGCACGCCCGGACCACGGCCTGGACCTGCTCGGTCGAGGTCGGCAGCACGACGGCCAGCGGTCTCCCGAACGGGGCCAGCGGCATCATGTCCCGCTGGTAGCCCGCGGTGACGTCGACATCGGTCAGCACGCCGTCGGCGCCGACGGCGGCGCGGAGCTCGGCCAGCAACGACCCCATCCGCCCACGCTAACCCGCTTTCCGCACCGACTCCAGTGCGTGCCCGGCCGACCACTCCGCGTCCCGCGAACCCGCCGCCGACACCACCGCGCCCGCGCTCGTCCCCTCCCCGACGCGAACCTTTCGACGAGCCGTTGTCCCGGAGTCGTCCGGGGAACGCCGCGCGCCCACGTACCCTGCACACGTGGTGTTGTCCGCATCGTCCGGAGCGATCGCGCTCGGCTCGCTTGATTCCGCAGGTCCCACGGCCGTGTGGCTCATCACGCTGAGCTTCATCTTCATCGAGTGCGCGTTCGTGTTCGGCCTGTTCCTGCCCGGCGACTCGTTGCTGTTCGCCGCCGGCGTCGTGCTCGCCTCGCACGACAGCGAGGTGTCGGCCTGGCTGCTGTCGGTGGCCGCGCTGGTCGTCGCCGTCGTCGGCAACCAGATCGGCTACTACATCGGCCGGCACACCGGCACCCGCCTGCTGGCCCGCCGCGGTGGCAAGGTGCTCAACAAGGAGAACCTGGCCAAGGCCCGCGACTTCCTCGACCGGCGCGGCTTCTGGGCCATCGTGCTGGCCCGCTGGATACCGTGGGTGCGCACGCTGGCCCCGATGATCGCGGGCGCGGCGCGCATGGACCCGAAGCGGTTCATGCTGGCCACGACGATCGGCGCGATCGCGTGGGTGCCGACCCTGGTGCTCGCCGGCTACTACGGCGCGGGCCTGCTGGCCGCGGTGCCGTGGCTGGAGACCGTCGCGGTCGTGGCGAGCGTCGCGTTCTTCGTCGTCGGCACGGCCTTCGGCCTGCACCGCTACCGGCAGGAGATGAAGAAGCCGGTCGAGGAGGAGGAGACCGCCGCCCGCTAGGTCACCCCGGCGCCAGGTCACCCCGGCGCTAGGTCACGTCGGTGATCAGCAGGTCCGCGGCCGACTTCGACGCGTTCACCATGAGCGCGTTGACGTGGTCGGTGCCGTGCAGCACGCGCTCCCGCGCGTCCTCGACCGACCGCCCGTACCGGACGTGCCGGTCGATCAGCCGCGACACGCGCAGGTCCTCGTCGATCATCAGGAACCACGCCTCGTCGAGCACGACCCGCACGCGCTTCCACTTGTCGTACTGCATCAGCAGGTAGTTGCCCTCGGTGACGACCAGCGGCACGCCCGGGTCGACCCGCACCGCGCACGCGACCGGCTCCTCGATCTCGCGGCGGAACTCCGGCGCGTACACCACGTCCGGCCCGCACGCCTTGAGCCTGGCCAGCAGGTCGACGTAGCCGGGGATGTCGAACGTGTCCGGCGCGCCCTTGCGGTCGGCGACGCCCAGTCGCTCCAGCTCGCGCTGCGCGAGGTGGAACCCGTCCATCTCGACCAGCACGGCGTCCTGCCCGAGCGCGGCGACCAGTCGCCGCGCCAGCGTCGACTTGCCGGAGCCCGGCGCGCCGCCGATGCCGAGCAGCTTGCGCTCGCCGGTGTCCACGAGCACCCGCGCCCGGTCGACCAGCTCGTCGAACCTCACCGCCTGTCCCGCCACCGTCCCAGCTCCTCCACCCAATCCCACGCGGTGTTGCGCACGCGCACCGCCGCGACCTCGTTGGCCCAGCGGACGGCGTCGGCCGTCTCGTCGCCCCGGGCGACCGCCACCGCCAGCGCGCCGTGCCACACGTCGCCCGCGCCGTTGGTGTCGCGCACCTCGACAACAGGTACCGGTTGCGAGCCGGTGGCACCACCGCGCGACCAGGTGACGGGGCGCGGGCCGTGCGTCCGGATCACCAGCGGCACGCCCCGGTCGTGCACCTCGCGCTCCGACAGCTCGAAGCCCTCCGCGCACGCCGCGACGTCCACCAGCGGCAGCAGGTCGTCGAGCACAGGTTTCCAGCTCCCCGCGTCGAGCACCACGGGCACGCCCCTCCGCCTCGCCAGGCGCGCCGCCGCCAGCGCCAGCGGACCCAGGTGACCGTCCACCAGCACCACGTCCGCCTCACCCACCGCGGCGCCCACTTCCGCGTGCACCTCCGCGTCCACCGATCCGTCGCCGGCCGCCCCGTCGAACCCCGCCGCGTTGCGCGAGACCACGGTCCGCTCGCCGTCGCGCTCCCGCACCACCACCATGCTCAGCGCCGGCCCGCCCGCCCCGACCGACCGCACCTCCACCGGCCGCAGCCGTTCCCGGGCGAACCCGCCGAGCTCACCGCCCAACGAGGTCAGCAGCACCGCCCGGTGCCCCAGCGCGGCCACCGCGCGCGCCGCGTTCGCCGCCGGACCGCCCGGCGCCAGGTCGACGCCCAGCGACTGCACCTTCTGCCCCGGCAGGGGGAACTCGGCCACCAGCTGGCTGACGTCCACCGTGGTCAGCCCGACACACAGCACGGAAACCACGTTCCGACCTCCTACCAGGTAAAGTGCGGCACGCAATCGCTTGCGCAGCTCAGACGGGGACGGCTCCATGGTCACCATGCGGGAGGTCGCCGGTCTCGCCGGCGTCTCCATCACCACGGTCTCACACGTGATCAACGAGACCAGGCCGGTCGCGCCGGACACCAGGGACCGGGTGCTGAAGGCGATCGAGGAGACCGGCTACACCGGCGACGCCATCGCGCGCTCGCTGGTCACCGGCGGCACGAAGTCGCTGGGGCTCGCGGTGTCGCTGGTGTCGCACCCGTACTTCGCCGAGCTGATCGCGGCGATCGAGAGCGAGGCGACCCGCGCCGGCTACACCCTGGTGCTGATCAACACCCGGGGCGACGCCGAGAGCGAGCAGGCCGCCGTGCGGATGCTGCGGTCGCGCCGGGTGGACGGGGTGCTGCTGACGCCCACGTCCGGTTCGGCGGCGCTGCCCGAGCTGCGCCGGCTCGACGTGCCGACGGTGCTGGTGGACCGGCTCACGGTGGCGCAGGACACCGACCAGGTCGGCCCGGAGAACGTGCAGGCCACGTCGACCCTGGTCCGGCACCTGGCGGACCTGGGGCACCGGCGGATCGGCCTGGTGTCCGGCACGCCCGGCCTCGCCACCACCGACGAGCGGGTGCTCGGCTACCGGCTGGGCCTCGGCCGGGCCGGGCTGGCGTGGGACGAGGCGCTGGTGCGGCCGTCCCTGGAGCCGCTGCTCGGGCAGGTGAGCGGGGTGGTGGTGAACGACCACCACGTGCTGGTCGACGTGCTGCGCACGGCCCGCGCGCACGGCCTGCGGATCGGCTCGGACCTGGCCCTGGTGACCTACGACGAGGTGGAGTGGGCCGAACTGGTCGAGCCGCCGCTGACCACGATGGCGCAGCCGGTGGAGGAGATCGGCCGGACCGCCGTGCGGTTGCTGCTGGCGCGCATCGAGGAGCCGGACCGGGCGCCCGAGACGATCCGGCTGCCGCCGACGCTGCGGCACCGCCGGTCGTGCGGCTGCCACGAGTAGGGCTTCCCGCCGACCCCGCCCCCGCCCCCAGGCCCACCCCGCCCTCGACCCGACCTCGACTCGCCCCTCCAGCGCTCCAGCCCTCCCGGCCCGCTACCGCCCCGGCGCCATCCCGTTGCGCTCCAACAACGCCGCGGCCTCCACCGCCATCCACCCCCCCAACTGCACGGACAGGTCCCGCTCGGGCCGCGTCCACCCGCGTCCCCGCTCCCACCCGTGGCCGGGCGGCCGGTCGCCCTCGGGCGGGCACGCGCGCTCGCTCCACTCCGGACCGAACAGCGGCCCGCCGACCACCGCGGCCCGGTTCGCCCACACCGCCTCGGCGGAGGAGAACACCAGGTCCGCCGCGCGGGCCGCCTCCGGCCGGTCCAGCCGCAGCGCCGCCTGCGCGAGGTACCGGGTGAGGATCCCGCCGAACAGCCCGCCGTCACCGCCGCCGTGCCCGCGCAGCACGCCGTCGACCGCGAGGTGCTCGTCCACGGCGCGGATGATCCGCGCGGCCTCGTCGTCGTACGCGTCGCCCACCTCCACGCACGCGCCGAGCACCACGCCCTGGCAGTAGGTGTAGAAGTTCTTCTCGACCTCCCGCACCGAGCCGTCGGGGTGGACGTGCAGCCCGTCCCACAGCAGCCCGGTGTCCCGGTCGCGCAGGCGCCCCTCGACCCAGTCCAGGATGGACCGGGCCCGCCCGAGGTCGGCCGGCGTGCCGAGGCGGGCGAAGAAGATGGCCGCCGGGCCGTTGGCGGGCACGTTCTTGAAGTCGTCGTCGCGCTTCCACCAGATGCCGCCGCCGCCGTGGTCGGTCCAGCCGTCGCGGAGGCGTCGCGCGATCGCCGCGACGGCGCGGGGCCGGGCGACCCCGACCTCCCGCTCGGCGCGCAGCAGCGCCAGGCCCAGCCACGCGACGTCGTCGTAGTAGTCGTTGGTCCACCCGACGAGGTTGCGCAGGCGGATGCCGCGCACGAGCCGCCGCACCAGCGCCGCGCGGGCGCCGCCGGGCGAGCGGAGCTGGGCGTCGAGCACGCAGTCGAGCAGGTGCGCCTGCCACCAGTAGTTGAACCGGACGTGCAGGCGGTCGCGCGGGCCGGCGGGCCACGAGACCGCGCCGAGCGCGGTGCCCGGCAGCCCCCAGACGCGGCGCAGGTGCCTGGACTCGACGGCACGTTCCGCGACCGCGGCGCGCGCGGCGAGGAGGTTCGGTGTGGTCACGTGCCCAGAGTGCCAACTGAATCGGTCAAGAAGCTCGCCGGTCCGGGACCCCCACCGGTCAGCGCGGCCGCCGGAACAGCTCCCAGTGGTAGAGGGCCATGGCGACGCTCGTGGTGAGGTTGTAGCTGGACACCAGCGGCCGCATCGGCAGGGACACGACCAGGTCGGCCCGCGCCCGCACCGCGTCCGACAGGCCGTGGCGCTCGGACCCGAAGGCCAGCACGGCGTCGTCCGGGATCCGCTGGTCCCGCAGGTCCGCCCCGCCGGCGTCGAAGGCGACGACCCGCCCCTCGACCTCGTCCACGCCGCCCAGCCGCCGCACCGGCAGCGCGAAGTGCAGGCCGGCGCTGCCGCGCAGCACGGTGGGGTGCCACGGGTCGACGTCGCCCAGGGACACCACGCCCCCGGCGCCGAGCCCGGCGGCGACCCTGATCACCGCGCCGAAGTTGCCCAGGTTGCGCGGGTTGTCGAGCAGCACCAGCGGCGCGCCCGCCACCCGCTCCGCCGCACCCGCCCGTCCCGCGTGCCCCGCCTGCTCAGGCTGCCCTGCCGGCCCCGCGTGCCCCGCCTGCTCAGCGGGTCGTTCGGCGATCCCCGCGACCCCCGTGGGGTGGGACCGCCCGATCCTCCGGGCGAACTCGCCCGCGTCGACGACCTCGGCGCGCCGCTCGAACTCGCCCACCACATCAGGCGCGTGCGACCGCGCGAGCCCCAGCGCCCGCTCCAGGTCCAGCACCACCACGGACCGCACCCGCGCGCCGAACCGCAGCGCGTGCTTGACCGCGTGGAAACCCTCCAGGACGACCTGCCCGCCCACAACACCCCCGGTCTCGAACGACCGGGCCATGGTAGGCCGGTTCAGCGGTAGGCCTCGGCGCCCCGCGACGCGCGCTGCCCGGCGCGCCGCCTGAGGTAGAGGCCGACCCAGGAGCCGAGCACGACGAGCGCGACCAGCACCTGCACGGGGCGTGCCGCGGAGTCGGGGTAGAGGACGCCGTCGATGTAGGTGTCGATGAACCCGACGGCCAGCGGCTCCTGCCCGGCGGCCTCGCGGAAGGTGTTCTCCAGCCAGGTCAGCGGGCAGGCGATCGGGAACAGCACGACCAGCAGCCCCCACGTGGCCATCGCCGCGTGGAAGTAGACGACCTTCGGCCAACGCCAGGCCAGGAAGCCGCCCACCACCAGGAATCCCAGGACCCCGAAGTGCACCACCATGACCAGTTCGGCTAATCCGCGCGCCACCATAGGGACCTCCCTGCCCCCAGGGTAGGCCCGGGGACGATCACGCGTTGGGGAATTCCCGGTTACCGGACGCCCGTCAGCCCCTGGGCAGCGACTGCCAGGGCACGTTGCCCGCCACGTCCAGCAGCAGGTCGGCCAGCACCGGCAGCGGTGCGCCCACCAGCGGTCCGGGCACGGCGGCGGCCAGGGTGTGCTCGTCGAAGGCGATGGCCACGCCGTTGGCCCGCGGGTCGTGCAGCAGCGCGTGCGCCAGGCCGGAGCCGAGCAGGGCGGTGGCGAACGCGGGGTTCTTGCGGCGCACCTCGTAGCGGGCGTCGAACACCGGGTCCCCGGTGACCGTGAACTGCTCGAACAGGCCCCACGCGCTGTCGTTGCGCGGGCTGATCAGCACCCAGGGCCCGGGCATCGGCCGCGGCACGACCACGACCGAGTAGGACCGGTACCCCGCGGTCACCGCGTTGTCGGTGCGCAGCACCACCTCGACCGCCAGCACGGGCGCCCCGCGCCAGTGCCCGACCAGCTGGAACTTCACCCGGCTGCGGTCGGCCTCCAGCATCCGGCCGATCTGCGGCACTCGTTCCTGGAACCCCTGGTCCTCGGCGACGAACCGCCACCCCAGGGACGCCTCCAGCGCCCGCATCCGCTGTTCCCACTCGTTCACGAACCGCTGGTCCGTGAACGGGTTCCGCTTCCGGCGCGACAACCCCGCGGCGACCCCGACACCGAGGATCGCCAAGATCACCAGGAGCAGGACCAGCGAGACCATGTCAGGCCAGGCCCAGGTCCGCGAGGTCGAGCAGGTGGCGGTAGGGCAGGCCCGCGGCCTCGACGGCCTCGCGCGCGCCCGTGCCGCGGTCCACGACGGTCGCCACCCCGACCACGGTGGCGTCGTGCGCGCGCAACACCTCCACGGCGGTCAGCACGCTGCCGCCGGTGGTGGAGGTGTCCTCGACCGCGAGCACGCGCTGCCCGGCCACGTCGAAGCCCTCGACCTGGCGCTGCATGCCGTGCTGCTTGCCGGCCTTGCGCACCACGAAGGCGTCCAGCACCTCGCCCTCGGCCGCGGCGGCGTGCATCATCGCGCAGGCGACGGGGTCGGCGCCGAGCGTGAGCCCGCCGGCCGCCGCGAAGTCCCAGTCCGCGGTGAGCTGCCGCAGCAGCCTGCCGATCAGCGGCGCGGCCGCGTGGTGGAGCGTCGCCCGGCGCAGGTCGACGTAGTAGTCGGCCTCGGCGCCCGAGGACAGCGTGACCTTGCCGTGCACCACGGCCAACTCGCTCACCAACCGCGCCAACTCGGCCTTGGCGTCGGGGTCCAGCACCACATCGGTTCGCACGGGTGCCAAGACTGTCATACACCGTTGCGCCCCGACACACCACGACCCCGCCGTAGGCTGCGCACCGTGATCCTCCCCGGCATCCACACCCTGGTCATCGAGCAGCCCTGGGGCCCCGCCCGCCACCTGTTCGGCTCCCGGTACGAGGTCCGGGTGCGCTCCGAGAGCGGCGAACCGCAGGCCGCGGTGACCGACCGGGGCCTGCTGGGCCCCCTCCGGAGGCTGCTGCGCCTCACCGGCTTCTCCGGCCGCACGAGGTTCGCCCTGGCCCTGACCCACCGGGGCCAACCGGTGCTGCTGCTCGACAAGGGCCGCTGGCGGCCGCCGACCAGGGTCACCCGCCCCGACGGCTCACCGGTCGGCGCGGTGCGCCTGGAGGGCCGCGGCGCGTACGCGCTGCTCGACCCCGCCGGTCAGCGGTTGGCGCTGTTCCACGAGGTCGCGAGCTTCAGCGCGGGCGCGATCACCAGGCGCGACGGGAAGCGGGTGCGCCAGGACGTGCTCCGCCTGCGCCCGGGCACCCCCGAGCCGCTGCGCTCACTGGCCATCGCCACCGCCGTCGCCTACGACGTGGTCCGGGGCGCGGGCACCAACCACACGGGCAGCGGCGGCTTCGACTTCCCCACGCCGGTCTGACGGGACGACCGGCCGGCCACGATCCACCGCAGCCACGACCGGCCGGCCGGCTCCCGCCTACCAGGCGTCCTCGGTGAACTCGCCCGGCCCGTCCTCGTCGTCGCGGACCGCGCGCGGCCGCCCCGACGTGACCACGTCCTCCGGGTCGTCGCCCTCCAGGATGGCCGTGTAGGCGCGCTGGAGGTCCGGCACGCCCGTCCGCAACGCCCGCTGCACGCCCTCGTCGTCCGCGGCCCGTCCGGAAGCGACGTCCCGCCAGGACAGTTCGCCCGCGTCCACGCGCCGCGCCAGTTCCTTCAGCTCGCGCGGCGCGCCCGGCGAGTTCGCGTGCCGCGAGATCTCCGCCAGGTCGGCGTCGCTGAGGCCGCGGGACCGCATCCGCACCTGGCTCGCCGCCCGCGCGGTCCGCTCGACGTTCGCCAGCCGCGCCTCCACGTCGGCGACCAGCGCGTCCAGCCGCGCCCTGTCGTACGGGAAGGTCACTGCTCACCCCCGCCGGAGCCGGCCGGCGCCGGGGCCGGCGCGGTCGGCGGTGGCGCCTGGTAGCGGCCGTGCGCCGCGTAGCCGGCTTTGCCGAGCCCGTAGCCGCCCATCGCGATGCCGATGCCGCCGGACTTCGCGGCCGCCGCGCCGTTGTCGTACTTCTCCTTGCCGTCCTGGTAGGCGTCCAGCACGTCGAGGAGGTCGTTGACGTCGCGCACGTCCTTCAGCTTGGTCAGCGCGGTGCCCATGGCGACGATGCCGTCGACCATGCCCTGGACGCCCTCGATGAGCGTCTGGATGGAGATGATGATCTTCCGGATGGCGTCGGCGACCTGGACGGCGTCGTAGACCATCCACACCGCGCGCCCCCAGCCGACGACCGGGATCCACGCGGTCATGGCGGCTTCCATGAGCTTGCCGACGAGCACGTCCAGCAGCGTCAGCGCGAGCCCGCACGCGGTGCGGCAGGTGGAGGCGGTGGACCGGAACTGGTTGCCGATGATCCGCGCGACCTGCGAGTCCGCTTCGATCGCGACGGCCCACATGGTGCTCATGCGCAGCTCGAACGCCTGCGCCGCGTCACCGTCCCAGTGCGGCGAGAGCTGCTCGACGCCCGCGTCCACGTTGTGCCGCACGGAGTCCAGCGCCTTGGCGACGCGGTCCCACGCGTTGGCGTTCTCGTCGATCTTCTCGAAGTCGCCGAGCAGCGGGTTGATCAGCGCCTCGACGAGGTTCTCGCCGGTGACCTTCTCGTAGATCCAGTTGACGCCCTGGATCTTCCAGCCGGCCTTCTCGACCAGCTCCCGGGTGCTCTGCCGTCCGGGCCGGTCCTCGGCGGCGGCGCTCAGCGCGACCTGCGGGTCCTCGACGTCGGCGTACGCGGTCATCGCCCACCACCGACGGTGGGCGCCTCGGCGACGGCGGCCAGCTGCGCGAGCACCTGGTCGAGGCGGCTCATCACGAGCTCCTCGCCCCGCTGGTAGGTGTCGGCCGCCTTGGTCAGGCCCTCGGCTTCCCTGGTCATCGTCCGGTCGGCGAAGTCCAGGGTCTCGCCGTACAGGTTCGCGACACCGGTGACGACCGGCTGGAGCAGCGACAGCAGCCCGGTGAACCCGGAGGTGTCGCCGCCCTTGGCGACCGCGTGCTCCTTGATCACCTGGAAGTGCCGCGCGTTGCGGGTCAGCAACTCGGCGTAGCCGCGGAGCTGCGCCGGCTCCACCCTGAACTCTTCGCCCATCGACGGTCCCCTCTTCGAGCCAACTGGTGGACTCGGACGGGCGGGACGGGCGTCGGGTTCCCGCGGACCTAGGTGCGCCCCCGGCCGCCCGCGACGCGCGAGGCGATCCGGCGGACCAGGGCCCGCGGCGCGAACCGCGCGAGCAGCGTGATGGTCTTGTACTGGGCGCCCGGGATGGACAGCTGCTTGCCCGCCCGCAGGTCGGCCAGGGCGTCGTGCACCACGTGGTCCGCGTCCAGGTACAGCACGTCGGGCGTCTTCGACATGTCGATGCCGGCGCGCTGGTGGAACTCGGTGCGCACGAAACCCGGGCACAGCGCCATCACCCGCACGCCCGTGCCCGCGGTGGCCATGGACATGCCCTCGGAGAACGAGATCACCCACGCCTTGTCGGCGCTGTAGGTGGTGCCCCGGCCGGGCAGGAAGCCCGCGACGCTGGCCACGTTCACCACCGCGCCGCGACCCCGCGCGATCATGCCGGGCAGCGCCGCGCGGGTCAGCCGCAGCACGCTGGTCACGTTCACGTCCAACTGGGACTCCAGCGCCGCCGGGTCGGCGGTGACGAACTCGCCCGACAGCGCGAAACCCGCGTTGTTGACCAGCAGGTCCACCTCGCGCCGGCCGAGGAAGTCCGCGACGGCCGCCCGACCCTGCTCCGCGGACAGGTCGGCGGGCAGCACCTCGGCGGTGATGCCGTGCGCGTTGCGCAGCTTGGCCGCCGTCTCCTCCAGCCGGTCCACCGAGCGGGCGACCAGCACCAGGTCGTGGCCCTCGGCGGCGAGCCGGCGGGCGAACGCGGCCCCGATGCCCGACGACGCGCCGGTGACGAGGGCGATCGGCGGCGTCACTGCTTGCGCCCGAACTGCGGCCGGTGGACCTCGCCACCGGTGTCGGAGTCGTCGTCCGCGTCGAACGGGTCGACGACGTCCGCCAGCTCGCCCAGGTCGCGCAGCAGCCGCTCCAGGCGGGCGGGGGTGGAGCCGGGCGGCGCGGCGGCCAGCACCCAGTCGTCCTCCAGCCAGACCACGGTGACGTCCGCTCCGATCTCCTCGGCGGCGTCCACCAGGTCGGGGGTGATGAGCTTGCGCGCGGCGGGCAGCTCGCTGACGAACGCGTACCGCGAGCCGACCGGGCCGAGCAGGTCGGGCATCTGGTCGCGCTGGAACGGCACGCTGGGCAGCCACAGCTCCACGACCACCGGCAGCGCGCGCCGGCAGCGCACGCCCACCAGCACCGAGTTCACCTTGCCGCCGGTCTCGTGGTCGAGCACGTAGACCTGCCGGCGGCCGTCCGCGGTGAACGTCGAGCCCGCCACCACGTCCTTGGCCACGCCCGCGCCGTAGTAGGCGATCGCGCCGCTCTCCCAGCGGGTGGGCAGCACGTGGTCGGTCTCCTCGAACTGCCACCCGCGCAACGCCGCCCAGCGGCGGCGTTCGCGGTTACGCGCGGTTCGCTGCGCACGATCGGTGGCGAGCAGGGCGAACCCCGCGACGCCCGCGACGGCGGCGACGGTGAACCAGACCCACGCCGGGATACCCACGGTGCGAGAGTAGCGGGCGCCGGGGAACAATCGAAGATCACCGGTGGCGCGGTTCCCGCGTTCGGATCAAGCCGTTACCCGAAGTACCAGGTCGCGGGGTCGAGATCGACACGATCGGTAACCCGGGTCCCGCCTGGGCAGGGCCGTCCGGCTGACCGCCGGACCGCACGGGTGACGGGTGGTGGACCGCATGGCGCCGGATGGCTCCGGCTCCCGGGCTCGACCGGCGCTTTTTGTCGTACCCCGCCGGCAAGATAAAAGCAGGGGTCCCCTTGGCGGGGACCCCTGCGCAGCGAACGCCCGGCCCATGAGCGGCAGGCCCGCGTGCGCCCGGCCCATGAGCGGCAGGCCCGCGAACTCCCGACTCACGAACGCCGGCCCACAGGCTCTCGCCAACGGGCCGGCGCCGATCCACGACCGGCGCCGGCCCACCGACCGATGACCTCAGGCCCGACCCGGCGCCCCCGGACAGGCCCGACCCGGCGACCCCCGACCCGGCACCCCCGAACCCGGCCCGGTCACCTCAGACCCGGCCGACGATCAGCCCGGACTGGTCGTCGAGCACGTCCACCCCCACGGTGTCGCCGTCGCGCACCTCGCCCGCCAGCAGCTCCTTCGCCAGCTGGTCGCCGATCGCCGACTGCACCAGCCTGCGCAGCGGCCGGGCGCCGTACACCGGGTCGAAGCCGTTGAGCGCGAGCCAGTCGCGGGCGGCCGGCGTGACCTCCAGGCCGAGCCGCCGCTGGGCCAGGCGCTGCCCGAGGCGGTCGACCTGGATGTCGACGATGGAGGTCAGCTCCTCGGTGGCCAGGGACTGGAACACCACCACGTCGTCGAGCCGGTTGAGGAACTCCGGCTTGAAGTGGCCGCGGACCACGGTCAGGATCGCGTCCTGGCGCTGCCGGTCGTCCAGCGAGGCGTCCGCGATGACCTGCGAGCCGAGGTTCGAGGTCAGCACCAGGATGGTGTTGCGGAAGTCCACCGTGCGGCCCTGGCCGTCGGTGAGCCTGCCGTCGTCGAGGACCTGGAGCAGCACGTCGAACACGTCCGGGTGGGCCTTCTCGACCTCGTCCAGCAGCACCACGCTGTACGGGCGGCGGCGGACGGACTCGGTGAGCTGGCCGCCCTGGTCGTAGCCGACGTAGCCGGGGGGCGCGCCGACCAGGCGGGCCACCGAGTGCTTCTCGGAGTACTCGCTCATGTCGATGCGGATCATCGCCCGCTCGTCGTCGAACAGGAACTCCGCCAGCGCCTTGGCCAGCTCGGTCTTGCCGACGCCGGTCGGGCCGAGGAACAGGAACGAGCCGGTGGGCCGGTCCGGGTCGGCGACGCCCGCGCGGGTGCGCCGGACCGCGTCCGACACCACGCGCACGGCCTCCGACTGGCCGACCACGCGCTTGGCCAGCTCGTCCTCCATGCGCAGCAGCTTCGCCGTCTCGCCCTCCAGCAGGCGGCCCGCCGGGATGCCGGTCCAGGCGGAGACGACGTCGGCCACGTCGTCCGGGCCGACCTCCTCCTTCAGCATCACCGCGGCGTCCTGCGTGGTGCGGGTGGCCTCCTCCAGCTCCTTCTCCAGCGCCGGGATGCGGCCGTAGCGGAGTTCGGCGGCACGGCCCAGGTCGCCGTCGCGCTCGGCCCGCTCCGACTCGCCGCGCAGCTGTTCCAGCTGCTCCTTGAGGTCGCGGACGTTCTCGATGGCGTTCTTCTCGTTCTGCCAGCGGGCGGTCAGCGCGGCCAGCTCCTCGCGCTTCTCGGCCAGCTCGGCGCGCAGCGCGGCCAGCCGTTCCAGCGAGGCCGGGTCCGACTCCTTGGCCAGCGCCATCTCCTCGATCTCCAGCCGCCGCACGGCGCGCTCGACCACGTCGATCTCGACGGGGCGCGAGTCGATCTCCATGCGCAGCCGGGACGCGGACTCGTCGACCAGGTCGATCGCCTTGTCCGGCAGGAAGCGGGCGGTGATGTAGCGGTCGGACAGGGTGGCGGCGGCGACCAGGGCGGCGTCGGTGATGCGCACGCCGTGGTGCACCTCGTAGCGGTCCTTGAGGCCGCGCAGTATGCCGATGGTGTCCCCGACGGACGGCTCGCCCACCAGGACCTGCTGGAAGCGGCGCTCCAGGGCGGGGTCCTTCTCGATGCGCTCGCGGTACTCGTCGAGGGTGGTCGCGCCGACCATGCGCAGCTCGCCGCGCGCCAGCATCGGCTTGATCATGTTCCCGGCGTCCATGGCGGAGTCGCCACCCGCGCCGGCTCCCACGATCGTGTGAAGTTCGTCAATGAACGTGATGACCTGGCCGGCGGAGTCGGTGATCTCCTTGAGGACGGCCTTCAGGCGCTCCTCGAACTCGCCGCGGTACTTGGCGCCGGCGACCATGGCGCCCAGGTCGAGCGCGACCACGCGCTTGCCCTTGAGGGACTCGGGCACGTCGCCGGCGATGACGCGCTGGGCCAGGCCCTCGACGATCGCGGTCTTGCCGACGCCGGGCTCGCCGATCAGCACGGGGTTGTTCTTGGTGCGGCGGGACAGCACCTGGACGACGCGCCGGATCTCGGTGTCGCGGCCGATGACCGGGTCCAGCTCGCCCTTGCGGGCGCGTTCGGTCAGGTCGACGCCGTACTTCTCCAGGGCCTGGTAGGTGCCCTCGGGGTCCGGGCTGGTGACCCGCGCCGAGCCGCGGACCTTGCCGAACGCGTCCTTGAGGGCCTCCGAGGTGGCGCCGTGCCGCTTGAGCAGGTCGGCCACCTGGCCGCCGTGCTGGGCGAGGCCGACGAGCAGGTGCTCGGTGGACACGTACTCGTCGCCCATCTCGGTGGCGAGTTCCTGGGCGCGGCCGAGCACGCGGACGGCGTCGCGGGAGAACTGGGGCGCGGACACGGACGAGCCGGTCGCCGCGGGCAGCGAGCGGGACAGCTGGTCCAGCTCCTTGTGGACCTGCTTCGGGTCCGCGCCGACGGCGCTCAGGAGGGGCGAGGCCAGGCCGTCGCCCTGGGCCAGGAGGGCGCCGAGGAGGTGCACGGAGGTGACGTCCGGGTTGCCCGCGATGGTCGCCGCCTGCACGGCGGCCGACACGGCCTGCTGCGTCTTCGTGGTCGGGTTGAAAGCGTCCATTCCTCACCTCGGTCGGCGAACGTGCGTGGACCGGTGCGCGGCACCGGCCGTCACCCTGGTCAACGTCAGAAAAGTTGAGCCTGTTCCACTCAACCTACGCGAGAGACGTGGCGTGGGCCACGCGGTACCGGGACGGGTGAAAATCCGGTGCCCTTCGAACGGAGAACCGCGAGGATCGGCGGATGACCTCTCTCCTCAACCACATCACGTTCGACTGCCGGGACGCCTACGAACTGGCCAAGTTCTGGGGCCTGGTCACCGGCCGCCCGCTCGCCGACGACGACCACCCGGGCGACCCCGAGGCGTACATCGCGATGCCGTCCGGGCCGGGACTGCTGTTCGTGCAGGTGCCCGACGAGAAGGCGGTCAAGAACCGGGTGCACCTGGACCTCCGCCCCGACACGACCCGCGACGCCGAGGTCGAGCGGCTGGTGGGCGTGGGCGCGAAGCTGGTCGACGACCAGCGGCGACCGGACGGGACCGGGTGGGTCGTGCTGGCCGATCCGGAGGGGAACGAGTTCTGCGTGGAGCGCAGCTCGGCGGAGCGGGCGGCTCAGCGAACGGCACAGCAGGTGGCGCAGCAGGCGGCGCAGTCCTGACGCGGTCCACCGGCAGCCGGGCACCACCCTCCGCCGTCGCGCCTCCGGGACGCACGCGGCTCCACGCCCGGCGTGCCGCGTCACGGCCCTGACCGGCACTTCGACGCTGGTCACCCACATGCCGTAGCAAGTTGTCCACAGCAGGCGAGAAGTTGTCCACAATCCGCTGGTGCGCATCCACAGGCCGATGCGGCAGTCCGCACCAATGCGGTTCCAGCCGCCATCACGGCGCGGGCTCCTCGACCACCGCTCGCCGGACCAGCGTGCGCCCGCACCGGGACACCGGCAAATCGACACCCCCGACACTGTCCCACGCGACCCTCGCCACCACCGCGCCGCGCCCCCACCACGACCGCGCCACGCCTCCACCGCACTTCCCTCAGCGCCCCGCCCTGCCCGGCAGCGCCCTGCTCCGCCCGGCAGCGCCTCGACCCCACCTGTGGACGCGCCTCCCGCTCCCCGCCCCCCAGATCCCCCGCCCCCGCCTCGCCCCACCGGGGCGAGGCGACACCGGACGTGCGGGCCGAGCACTGGTACGCATGGGGGTGGGCCACAAGCCTCGATTTCGGTATATGTATAGAGGAGTATCCACCCGTTGGCCGCAGCGACTCGCGACCGTCTGTAACCACACAGCACTCGAAGGTGGCATCAAGGAGTCAACCAGCCAGTTGACGGGTTAATGTCCCTTCGTCGGGGATGGAAGCTTGACGAGGACGTAGCGCCTTGCTGGCGCCGCCAGAAACGTGGAGACTGCGCCCGGACCATGACTGCGAACGCTGTGTTGAGCCCCCTCCCGAGCCCTCCACACCGAGAACCTCCTCCTGGCGTCACCGCTATGGTGCGGATGATCCGGGAGAGCTTCGCGGTGGTGGAGCCGCGCTCCGACGAAGTCGCGAAGTTCTTCTACGGCATGTTGTTCAGCCTGGCGCCGGCCACGCGCGAGATGTTCCCGGCGAACATGGAGGTGCAGCGCAGCCGGTTGCTGCGCGCCCTCGTGCACGTCGTGCAGATGGTGGACCGCCCGGACGACCTGATCCCGTTCCTGCGGCAGCTCGGGCGCGACCACCGCAAGTTCGGCGTGGTCAACGTGCACTACGAGTCGGTCGGCACCGCGCTGCTGGCGGCGATCAAGAAGTACGCGGGCCCCGCGTGGACGCCGCAGGTCGAGCTGGCGTGGGCCGAGGCGTACACGATCATGGCCCGCTCCATGCAGGAGGCCGCCGCGGCCGACGACGGCCCGGCGTACTGGCACGCGACCGTGCTGGAACACCAACGGGTGAGTTGGGACCTGGCGGTCATCCGGTTGCAGCCGGATCACCCGGTCGGGTACCGCGCGGGCCAGTACGTGAGCGTCGAGACGCCCCAGCGGGCGCGCCTGTGGCGGTACTACTCGCCCGCCAACGCGCCCCGCGAGGACGGCATCATCGAGTTCCACATCCGCTCGGTCGAGGGCGGCTGGGTGAGCCGGTCGATCGTCGGCCACACCCAGGCGGGCGACGTGTGGCGGATCGGCCCCCCGATGGGCCGGCTCAGCGTGGACCGCAGGGCCGGCCGCGACGTGGTCATGGTCGCCGGCGGCACCGGCGTGGCGCCGATGCACGCGATCGTCGACGAGATGGCGCGGTGGGGCGAGAACCCCCGAGTTCACCTGTTCATGGGCGGCCGGACCCGCGAGGACCTGTACGACCTGGACAACCTCCAGCGGTTCGCGATGACGAACCCCTGGCTGACCGTCGTGCCGGTGCTGGAGTCGGACCCGGGCGCACGCGGCGTCGAGCAGGGCACCCTGGCCGACGTCGTCACCCGCTACGGGGCGTGGCAGGACCGCGACGTGTTGGTCTGCGGCTCGCCGTCCATGATCCGGGCCACGGTGTCCCGGATGCTGGTCGCGGGCACCCCGCTGGACCGGATCAAGTACGACCCCTTCACCCTGGACTGAACCGCACCACGCACACCCTCACACCGGACGTAGCGGGCAGTGCTCCCCGCACGAGCCGCTACTCCCTGCCAGGTCGCAGCCCGTGGAGCACGAAGACGGGGTCCACGAGGTCCAGTCTGGCCTTGATCTCGTCGTGCGGAGCGAGTCGTGCAGCGCGAGTCGTGCGAGCTGGGTCGTGCGAAGTGCCGGGAGCAAGTCGACGGCCCGGCTGGTGGTGGCAGCCGGGCCGTCGGAAGGTTCGGGTGGTGCCAGGGGGTGGTCGCGGGGTTCCTCATGGTCAACCGATGCTCGGTAACAGTGTTTCCGTACATCGATCACCCCATCGTGTGACCAGGGGCAGGTCAGCGCTTGGGGCCCGGCCGCCACACCACCAACGCGGTCTCGTGCCGCACCGGCACCAGGTCGCGCCGGTAGGAGGCGTGCACCGACGCCGCCGCCTGCTCGGCCGCCGCCATGGCGGAGGCCAGTTCCTCGGTCAGCTGCTGCACCCGGGCGCGCAGGGCGCCCACCTCGTTCTCCAGCTCGATGATCCGCTTGACCCCCGCGAGGTTGACGCCTTCCTCCTGCGACAACCGCTGCACCTCGCGCAGCAGCACGATGTCGCGCATCGAGTACCGGCGCCCGCCCCCGGACGTGCGTCCCGGCGACACCAGCCCCATCCGGTCGTACGACCGCAGGGTCTGCGCGTGCAGACCCGACAGCTGGGCCGCCACGGAGATCACGAAGAACGGGGTGTCCTCGTCGGTGCCGGGCGGGAACGGGAAGCTCACACCTACCTCTTCTCCACCAGGGCGTTGAGTTCGGCGCGCGGGTCGTGGTGGGCGGTTGCCGCCGCGTACTTCTCCAACGCCTCACGTGCTGCGGCGTCCATGTTGTTCGGCACGGCCACCAGGAGCGTGATGAGCAGGTCGCCGACCTGGCCGTCGCGCTTGGCGATGCCCTTGCCCTTGGCCCGCAGCACCCGGCCGCCGGCCGTGCCCGCGGGGACCCTCAACGTCACCTTGCCGTCCAGGGTGGGCACGGTCAACGTGGTGCCCAGGGCCAGTTCGGGGAAGGTGACCGGTGCGGTGAGGGTCAGGTCGTTGCCGGAGCGGCCGAACACGGGGTGCGGGTTGACGTGCACCCGCACGTACAGGTCGCCGGCGGGTCCGTTGTTGCGGCCGGGTTCGCCTTGGCCGGCAAGCCTGATGCGCTGGCCGTCGTCGACGCCGGCGGGGATGCGGATGGTGAGGGTGCGCGTCTTGGTGCTGACGCCGTCGCCGCCGCACTCCGGGCACGGGTCGTCGACGATGCGGCCGGTGCCGCGGCAGTCGGTGCACGGTTCGGAGAACGCGAACGCGCCCTGGCTGCGGGTGACGAGCCCGGCTCCGCCGCAGGTGGGACAGGTGCGGGGGGTCGTGCCGGGTCGTGCGCCGGAGCCGGAGCACGTGCCGCAGGCGGAGGGGCTGGACAGCCGCAGGGGGACGGTCGCGCCGCGGACGGCTTCGGTGAAGTCGATCCGCACGTCGGTTTCGACGTCGTCGCCACGGCGGGGGCGGGTGGCGGAGGCCGAGGCGCCCCCTCGGCGGTTGAACAGGCCGCCGAGGAGGTCGCCGAGGCCGCCCATGCCGCCGGGTTGCTGGGTGCGGCCGAACAGGTCGCCGACGTCGAAGCCGCCGGTTCCGGTGCCGAAGCCGCCGGGGAAGCCGCCGCCTCCGGCGAAGAGGCGGCGGGCTTCGTCGTACTGCTTGCGCTTGGCGGGGTCGGACAGGACGCCGTAGGCCTCGGAGACGGCCTTGAACCTGGCTTCGGCCTTGGCGTCGCCGGGGTTGGCGTCGGGGTGCAGTTCCCGGGCCAGCTTCCGGTACGCCTTCTTGATCTCGTCGGCGGAGGCGTCGGAGGAGACGCCCAGCTCGCGGTAGAAGTCCTTCTCGATCCAGTCCCTAGCACTCACCGGACATCACCCCCCTTTCGTCAGTTGTCCTCGGCCGGTTCCGCGTCGGCCGGCCCCGGCTCGTGGTCGGTGACGCCGACCAGGGCGGGTCGCAGGACCCGTTCGCCGTAGCGGTAGCCGCGGCGCAGCACGGCGGTGACCGTGGGGCCGCCGACCTCGGGTGAGGTGCTGTGCTGCACGGCTTCGTGGACGGACGGGTCGAACTCCTCGCCCTCGTGCCCGAACGGTTCGAGGCCGAGGCCGCGGAGGGCGGTGACCAGCTTGTCGGCCACGGCCTTGAACGCGCCGGTGAGGTCGCCGTGGGCTTCGGCTCGTTCGACGTCGTCGAGGACGCCGAGGAGTTCGCCCGCCACCTGGGCCTTGGCCGTGGTGATCACCAGTTCCCGGTCGCGCTCGACGCGCTTGCGGTAGTTGGCGTACTCGGCGGTGAGCCGCTGGAGGTCGGCGGTCCGCTCGTCGAGCTGGGCCTTCAGCTCGACGGCCGGGTCGTCGGTGACGGCGGCGGCGGCCTCGTCGGGCTGGTCGGGCGCGGCGTGCTTGCCGCCCTCCGGGGCCTGCTCGGGGGCCTGCTCCGGTGCGGCGGGGGCCTCGGCCCGCGTGTCGCCGTTGTCGGGGGAGGCGGGGCGCGCCTCCCCCGTCTCGGGGTCGATGCGCCTGCGGTCGGTGACGACCACCTGGGGCTGCTCTTCGGGCTGGGTCACTTCTTGTCGTCCTCGTCCACGATCTCGGCGTCGACCACGTCGTCGGCCTTGGGGGCGTCGCCCGCGGCGGCCCCGCCGGCGGCACCCGCGCCCGCGCCCGCGTCGGCGGTCGGCGCGGCGTTGGCGTACAGGGACTGGCCGATGGCCTGCGACTCGGTGGCGAGCTTCTCCACGGCGGCGCGGATCTTGGCGATGTCGGTGCCCTTGAGGGCCTCGGTGGTCTCCTCGATGGCGGCCTTGACCTTGTCCTTGACGTCGGCCGGGAGCTTCTCCTCGTTCTCCTTGACGACCTTCTCGGTCTGGTAGACGAGGGTCTCGGCCTGGTTGCGGACCTCGGCCTCGTCGCGGCGGCGCTTGTCCTCCTCGGCGTGCGCCTCGGCGTCCCTGATCATGCGGTCGATGTCGTCCTTCGGCAGGGCGGAGCCACCGGTGATGGTCATCCGCTGTTCCTTGCCGGTGCCCATGTCCTTGGCGGACACGTGCACGATGCCGTTGGCGTCGATGTCGAAGGTGACCTCGATCTGGGGGACGCCGCGCGGGGCCGGCGGGAGGCCGGTCAGCTCGAACATGCCGAGCTTCTTGTTGTCCGCGGCGAAGTCGCGCTCGCCCTGGAAGACCTGGATCTGCACGGACGGCTGGTTGTCGTCGGCCGTGGTGAAGATCTCGGAGCGCTTGGTGGGGATGGTGGTGTTGCGCTCGATGAGCTTGGTCATCACGCCGCCCTTGGTCTCGATGCCCAGGGACAGCGGGGTGACGTCGAGCAGCAGGACGTCCTTGACCTCGCCCTTCAGCACGCCGGCCTGGAGGGCGGCGCCGACCGCGACGACCTCGTCCGGGTTCACGCCCTTGTTGGGCTCGCGGCCGCCGGTGAGCTCCTTGACCAGCTCGGCCACGGCGGGCATGCGGGTGGAGCCGCCGACGAGCACGACGTGGTGGATGTCGCCGACGCTGATGCCGGCGTCCTTGATCACGTTGTTGAACGGGGCGCGGGTGCGCTCCAGCAGGTCGTTGGTGATGCGCTGGAACTCGGCCCGGGACAGGGTCTCGTCGAGGAACAGCGGGTTCTTGTCCGCGTCGACGGTGATGTAGGGCAGGTTGATGGTGGCCTGGGACGAGCTGGACAGCTCGATCTTGGCCTTCTCGGCGGCCTCGCGGATGCGCTGGAGCGCCATCTTGTCCTTGGTGAGGTCGATGCCGTTGCTCTGCTTGAAGCGCTCGACCAGCCAGTCGACGATGCGCTGGTCCCAGTCGTCGCCGCCGAGGTGGTTGTCGCCGGAGGTGGCGCGGACCTCGACCACGCCGTCGCCGAGCTCCAGCAGCGAGACGTCGAACGTGCCGCCACCGAGGTCGAAGACCAGGATGGTCTGCTCCTTCTCGCCCTTGTCGAGGCCGTAGGCCAGGGCGGCGGAGGTGGGCTCGTTGACGATGCGGAGCACGTTGAGGCCCGCGATCTGGCCGGCCTCCTTGGTGGCCTGGCGCTGCGCGTCCTCGAAGTAGGCGGGGACGGTGATCACGGCGTCGGTGATCTCCTCGCCCAGGTACGCCTCGGCGTCGCGCTTGAGCTTCATCAGCACGCGCGCGCTGATCTCCTGCGGGGTGTAGTTCTTGCCGTCGATCTCGGTGGCCCAGTTGGTGCCGATGTGCCGCTTGACCGACCGGATCGTCCGGTCGACGTTGGTGACCGCCTGGTTCTTGGCGGGCTGCCCGGTGAGCACCTCGCCGTTCTTGGCGAAGGCCACGATGGAGGGGGTCGTGCGCGAACCCTCGGAGTTGGCGATCACCGTCGGCTCGCCACCCTCGAGGACCGCGACGACGGAGTTGGTCGTCCCAAGGTCGATGCCGACCGCTCGCGCCATTGGATTCCTCCTGGTAGTGCGTTTGTGAGAGCCCCGCGTTGAGCGGTACTGGCTCAAGTTTGCCGGCTACCCGGGACTTGAGTCCAACTGACTCAATCTTTCTGCTCCGTCCAACGGCGGGCGCGGCCTCGGTGTTCCCGAGTCGACGTGATCCGGGACACCCGGCTTCGAGGGAGGACGTGCGGGCCGAGGCGCGGGCGGCGGTTCGCGACCATGCGAACGGCCCCGGGCAAGCGGCGCACCACGTGCCGCTGACCGGGGCCGACGAGTTCAACAGGGAAGCGGACGCGCTGCCGGAGGAGGCCTACGAGCAGGACGCGCGGGCGTCACACGGCGAGGACTTCCACGTCCCCGCTGCTCGCGCGCAGGAACAGCTGGACGGGCGCGTCCGGGTCGTTGGGGACGCGCACCACCTGCTCGCCGCTGCCGGTGTCCACGTCGACCCGGTAGGGGGTGCGCGGGACCCGCACGGTGACGTTGCCGCTGCCCGACACGGCGTGGACGGACGTGGCCGCGGTCATGCTGACGTCCACGTCGCCGGAGTTGCTGTCCACGGTCACCTCGCCGCGCATGTCCGACAGGTTCGCGTTGCCCGAGCCGACCCAGCCGGTGAACTCCCCGCCCACGTCGACGACGGAAACGTCGCCCGAGTCGTTCCTGATGCGGATCAGGCCGGAGACGTCCCTGATCTCCGCGTTGCCCGAGCCGACCTCGACCTCGACCGAGGCCACGCCCTCGAAGCGGACGTCGCCGGAATCGTTCTCACCGACCACCCGGACGTCCGCGGAGGGGACGACGACCTCGTAGTCGACCGTGCACCGGTCGCCGCAGCCGTCGAGGACCAGGGTCGTGCCCTCCACGCGGTGGGAGGCGCCCGAGGGCCTCTCGGCGTTCTTCGGGTACTGGAGGCGGCGGCGGACGTCGGTCGAGGTCGCGCCCGTGCCGCTGCGGACCACGACCTCGCCGGAACCGTTCCGGAGCCGGACCTCGGTGATCGACTGGGTCACGGTGTGCTGGTCCTCGAAGCCGTGGTGCACCAGCCGCACGCAGGACGTGAGCGCCACCGCCGCGGTCACCACCGCCACGGCGGCCAACCCGAATCGCTTGCCCACCACACTCGCCCCCTCAGGCGTTCACGTCGTTGTCCCCAAGCTAGGCGCTGGACCGACCGGCTCCCATCAGGAAGACCCCCGACCCGACATGGGGGTTGTCCCTACCCCCGCGTGTCCTCCACTCCGGCATCGCGAGTCCTCCACTCCGGCATCGCGAGTCGAACGTTCAGGACCACCGTGTCGAACGCTCAGGACAGGTGAGTTCCACACTCGGGTCAGCCGAGTGGCGGCGCGCGACACGCCCGGACCGGACGCGAACGTGGAACTCGGGGGTCCCGAGTGTTCGACTCGCGATGTCCGGGTGGAGGACACGCGATGCCTGAGTGGAGGACACGCCGGGGTCAGGCCAGGGTTTCTATGGTGGAGCGCAGGGCCGGGGCCGACAGGGTGGGGTCGCTGAGGAAGCGCTGCGAGGCGATCACGTGCGTGTCGGTCATGCGCTCCCAGACCAGGCCCTGCACCGGCACCTCGGTGATCACCAGACGGAACGGGCGCACGTAGCGGCCCAGGCGGTGCTCGACGCCCCGCACCACCTCGCCGATCGGCAGGGCGTTGCGGGAGGGCGCGTTGCGGTGGTCGTAGTCGTCCGCCGCCTTCCCCAGGGCCAGGACCGCGCCGCGCAGCGCCGGGCGGACCCGCAGCGACGGGCCCGACGGGTCGTCCGGCGTGGTCGACGGCAGCTCGGCGCGGGCGTGGTCGAGCACGTCGGCCCACCAGCCCAGCCACTCCTCGGCCGCCGCGGCGCGGTCGACGCCCGGGGGCACCACCACCGGCACCGAGGGGTCGAGGCCGGGCAGCTCCGGGACGGTGTCGACCGAGAGGGCGAGGGTGTCGCGGAGGAACAGGGCGGTGTTGACCGCCTGGCTCGTCCCGTGCGACACCTGCCACGACTCCCGACTGGCGAACCCCATGCCACCAGTGTCCCGCGCGAAGGTCATCGGCCGTGCATCAGAAGGGACACGACAGGTTCGAGATCATCCGCCATTGGGGGGAAATCCGCGATCAACCCCTGGATCAGCAGCCCGTCGAGGCCCGCGAGCACCGCCCGCAGCGCCACCGGGTCCCGCGGCCCGACCGGTTCCCCCGGCGACTCGGACAGCACCTCGGACAGCACCTCGGACCACCGGCGCGCCGCCGGCCTCAGCTCGGGCCGGCGCGCGGCGAGCAGGTACAGCTCGTACTCCGCCAGCGTCCGCTCCCGGTGCGCGCCCACCGCGTCCGCGACGAACCCCGCCACCGCCGCGGGCCGGAGGCCCACGTCGCGGAAGTTCGCCGCCATCTCGTCGGCCGACCAGGTGAGCGTGGCGACCAGCAGGTCGTCCAGCGTCGCGTAGTAGTAGGTGGCCGACGACGGCGGCACGCCCGCCTCGCGCGCCACCGACCGGTGGCTCACCCCGGCCACGCCGTCCCGCGCCACGACCCGCAGGGTGGCCTCCAGGATCGCCCGCCGCCGCTGCTCGCCGCGCAGGCGACGGCCGTCCGGACGAGAGGCACGAGAAGCAGGAGAGGCACGAGACGCGGGAGAAGCGGTTGAGGTCGGGTCAGGCGTCACCGGCGCTGCTGCCCAGCTCGATGGCGACCACGCCGGCGATCACCAGCAGCAGGCCCACGACCATCGTCGCGTTCAGGGGCTCCTTGAACACCACCACGCCCACGCCCGCCACCATCGCCACGCCGAACGCGCACCAGATCGCGTAGGCCACGCCGATGGGCATCCCCAGCTGGAGCACCCTGCTCAGGGCGCCGAACGCCACCAGGTACCCGATGACCACCACGATCGAGGGAATCAGCTTGCTGAACCCCTCGGACAGCTTCAACGACACCGTGGCGACCACCTCGGCGACGATCGCCACGGCCAGGACCAGGTAGACGGCCACGAGCACGCACCCCCGAGAGGTTGAACACCTGTTCCACCAATCTACCCGGGGGTATGCGATCCACCACGCTCAGGTGGTTACTGATCAGTAAGCGGGCGTAGGCTGCCGAGCCAAGAGAGACGGACGAGAAAGGCCGCCACCACAATGGGAGCCCTCCAGCTCACCCTCGGCGCCATCGGCGTCGCCGTCAGCGTGTACGCCTGGGGTCTGTTCGTCGCCGGTGTCCTGCGGTTGACCAGGATCATCCGGCTCGGCCAGCCGGACCCGACGCGCACCGGGCCGTTCTGGCCGCGCCTCAAAACCCTGCTCGTCGAGTTCGTCGCGCACACCCGGATGATGAAGTTCCGGAAGGTCGGCCCCTGGCACTGGATGGTGATGTGGGGCTTCCTCATCGGCTCCGCGGTGCTGTTCGAGGCCTACGGCGAGGTCTTCAGCCCCGGCTTCCACTGGCCGGTCATCGGCACCTGGCCCGCGTGGTCGCTGCTGATCGAGCTGCTCGGCCTCGGCACCGTCGCGGGCGGCGTCGCGCTCGCGGTCATCCGCCAGCTCAACCACCCGCGCCGAGCCGACCGGCTGTCCCGCTTCGCCGGCTCCAGCTTCAAGTCCGCCTACTTCGTCGAGGCCGTGGTCATCGTCGAGGGCCTGGGCATCCTGGGCGTGAAGGCGTTCAAGCAGGCCTCGGGCCTGGAGGACCCGCCGCTGTGGTCGTCCTTCGTCACCGGTCCGCTGTCGGCGATCCTGCCGAGCAGCCCGAACTGGGTGTCGATCATGGCGGCGATCAAGCTGCTGTCGGCGATGGTGTGGCTGATCGTGGTCGGCAAGAACCTCACCATGGGCATCGCCTGGCACCGGTTCAGCGCGTTCTTCAACATCTACTTCAAGCGCGAGGACGACGGCGGCGTCGCGCTCGGCGCGCTCAGGCCCATGATGAGCGGCGGCGAGGTCCTCGACCTGGAGGAGGCCGACCCCGACGAGGACACCTTCGGCGTCGGCAAGGTCGAGGACTTCACCTGGAAGGGCTGGCTGGACTTCAGCACCTGCACCGAGTGCGGCCGCTGCCAGTCCCAGTGCCCCGCGTGGAACACCGGCAAGCCGCTGTCGCCCAAGCTGGTGATCACCCAGCTGCGCGACCACGCGTTCGCCAAGGCCCCGTACCTGCTGGCCGGCGGCAGCCGCGACATGGCGGGCGACGAGGTCGGCCTGGTCGAGGACAAGTACGAGGACTACAAGAAGCGCCTGGAGACCATCGACGTGCTGGCCATGGCCGAGTCCGAGCGGCCCCTGGTCGGCGGACCGGACGAGCTGGGCGTCATCGACCCCGAGGTGCTGTGGTCCTGCACCACCTGCGGCGCGTGCGTCGAGCAGTGCCCGGTGGACATCGAGCACGTCGACCACATCGTCGACATGCGCCGCTACCAGGTGCTGATCGAGTCGAACTTCCCGTCCGAGCTGGGCGGCATGTTCAAGAACCTGGAGAACAAGGGCAACCCGTGGGGCCAGAACTCCCGGGACCGCCTGGCCTGGACCGAGGGCCTCGACTTCGAGGTGCCGGTGTTCGACGGCGAGCTGGGCGACACCGAGTACCTGTTCTGGGTCGGCTGCGCGGGCGCGTTCGAGGACCGGGCGAAGAAGACCACGCGGGCCGTGGCCGAGCTGCTGCACACCGCGGGCGTCAAGTACTCGGTGCTCGGGCCGGAGGAGACCTGCACCGGCGACCCGGCGCGGCGCGCGGGCAACGAGTTCCTGTTCCAGATGCTGGCGCAGCAGAACGTCGAGGTGCTCAACACCGTGTTCGACGGGCGCGAGGCGGGGCAGCGCAAGATCGTCGTGACGTGCGCGCACTGCTTCAACACCCTCGCCAACGAGTACCCGCAGGTCGGCGGCCAGTACGAGGTCGTGCACCACACGCAGCTGCTCAACCGCCTGGTGCGCGAGCGGCGGCTGGTGCCGGTGGCCGAGGTCGCCGAGGACGTCACCTACCACGACCCGTGCTACCTGGGCCGGCACAACAAGGTCTACGAGGCGCCGCGCGAGCTGGTCGGCGCGTCGGGCGCGACGCTGCGCGAGATGCCCCGCCACGGCGACCGGTCCATGTGCTGCGGCGCGGGCGGCGCCCGCATGTGGATGGAGGAGCGGATCGGCAAGCGCATCAACGTCGACCGCGTGGACGAGGCGCTGGGCACCGCGCCGTCGAAGATCGCCACCGGCTGCCCGTTCTGCCGCGTGATGCTCACCGACGGCGTCACGGCCCGGCAGAACGAGGGCGTGGCGGGCGGCCACGTCGAGGTCGTGGACGTGTCCCAGCTGCTGCTGACCGCGGTGCGCCGCGGGCAGGAGCGGGAGGCGCAGGACGTGCCGACGGACGCGACGCCCACCGGCACCCCGCTGCCCGACGAGGACAAGACGGCCTCCTCGTCGAACTGACGCGTGCGCGACGAAGCCCCCTCGGGTCTGCCGAGGGGGCTTCGTCGCGTCGGTCGTGCCCGTGCCGGTCGCGGTCGGTTCAGTCGCGGTCGGTGGCGCGGTCGTAGGCCAGGTTCAGCACCCAGCTCGCCAGCGCCACGATGATCGCCCCGAAGAACGCGGACCAGAAGCCGCTCACCTCGAACGGCAGGCCCAGCTCGCCCGCCAGCCGGCCGGTGAGCCAGAACAGCAGGGCGTTCACCACCAGGCCGATCAGGCCGAGCGTGACCAGGTAGAACAGGCAGCCGAAGAACTTCACCAGCGGCTTGACCACCGCGTTGACCAGGCCGAACAGCAGCGCGACACCGATCAGCGTGCCGATCTTCGCGGGCGCCGAGGCGCCCTGGTCCAGGTCGATGCCGGGGATGAGCGTGGCGACCCAGACCGCCACCGCCGTCAGCAGCACGTGCACGAGAATGCCCATGCCGCAGCAGGCTAGCGGTGGCGATCCGCCGAACGGGTCAGGCGCGACGACGCCTGCGTGCCGCCACCAGGGCCAACGCGCCGCCGCCGAGCAGCAGGCCGCCGAGCGCGAACAGCGGGAACGGGGCCGCGCCCGTGTCCGCCAGGTCCCCGCCGTCACCCGCCACGGGAACCGCGGGCGAACCGGTGGTGGTGGGCGCGGTCGTGGTGGTCGACGTGGTCGGGGTGGTGGACGTGGTGGACGTGCCGCCGCCGACCAGCACCTGGACGCCCACGACGTTGTTGCCGAAGTCCGCGTCCCGCAACTCGTTCACGGCGCGGCCGCTGACGTCGACCCTGCTGAACGGCGCGGTGATCCGCGCCTTGACCCGCACCTCGGCGGTCGCGCCGGGCAGCAGGCGGTCCTTCAGCACGTACGCGTTGCCGCCGGGCGCGTCGGTGGTGGCGTTGGCGCTGACCGACAGCGTTTCCACCTTGTCGTGGGGCTCGCCGATCACGAACGTCGCCCGCTCCGGCACGGTGCCCTCGTTGGTCACCGAGACGACGGCCTCGAACTCGTCGCCGACCTCGTAGCGGTCCCGGCCCGGCTCCAGGCGCAGCGCGTAGGACATGTCGCCGCGGGCCTCGTCGTAGGCGACCTCCACCCACGGGCCGGACAGGGAGTGGTCGATCTCGATCTCCCGGGTGTAGGTCGCCCAGTCGACGTCGTTCTCGTGGGTCGGCCGCACCAGCGCCAAGCCGTGCTCGAACAGGGTGCCCGCGGTGATCGTGTACCTGCCCGCCGGCAGGTCGTGGAAGAAGTAGGTGCCGTTCACGGGCTGCCGCCCGACCGCCAGGTCCACCTCGAAGGGGCCGCCGGCGATGCGCACCGGGCAGCCGCCGGGCGGCGTGGTCCCGGCCGAGTCCGTGGGGTCGTCGTCCTCGACCCAGCACAGCACCGGCACGTCCGCGCCGCGCAGGCCGAAGTCGAACGTGCCGCCGCCGACGACCGGCTGCGACGGGTACCTCGTGGTCGGCTCGAAGACGTCGGCGTTGTGGTTGTAGACCATGACCGGCACGTCGGGCACCACGGCCCGGTAGCGGCCCTCGGCGTCCGTGCCGAACACGCCGATGTCCAGCCTGGTGGCGACGTCGGAGACGCGGATCGCGCGGCCGTTGGCCAGCGGCGGCTCACCCTCGTCCCGCTTCCCGTTGGCGTTCCGGTCGAACCACACCCGGCCCTCGATGACGACGGTGTCGCCGGTGTCGTCGTCCTGCGCCGCCGCCGGCGCCGTGCCGGCCGCCACCGCCGCGAAGGCCGCGCACGCCGCGGCCACCCTGCTCACGTTCCGCACCCGGACATCCCCCAGAAGATCGAATTCGACACCTCGTCGTCGCGAGGTGAGGCATGATCGTTTCGAGACCTGCGTCACACCGCGCGGATCCCCGCCGCCCGGCTTAACGTCGTCACCATGCCTTCCGAGAAGAGCGGCGGCGGGGAGAGCACGCTCACCGTGCTGCTCGCCCTCGCGGTGAACCTGGCCATCGCGATCATGAAGGCGATCGCGGGGGTGATCACCGGGTCGGCCGCGATGATGTCGGAGGCCGCGCACTCGGTCGCCGACACCTTCACCGAGGCCCTGCTGCTGACCGCGCTGCGCCGGTCGGGCCGCCCCGCCGACCGCAGGCACCCGTTCGGGTACGGCAAGGAGCGGTACTTCTGGTCGCTGCTCGCCGCCGTGTCGATCTTCGTGTCGGGCGCGGTGTTCGCGTTCTACGAGGGGTTCCGGACCGTGTTCGGCGCGCCGGAGGAGCAGGGCAGCCCGGTGGTGGGCTACGTCGTGCTGGCGATCGCGTTCGCGCTGGAGTCGGTGTCGTGGGCGCAGGCCGTGCGGCAGGTGCGGCGGGGGGCGCGGGCCGAGGAGCGGTCGTTCCTGGAGTTCCTGCGCGTGTCGGACGACCCGACCGTGAAGACGGTGCTGCTGGAGGACTCGGCGGCGCTGGTCGGGCTGCTGGTGGCGTTCGGCGGGCTCGGGCTGCACCACCTGACCGGGTCGTCGCTGTGGGACGGGCTGGCGTCGCTGCTGATCGGCGTGCTGCTCGCGGTCGTCGCGTTCACGCTGGCGTCGACCAACCGGGGGCTGCTGATCGGGCGGCAGGCGGACCCCCACCTGGTGCGGGCGGTGTGGGCGGAGCTGCGCGACGAGCCCGAGGTGGAGCAGGTGGTCGACCTGCTCACCATGGCGGTGGGCACGGATCGCGTGCTGCTGTGCGCGCGACTGGACTTCGACGACTCCCTGAGCGCGGCCGAGCTGGAGCGGGCGTGCGTGCGGATCGACACCGCGCTGCGGGCGGCGCACGCCGAGCTGGACGAGGTGTTCCTGGAGCCGGTGCCGCGAACCGACCAGGAGCTGCGGGCGCGCGTGCTGGCCCGGTACGGCGACGTGCGGCTCTAGCGCTTGGTGTCCGTGCGGTGGAAGTTGAGGTACGCGCGTGACGGGGTGGGACCGCGCTGGCCCTGGTAGCGGGAACCCGCCTGCTGCGAGCCGTAGGGGAACTCGGCCGAACTGCTGAGCCGGAACAGGCACAGCTGGCCGATCTTCATGCCCGGGTGCAGGGTGATCGGCAGGTTGGCGACGTTCGACAGCTCCAGCGTGATGTGGCCGGAGAAGCCGGGGTCGATGAAGCCGGCCGTGGAGTGGGTGAGCAGGCCGAGGCGCCCCAGCGAGGACTTGCCCTCCAACCGTCCCGCCAGGTCGTCGGGCAGGGTGACCAGCTCGAACGTGGAGCCGAGCACGAACTCGCCGGGGTGCAGCACGAACGGCTCGTCGTCGACGGTCTCGACGAGCGTGGTCAGGTCGTCCTGCTGGATCGCGGGGTCGATGTGGGTGTAGCGGGTGTTGTTGAACACGCGGAAGAAGCGGTCCAGGCGCACGTCGATGCTGGAGGGCTGCACCATGACGTCGTCGAAGGGCTCCATGACCAAGCGGCCGGAGTCGACTTCCTTGCGCAGATCGCGGTCGCTCAACAACACGGGCCCCAGCCTAGGTGGGGACCGGCGGCGGGGTGGCAGGCGGGTGGTCGGCGGTGGCGCGTTGCCGGGCGGTGGAGGGGTCTGTGTATGATCGGGCTGCACGGCACGCGGGTGTAGTTCATTGGTAGAACGACAGCTTCCCAAGCTGTAGAGGCGGGTTCGATTCCCGTCACCCGCTCGGTACGGCGAAGGCCCGGGTCACCTGACCTGGGCCTTCGTCGTGTTCGGGCGCGAGTCCCGCGCCAGCCGCCCGCATACCCATCGCTCGGCGGCACACCCCGAGACGCTTTCGTTTTTTTCGGATAGACTGTGGCCAGTCGAAGAACCGGAAGGAACGACGATGACTGCAGCACTGCAGCGGCACACCCTGTTCCCCCCTGTTGACAGCCATGACGACTTGGCGCACGCGGCGGAGGCCCTGCACGGCCACACCAAGCTCGTCAGCCCGGACGGCACGGAGATCAAACTGCCAGGCGAGGTGTTCGCCGCGCTGCGTGACGTGGTCGAGGCCCTGTCGAACGGGCTCGCGATCACGATCGCGCCGCAGACGACGCAGCTGACCACACAGCAGGCTGCGGACATGCTCAACATCTCGCGTCCCACGCTGGTGCGGCTCCTGGAAGGTGGCGAAATCCCGTTCGAGATGCGCGGGCGTCACCGGCGGGTTCGGTTGACCGATCTGCTGGACTATCAGGAACGCGCTCGCGTCCGCCGCCGCACCGCCCTGGACGAGCTAGCGCGTGAAGCCGTCAAAGACGGCTCTTACGACGCCGTGGATCAGTTCCCCCGGACCCGCTAGTGCCCTTCCCCGCATTCCTCGATGCCTGCGTGCTCATCCCGTACCGCTTGGCAGACCTGTTGCTGAGGCTGGCGGAGGCGAACACATACCGTCCACTCTGGTCCGACGAGGTGCTCGACGAAGTCGAGCGCAACCTCCCTCGCGTGGGGCACCGCACCCCGGAGAGCGCCCAGAGGTTCGTCGACACCATCCGCCGGGTGTTCCCCGATGCGCTGGTGACCGGTTATGAGTCACTGACGCAGGTGATGACCAACGATCCGAAGGATCGGCACGTGCTCGCCGCCGCAGCGTACGGTGGCGCAGCTGTGATCGTGACCGCCAACACCGACGACTTCCCCGTCGGGGCGTTGGCACCGTACGGCCTGAACGCCGTGCACCCGGACGACTTCCTGCTCGATCAGTTCGACCTATACCCCGATCGCACGGTTGAGTGCATCAACGACCAGATCAGCGCGTACAACAAGCCGGAAGTCACGCCTGAGGAGTTCCTGGACCGCTTGGCCAAGGTCGTTCCCGACTTCGCCGAGGAAGTGCACACTCCCGTGCTGCAGGCCCGGTGGCGACAGCGCCTCTGACCCGGGCCCATCGAGCCAGCCGGTGAACGGGTCCTGCCGCCCACGTGTGGACACGATGCTCCGTGCGATCCACGTGCGACAGGCAGTGGTCGACAAGGGGCAACTACGGCTGCCGATGATCCGGCTCCCAGGCAGGTCGCCGTCTCCACCAGGACAACAAGATCGGGTTCCCAAGCTGTAGAGGCGGGTTCGATTCCCGTCACCCGCTCTTCTACGACGAAGGCCCAGGTGAGAGCCGGTTCGCTGGCCAGCCTGGGCCTTCGTCGTGTTCGGGCTTCGGGCTCATCGTGCGAACGGCGTGCAAGGGGCCGGCAGGGTGCGTGCCCTGGGCTCCTCGTCCCCTGCCCGGGTCGAGCAACCTTGCACGGTGCAAGCACCGCACCAACGGGTCGATTCATACCGGCACAGCAGACAATCTCGGCCAGAGCATCAAAAAACGTTTTACACTCCCCTGCGGGCAGAATTTTATGCAGGGAGTTGTTGCGCATGAACAACACTGATCGACACTGCCGCACGTGCGACACCAGACTGGCCGGCGACAACCGTGACGTGCGGTGTTCCCGATGTTCGAGAGCCCTGAAGCTCCGCGCACCGGTGTTGTCGTCAGATTTCTGGGAACAGCCGGTCCTGCGTGATGCGTTGCATTCACGCAACATCGGTCAGGTGTTGCGCGC
Organism: Saccharothrix xinjiangensis; assembly: GCF_039527585.1. Taxonomy (NCBI): domain Bacteria; kingdom Bacillati; phylum Actinomycetota; class Actinomycetes; order Pseudonocardiales; family Pseudonocardiaceae; genus Saccharothrix; species Saccharothrix xinjiangensis. Next base: position 1,007,001 of record NZ_BAAAKE010000001.1, on the reverse strand, counting down.
GTACCGCCGGGCAATGGCTCCTGCCGTCACCCAGGAAACCCTCGCGACGTGGTTGCACCTCTCCCAAGGGCATGTCAGCGAGATCGAGCGCTCCCGTCGGCCGGTGACGGACCTGGAACGCCTCGAACGGTGGTGCGACGCCCTGCACGTGCCCCGCCACCTGCGCTGGTTCACCGCGAGCGGTCTCGATCTCCACAACCAGGAACCCCAAGGGGCACAAGAAGAACCACCCTCCCTCGGCCTTGCCTGCTCGGCGTCCCTCATGGCTACGGTGGAGGCGGTTGCCGAACTCGGGAGGCACGACATGCAGCGCAGAACCCTCCTCGCGGGCGCACTGTTCAGCGTCGCAGCATCCGTCGCACCGAGCCGCGACTGGCTGCTGGCCACCCTCGACGAAGCCGGTGCCGCCAAGGGCAAGGTCGGCGGTGAGCAGGTCGAGGCGATCCGCCGGACCTTCGGCGCGTTCCAGGAACTGGACGTCATGCGCGGCGGCGGACACGCACGTCAACAGCTCTCGGCCTACCTGACCTCCCACGTCGTGCCGCTGCTGAAGTCCAACGACCCGACGAGCGAGACCGGCCGTGCCCTGTACGAGGCCGCCGCCGAACAGCTCTACCTGCTCGGCTGGATGGCCTTCGACAACGGCGAACACACCGTGGCCCAGCGCTACCTGATCCAGGCCCTGCGCCTGGCCGAAGCCGCCGGCAGCCCCGACCTCGGCGCCCACGTCCTGGCGGGCCTCTCCGACCAGGCCACCCTCACCGGCCACCCCGACCACGCCGCGCAACTCGCCAAGGCAGGTCGGGCCGGACCGACCCGAGGTCACTCCGACGCCTGCCTGGCCGACCTCTACGCCCTCCAGGCCCGCGCCGAGGCCGCCATGGGCGACGGTGCGGCAGCGACCCGCAGCGTCCACCTCTCCGAAACCGCCTTCGCGGACGTCGACCGGGACACCGAACCGGAGTGGGCCCGCTTCATCGACGCCGCCTACCTCAACGGCGAGTACGCCCACACCTTCCGCGACCTCCACCGCCCCGACGAGGCAGCCCACTTCGCCCGGCTCTCGATCGCGGAATCCGAACGCCAGAACCGGGCTCGCCGCGGATCCCTGGCCCAAGCCGCCCTGTCCCGCTCTGCACTGGACAACCACGACCTCGAAGCCGCAGCAGCCGCGGGTGTGGTCGCGGCCAAGCTCGCCGCCGGCGTCAAGTCGACGCGGTCGACCGAGGCGGTCACAGACCTGCGGACCCGTCTGCGTGACCACCACAACTCACCGGTGGTGCGCGAGTTCCTCGACCTCTCCGGCGCCCTGCTCCCGGCGATGTCCGGATTTGCCGAACAGGGCTAGCAAGGGCAGGAGGGCACCGGATGGGTTCGCCTTCAAGCGCCTTGATGAGCCTCCAATGGTAACTCGGCAGCAGACGAAAGTCATTTCGCCTGCTGCCAAGCCTCACGTCGGGATTCTGACCGTTCGGCTCACCCGGTCCGTTATGCCGCGATTTGCACCGCTTCGAGCGTGTGGGTTCGCTCGCTCTCCTCCTGGGCATGGTCGAGCATGTTCAGCCAGACCACGCGGGCGCGGAGGCCGTGGTCTTCGTGGTGGTAGAAGCGCACCGCGTTTTCGATGCTGGCCAGGGTGAACAGGAACTTCTCGCCGTTGGCCGACATCATCACCCGGTCCTCGAACGCCATGCCGTAGGCGACGACCCGGCCGTTGACGCGCTCGCCGTGTTCCTGCACCACCGCGAACAACCGAGGAGCACCCTGCTCGGCCAGGAAGTCACCCACCGCCCGGAACAGCGCCTCATCACACACCGGCGGCAAGCCCTCGAAGTCGACATCGTTCATCGGTTCACCGCCTCGGCCACCTCGTCCGGCGTGGTGCCGACGATCCCCGTCAACGCCTCGAAGTCCACCGGCGCGAGCCTGGTCAACGCCTCACACCGATCCGCGAACGCCGTCGCCTCCGTGGCCAGCTGCCGCGCGAAGTCGATCGCCAGCCGCGCGCCGTCCTCATGACCGGCGATCTGCACCGTCAACCGTGCGTCACCGGACGAGACCACCAAGGACGGATGCCCCTGCGCGTGCTCGACCACCACCGCCTCCGCGTCCTCCTCCGGCTGGAGAAGCATGTACAACCCCATCGGCCTCACCTCCGTGTACATCTAGGCTTGCCTGACCAGGCTCACCCGCGCAGAGAATCGGTTTCACGCCAATGACCGATGAGGTATCGACACCACCACTAAACGTACGTCAACGCGATGACCACAGCCTCGCACTCCAGGTATCAGCGCACGTTCAGCAACCCAGGCAGGTCGTGCAGGGAGTCGATCACCCCATCGGCATCACGCCGCACCAACGGATCGTCAGTCCACAGGTAGCCCCACGGCCCACGCCGGATCAACACTGTGCGCAGCCCGGCAGCCTTCGCCGCCACGACGTCATTGTCCCGATGGTCACCGACGTAAAGCACGTCAGCGGCGTTCGTCGCAGGGGTCATGGCCACGACCCGTTCGAAGAAGCCCGGCTCAGGCTTGGCCACCTCCCACTCACCCGACGTCGCCAACCCGTCCACCGGGAGCTTCAACCCACGCAGCAGCTCGGCGGCGCGAACAGTCTGGTTGCCCGCGACACCGACCCACAGCCCCAACTCACGAAGCCGCGCCAGCCCGGTCCGCACATCCGGGTATAAGTCGCCCTCGTCAATGCGCTCACCCACCCCGGCCTCCTCCCGCAACCGCCGCTCACGGGCAACGTCGAAGCCAGGCCGGAAGTACTGGAACGTCTCGGCGTTGTCCTGCTCTGCCGCCGTGACCGCACCCAACACCGGGGAGAAGGTGTGCCGGGGCACTCCGATCCAGTCGGCCCATGCACCCCACTCGCGGGAGTCGTCCAGCAGCGTCTCACCGGCGTCGAACACCACCGCGGCCACCATGACTCATACCTACCGCATCGGCCCCGCAGCACACACGGCCTGACCTCGGTGTTCAGAGTTTCTTTTCTTCATTCAAGGCGGCCCCTCCGGGGGCCGCTGGCCGTTGGTGCCAGGCCGATGCCGAAGGACCGACACCCCTGCTGGTCTGGCACGCCCAAGCGGGCCTGGCGGCCCGCGGGCGTGCCACGCGAGGAAGGGCGCCGGTCCCGACGTCGACGAGGAACGGCCAGCAACCCCCGCAGGCGACCGCAAAGGGTTAAAGAAGCGCTCGCCGCGCGGCAGGCCAGCAGGATGACCGGGACGACACCGCCGGTCCGGGTACCAGCGTGGGTCGGGTTTCGTGTCATCCCGCCGACCTCCCCGAAGGCAACCATACGCGTCAAGGGGGCTGTCCCAGCCATCAGTGCGACCTGGTGGAAGGCGCCCCCTTGACACGCATGGTTGGGACGAGCCAGGTCGGCGGGATGACACGAAGCCCTCATTTGCAATGATGCGCGATCTGACCAAGTGGAACACTAAATCTAAGCGCGACGCTTTAGTGACTTTCGCCCTCTTTTTTCACCTTTCATCTCACGGATAATATCGTTCATCATTTGACGAGCAGTCTCCCTGCGAGCTTCATCTACCCGCTCCACCTGGATTTCAATGTCTCGAATATCCACTTCGGTCAATCGGTGATGCTTGGACTGAGTCGCAGCTAGCTCAATTGAGAATGTAGCCTCAATTAAACTTGTTAACAATTCGGTTAGATTGACGCCGCCGCCGCCTCCCGGAGGCCATTCGCTTCGCCTCATCCGCCTCATCGTGTGTGCATGCATGTACCAGATTCCATCGCGCATGCACTCGTCAAGCGCATGGTTGACATTCATGCGCGCCTGCCTGCATATCTCCGTGAATTCTTCCTCGCAAACCGTCTTTCCTGCGCGTAGGTCTTGCACGGCATCTTCTAGAATGTGTTGCCAAATCCTGGTCGTGGCACGGATGGCTATCGTACGAGTGGTACGTTCGTCAAACTTTTCCTCGTATTGCTGCTGTGTCTCTCGTCGGTGCATCAGCAGCGGACCGGCGACCGCACCGAGAGCTCCGATAAATGCGCCAATGACTACTCCGGCAAAGCCTATAAAAGCTACGCTGGCGGACATCGAACTGGCCTCCCTCGATGCTCTATGCTCTCGATATTGCACTCTATTAGTGCAAGGTGACGCTTTGCTGTCAGTCGGAGGAGTAGTCTACTGTTCAGCCCTTCGCACAGACAGGGCCAACTCGGTGAGAGCGGGCCCGGTCAGGAAATAGCGCACTTTCTTAGCCAAGCGCATGAGAGCTGCCTGATCGGATCTCGTAGAGTGGATCTGATTACATAAGAGCAGGAGCGAGTATTCTGTTGGCGCGACGGTCGGACGCTCGGTTGCACTGACTGTGGACAGCTTGACACTTGGTGACATCGACCGGTCACGGCTTACCTAATGGCAGGCGCGGAGATCATCTCCATATCTTATCCCAGTGAAACGACGGCAGATGATCGTGATACATACCCAGCAACGCTCAATCAGCGCTACGCATCAGTGCAGGTGAATGCCAGTGTTGACCAATTATGGCGAACGATGACAGGTTTCTCGCTCTAATCCCGAGGTAGCAGGCCGGGACGATCGCCGAGTAATTGGCTTGATCGGGCGGCTTTAACGTTCGGCTGACACGCCTGCGGGCAGCTCACCGCCTTGGCGGCGTCGATCAGTCCACAGGCTTGCCGACGTGTAGGTAAGCGTGCCAGTCGATGTTCTGACTATGCGGGAGGTCGAATGCGATTCGCGCGTTCGATGAGTGGTTCCGCCTGATCGTCATGCCCGAGTTCTTGTGGCACCGTGGCAAGATTATCTAGGCGGGTGGCGACGGTGGGGTGGTCGGGGCCATAGGTGGCCTCGTCGATAGTCAGCGCCCGCTCGAACAGGGGTTGAGCGTCGCCAGGGCGGCCGTGGGTTTGGAGGTAGGTGGCTGCGCTGTCGAGCAGCCACGCACTGTAATTCGTGGTGGTGGACGGGTTTGTGGTGATGTCCTCGTACACGGTCAGGACATGGGGCAGCAGAGCCCGCCACCGCGGCCAGTTCCCCGGAGCGGTCGTGATGTCGCCAGGTAGGTCTGCCGCGAGCAGTTCCTGGACCGTCGAGGCCGGAGACGTGTGGTCCGGTGTCGATACTGCCGTGGTGCGGGCGCGCAGTGACTGTTGGATCAGTCGGTGGGCGATGGTGATTTCGTCGCCGGTGCGCCGGGCCAGGAACCATTCGGCCAGTGCCCCGACCGTCTCGGCGAAGCCGACCGGGTCCGCCACAGCCTGGGCCAATGGTTCCGGCAGGAGGTCAGGGTGGGTGGTGAACAGGTCCAGGGGGACGGGTTCGGGGGCCATCCAGGCCAGCAGGTCCAGCAGGTGCACCGCCGCGGGGTTCTGCTTGGCCAGGGCGGTCAGCGAGAGGTCCCACAGGGTCGCCAGGGTGTCGTTGCGGCCGGCGACCCGGCCCCGGCCGATCATCTCGGCGGTGCGGGTGCGCAGCAGGTCCAGGTATGTGGTGGCGGGGAGTTCGGTGGCCTCCAGGTAGGCCGAGGCCTGTTCCAGCGCCAGAGGCAGGTCCCCAAGCCGCTCGGTCAGCCGGTCGGCCTCGTCGTCGGTCATCGAGGGCACACGACGCCGCAGCAGCGCCACGCTCTCCGCCCGGTCGAGCACGTCCACGTCCAGCACCTCGCCCAGCGCTCGGAACCCGTGGCGCCGGGTCGTCACCAACACCCGCCCGTCCCCCTACGGCAGGTAGGGCCGCAGGGTATCGACGTCCTCGGCATTGTCGAAGACCACCAACCACCGCCGACGCCCCCGCAGCTCCGACAGGACCCTCGCCGCGGGATCGCCGTCCCCGTCCAGGTCGAGCGCCGCACCCAGATCTGCCAGGTGGTCGGGGATCGGGGAGGGTTGTTCGGCCGGAATTCACCACACCACGTCGAAGTCACCGGCGAACCGGTGCACGTACTTGATGGCCAACTGCGACTTGCCCACCCCGCCCAAGCCCCGCAGCGAGTGCACCGCCACCGTCCCCGACGACCGCATCGCCTCCCGCAACCGCTCCAACGACCCCGCACGCCCGGTGAAGTTCGGATTGCGCGCAGGCACGTTCCACACCCCGGGTAAGGAACCCGGGAACCGCGGCTCCCGCACCACCCCCCGCCGCCGCCCCGGGAACCGCGGAGCCGAAGCTGGCTTCAAACGACCCTCCACCGCGCCCTTCACCACCCGCAACAGCCGATCACGGGCATCATCCGGCGACAGGCCGAACAGGTCTTCCGACACCACCGACCCCAGCAGACCCGGCCGGTCGCAGTCCTCCACCCGCAGCACCAGCAGCTTGCGGTTCTCACCCAACGGGGCATCGCGCCACGCGGCCTGCCACTCCGCCGCCCCGTAGGCCGACGACGCGTAAGCCGCCGACAGCACCGCGATCGTGCGCTCCGCCTTCTGTACACCCTCCTGCATCGAAGCGACCCAGTTGCTGCCCGGCACGATGTCCCACGCCTGGATCAGCACCCGGTGGCCGGCCTCCTCCAACTCCCACGCGACCCACTCGGCCCACGGCCGATCGTCCTGCGTGTAAGAGACGAAGAAGTCCCACCCGTCCGTCACCGGACACCACCCCTCGCACCGAGTACCCGGATACATCGTGCCCGCCCAACACCCGGTTACCGGACAAGCCACGCCCAGAGACTCGAACGGCGGAACATGCACGGAACGCGCTGACGCGAAATGCGCGAACCTCTTACGAACATGCAGGTCAGAGAGTCATGCCGGATCGACTGGCAGATCCTGCGCAAGGATCTTCACAGGACGGGCCGCCGTGCAACTAGCGTGCGATAAGCCATGGTCGACACAGGTCAGCGACGGGCACCTATGCCAGATTCCTGCCGCTGGTCACTGCACCTGCCAGGACAGGCAGATCGGGTTCCCAAGCTGTAGAGGCGGGTTCGATTCCCGTCACCCGCTCGGAACGGCGAAGGCCCGGGTCACCTGACCCGGGCCTTCGCCGTGATCAGGTGTCACCCGCTTCCCCGTACACGTGGGGGAGCCTCCTCCTCTGCCGTATCGTTGTCTGAGGTCCACCCCGCGCGAGCGGGGGTGATCCGCACCTGACCCGGGACGCGAGCACCTCAGGGTGCACGGGAAGGCACTCGGTAGGCTCGTTGCCCAGGTCGACGGATCTTCCTCCTGTGCGCGGGACGGGCTCACCGGCAGCAGCGCCTCGGAGGCCACACCATGACCAGTGCACGCCGCTTGGACGGCTACACGTTGGCAGATTGGGAGCGCCTTGAGCCTGCGGAGGGCCACCGCGTCGAACTGGTCGACGGGCGGTTCGTGGTGAGCGCCGCCCCGGCTGTCGCGCACCAACGCGTCGCGGACCGGCTCTGTCGGCTCCTGGACGACGCCGTCGCCGACGGCGGCATGGAAGCCGTGACGGCGGTCGGTGTGCGCGTGGCCCCCGGGCTGGGCTACATCCCCGACGTGGTGGTGTGCACGGAACTGGTGGAGACCACCGCCGTCGAGGTCGAGCTGGTCGCGCTCGCGGTCGAGGTGGTCAGCCCGTCCACCGCTCGCCGCGACCGGTTGGAGAAGCCCGCCGCGTTCGCCGCGGCCGGGGTGCCTGCCTTCTGGCGGGTGGAGGTCGGTCGCGAGGACGGGCCGGTCATCTACTGCTACCGGTTGGACCAGGGCGTGTACGTAAAGGCCGTGACGCTCCAAGCGGGCACTGCCGGAACCGTTGACGTCCCCGGCGGTGGCACCGTCACGTTCGACCCCGCCGACCTGGCCGGCTCCCGCCGCCCCCGGTCGTGATCAGGCTCGTTCCGGCACTACGAGCCCTCGGGCGGTCGGCTCCGTGCAACTGCCGTGCGACAAGCGCCGGTCGATGACGGGCGACCCCGGTCATCCAGGACCGAACGCCACCGCAGGTCGTGGCCCGGAGCAGCACTGAGCGATCGGGTTCCCGAGCCGTAGAGGCGGGTTCGATTCCCCTCACCCGACCCGGGCCTTCGCCGTGATCGGGCTCTGAGGACTGTTGACCGGTCCCGGTGATCGGCCGAACGGGGTGCCCCTGGTCGAAACAGGCCGAACCTCCCGCCGCTCAACCGTCCAGTGCCGCCACCACCTGCTCGGCCGGCCCCTGATCCGCCGCGCAGGCGGAGTCCCGGTCGGTCGCCGTTGCGAAAAGGCGGACCACGTGTTCGGCGGGGAGTTCGCGTCCACCGCCGCACCTCCACGTGGACCTCCAGCGGAGGGGCAGCCACCAGGACCAATGTCGTCGCCGGCCCGTGCGGCAGGATCGGCGCGGTGACGACCTACGTGCGCTTCCAGGGCGCCGACCGCCATGAGGACGGTTTCTTCCCCGGTGTGTTCTGGCTGATCAACCGGCTCGCCCGGGACGGTGTGCTCACCGAGGAGCAGGAGCGGTTCCGGCGTGTCAACAACGCCTGGTACGACGCCGCCTACACCACGCCCTCGCACGTCGACCCGACCGTCTTCGACCCGGCGGTCAACCCCGGCGCGGTGGCCTGGTTCAAGGCCGACGCCGCCGCGCACCTGGTCGAGCGCGTCGACGGCTACCTGGAGGTCCTCGCCGCGCACGGCGTCGCCTGTGGGGCCGTGCGGTCCACCGATCCCGGTCGGGTCGTCTATGAGGACGAGCACCAGGTCGTGGTCGTGCCGCACGACCGGGCCGGTCGGCTCGACGTGACCGCCTAGGTCGACCTGGCCAGCCAGCCCGCCCACTCGTCCAGGCGGCCCAGCGCCGCCCGCAGGTCGGCCAGCAGCTCCAGCGCGTGCGGGCCGGCGGCGGCGCGCTCGGCCGCCGTCACGGGGCGGTGTCCCAGGGCTCGCCACACCATCCACGCCGCGCCGCCCAGGTACACCTTCAGCAGGCCCGCGAAGGACGTCGGGGACGCCGGCGGACGCCTGCCCGTGACCGCCTCGTACGCGGAGATCACCCGTTGGAACGCCGCGCGGTCCTCGCCCCGGCCGCTGAAGCGCACCGCCGCGCGGGTCAGCTCCCACTCCGCCCACTCGGGTCCCGCGCCGTCCCAGTCGAGCAGCAGCGGTCCGCCGGCGGTCTCCAGCACGTTGTCCGGCTTGAAGTCCCGGTGGCTGCTCACCGGCGTCAGGCCGGTCGCGTCCCCGCCCAGCCCGATGGCCTCGGCGATGTCCGGCAGGTAGGCGCGGACCTCGTCGGTGAACGGGCCCGGCGCCTCGTCCAGCCACGTCAGCCACTCCGCCACCGGGTGCGGGTCCCACGTGGCGGTCCCGCCGGCGGGCAGGTCGTGCAGGGCGCCCATCGTGCGGCCGACCCACTCGGTGACGTCACCGGTCGGCGGCCGGCCCTCGCACCACTCGTGCACCAGGTAGCTGTGCCCGTCGACGTCGGCGAGCAGCGGTGCGGCGGGCTCCAGCGGGTGCACGGGCCGGGGCATGGGCAGGCCGCGTTCCCACGCCGCCAGCTGCACCTCGGCCGCCACCAGGTAGTCGCGCAGCCACCAGTCCTCGCGCGACCGGTTGAGCCGCTTCACCGCCCACTCGCCGCGCTCCGTGCGCAACCGCCACACCAGGTGCGCGCGCCCGCCCGACACCGGCTCCCACGAGGTCGCGCCACCCAGGCCGAACGCCGCCGCCACCGCATCCACGGCGTCGAAGCTAGGTCAAAGTCAGGCGCCGGGCGAGCGCCACACGCGCTCGTACCGCTCCTGGTCCCGCTTCTTCCGCTCGTTGCGCACCGCGGCGGCCGCGCCGCGCGGGTAGCCGTACTTCGTCATCCGGTGGTCGGTGCTCTCGATCGCGTAGGACACGCCGAAGTACACGCCGACCACGAGGCCCAGCGAGCCGCACGCGATCGCCAGCGGCCACGGCGCGCCCAGGCCGAGCACGAGCGCCAGGGCGATGACCGCGGTCAGGGGCAGGACCTGGAGGAACACGCGGGCGGTGAACCACGCCAGCCACGACGGCCTGGTCGCCTGGTGGAACACCCACTCGCGGTGGCGCTGCGGCAGTCGGCCGCCCAGCAGGTACCAGGAGCGCATCACGAACGAGGGTTTCATCGACTCCGCTCCGAGGCCGCGATGACCCGCGTCAGGACGGCGTGCAGGTGCTGGAGCTCCTCCAGCGACATGCCCAGCCGGTCCACGATCGCGGGAGGGATCTCCAACGCCCGCTCGCGCAGCTCCGCCCCGGCGCCGGTCAGCGCCACGGCCAGCTGCCGCTCGTCGGCGGCGTCCCGCGAGCGGGTCACGTAGCCGACCGCCTCCAGGCGCTTGAGCAGCGGCGACAGGGTCGCGGGCTCCAGGGCGAGCTTCCGGCTCAGCTCCTTGACCGACAGCGGCTCCTCGCCCCACAGCGCGAGCATCACCAGGTACTGCGGGTGGGTGAGCCCCATCGGCTCCAGCAGCGGCCGGTAGAGCGCGATCACGTTCCGGGAGGCCACGGCCAGGGCGAAGCAGACCTGGCGGTCCAGGTCCAGCGGGTCGTCGAAGCTTTGTGCGCTAACCATTAGTACACACACTACCCGGGCGGCCCTCGTCCCCCGCGTGAGCCGGGACACCCCTCCCGCCGCGCGGTCGCGCGACGGGAGGGGGCCCGAGGTCGTCAGGTGCGCGCGGGCACCCGCTCGTCCTCGTCGTCGGAGCGCAGCGAGTCGATCAGCGCGTCGCGCTCGGCCGACGGCTCCGGCTTGATCAGCAGGCCGATCACCAGGTACAGCACCAGCGACACCAGCAGCGGCCAGGACACGATCACCGACTGGGTGACGAACTCGACCTTGTTCTGCTGGAGCACGTACAGCACCGCCCAGGTGGCCAGGCCGCCCACCGTCGAGGAGATCGCCGCGGTCGGGCCGACCTTGCGGAACCACGGCAACAGGCCGAGCATCAGCGGGATGGCGATCGGGCCCATCGTGGCCGCCACCAGGGCGATCACCACCTTGAGCACGAAGCCCTTGGTGTCCGCGGTCAGCGCGATCGTCATGCTCAGCCCGATGAACGCGAACGTGGTGATCCGCGCCAGCTTCAGCTGCGCGTCCTCGCCCAGCCGCGTCACGCCCTTCCACAGCCTCGGCAGCATGTCGCGGGTGATCACCGCGGAGATCACGTTGGCGTCCGACGACACCATCGCCATGGTGTGCGAGAAGAAGCCCGCCAGCACCAGGCCCACCATGCCCGCGGGCAGCATGGCCTTGCCCATCTCGACGTAGGCCTGCTCGGCGTTGCCCTCCATGCCCGGCACGATCAGCGGCGCGGCCCACATCGGGAAGAACAGCACCAGCGGCCAGACCAGCCACAGCAGGCTGGACAGCAGCGCGGACCGCTTGGCGGCGGCGCCGGACGGCGCGGCCATGTAGCGCTGCGCCAGGTTCCACATGCCGCCGTTGTACTCCAGCGTCTTGATCAGGAACAGCGCCATGAAGAAGATCAGCGTGTACTGGCCGGACAGCGGGTCGGAGTGCGACTCGGGCAGCTGGTCCCACATCGTCCACATGAAGTCGATGCCGCCGAAGTGCGAGGCGACCGCGACGAACATGACGATGCCCGCCAGGCCCTGGATGACGAACTGGCCGAAGTCGGTCAGCGCGTCGGCCCACAGGCCGCCGAGGACCGAGTAGACCATGGTCACGACGCCGGTGAGGGCGATGCCGATCCAGATCGGCACGCCCGCGAAGCCCTGGAGCAGCAGCGCCACCGCGACCCACTTGGCGGCGATGTCCACCACCTTCAGCGCCGCGCCCGACCACGCCATGATCTGCTGCGTCGGCACGTTGTAGCGGCGGGCCAGGTATTCCAGCGGCGACTTCACGCCGTGCTTGGACCGCAGCCGGTTCCAGGCGCCCGCCCAGAGGAACGCGCCGATGCCGACGCCCAGGCCGATCGTCAGCGCCCACCAGATGTAGACGGTCAGGCCCAGCCGGTACGCCTCGGCGGCGAACGCGACGAACATGACGGCGCTGTAGCCGGACATGTGGTGCGAGATGCCGGACAGCCACCACGGCATCCGTCCGCCCGCGGTGAAGAAGTCGGCGATGTTCTTGACCCGCCCCCGTGACCAGTAGCCGATCGCCACCATCACGAAGAAGTACCCACCGACGACTACCCAGTCGAGGGTGTCCATGCGGCCTCCACTAGTGCTCGGCCCAAGGGTGGCTGCGCGGAACTACGGGCGGCGGTGCGCGGCGTCCCACATGGGTGTGTGACGTAGGTCTTACGAGGCTGTTGCGCAACGCGGAAGGTCATCAGCGGTCATTGAGTCACACTTGTGATCCTTGTTCACGTACGTGACCAAGAGCTACGGAAAGTTTTTCGAGGAAACCACGTCATGGCTGGTCGGCGTCGTTGTCGCATGGGCATGAGAACCGGTGTCAACGCGCGCCCCCCGACGGCCGGCGGTGAACGTCGCGCCCCCGTGCCCGGCGTGGCGCTCGTCGACCCCGTCCCCCTGCTCCGGGAAGGGCTGGCGGCGGTGGTGCGGCGGACACCGGGGCTGCACTGGCTCGGCTCCACCGGGCAGCCGAACTCGGCCGTGCGGCTGCACGAGCGCCTGCGGCCGGACGTGCTGCTGATCGACTCGGTGCTGGACCCGCAGGGGCAGCTGGCGACCCTGCTGACCGGCAACGACCCGGCGCTGGCGGTGGTCTCGCTGGTGCGCGAGCCGCACCGGACGGCGAAGTACGTGCGGGTCGCCCTGGCCGCGGGCGTGCGCGGCCTGGTGCCGCGGGCCGGCGAGGTCGGCGAGGTGGTGCAGGCGATCGTGCGCTCCTACACCGACCGGGTGTACCTGGACCCGACCCTGGCGCCCCTGGCGGCCGGTTTCACGCCCACCGCGGAGGCCGGCTCGCGGCGTTCCCTGTCGCGGCGGGAGTACGAGGTGCTCCAGCTGATCGCGGACGGGCTGGAGAACCAGGCGGTGGCCGGCGAGCTGTACGTGTCGGTGGAGACGGTGCGGACGCACGTGAAGAACATCCTGCGCAAGCTGCGGGCGCGGGACCGGACGCACGCGGTGTCGCTGGCCTACCAGGCGGGACTGCTGACGGGCGGCTCGCAGGCGCGCACCTGACCGGTCGCCTCGACCACCGGCGACGTCCCACCGGGCGACGTCCCACCGGGCGGGGCGACGCCGAACCGCCCGCCCCCGGTCGTCGCGGCCCGCGTGCCGCCCTCCGGGACCCGTCACGTGCGCGGACGGGTGGATCCGGCGACCGTGGACCACCCGTTCCGTTCACCACAACGCGTCGAGCGGCCTTGCCGGGGTTACTGACAGGTAATACCCTGTTGTTACCGGTCAGTAGGGGACCGCCCCGACCAGCATGGAGTGAGCGACGAGATGGGTCACTACAAGAGCAACGTCCGGGACCTCGAATTCAACCTGTTCGAGGTCTTCAACGTGCAGGACCACCTCGGCACGGGGCCGTTCGAGCAGTCCGACGAGGACACCGCGCGCGGCGTGCTTGCCGAGCTCAACAACCTGGCGGTCGGCCCGCTGGCGGAGTCCTTCGCCGACGCCGACCGCAACCCGCCCGTCTTCGACCCGAAGACGCACTCGGCCACGCTGCCGGACTCCTTCAAGAAGTCCTACAAGGCGCTCTGGGACGGCGAGTGGTACCGCCTGTTCCTGCCGGACGAGCTGGGCGGCTACGGCACCCCGCCGTCGGTGCGGTGGGCGGCGGCCGAGCTGATCCTCGGCTCGAACCCGGCGGTCTTCATGTACCTCGCCGGCCCGAGCTTCGCCTCGATCGTGCACCGCAACGGCACCGCTCAGCAGCAGCGCTGGGCCGAGCTGATGATCGAGCGCGGCTGGGGCGCCACCATGGTGCTGACCGAGCCGGACGCCGGTTCCGACGTGGGCGCCGGCCGCACCAAGGCCGTCCGGCAGGAGGACGGCACCTGGCACCTCGACGGCGTGAAGCGGTTCATCACCTCGGCCGACCAGGACATGACCGAGAACATCGTGCACATGGTGCTGGCCCGCCCTGAGGGCCCCGGCATCGAGGCCAAGCCCGGCACCAAGGGCCTGTCGCTGTTCCTGGTCCCGAAGTGGCACTTCGACCCCGAGACCGGCGAGTCGACCGGTGAGCGCAACGGCGCCTTCGTCACCAACGTCGAGCACAAGATGGGCCTGAAGGTCTCCACCACGTGCGAGCTGACCTTCGGCCAGCACGGCGTCCCGGCCAAGGGCTGGCTGCTGGGCGAGGTGCACAACGGCATCGCGCAGATGTTCCAGGTCATCGAGTACGCCCGCATGATGGTCGGCACCAAGGCCATCGGCACCCTGTCGACCGGCTACCTCAACGCCCTGGCCTACGCCAAGGAGCGGGTGCAGAGCGCCGACCTGACCCGGATGACCGACAAGACCGCGCCGCGCGTCACCATCACCAACCACCCGGACGTGCGCCGCAGCCTGATGCTCCAGAAGGCGTACGCCGAGGGCCTGCGCGCGGTCTACCTCTACACCGCGACGCAGCAGGACAAGGTCGACCTGGGCGGCCCCGACGCGGAGCTGGCGGAGAAGGTCAACGACCTGCTGCTGCCGATCGTCAAGGGCGTCGGCTCGGAGCGGGCCTACGAGCAGCTGGCGCAGTCGCTCCAGACGCTCGGCGGCTCCGGCTTCCTCCAGGAGTACCCGATCGAGCAGTACATCCGGGACTCCAAGATCGACTCGCTGTACGAGGGCACCACGGCCATCCAGTCGCTGGACTTCTTCTTCCGCAAGATCATCCGCGACAAGGGCCAGGCCCTGGGCTTCCTCAACGGCGAGATCCAGAAGTTCCTGGACAACGAGGGCGGCAACGGCCGGCTCAAGGAGGAGCGCGCGCTGCTCAAGCAGGCGCTGGAGGACCTCCAGGGCCTGCTGGGCGCGATGGTCGGGTTCCTGACCAGCTCGCAGGAGGACGTGCGCAACCTCTACAAGGTCGGCCAGAACACCGTCCGCCTGCTCATGACCGCGGGTGACGTGCTGGTCGGCTGGCTGCTGCTGCGGCAGGCCGAGGTCGCGCTGACCAAGCTGGCCGGCACGCCGTCGGCCCGGGACAAGGCGTTCTACGAGGGCAAGGTCGCGGTGGCGTCGTTCTTCGCCAGGAACGTGCTGCCGGAGCTGACCGCGCGCCGCAAGATCGCCGAGACCACCGACAACTCCCTGATGGACGTGGACGAAGCCGCCTTCTGATCCTGGAATCGTCAGACCTCCGGGGCAGAATGAAAGCAGGGGTTCCCTTGGCGGGGACCCCTGCTTTTGCTGTGGGCGGGGGTGTCCCTGGCGACCGCCGGACGAGCGGGTGGTTGGCGCCTCCCGGCGACACGGCCGCGCGGGACCCGATCCGCGGGCCGGCGCGGGTGTCAGCAGTCCTCTGAGCCGCGCGAACTCGAACCAGGCACCTGCGGCACGCCCCGCGAGCACGAACACACCCGATCAACCGAAGCGGTGTTGTCGTGGGCCGGGAGCCGATTCCGCCCGTCGCGTGCCCCGCAGTGGCACGGGGAGTCCCGGCGAGTTCCGACGTGTCGCGGCCCCGGGAAGACCCCCTGGGCACTTCGGCCCCGGTCGCGGAAGACTGGCTCCATGAGCAACGAGGCGAGGCACGCCGTGGTCGAGGCGCTGGTCGAGCTCGCGCGAAGCCCTGACCACCGGGACAGGGCGGACGCGGGCCGGGGCCTGGCCGGCTTCGCCGAGATGCCCGAGGCCCGGGAGCCGTTGCTGCGACTCGTGCTCGACGGCGGCGACACCTTCGTCACCCGGGTGACGGCGGAAGCCCTGCTCCGGCGTCAGGACCCGTCCGGGCTCGCGGTGGTCGCCTCGGCGCTGGCGGCCGTCGGCCCTGACCGCCCCGACCACCTCGACTGGATCCACACGGCGGTGCTCGACGTGTTCACGGTGTTCTCGGGTGAGCGGGACGCGGCCGTGCGGGTGTGCGAGGAGCTGGCCCGGGGCTCCGACGAGCAGGTGCGCCGTGGCGCGGGCCTGCTGATCGACGCGCTTGCCGGGATCGAGCCGATCCTCCGCCCGGCCCGGGGTGGCTGACCGGGCGGGATGCGCGATCGGCCGGCCGGGCCGGTCTCGCTGGGACGTCGGTGACGGTTGACCCGCTCGCCGGCGCCCACCGCGTGGAGGGCGACCCCCGGCGGGGGTCGCCCTCCACGCGCGGACGTCAGCCCTTGTGGGCCTTGGCGGCGGCGAAGCAGTAGACGCCGAAGCCGAGGAAGCCCAGGGCGATGACGGCCAGCACGAAGATGCCGTACGGCTGGGCGGCCAGCGTGTGCAGCGCCTTGTCCATGCCGCCCGACTGCGACGGGTCGGCGTTGATCGCGGCCAGGCCGACGAGGACGCCGATCAGCGCGTACGCCAGGCCCTTGCCGATCCAGCCGATGCGGCCCACGCGCTCGACCCACTGGCGGCTGCCCGGCGGCAGCTGCGACATGTCGAGGTCCTTCTCGAAGGACCTCTTCACGCCCTTGCGGATGATCAGCGCGCCCAGCACGATGATCGCCAGCGCCACCACGCCGACCAGCACCTGGCCGAACGGCACGGCCAGCAGTCGCGCGGTCCAGGTCTGGGACTGCTCGGTGGAGCTGCTCTGGGACGAGCCGGTGGCGTAGTTGATCGCGGCGATCGCGATCGCCACGGCGGTGATGGCGCGGCCCGCCGAGCCGAACCGGTGGTAGATCCGCTTCCGCTTCTCGGTGTCCCAGGTGTAGCCGGAGATCGCCATGGTGGCCTGCCACAGCGCGAACGCGAGCAGGCCGATCGCGAGCACCCAGAGCAGGACCGGGCCGAACGAGGTCTTGGCGATCTCGGCGACGGCGCCCTTCTGGTCGGTCCGCTCACCGCTGTCGCCGAGCACGACCTGCGCCGTCAACGCCGCCAAGAGGACGTGGACGACCCCATAGCACACCATCCCGGCACGTCCTAGGACCTGCACCGCGGGATGTCTCCGCACCTCACTCGCGCTGGTAGCCACGATCGGGTGATACCCAGTCGTGGCTACCGCGAATCACGGATCCGGCGCGGCGTCAACCCTCGCAGATGATCTTGTGGGACGGGTCGTACCGGACGGTGCGCGACTCGTTGCGGCTCTGGCCCGTGCGGCGGTCGGTGATGGTCCGGGTGTCGGTCACCGAGAAGCCCTGCGCGCCGGTGCTCGGGCTGCACGGCTTGGTCGTCACCTTGCGCTCCTGCGGCTCGGTGAAGTTGAACCGCTCGCTGGTCGACCCGGTCACGTCGTAGTTCTTGGTGCCCCACAGCACGATCTTGATCGTCGACGGCGTCCAGATCGTCTGGATCGCCACCCCGGTCTGGTCCGGGTTCGCGAACTTGATGTCGATCAGGCTGTTGCCCGCGGCGTCCATGAACACCGTGGCCTCGCGACCCGCCGGGTACCGCGAGATCCAGTAGCTGTGCTCCTTGTGGCCCGCGTCCTTCATGCCCGCGTAGTACGCGGCGTTGTAGAGCGTCGTGGCGAACTGCGAGATGCCGCCGCCGACCGCGCGGCCGGGGATGCCGTTCTCGATGATGCCCGCGTCGACGTAGCCCTGGGCCCGGCCGCGCGGGCCGGTGAAGCCGTTGAGGCTGAAGGTCTCGCCCGGCTTCACGATCGCGCCGTTGACCTTCTGCGCCACCACGCGGATGTTCGTGCCCGAGTCGGCCGCGAAGCCACTGGTCTGGAACTCGCCGATGATCTCCTTGATGCCCATCTTGTTGGCCTGCTCGGTGGTCACCTTCGCGGGCGTGTGCTTGTACTCCGCCTTGAGCACGCGCTCGTCTTCGCGCTTGAGCACGTCGAGCATCGGGGGCAGGGACTTCTCCCAGTCGACGCCGAGGCCGTCCACCGACTCCTTCACGGTCGGCCGGCCGCCCTCGAACACGATCTCGGCGTCCTTGCCCTCCTTCTCGGTCTCCTTCAGCTGGGGACCGGCGTGCTCGACGACCTTGTTGTTGTCGACCTTCGCGGTCAGCCCGCCGTCGTCGGCGGGCTCGAACACCAGCACGGTGGCCAGCTGCTCGGGCGTGAGCGTCGCGTCCTTGCCCTCGCCCTTGATGATCACCGGCGCGGACGTGGCGGGCTTCGCGACCTCGGCGAGCGCCCGCTCGACGCCCTCGGCGGTGGTCTTGACCGGGGTGGTGGCCACCGGCAGCTCGACCGTGCCGCCGTCCGCCCAGCCGGCCAGCAGCGCGTCCACCGAGCCCGGCGCGTCGAGCTCCTGGCCCTGCTTCGGCTCCACGGCCACCGGGGTCGCGCCCTCGAAGCGGATGGCGCCCTCGGCGGGCTCGCGGTCGGTCGTGCCGCGCAGGCCCTCGACCGCGGCGGTCAGCTTGGCCTCGTCGCTGCGGGTGGCGAAGCCGACCTCGTGGGACGTGAAGAACGAGGTGACGCGCGTGATCGGGGACAGCGGCTGGCTGCCCGCGCGGTCCAGCGTGGCGGCCCAGTCCAGCTCCAGGCCCGCGGCCACCGGGTCGAGCTCGGCGTCCACGTCGCCGGCGCGGGCCTTGACCGGCGCGGCCAGGCGCGGGCCCAGCTCGGCGCGCAGCTTCTCCTCGGCCTCGGCGTGGCCCAGGCCGCCGACGTCCACGCCCGCGACGGTCACGCCGCGCGGCACGTTGCCGCCGGAGACGAGGATGTCCAGGCCGTAGAGGACGACCAGCACGCCGAGCGCGGCCGCGGCGACCAGGCCGACCTTGCGCCTGCTCCTGCGGCGGGCGTCGACCTCGTCGGCCTCGGCGTCCTCGTCCACCATGACCGGGCCGTGCACGGTGGCCTCGGGCTCCGGCACGGACACCGGGGTGCTGAACACCGTGGTGGCCTCGGACGGCGACGGGCCGCGGGCGAAGCCGCCGGGCGGGGTGTGGATGGCCCGGGTCTGCTCGGCGGGGGGCGGCGCCATGGCGCGGGTCGCCTCGGCGGCGGGCACGGTGCGGGCCTGGTCGGCGCGGGCCTGGTCGGCGGGGATGGCGCGCGTGGCGTCGGCGGGGATGGCCTGGGTCGCGTCGGCCGGGGCGACGCGCGTGGCGTCGGCGACGCGGTTCTGCTCGGTCACGCGGGTCTGCTCGGCGGGGCGGTTCTGCTCACCCGACAGGGCGCGCGTCACGTCGCCCGCCGGCTGCATCACCTGCGTGGCCTCGGCGCCGGGACCACCGGTCTTGCCGTTGGTGGCCCGCGGTCCGGTCGGCGGTCCGGCCTGCGGCCCGCCCTGGGCGGCGCCGTTGGCCGGCGGTCCGGGCGGCGTGACGTTCCGGACGGTCGCGGCGGGGTCGGACCCGGCGGCCGCGGCCGCGCTCGCCTCCGCGTCCGGCTCGTCCTGCGGCCACTCGGCCTGGGGCCACGCGGCCTCCTGGACGGACGACGCGGCGATCTGCGTCGTGCGCTCCGAAGCGGTGCCCGACGGGCGGACCGGCTCCATCGCCTTGGTCCGCTCAGCGTCGTACTCCGGTCGCTGGTTCTCCGGCACCGCTCCCCCTCTTGCCTCTCGCAAGGTCCTGGGACTGCTTACCCGACCGCCGTCACGCGACGATCACGGTCGGGGGGATCACAGGTAAAGCCCCGTCCCCTGGTCCGTCGTCCGCTCGGCGGCCGTGGCGTGGACGTCCCGCTCCCTCATCACGAGGTAGGTCTGGCCCTGCACCTCGACCTCGAACTGGTCCTCCGCGTTGAACAGCACGCGGTCGCCGACCTTGACGTGCCGCACGTTGGTGCCGACGCCCATCACATCGCCCCAGGCCAAGCGCTTGGCCATCTGGGCGGTCGCGGGGATCACGATGCCACCGCTGCTGCGGCGCTCGCCGTCCTCCGGTGAGATCCGCACCATCACGCGGTCGTGCAGCATCTGGATCTCGAGCTTGACATCGGCCACCCGCAGAGTCTAGATGGCCTCGTCGAGGCCACCCATCATGAGGGGTAGGCGGTCCGGTCCGTCCTTTTCGACCCGGATCGGCACGCCCCAGTCCTGGCGGGCCAGCTTGCACACCGGGTGCTCGACCGCCGGGTCGTCCGTGCAGCTCGCGGCCTGCGCGACGACGTGCAGCACGCCCTCGGTGAAGCCCTCGGCGACGCGCAGCTCGCGCACCAGGTCCGTGCCGACGCCCGCGCCGCCCTCCAGCAGCCCGGGAGGGGAGCTGGTGACCTCCAGGCGGGTGGACGGGCCGTACCGGTCGTCCAGCTTCTGGCCGGCGGGCGGGGTGAACACGACGGCCAGCTCCAGCCGGCCGGGCGCGACCACGGACGGCGGGCGGCGGACCTCGTGCGCGTCGCCGCTGACGCTGACCAGCCGGGCGCCGGGGGCCACCGGGCGCTCCAGGCGGTGGGCGGCGGAGGCCACGACGACCAGCTCGCCGTCGACCAGGACCGCGTCGGACGGCTCGGCGATGTCCGAGGCCAGGGTGGACACCTCGCCGGTGGTCGGGTCGTAGCGGCGGAGGGCCCCGTTGTAGGTGTCGGCGACGACGACCTGGCCGCCGGGCAGGACCGCCACGCCCAGCGGGTGCTGGAGCAGGGCCTGGTCGGCGGGGCCGTCGCGGTGGCCGAAGGCGAACAGGCCCCTGCCCACCGCGGTGTGCACGGTGCGGTCCGCGTCCAGCCACCGCAGGGCGGAGGTCTCGGAGTCGACCAGCCACAGCCGGTCGCCGTCCGCGGCCAGGCCCGAGGTCTGGGCGAAGAAGGCTTCCGGGGCCGGGCCGTCGTGCAGGCCCTCGACGGTGGTGCCGGCGAGGCGTTCGAGGCGGTTCTCCAGCGGCTTGAACAGCCCGAGCGTGTGGTTGCCCGCCAGCGCGATCGCGACCCCGCCCGCGGGCTCCCACCAGGCGACGTCCCACGGGCTGGTCAGCGCGATCCCGTCGGCGGGGCCGTCGGTCTCCCCGTCGCGCCACTGCTCGCCGGTGCCGGCGACGGTGGTGACCTCGCCGGTGTCGAGGTCCAGGCCGCGCAGCAGGTGGTTGACCGTGTCCGCGACGACGGCGTGGTAGCCGACCCGGGCGGCGACCCCGGCGGGCAGCAGCGCGATGCCGGCCGGCTCGGAGAAGGTGGGTTCGAGGCCGTCCCGGCGGCCGCGCTCGCCCGTGCCGAAGCGGCGCAGGACGGTCTCGCCGTCGCTGTCCAGCTCGACCAGGCGGTGGTGGGCGGAGTCGCTGACCAGCAGGGTGCCGCGCGGGGTGAGCACGGCCTTGGCCGGGAAGCGCAGCTCGGTGGCCGCGGGCGGCGGTGCGACGTACGGGCCGTCGCCGCGGTGGAGGGTGCCCTTGGCCTCGTGCTCGGCGACGACCTCGGAGACGACCTGGCGCAGCGCGTCGAGGTGGCCCTCGCCGGCGGCGACGTGGACGACGTAGCCCTCGGGGTCGACCAGGACGAGGGTGGGCCACGCCTTGACCGCGTAGTTCTGCCACGTGGTGAGCTCGGGGTCGTTGAGCACGGGGTGCTCGACGGCGTACCGCTCGACGGCCGCGGCGACGGCGGCGCGCTCGGCCTCGTGGGCGAACTTGGGCGAGTGCACGCCGATGGTGACCAGGACGTCGGCGAACTCGGCCTCCAGCGGGCGCAGCTCGTCCAGGACGTGCAGGCAGTTGATGCAGCAGAAGGTCCAGAAGTCGAGCAGCACGAGCTTGCCGCGCAGGTCGGCGAGCTTGAGTTCGCGGTCACCGGTGTTGAGCCACTCGCGTCCGACGAGTTCGGGGGCGCGGACGCGGGCACGGCGGCGTGGAGCGGTCGTCACGTGCGGAGTCAACACGATGTTCATGTCCGGTGTTCCGACGCCCAACATGTGAGAGGCAGTCGATATTCGAACCTCTCGGCCCCTGTGAAGGCGCTTGACCACCGCACCAGGATCATCCGACTATGGCGCTCAGGTCGGACTACACGCTCAAGTCCCTGCTCTTATCCCTGCACGAACTGGCCTCCCCGGAGATCGCCCAGCACTTCATGGATGCGCTCGATCTGATGGGCGCACAGAGTCCCTACAAGGGCGGAAAGCGCCTGGTCGAACTACTGGAGTTCATCGCGCGCGAAGCACATCAGTCCGGGGACTCGGCGAGCGAAGAGGGCGCACAGGATGCCATCGCCTACATGACCGGTCGACTATTGGAAACCGATCTGAGCGCCAAGCACGACCTCTACAGCAGCTCCGGACAGTTGTCTGACGTTCACAGTATGCAGACTTCGTTGAGCGCTTTGAGAGCTTTCATCGGACAGGAGATCGAGCAACTTCTTATCAACGATCCGAACGCTACCGCAGCCGACATCCGGGCCTACTATGAACGTGAAGGTGGTCGTGCCCTGCGGTTCGTACGAGCCAGGCGGGCTGGACACTACGGCGCATTCCGGGTCAGGTCGGAAATCGCCGCCTGGCTGATCGATGTCATGGTCGACCGGGTCGAGTTCCACATCGATGAGGGCGTCAACCCACAGGTCGACGCGCTGTTGGCGGCACCCGGCGCCGACCTCTTGATCGCAGCGGCCCAACTCCAGATCAGGCACGGACAGCTGGACGAGTTGCAGGCTGCGGTCGAAAACCCGTTCACCAAGGAGAGCGGATTTCAGCGACTGATGGAGCGCGCATCCTGGCTGTTCGGCGGCGAGTACGTCGGTGTCTCCAGCGTCAGGCGCTTGACGCCGAGAACTGAGGTCGACTTGGCATTGCTGCGACCGGATGGGGTGTTGCACATCGTTGAACTGAAGAAGGCGAACGTCCGGTCGGTGAAACTGCACCGAGGCGTTCCGATCACTTCCGATGACGTGAACCGTGCCGCCGCACAGGTTGCGAACTACCTTCGGGCATTCGATGAGGACCGGACGGGGATTCTGGAACGCCACGGCATCGAGGCGAGGCGCGCGAGCGGCACAGTGGTCATCGGACACCCAATGTACGACGTCGACTTCACCGAACAGCAGGTCGACGAGGTACTGCGGAGCCACAACGCCGACCGCTCGCGGATCGAGATCGTCACCTATAAGCAACTGATCGACAGAGCCAGGCGTGCGCTGGACATCAGCCCGGTCACCAAGCCGAGCGAGGGTACGGGAGGTGATGACCAGGACCGGTGACGCGGGCGGAGTCGGCGGTCGACGTGACCGGGGTGGTCGGCACGCTTCGGCCGAGGAGTGCGGAGTGTCCGGCACGTGGAAAAGTCGGCCTACTGGCAGCAGAAGGTCCGGAAGTCGAGCGGCACGAGCTTGCGCGGGAGCAGCGCGAGTCCGACGAGCAGGCCGGGCGCTGGACCGGGACGCGGCGGGTCGTCGATGCCGCTCACCGGACCGAGCGCGGCCCCAGCACCTCCGCCCCCAGCGCCGCCACCCGCTCGCGCAGCGCGCGATCCGCGGTGACCACGGCGCAGGGCCGGTCCACCCCCTCGGCGCGGACCACGTCCACGATCGCGTCGTCGCCCGACCCGCCGGCGGCGACCACCCGGACGCCCGGGACCGGTTCGACGCCGCGGGCCTTGCCCTCGACCACGAGGACGATCTCCAGCGGGCCGGGGAAGGCGGGGAGTCCCGGCTCCGCGACGCCCAGGAGGCCGTCCCTCAGGCGGGTGGTGGCGGCGGCCCGGTCGCGCCACCAGCCGTCCGGGACGGAGCCGACGACGTTGGCCGCGTCCACGACCAGCAGCGGGAGCCTCACCGGCTCATGCTCTCAGCAAACACTCAAGAAACTGTCGCACCCCGGTGGCACGATGGAGTTGTCCATGGGGGACAAGCCAGAACGCACAGGGGGAAGCAGTGATGATGAGGCGCGCCCGCAGAACGGACGACACCTGGAACGGCTCGGCCACGGTCCGGTAGCCGGCACACGGGAAACCCCGCGGTGCTGCCAGGTCGGGGGTCCGACAGCACCGCGGGGTCATCAGGAACATCGAGACACGATCGTGGACCGTTACATCCACCAAAGGGTGTGGCGCAGATCACGTTTTGAGGTGGGCGAAGCCCTGCCGCGCGGGAGGTGCGGCAGGGCTTCGTCGTTCCCCTTCGCCAGCGCGCGAGCGGCGGGGCGTGTGCCCGGTGTCGATCGGGCTGCCGTCGCGCGGACCGGCGGGAGTGCCGGGTCCCGCGTCAGCGGAGGCCGGAAACCTGGGCCTGGGCGATCGCCATCAGCTCGTGGCGCATCGACGGCGTGGGCGCCATGTCGATCGCCCGGGCGACGGCCTTGCGGTTGCGAGCGTCGACACGACGAGCGCGGAGCTTCGCAGTGAAGTTCATCGGGGGTTCATCCCTCTCAGACATCTCTTGGTGGTGTGCCTCAAGTATGCACCCTGCGAGGTCGCAAAGCACCCGATTATCCGGTGAGGTGCCACACATGCCGATGAATCATCGGCGTCCACCGCGTTGACTCCGAAGATTCCCGCGAAGGACACCTCTTAGACCGGATGCGGTGTCACCAACTCCCGCTCCCCGCCGGCTCGGGTGGTCGACCCACCACCTCCGCCCCATCGGTCGGCCCCGTGGTCAGGCGACGCAGCGTGGGCGAACGGCATCACCGGTAGCGTGGCCCCGTGGCCGAAGTGGTGACCAAGGGCGTCGGCAAGGTCGAGCGGACCGCCGACCGCGCAGAGGTGCAGGTGGGCTTCGAGACGGCGGGCTCGACCCGCGGCGAGGCGGTCGACGCGCTGACCGCGCGGGTCGCCGGCGTGGAGGCGGTGCTGGCCGGGCCGGGCGTCGAGGTCCGCTCGCGGCAGCTCCACGTGCACGACAACTGGGACGGCAAGCGCCGCTCCGGCAGCCGCGCCGCGCAGAACTACGTGGTGCGCGTCGACGACCTCACCCGGCTCGACGAACTGCTCGCCGCGCTGGTGACCGCCGAACCGGGCTGGCTGGGCGGCCCGAACTGGCAGCTCGCGGACGACTCCGAGGCCGTCCGCGCGGCGCAGCGCGAGGCCGTGGCGGACGCGCGACGCCGCGCCGAGGGCTACGCCGGGGCCCTGGGCGCGAGGCTGGGACCGCTGCACCGGCTCGCCGACGGCGACGCCGAGACGTGGGCGGCCGACTCGTCGCGCACGATGGCCGCCTACGGCGGCGGCTCGCCCGGCGTCGGGCCCGAGATGGGCCGGCTGAACCTGGAGGCGCAGCAGATCACCGTCGTGGTCCGCTGCACCGCCACCTGGTCGCTGCTCGACTGACCCGGGGCTCGCGGACCCGGAACCCCGAACCCGAAGAACCCGGGACTCGCGGGACCCGGGGCCAGGGCTCACGGGCTCCGGACCGGCCGTCGGTCCCGGACCAACCTCCAGGCTCCGGACCAACCTCCAGGCTCCGGACCAACCTCCAGGTCCCGGGCCGGCCGCCGAACCGAGCGCCGGGCCCGGACTAGCCGCTGGTGCCCGGCTGCGCCAGCTCCACCACCACGGACCGGTTGCGCGCCGCCGCCTCGGGGATCAGGTCGCCCGAGGAGTCCAGGTCGACGGCCAGCGGCGCGCCGAACCCCGCCCCGACGACCTCGGTCAGCGCCGCCCGGCTCACCCCGAGGTCCACCAGCTCGGCCGCCACGCGCTCGCCGCGGCGCTTGGTCAGGTCGAGCGCGGCCTCGGCCGACTCCGCGCTGGCGGTGCGGACGATGACCCGCGCGGTGGTGCGGCCGTCGAACTTCTCGGCCACCTCCCGCAGCACGTCGCGCGCACCCGGCGCCAGCTCGGTCCCGCCCGGCTCGAACAGCACCGACGTGGGCATGTGCACCAGCGCGTCCTGGTGCTGGACCTCCCCGATGACGACGGCGGGCACATCGGTCCGCGCCACCGGGCCGCCCGCGGGCACCCGGGCGGGGTCGTGGGTGCAGCTCGCCGCGCCGAACCGCTCGCAGATGCCCAGCCACAACCTCACCAGCGCCTCCTGCGCGCCCGGCGGCAGCGGCTGCTGCGCGCCGTCGACCTGGCCGAGGCCGGAGAACACGACCTCCTTGCCCGCGAGGTCGGGCAGCGCGTCGTCCGGCACGGCCCGGACCAGCGCGTCCACGTCGAGGTCGAGGCCGAGCCTGGTCAGGTCGAGCGGGTCGGTGGTCTGGAGGCCGCTGCTGTGCAGCACGAGCAGGGCCGGGCCCTCCGCGGCGGCCATGTCGGCCAGCACGGCCAGCGGGTCCAGGTCGGAGCCCGTCGCGCCGATCTGGGCCAGTTGCCCGTTGAGCCGCGCCACGCGGCCGGTCGCGTCGAGCCCGTCGTCGGAGTCGGCGGAGACGACCTCGTCGGAGTGCGCGGCGCCCGCCGCCTCGCCGTCGCGGTAGACGACGAGGCGGGTCTGCCCGTCCTCGAACTCGGTCGTCAGCCTCTCGGCGACGGTCCTGGTCAGCTCGACCCGCGGCTCGTTGGCCGACGCGGTCACGCCGATGCGGACGGTCGTGGAGTCGCGGGAGCCCTCCCCGCAGGCAGCGCAGGTTGCCGCCACGAGCACGACTGCGGCGAAGAGCCGTGAGTGGTCCATGCCTCTCCAGCGAACGAGGAACGCTGTCTGTTACCTGGACCACTCTTTTGGCGTAACGCGAGGGTTATCGCTCCACGATCGCCGTAACGCCCTGACCACCCGCCGCGCAGATCGAGACGAGGCCTCGGCCGCTGCCGCGCTCGGCCAGGAGCTTGGCCAGCGTGGCCACGATCCGCCCACCGGTCGCGGCGAACGGGTGACCCGCGGCCAGCGACGAGCCGTTGACGTTGAGCTTCGACCGGTCGATCGCGCCCAGCGGCGCGTCCAGGCCGAGCTTCCCCTTGCAGAAGTCCGCGTCCTCCCACGCCTTGAGCGTGGCCAGCACCTGGGACGCGAACGCCTCGTGGACCTCGTAGAAGTCGAAGTCCCGGAGGGTGAGCCCGGCGCGGTCGAGCATCCGCGGCACGGCGTAGGCGGGGGCCATGAGCAGGCCTTCCCCGCCGTGCACGTAGTCGACGGCGGCGGTCTCGCTGAACGTCAGGTAGGCCAGGACGGGCAGGCGGCGGGCCGCGGCCCACTCCTCGGAGGCCAGCAGCACCGCGGACGCGCCGTCGGTGAGCGGCGTGGAGTTGCCCGCGGTCATCGTGGCGCCCTCGCCGCGGCCGAACACCGGCTTGAGCCCGGCCAGCTTCTCCGCGCTGGAGCCCGGCCGCAGGTTCTGGTCGCGGGTCAGGCCCAGGAACGGGGTGACCAGGTCGTCGAAGAACCCGCGGTCGTAGGCGGCGGCGAGGTTGCGGTGGCTGGCCGCGGCCAGCTCGTCCTGCTCCTCCCGGGTGATGCCCCATTCGCGCGCGGTGATGGCGGCGTGCTCGCCCATGGACAGGCCGGTGCGGGGCTCGCCGTTGCGGGGGACCTCGGGCACGACGTGCCTCGGGCGCAGCTTGAGGGCGGCCTTGAGGCGGGCGCCCGCGGTGCGCGCCCGGTTGAACTCCAGCAGCGTCGCGCGCAGGTCCTCGTTCACCGCGATCGGCGCGTCGCTGGTGGTGTCCACGCCGCCCGCGACGCCGACCTCGATCTGCCCGAGCGCGATCTTGTTGGCGACCGCGACGACCGCCTGGAGGCCGGTGCCGCACGCCTGCTGCACGTCGTGGGCCGGCGTGTCGGCCGACAGCCCGCTGCCCAGCACGGCCTCGCGGACCAGGTTGAAGTCGCGGCTGTGCTTGAGCACCGCGCCCGCGACGACCTCGCCGAGCCGCTCGCCCCGCAGGCCGAAGCGGCTGACCAGCCCGTCGAGGGCGGCGGTCAGCAGGTCCTGGTTGGACGCCGCGGCGTAGGGGCCGTTGGAGCGGGCGAAGGGGGTGCGGTTGCCGCCGAGGATCGCTACGCGCGCCATGTCGTCCTCCGGGTGTGTGGGCTGGTGCCGGGCAAATCCTACCTACTGACCAGTAGACTTACCAGCGAGTAGGGGGTGTGATGTCCGCATGGATCGGTACCAGTCGTTCGCCAACTCCGGGTTCGGGCGGTTCGTCGTGGGCAGGCTGGGCCTGCCCCGCCCGCACCCGCTGCGCCGCCACGTCCCCGGCCAACCCCCGCTCGACGGTCCCGTGCTGCTCGGCGGCGGCGGGCGGCTCGTCGAACCCGTCCGCGCCGCGCTGGGGTCGATGGGCGCCGAGGTGGCTGCCGAGGTGGGCACCGACGCCGGCCGGCCCGCCGCGCTCGTGTTCGACGCCTCCGGCATCGACTCGGTCGAGCGGCTGCGCGAGCTGCACGAGTTCTTCCACCCGGTGATCAGGTCGCTCGGCCCGTCCGGTCGGGTGGTCGTCCTGGGCGCGCCGCCCGCGTCGACCGGGTCGACCGGGTCGCGGATCGCGCAGCGCGCCCTGGAGGGGTTCACCCGGTCGGTCGGCAAGGAGCTCAAGCGCGGCGGCACCGCGCAGCTCGTGCTGGTGGCGCCCGGCGCCGAGGACGCGGTCGAGTCGACCCTGCGGTTCCTGCTGTCCGGGCGGTCGGCGTACGTGTCCGGCCAGGTGATCCGGGTCGGACCGGCGCGGGTCGGCGCGCCGGAGGACTGGGAGCGGCCGCTGGCGGGCAAGGTCGCGCTGGTCACCGGCGCGGCGCGCGGCATCGGCGCGGCGATCGCCGAGGTGCTGGGGCGCGACGGGGCGCACGTGGTGTGCCTGGACGTGCCCGCGCAGGGCGAGGAGCTGTCGAAGGTCGCCAACCGGGTCGGCGGGTCGTCGCTCCAGCTCGACGTCACCGCGGCCGACGCGCCGGCCCGGCTCGTCGAGCACCTCGACCTGCGGCACGGCGGCGTGGACGTCGTCGTGCACAACGCGGGCATCACCCGGGACAAGACGCTCGGCCGGATGGACGCCGCCCGCTGGGACGCGGTGGTCGCGGTCAACCTCGCGTCGCAGGTGCGGGTGAACGAGGCGCTGCTCGCCGCGGACGCCCTGCGGCCCGACGGCCGGGTCATCGGCGTGTCGTCCATCGCCGGCATCGCGGGCAACGTCGGCCAGACCAACTACGCCACCACCAAGGCGGGCGTGATCGGCATGGTCGACGCCCTCTCCGCCGAGGTCGCGGGCCGCGCCACGGTCAACGCGGTCGCGCCCGGGTTCATCGAGACGAAGATGACCGCCGCGGTGCCGCTGGTCATCCGCGAGGCGGGGCGGCGCATGAACAGCCTGTCCCAGGGCGGCCTGCCGGTCGACGTGGCCGAGGCGATCGCCTGGTTCGCGCACCCCGCTTCGTCCGGCGTGAACGGCAACGTCGTGCGGGTGTGCGGGCAGAGCCTGCTGGGGGCGTGATGGCGAACCTGACCCTGCTGTACGCGAAGGCGGCGCTGACCGGGTTCGCCCGGCGCGGCTCCGAGCTGCCCGACGCCTCGCTGGACGCCGAGGTGGTCGTCGACCCGGGGCACCTGGCCCGCTACAACCGGGTGTGCGGGTTCGGCGTGCGCGACGAGCTGCCGGTCACCTACCCGCACGTGCTCGCGTTCCCGCTCCAGGTCCGGTTGATGACCGGGCCCGGGTTCCCGTTCCCGCTGCCCGGCCTGGTGCACGTCGCTAACCGGATCACGCGGACGCGGCCGCTGCTGGTGGGCGAGCCGCTGTCGCTGCACGTGGAGCTGGCGGACCTGCGGCCGCACGAGCGCGGGCGGCAGTTCGACGTGGTGACCACGGCGTCCGTGGACGGCGAGGAGGTGTGGGTCGACGTGTCGACCTACCTGCGGCGCGGCGGCGGCTCCCCCTCGGGCGAGCGCGCCGGCGGCGACCGCGCCACCGCGCCGGAGCCCACGGCGGTGTGGCGGGTGCCGGCCGACGCCGGGCGGCGCTACGCCGACGTGTCGGGCGACCGCAACCCCATCCACCTGCACGCGCTCACCGCCAGGGCGTTCGGCTTCCGCCGGGCCATCGCGCACGGGATGTGGTCGAAGGCCCGGTGCGTGGCGGCGTTCGAGGGGCGGCTGCCGGACGCGGTCGAGGTGGACGTGCGGTTCAGGGCCCCGGTCGAGCTGCCCGGCCGGGTGGGCTTCTCGACCACGCCGACCGGTGACGGCCGGCGGTTCGCGCTGTGGTCGGACCGGCCGCACCTGGAGGGGGTGATCAGCGGCTGACGTTGGCCACCAGGGTGCGCAGCAGGTCGCGGAGCCGGTCGGTCTGCCCGGGGTCGAGGTCCATGGTCGCGCCCATCGCGGGCGGCACGTCCTTCGCGCGCCCGCGCAGCTCCTCGCCCGGCCCGGTGAGCACGACGCGCACCGACCGCTCGTCGTCGGCGCGGCGTTCGCGCCGCACCAGGCCGTTGGCCTCCAGGCGCTTGAGCAGCGGCGAGAGCGTGCCGTAGTCGAGCTGGAGCGCGGCGCCGAGGTCCTTGACCGGCACCGAGCCGCGCTCCCACAGCACCAGCATCACCAGGTACTGCGGGTAGGTCAGGCCCAGGTCGTCCAGCAGCGGCCGGTACCGCGCGGTGACGGCCCGCGAGGCGGCGTAGAGCGCGAAGCAGAGCTGGTCGTCCAGCTCCAGGCTGAAGTCCCGCACGGCGTCCTCCTCGAATCCCCTGTGAGCGAGCCCACGATACACCCGTGCCCATTTAGATTGTGCACGATCTAATTGGGGACTATGGTTCTGGACGTCAGCCCGGGACGAAGCCGGGAGCGAAGCAGAAGGAGCCGGACATGACCGTCCTGGAGCCCGCGGCCGCCGCGTTCGCCACCGCGACCGCGAACCCGCCGTACCTGTTCGACCTGGGCCCGGTCGACGGCCGCAAGGCCGTGGACGAGGTGCAGTCGGGCGAGGTGCCCAAGCCCGAGGTCGACGAGGAGCAGGTGACCGTCGGCGAGGTGCCCGTCCGGATCGTGCGCCCGCGCGGCGCGACCGGCCCGCTGCCGGTGGTCCTCTACGTCCACGGCGCGGGTTGGGTGTTCGGCAACTCCCACACGCACGACCGCCTGGTCCGCGAGCTGGCCGTCGGCACG
Source organism: Saccharothrix xinjiangensis (assembly GCF_039527585.1). NCBI lineage: Bacteria > Bacillati > Actinomycetota > Actinomycetes > Pseudonocardiales > Pseudonocardiaceae > Saccharothrix > Saccharothrix xinjiangensis. The sequence goes on along the minus strand of NZ_BAAAKE010000001.1, from coordinate 976,220 downwards.
GGCGCGGCCGTCGTGTTCCCCGACTACAGCCTCTCGCCGGAGGCCAAGTACCCGACCGCGGTCGAGGAGAGCTACGCCGTGGCCCGGTGGGTCACCACCGAGGGCGCCGCGAAGGGCCTCGACGGCTCGCGGCTCGCGGTGGCGGGCGACTCGGTCGGCGGGAACATGTCGATCGCGCTGACCCTGCTGGCCAAGGAGCGCGGCGACGTGCGCTTCGCGCAGCAGGTGCTGTTCTACCCGGTGACCGACGCGGCCTTCGACACGCCGTCGTACCACGAGTTCGCCGAGGGCTACTTCCTGCGGCGCGACGCGATGCAGTGGTTCTGGGACCAGTACACGACCTCGGAGGAGGAGCGGGCGCGGATCACCGCTTCGCCGCTGCGGGCCACCACCGAGGAGCTGCGCGACCTGCCGCCGGCGCTGGTGATCACCGCCGAGGCCGACGTGCTGCGCGACGAGGGCGAGGCCTACGCGAACAAGCTGCGCGAGGCCGGCGTGCCGGTGACCGCGGTCCGCTACCAGGGCGTGATCCACGACTTCGTGATGCTCAACGCCCTGCGCGAGACCCACGCCGCCGAAGCAGCCATCGCGCAGGCGATCGCCGTGCTGAGGAACGCCCTGGCCTAACCGGCCGACGTCCTCCGCGACGGCGGGTGCCACACGTCGCCCGCCACCAGGTCCCCGAAGCCCATCCAGACCAGGTTCATGAGCCGGGCGGCGACGACGCCGGCCGGCTCATCGGGGTTGTCGAGCCACCAGTCGGCCAGCGACTCGCCCGCGCCCACGAGCGCCGCGGCCAGCGACTCGGCCTCCTTGTCGCCCGCCCGCGGCACGTTCGCGAAGTCGGCGGAGTGCACCAGCAGCGCGGCCACCAGGCTGATCGCCCGCCCGCGCATGTCGGCCAGCTCCTCGGCGAACGGCCCGCCCTGCGAGGACGCCTGCCGGTGCAGGACCTGCCAGCTCGCGCGGTTCTCGGCGACGAAGCCGAAGAAGGCGCGCAGCCCGCTCCACAGCTGCACGTCCGGCGGCGCCTCGGCCTCGACGCCGTTGGCGATGGCCTCCATCATGCGGGTGGCCTCGCGGCGGATGCACGTGGCGAACAGCTCTTCCTTCGAGCCCAGGTACGCGTAGAGCATGGGCTTGGAGATGCCCGCGACCTCGGAGATCTCGTCCATGGACGCGGCGTGGAAACCCAGGCGCGAGAAGACGTCGACGGCAGCATCCATGATCTGCCGTTCGCGCACCGCGCGCGGGAGCCTCTTCGCCCGGCCGGTGCGTACCGGTTGCTCAGCGTGCATCACACCCCCTGAAGACTGCGGCAAGGTTACTCCGAAGTGCTTGCCCCCTTACCTACTCGCCAGTAGGCTTACCGCTTAGTAGGTAGCGGAGGAGCCACTCATGACCATCGACCTCTCCACCGAGGCGATCGCGAAGCTCAGCCCCCGGGAGCTGATCTCAACGCTCAAGCAGGTCGACCCGGGCGACCCGGCGCTCGTCGACGTCGACATCGACGTCATCGCGCGGGGCATCGACCCCAGGAAGCTGGGACGCGACGAGTTCGCCGACCTGCTCGACGCGCTCGGCGCGCTGGCCGACGGCGGCGCGAACCTGGACCTGGCGAAGATGGACGCCCAGAACTTCGCCCGCATCATCGCCCGCGCGTCCAAGGAGCAGGTCGAGGCGGTCACGTCCCGGCCCGGCCTGCGCACGCGCGTGCTCGACGAGGTCTTCCGGCGCATGGAGGTCCACTTCCGCGGCGACCGGGCCGGCGCCACGCGGGCCGTGGTGCACTTCCACCTCACCGGCGCCTCCCCCGAGGACCTGTACGAGGTGATCATCGAGAACGCCACGTGCGCGATCAACAAGTCCGCGACCCGTGACCCCAGGGCCTCGGTGACGTTGGGACCGGTGGAGTTCCTGAAGCTCGCGACCGGCAACGCGTCGGCGCCGGTGCTGTTCATGACCGGCAAGCTGAAGGTCAAGGGCGACCTGGGCTTCGCGGCCGGCTTCATGAGCCTGTTCACCATCCCGAAGGCGTGAGGGGACCATGGGCGGTTTTTCGCTTGAGCTGAACGAGGACCAGGTCGACCTGCGCGACTGGGTGCACGGCTTCGCCAAGGACGTGATCCGACCGGCGGCCTCCGAGTGGGACGAGCGCGAGGAGACGCCGTGGCCGGTGATCCAGGAGGCCGCCAAGATCGGCCTGTACGGGTTCGAGTCGCTGGCCACGTGGTTCGCCGACCCGATCGGGCTGTCGCTGCCGATCGCCACCGAGGAGCTGTTCTGGGGTGACGCCGGGATCGCCCTGGCGCTGATGGGCACGGGCCTCGCGGCGGCGGGCATCTTCGCGTCCGGCGAGCCCGAGCAGCTGGCCGAGTGGGTGCCCGAGTGCTTCGGCACGGAGGACGAGCCGAAGCTGGCCGCGTTCTGCGCGTCCGAGCCGCAGGCGGGCTCCGACGTGGCGGGCTACCGGACGCGGGCGGTGCACGACGAGAAGACGGACGAGTGGGTGATCAACGGCCAGAAGGCGTGGGCGACCAACGGCGGCATCGCCAACGTCCACGTGGTCACCGCCGTGGTGGACCCGTCGCTGGGCGCGCGCGGGCAGGCCGGTTTCGTCATCCCGCCCGGCACGCCGGGCCTGTCCTCGCCGGGCAAGATCAAGAAGCACGGGATGCGCGCCTCCCACACGGCGGACGTGTTCCTCGACGACGTCCGCGTCCCGGGCCGCTGCCTGCTGGGCGGCAAGGAGCGGCTGGACGCGAGGCTGGCGCGGGCGCGCGAGGGCCAGAAGGCCGGCGGCCAGGCGGCGATGGCGACGTTCGAGACCACGCGGCCCACGGTCGGCGCGATGGCGGTCGGCGTGGCGCGGGCGGCCTACGAGTACGCGCTGGAGTACGCGAAGGACCGCGAGGCGTTCGGGCGGAAGATCATCGAGAACCAGTCGATCGCCTTCGACCTGGCGAACATGAGGATGGAGATCGACGCCGCGCGGCTGCTGGTGTGGCGGGCGGCGTGGATGGGGCGCAACAACGTGCCGTTCACGGCGGGCGAGGGGTCGATGTCCAAGCTGAAGGCCGGCGAGGTCTCGGTGTGGGCGACGGAGCGGGCGATCCACATCCTGGGCGGGGCGGGGTACACGCGGGAGCACCCGGTGGAGCGGATGCACCGGGACGCGAAGATCTTCACCATCTTCGAGGGGACCAGCGAAATCCAGCGTTTGGTCGTGTCACGGGCCATCTCGGGCATGACGATTCGCTAGTTGATCACCCCAGGCCGTCGTCAGGCCGTCTGGGAGCGGGACGGGGTCTTCGGGACGCGGAAGACCCCGTCCACCGCTTTCCGGGCGCGCTGGTGACTGGACGGCAGCAGGTGCGTGTAAGTACGGAGCGTGAAGCCCGGGTCCGCGTGGCCCAGGTACTCCGCCAGCTCCTTGATGGAGACGCCCTGGGCCAGGAGGACCGAGGCGTACAGGTGCCGCATGGCGTGCATCCCGTCCTGGCGCTTGGCGTAGGTCAGGCCCGCCCGCTTGAAGGCGGGCACCCAGACGAGCTTGTTGAACAGGTCGCCGTTGTGCGGCCTGCCGTCCTCGCGGGTCATGAGCAGGTTCACCGTGACGGGGTCGCCCTTGGGGTCGTCCCACGGCAGGGTCACGGGTGTGGGCGGGAACAGCTCCACGTAGGCGTCGATCGTCGCCAGGACGGTCTCGGACAGCGGCACCTGGCGCTCCTTGTTCCGCTTGGGCAGCGAGAACACCAACGTGCGGTCGATCAGCCTGACCTGGCGCTGGACGTTGATCACCAGGGCTTCCCGGTCGATGTCGTCCGGCGAGAACGCCAGGATCTCCCCTTGCCGCAGACCGCACCCCGCGCCGAGCTGGGCCACGATCTTGAAGCGCGCGTCCAGCGCCATCCGGAGCTTGTGCAGGCGTGACGCGGGCCAGGGGACGACCTTGCGCGGCGACCGCTGGGGCCGCTTGATGCTCCTGACCTTGCAGGGGTTGGCGTGGATGCGCTTGTCGTCGACGGCCGAGTTCATGATCGACGACAGCGTCTCGAACAGCACCGCCTGGTAGGTCGGGCCGAGGCCCTTCTCGTGCATCTCGCCCAACCAGTCGCGGATGAGTTGGGGCGTGATCGCGCCGACCTGGTGGTGACCGAAGTACGGGTAGACCTGGCTCCGGAGCCGGCTCCTGATCGTCTGCCGGGTGCCCGCGTCCGCCGAGTAGCCCTTGAGCCAACTCTCGGCCTGCTCCTTGAACAGGATCTTGCCCGCGTTGGGGTCGATGTACTTCCCCTCGCGCTTGTCGGACTCCATTTCGATGAGGAAGTCCTCGGCCTTCTTCTTCTGCCGGTCCGGGAAGCTCCTGGACCGCTCGACGCCGTTGGGGTCGAGGTAGCGCACCTTGTACCGGAGGCCGAGGCCGTACAGGGAGGTCTTGACCCTGGTGACCTGCTCCGTCACCGGGTCCTTGACCTCCTTCCACCAGCGGTCTTGGACGTGACCCATGACAGTCCTCTCCTGTGTGTTGAATTGCCGGGGTTCTTCAGGCCGCGTGCTGGTCGAGGCTGTTGAACCAGTCGCGGACTTCGGCCGGGTCCCACCGGAGGTGCTTGCCGATCTTGCGGGCCGGTGGCCCGTAGTTCTTGGTGCGCCAGCCACGGATGGTGTGGACCGGTACGCCGAGGTAGGCGGAGAGGTCGTCAACGCTCCACAGCCGGTCGAACTCGTTCCCGCTCATTGCCGTCCCCCTCCCCGTCTCAGGCCGCTTGTGGAACTGCCGAAAGATCCGGGGGTGAGCCGGTGGCCGCCAGGAGGGCGCGGTCGTACTCGGCTTTCCAGGTCACGCGCTGGGCTATGGCGTGCATGAGTTGGTGTGCGCGTGGTGGCACGTTGGGGTCGCCGGGGCGGACCTTGTGCCAGATGAGTTGAGAGGTGTCCGGCTCGGGCTTCTCGATGCCGACCGCTTTGAGCGCCTCCAGGACGAAGCGCTTCCGGTCCGCCCGGTGGTCGGCCAGGGTCTTTCCCGACCACTTGCGGGAGACCAGGACGCGGCGGCCGGGCAGGCCGAGCGTGGTCCGGCGGTGGGCGCGGCCTTTGCAGTGGCCGGGGGTGGTGCGGGAGTTCGCGCCGCGTGGTTGGACACCGTAGAGCAGCCAGACCGGGCAGCGGTCCGAGCAGGGGGTGAGGGCCAGTTCGTCCGCCAGGCGGTCCGCGTGCCGCCGTTGCCGCTCGGTGCGCTGCTCGACTACCTCACCGATGGCTTTGGTGAGGTACTTGGTCAGGTAGCCGATGTGCCGTCCGGCTTCCTGTGAGCCGCCGAGGATGCCTTTGGAGTGGACCTGACGGCCGAAGGTCACCACGTGCGCCGGCTCGTCCACGGTCTCGACCGCGTCGGCCCAGGCCGTCAACGGCTGTCGAGTGTCGGGGTCGACGAACGCTTCGACCCGCGCGTCCCAGACCGGCAGGTGCCCGTCCCCGTAGACGCGCTGGTCGTGGTTGGGCCACCACACCTGGTGGTAGGTCGCCGCGGTGACGAGCCGGATGGTCTCGTGCGGGATCGAACCGCGGATCGCGGCGTGCAGGTGCGGCGCTGCCCGTCGCTGGGGTTCGACGGTGGCGAAGTACTGCACCTCCCACCCCACGACCCGCCGGAGGTTCTGCCACCACCTGTCGACCAGGGAGGCGAAGTGCACCGCATCCCGCGCAGCTCGCCGGTAGTCATAGGTGTCCGGATCGACCGGGGTGCCGTCGTCGCGCACCCGTCCGTAGCTGTCCAGGGTCAGCGTGACGAACATCGAGGGCCGAAAGCCGCCCGCGTACTCCCGCCCGACCGTGCGCTTCTCCACCCGCCGCCGAGGCAACTCCGGGGCATCCTGGCGGCGCTTGGTCGACCGCTTCACCGGCCTCTTGTTGCCGGGTGCGTCGGGGGAGGGGAAACGGCCGCGGACACCGAGCTGCCGCAACTCCGCATCAACCGAGTGGATCTCCTCCCTCAGCTCATCCGCATGACCTGCCTCACCGACCGCGACCGCCTCCCGGTACGCCTTGACCAGATCGGCCCGGAAGGTCAACAACTCCTTACTGATCCTTCGTGGGCGGATCGGGGGTGAAGTCGGGTTCCTCGACCAGGTGCCAGCCCTCACGGCACTGGACCATCCGCAACGCCTTCGCCTTACGAGCGCACGGCCCACAGACGCTCTCCACCGTCGACCCACACGGCACCGCCACGTACCGGACTTCGAAGCTGGACCGGTCCTCGACTTCCATCGTGAACGGCCGCACGCACACGCCGTGTTGCTCGGCGGCAGCCTTGGCCACGTCCAGCGCCATCGGCTGCCGCATCCGCTCAGCCCGCGTCCCGCCGCTCATGCCGCCACCTCCTCAGCACCGCCGGGCGTGGTCGGGAACGGCCGCACCTCAGCGGGCCGGAAGTAGTCCCGCAGCACGGCAAGGTCGTTGTCGGTGACGTGGAAGGCCCGAGCCCGATCCGGCTCCCGCTGCCCGTCCTGCTTCACCCAGGCGACCCCAGGCGTGTCCTCCGCGATCTCGTGCGCCGCCGCGCCACGCTGCCGGACGCCGTCCCCCAGGACCATGTCCACCTGTTGCGGTTCGTCCAGCCTCAGCGCCACCCGCGTGGTGAACAGGTGCCGGAAGCCGACGACCTCCTTGCGCGGGTCCTGGACCAGGCCGACGAGCACGTACCCGGGTGCACGACCCTGTGAGGCGATCGTCTGCACCGCCCGCGCCGCCCGTTCCCGGAGCTGCCGATCCGGCTGGTAGGCGATCACGTCCGCCAGCTCGTCCACCACGAGCACGGTCAACGGCTCCCCGGTGTCCCGAGCCCACAGCCGCCGAATGCCCCGGTAGCGCGAGGCGCGCTCTTTCACCTCAGCGGCGATCTCCTCCAGCAGCTCGACCGCGTCAGCGCCGTTGCTGAAGACCAGCCGGTCAAAGGCGTCGGGGCACTGGCCCAGCTCCATCCCGCCCTTGGGGTCGATCCCGATCAGCCGCACCAGGCCCGCCCGGACCGCTGGCGCGAGCTGCCACACCAGCGACCACAACACCGAGCCCTTACCGGCACCGGGCACACCGACCACCAGGAGCTGAGACCCGAGCAGCCGCAGCCGCCACGGCTTTCCCGTCTCGGTCCGCCCGACGACCACCCGCTTGAGGTCCAGCTCAGCCGAGCCCAACGCGGGCACCGGCACCGGCCGTACCAGCGGGTCAGCGTGCACGAAGTCCAGTTCGAGAACCCGAGGCCGCAGCACCCGCACCCGGCACGAACGCGCGCCGAACGAATGCGCCAGCCCGTCCCGCCGCAGCTCCCACGCGTCCGGGGACTGGGCCGGAATCATCCGCACCCGAACCCGGTCCCGCCACCCCTCCGACCGCACTCGCCGCAGCCGAGGCCGGTACTCGCGCCACCGTTCCCGCTTGGCCAGGTCTGCCAGCCGCATCACCGACCGCCATCGGGGCACGTACACGGTCGCCCGCCGCCACTCGGTGACCAGTCGGAACCAGCACCACCGCAGAAACGACGCCCGGTCGTACCCGAACCACAACAGCAGTGCCGCCACCAGCGACAACAGCGCCAGCACCAGCGGCGAGAGCCCGAAGTGCCACCAGCACCAGGCCGCCGATGCCGGGACGAGCGTGGCGACCGGGTACCGCACGACGACGAGCACCAGGCGCACGCCACCAATGACGACGGCCCACACCAGCGCCACCAGAGCAGCTAGCCACTTCGCCTTGCCCGGCACCAACACCCACCACGGCACCCGAGGCCGAGCGCCCTCGAACGGAGCCGGGTCTACCCACTTCCCACCGCTGTTCATCGTGCACGCCCCGCCGGGACGAAAATCAACGGCAGCCAGCCCAAGCACGTGCAGCAAACGAGCTGGTTGGGCGCGTAGACGCCGAAACGGCGGCATTGACCGCAGGGGCGACCGTTGGGGAGCTTCCACACCGATGGGGCAACCGCGTGGCTTGACGCGCTTCCCCTGACGACAGATACCCTCGACATGACCGGAACTCCTTGGGCAGAAGTACGAGCAGAACCGGTCACGTGAGTCGCGGAGAAACAGACGAGGCCCGCCAAGACTTCCGGACTGTTTCCCGCGACTCACGCCAACCGGCGACGAACTGTTTCAGTGGCGCAACTCCGCCGATGCGCCCACCTTGCCGGCCAGGTGTCCGATGAACGCTTGAGACTCCTCCGCGCCCATCGCGTTCCCCATCAGCAACCGGGCCGATTCCGCGTACACGTCGGTTTCCTGCGGGTCGTCCAGGAACAGGCTGCACGGCGTGACGTCGATGTGCACCACCGGCCGAAATTCGAACGAACGCATCAGCGTGAACGAGAACTGGTCCCAGTAACCGGACGGCACATCGCGTCCGATGACCCGGACGTTCACCTTCCCGGTGTGACCGAGCCAGAACAGGTGCATCAACTGGCCCCACACCGCCTCGCGGTCACTACCGAGATGGCGCAGGGTCAGCTCTCGAACGATGAACGTGCACTTCAACGGCCTGGAGGAAGTCAGCACCTCCTGACGCACCTTCCGCGCTGTCACGCACCGCTCAACACCGTCAGCGTCCAAGTAGGCGCTCCGACCGAAGACCGCGCGCATGTGGTCCTCGGACTGAGCGAGCGCCGGGATGCCCACCACGTCGTAACAGAAGATCTCCCGAGCCGCCTTCTCGTGCCTGAGCAGCACGGGCACCTCATCGACCCCGCCCAAGCCGTGACTCCAGATCAGGTTCCCGGCATCCAGGTCATGACACAGATTCATGACGTAGTTGAACGTTTCCGTGTCGACCCGGTAGAACCCGAGCAACCGGGCGACGTTGAGCGCACTGGTCCGCCGACTCCCGGTCTCCAATTTCGACAACCACCCCGGCGAAACGCCCAGCGCCTCCACCAGAGCGCCGAACTGCAAGCCCGTGGAATGCCGCAGGTTCCTCAGTTCGGCACCCAGCGTCCTGCTTCGCACAGTCGGTTCCGGCCGCGAATTACCACCATTGCCCATAGCAATTCTCCAAGTCATTTCGGGCACAGCTCCGCCACGGCCCGAACGCCAACGAATTAGATGCCCTCGCCACAAGAGGGCTGGACAACCTCGAACAGGTCGTGGAACGCCATGGGCTCCAACGCCTTCAGCGCGCCACCGATGAACGCCGGTCCCGGTTGAAGGTCACCAGCCCTCACGCGCGTCACCGTGGAACGGTTGACCTTCATCGCCCGCGCGAGCGCGTAGTCGGACGGAAAAGCCGCAAGCCGCACAGCCTTGTCGAACGCCTCGGACCGAAGCCGAACGGAGTAACCGCTCCCCTGGTTCATCCGACACCGTCCCCGGCAGAACCGACTCGCGCGTACTCGATCCGCGCCCGCCGATCGAAGTCCTCAACAGCGACAGCGCAGGCATGACGAGCCCACAACGGTGTGCCCAGATCAGCGGCCAAGACCCGCCAGGCCCATGCCACCGCCAGGTAACCGTCAGCCAACCGAAGCACCGCTCCTGGATCATCCACAGTGGACGCCGCGAACAGGGCCTCGGTCTGCTTCGCGTACGCGAGGTTCCACCGAGCGACCGCCTCATGAGACGGCCACGCCACTCAGGCCGCCTTCTGCTCGCCCTGGGGCCTCTCACCCGCACGCCGACCGGAGGCCGCCCCACCCTGCGGCGACACGATCCCGGCAGCCCGGATGGTGAACCCGAGGTACTTGTACCGATCCCCCATCACCCGCGGCTCAACCGTCAGCCCCTCGAACGCCAACGGCCGCACCTCGACCCCGGGCATCACCGCCACAGCCGACGGCGGCACCGGCTGCACGTCCGCCAAGACCGTCACCGTCACCGACGCGTCCCGCTCCTTCTCCGCGGACGGGTCGGTCACCACGACCTTCCACTGACGCTTACCGGTCCGCTCGTCCACCTTCTGCTTGGCCTGCCTACCCCGCGCCTTGTCGTCAGCGCTCATGTACTCCATGTCCGGCGCGACCTCCCCGACCATCAGCGCCCCCATGGGGAAGACCTGGTCAAACGACGCCTCGAACCGCGTCCCGTACGGAATCGCCATATCCAGCCACCTCCATCACCAAGCCAGCTCGTCTATACGAGCTAGACAAGTTGAGAAGGTAAGCCAGCTTGGCTAGACAGGTCAAGCCGATGTCACCCAGTTGGGTGAGCTAGCTCCCTAGGTGAGCTAGACAGGTGGTCCTAACATGTCGCGGTAGACCTACGACGAGGCACCTACGGCGCGATGGAGTAGCAACCGATGGCACTGGACCCGGATGACCCACGACCGCCGTACATGCAGGTGGCAAACGCACTACGAGCCGCCATCCTGACCAAGGTCTTCAAGGCTGGGGACAAGCTCCCCTCACGGGCCGAGCTGGCCAAGAAGTACGACGTGGCACCGATGACCGTGCAGAACGCCCTACGAGAACTGCGCGACGAGGGCCTGATCATCTCCAGGCAGGGTAGCGGCGTCTTCGTCCGAGAACGCACCGAACGCCCGGTAGGACTACGTCCTCACATCGAACGAGCCTTCGAAGCCGACCACGTCACCATCGACTTCTCGGGCTTCTCCGGCGAGACCTTGCACGGCGTCATCCAGGAACCTCTGGACAAGATCCGCATCGGCCGCCTCACCCCCGAGACGATCCACGTCCGCATCCTCGTCCCCGACCCCACCGTCCCGTGGCCGGTCCCCTGCACCGTCGAGGACCAGGCAGACAGCCCGGCCTTCCGCGAACGCGCCGCCGACATCATGCGCCGCCACACCCTGGCCATCGTCGACAACGTCACCGAGCTGGCAGCCCTCGGCCTGGTCAAGGAAGCCACCGCCGAAGTCCGAGTCCACCGAGCCGCCCCACTCTTCAAGCTCTACCTGATCAACAACAACGAAGCCTTCTTCGGCTTCTACCCAGTCCGCGAACACGTCCTCACCCTTGACAGCCAACCCCAAGCCATCTACGACCTCATGGGCAAAGACGCCATCCTCTTCCACCACAGCACAACCGACGACGACACCAGCACCGGCAGCCAGTATGTCGAGCAGGCTCGCACATGGTTCGACAGCCTATGGAGCTCGATCGCGTCGGAGTGCAAGCGGTGATCGCCAGCGAAGTGCACACAGACGACCCCGAGGTTCTGCGCCGGATCTTGACCCACACCGAGGCCCTACTACTTGACTTCGATGGTCCTGTGTGCTCGGTCTTCGCCGGCACCCCAGCTCACTTCATCGCGATGAAGCTTCGCGAAGTTCTGGCGGATGGAGGACACACCGACCTGCCCGTCGAAGTCGAGAAAACTGAGGACCCCTTCGCCGTCTTCCACTACTCATCAGTGCTAGGGCTCGACACAGCACGTCGTGTCGAAGCAGCGCTACGGGCATACGAGGTCGAAGCCGTCACTACAGCAGATCCCACGAGCCACTCACACGAGCTCATGAGCAGATGGCACGCCACAGGCCGTCCACTCGCGATCGTTAGCAACAACTCAGCATCTGCAGTACAGATGTACCTGCAGCGACATGGCCTTGCAAGTCATGTGCAGTACGTGTCGGCCCGGACAGAGCCCAACCCCTGTCTTCTGAAGCCCAGCCCTCACCTCATCCGGTCCGCAGCAAGCAAACTCAACGCTCGGGTGGACGCTTGCACCCTTCTGGGCGACTCACCAAGTGATGTCGTTGGTGCACGAGCCGCAGAGGCCAAGGTGATCGGCTTCGCCAATAAGCCACACAAGATCGAAGCTCTTCGTGAAGTAAGGCCCGATATGATCATTCAGAGCCTGCAACAGTGCATCGAAGGGGTGATTAATATCATAGCAGCGACACGCCGAGCCGGGGATAACCCCGATTCAAGTTGATGATCCATTAGGCTACTAGCACTTCTGTCCACCAATGTCAAGGACAGGGGTTTAAGTCGACGTTTTGACCGTAGCGCTGCAGAGACTCAACAAAGCCGACCTCTGCACATGCAGGTCGTGGCCGTCAACTAGCACCTGGGGACAGCCTGTGGACACCACACGGCAACGCGCTGCAGTCATTGCCTCCTAGTTGCCACTCTCTCACCGATAGGGGTGTAATCACTTCAGATCGGCAGCGGCTACCTCGTCGTTCCAGGCCCCCGGGGGCTGGAAGGACCAGTTCTGAGGCTACGGGCCTCGTACTGCAAGGGGGTTAGATGCGCTACCGATCCAAGGCAGCGAAGAAGAAGCGCTCACGTAAGAGGACCAACAACGAAAGCCCGGCTCTCATCGGAGCCAGGCTCTTCGCTGCTGCTGCACAGACCGCGTACGTCACTTGGCAGTTGATCCGAGGTCTGTGACAGGCGGAGGCCGAGCTAGTTTCGCGAGCTGGCTCGGCCTTCTCCATGCGACAAGCCAGTCGATCTGCCTGGCAGTGCCTGACGTTGCCTGACTGAGGGTGTCAACTTAGTTGGCACATGTCAACCTGAGATTGACAGCAGCCTGCTGACGACCCCAGGTTGACACGAGCGTCTCGTCAGCCACCGAGTGGCGGAACAAGGTACGGAGTCATACCGGAGCTGCCGAACGCTGCTCTATGGGATCAAGGCGCGCCGCCGTCGGCGGCGCGCGCGGGGCCTGTCGCGCTGGCATTGGGGCCGCATCCATCCCGGCTCGCCGGGCTCCCGCTTCGCTCACGCCCGGCGGCCGGGCGGCGCGGCCTGAGCTGTGCGAGGCAGCGCGCCACCGACGACGGCGAGTTATGCCACGAGCTACCAGCGTCCATCGCTCGGGCCGATCGCGCGGTGGGTCGCCCCAGACTTGCTGGGCACGGCGATCGACGCCCGCCGACGCTCCGCGCCAGCGGCCAACGAGGGCTGGCCCGATACAGCGGAGGGCACCACACCGGCACGAGTGTTGTCACCGTTGGTGACCGCGTACCGATGTGGTGCCCTCAGCACCTTGATCAACTTCCAGGCCGTCTCCAGGCCGTGAGACGTTGGAGAGCGATGGTCAACGACGACAAACGTCGACCACGTATGCGCAGGTCAGCTAGCCATTCCACGCCATGTGCCCAGGTCAGCCCCACCCCACCGCAAGATCTTCACCATCTTCGAGGGGACGTCGGAGATCCAGCGTTTGGTGGTGGCATGGGCCATTTCCGGGGTGCAGATCAAGTAGTCGATCCCTCCCGGGCCGCCGCCAGGCCGTCCGGGAGCCTGAGTGGCGGGGTCTCTCAAGGACGCGGGAGACCCCGCCGCCGCTTCCGCACCGGGCGGACCTACCTCATCGCCTCGACCAGCCAGTCCCGCTCGGCGCTCGTGTCCGGCACGGCCGGCCAGCCGTTGATCTTCGCGATCAGCGCCCAGTACCGCTCGGCCCTCGGGTCGCCGAACTCCTCCAGCCGCCGCGAGAGCTCCGGGCCGATCGGGACGTCCAGGACGGTGGACCACCGCTCGTTCACGCGGCGCACGACCTCGGCGCCCTCGGCGGAACGCGGGGCGGCGCCCGCGGCCAGCGCCTCGCGCGCCTGGTCGATCGCGTACTGGAACGCCTCGCGCTGCTCCGGCGCCGGGGCGGACATGTCCGCGCCCTCCGCCCTCAGCTCCTGGTGGCGGACCGACATGCGGCGGATCGAGGCGCGGAAGTCCGGGTCCCGCACCAGGTTCGCCAGTTCGATCCACGCCTCCAGCTGCTCGGGCGTCGGGTCGTCGGGCAGCTCGATCCGGACGGACCTCATGCCCTGCTCGAAGCCCGGCTCCAGGTCCAGGCCGCCGAACACCTCCTCGAAGAAGTCGTCCAGGATCGCCTGCCGCTCCTCCTCCGACAGCCGCGCCAACTCGTGCACCATCTCCACCTCCCCGTTCCGCGCCACGACCCGCAGCACGGCCCGGCGCAGCCGGAGCGTGCGCATCTGCGCGTCGATGGCTTCCGCGTGCGTCCGGGCCACCTCGGCCACGGACACCTCGCTCGCCAGCACCCGCTGCGCGGTGGGCAGGTCCACGCCCAGGTCGCGCAGCGTGCGGACGAGCTTGAGCCGCGCCAACCCGTCGACGTCGTAGGTGCGGAAGCCGCCGGCCGTCCTCCCCGCCACGGGGATGAGGCCGGAGTCGGAGTAGAACCGGATCGTCCGCGTGGACAGGCCGGTCATCCGCGCCAGGTCGCCGATCGAGTAGTGCGTCACGGGGACCACCCTGAACTCTCCAGTCGCTGGAACTTCAAGCGATTAACCGGATGATCCGGCACGATCGCGGTTCGTGCGCGAAGCCCTCGACGTCCTCCGCCCCTACTGGCCCGCGCTCCTCGCGCTGCTGGCGTTGCTCGTGGTGCGCCGCTCGCTGCGCACCGCGCACCTGCGGTGGACCCGCGGCGGTCCGCCGGCGCCGCGCCCGGCCCGCGAGGACAGGTCGCTGACCGGTGCGCGCGGCCGGATGGCGTGGTCGGTGGCCCGGTGGCTGGTCGCCGCCGTGGTGCTGGCCGGCGCCACCGGGTTCGGGCTGTTCGTGCTGCTCGGCACGCCCCGGTTGCCGTCGAGCGACAGCTTCACCACCGCCGAGCTGCTGGAGCTGCTCAAGATCGGCCTGGCCGTGGTGGGCGGGCTGGGCGCGGTCGTGGCGCTGGCCGTCGCCTACCGCAAGCAGCAGGTGTCGGAGGCCGCGCACGTCATCGCGACCCGGCAGGAGGAGAGGGAGCGGACGAAGTTCCACAACGAGCGCTACGGCGCCGCCGCCGAGCAGCTGGGGCACGAGCGGTTCGCGGTGCGCCTGGCCGGGGTGCACGCCATGGTCAACCTCGCGGACGACTGGCCGGCGCGGCGCCAGGTGTGCGTGGACGTCCTGTGCGCCTACCTGCGCACCCCCGTGCCCGAGGACGACCCGAACGAGGCCGAGGTGCGCCAGGTCGTCCTCACCACCCTGCTGGAGCACGAGTGGCCGGCGGGCGGCGCGCCGGTGACGGTGGACCTGCGCAACGCGCGGCTGGTCGACCTCGACATGGCCAACCGCGTGTTCAAGGGCGCGTTCATCTTCGACAACGCCCGCTTCGGGGGCGCCCGGACGAGCTTCGAGGGCGCCGAGTTCTTCGGCCGGACGAGTTTCCGGGGCGCCGAGTTCACCGCGCACCGGACCACGTTCAGCTCCGCGTCGGTGGCGCGGGCCACCCTGGACTTCACCGGGGCGACGTTCGCGGGCGGGTCGGTCGACTTCACCTTCGCCCGGCTCTCCGAGGCCGTGGTGGCCCTCGATCGGATCTCGGTGGACGGCACCGCGTTCGACTTCGGGTCGGTCGAGCTGTCGGCGGGCGCCCTGTCCTTCCGGCAGGCCCACCTGCGCGACGGCGCCCTGTCCTTCGCCCGCGCGACCCTGGGCAGGCGGCGCGGCTGGGAGGGCGAGCTGCGGTTGAGCGAGGTCGACGCGGAGCGCACGGCGATCGACCTGGAGTCGTGCCGGCTGGTCAACGCGGTCGTCGACGTGCGCGAGGCGCGGTTCGCCGACTGCCGCCTGGAGGGCTCGCCGACCGGCGGGCGCGTGGTCGCCCTGCGCGACGAGGGCGCCGGGCCCGCGGCCTTCGCGGCGGAGCTGCGGGCGCTGCTCGGCGCCGGGGACCGCGAGGACCCCGGCGCCGAGCCCGCTCAGTAGGTCATCGCCACGCCGGGGTCGGCGAGCAGCGCGCCGACGTCGGCGAGGAACCGCGAGCCCTGCTGGCCGTCGACCACGCGGTGGTCGAAGCTGAGCGCCAGCTGGCACACCTTGCGCGGCACGACCTGGCCGTCCACCACCCACGGCATGTCGCGGATCGCGCCGAAGGCCAGGATCGCCACCTCGCCCGGGTTGATGATCGGCGTGCCGGTGTCGACGCCGAAGACGCCGACGTTGGTGATGGTGATGGTGCCGCCCACCATGTCGGCGGGCGCGGTCTTGCCGTCGCGCGCCGTGGTGGCGAGGTCCTCCAGGGAGATCGCCAGCTCGCGCAACGACAGCCGGTCGGCGTCGCGCACCTTCGGCACCACCAGGCCGCGCGGGGTGGCGGCGGCGATGCCGAGGTGGACGTAGTCCTTGTAGACGATCTCCTGCGCCGCCTCGTCCCACGTCGCGTTGACGTCGGGGGTGCGGCGGGCCGCCAGGACCACGGCCTTCGCGGCGAACGCCAGCGGCGTGAGCTTGACGTCCCGGAACTCCGGCGCGTTCTTCAGGCGCGCCCTCAGCTCCATCATCGGCGTCACGTCGACGGTCAGGAACTCCGTGACATGCGGCGCGGTGAACGCGCTGTCCACCATCGCCTGGGCCGTGGCCCTGCGGACGCCCTTGATCGGCACGCGCCGCTCGCGCGGACCGGCGGCCGGGGCGGGCGCGGCGGCCGGGGCCGGCTCGACGAACCGCTCGACGTCCTCCCGCGTGATCACGCCGCCCGGACCCGAGCCGGACAGCGCGTGCAGGTCGACGCCCAGGTCCTTGGCCAGCTTCCGCACCGGCGGCTTGGCCAGCGGCACGTAGCCGCCGCGGGTGGGAGTGGCGGCTGGAGCAGGGGCGACGACCGGGGCCGGTGCGGGCGCCGGAGGTGGCACGGGGGCGACCGGGGCGACCGGCTGCCGGACCGCGGGAGGCGCCACCGCGGGAGGCGCCACCGCGGTGGCGCCCTTGCGCCGGCGGCGCTGGGCGGCGCCCGACTTGGGCCCGTAGCCGACCAGCGTGGCGATCCGGCCGTCCGCCGTCTCCTCGCCGATCTTGCCGTTCGACTCGGCCGGCACGGCGGGCGCGACGGCGCCCGCCGGGTCCAGGTCGATGGTGATGATCGGCGAGCCGACCTCGACCGTCTGGCCCACCTCGGCCAGCAGCTCGGTCACCACGCCGTCCCACGGGCACGGCAGCTCGACGGCGGCCTTGGCGGTCTCGATCTCGCAGATGACCTGGTTGACCTTGACCTCGTCGCCCGGCCGGACGTGCCAGGTGAGGATCTCGGCCTCGGTCAGCCCCTCGGCCGTGTCGGGCAGGGGGAACTGCTTGAACTGCGGCACAGCTGATCCCCTTACCAGGCCAGAGAGCGGTCGACGGTGTGCAGCACCCGGTCGAGGTCGGGGAGGAACTCCTCCTCCAGCTTCGACGGCGGGTAGGGCGTGTCGAACCCGGTCACGCGCAGCACCGGGGCCTGGAGCGAGTAGAAGCACTCCTGCTGCACCTTGGCCGCCAGCTCCGACGAGATGGACGACTCGGACGGCGCCTCGGTCACCACGACCAGCCGGCCGGTGCGCCGCACCGACTCGTACACCGGCGCCAGGTCCAGCGGCGACAGCGTGCGCAGGTCGATGACCTCCAGCGACTTGCCCTCCTCCTCGGCCGCCGCGGCGGCGTCCAGGGAGGTGCGCACCATCGGGCCGTACGTCACCAGGGTGACGTCGGAGCCGGTGCGCAGGGTGCGGGAGGCGAACAGCGGACCGGGCGAGGCGGTCGTGTCGACCTGGCCCTTCTCGTAGTAGCGGCGCTTGGGCTCGAAGAACAGCACCGGGTCGTCGCAGTCGATGGCCTGCTGGATCATCCAGTACGCGTCGGCCGGGTTCGAGCACGCCACGACCTTCAGGCCGGCGGTGTGCGCGAAGTACGACTCGGGCGACTCGGAGTGGTGCTCGACCGCGCCGATGCCGCCGCCGAACGGGATGCGGATGACCATGGGCAGCTTGATGCGGCCCTGGGTGCGGAAGTGCAGCTTGGCGACCTGGCTGACGATCTGGTCGAAGCCGGGGAAGACGAAGCCGTCGAACTGGATCTCGCACACCGGCCGGTAGCCGCGGATGGCCAGGCCGACCGCGGTGCCGATGATGCCCGACTCGGCCAGCGGCGTGTCCAGCACGCGCTGCTCGCCGAAGTCCTTCTGGAGCCCGTCGGTGATGCGGAAGACGCCGCCGAGCTTGCCGACGTCCTCGCCCATCACGATGACCTTGGGGTCGGCCTCCATCGACGCGCGCAGGCCGTTGTTCAGGGCCTTGGCGATGGTCAGGGTCTGCACCGCCACGGGCGCGCCGTTGTTGTCGGCGGCACGGCGGTCCATGGTCGGAGCGGCCATCAGTGGTCACCTCCCGCGAACCCGGCGTGGTACGCCAGGAACTCGTCGCGCTGCGCTTCGAGGACGGGGTTGCCCTCGGCGTAGACCTGGCTGAAGATCCGCCCGGCAGGTGGGTCGGGCAGGCTGACGCAGTAGTCGCGCAGTTCGACCGCGACCTCGTCGGCCTCGCGCTCGATCGAGTCGAAGAACGCCTGGTCGGCCCACTGCTGCTTGACCAGGTGCACCTTGACCCGCTCGATCGGGTCCTTGAGCTTCCACAGCTCCAGCTCGTCGGACAGCCGGTAGCGCGACGGGTCGTCGGACGTGGTGTGGGCGTCCATCCGGTAGGTGAACGCCTCGATCAGCACGGGGCCGTTGCCCTGCCGGCACTCCTCCAGCGCCCAGCGGGTGACCGCGAGGGTGGCCAGCACGTCGTTGCCGTCGACGCGGATGCCGGGGAAGCCGTAGCCGCGGGCCCGCTGGTAGAGCGGGAGGCGGGACTGGCGCTCGGTCGGCTCGGAGATGGCCCACTGGTTGTTCTGGCAGAAGAACACCAGCGGCGCGTCGTAGACCGCGGCCCACACGAAGCCCTCGTGCACGTCGCCCTGGCTGGTGGCGCCGTCGCCGAAGTAGCAGATGGTGGCCTCGCCGTCGGAGTCGCCGACGGCGCCGTCGAACTTCTGGCCCATGGCGTAGCCGGCGGCGTTGAGGACCTGGTTGCCGATGACGATGGTGTAGGGGTGGAACCGGTGCTCCACCGGGTCCCACGTGCCGTGGTCGGTGCCCCGGAAGATGCCGAGCAGGTCGGTCGGCTTGATGCCGCGGCACCACGCCACGCCGTGCTCGCGGTAGCTGGGGAACGCCATGTCGGAGGGGCGCAGGGCGCGGCCCGAGCCGATCTGGGCGGCCTCCTGGCCGAGCAGCGGCACCCAGATGCCGAGCTGGCCCTTGCGCTGGAGCGCGTTCGCCTCGCGGTCGACGCGGCGGACCAGCACCATGTCCCGGTACAGGCCGCGCAGCTCCTCGGCGGTCACGTCGATGTCGAAGTCGGGGTGCTCGACCCGCTCGCCCTCCGGCGTGAGCAGCTGCACCAGGTCGGCGCCGCCCTCGTCTGTCGCTCGCAAGCCGGCGATCACCTGTTCCGCGGTCGGTGTCGCACCGGTGGCGGGCGGCACGTCCGGCCCGGGGTGCGTCCATTCTTCGGGGGACGACATGCGCCTTGTCTCCTCGTCTACGAGGCCGCCCGGCCGCTTGTGGCGACCGTGCGCGGCGGCACCGCCAGTCGCCGTCGCCCCCTGGGTGTGGGGGTTGGGCAACCGTCGGCGCTGACGGTGTTCTCATCCACATCCTGACATGGCCTCACCTGACTTGGTGAGCCCCATCCCACTTCGTTACGGGATCCCCAAGCTCCTGACGTGCGGTAACGATAGGAAGGCCTATCTTCGGCCGTCCGACCAGCGCGTCCGATCAACGGACGGCGTTGTCCTGGTTACCGTTTGTTAACCCGCGTCGGGCGCAACGGCGGAGCCGGCTCGGCAGCCGGAACACCCATGTCGCCGTCCGGGGGACGGGTGGACTACCGACCATCGGGGGCACTGGGTGTTTCCACCAACCGAAACGGCCGCCGGGCGTGACAGGATCGCGGCGTGGACCGTTCAGCGTTGACCCGTGCCGTTCGCGAACTCTGGGAGGACGACATCCTCCCCAGCCTGTCCGACCTGGTCGCGGTGCCCGCGATCTCACCCGCCTTCGACCCCGCGTGGGAGTCGCACGGCCACCTGGCCGCCGCGATCGAGCACGTGCGCGCCTGGCTCGACGCCCGCGACCTGCCCGGCGCCGGCGTCGAGGTCGTCCGGCTCGACGGGCGCACCCCGCTGCTGCTGGTGGACGTGCCCGGCACCGCCGACCGCGGCGACACCGTGCTGATGTACGGGCACCTGGACAAGCAGCCCCCGGTGGGCGGCTGGTCCGAAGGCCTCGGGCCGTGGACGCCGGTGGTGCGCGACGGCCGCCTCTACGGGCGCGGCGCGGCCGACGACGGCTACTCCGGCTACGCCGCGATCGCCGCGATCGAGGGCGTGCGGCGCTCGGGCGGCTCGCACGCGCGGTGCGTGGTGCTGCTGGAGACCGGCGAGGAGTCCGGCAGCCCGGACCTGCCCGCCTACCTGGACCACCTGCGGCCCCGGCTGGGCGAGGTGTCGCTGGTGGTGTGCCTCGACTCCGGCGGCAACGACTACGACCGCATGTGGCTGACCACGTCGCTGCGCGGGTTGGCGCAGGTCACGATGACCGTGCGGGTGCTGGACAGCGGGCTGCACTCGGGCATGTCGAGCGGCATCGTGCCGTCGTCGTTCCGCATCGCCCGGCAGCTGCTGGACCGGCTGGAGGACTCCGCGACCGGCGAGGTGCTGGTGCGCGAGACGCACGTGGACGTCCCGGGCAACCGGGTGGCCGAGGTGCGCGAGGCCGTGGCCAGCGCGCCCGGGATGCTCGTCGGGCCGGTGCCGTGGGCGGGCGGGACGCGCCCGGTGACCGACGACGAGGTCGAGCTGGCGCTGAACGCCGGGTGGCGGCCGACGCTGTCGGTGACCGGCGCGGCGGGCCTGCCCGCGCCGGACGACGCGGGCAACGTGCTGCGGCCGTTCACCACCCTGGTGCTGAGCTTCCGCCTGCCGCCGACCGCCGACTCGGGCGCGGCGCTGCGCGCGGTCGAGCGGGCGCTGACCACCGACGTGCCCTACGGGGCGACCGTCGAGCTGTCGCGCGTGGAGCACGCGGACGGCTGGAACGCGCCCGACCTCGCGCCGTGGCTGCGGGAGGCGCTGGACCTGGTCGGCGAGGAGGTGTTCGACGCGCCCTGGCGGACCGTGTCGCTGGGCGGGTCCATCCCGTTCATGGGGCTGCTGCACGAGGCGTACCCGGAGGCGCAGTTCCTGGTCACGGGCGCGGTCGGGCCGGACTCGAACTGCCACGTGCCGGACGAGTGGCTGCACCTGGCGCAGGCGGCGCGGATCACCGAGGCCGTGTCCGTGGTGCTGGACGCGCACGCCCGGCGCTAGCGCCCGGACACCGGGCCCCGGCCGGTCCCCGCGGCGATCCCGCCGCGGGGACCGACTTGCCCGATCGGCCTCACCGCCGACACGGAACGTGACCAAAACGGTGTTCGCGACACCTCTCACGGCAATGACCTAACTCACCGGTAACCGCTTTACTGAACCGATGCCGCACACTGGCCCTGTGAACGAGCACAACCGGCAGGCGGAACGGGAGCGACTGGCGGGGTCCGACTCGCCCACCGCACCGTGGCGCTTCTGGGGCCCCTACCTCGCGGGACGCCAGTGGGGCACGGTCCGCGAGGACTACTCGGCGGGCGGCGACGCGTGGACGTCCTTCCCGTTCGACCACGCCCGCTCCCGCGCCTACCGCTGGGGCGAGGACGGCATCGCGGGCATCTGCGACGTGCACGGGTTCCTCAACCTGGCCGTCGCGCTCTGGAACGGCCGGGACCCCATCCTCAAGGAGCGGTACTTCGGCCTGACCAACAACGAGGGCAACCACGGCGAGGACGCCAAGGAGCACTGGTGGGTGACCGACGGCACGCCGACGCACTCCTGGATGCGGGTCGTCTACCGCTACCCGCAGGTCGAGTTCCCCTACGCCGAGCTGCGTGAGAGCGCCCGGCTGGCGAGCCGCAACGAGCGCGAGCCCGAGCTGTCCGACACCGGCGTGCTCGACGAGAACCGGTTCTTCGACGTCGCGGTCACCTACGCGAAGGCGGGCCCGACCGACATCTGCGTCGAGCTGACCGCCACCAACCACGGCCCGGACCCGGCGCCGCTGCACCTGCTGCCGCAGTTCTGGTTCCGCAACACGTGGTCGTGGGGCCGGGACGACCGCAAGCCGTCCCTGGTGGCGCGCACCACCGACGGCTGGCGCCGGATCACCGCCGAGCACGGCGCGCTGGGCCGCTACACGCTGCACGTCGAGGGCACGCCGACGCTGCTGGTCACGGACAACGAGACCAACGAGGTGGAGCTGTTCGGCACGCCGGCCAACCCCACCCCGTTCACCAAGGACGGCATCGACCGGTACGTGGTGGGCCGCGACAGCCGGGCGTGCCAGGTCATCGGCCCGGACGACGCGAGCGAGCCGGGCACGAAGGTCGCCGCCTGGTACTCGTTCGACCCGGTCGAGCCCGGCGAGTCGGTGACCGTGCGGCTGCGGCTGGTCCGGGACGACGGCCACCTCGACGCGTTCGGCCCGAGCTTCCAGGACACGCTGGACCAGCGCGAGCAGGAGGCCGACGAGTTCCATCGCACCGACCTCGACCCCAAGCGGGCCGCGGTGGTGCGGCGCGCGCTGGCGGGCCTGATGTGGACCAAGCAGCACTACCGCTTCCGCGCCGCCGAGTGGCTGGACGGCGACCCGGCGCAGCCCGCCGCGCCCCAGTCGCGGCGCAACCCGCACGCCCGCAACGCGCACTGGCGGCACTTCGACGCGGCCGACGTGATCTCCATGCCGGACGAGTGGGAGTACCCCTGGTTCGCGGCGTGGGACCTCGCGTTCCACACCGTGCCGCTGGCGCGGGTCGACCCGGCGTTCGCCAAGGAGCAGCTGCTCCTGCTGTGCCGCGAGTGGCTGATGCACCCGAACGGGCAGCTCCCGGCCTACGAGTGGGAGTTCGGCGACGTCAACCCGCCGGTGCACGCGTGGGCGGCGCTCCAGGTGTACCGGTCCGAGGAGGTCAAGGACCGGCGGTTCCTGGCCAAGGTGTTCCACAAGCTGCTGCTGAACTTCTCCTGGTGGGTCAACCGCAAGGACGCCGACGGCAGCTACCTGTTCGAGGGCGGCTTCCTCGGCATGGACAACATCGGCCCGGTGAACCGGTCCGAGCCGATGCTCGGCCAGTGGCGGCTGGAGCAGTCCGACGCCACCTCGTGGATGGCGGCCTACAGCCTCCACCTGATGGAGATGGCCCTGGAGCTGGCGCGGCACGACGAGTCGTACGAGGACGTGGCCACGAAGTTCGTGGAGCACTTCATGAGCATCGCCGAGGCGTCCACCCAGTTCGGCTCGGGCCGGCGCGGCATCTGGGACGAGACGGACGGCTTCTGCTACGACGTGGTGTCGCGGCGGCTGCCGGACGGGACCGTGGAGTCCAAGCCGGTGCGGGTGCGGTCGATGGTGGGCCTGATCCCGGTGCTGGCGTGCGCGGTGCTGGAGCCGTGGGTGTTCGAGGAGCTGCCGGGGTTCGTGCGCCGCCTGGAGCACTGCCTGGCGCGCCGCCCCGAGCTGCGCCAGTTCGTGACCCGCCACGACGGGCGGGCGCTGCTGAGCCTGCTGGACGAGCGCAAGCTGCGGCGCGTGCTGACCCGGATGTTCGACGAGAACGAGTTCCTGTCGCCGCACGGCATCCGCAGCCTGTCCGCCGCGCACCGCGAGGGCCTGGAGGTGCAGGTCGCCGACCAGGAGCACCGCATCGGCTACGAGCCGGGCGAGTCGCGCACGCCGATGTTCGGCGGCAACTCGAACTGGCGCGGCCCGGTGTGGTTCCCGACGAACGCGCTGCTCGTCGAGGCCCTGCGCACGATCGAGGAGTTCCACGGCGGAAGGTTCCACGTGGAACTTCCCACCCGCTCGACCCGCTTCACCACCGCGGGCCGGGCGGCGGACGAGCTGGTCAGGCGGCTGGTGTCGCTGTTCCTGCCCGACCACGACGGCCGGCGGCCCGCGGACGGCAAGCGGGTCGAGTCGACCGACTCGCCGCTGTGGCGGGACCACGTCACCTTCAGCGAGTACTTCGACGGCGACACCGGCGAGGGACTGGGCGCGACGCACCAGACCGGGTGGACCGCGCTGGTCGCGAGCCTGCTGACGGATCGTCGCCACACGGGCGCAGCGGGTGCACCAATTGTGTGACCTAACCCAAACAGCCGAAGAACTTGCTGCTCGACGGGGCTTGTGACACAGGAAAGCCTGAAACCGAAGGTCTGTAACACGCGCGTGCTGTCGCTGGTGTCACCCAAGTGGCAGTATGCCGAACACTCTACCGACACAGTTACGAGGAGTGACGCCGTGGCCCGTCGTACCCGGCACGCCGCGCTTGCCCTGTTCCCCGTGCTCGCCTTGGCGGCGACGATGACGGCGTGCGCCACCAGAGTGGACACCGGCTCGCAGGGGGACGGCTCGACCATCAGCCTGGTCAAGGAAGGCAAGCTGACCACCTGCACCCACCTGTCCTACAAGCCGTTCCAGTACACCGAGGGCGGCGAGACCGTCGGCTTCGACGTGGACCTGGTGAACCTGGTGGCCAAGGACCTCGGCGTCACGCAGGAGATCTTCGACACCCCGTTCGACAACATCACCTCGGGCTCGGCGTTCAGCACCAACGACTGCGACCTCGCCGCCGCCGGCATGACGATCAACGAGGCGCGGCAGGAGGCGATCGACTTCTCCGACCCGTACTTCGACGCCAGCCAGGCGCTGCTGGTCAAGAAGGACTCGGGCATCAAGGACCTGACGACGCTGAAGGGCAAGCGCCTCGGCATCCAGCAGGACACCACCGGCGAGGAGTACGGCCGGGCGAACGCCGAGGCCAACGGCTACGAGGTCGTCGAGTACGAGGACCTGCCGCTGCTGACGACCGCCGTGCGCACCGGCGCGGTCGACGCCGCGATCAACGACAACGGCGTGCTCTACGACTACGCCAAGGAGTTCCCCGACACCGAGGTCACCACCGAGTTCGACACCGGTGAGCAGTACGGGATCGGCATGAAGAAGGGCAACACCGCCCTCCAGGCCAAGGTCAACGACGTGCTGAAGAAGGCCAAGGAGAGCGGCGAGTACGACCGGATCTACGAGAAGTGGTTCGGCAAGAAGCCGGAATCGAAGTGACCGGCTGACCCCGGGGCCGGTGCTGAGAGGCACCGGCCCCTCGCTTTGTCCCACTCCTCGGAGGTTAGGTCCCGATGGCCATGTCCAAGCGGCGGAGGGCGACCCTCTCCCGCCGCGCGCAGTACGTGCTGTTGATCGTGGTCGCGCTCGTGCTGGCGTTCATCGCCGACTGGGCGGAGCTGCGCCGGTCGTTCTTCGACGTCGACACCGCCCGCGAGATGTTCCCGAGCATCCTGACGGTGGCGTTCAAGAACACGCTGCTCTACACGGCGTTCGGCTTCGCCATCGCCCTCGCGCTCGGCCTGGTGCTGGCGCTGATGAAGCTGTCGTCGGTGGCGCCCTACCGCTGGCTCGCGACCATCTACATCGAGTTCTTCCGCGGCGTGCCCGCGCTGCTGGTGTTCATCGCCATCGACACCGCGGTGCCGCTGGCGTTCGGCATCGCCTTCGACACCGCGTCCAAGGCGGGCGTGGCGCTGGGCCTCGCGGGCGGCGCCTACATCGCCGAGACGATCCGGGCCGGCATCCAGGCCGTGCCCAAGGGCCAGGTCGAGGCGGCCAGGTCGCTCGGCATGTCCCCGTTCCGGACCACCGTCACCGTGGTGATCCCGCAGGCGTTCCGCATCGTCCTGCCGCCGCTGACCAACGAGCTGATCCTGCTCACCAAGGACTCGTCGCTGATCAGCGTCGTCGGCCTGACCAGGGCGGAGTACGAGCTGACGAAGTTCGGCCGCGAGACGCTGAGCCAGAACCCGACGCTGACGCCCATCCTCGTCGCGGGCCTGTGCTACCTGATCATCACCCTGCCGCTGGGCCACCTGTCGCGGCACCTGGAGCGGCGCACGGGCGGCAAGAAGGTCAAGGCGCCGGAATCGACGGAGGTGTGAGCATGGGCTCCGAGATCGCGGTGGAGATCACCGGGCTGAAGAAGTCCTTCGGCTCGCTGGAGGTGCTCAAGGGCATCGACGCGCGGGTCGGGCGCGGCGAGGTGGTGTGCGTCATCGGGCCCTCCGGCTCGGGCAAGTCCACGCTGCTGCGCTGCGTGAACCTGCTGGAGGAACCCAGCGCGGGCAGGATCGTGGTCGACGGCGTCGAGCTGACCGACCCGGACGTGGACATCGACGCCGCGCGCACCCGCATCGGCATGGTGTTCCAGGGCTTCAACCTGTTCTCGCACCTCAACGTGCTGAACAACCTGACCGTGGCGCAGCGCAAGGTGCTCAAGCGGGACGCGAAGCAGGCCGAGGGGATCGCGCTGCGCAACCTCGCGCGCGTCGGGCTGTCGGAGAAGGCCGACGCCATGCCGGCGCAGCTGTCCGGCGGCCAGCAGCAACGCGTGGCGATCGCGCGGGCGCTGTCGATGGACCCGGACGTGATGCTGTTCGACGAGCCGACCTCGGCGCTCGACCCCGAGCTGGTCGGCGACGTGCTCGGCGTGATGCGGCAGCTCGCGGACGAGGGCATGACCATGCTCGTGGTGACGCACGAGATGCAGTTCGCCCGCGAGGTCGCCGACCGCGTGCTGTTCATGGACGGCGGGTACGTCGTCGAGGAGGGCCCCGCCGAGCAGGTCATCGGTTCGCCGCAGCACGAGCGGACCCGGTCGTTCCTGGCGCGCGTGCTCAACCCGACCCACCAGGGGCCCGCCGCCGGCTGACCTTGCGCGGGCGCCTCCCCAACCCGCATTGTCGATCACATGGGCGAGGGGGCGCGGCTGGACGTGCACGACCCCGACCCGCCGCGCTCCTCCCGCCTCGCGGCGGCCGAGGTGCTGCGCGGGGTCGGCGAGCAGGAGGGCGCGTGGCGGCTGCCGCGCAGGCGGACCGGCATGCCGCCCGTGGTGCGGGTGGCCGACCGGTTCCTCACCGGGCAGCTCGACCTGCGGGCCGTGGAGTTCCCGTACCTGCTGGAGTTCGTGCGGTGCCGGTTCGAGGAGCCGCCCGACCTGCGGCAGGGCAAGCTCGCGGGCATCGAGTTCGCGGGCTGTCGGCTCCCCGGCCTGATGGGGCGCAACCTGTCCTGCGCCAACGAGTTCTCGCTCGCCGGCAGCACCGTCGAGGGCCTGGTCGACCTGGTGGACGCGGACGTCGCCGGGTCGCTGTCGCTGCGGGACGCCACGTTGCGCGTCCCCGAAGGCATCGCGTTCCACGCCGACCGGCTGAAGCTCGCGGGCGGGCTGCTGGCGCAGCGCGTGCGGGTCTCCGGCGAGCTGCGCATGGCGGGCGGGCGCGTCGGCGGCTACTGCAACCTCGGCGGCGGGACGCTGGACAACCCGCTCGGGCACTCGTTCAACGGCACCGGCCTGCACGTCGGCGGGAACCTGCTCATGACCGAGTGCCGGTGCCGCGGCACGGTGCTGCTCGCGGGCGCGCGGGTCTCCTCGGCGCTGACGCTGCGCGGCGCGGTGGTCAGCGACGGGCGGGCCGACGACGACGCCCTCGACCCGCACTCCGACCCCAACGCCACCCTGGTGTTCGACCGCCTCACCGTGGACGGCGACGTGCAGCTGGACCGGGGGTTCAGCAGCACGGGCACGGTGCGCATGGTCAACGCCGCGCTCGGCGGCACGCTGTCGCTGTCCGGCGGCGGGTTCGACGCGGGCGGACCGGACCTCGCCGACCCCACCGGCTACGGGCGGGCGCTGCGGACCGACGTCGCCGAACCCACCGGGTACGGGCGCGCGCTGCACCTGGACGGCGCGCAGGTCGGCGGGGACGTCATCGGCCGGCAGGCGAGGGTGCGCGGCCAGCTGCGGATGGTGGACCTCCAGGCCAAGGGCAGCCTGATCCTGGACGGGTCGGTGCTGGACAACCCCCGGGCCGACGCGGTGCTGGGCAACCGGTCGCGCATCGGCAGCAACCTCACCGCGCGCGAGGTCGAGGTCACCGGCGGGCTGGAGCTGCGCGGCGTCACCATCGGCGCCAACCTGGACCTGCGCGGCAGCCGCCTCACGCGCCCCGGCCGGTACCGGCACCAACCGGCCGGCAAGCCGTCCCTGGACGTCGGCGGCGCGGTGATCGGCCGCGACCTGATCTGCGCGCGGGGCGAGAAGGAGTTCGTGGCGCACGGCGGCGTGCGGGCGCGGCGGGCGCAGGTCGGGCGGATGGCGACGTTCGCGGGCGCGGTGCTCGGCGACAAGCTCGACTCGCACGCCCTGAACGTGCTCGGCATGCAGGTGCAGGAGCTGGTGGTCACGCCGATCACCCCGCCGCGCGGTGACGTGACGCTGCGGCAGGTGCGCTGCACGTCGTTGGAGGACAACGAGAACTTCTGGGGCGCGACCGGGCGGATCGACCTGGAGGAGTTCCGGTACGACTCGCTGCGGCACCCCATCGACCTGCGCGACGACGAGGAGGTCGCCCGGCGGCTGCGGTGGCTGCGCCAGGCGATGCGGCGCACGTACCGGCCGGGGCCGTACGACCAGTTCGCGGAGATGCTGAGGGCGAGCGGGAACGACGAGCACGCGTCGGCGGTGCTGGAGGAGAAGCAGCGGCTGAGGTACCGCGCGGTGGCCGAGGGACGCGGCTGGCTCCGGCCGCTGGTGCTGGTGTGGAGCTGGTTGCAGCGGGCGATGGTGGGGTACGGGTACCGGCCGGCGCGGGCGGTGGGGTGGCTGGTGGTGGCGTGGCTGCTGGGCAGCGCGTGGTTCGAGGCCGGGCCGCGGTTGGACGAGATCAACGAGCAGGACCACCTGCCGTGGAACGCGTGGCTGTTCACCATCGACCTGGTGGTGCCCATCGTGGACTTCGGCAACAAGAACCGGTGGCAGACGTCGGGGGCGTCGCAGTGGATCGCGTCGGGGTTGATCGCGCTGGGGTGGGTGCTGGCCACCACGGTGGCGGCGGGGTTCACTCGGGTGTTGAAGCGGTGAGGCGCGTGCTGTGGTCTGCTGTGGGTGTCGGGTGTCGGGTGTC
The DNA here is from genome assembly GCF_039527585.1 of Saccharothrix xinjiangensis. Taxonomy (NCBI): domain Bacteria; kingdom Bacillati; phylum Actinomycetota; class Actinomycetes; order Pseudonocardiales; family Pseudonocardiaceae; genus Saccharothrix; species Saccharothrix xinjiangensis. The sequence continues at coordinate 947,401 of NZ_BAAAKE010000001.1, read as the reverse complement.
GGGTGTCGGGTGTCGGGGCCTCGTGGTCTCGGGTGCCGGTGATGCCGGGGGTCGCTCGATGGGGTGAGAGATGTACGGAAACAGGGGGTTGGCGACTCGGTTGAACATGAAGGAACCCCGACCACCCCCCGCACTCCCGAACCACACGAACTGCACGCCCCGGACGGACTGCACGGACTTGCACGGACCGCACGACCTCCACGACCCACACGGCCCACCCCTCGGAGCCCTCTCGGCGGCCCACCCCTGATGTCCCCTCGGCGACCCGGCCCCGATGCCCCCTCGGCGGCCAGGCCCACCCCGATGCCCCCCCTCGGCGGCCAGGCCCACCCCGATGCCCGTCACGCGTGACCCCGAACCCGTACAGGCCTGAGCCGCGCACCGTCGCCTAGGGTGCTCCGCGTGACGGACCTGGTGCTGGCCCTGGACGTCGGCGGCACCAAGGTCGCCGGCGCGCTCGTCGACCGGAGCGGCGCGGTGCTGCGCGCGGCGCGCGTCGGCACGCCGCGCGCGAGCGCCGAGCGGACGTGGGCCGCTGTGGCGGATGTGGCCGAGCAGGTGCTGCGCGGTGAGGGCGTGGCGGGTGTGGGTATCGCCTGCGCGGGACCGGTGGACGTGGTGGCCGGGACGGTCAGCCCGATCAACGTCCCGGCGTGGCGCGGCTTCCCGCTGCGCGACCGCGTGGCCGACCTGGTGCCGGGCGTGCCGGTGGAGTTGGCGGGTGACGGGCCGTGCATGGCGCTCGGCGAGCACTGGCTCGGCGCGGGTCGCGGCAGCCGGTTCATGATCGGCCTGGTGGTGAGCACCGGGGTCGGTGGTGGGCTGGTGCTGGGTGGGCGGCCGTTCGGTGGGCGCACGGGGAACGCCGGGCACATCGGGCACGTGGTGGTCGAGCCGGGCGGTGAGGCGTGCACGTGTGGCGGGCGCGGGTGCGCGGAGACGGTCGCGGGTGGGCCTCGGATGGTGGAGTGGGCCCGGCGGCAGGGGTGGTTGGCGCCTGACGACGCGGATGCGGCGCTGCTCGCGGCGGCGGCTGGGGCCGGTGAGGAGATCCCCCGGGCCGCGTTCGAGCGGGCCGGGAGAGCTGTGGGGATGGCGATCGCGGCTGCGGCGGCGGTGGTCGACCTCGACCTCGCGGTGGTCGGGGGTGGGGTGGCCCAGGCCGGGGAGCTGCTGTTCGAGCCGGTCCGCCGGGCCGTTGCCGAGCACTGCGGGCTGTCCTACCTGGACGGGTTGCGGGTCGAGCGGGCCGAGTTGGGTGGTCAGGCCGGGTTGGTGGGGGCGGCGGCGCTGGTGCTCGGGGGCTGAGCGCGCCGGCCGGCGGGCCCCGGAGCGCGCCGGCCCGAAAGACCCGAACCCGGACCCGCGTCCACGCCCGAACCCGGACCCGCGTCCACGCCCGAGCCCGAACCCGGACCCGCGTCCACGCCCGAGCCCGAGCCCGAGTCCGAGCCCGGACCCGCGCCCCGAACCCGGACGCGCGCCGGCCCCGGCGCGGTGGTCGCGCCGGGGCCGGGAACCGGGCCGTGGGTCAGTGCGCGGCCACGGGCTTCACGCGGTCGCTGTCCTCGTCCACGTGGTAGTCGTCGGCTTGGGTCTCGTCCGTGCCGTTGAACGCGCGGAACTTCCTGGCGATCAGCGTGACCACCACGGCGACCAGCAGGTTCGCCACGACGGCCACCGCGCCGACGTAGATCTGCACCGTCGACCCGCCGAACGGGTGCCAGCCGAACAGCGACAGCTTGCCCAGCGGCAGCGCCGAGCCGGCGAAGTGCGCCTTGCCGATCGCGGGGTTGCCGATGTTGTAGAGCAGCCACATGCCGTAGCCCATGCCGGCGATCCAGCCGGCGATGAGGCCCCACAGGTGGAACCACCGCGTGTACAGCGCGATCGCCACGGCGGGCAGCGTCTGGAGGATCATCACGCCGCCGATGAGCTGGAGGTCGATGGAGAACTGCGGGTCGACGAACACGATGAACGCGACCGCGCCGAACTTCACCACCAGCGACGCCAGCTTGGCCTGCTTGGCCTCCTGCGCGGGCGACGCGTCCTTCTTCAGGTACTCCTTGTAGATGTTGCGCGTCCACAGGTTCGCCGCCGCGATGGACATGATCGCGGCGGGCACCAGGGCGCCGATGGCGATCGCCGCGAACGCGATGCCGGCGAACCAGTCCGGGAACTCCATGTCGAACAGCACCGGCACGATCGTGTTGGTGTCGGGGCGTCCGGTGGCCTGGTTGGTGATGGGCTTGACGCCGGCGCTGATGGCGACGAAGCCGAGCAGCGCGAGCAGGCCGAGGAGCAGCGAGTAGGCGGGCAGCGCGACCATGTTCCGCTTGATCACGTTGCGCCCGCGCGACGCGAGGATGCCGGTCAGCGAGTGCGGGTACAGGAACAGCGCCAGCGCCGACCCCAGCGCGAGGGTCGCGTACTGGAGCTGGTTGTTGGCGTTGAGCAGCACGCCGTCGCTCGCGGCCTCGGACGCGTCGAACTTGGCCTGCGCGGCGTCGGCGATGGCGCCCCACCCGCCGAACTGGGTGGGCAGGTAGATCACCGCGACCAGGATGACGATGTAGATGAGCGTGTCCTTGACGAACGCGATCAGCGCGGGGGCCCGGAGGCCCGACTGGTAGGTGTAGAGCGCGAGGATCACGAACGCGATGAACAGCGGCAGGTGGCCGAGGATGCCGGAGCCGTTGAGGCCCATCGTGCGCAGCACGGCCTCCAGGCCGACGAGCTGGAGCGCGATGTACGGCATGGTCGCGACGATGCCGGTGACGGCGATGAGCAGCGCCAGCCAGTGCGAGCCGTAGCGGCCCCGGACGAAGTCGGCCGGGGTGACGTAGCCGTGCACGCGGGACACGGACCACATGCGCACCAGCGGCAGGAACACGATCGGGTACAACACGACCGTGTAAGGCAGGGCGTAGAAGCCCAGGGCCCCGGAGCCGAAGACCAGGGCGGGGACGGCCACGAACGTGTAAGCGGTGTACAGGTCGCCGCCGACCAGGAACCAGGTGATCCAGGAGCCGAACTTGCGACCGCCGAGGCCCCACTCGTCGAGGTGGTCCAGCGTGTCGCCCGCCTGCCACCGCGCGGCCATGAAGCCGAGCACGGTGACCAGCAGGAACAAGGCGGTGAAGACCACCAACTCGGTCCACTGCATCTACTTCGCCCCCTCGTCCAGGTCGTCCACGCCGAGCAGGTCCGGCTTGCCCTTGACCACCGGTTCGTCCTTCGTCTTCACGTAGACCAGGCCCACGCAGAGGACACCGACCGGGACCCAGGCGAACTGGTACCAGTAGAAGAACGGCAGCCCGAACAGCCTCGGCTCATCGGAGTTGAACCACGGCGTGACGAGCATGAGCAGCGGGATGAGCAGGAGCAGGTTCCAGTTGCTCCAGCGGAGACTGGATTTTCGAGCAGACGGCATGTTCGCCCTCCGAACGGCCCTGGTGACACGGTGTCGCGCGATGCTAGGCCGAGAGGGGGATCGCAGTCACCATGTCGTGTGGGTTATCTACGGGTGACGTAGCTGGATCGTGACCATCTTTCACCGGTCGCGCAGTCCGGTCGCCAGGTGCTCCTCGGCGCGGTCGAGGTACCGGAGCATCGCCTGCTCGGCCTCCTCGACGCGGCCGGCGTCGAGGTGGGAGATCATCTCCTCGTTGAGGGTCAGGTAGTCCTCGTAGAACATGCGCGAGTCGCCCATGACCACGAACGCGAGGCGCAGCTCGGCGAGCAGGCGGCGCATCTCCTCGTCGAGGCGGGAGCTGCCGGCCAGGGCGGTGACGGCCTGGTGGAACTTGACGTTCGCGGTGCCGACGCCGGGCCAGTCGTCGCGCTCGCGCTGCCCGACGCCGAGGGCGACGGCGTCGCGGACGGCCTGCCGGATGGCTTCGGGGGCGCGGTCCCAGCAGCGGACGGCGCCGCACTCGATGATGCGGCGGGCGGCGTAGAGGTCGCGGATGTCGGCCACCTCGGGGACGCGCACGAACACGCCCTTGCTGTACTCGTGCACGAGCAGGCGTTCGTGGGTGAGCAGGCGGAACGCCTCGCGCAGCGTGTTGCGGGAGACCCGGAGGGCTTCGCCGAGCGCTTTCTCGTTGAGCTGCCTGCCGGGTTTGATGTCGCCGGCGAGGACGCTGTCGCGCAGCTTGTCCGCGACCCGGTCGGCGGTGGTGGACCGGTCGAGGTCGGCCCGCTCCCTGGCCAGGGTGCTGAGCCAGTCGTCGGACTCGACGCTCGTCATGGCTGTCAAGCCTACTGGTTGAACAACTCCACCGGAGCATTGCAGGATTGTTCAACAATCTGCACACTGGGCGATACTACGAGAGGAGCCTGCCGTGGACCTCAACGCGGACCTGGGAGAGGGTTTCGGCCGCTGGTCGCTGGGTGACGACCGGGCCCTCATCGACATCGTGACCAGCGCGAACGTGGCGTGCGGCTTCCACGCGGGCGACCCGGAGACCATGCGGCGGACCTGCGAGCTGGCGGCGGCGCGCGGGGTGGCCGTCGGCGCGCACGTGGGCTACCGCGACCTGAACGGCTTCGGCAGGCGGTTCGTCGACGTGGACGCCGCCACGCTCACCGCCGAGGTGCTCTACCAACTGGGAGGCCTGGACGCGTGCGCCCGCGCCGCCGGCACGCGCGTGGCCTATGTCAAGCCGCACGGCGCCCTCTACAACGCGCTGGTCGAGCACGAGGCGCAGGCCGACGCGGTGGTGGACGCGGTGCGCGCGTACGACCCGGCGCTGCCCGTGCTCGGGATGCCCGGCGCGGTGTGGCTGAAGCGGGCCGAGGTGGCGGGGCTGCCGGTGCGCCACGAGGCGTTCGCCGACCGCGCGTACTCGCCGCGCGGCACGCTGCTGGACCGGCGGCTGCCCGGCGCGGTGCTGCACGACCCGCACGAGGTCGCGGCGCGGTGCGTCGCGCTCGCCGTGGACGGGCAGGTGCGCGCGGTGGACGGCCGGCTGCTGCGGATCCGGGCCGACTCGATCTGCGTGCACGGCGACACGCCGGGCGCGGTGGGCGTCGCGCGGGCCGTGCGCGAGGCGCTGACCGGCGCGGGGGTGGCGTTGCGGCCGTTCGCGGGCGGGCTGGAGCCGGCGGCCGCCTGATACCTGGCAGCCACCTGACCTGGTGGTCGCTTGACCTGGCGGCCACCTGACCTGGTGGTCGCTTGAGACCTGGTGGCGCCTGATACCTGGTGGTCGCCCGAGACCCACCGAATTCCCCGGTGCCCGAATTTCCGGAGCCGATCGGAGGTTCCTCGGCGCGCGGCGAGTCGCGAGCATCGAGGGGTGATCAGAAAACTCCGCTCGGTGATCCCGCCGGCCGCAGGCCTGTCCGTGCTCCTCGTGCTGTCCACGGTCCTCTCCCCCGTCGCCCACGCGCAGCCCGCGCCGTGCTTCGACCCGAACGCGCCCACCACGGTGGAGGAGCAGCGGCTGGAGGACCGGCTCACGCCCACCGGCCCCGCGGTCGGGCCCGAGCTGGTCCGGCTCGGCGGGTTCGACGACGACGTCGACCGCTTCACCGCGCAGCTCTGCGCGACCACCAGCCGCACCGCCGCGCAGCAGCTCGCCAACGGCGGCGGCACGGGCCTGTGGCGGGCGGCCGTGCAGCGGGCCCGGTCGGCGCAGGCCTGGGACGCCTACGACGACCGGCCCCTGTACTGGGCGCGCCTCCAGGCCACCAAGGCGCTGCGGCAGTGGCAGCCGTCCTTCGCGCTCACCCCCGTCGAGCGCGCGGGGCTGGTCGACCGGTTCGACCGGGCGTCGCGGGGCGTCACCGACGCCCGGTTCGGGGCCGGGGTCAGGCGGGTCGCGGTGACCGGGTTCGACCCGTTCCAGCTGTCCGGCACGTCCGTGCGGCGCAGCAACCCGGCCGGCGCGGCGGCGCTCCAGCTCGACGGGCGGGTCGTCGACACGCCGCGGGGCCGGGTCGTGTTCCAGGCCGCGGTGCTGCCGGTGCTGTGGGGCGCGTTCGACCAGGGCGTGGTGGAGCGGTTCTTCGGCACCGCGGCGGAGCAGGCGCCGCACGCGTTCGTGACGGTCAGCCAGGGCCGGCCCGCCCGGTTCGACGTCGAGCGGTGGGCCGGGCGCTGGCGCGGCGGGTTCTGGGACAACAACGACGTCGGCGCGTTCGGCCCGGTGCCGGACGCCGCCGGGTGGCCGCAGCCCGCGCACGAGTTCATCGAGACGACCCTGCCGGTGGACCGCCTGCTCAACGCGGGCACCGCGCCGTTCCCGGTGCTGTTCAACCGGTCCTTCTGCGAGTGGCAGCCCGGCTTCCCGCCCGGCGAGGGGCCGGTCGACTGCCGCGAGGACGAGCCGACCCCGGGCGCGGCCGCGGCGGCGGGCAGCGGCGGCGACTACCTGTCCAACGAGTCGATGTACCGGGCGAACCGGTTACGCGTCGGGCTGGGCGCCACCGGTGTCGCGGGCGGGCACCTGCACACGCCCGAGCTGCGCCAGCCGGTGGACCCGGCCGCGCTCACCGACGCGGCGTTCGAGCAGGAGCGCCGGGCCATCGCCGATCAGGTGGTCGCACTGGTGTCAGTAACCTGACCGGGTGAGGGGACGGCGGGCGGCGGTCGCGGTGGTGGCCGTGCTGTCGCTCGCCTCCTGCACCGCCCACGTCCCGGGCACGCCGGACGCCGAGGTCGTCCGGCCCTCGCTCACGCCCTCGCCGCAGGAGCTGCCGCAGGTGGGCCGGTGCACCGACACCGGTGTCGAGGTGCTCGACTGCGCCTCGCCGCACGAGGCCGAGGTGACCGCGGTCGGGGGGCTGCCGGACCTCGGCGCGGCCTACCCGGAGGACCGCGACCTGCGCCGCGCCGCCGTGCCGCCGTGCCGGACCGCGCTGGCGGAGCACGTCGGCAGCGCCGACCACGACGCCACCCGGCTCCGGGCGCGGGCGTTCTGGCCGAGCCGCGACGGGTGGGCCCGCGGCGACCGCTGGCTGGTGTGCGCGGTGGTCGAGGTCGCGCCGGACGGCACGCCGGTGCGGCGCACCGGCGTGCTCAAGGGCGTCCTGGCGGCCGCGGGCTTCGGCGCCCTCCAGCTGTGCGCGACCGGCTCGCCGGGCGTGGACGAGGACGCCGGGCTCACCGGCTGCGACCGGCCGCACCGCGCCGAGGCCGTGCCCGGCGTGCTCGACATCGGCGAACCCCAGGATCCCGCGCCGTCACTCGACCAGGTCAGGCAGAAGGCGGCCGACCACTGTGCGCGAGCGGTCACCGCCTACGTGGGCGCGCCGCGCGAGGACGTGTTCGCGTCGTGGCGCTCGTTCGGCAGCCTCGCCTGGTCGGAGGGCCACACGTCGGTGATCTGCTTCGCCGAGGCGACCCGCCCGTTCACCGGCCGCCTGTGGGGCCTGGGCCGCAACCCGCTGCCGGCCTGACCGGTTGTCCACAGGCCGAGGCGCGCACCCGGCGAGTTGTGCACACCACCCACAGGCTGTGCACAGTTCTGTCCACAACCTGTGGACAACTACCTCCGGTGGCACGCGCACACGATCAGCAGGACGCCCGCGAACACCGGCGCCCCGCTGTCGCACACGGTCCTGAGCACCGGCAAGAGGGTGACGAGCCCGAGTTCGTACACCACCGAACAGGTGATCGCGGTGATCCCCGCCGCCAGGGGAGCGGCTGGGGACAGCTTCCCCAGGCACACCAGACCCACCAGCAGTCCCGCGAGACCCAGCGCCACCAGACCGCGCGCCCGCACCTCGTCGAACTGGTCGATCCCGTAGCCCCAAGCGAACGCCGCGGCGACGGCCGCCAACGCCCCGAGCACCGCCCCGGAGAGGTGCCACCACGCCCTTACCCGCTTCTCTCCCGTTTCAACCGCGTAATGGCGCACGATGCCCGGATCGGGTCCGACGCGCGCCTCACGTGGCACGTCGTAGTGCAGCCCACCGAGGAAGTCGTCCCGCTGCGTCACCCCTCCTTGGTACGCCCGAGCGGGTCAGAACTCACCCGTGGCAACGAAAAAGAGACCCGGTGGGCGTCGTTGGCCACCGGGTCCCTCAGCCGCGGGAGCACTTCACCGCGGTGGTTCGGGGGATCAGCCGAGCCGGAGCTTCAGCGCCTCCAGCTCGTCGCGCAGCGAGGTCGGCACCTTCTCGCCGATCTTGGCGAACCACTCCTCGATCATCGGGAGCTCGGCGCGCCACTCCTCGGCGTCGACCTCCAGCGCCGCCTCGACGTCCTCGCGCGACGCGTCGAGGCCGCCCAGGTCGAGCGCGTCCGCGGTCGGCACGTGGCCGATCGGGGTCTCGACGGCGGCGGCCCGGCCCTCGATCCGCTCGACGGCCCACTTCAGCACGCGCGAGTTCTCGCCGAAGCCCGGCCACAGGAACCGCCCGTCCTCGCCCCGGCGGAACCAGTTGACGTAGAAGATCTTCGGCAGCTTGTCCGCGTCGGCCGACTTGCCGGTGTCGATCCAGTGCTGGAAGTAGTCGCCCGCGTGGTAGCCGATGAACGGCAGCATCGCCATCGGGTCGCGGCGCACCACGCCGACCTCGCCGGTGGCCGCCGCGGTCGTCTCGCTGGACAGGGTGGCGCCCATGAACACGCCGTGCTGCCAGTCGCGGGACTCGGTGACCAGCGGGATCGTGGTGGCGCGCCGGCCGCCGAAGAAGATCGCCGAGATCGGCACGCCCTTCGGGTCCTCCCACTCGGGCGCCTTGATGTCGCACTGGGCGATCGGGGTGCAGTAGCGCGAGTTCGGGTGCGAGGACAGCTCGTCGCCGCCGGGCGTCCAGTCCTGCTTCTTCCACGAGGTGAGGTGCGCGGGCGGCTCGCCCATGCCCTCCCACCACACGTCGCCGTCGTCGGTCAGCGCGACGTTGGTGAACAGCGAGTTCCCCTTCTCGATGGTGCGCATCGCGTTGGGGTTGGTGTGGTAGTCGGTGCCGGGCGCGACGCCGAAGAAGCCGTTCTCCGGGTTCACCGCGTACAGCCGGCCGTCCTCGCCGAACCGCATCCAGGCGATGTCGTCGCCCAGGGTCTCGACCTTCCAGCCCGGGATGGTCGGCTCCAGCATCGCGAGGTTGGTCTTGCCGCAGGCGCTGGGGAACGCGGCCGCGACGTAGTAGGTCTTCCGCTCCGGCGAGGTGAGCTTGAGGATCAGCATGTGCTCGGCCAGCCAGCCCTCGTCGCGCGCCATCACCGAGGCGATGCGCAGCGAGTAGCACTTCTTGCCCAGCAGCGCGTTGCCGCCGTAACCCGAGCCGTAGGACCAGATCATCCGCTCTTCGGGGAACTGGGTGATGTACTTGGTCTCGTTGCACGGCCACGGCACGTCGTCCTGGCCCGGCTCCAGGGGCGCGCCGATCGAGTGCAGCGCCTTCACGAAGTCGGCGTCCCCGCCAAATCGGTTCAGGGCCTTCGTGCCCATGCGGGTCATGATGTGCATGGAGACGACGACGTACTCGGAGTCGGTGATCTCCACGCCCAGCATCGGCTTCTCCGCGTCGAGTGGGCCCATGCAGAACGGGATCACGTACATCGTGCGACCGCGCATCGAGCCGCGGTACAGCCCGGTCATGACCCCCTTCATCTCGGCGGGGTCCATCCAGTTGTTCGTGGGGCCCGCGTCCCGCGGGTCGACCGAGCAGATGAACGTGCGCTCCTCGACGCGGGCCACGTCGGTGGGGTCGCTGGCCGCCCAGAACGAGTTGGGTTTCTTCCTCAGTGGCACGAAGGTGCCCGCGTCCACGAGCTTGGCAGTGAGGCGGTCCCACTCGTCCTGGGAGCCGTCCGCCCAGACGACCTGGTCGGGACAGGTGAGCTCGGCGACCTCCTGCACCCAGGACAGCAGGCGCGCGTGGTCGGTGGGTGCCTGGTCGAGACCGGGGATAATCACTGCCGTCATCTCGTCTCGTCTCCTAGCTGAGCGCCAGCCCACGGTGGACGTCGATGTCCGGTGGGACGTCTCCGGGAATGGCTCCGCCCGCCCGGTGGAGGGCGTGCCGTTTAAGGGGATGGACGGAGGTTAGCCGGGTTAATCACCGGTAACGCGCATCTGACCTGTCGGCTGCCTCACAAAACCGATCCTGGAATCGATTCAGCACCCGATCACCTTAAAACCTCGTGTGACCTGGGCTTTAGTTGGCAGAATGCAAGGGCGCGGCGATGCGTTGATCACCACACGGCGACGTCACCACCACGTTACGCCCTGGAACCGCTCCCAGTTCAGATACGAGAATTTTCCCCGACGTGGACTTGACGAAATGACCGGATTTCTCGACCGTTCCAGAAATGTGGGTGGAACGGTTCACGAGCGGCTGGCCGGGGCGCGGAGGGGCCCCTGAACGGGATCAGCGGTCCAGCACCTTGTAGTACTGGACCTGCGGGAACGCGGTGAAACCCGCCTTCTCGTAGGTGCGGCGGGCGGGCGCGTGGCCGGGGTCGCCGCCGGTGCCGACGACCACGAGGGTGGCGCCGGTCTCGCGGAGCCGCTCGACGGCGTGGTCGGTGAGGGCGCCGCCGATGCCCCGCCGCTGGTGCTCCGGGTCGACCGCCAGCATGTGGATCTCGCCGCCCTCCGGCCGGACCGCGACGAAACCCACGGCCCGGTGCCCCCGGTCGGCCACCCACACGGTCGTCGCGCCGTCCCGGCAGACGTCCTCGACGGCCTTGGCCTGGGTGGTCCTCCAGTCCGGGAACAGGGCCGCGTAGACCGGCCCGCCCAGGGCGGCGCGGAACGACTCGAACACCGGCGCCCAGGCGCGGAGCGAGAACTCGACCACGGTGGCGACGTCGTCGGCAGTCAGCGGGCGGATGACCATGGGGACATCATCGCGGCCGGGCGGCCGGGCCCGCACGCCGGTTTCCGGCGCGACCGGTGAGCCCGGCGCGGAACCGGTGCGGCCGTTCAGTTCGGGCTGATCCACTGCCCGGTCACGGAGTCGATGCGCACCACGCCCGACACCGTCACCTTGCCCTCCCCGCCCCACGCGCCGTCGCTGTCGGGCGAGTACTTGCCGTCCTCGCCGATGCGGCCGTGCTCGACCTCGGTCCACTCGTCCTCGTCCGTGTGCCGCGAGACCGTGACCTCGCCGTCCCCGGTGATCTCGGTGGCCAGGTCCGCCCGGCCGTCACCGTCGGAGTCGGTGAACAGCCAGGTGTCGCCCTCCTCGTCGGTGACGACGGCGGTGTCCGCGCGGCCGTCGCCGTCGGTGTCCTCGGTGGCCGGGCCGACGTCCTGGTCCGCGCCGTCCTCGACGTCCACCACGATCGACCGGCCGGCGTTGGTGTTGGTCCGCTGGTCGCGCTCGTCGTCCGGGTCCACGGCCACCCAGTCGCCGGAGTCCTCGTCGAACTCGGCCTGCGCGGTGACCTCGCCCTCGGCGTCGAAGCTGGTCATCAGGTCCGCTTCGCCGTCGCCGTCGGTGTCGGTGAACGCCAGGTGACCGCCGTCGTCGGTCTCGACCACGGCGCTCTCCTCGACCCCGTCCTGGTCGAGGTCGTAATTCGCCTCGGCGGTGTACTCCTCGTCGCCGACCGTGACCTTCAGCTCGCCGTCGGTCGTGCCCGTCTCGTCGATGTACACCGTGCCCCACCCTCCCGCGTACGTGTGCCGGATATGACTCACGTTATGCCCGTTCGGTTCCGCCCGGAAGCTCCGCCGCGCGAGCCGGACGCGCCGGGCGGCCCGGGTCAGACCCGGGTCAGGCACGGGTCAGGCCCGGTCAGGCGCGGTCGCGCACCGCCCTGATCCGCGCCAGCAGCTCGTCGACCTTCACGCGCCCCGCCGTCAGCTCCGCCAGCCGCTTCGTCACCGACTGCAACGCCCGCGTCCGCTCGCCCGCGCTCATCCGCAGCGCCTTGTCGACCTCGCGCAGCTCGGCCTCGATCGCGTCGACCCGCCTGCCCAGCGCGTCGTCCAGCGCCAGCGACAGCTGCTGCTCCGCCTCGATCAGCTGCTCGGCCACCAGCTGGTCCAGGGTGGACCGCGCGTCGGCGATGGCGTCGGACAGCCACTGCTTGAGGTGCTGCTTGTCGGCCGAGTGCTTGCGCGTGCGCGCCATCCACCAGCCCGCGCCCAGGCCCAGCGCGATCGTCACCGGCAGCACGACCGGGTTCAGCGCCGCCACGCCCAGCCCGGCCAGCGGCAGCGTCGCCAGCCTGCCCGCGCCCAGCCCGCCGGACACGCCCATGAACACCAGCAGCTTGTCCTCGGCGGTCGGCACGCGCTTCTCCGGCGGGCGCAGCACCACCGGCGGCGTCACGCCCCGCGCGAACTGACCCCGGATCACGGCCAGCTCGTCGGGCGAGAACAGGTCCGCCAGCGCCGCGTCCGCCACCCGCGCCAGCCGCGCGCCCAGGCCCGCGCTGATCCGCCCGGACACCACCTGGAGCGCCGCGTCCACCTGCTGCGGCAGCGCGGCGAGCTGCTCGCGCGACGCCGAGTCGATCGCCGTGCGGAACCACGTCTGCACGTCCCGGACCTGCCGGCTCACCTCGTGCGCGCCCTCGACGCGGGCCCGCTGCACCTCGCCGCGCAACCGCACCTGCCAGCTGCGCGTCGACGAGCGGCGCTGCGAGTTCAGCTCGTCGCGCCGGGCCCGCAGCGCCTCGGCCTCCTCCTCGCCGGACGACAGGGCCCGCTTGTCGGCCTCGGTGCGGGCGACCAGCTCGTCCAGCACGGTGGCCAGCGCGCGCAACCCGTTGGCCTCGCCGAGCATCGCCGCCCGGCCGACCACCAGCTCCTGGAGGGCCTCCTGCAACGCGCCGATGCCCGAGCGCTCCCGCAGCATGGCCGCCGCGTCCGGGTTCGGCGCGCCCGCGGCCAGCTCGAACAGGCGCGACGACACCGGGTGGAAGCGCGCGTCGCGGAACCTCGGCGCGTGCTCGGCCAGCAGCGCCCGGTCCGCCTCCAGCACCTGCTGCCAGCCCCGGTACTGGTCGACCTTGGCCAGCGCGAACACCACGGTCTCCACCCGCTGCCCGAGCGCGCGCAGGAAGTCCAGCTCGCCCCGCGTGAACGGGGCCGAGGCGTCGACCACGAACAGCAGCGCGGTCGCGTCCGCGGCGGCCTCGGCGGCCAGCTCGCCGTGCGCGGCGTCCAGGCCGCCGACACCGGGGGTGTCGACCACGGACAGCCGCTCCAGCAGCGGGATCGGCGCCTCCACCTCGACGTGCCGCGGCGGCAGCATCCCCTCGGGCAGGTCGTGCGCGGCGGACACCCAGCGCGGCAGCTCCTCCCGGTCGAACGGCACCGGCGACATCGACCCCGCGTAGCAGGCGCGGGCCGACCACTCCGCGCCGTGCCGGAACACCAGGTACGCCGCGGTCGCCACCTCCGCGTCCACCGGCGACAGGCCCGGCGTCGCCAGCAGGGCGTTGACCAGGGAGCTCTTCCCGCGGTTCGTCTCGCCGACGACGACCACCGACGCGGGCCCGCCGCGTCGGGTCTCCACGAACGACGCGGCGGCGGGGTCCAGCGAGCGGATCAGGGCGGTCAGCTTCTCCCTGGTCTGCCGGACGGTCTGCGGCAGGCCCGTCATCGGGCCGTGTAGACGGTGACGACCGGCGCGCGCAGCGTGCGGCCCCGGTCGACGAAGCCGACCACCTCGGTCTCGGCGACCACGCCGTCCAGCGACGCGTCCTCCGTCGGCACGGTGCCGCCCGCCTCGTGCCGGGTCGGGTCGAAGCGCTCGCCGTCCGGGCGCAGCGCCGTCACGCCGATCCCGGCCAGGCCCTCCTCGATCCGCTCGACGATGCCGGAGCTGCGGGCCCGGTCCAGCGCGTACAGGCAGAGCCGCACCAACGCGCGCCGCTCGGCCAACGCCTGGTCCAGCAGCTCGTCGGCGATGGTGCTGTTCACACCGGCATCGGACGCCGCCGCGCCCGGTTCCGTTCCGCCACCCGGTTCCAATCCCGTCACCGCCGCCCCCGCAGTTGTTGCCAGATCAGGAAGTACGCCCGGTGCACCACGTGCGCCACGCGGCTCTGCGCGGGCGTGGCGCCGAACGACGCGAAGGACCGCCACCAGCCCGCCCGCTCCAGCGCGTGGGCGATCAGCTCGTGCGGCGGCCTGCCGGGCAGGCCCAGCTGCTCGGACACGTCCCGCGAGCTGCCGAACCTCAGCACCTCCTCCAGCAGGTCGTCGGGCATCGCCACGGCCCCGGAGGAGACCAGCGTCAACGCCTCCAGCAGCCGCAGCTGGTGCGCCTCGGGCTTGGCCAGCAGCACCTCGATGGCGTTGTGCACGCGCTGCCGCTCGTTCGGGTCGCCCGACGCGGCGGCCAGCGCGGTCACCGACGCCAGCGCGGCGGCGGCCTTGATGCCGTCGGCGCGCGCCCGGAACACCGCGTTGAGCTTGGCGCGCACCCCGTCCAGGCCGGAGGCGTCGAGCAGCTCGCGCCGCAGCGCGCCCGCCGTGATGCCCGGCTCCGCGTCCAGGACCTCCAGGGCCTTGCGGATGCCGTAGAGGTCCAGCTTCTCCAGCAGGCGGGCGCGCACGCCGACCGGGACGCCGCACTCCCAGGAGGTGAACAGGTCAGCCGAGATCAGCATGGTCTCGCGGGTGGCCTCGTCCAGCCCGGCCAGCCCGCGCAGCGCGTCCGCGTCGGCCGAGGTGAAACCGCCGGTCTCGGTGGACTCGGCGACCAGGCCGATCACCGGCAGCACGTCCGCGACCCGCGGCTTGAGGGTGAGCGCCTGGCGCTCGGCGAGCAGCACGGCCGCCCGCCACGTGTCGCCGGCCGAGCCCGACACGGTCTCCGCGGCGATCGTGTCGGCCTTGTTGAGCACGGCGATCGCGTTCACCGGCCCCGCCTCGCGGCCCGCGGTGGCGGCGGTGAACGCGGCCAGCGCCTGCTGGTCGTCGGCCCGCACGCCCTGCGTGACCACGTACAGCACGGCCTCCGCGCCCGCGACCGCGTTGCGCGACACCGCGTCCAGCTCGCCGGTGTCGGCGCCCCCGCCGAGCAGCGCCTCGGTGCGGGCCACCGACGCGGCGTCCAGCGAGCCGAGGCCGGGGGTGTCGATCACGGTGAGGTCCCGCAGCACCGCGTTGGTCAGGTACGCCTCCACGTGGGAGACGCGCTCGACGTCCACGCCGAGGTCGCGCGGGATCGACCCGTCCGACCCGAACGGCAGCACCTGCTTGCGGCCGTCGGTGAACACCACCTCGACCCGGTCCACGGTGCCGTACTGGAAGCGGGTGACCAGGCGCGTGCACTCGCCCACGTCGGTCGGCGCGACCCGGCGGCCGATGAGCGCGTTGACCAGCGTCGACTTGCCCGACTTGATGCGGCCGGCCACCGCGACCTGGAGCGGGGCGGACAACCGGCGCAGCACCTCGCCGAAACCGGCGGCCGTCGCCGGCGACACCTGCGGGCGCAACCCGGCGCACAGGTTCGCCACCGCCGCCGAGAGCGGTCCGGCGAGCGGCTGGGCCTGGGTCGTCACGCCCGAATCGTGCCACGTGCGGGTGACGTCCAGTTTGTGAACGGCGGTTCGGGGGTATTTCCGGCGATGACGAGGGAGGTCACGTCATGGAACAGGGTTACGCTGCGTTCCTGCTGCTCGGCGTGGTGCTGGTGCTCATCGACGGCCAGCTCATCTACCGCAGCGGCAAGGGCTACATGAACCGCGCGTACGGCGACCCGGAGGCGGCCAGGTCCATGACCCGCCTCGCGACCGTGCTCTTCCACCTGGTGGTCCTGGGCCTGCTGGCGCTCGTGTCGATGATCTCGATCAGCACCGGCGACCCGGTCAAGGACGTGGTGGCGAAGCTGGGGATCATGCTGCTGGTGCTGGCGCTGGTGCACGCGGTGACCATGGTCGTCCTCGGTCGCATCCGCGACCGGCAGATCCAGCAGCAGCTGGCGGACGAGATGGCCGAGGACCACCGCCAGTTCGAGCAGCAGCACCGCGTGCCGGTGCAGGACCGGGCGGAGCCGCTGGCCCACCCGACCACCACGTCGCCCGCGGCCACCGCGCCGACGGCGACCCCGGCCGCCCCGCAGCCCCGGGTGGAGCAGCCCGCGCCGACCGCCGAGCAGCAGGTGGACCCGACGCAGGTCAAGACGATCCGCTAGTCCTCGCGCGCCTGGTCCTCCGGTCGTCCGACCGGAGGACTAGTCCGCGTCAGCCCGTGGCGCGACGCGCGGCGGGCGCCCCGCTGCCTAACCTGGTCGCGTGCGGCGGCTGAGCCTGTGGATGCGAGCGCACCCGGCGTTCGGGGACTCCCTGATCGCCGGGTTGCTGTTCGTCATGGACCTGGGCACGATCATCGCCGCCTCGGACTTCATGTCGCCGGGCACCATGCTCCTGGTCGGCCTGCTGATGGTCGTGCCGGTGGTGTTCCGCCGCAAGCACCCGCTGGGCTCGGCCTACGTGATCCTGGCCGGCGGCGTGCTCCAGCTGCTCACCCACGGTGACCTCGACACCGGCGTGCCGGTGCGGGCCTCGGACTTCGCGCTGGCCGTGGCGCTCTACACGGTCGTGGCGTACGCGGGGCGGCGGCAGGGGCTGCTGTACGCGGCCTGGCTGGCCCTCGGCACGCTCGTCTGGGCGTTCTGGCGGCTCGACGCGGGCGTCGAGACCGTCTTCGTGCTGTTCGTGATCGCGGTCGTGTTCGGGTTCAGCTGGGCCCTGGGCGAGTTCGTCGGCGCCCGGCGCGCCTACCTCTCCGAGCTGGAGCAGCGGCTGCGGCTGCTGGAGACCGAGCGCGACCAGCAGGCCCGCATCGCGGTCGGCGAGGAGCGGTCGCGGATCGCGCGCGAGCTGCACGACGTGGTGGCGCACGCGGTGAGCGTGATGGTGGTGCAGGCCGACGGCGCGGGGTACGCGATCCGCGCCGACCCCGAGCTGGCCGAGGCGGCGGTGCGGACCATCGCCGACACCGGGCGGCAGGCGCTGACCGAGCTGCGGCGGCTGCTGGGCGTGCTGCGGTCGGAGGACGGGTCCGGCACGCAGTGGTCGCCGCAGCCGGGCGCCGGCGACCTGGGCGAGCTGGTCGAGAACTGCCGGGCGGCCGGGCTGCCGGTGCGCCTGGAGGTCGCGGACGACCTGGGCGCGCTGCCCGCGGGCCTCGGGCTGGGCCTCTACCGGATCGTGCAGGAGGCGCTGACCAACACGCTCAAGCACGCCGGGGCCGGCGCGTCGGCGGTCGTCCGCGTGTCGCGGGCGGATGAGCGGCTGACCGTCGAGGTGGCCGACGACGGGTTCGGCACGCCCCACGACCTGGTCGCGGTGTCCGGCGGCAACGGCCTGATCGGCATGCGCGAGCGAGCCGGCGTGCTGGGCGGCACGCTGGAGTCGGGCCCCAACCCCGGCGGCGGGTGGCGGGTCCGGGCCGTGCTCCCCCTGACGCCGTCATAGGGTGGTTCGGTGATCCGGGTACTGCTCGTCGACGACCAGGAGCTCATGCGGATGGGTTTCCGGATGGTGCTCGGCGCCCAAGACGACATCGAGGTGGTCGGCGAGGCCGGCGACGGCTTGGACGCCGTGCACCTGGCGGCCTCGCTCCAGCCGGACGTGGTGCTGATGGACGTCCGGATGCCCGTGCTCGACGGGGTGGAGGCGACCAAGCGGATCGCGGAGGCGGGCACCGCGAAGGTGCTCGTGATGACCACGTTCGACCTGGACGAGTACGCCCTGTCGGCGCTGCGCAACGGCGCGTCCGGGTTCCTGCTCAAGGACACGCCGCCGGGCGACCTGCTGTCGGCGCTGCGCGCGGTGGCCAGCGGCGACGCGGTGGTGTCGCCGTCGGTGACCAAGCGGCTGCTGAGCCGGTTCCTCGGCGACGGCGGTGGCGAGCTGCGCGACGCGTCGGTGCTGGAGGTGCTGACCGAGCGCGAGCGCGAGGTGCTGGTGCTGATCGCCAAGGGCCTGTCGAACACCGAGATCGCGCGGAAGCTGTTCCTGTCCGAGGCGACGGTGAAGACGCACGTGGGGCGCATCCTGGCGAAGCTGGAGCTGCGGGACCGCGTGCAGGCCGTGGTGCTGGCGTACGAGACGGGGCTGGTCCGGCCCGGCGACGTGTGAGCCGCCGGGCCGGGCGCACCTGCTCAGCGGCGCTCCTGATCAGCGGCGCCGCTCAGCGGTACTTCGAGGCGTCCACCGTCGTCGGGTCGACGCCCGCCTTGAACACCTCCTCGTACCAGCGGCCCCAGTCCGGCTTCGAGCCGTCCAGGTCGGTGAAGCCGTACTCGCGCATGAGGGTCCACGAGGCGAGCGCCTTGCCGTTGTGGCGGTGCCGGTCGGGGTCGGCCGCGAGCGCGGCCACGCCCCGGCCCAGGTAGCGCGGCGACTCCGCCATCGCGTAGTGCGGCTCCTCGGCGATCGCGTCGCGCCAGTTCTCCTCGGTCACGCCGAAGTGCTCCAGCATCTGCTCCGACCGCAGGAACCCGGGCGTGACGGCGACCGACGTGCCGCCGAGGGGTTCCAGCTCCTTGCCCAGCACGGTGCCGAAGCGGCGGATCGCCACCTTCACCGAGTCGTAGGCCAGGGAACCGGAGTAGAACTCGTCGTTGTCGCCGTCGGTGACCTCGACCAGCAGGCCGCCCGGCTCGCGGACCAGCAGCGGCAGCAGGCGGTGCAGGGTGACCAGGTGCGCCTGCACGCTGTTGCGCCACAGCCGCAGCTGCTTGTCCAGGTCCTGCTCCCAGAACACGGCGAACTCGGTGTCCGCCTCGCCGCCCCACACGTCGTCCACCAGGACGTGCAGCCGGCCGTCGCCCTCGGCCTCGACGCGCGCGCGGAACGCGTCCACGTCCTCGGGGACGGTGAAGTCGCACCGCACCGCGATGCCGCGCCCACCGGCCGCCGTGACCAGCTCGGCCGTCTCCTCGATCGTCTCGTCGCGACCGATCGGCGACTTCCGCTCGCGCGTCGACCGGCCGCCGACGAACACCGTCGCGCCCGCCGCGCCCAGCTCGACCGCGATCGCCCGGCCCGCGCCGCGCGTCGCGCCCGTGACCGCCGCGACCTTCCCCCTCAGATCGACCATCATCTCCCCTTCCACGAGTCCAGCACTGCGTCCAAGTCCTCCACCAGCCGGTCGGCCAGCGCGCCGCGCGGCCGGACCGACCAGTCCATCGACACCCCGTAGAGCAGGGCGGTGAGCACCCGCGCCGCGCGTTCCGGCGACGGCGCGCGCGGCAGGTCGGCCCGGCGGGTCAGCTCCAGCACGGTCCGCCCGGTCGCCTCGTACAGGTCGGCGAGCAGCGCCCGCAGCTCCGGGTCGATCAGGTCCACGCCGAGCTGGGCGAGGTGGTTGTGCGCCTCGTCCGGGTCGGTCATGCCCGCCAACCACGTGAGCAGCGCGGCGCGCAGGCCCTCGACCGGGTCCGGCACGTCGGCCGCGGCGCGCATCCGCGCCACCTGCTCCGCGGAGGTCTGCCTGGTCAGGGCCTGGAGCAGGCCGTTCTTGGAGCCGAAGCGCTGCGCCACCGTGCCGACCGAGACCCCGGCCTCCGCGGCGACCTCGGCGAGGGTGAAGCCCGGTCCGCGGCGGCCGATGACCTGCGCGGTCGCCGCGAGCAGGCGCTCGTCCGTGATCGTCCTGGGTCGGGGCACGGAGTTATTGAACCACGGTTCATTAATGGCGTGCCGGCTAGGGTGCCGACGTGACCTGGACACCGCGCCTCATCGCCCTGGACATCGACGGCACGATCACCCCCGTGGGTCGCGAGGAGGTGGCCCCCGCGGTCCGCGCGGCGATCCGGAGGGCCGTCGACCACGGCGCCCACGTGGTGCTCTCCACCGGCCGCAGCCTCATCGGCGCCCGGCCCGTCGCCGAGGACCTGGGCCTGGGCGGGACGGCGATCTGCTCCAACGGCGCGGTGTGGTGGGACGTGGCGGCGCGGGCGGTGGTGCGGAAGGTGGCGTTCGACCCGGGGCCGAGCGTGGCGCGGTTGCGGGAGCTGCTGCCGGACGCGGTGTTCGCGGCCGAGCTGACCGGGGTGGGGAACCTGTCGCTCGGGCGGTTCCCCGACGGCGACCTGTGGGGCGAGGTGCGGGAGGTCTCGTTCGGGGAGCTGGTGGCGGAGCCGACGTCGCGGCTGGTCGTGCGATGGGTGGGGCGGACGCCGGAGGAGCTGCGGCTGCGGCTGCTGGACGTGGAGCTGCCGGGGGTGACGTGGTCGGTGGACCACACGGAGCCGTGGCTGACCCTGACGCCGCCCGGCGTGACCAAGGGCGCGGCGCTGGAGGAGCTGAGGGCCGCGCTGGGCGTGCCGTCCGCGGACACCCTGGCCATCGGCGACGGGGACAACGACGTGGAGATGCTGCGGTGGGCGGCCCACGGCGTGGCGATGGGGCAGGCGCCGGTCACCGTGCGGGAGGCGGCGGACGCGGTGACGACGACCGTGCTGGAGGACGGTGCGGCGGCCGTGCTGGACCGGTACTTCGCGGCCTGACCGGGGTCGCGAGCGGCGGACCCGGGGTCGCGAGCGGCGGACCCGGGGTCGCGAGCGTTGAACTCGGGGGTCCTGGACGTACGACACGGTGGGCCTGGACGTTCGACTCGCGACGGTTTCGTAACCCTGAGGGGAGGGACGGGGACCCTCGGGGGCGACTCAGGGTGATCACGGATTACTGCGACCGAGGTAGGGAAGACGATAAGACTGAAGTCGCACCCACGAGTCAACTACAGACCGATGTGCCGACCTCCACCGGCGGGGGATGGTGTGACCGAACACCGGGGGATTGCGGTCCAGGGGAGAAACCATGATCGAGGCGATCGGCCTCACCAAGCGCTACGGCAAGACGGTGGCGGTGGACGACCTGTCGTTCACCGTCGCCCCCGGGAGGGTCACCGGCTTCCTCGGCCCGAACGGCGCCGGCAAGTCCACCACCATGCGCATGATCCTCGGCCTCGACCGGCCGAGCGCGGGCAGGGTGCTCATCGACGGCAAGCCGTACACGAGCCTCGACCGCCCGCTGCGGACCGTCGGCGCGCTGCTGGACGCCAAGTGGGTGCACCCGAACCGCTCCGCCAGGGCGCACCTGGAGTGGCTGGCCAAGTCCAACGGCCTGCCGAGCCGCCGCGTGGACGAGGTGATCGACCTGGTCGGCCTGACCAAGGTCGCCAAGCGCCGGGCCGGTGGTTTCTCGCTGGGCATGTCGCAGCGGCTGGGCATCGCGGGCGCCCTGCTGGGCGACCCGAAGGTGCTGCTGTTCGACGAGCCGGTCAACGGCCTCGACCCCGAGGGCATCCTCTGGATCCGGCGGTTCATGCAGGGCCTGGCCGCCGAGGGGCGGACCGTGCTGGTGTCGAGCCACCTCCTGTCGGAGATGGCGCTCACCGCCCAGGACCTGGTGGTCATCGGGCGCGGCAAGCTGATCTCGCAGACCAGCACCGAGCACTTCATCCAGGAGGCCACCGAGAACACCGTGCGGGTGCGCAGCCCGCACTCCGACAAGCTGGGCGCCATGCTCGTGGACAAGGGCTTCACCGTCCGCGACGGCGAGGACGGCGCGCTCACCGTGTCGGGCGCCAGCAGTGACCAGATCGGGGACATCGCGGCGGCGAGCGGCGTGGTGCTGCACGAGCTGAGCCCGCAACGCGGTTCGCTGGAGCAGGCCTTCATGCAGCTCACCGGCGATTCCGTCGAGTACCACGCCGAACTCGTCGAGACCGGGAAGTGACCGCGCGATGACTCTGCTCGCCGTTGAACGGATCAAGCTCTTCTCCACCCGCTCGCCGTGGTGGTGCATGCTCCTCGCCCTCGGCCTGACCGCGGGCATCACCGCGGTCATCGCGGCGAACTGGGGCGACTCGCCCATCCCGGTGATCGCCACGGTGTTCACGCACTCGTTCGGCCTGTACGTGATCATGGTGATGGCGGCGCTGGCGGTCACCACCGAGTACCGCTTCGGCACGATCAAGTCGACGTTCCAGGCGGTGCCCGACCGCACCTCGCCGATGGTCGCCAAGGCCGCCGTCGTGGTGCTGCTGTCCGCCCTCGTCGGCGAGGCCTCCGCGTTCGGGTCGTGGGGCCTGAGCTGGCTGCTGGCCGACGACACCTCCCAGCTCGCGCTGAACACGGCCAACGACTGGCGGCACGTCGCGGGCGTCGGCCTGGTCTACGGGGCGGGCGCGCTGCTCGCGCTGGGCGTGGGCGCGCTGGTGCGGCAGACCGCGGGCGCGGTGTCGATCATCCTGGTGTTCGCGCTGGTGCTGGAGAGCGTGGTCGGGTTCATCCCGAACATCGGCGACGACATCCAGAAGTGGATGCCGTTCACCGTGGCCAACAAGTTCGTCATGGGCGACCCGGACCTGAGCGCCCTGCCGGAGGGCGCGGGCCCGCCCACCATCGGCGACCTGAGCCCGTGGGGGTCGCTCGGCTACTTCGCCGCCATCGCGGTGGCGGTGTACGTGATCTCGCTCGTGGTGGTGAAGCGGCGGGACGCGTGAGGGGGACCGCGCGGTCGCGCCGCGGGGGCCGGCCGCGCGGGTGATCGGGGGTTAGGGAAGGGGGAGCTCGGGTCACCTTCGGGGAGGAGGTGGCCCGAGCTCGTTCTCGGCGTTCCACGATCGGACGGGAGAAGTCATGATCGAAGCGACCGGCCTCACCAAGCGCTACGGCAAGACGGTGGCGGTGGACGACCTGTCGTTCAGCGTCGCACCGGGCCGGGTCACCGGCTTCCTCGGCCCGAACGGCGCGGGCAAGTCCACCACCATGCGCATGGTCATCGGCCTGGACCGACCCACCAGGGGTCGCGTCACCGTGAACGGGCAGGACTACCGGGCGCTGCGCCACCCGCTGCGGACCGTCGGCGCCCTGCTGGACGCCAAGTGGGTGCACCCGAACCGCTCCGCGCGCTCCCACCTGAGGTGGCTGGCCAGGTCGAACGACCTCCCGGCCGGTCGCGTCGACGAGGTGCTCGACCTGGTCGGCCTCACCGAGGTCGCCGAACGCCGCGCGGGCACCTTCTCGCTGGGCATGTCCCAGCGGCTGGGCATCGCGGGCACGCTGCTCGGCGACCCGGAGGTGCTGCTGTTCGACGAGCCGGTCAACGGCCTCGACCCCGAGGGCATCCTCTGGATCCGGCAGTTCATGCACCGGCTCGCCGACGAGGGCCGCACCGTGTTCGTGTCCAGCCACCTGCTGTCCGAGATGGCCCAGACGGCGCAGGACCTGGTGGTGATCGGGCGCGGCAGGCTCATCGCGCAGACCGGCACCGAGCAGTTCATCCAGGAGGCCACCGAGGGCGCGGTCCGCGTCCGCTCGCCCCAGCCCGAACGGCTCCGCGCCCTGCTGGAGGGCCAAGGGCGCGTGGACACCGCGGAGGACGGCGCGCTGGTCGTGCACGGGGTGGAATCGTCGGCCATCGGCGAGTTGGCCGCGGCGAACGGCGTGACCCTGCACGAGCTGAGCCCTCAGCTGGGCTCGCTCGAACAGGCGTTCATGCAGCTGACGAAGGAATCCGTGGAATACCACGCCACCCAATAGGCTGAACCGCGGAATAGCGGCGGCCTTTTCTCACCAGCGGTCGCCGCGCCAGAAGTCGTCGTCCGGCGGCGGGATTTCGGTGACGGCCGGGACCGGGGCGCGGCGGATTCTGTTCCGGCGCGCCAGGAGGAGGGCGATCGCGGCCACCAGGACGGCGGCCGCGCCGAGCCCGCCGGCGATCAGCGCGAGGCGGTCGCCGTCGTCCGGGACGGCCGGCGGCAGCGCCTGGACGGGCGGCTGCGAGGCGGTGGTCGCCGGCGGCGGCGGTGGCGGCGCCAGGGGGTTGCGGTCCACCCGGGGCACCTCGGCGGTCAGCGCGGCCACCGGGTCGACCAGGCCGAAGCCCGTCGCGCCGTCGCGGCCCGGCGCCTGGAGGTCCGTGGCCGTGGCGATCAGGCGGTTGACCACGTTGCCCGCGTCCAGGTCCGGGTGCCGGGCGCGGACCAGCGCCGCGACCCCGGAGACCAGGGCCGTGGCCGCGCTGGTGCCGTCGACCTGGGCGAACCCGGTCGCGGAGGCGTTCAGCGTGATGGCGGTGACGATGTCCTCCGCGGGCGCGGCGAGCACGGTCTCCGGGCCGGTGTTCGACTGCGGCCACGGGCCGTTGCCGCGGACGGTGCCGGACACCGCGACGACGCCCTTGATGTTGGCGGGCGCGCCCACGTGCTCCTGGCCGTCGTTGCCCGTGCCGGCGACCACCACGACGTCGTGGTCGAACGCGTGGTTCACCGCGCGCAGCAGGTCGGGCGTGAGGGTGGCGGCCGAGGTCAGGGACAGGTTGACCACGTCGGCGCCCTGGTCGACGGCCCAGGTCACGCCCTCGGCGACGGACGTGGTGGTGAACTTCTCGCCGTCCGCGCCGACCGAGATCGGCAGGATCCGCGCGGCCGGCGCGACGCCGAGCACGCCGCCGTCGACGCCCCGGCCGCCGATCAGCGCCGCCATCGCGGTGCCGTGCCCGTCGCCGTCCCGCGTGCCGTCGGTGCCGCTCGCGGAGCCGAACCCGGCGCCCGGCAGCAGCGCGTCGGCGAGGTCGGGCCGCGTGGCGTCCACGCCGGAGTCCACGACCGCGACCACCACGCCCTCGCCGCGCGTGGTGGCGTGCGCCGCCGGCACCCGCAAGGCCTCCAGGTGCCACTGCTGCTCGCGGATCGTCTGCGCCCGCGCCCCCGGTCCGGGTCCGGTCGCGCCACCGGTCCCGGGTGCGGTCAGCACGAGCGCGACCGACGCCGCCACGCCCAGAACCGCTCTCCCCAACATGGAATTCCCCCTGTGGTTCACGTCACAAATATTCCATGTCGGTCATGTTTCACAGTTCCAGGTTGGAGCAACTGGAGTAAGACGTTCGTTAAAACGTCGTGAACTCCGGCACAGCCCCATGACAAAATCATCTGAACCCGGTCAGATGGAAAGCAACGAATCGTGAGGTGGGTGTCCAGCCCGCACGCGAATTCGTGACCCCCGTCAAGGAACCCCCCGGAGGTGAACCCGTGACGGTGCTTGATCCGGACCTGAACGCCGACTCCTCGGCCACCGGGTCGAAGAAGTTGCCACGGCAGCGCGACCACGCCCTTCGCGTCGAACCGATGATGGCGCTGGAATGGTCGCACGCCATCGAGTCCGCGGGAGCCGTCGGCATCGCCGACTCACCCGCGGAGAGCCGTCGAGCCTGGATCCACCGGGCCGACGAGCAGCAGGTGCTCACGCTGTTCCGCGCGGTCGGACCCCAAGCCCCGGCACCCTGGTGGTTGCGGGCCCTCGACCGCGGCAAGATCGCCTCGCGCGCGGCGGCGTTCGCCGTCGAGGACGAGGTGACCCGGCTCCTGGCCGACCGGCCGGGCTGGGTGTTCGTGCCCTGGGCATCCGAGGGCGAGGTCGGCTACTGGGAGTTCGTGCCGTCCGAGAGCGGCGTCTACGGCCCCGCCGAACCGACCACCGTGCAGTTCACCGACCGGCACCCCGGTTTCGTCGACCTGCTGCCCGCGCACCGGGGCCCCGGTCAGCGCCAACCCATCGAGTTCACCCCGGGCGAGCTGCGCGAGCAGATCGAGGACCTGGAGAACATCGCCTGACGCACCGCCATAGGCTGTACGTCCGTGACGTCCAGCCACCAGCGACCGCCCCACCACCGAACCATCGTGAGCTACGTGCAGCGCGGGGAGCGGATGACGGTGGGGCAGCAGCGCGCATGGGACCGCCACTGGGAGCGTTGGGGCCGCGAGGTCAAAGCGCTCCCGGCCGGTCCCGTGCGGTTCGACGAGTGGTTCGACCGCGCGGCGCCGGTGCTGCTGGAGATCGGTTCCGGGATGGGCGAGACGACCTCCCGACTGGTCGCCGCCGCCCCTGAGCTCAACTACGTGGCCGTCGAGGTCTACAAGCCCGGCCTGGCGCAGCTGATGCTGCGCGCCGAGGCCCTCGGCGTGGAGAACCTGCGCGTGCTGCGCGGCGACGCCGTCGACCTGCTCACCGACCACGTCGAACCCGGCTCGCTCGCCGGGGTGCGGATCTTCTTCCCCGACCCGTGGCCCAAGAAGAAGCACCACAAGCGGCGGCTGGTCCAGCCCGACTTCGTGCGCCTCGTGGCCACGCGCCTGGCACCCGGCGGCACGCTGCACCTGGCCACCGACTGGGAGCAGTACGCCGAGCAGATGCTGGAGGTGTGCTCGGCCGAGCCGCTGCTGCGCAACCGGTTCGACGGGTGGGCGCCGCGGCCGGAGTGGCGACCGGTCACCAAGTTCGAGCAGCGGGCCGTCGAGGAGGACCGGATCAGTCACGACCTGATGTTCGAACGGGTCGAACTCACCTGACCGTGGCATCAAGGTCCGCCCTTCCCTTGACGGTGGGTGGACTCCGGGTCGTTTTGTCACTCGATGGTGAGGAGCCGGCCTACGGCGCGCGGATCGCCCTGCGCGACAGCGGCTGGTGCACCAGCGGCGTGCCGTGGCGCCGGCTCAAGGTCCGCGACCTGCGCGGACTCCGCAACGCCGCCGCCGTGGCCGCCGAGTGCGTCGAGCACCTGCGCCTGGCCGCCAACGGCGGCGAGATCCGCCCGCTGATCACCGTCTTCGCCCCGGGTGCTGCCGCCGGCGGTGGAGACCGCGCACGAGGGCGCGCGGCTGTTCGCCGTGCCGCACTCGTTCGACCTCGCGCGGGTCACCGTCACCGACCACCACGCCGAGGCGCTGCACCGCCTGTCGTGGCCGCGACCGCCCCGTCGGCCCCGCGCGCTTCCCGGACCACCCCGTCGAGACGACCCGGCCCCGGTTCCCCGGGCGCCTCGCCGAGCTGCCGCGACGCCGCGCGGGGGCGTGACGGGGCCCGGCCTACCGCTGCGAGTCGATCAACACGCCCGACAACGCCATCAACACCAGCACCAGCAGGCCCGCCACGGCGCCCGCCCAAGTGGCCACCACTCCGAACATCGCGTCCTCCGTTCCCCGACTGACTCCAGGGTCGCCCCGGGTTTCGTCATCCGGCATCGGCCACTGGTGTGCATCCGCGGGCGTTCGGGTCAGCCTCACGACCGATGGTCCGCCCGACCGGAGTAGGACGCGACATCAGCCCGGAGGTCCTACGGTGACTCGTCGTGGAGAGCACTGACCTCGGGTGGCGCGCGCTGCTCCGCCGCCAGTGGCCCCTCGCCTGCGCCCTGCTCTTCTTCCTGGGGAGCGAGGTGCTCGGCGAGCCGAGCACCTGGTGGCAGGTGCCCGGGTCGGTCGTGGTGTGCGCGCTGGCCGTGCTCGCGCCCCGGCGGCCGTTCGACGCCGCGCTGGCCGCCGCGACCGCGCTGGCGGCGAGCTCGGTGGTGCTGCTGGTGGCCGACGCCGCGCCGGCCGTGCCCGTGGTCAGCGGGCTGGTGATCTCCGAGACCGCCGCGGCCATGGCGACCACCGCCATCGTGGTGCGGCAGGCGTCCCCCGTGCGGGCCGCGGTCGCGGTGGCGTTGCTGGTCGCGGTGTCCGCGGCGACGCTGTGGGTGCGGCCGGACTACTGGGCGGAGCAGTGGCCCGGGTACGAGCCCCCGGTGTGGCAGCACGCCATCGGCGGCGGGGTGCTGCTGGTGCTGTCCGTCGGCACCGGGCTGTACTTCCGGGCCCGCGACCGCGAGCGGGCCACCGCCGTGCGGGCCGAGGTGGTCGCGGCGCAGCACGCCGAGCGGATGGCGCTGGCCCGCGAGCTGCACGACGTGGTGGCGCACTACGTGACCGGGATCGTGGTGCACGCGCAGGCGGCGCAGGCCGTGCCCGCCGCCGCCGGCGAGGTGCTGCCGATCATCGTGCACAGCGGCAACGAGGCGTTGACCGCGATGCGCCGGCTGGTCGGGACGCTGCGCGGGGCCGAGGTGGAGGCGCCCGCGCCGGCCGTGGCCGGCGACCTGGCCGACGACGTGCGCGGCGTGGTGGAGGGGTCCGGCCAGCCCGTGCGGCTGCACGTCGACCTGCCGGTGGCCGTGCCGCCGTCGCTGGGCCGCTCGGTGCTGCGGCTGGTGCAGGAGTCGCTGACCAACACCCGCAAGCACGCCGGGGGCGTGTCGCGGGTGGACGTGTCGGTGGCGGTGGTGGACGGGCAGGTGCGCGTGGTCGTGGCCGACGACGGGCGGGAGCGCAGGACCGCGCCGGTCGGCGGGTCCGGCGGCTACGGGCTGGTCGGGATGCGGGAGCGGGTCGAGCTGCTGGGCGGCGAGTTCGAGGCGGGCCCGCGCGCGGGCGGCGGCTGGGAGGTGCGGGCCTCCCTGCCGGTCGGCGGGTGAGCCGCCGCCCTCAGGCGCGCGGGTCGGGCAGTTCCGCGGGCAGCGGGTAGGTGAACGCCTGCGCCGGGTCCTCCAGCGCCAGGTGGCGGCTCGCGACGTCGCGCCGGCGCTGGGACGGGATGTCCGGGCGGTAGGAGCCCAGCCACGAGGTGACGTCGCCGGTCAGGCGGGCGTTCTCGGCGCGCAGGGCGAGCACCTCCTCCTCCAGGGCGGCGATGCGCGCCAGGTGGCGTTCCTCCGTCTCCCGGTGGACCCGGACCACCGACCACAGCAGCTCGTAGGCCCGCTGCTCCTGGTCGGGGCGCGTCGGGTCCGCGTCGGGGGTGAGGGCCTCGGTGAGCTCCTCGGAGGTGAGGGCTTCGGTGAGGGCCTTGGTGAGGGTTTCCGGGGTGAGGGTTCCAGAGGTGAGGGTCCCCGGGGTGGGGGTTCCAGGGGTGGGGGTTTCCGGGGTGGGGGTTTCGGCGGCGCGGGGCTCGGGCAGGCTCGTGGCGGGCTGCCGGTCGTCGGGTTCCGGGAGGTCAGGGGCCGGGGCCGGGCGGGACAGGACCTGGGTCCGGGTCGCGAGCGCCTCGGGCTCGACCGCCCGCGACTCCACCGCACCGGGCGCGGGTGCCTCGGACGCCTCGGACGCCTCGGGCCCGGGCGCCTCGGGCTTGGACACCTCGGGCTCGGACACCTCGGGCTTCGACACCTCGACCAGGCGGTGCCGCCGGGCCCACTCGGGGCCGCCGATCAGCGTCGTGGTGACGTGGTCGGCCGTCACCCAGTCCGGGCACTTCAGCGGCTCGCCCGCGGGCCCGCGCTCCCCCGTGGCCCGGCGGTGCAGGTAGCGGGCGGTCGCCAGCACCTCCGGCACGTCCCCCGGCTCCACCACGGCCTCGACCAGGTCGGCGACCCGGTCCCACGGCGGCCGGCAGTCCTGCCGGGCGCCCACGCCGATCCAGCGCGCCACCTCGGCCCGCACCGCGCCCGGGGACCGGCCGTGGGCCCAGTGCCCCGGGTCGTCCGCCGCGCGCTTGAGCACCCGCCGGTACGCGTCGCTCATCCGCCCGTGCTCGTCCACGAGGTGCACCAGCAGGTGCAGCGCGAGGAGGCGGCGGTCGCGGGACAGTCCCGGATCGGTGAAATCGGCTTCGGACCGCAGCACCGCCACCGCCCGCTGACCTCGTCGGTTCCCACTGCCACCAGCCACCGTCGCTCCTCCCGGACCAGCGCCGCCATCCGTTCGGCAGGCTACGACCGGACCGGTGGCCCGCACCCGTTGAGCGGCCCAAACCAGCTTTTCGGGTTATCAGGCCGGGTGACACCCGGTCGGGTGGGGCAAGATCGGGTCCATGTCGCTGCGCCTGCACGCCCCGGTGGTCCTGCCCTGCGATCCCTCCTGCTCCGTCCTGCGCGACGCCGTGGTCGACGTCGTCGACGGCCGGGTCGCGCACGTCGGCCCGGCCGCCGACGCGCCCGCGTTCGACGGCGAGGTCCGCGAGTTGAGCGGGATCCTGCTGCCCGGCCTGGTCAACGCCCACGCGCACAGCCCGATGGTGGTGCTGCGCGGGCTCGGCGGCGACCTGCCGCTGCTGCGCTGGCTGCGCGAGGCGATGTGGCCGGCCGAGGCGAAGATGGTGCCGTCGGACATCCGGGCCGGGATGCTGCTCGGCGCGGTGGAGATGCTGCGCAACGGCGTCACCACCAGCGCGGAGATGTACTTCCACGGCGAGCAGCTGGCCGACGCGGTGCTCGCGGCCGGGTCCCGGGTGCTGTTCGGCGCGGCGATCATGGACCTGCCGGGCATGCCGTGGCGGCCGATGACCGAGGAGATCACCCGGTGGATCGACGCGGACGGGCTGCGGTTCGGCCCGCACGAGCGGGTCGAGCTGAGCTACGGGCCGCACTCGGCGTACATCCTGTCGCCGGAGGCGCTGGGCGAGGTGGCCGGCCTGGCGCGGGACCGGGGGGCGCTGGTGCAGGTGCACGTCGCCGAGTCGGCGGAGGAGGACCTGGCGCAGCGCGAGTCGCACGGCTCCGTGCCCCGGCTGCTGGAGCAGGCGGGCGTGCTCGGCGGTCGGGTGCTGTCCGCGCACTCGGTGCACCTGTCGCCCGAGGACGTGGCGATCTACGCGGAGCACGGCGTCGGCGTGGCGCACTGCCCCGGGTCGAACACGAAGCTGGCGTCCGGGATCGCGCCGATCAGGTCGTACGTCGACGCGGGGGTGAAGGTCGGGCTCGGCACGGACGGGCCCGCGTCCAACGACGACCTGGACCTGTTCGAGGAGGCCCGGCTGGCGGCGCTGCTGGCGCGGGTGACGGCCCTGGACGCGACCGCGATGCGGGCGGCGGACGCGCTGCTGCTGGCCACGCGGGGCGGCGCGGAGGCGCTGGGCCGGGACGACCTGGGCGCGCTGGAGCCCGGCCGGTGGGCGGACGTGGTGCACGTGGACGTGGACGACCCGGCGTTCGCCACCGGCCTGGACGCGCCGGACGAGCAGGTGCTGGCGAACCTCGTGTGGGCGTCCGGGACGCGGCGGGTCAAGGACGTGTGGGTCGCGGGCGAGCGGGTCGTGGCCGACGGCGAGACGACCCGGGTCGACCGGCGCGAGGCGCAGGCCGGGGTGCGGGAAGTGGCCGCCCGGCTGCGGTGAGCAACAAAAGGCGGCCTCGGCGCGTCATCACTGTGGAGATCCACCACGGAGGGGGCTCGAAGATGGTTCGCAGGATGATGACCGCCGTGTTCGCACTGGCCGCGCTGGTCGGGTTCACGGGCACGGCGGTCGCCGCGCCGGCGTCGTGGGAGCAGGTGGTCCAGGACTACGCCTGGCCGCCCGCCGACGTCACGCCGGTGTGGGAGACGGCCGCGCAGCTGGCCGTGCGGACGAGCGGGTTCGCGGCGCGCGAGGTCGAGCTGGTCACGCGGGTCGTGCGCGGCTCGGACGTGGCGACCGGCGAGTGGGGGCACGAGGCGCAGGGGCTGTTCGACGGGCAGCAGTACGTGAACAACAACGTCCGGTTCACCACGCCGCGCGGGGAGGCCGGGTTCTTCCTCCAGGCGCACGCGCCCGGCCACTCCTCCTCGTCGCCCGCGCAGCTGTGCTCCTGGTCGGAGTGCACGGGCGCGGTGCGGCAGCGGGACGGCGGCCTGGTGGTGTTCACCGAGCTGCCCGCCTGGTCGATGCGGACCGCGTACAGCTTCCGCCCGAACGGCGAGGTCGTGTACGTGTCGACCAGGGGCGAGCAGCTGTCGGACCGGGTGCTGGCCCGCTTCGCCGTCGACGGCGCGTTCAGCTTCGCCCGGTCCTCGGCCTGAGCACGATCTCGGTGACGTGGGCGTCGTCGGTCGCGTTGACGGCGCCCGCGACGGCACGGGCGACGGAGTCCGCGTCCAGGTACAGGTGCGGCTGGTAGTCGCCGGACTCCTGGGCGCGGACGCCGCGCTGCATGTCGGTGTCGACGCGCCCGGGGTGGACGGAGGTGACGCGGAGGTCCTCCTCCTCGGCGCGCAGGGCGTCGGCGAAGGCGCGGAGGGCGAACTTGCTCGCGGCGTAGACGCCCCAGCCGGGGTTGGCGCGCAGGCCCGCACCGGAGTTGATCAGCACGACGTGGCCGCGGCTCGCGCGCAGGAGGGGTAGCGCGAGACGCGTCAGCTCGGCGACGGCGACCACGTTGACGTCGAAGGTGCGGCGCCACGTGCCGGCGTCGGCCTCGGCGAGGGCGCCCAGCTCGGCGATGCCGGCGCTGTGCACCAGGACGTCGAGGCGGTCCAGCGCGGACACGGCGGCGGCGAGCGCGTCGGTGTCGGTGAGTTCGACCGGCCAGGGGGCGGCCGAACCCAGCGACCCGGCCAGCTCGGCGAGCGCGGAGGCGTCCCGGCCGCCGAGGAGGAGGTCGTGCGTGGGTGCGAGGGCACGCGCGGTCGCCGCGCCGATACCGCGCGACGCACCGGTGACCAGGGCAACGGGTCGACTCATGCCCCGGACCTTAACCGGCGGTTTCGCGGTGCCCCACCGGAGGACACGCGGTGCCGGAGTGGACGACACGCGATGCCCCACCGGACGACACGCGGTGCCGGAGTGGACGACACGCGATGCCCCACCGGAGGACACGCGGGGTGGGTGGGGGGCTCGGGCTCGCGGTGGCGCGAGCCCCCCTCCCGGGGTCAGCCGCAGATGCGGCCCTTGTCCTTCTTCCAGGCGGCGACGACCGCCGGGCGCGGCTGGGACGCGCCGCCGTCCGGCCAGTGGGACAGCGGGGTGTCGGCCGAGGCGCCGTCGACCTCGCCCGGGTGCTGCACCGAGACGAGGACGAAGTCGTCCTCGACGACCGGGCCGCAGGTCTCCGCGCCGCGGGGCACGGTCAGGAACTGCTTGACCCGGCCCCGGTAGCGGCCCTCCACCGGGACGGCGAACAGGCCGTCGTTGGAGCCGAGGGCGTTGCCGTCGGTGGAGATCCACAGGTTGCCGCGCGAGTCGAACGCCACGTTGTCCGGGCACGAGATCGGCGAGACCTGCGACTTGTCGTAGCCGCCGAAGTAGGTGTCGGCGGCGTTCGGGTCGCCGCACACCAGCAGCAGCTTCCAGGAGAACTCGGTCGCGGTGTTGTCGCCGCGGCGCTCCTCCAGCTCCAGCACGTGGCCGTGCCGGTTGCCCACGCGCGGGTTGGGCTCGGTGGCGCCCTCCTTGCCCGCCTTGCCGCGGTCGGTGTTGTTGGTGAGCGCGGCGTAGACGCGGCGGTTGCGCGGGTTCGGCTCGACGTCCTCGGGGCGGTCCATCTTGGTCGGGCCGACCGCGTCCGCGGCGAGGCGCGTGAAGACGTAGACCTCCTCGGCGGTGAAGCCGGGCACGAACGAGCGGTTGCCCGAGGCCAGCGGGATCCACTCGCCGGTGCCGTCGAACTCGCCGTCGGACGGCACCTTGCCGGAGCCGTCGAACTCGGCGGCCGGGCTGTCGCCCTTGAACTTCGCCACGTAGAGCGTGCCCTTGTCGAGCAGCTTCTTGTTGTGCTCGCGGGCGTGCCTGCTGCTGCCCGGCTTGTACCGCTCGTCGGAGACGAACTTGTACATGTAGTCGAAGCGCTCGTCGTCGCCCATGTACGCGACCACGCGGCCGTCGCGGGCGATGATCACGTTCGCGCCCTCGTGCTTGAAGCGGCCGAGCGCGGTGTGCTTGACCGGCGTCGAGTCGGGGTCGAGCGGGTCGATCTCGACGACCCAGCCGAAGCGGTTGACCTCGTTGGGCTCCTGGGTCACGTCGAAGCGCTTGTCGAACTTCTCCCAGCGGCGCTGGGAGGCGCCGCCGGACAGGCCGTAGCGGGACAGGCGCTGCTTGGCCACCGGGTCGGTGACGGCGCCCGCGTTGGCGAAGTACTGGTTGAAGTTCTCCTCGCCGGACAGGATCGTGCCCCACGGGGTCACGCCGCCCGCGCAGTTGTTCAGCGTGCCGAACACCTTGGCGCCGGTCCTGTCGGCGGAGGTCTTGAGCAGGTCCGAGCCCGCGGCCGGGCCGGTGAGCTTGAACTCGGACTTGACCGTGATGCGCCGGTTGTACTGGCGGTCCACCTTGGCCACGAGCCGGCCGCTGCGGCGGTCGCGCTCGACGAGCACGACCGACATGCCGTGCGCGGCCCAGGCGATCTCGACCTGCTCACGGGTGGTGGCGTCCGCCTTCCACCCCTTGAACATGAACTCCTCGGTGGAGTACTCGTGGTTGCTGACCATGAGCCAGCGGTCGCCCCAGCCGAGGGGGACCAGGCCGCAGAAGTCGTTGTTGTAGCCGAACTGCCTGGCCTGCGCGGCGGCGGTCTGGTTGTCGAAGTCGAACTTCGGCGCGCCGGGCAGCACCGGGTCGCCCCAGCGGATCACGACCGACTGCTCGTAGCCTTCGGGGACGACGACGCGGTCCTCGGTGTTGGGCGTGACGGCGGTGAAGTTCAGGCCGTCCTTGCGGCGGCCGCCGCCCAGGTCGACGTCGATGTCGACGTCCCGGTGCGGCGCGGCGGCGGCCGTGCCCGTGCCGACCAGGCCCGCGCCCGCGCCCGCGACGGCCAGCACGGCGCCCGCCTTGAGCAGGCCGCGGCGGCGCACGACCTCGCCGACGACGTCACCGAAGTAGGCGTTGTCGGAGGTGTTGGGCGCCTCGTGGGCGCACGCGTCGCCGCAGCGGAACTTGCAAGTCACCGCCGACCTACCCAAGGGGTGGTTGGGCAGCAGGGGCAGCAGGCGCCGACCCCGATCGGTGGATGAGGACACGCGGACCTCCGAGATCGCTCAGTGGGAACTGGCCGACCGTAGGAGCGCAACTCCTCATCCAGCGGACTTCGAGGTGAACGCAGGACGAACACCTGGCGGTACCACCGATCGGAATCGGCTGGTCACAGCACGTGTCACTCCCCGATTCGATGCCCCGGCCGCCACACGGCGACCACCGACGGGCGCGGTGGGGAGTCGCCGCCGTCCGGCCAGTGCGACGCCGGGGCGTCGGCCGAGGCGCCGTCGACCTCGCCGGGGTGCTGCACGCACACCGTGACCACGCGCTCGCCGATCACCGGCCCGCACGTCTCCGCGCCGCGCGGCACGGTGAGGAACGCCTTGAGGTGGCCGCGCTCGCCCCCGGACACCGGCACCGCGTACAGGCCGTCGTTGTAGCCGTTGAGCGCCCCGTCGGAGTCGCTGGAGATCCACAGGTTGCCGTGCCGGTCGAACGCCACGTTGTCGGGGCTGGAGATCGGGGACACGCGCGACTTGTCGTAGCCCGCGAAGTACGTGTCCGGGGACGCCGGGTCGCCGCACACGAGCATGAGGTTCCAGGAGAACGCGAGCGACAGCGGGTCGCCGCCGCGGTCGGTCAGCTCCAGGACCTGGCCGTGCTTGTTCGCCACGCGCGGGTTGGGCTCGGTGGCGCCCTCCTCGCCGTCCTCGCCGCGGTCGACGTTGTTGCTCAGCGCGCAGTAGACGACGCCGGTGTGCGGGTGGGTCTGGATGTCCTCGGGGCGGTCCATCTTGGTCGCGCCGACCGCGTCCGCGGCGAGCCGGGTGAAGACGCACACCTCCTCGGCGGTCATGCCGGGGACGAAGGACCGGTCGCCGGACGCCAGCGGCACCCACTCGCCGGAGCCGTCGAAGCGGCCGTCGGACGGGGTCGCGCCGGAGCCGCCGACCTCGCCCGCCGGGCTGTCGCCGCTGAAGCGGGCCACGTACAGGGTGCCCTCGTCGAGCAGGGTCGTGTTGTGCCGGCGCGCGGACCGGCTGTCGCCCCTGCGGAGCTTCCGGTCGGAGATGAACTTGTAGATGTACTCGAAGCGCTCGTCGTCGCCGGAGTAGGCGACCACGCGGCCGTCGCGGGTCACGCGGACGTTGGCGCACTCGTGCTTGAAGCGGCCCAGCGCGGTGTGCTTGACCGGCGTCGAGCCCGGGTCGTGGGGGTCGAGTTCCACGACGTAGCCGAACCGGTTGGCCTCGTTGGGCTCGCGGGCGAGGTCGAAGCGCCGGTCGAACCGCTCCCACTTGCGGTCGGTGGCGGCGCCGGTGAGGCCGTAGCGGGCCAGGCGGGGGTCGCCCAGCCGCTCGGCGTTGGCGAAGTACTGGTGGAAGTTCTCCTCGCCGGACAGGATCGTGCCCCACGGGGTGACGCCGCCCGCGCAGTTGTTGAGGGTGCCGAGGACGAGCGTGCCGGTCGGGTCGGCGGAGGTCTTGAGCAGGTCGGAGCCCGCGGCCGGGCCGGTGAGCCGGAACGGGGTGGTGGCGGTGATCCGGCGGTTGCGGTCGGAGAAGCGCGGGGTGAGGCGGCCGTCGCCGTCCTGCTCGACCAGGAGCACGGACAGGCCGTGCGCGGCCCAGGCGACCTCGACCTGCTCGCGCGTGGGGTCCTCCTCGTCGTAGCCGCGGAACATGAACTGCTCGCTGGTGTACTCGTGGTTGGTCACCAGCAGCTGCTCGCGGCCGGTCGCGTCGAGCGGCAGCAGGGCGGCGAAGTCGCAGTTGAAGCCGAACTGGCGGGCCTGCGCGGCGGCGGCCTGCCGGTCGAAGTCGAACTCGGGGGCGTCCGGGAACAGGGGGTCGCCCCACCGGATGACGACGGCCTGCCGGTAGCCCTCCGGGACGACGACCTCGTCCAGCTCGTTGGGCGCGACGGGGGCGAAGTCCAGGCCGGTCGGTCGCTGCTCGGGGGTGGTGCCGCAAGCCGCCGCCCCGGCTCCGACGACACCGGCCGCCGCGACGACGACACCGGCCCGGAGGGCGGCGCGGCGGCTGACCACGTCCCCGAAGAAGGGGTTGGCCGAGGTGTTGGGGATCTCGTGGAAGCACGCGTCACCGCAGCGGTAGCGGCAGGTGACGGACGCGCGGCCGGCGCGGTGGTTCGGCAACAGGGGTAGGTGTCGCACTCGAACGCCTCCTGCGGTCGGTCAGCCGGTCGGTCCCGGACCGGACACGACCGGATCTGACCAACTGACCGTAACCCGGTGGTCACCCTTTGTTAACCGACGATTTCCTCACTGACCAGGACCGCGGTGGCGGGCACGGCGTGCCGCCGGGTGCAGCCGAAGACCGGCAGGGCGGCGACGACGGTGTGGCGTGCAGGCCCTCCGCGGTGGACAGCAGGATGGGGTCGACGAGCGCGATGCCCATGAACGCGATGACCGCGGCGAACGCCGTGACCCACACCTGACGGGGTTGGTCGAAGAGTGCCACCGGGCCGACCCAGCCGTTTTACTTAGTATGGCGAAGTAAGGGTGCTCACACTACGGTCGGCCGTGTGGATGCGGTGGTGTTCGACCTCGACGGCGTGCTCGTGGACTCCGAGACGGTGTGGGACGAGGTGAGGCAGGCGTTCGCGACCGCGCACGGCGGTTCGTGGACGCCCGGGGCGACCAGGGCGATGCAGGGCATGAGCACGCCCGAGTGGGCGGCGTACCTGGTCGAGGCCGTGGGCGTGCGACTGACCCCCGACGAGGTGGCGGCCGGGGTGGTCGCCGAGATGGAGCGGCGGTACGAGGCCGGCCCCCCGGTGCCGGGGGGTGCGGTGGACGTGGTGCGCCAGGTCGCCGACCGGTGGCCGGTGGCCATCGCCAGCTCGTCGCCACCCGCCCTGATCAGGTCGTTCCTGGAGGCGACCGACCTGGTGGACGTGGTGCCGGTCGCGCTCTCCAGCGAGGAGGCGGGCGCGGGCAAACCCGCACCGGACGTCTACCTGCTGGCCGCCTCGCGGCTCGGGGTGGCGCCGGAGCGGTGCGCGGCGGTGGAGGACTCGACCAACGGCCTGCGCTCGGCGCTGGCGGCGGGGATGGCGGTGTACGCGGTGCCGAACCCGCACTTCCCACCCGACCCGGCGGTGTTGGCGCAGGTGACGGTGTTGCGGGAGCTGGCCGAGCTGCCGGCCGCGCTGGGCTCGTCCCGTCCGAGTGGATGACCTGCCTGCTCGACCCGGCTCACGAGCGGGCCACCGCCTACCCGGAAAAGGTCCGTTCCCGACCGTTCGACCGGGAGGTGTGCACCCCCTGCCGCACCGGCCTAGCTTGATCGCCATGGAACAACGGGTTGCGGTGGTCACCGGGGCGGCTCAGGGGATCGGGCGGCGGATCGCCCAGGTCCTGACCGCGGACGGGTACGAGGTGGTCGGGTTCGACCTGCTGGAGACGCCCGGTGGCGTGGTGGGCGACGTGGCCTCGGTCGACGACGTGGCGAGGCTGGCCGAGCGGGTCGGGGACCGGGTCGACGTGCTGGTCAACAACGCGGGCGTCTCGGGCATCGGCGCGTTCGAGGACACCACGCCCGAGCAGTGGGAGCGGGTGCTGGCGGTCAACCTGACCGGGCCGTTCCTGCTCACCCGGGCGCTCGGCCGGCTCATGCTGGCCCGCCGCTCGGGGTCGGTGGTCAACATCGCCTCGGTGGCGGGCCTGCGGGGCGTGGCCGACCGGGCCGCCTACAACACCACCAAGCACGGGCTGATCGGCCTGACGCGCACGCTCGCCGTCGAGTGGGGCGGGCGCGGGGTGCGGGTCAACGCGGTGTGCCCGGGGTGGGTCAAGACCGAGATGGACGTCGCCGACCAGGCCGGCGGGCACTACTCGGACGACGACATCACCGGGCACGTGCCGATGGGGCGGTTCGCCTCGCCGGACGACGTCGCGCAGGCCGTGGCGTTCCTCGCGGACCCCGGCCGCAGCGGGTTCGTCAACGGGGTCGCCCTGCCGGTGGACGGCGGGTGGGCGGCCGACGGGTCCTGGCAGTCGCTGCGGCTGTCCAAGCGGTGATGTGATCCGGGTCGCACCGCGGTCTCCGCGGGCGGCCGCGCGCGTCCGATCACCGGGGTGGGTCGCCCACCGGTGAGCGGAGCAGGGGGAAGACATGCGCAGGGGTGTGGCGGTGCTCGTCGCGGTGACGACGGCGATCGCGCTGGTCGGGTGCTCGTCGGGGACCTCGAAGTCCTCCAGGTCCTCGAAGGCCGGGTCGACGGCCGGCAAGTCGACCGCGACGAAGAAGACGACCAAGAAGGACGGCGACCCGGACGAGTGCGCGACCCTGGGCGTGTCCACCGGGGGCGTGCGGACCGACGGCGGGCAGCGCGGCCTGCCCCTCGTGTTCACCAACGAGGGTGACCGGACCTGCACGGTGACGGGTTTCCCCGGCGTGCGCCTCGACGGTGTCGACGGCGCCTCGTGGGACGTCACCCGCCGGGACGAGCAGGCCCGCCCGGTGACGCTGGGGCCCGGTCAGCAGGCCGTGGCGAACCTGGCCCTCGGACCGCAGCCCGGGAACTGGGAGGTGCGGGCGCTGGTCGTCACGCCGCCGGGGGCCTCCGCCGCGGAGCAGCTGCCGTGGTCGGCCGGCCCGCTCGTGCTCCAGGACGGGGCCACGCGCCCCGCCACCCACGTGGGACCGGTCACCCCGAAGGGCTGACGCGGGTGGTGGCCCCGACCCCCTGAGGGGACCGGGGCCACCACCCGGGTGCTCAGCGCTCCACGTCGCCGCGGATGAACGCCTCCACCGCCTCGTGGGCCTCCGAGTCGGAGTACTGCACGGGCGGGGACTTCATGAAGTAGGACGAGGCCGACAGGATCGGCCCGCCGATCCCCCGGTCCAGGGCGATCTTCGCCGCGCGCACCGCGTCGATGATGATGCCCGCCGAGTTCGGCGAGTCCCACACCTCCAGCTTGTACTCCAGGTTCAGCGGCACGTCGCCGAACGCCCGGCCCTCCAGCCGCACGTAGGCCCACTTGCGGTCGTCCAGCCAGGCCACGTAGTCCGACGGGCCGATGTGGACGTTGCGCTTGCCGAGGTCGCGGTCGACCTGGGAGGTGACGGCCTGGGTCTTGGAGACCTTCTTGGACTCCAGGCGCTCCAGCTCCTTCATGTTCAGGAAGTCCATGTTGCCGCCCACGTTGAGCTGCATGGTGCGGTCGAGCTGGACGCCCCGGTCCTCGAACAGCTTGGCCAGCACGCGGTGGGTGATGGTGGCGCCCACCTGCGACTTGATGTCGTCGCCGACGATCGGCACGCCGGCCGCGCGGAACTTCTCCGCCCACTCGGGGTCGGAGGCGATGAACACCGGCAGCGCGTTGACGAACGCCACACCCGCGTCGATGGCGGCCTGCGCGTAGAAGCGGTCGGCCTCCTCCGAGCCCACCGGCAGGTACGACACCAGCACGTCGGCCTCGGCGTCGCGCAGCGCCTGCGCCACGTCCACCGGCCGCTCGTCGGACTCCTCGATGGTCTCCCGGTAGAACCGGCCGAGCCCGTCGAAGGTGTGCCCGCGCTGCACGACCACGCCGAGCGGCGGCACGTCCGCGATCTTGACCGTGTTGTTCTCGCTGGCCACGATGGCCTCGGACAGGTCGGCCCCGACCTTCTTCGCGTCCACGTCGAACGCGGCCACGAACTCGATGTCGCGCACGTGGTAGGGCCCGAACTGGACGTGCATGAGACCGGGCACGCGGGTGGCCGGGTCGGCGTCGCGGTAGTAGTGGACGCCCTGCACCAGCGACGCCGCGCAGTTGCCGACCCCGACGATGGCCACTCGAACGGCGCGGCGGTTGTCGCCCATGCCGAGTCCTCCTTCTAGTTCTGCTTGAGTCATTCGTCCCGCTCGCGCTGCTCGGCCTGTTCGTGGGCGATCAGCTCGTTCAACCACCGCACCTCGCGCTCGGTGCTCTCCAGCCCGAGCCGGTGCAGCTCCCGGGTGTACCTGTCGATCCGCTCGCTCGTCGTCGATAACGAGTCGCGCAGCCCCTCCCGGCGCTCCTCGACCCGCCTGCGGCGGCCTTCGAGGATCCGCATCCTCACGTCGGCGGGCGTGCGGGAGAAGAACGCCAGGTGGACGCCGAACGAGTCGTCGTCCCACGTCTGGGGGCCGGCGTTGGCCAGCAGTTCGGCGAACCTCTCCTTGCCCTCCGCGGTGAGCTTGTAGACCTTGCGGGCCCGGCGCCCCCAGCGGGCCGCGTCCTCCTCGGGCACTTCCTCGACGATGAGCCCTCCGCGTTGCAACCTGCGCAGCGTGGGGTACAGCGTCCCGAAGGAGAACGCGCGGAACGCCCCCAGCAGCTCGGTCAAGCGCTTGCGCAGCTCGTAGCCGTGCATGGGCGCTTCGTGCAGCAGGCCGAGGATCGCGAACTCCAGCACGTAGCACCTCCGCTCGGTGAGCGCCGATGGGTGTGCTCACTATATCGGCGCGATACATCCGATCGCGCGTTATAAGTGTCGCGTGGCCCACAGTCGGGGGAGGGCCCGTGCCTACTGCCCTGAACGGCCCATCGAAGGGGTTGGGCCGCCACGTACTCTGGTCGCGTGCTGACCCAACGCCAGGTCGTGGACTACGCCTTGCAGCGCCGTGCGCTGCTGGCGGAGGTCTACGCGGGTCGAGTGGGCACGATGGAGGTGTGCGACGCCAGCCCGTACCTGCTGCGAGCTGCGAAGTTCCACGGCCGGCCGAGCGACGTGACCTGCCCGGTGTGCCGCAGGGAGCCCCTCACCCACGTGTCCTGGGTCTACGGCGACGAGCTCAAGCACGCGGCCGGGTCCGCGCGCACCGTCGACGAGCTCACGCGCATGGCGACCCTCTTCGAGGAGTTCACCGTGTACGTGGTCGAGGTTTGCCGCACATGCAGTTGGAACCACCTGGTGCAGTCATACGTCCTGGGAACGCGCGGCGTGAACACCCGCAAGCCGCGCAGGAGGACCGCGGCCGAGTGAACCTGCTCCGGCCCCGGGCGTCGCTCCACCGCGGAGCGGCGGCGTACGACCACCGAACCGCGTGCGCCCGCACGCCGGTCTGGGAGGCCATTTCGTGAACGACCAGCACGACGAGAGGCATCGCGGCGGGGAGCCGCAGTGGCCGACCGGGGAGGACCCGGACGGCGGCGCGCACCCCAACCGACGCGGAGCCGGTGACCAGCCGGAACGACCGAACACGCCACCCGGCGGGTTGGGTCGCGCCCCGGCGGACGGACCCGGCCCCCGGCACGGGACGCCCCCCGGCGGGTTCGCGCGTCCCCCCGCACCCGGCACGCCGCCCGGTGGGTTCGCCCACCCCCCGGCGCCCGGCACGCCGCCCGGCGGCGTCCCGCGAGCCGGGGCGCAGCCGCCGCGCCGACCGAACGGCCCCGGTGCTCCCGGCGGCCCTCATGGCCCCGGTGGTCCGAGCGGCCCCGGTGGCTTCGGCGCGCCCGGCGGTCAGGGTGGTCCCGGCGGCCCCGCAGCCCAAAGTGGCCCCGGCGGTCCCGGAGCACAGGGCGGCCCCGGCGGTCGTCCCGGCGCGCCGGACGCCAGCGCGGCCGTGGGCAGCGTGCCCGTCGGTCCGCCCCAGCGCCCGAACACCCCTCCCGGCGGCGTGCGCCGCCCCGGTGGCCCGGCGGGCCCGCTGCCGCCCGGCGGCCGTCCCGCGGCGGGAGGCCCCGGCGGTCCCCGCCGACCCGGCGACCCCGGCCGGCAGTCCCGTCCCGGCGAGGAGCCGACGGACATGCTGGTGCCGGTGCACCAGAGCCTGCCCCGCGAGCCCGAACTCCTCACGCACCGCGAGGACGAGGTCGAGCTGGAGCCGTTCTACGACGAGGACGAGTACGACTACGAGCTGTCCGAGGAGGAGGCCAAGGCCGTGCGCCGGAAGAAGCTCTGGCGCCGCGTCCGCCGGACCACCTACGTGGCGCTCGGCCTGATGCTCCTCGCCCCGGTCGTCGCCTTCGCCATCGCCTACCAGGTGGTCGAGGTCCCGAACCCGGAGGAGGTG
Source organism: Saccharothrix xinjiangensis (assembly GCF_039527585.1). Lineage (NCBI taxonomy): Bacteria > Bacillati > Actinomycetota > Actinomycetes > Pseudonocardiales > Pseudonocardiaceae > Saccharothrix > Saccharothrix xinjiangensis. Next base: position 905,020 of record NZ_BAAAKE010000001.1, on the reverse strand, counting down.
GCGGCCGGCCAGAGCAAGGTCATCTCGATCCGCTACTCCGACGGCTCGGAGATGGCCCGGATCGCCCTCGGCGACGCCAACCGGACGCTGGTCGAGTACGAGGACATCCCCGACTCCATCAAGCACGCCGTCTTCGCCGCCGAGGACCCGACGTTCGAGTCCAACCTCGGCTTCGACATGCGCGCGATCGCCCGCGCGGTCTGGTACCAGGCCACCGGCCGCTCGTCCGGCGGCTCCGGCCTGACCCAGCAGTACGTCAAAGAGGCGACCGACCAGTCCGACGCCACGTTGACCCGCAAGTTCAACGAGATGGTCGCCGCCTACAAGATGTCGGAGCAGCAGGAGAAGCCCGACATCCTCACGGCGTACCTGAACACGGTCTACTTCGGCCGCGGCGCGTACGGCGTCAAGACCGCGGCGAAGGCGTACTTCGGCATCGACGACCTCCAGCAGGTCACGCCGTCGCAGGCGGCCGTGCTGGCGGGCATGATCCAGAGCCCGAGCCGCTCCGAGGAGCAGGCCTACGTCGAAGAGCGCTGGAACTACGTGATGGACCAGCAGCTCAGGTTCAACTGGATCGACTCGGCCTACCGGCAGGCGGAGACGCTGCCGGAGCGGGTCTCGGTGGGCGAGCAGAGCGGCCTGAGCGGCCCGCGCCTGCACATCCGCAAGCAGGTCCTCGACGAGATGGCCCGCGTCGGCTGGGACCAGGAGAAGGTCCAGAAGATCGGCGTCACGGTCCACACCACGATCGACCCGAAGATGCAGCAGTCGGCCGAGGACGCGGTGGCCGAGGTGCTCAACGGCCAGCCGCCGGACCTGAGGACCTCGCTGTCGGCCGTCGACCCGGCCAGCGGCGCGGTGCGGGCCTACTACGCGGGCTCGGACGGTGTCGGGCAGGACTACGCGCGCGACACGATCCAGGAGGCCGGCTCGTCGTTCAAGCCGTTCGACCTGGTGGCCGCGCTCCAGAACGGCAAGGGCCTCGGCAGCACCTACGACGGCCGGTCGCCGAAGAGCTTCGACATCGGCACGGACGAGCCGCTGGTGATCCGCAACGCCTCGGACCCCCGCAACACGTGCGGTGAGCGGTGCCCCGTCCGCAAGGCGATGGAGATGTCGCTGAACACCGTGTTCTACGAGATGGTCCTGGAGATCGGCACCCAGCCGGTGGCCGACGCGGCGTTCGCGGCGGGCATCCCGAGGACGGTGCAGCTGACGGGCCGGCCGGAGGACAAGCTCCTGGTCAACAAGGAGACCGGCGGGGCGCCCAACATCGGCATCGCGCTCGGTGGCGGCGAGGCCCAGGTGCGGCCGTTCGACATGGCGTCCGCCTACGCGACGTTCGCCGCGCGCGGCGTCCACCACGAGCCGTTCTTCGTCTCGAAGATCACCAAGGACGACGGCGAGGCGATCTACCAGCACGTCGACGTGTCGCGGGTGGCGTTCGACAGCGACCCGGTGAAGAGCCAGGACATCGCGGACAACGTGACCGAGGCGCTGAAGCCGGTGCTGAAGCACTCCAAGATCGAGTGCGCCGGCGGCCGCGACTGCGCCGGCAAGACCGGCACGCACGAGCTCCCGGACGACGCCAGCCAGAACTCGAAGGCGTGGATGGTGGGCTACACGCCCACGCTGTCGGCGTCGGTGTGGATCGGCAAGGACGCGGGCAACGTGGCGTTGCAGGACGCCGACGGCGACCCCATCTTCGGCAGCGGCCTGCCGGGCCAGATCTGGAAGAAGTTCATGGACAACGCCCTCGCGGGGACGGAGTCCGGGAAGTTCCCGAAGGCCAAGCCGATGGGCCAGTACGAGAACCCCAGGCCCGTCGTCACCACGACCAAGTCCACGAACCCGTCGCGCGACCGGGAGCCCGAGCCGGACGAGGACAACAACTCCAGCGCCCCGCCGACCAGCTCCACGACCACGCCGACCACGACGCGGCCGCCGCGACCGTGCACGGGCCTGGTCTGCCCGACCACGCCGACCACGACGCCCACGTCGGACGAGGAGGAGCCCGGCGGTCCCGGCAACAACATCAGACCGCCCGGTGGCGGGTGATCCACCCGTGAACGAGAAGGGCCCGGCTCGCGCCGGGCCCTTCTCGTTTTCCACCACCCGCCCGCCCGCACCTCGCGGTGAGGTCCGCCGCAGGCACGTCCTGAGGCGGACCTCACAGCCTTTGTTGACCTGTGCCCGTAGCATCGCTGCCCGTGGCCAGCCCTTCGCACCCCCAGGCGAACGCCGACGACGCCGACTCCCTCGGTCCCGAGGAGCGGGTCAACCCGACGTGGACCGAGGCGCCCGCCCGCGCGGTGAGCGGGCTGGTCGGCGGACCGGTCGGCAAGCACGCCCAGGTCGGCAGGCAGTGGTTCTGGACGCCGGTGCGCGTGGTGCTGCTGTTCGCGGTCGTGACGCTGGCGCTGGCGTGGTTCCAGAAGTCGCCGTGCGTCCAGCAGTACGTCGACGACAACGGCGTGGTGCAGCTGGACTGGCGGGGCAGCAGGCAGTTCGTCGCCCTGTGCTACTCCGACACCGTCCCGCTCTACACCGCGGAGCGGTTGGACAAGCCGGGGACGTTCCCCTACAGGACGTCCTGGGTGGACGACGAGGGCAAGCCGACGGCGCACGTCCGGTACATGGAGTACCCGGTGTTGACCGGCATGTTCATGCTGCTCAACGCCCGGATGGCGCAGGGCTGGACGGTGATCGCCCAGTCGGGCTGGCTGCCGAACCCGATGACCGTGATCGTGTACTTCAACATCACCGCGGTGTGGCTGGCGCTGGCGTGGCTGGTGACGGCGTTCGCGGTGTCCCAACTGGCCCGGCGACGACCGTACGACGCGGTGCTGGTGGCGATATCGCCGCTGGTGGTCGTGCACGCGTTCACCAACTTCGACACGCTGGCCACCGCGTTCGCCACGGCGGCCATGCTGGCGTGGGCGCGGAAGAAACCGCTGTTGGCGGGCGTGCTCCTGGGCCTGGGGGGTGCGGCGAAGCTGTACCCGCTGTTCCTGCTCGGGCCGTTGCTGCTGCTGTGCCTGCGGTCGGGGAAGCTGAAGTCCTTCTTCACCACGCTGGCCGCGACCCTGGTCACCTGGGCGGCGGTGAACGGGCCGATCGCGCTGCTGTACCCGGCGGGCTGGCGCGAGTTCTTCCGGTTGAACACCGAGCGCGGCGTCGACCCGGACTCGCTCTACAACGTGGTCGCGCAGTGGACCGGCTGGCAGGGCTTCGACCCGGGGCTGGTGCAGGGGCAGGCCCCGGAGGTGCTGAACACGGTCAGCGCGGTGCTGTTCCTGGTGTGCTGCGCGGCGATCGGGTACGTGACGCTGTCCGCGCCGCGCCGGCCGCGGTTCGCGCAGCTGGGGTTCCTGGTGGTGGCGGCGTTCCTGCTGACGAACAAGGTGTGGAGCCCGCAGTACTCGCTGTGGCTGGTGCCGCTGGCGGTGCTCGCGCTGCCGCGCTGGCGGCTGCTGCTGGCGTGGATGGCGGTCGACGCGCTGGTGTGGGTGCCCCGGATGTACTTCTACCTCGGTGTGGAGAACAAGGGGCTGCCGATCGACTGGTTCCTGGGCACGGTGGTGGCGCGGGACGTGATGGTGCTGGTGCTGTGCGCGCTGGTGGTGCGCGAGATCTACCGGCCGGAGCTGGACAAGGTGCGGCAGGCGGGCGACGACGACCCGGCGGGCGGGCCGTTCGACGGCGCGCCGGACCGGTTCGCGCTGCGGTTCAGGCGGAAGCCGGTTCCGCTCGACCCACCGGAGCGGGAGACGGCCGGCGTGTGAGCCGGCCGTCGGCGAAGGTCACCTCGGACCGCAGGAACACCAGGAACAGCGCCACGAGCAGCGCGGCCCGCCCCCACACCCCGATCACCACGGCCTGCGCCGCGAACCCGTCGTGGATGCCGGTCGGCAGGCCGGACTCGATGGCGTAGTACCAGCGGAAGATGCCGATGCCCATCGCGAGGTCCGCGGCGAAGTACGCCGCCACCCAGCCCCAGCGCACCCGCAGCAGCACGAACATCGGCACCAGCCACAGCGTGTACTGCGGCGAGTGCACCTTGTGCAGCAGGAGGAACCCGCACAGCATGGCCGCGGACACCGGCACCCACGGGTAGGCGCCCTCCGACTGGTAGCGCCGCCACCCGAGCAGGCAGGCCAGCGCGAACGACAGCAGGACGGTGACCGGCGAGAGCACCGACACCACCGACTGCATGGTCTCGTCCGCCATGAACGGCCGCATCGACCAGAACCAGATCGAGTTCGTGGTGATGTCCACCCGGCGCAGGCCCTGGAACGCGAACGAGGCCCGCCAGCCCTCCGGGCCCACCACCGCGAACGGCAGGTTGATCACCACCGCGGTGAGCACCGCCACCAGCGCCACCCGGGTCGCGCCCACCGGGTCGTACCGCTTGCCGACGGGCAGCTCGCGGCCACCGGGGCCACCGGTCAGCACGTACAGGCACAGGGGCAGCACGAAGATCGCCGGGTAGACCTTGACCGCGAACCCGACGCCGAGCAGCACCGACGCGGCCACCGCTCGGTCCACCAGCGGCCGTTCGCGCCCGCCCCGGCCGCGGTGCACCGCGTACACCGCCGCCACCGCGCAGAGCACGACCGGCAGGTCCCAGTTGTGGAACGCGTAGAGCACCAGCGGCGGCCCGAGCGCCCAGATCAGCGCCCGCCACCGGCTGAGCTTCCCGAGCAGGTACGCGGTCGCCAGGCCGAACGGCGCCATCAGCAGCGCCGAGAACAGCAGGAACGCCCCGTCGGTGTGCGCGAAGAACGCGCCCATCCAGATCAGCAGGCCGGTCAGCACCGGGTACTCGACCACCCCGCCGACCAGCACGCCCTTGCTGGTGATACCGCCGTTGACGTAGGGGAACACGTGCCGGTCGACGTCGCGCCCGATCCACAGGTGCTGGACGTCGGAGTAGCAGACGTCGGCCTTGTTGCGCTCGGCGTAGTCCGGCGCGCTGCGGCCCCACTGGTCGAAGGTCGGCCCGGTGCAGCGGTCCTTGTTGAGGAAGCCCGCGAACAGCGTGGCGCCGCACAGCAGGACCAGGGCGGCGAGCGCGACCCGGCCGAGCCCGGGCGCCGGTGGTCCGACGTCCGCGCGCCCGGGCGCGGCCGTCTCGCGCGTCGAGCTCATCGGCCCAGGTGCTCGCGGAGGAACGCGATGTCGGCGGCCTGGCCCTCGTGCGGCGTCTCGACCACGACCGGCGCGCCCGCGGCGGCGGCCACCGCGACGAGCTGCTCCGGGTCGATCGTGCCGGAGGCGATGTTGGCGTGGCGGTCGCGCGCGGAGCCGAACGGGTCGCGCGAGTTGTTGAGGTGCACCAGGTCGATGCGGCCGGTGATGGCCCTGACCCGGTCGACGACGCCGACCAGGTCCTCGCCGGAGGCGAACGCGTGGCACGTGTCCAGGCAGAACCCGGCGCCGAACCCGCCGACCGCGTCCCACAGCCTGGCCAGCATGTCGAAGGTCCGCGCCATGGCGTTGTCGCCGCCCGCGGTGTTCTCGATCAGGACCGGGGTGGCGAACCCGCCCTCACCGGCCTGCCGCTCGAACATCTTCCGCCAGTTGGACACGCCCTCCAGCGGGTCCTCGCCCTTGGTCACGTGGCCGCCGTGCACGACCAGGCCCTTGGCGCCGACCTTCGCGGCGGCCTCGGCGTGCTGGAGCACCAGCTTGCGGGACGGGATGCGGATCCGGTTGTTCAGCGACGCCACGTTCGCCACGTAGGGCGCGTGGACGAAGACGTCCACGTCGGAGGCCAGCAGCTCGTCGGCGCGCGGGTGCGCGGCGGGCGCCTTCCACCCCTGCGGGTCGGCCAGGAAGAACTGGACGACCTCGGCGCCGCGTTCGGCGGCCGCGCCGAGCGGGTCGTCGTCGCGGGAAACGTGGGCCCCGATGCGCATGCTGTGCAGGGTAATGGGGAAGGGCGGCACCGTGGCCGGGATGACCGATGTGGAAAACGCGGGTTCCGGGGGTGGTTCGCGTCACCATCAGGACCTACGCTCGTTACTTGTAAGTAGGAACGGCGCGCGGCGCACCAGGAGGCAGCACATGCGAACCCGGCTCACCCGGCTGTTCGGCGCGGTCGCGGTGGTGTTCGCGGCCGGCACGGCGGGCGTCGTGGCGAGTCCCGGCACGGCCGCGGCCGCGGAGCCGGTGGTCGTGGGCAGCTGCGCGGCGACGGTGCAGGGCGCGCCGGGCACCCCGGTGGCGCTGAGCCCCGGCGCGGTGCTCGACCCGGTGGTCGACCTGGTGCGCGCGGTGCCGCTGCTCGGCCCGCCGCTGGCCGAGCCGTTCAAGCGGGCTTTCACCGCGCTGCCGCCCATCCCGATCGGCTCGGTGCAGGTGGGCCGGACGGTGATCACCGGTGGCGAGATCGCGAACCAGGTCAACGCGGAGCTGAACAAGCTGCCGCTGCTCGGGCCGATCATCACCACGCTGACCGGTGCTGTTCGGACCAGGCTGACCGAGCTGTGCGGCGTCACGGTGAAGGTCGTGAACGGCGTGGCCGCGCCGGTCCAGGACGGGTCGGAGGCGCTCGCGGACGCCTCGGAGCAGGCCGTGGGCCGGGTCGTGTCGCCACCGCCGGGCAGCACGCCGCCGCCGCCGAACCCCGGCGGCACGCCGCCGCAGACCGGCCGGCCGGGCACCAACCCGGGCACCCCCGGCACGAGGCCGGACCCGCAGCGCCCGTTCACCCCGGTCGGCGGCGTCGGCGGCCTCGACGTGCCGCTGTACGGCTCGAACCCGTGGAGCGGGAACTTCGGCCGCCTGCCGCTGCTGAGCTACGGCTCCCTGCCGTTCGCCGTGCCCGGCCAGTACGCGCCGTCGCCGGGCGTGCGCTACGGCGGCGGGGTCAGCGGCTACCGGCCCGGCTACGAGCTGCCGAGCGCGGGCGACTCGGACGGCGTGCAGACCGCCGGCCACGCCCAGGCGCTGCCGGGCCTCGGCCGGATGGGCGGCGGGGTCGCGGCCCCGGTGCTGCTCGCGGTGCTGATGCTGGCCTGCGTCACGGGCGCGCTCGTGCGGACCTGGGTGTTGCGCCGGGCAGTCGTCGCCTGAGTTCGGGACGAGGTCCCGCTCCTCCGGAAGGCCCAACCGGTCCGGCCGTGGTTGCTGCGTTCGCCCGCCGATTGATCACGGCCGGCACTGGGATCGTCACCACTCGTCACCTCCGCGAGCCCCGAGGGGGATCCGATGGTCAGACGAGCAATGGTCGGACGAGCACTCGCCGCGCTACCCGCGCTCACCCTCGCTGCGGCCCTCACCGCGGCTTCGACCGCGGCGGCCACCGCCGCCCCGCCCTCCCCCGACACGCCGATCGCGAGCGACGGCCGCACCGGCTCCCCGCCGACGCCCGCCCACCGCGAGACCCCCGGGTTCGCCAGCACCGGCGACCCCGCCGACTCCTGGAACGTCCGCCCCGCCGCACCCGACCCGCGCGCGGCGACCCCCGACGGGCCCTCCGCCCGGTCGATCATCCCGCCGGACGGGCGCACGCAGGTCACCGCCACCACCACCTACCCCGCGAGCGCCGACGCCTACGTCACCTACACCAAGCCGAACGGCGCCGCGGGCTGGTGCACCGGCTGGCTGTACGCGCCGAACGCGGTCGCCACCGCGGGCCACTGCGCGCACTCCGGCGGCAGCGGCGGCGCGTGGAACACCAACTTCACCGTCCACCCCGGCCGCGACGGCAGCTCGTCGCCGTTCGGCAGCTGCGGCGTGACCAGCGCCCACAGCGTCACCGGGTGGACCCAGAACGCGAACCCCGAGTACGACTACGCGGGCTTCAAGCTCGACTGCTCGATCGGCAACACCACCGGCTGGTACGGCATGAGCTGGACCACCGCGTCGCTCGACGGCACCGCGGTCGGCAGCTCCGGCTACCCGCAGGACAAGCCCGCCGCCACCCAGTGGTCCACCTCCAGCTCGATCAGCGCGTCCCACACCCGCCAGCTCGCCTACCACCTGGACACCGTCGGCGGGCAGGACGGCTCGGTCGTCCGCGCGGCGGGGTGCTCGACGGTGTGCGGCATCGCGGTGCACGCGCACGGCCACGGTGACCACAACCGCGGCACCCGGATCACCGAGGCGGTGTTCGCGAACTACCAGAGCTGGAAGCTCTGAGCAGCCGCGACGGGGCCGCGGGGCGCACCCGCCGACGCCTGTTACGCTGGGCGGGTTGCTGACGCGACGACCCTCCTGCCACGGAACGTCCGTGGCCGCCGAGTCCACAGGAGGTGAGTGGTCTACATGCGTCATTACGAAGTGATGGTCATCCTCGACCCGAGTCTCGACGAGCGCACGATCGCGCCGTCCCTCGACACGTTCCTCAACGTCATCCGCACCACGGGCGGAAACGTGGAGAAGGTCGACGTCTGGGGCAAGCGCCGGCTCAGCTTCGAGATCAACAAGCAGGCCGAGGGCATCTACGCCGTCCTCGACCTGACCTCGACGCCCGAGGCGGTCAAGGAACTGGACCGCCAGCTGGGTCTCCAGGAGACCATCCTGCGGACCAAGGTCCTGCGGCGCGAGCCCGCCAAGGCCGCGAAGGCCGCTGCCAAGGCGGCCGCGAGGGCCGCCTCCAAGGCCACGGCCAAGGCGTAGGGGCTGCCCGGAACATGGCAGGCGAGACGACGATCACGGTGGTCGGGAACCTGACCGCCGATCCGGAACTGCGCTTCACCCAGTCCGGCGCAGCGGTGGCGAGCTTCACGGTCGCCTCCACGCCCCGGACCTTCGACCGCCAGAGCGGCGAGTGGAAGGACGGCGAAGCGCTGTTCCTGCGGTGCAACGTGTGGCGGCAGGTCGCGGAGAACGTGGCCGAGTCGCTCACCCGCGGCTCGCGCGTGCTCGTGACCGGGCGACTGCGCCAGCGCTCCTTCGAGACGAAGGAGGGCGAGAAGCGCACGGTCATCGAGCTGGAGGTCGACGAGATCGGCCCCTCACTGCGCTACGCGACCGCGAAGGTCAACAAGGTGAGCCGGGGTGATGGCGGCGGCGGCGGCTTCGGCGGCGGCGGCGGTCAGTCCCGCGGCGGTGGCAACGGCGGCGCACCGGCCGACGACCCGTGGGGCTCCGCGCCCCCGGCCGGCTCCGGTGGCTTCGCCGACGAGCCCCCCTTCTAAACCGCACCGCTCCACCACCACTCTTCCGCGTCACCAGGAGTACACACATGGCCAAGCCGCCTGTGCGCAAGCCCAAGAAGAAGGTCTGCGCGTTCTGCAAGGACCGCAACGCCAACATGATCGACTACAAGGACACCACCCTGCTCCGGAAGTACATCTCGGACCGGGGCAAGATCCGCGCTCGCCGGGTGACCGGCAACTGCAGCCAGCACCAGCGCGACGTCGCGGTCGCCGTCAAGAACGCCCGCGAGATGGCGCTGCTGCCCTACACCTCGACCGCTCGCTGAGAAGGGGGACGGAACAGTGAAGCTCATCCTCACCGCTGACGTGACCGGCCTCGGCGGCCCCGGCGACATCGTCGAGGTCAAGGACGGCTACGGCCGCAACTACCTGCTGCCCCGCGGCCTGGCGATCCTCGCCACCAAGGGCGCGGCCAAGCAGGTCGAGGTCATCCGCCGGGCGCAGGACACCCGTCGGGTCCGCGACCTGGACCACGCCAAGGAGCTGAAGGCGTCCCTGGAGGGCCTCGGCTCGGTCACGCTGAAGGCCAAGGCCGCGTCGGGCTCGAAGAAGCTGTTCGGCTCGGTCACCTCGTCCGACGTGGTGTCGGCCGTGCGCGCCGCCGGCGGCCCCGCGCTGGACAAGCGGGCCGTCGAGCTGTCCGGCCACATCAAGACGGTCGGCAAGCACTCGGTCAACGTCCGGCTGCACCCGGAGGTCACCGTCGCGCTGGCCGTCGAGGTCTCGGCCGCGGGCTGAACCGCCACCTGCTCGGCGTCGGAGGCGCCGTCCGACCGGTCTTCCCGGTCGGACGGCGCCTTCGCGCGTCAGGCTGTGGACAACTCTTGTGACACCCCGTGCGCGACACGCCGAGGAGCCCGTTGCGCGCGACACGCCGGTGGTGTGACAAAGGACTTTTCCACAAATTTATCCACAGGGTCTGACCTGGCAAAACTTCCGTCACCGACCGAGTTGTGCCCAGGTTGTCCACAGGTTTCCCCACCCCTGTGGTCAGCTCGCCGTCACCATCCCCAACCTGTCCACCAGGTTGTCCACAGGCACGTTTGCCTGCGCCATCCGGGTGGCTCTAGCGTCGCTGAATCCCTGGCGTGGTGCCCGGGAAATGTCAGACCCGCGGGGTACAACATCCTGCACGGCAGCAGATTGGGGTGAGGGCGCGGTGGCGCTGGTGGACGACCGGGGGATGGCCGAGCCCGGCTTCGAACGGCAGCCGCCGCAGGACCTCGCCGCCGAGCAGTCGGTCCTGGGCGGGATGCTGCTGAGCAAGGACGCGATCGCCGACGTGGTCGAGGTCCTCGCGCCCAACGACTTCTACCGCCCGGCCCACCAGGCGGTGTACGACTGCGTCCTCGACCTGTACGGCCGCGGCGAGCCCGCCGACCCGATCACGGTGTCCGCGGAGCTGGAGCGCCGGGGCGAGCTGCTGCGCGTCGGCGGCGCGCCGTACCTGCACACCCTCATCGCCACCGTGCCCACCGCGGCCAACGCCTCCTACTACGCCGAGATCGTGGCGGAGAAGGCGGTGCTGCGGCGGTTGGTGGAGGCCGGCACGCGGATCGTGCAGCTGGGCTACAACGGCGCCGAGGGCGCGGACGTCGACGAGGTCGTCGACCGGGCCCAGGCGGCGATCTACGAGGTGACCGAGCGGCGCACCACCGAGGACTACGCGGCGCTGGAGGACCTGCTCCAGCCCACCATGGACGAGATCGACGCCATCGCCTCGCGCGGCGGCGCGTCGCTCGGCATCCCCACGGGCTTCGCTGACCTGGACGAGCTGACCAACGGCCTGCACCCCGGCCAGATGATCATCGTCGCGGCCCGGCCCGGCGTGGGCAAGTCCACCCTGGGCCTCGACTTCGCCCGCTCCTGCTCGGTGAAGCACGGCCTGACCAGCGCCATCTTCTCGCTGGAGATGTCGCGCACCGAGATCGTCATGCGGATGCTGTCCGCCGAGGCCCGCATCCGGCTCGGCGACATGCGCAGCGGCCGGATGAGCGACGACGACTGGACGCGGCTCGCCCGGCGGATGAGCGAGATCAGCGAGGCCCCGCTGTTCGTCGACGACTCGCCGAACCTGACCATGATGGAGATCCGGGCCAAGGCGCGGCGGCTCAAGCAGCGCCACGACCTGCGGCTGCTGGTCGTGGACTACCTCCAGCTGATGTCGTCGGGCAAGCGCACCGAGTCGCGGCAGCAGGAGGTCTCGGAGTTCTCCCGGAACCTGAAGCTGATCGCCAAGGAGCTGGAGATCCCGGTGATCGCGATCAGCCAGCTGAACCGTGGCCCGGAGCAGCGGACCGACAAGCGCCCGCAGCTGTCCGACCTGCGCGAGTCCGGTTCGCTGGAGCAGGACGCGGACATGGTGATCCTGATCAACCGCCCGGACGCCTGGGAGCGGGACGACCCGCGGGCCGGTGAGGCGGACCTGATCCTGGCCAAGCACCGCGCCGGCCCCACGGCCACCATCACGGTGGCGCACCAGCTGCACTACAGCCGCTTCGCCGACCTGGCCCAGGGCTGACGGGGTCCGGTCCAAGGCCGGCCGGGGGCGTCGCGGGTCGTCCGCACGTCCCGGACCCGAGTGGCGGCGGGTGCGCGGCGGTCGGTGTCCGGGCCGTGTCAGCCCCGTGTCAGGTCTTCCGGTGATCGTGGTGTTCACCACCACGAGAGGACACCCGATGAGCCGAACGGTCCCCGTCCCGCAGGGCCTCCCCCAGGAGCGCGACGCGAGCCCCTTCGACCCGCCCAGCGCGATCACGCGGCTGCGGGAGGCCCGCCCGGTCAGCCCCCTGTCCTTCCCCGACGGCCACCAGGGCTGGCTCGTCACCGGCTACGACGAGGTCCGCCAGGCCCTGGCCGACACCCGGTTCAGCTCACGCCTGGACCTCGGCGTCGTGCACGTGCCCCACGAGACCCCCGGGATGCCCGTCGCCACCGAACCGTCCCCGCAGGCGCCGGGCCTGTTCGTCAGCATGGACCCGCCGGACCACACCCGGCTGCGGCGCCTGCTCACCGGCGCCTTCACCGTCAAGCGCATGAAGCTGCTCGAAGAGCACGTCGTCGAGGTCACCGAGCGGCGGCTGGACGAGATGGCGCGCCTGACCCCGCCGGTCGACCTGGTCGCGGAGTTCGCGCTGCCGGTGCCCTCGCTGGTGATCTGCGAACTGCTCGGCGTCCCCTACGAGGACCGGGAGACCTTCCAGGTCAACTCCGCGAAGTTCCTGGAGAAGGAGGTGACGCTGGAGGACAAGATCGCCGCGTACGGCGCGCTGACCTCGTACCTGGGCGAGCTGGTCACGCGCAAGCGCGCCGACCCCGACGAGGACCTGCTGTCCGACCTGGCCCGCAACGACGACCTCGGCGTCGAGGAGCTGACCGGCATCGCCTTCCTGCTGCTGCTCGCGGGCCACGAGACCACCGCGAACATGCTGTCCCTCGGCGCGTTCGCGCTCTTGGAGCACCCCGGGCAGCTGGCCGAGCTGCACGCCGACCCGGGGCTGCTGCCCGCCGCCGTCGAGGAGCTCCTGCGCCACCTGTCCGTCGCCGACGTCTTCTACCGCTACGCCACGGAGGACCTCGAACTCGGCGGCGAGACGATCGGCAAGGGCTCGACCGTCGTCCTCTCGCTGCTGGCCGCCAACCACGACCCCCGGCGCTTCGCCGACCCCGACGCCCTGGACGTCCGCCGCTCGGCCCGCGGTCACCTGGCCTTCGGCCACGGCGTCCACCAGTGCCTGGGCCAGCAGCTGGCCCGCATCGAGATGCGCGCCGGGTTCGCCGGCCTGCTGCGCCGCTTCCCGACGCTCGCGCTCGCCGTGCCCGCCGCCGAGGTGAGGCTCCGGACCGACATGAACATCTACGGCGTCCACGAGCTGCCGGTCACCTGGACCGGAACGGTCGCGTAGCGGGGTTCACCGGGCGAGCGCGACCGCGGCCAGCTCCTGCCAGTCCGCCCCCGCACCCTCCCGCGCCGCCTCGGCGAACCGCTCGTCACCGAGGTGGCGCCGCGCGGCGCCCTCGATCCGGGCCACGTCCGGCCGGGAGCGGTCCGGCAGGCCGAGCACGCCGGCGCTCGCGGCGAGCAGCCGCGCGGCCTGCTCGTGCTGGTCGCGGCGCAGCGCCAGGTCCGCGATCCCGACGAGCACCTGCGCGACCAGGGACGGGTGCCCCGCCTCGGCGGCCGCCCGGAAGGCCGCGGCGCGGTGGTCGAGGGCCTCGTCGACCTCTTCGGCGAGGTAGCCGAGGAAGTCGTGCCTCATCGCGCGGAGGCTCGGCTGCGCGGCGTCGTCGCCCAGGACGGCCGTGACGACGTCGAGCTGCCGGCGCGCCTGCTCGACGTCGCCGCGCCAGCGGGCCAGCTCCGCCTTCGCCGAGGCCAGGTCGGCCAGCGCGTCCGGCCAGGCGACCCGTTCCGCGTGCCGCTGCGCCTCCGCCATGGCGGAGGCGCTCGCCTCCGCGTCACCGGCCAGCCAGTGCAGCTGGGCCTGCCGCGCCCGCATCCGCACGACGTCCTCGACGGCGCCGACCTCGGTGACGACCGCGATCGCGTGCTCGTAGTGCTCGCACGCGCCGGCGAACTCGCCGCGCACCGCGATCCGGTCCGCCAGCTCGGTCAGGGCGAACGAGGTGCCCCACCGCTCGCCGATCGCGCGGAACTCGGTGAGCGCCGCCTCCAGGTAGGCGTCCGCGTCCCGCCCGCCGTGGCCGAGCACGATCCTGCCCTTGCCGAGGTGAAGCCGGGCGAGGGCGCGCACCCACGGGTCCTCGTCGTCGAGCAGCGGTTCGAACGCGAACAGGAACGCGTCGGGTCGGAGCGCTCCCGGCTCGGGCGCGTCCATCACGCGCAACGTGCGCTCCAGCGCGACGATGAGCCCCACCACCGGGTGGAGGCCCGGTACCCGCCTGCTGATCTCGGACGCGCTGCGGATCCAGTCCTGCGCCTGGCGCTGGTCGCTGCCGCGCCCGGCGGTGAGGAACGCCGTGACGAACGCGTACACGACGGCCCTCACCTCGTCGGGCACCTCGCCGGGCACGGCGGTGGCCGCCATGATCAGCTCGCTGCCCTCGGCCTTGTGCCCGGCGAGCCACCAGTACCAGCCGGCCGCCGCCGCGAGCCGCATCGCCTGGTGCGCCTCGCCGGCCGCGAGCGCGCCGCGCATCGCGGCGACGACGTTGTCGTGCTCGACCTCCAGCACGGCCAGCCACTCCAGCTGCTCGGCGCGGCGCAGGTGCGGCTCCGCGGCCTCGGCCAGCTCGGTGAAGTGCGCGAGGTGCGCGCGGCGCGCCAGGTCCGCCTCACCGGCTTCGGCGAGCCGGTGCGCGGCGTACTCCTTGACGGTGCCCAGCATCCGGTAGCGCGGCGCCTCGTCGCCCTCGGTCAGCACCAGCGACTTCTCCGTCAGCGCGGTCAGCAGTTCGAGCACCTGCCACGCCTCGACCTCGTCGACCGCGCAGACCCGCTCGGCCGCCTCCAGGCTCGCGCCACCGGCGAACACCGAGAGCCTGCGCAGGACGACCCGCTCGGCGTCGTTGAGCAGCTCCCAGCTCCAGTCGATCACCGCGCGCAGCGTCCGGTGCCGCGGCAGCGCGGTGCGGCTGCCGCCGGTCAGCAGGCGGAACCGGTCGTCGAGCCGGTTGGCGAGCTGGTCGAGGGACATGGTGCGCAGCCTCGCCGCGGCGAGTTCGATGGCCAGCGGCATCCCGTCCAGGGCCCGGCAGACGCGCGCCATGGTCGCCAACGCGGGCGCGTCGACCGCGAGGTCCTGGCGCACCGCGCCGGCCCGGTCCCGCAGCAGCCGGACGGCGGGGGAGGACTCGATCCCGACCGGGTCGGCGTCCACCGCGGGCAGCGCCAGCGGCTCGACCGGCCACAGCGCCTCGCCGGTGATGCCGAGCGGTTCCCTGCTCGTCGCGAGGACCCGCAGCCGCCGGCACTCCCCGAGCAGCCGGTGGGCGAACTTCGCCGCCGAGTCGATCACGTGCTCGCAGTTGTCCAGGACCAGCAGCACCTCCCGCTCGCGGAGCGCGGCGACGACCCGCTCCACCGGCTCCGCGTCCGCGGACCCGCCGAGCAGCGCGTCACGCAGGCCGAGCACGGCGAGCGTCGACTGCGCCACGTCACCGCCCGCGCCGACGGGGGCGAGCTCCACCAGCCAGGCCCCGTCCGGCAGGTCGGGCAGCAGCGAGCGCACGGTTTCCGCGGCCAGCCTGGTCTTCCCCGAGCCGCCCGGCCCGATCAGGGTGGTGAGCCGGTGCCCCTCGACGAGCCCGCGGACCGCGGCGACGTCGTCGTCCTTGCCGACGAAGCTGGTCAGCTCGGCGCGCAGGTTGGTCTTCCGGTCCTCCTCCCGCCGACCCACCTCGCCCCGCAGCAGCGCGACGTGCAGCGCGGACAGCTCCGGCGACGGGTCGACGCCCAGCGCGTCGGCGAGGGCTTCGCGGGCCCGCTGGTACACCACCAGCGCCTCGGTGCTCCGGCCGGCCGCGCCGAGGGCGCGCATCAGCGCGGCGACGAGCCGCTCCCGCACCGGGTGCGCGGCCACCAGTTCGGTCAGCTCCGCGACCAGCTCCGCACCGCGGCCGAGGCGGACCTCCACCTCGAACCGGTCCTCCAGCGCGGCCAGGCGCAGCCCTTCGAGCCGGGTGACCGCCGCGTCGAACGCCGCGCTGTCCTCCAGGCCGACGTCCTCCATGGCCGTGCCGCGCCACAGGCCGAGGGCCTCGCGCAGCAGCTCCGCCCGCCGCGCCTCCCCGGCGTTGCGGGCCTGGCCGGCGAGGCGCTCGAACCGCACGGCGTCGACGGCGTCGGGTTCCACCGCCAACCGGTAGCCGCCCGCCTGCCCGTCGACCACCCCGTCCGGCAGCACCCTCCGCAGCCGGGAGGCCAGGCGTTGCAGGGCGTTCGCCGCGTCGGCCGGCGGGTGCTCGCCCCAGATCCAGTCGACCAGCGCCGCCTTCGGGACCACGCGGCCGGGGTCGAGCGCGAGGGCGATCAGCAGGGCGCGCAACCGGGCGCCCGGCACACCCGCCGAGACGCCGTCGTCCGTGCGGACCTCGAACGGTCCGAGCATCCCGATCTGCACCTGGTCGATTCTGCCCGCGGCGGGGTGGGCGGACTCGGTTTTGGCGCCGTTGGCGCTGAGGAGTTCGACACGGGCGGGGTGGGCGGGCGGGCCGGGGCGGCTGAGCAGGGAAGCGCGGGCGGGGCGGAGCGGCGGAGCGGCGGAGCGCGGGCTGGGCGGCGCGGGCCGGCCGGCAGCGGGAGTTCGGCACCGGGTGGTCCGCGCGATCGGCGGCGGAGGCCGCGGTGCCGCCGCCGATCGCGCGAGCCGCCGCCGGACCCCGCTTCCCCCTCGGGCCGCCGGCGCTGCCCGGGTCCCAGCGGACCCGGTGGAGGAGGCGGCCCGCCCCCCTTGACAACTTCCGGGCCGCCTCGATGACGAGTGTGCGCCCCGAGTCATGCAAACCCTTTGTGCGGTTCTGCAATCCGCTGGTCAGGAGGTTGTGGCAGTGGTCGCCCACCGTGCTCCGCGCGGTTTCGGCGCCGCCCCGCGGCGCTTACGATCACGGGATGCCACCCGATGCGGCGCGGCGCAGCGACCGTTCGAGGAGGGCGATCCTCGTGGCCGCCCTGGAGCTGGTCGAGGCGCTCGGCTACTCCCGGTTGACCATTGAAGCAGTCGCGACGCGGGCGGGGGTCGGCAAGCAGACCATCTACCGGTGGTGGTCGTCCAAGGGGCCGCTGCTGTTCGAGGCGTTCGTGGAGCTGGGGCCGATCGGGCAGTACCCGCCCACCTGTGGCGACCTGGCCGCCGACCTCAGGCTGGAGCTGCGGGTGGTGGTGGAGGAGCTGGGCGAGCGGCGATTCGACCAGGTGTGCCGGGCGCTGCTGCACGAGGCTCGCGACGACCTGCTCGCGCTGCTGCTGACACCCCGCCGGCTGCGGTTGGAGGAGCGGTTGCGCGCCGCCCAGCGGGTGGGCGAGGTGCGGTTGGAGGTGGACGTCGCGGTGGCGGCCGACCTGCTGCTCGGGGCGGTGCACCAGCGGTGGCTGCTGCGGACCGAGCCGCTGTCCGGGCAGCACGCCGACGCGGTGGTGGACCTGGTGCTCCGGGCTTTGCGCGGGTGACCGCCCGATAGGGTTCGCCGGTGGCCGAGTACGCCGTGGTCGACGTGGAGACGACGGGGTTCGCCGCGCGCGGGTCCGACCGGGTCGTCGAGGTCGCGGTCGTGCAGCTCGACCGGGACGGCCGCGTCACCGGCGAGTGGTGCACGCTCGTCAACCCCGGTCGCGACCTCGGACCGCAGCACGTGCACCGGATCCGCGCCGCCGACGTGTGGCACGCGCCGCCGTTCGCGGCGGTGGCCGGGACGCTGGCCGACCGGTTGGCGGACCGGGTGGTCGTCGCGCACAACCTGGCGTTCGACGCGCGCTTCCTGACCGCCGAGCTGCACCGCGCCGGGGTGGCCGCCGAGGTGACCGGGCTGTGCACGATGCGGTTGGCGGACCGGTTCCTGCCGGACCGGGCGGGGCGGTCGCTGGCGGCCTGCTGCGCGGCGGCCGGGGTGGCGCTCGACTCGGCGCACTCCGCGCTGCACGACGCCCGCGCCACCGCCCTGCTGTTCCGCCACTACCTGCGGTTCGGCGCGCCGGCCGGTACGCCGTTCCCGCGGCTGGGGCTGGTCGCCGACGCGGTCGAGGTGCGGCGCGGTGCGGCGCTGATCGCGGGCACGGCAGGAACAGCGGGTGTGGCAGGTGCAACGGGCACCGCGGGTGTGGCGCCGCCGCGTGCCGAGCCGGTCCCGCTGGTGCGGGGTGACGTGGTGGTGTTCACCGGGCAGATGCGCTCGCCGCGCGAGGTGTGGGTGGACCGGGCGTGCCGCGCGGGCCTGGTCAGCCAGGGGTACGTGACCCGGTCGACGCGGGTGCTGGTCGCGGCCGACCCGTGCACGCTGTCGAGCAAGGCGCGGCGGGCGCGGACCTACCGGGTGCCGATCGTGTCGGAGGAGGACTTCGCGGCGATGCTGGACCGGCTCGACTGATCGGACCCGGCCCGACCCTGCCGGTCCCAGCCCGACCGACCGATCCCGAGCAGACCTGCCCAACCGGTCCCGACCCGCCCTGCCCGACAAGCCCGACCAGCCCGACCTGCGCCTGAAACCGCGAGCGGGGCGTGACAAGGACCGGGCCCCCGGCACCGAAGTGCCGGGGGCCCGGTCGCGCGAGGGGTGGTGCGGGTCAGAACCGGGGCAGCTGGGCCGTCCGCTCCACGTTGCCGAACAGGGAGAAGGCGTCCAGACCGGCCAGGGCCGGCGTCCGCACCTGGTCCAGGCTCGGCGTCGACTCGGTACCGACGGCGCCCTGGAGCGGGTTGACGTTCAGGCCGTTCAGCGCGGTCGGCGGCAGCGCCGGCGCGGTGCGCGGCTGGGCGACGCCCGGGATCGGCAGGACGACCGGCAGCGGGACCGGGGAGGCGACCGGCAGGGTCGGCAGGGCCTGGTCGCGCAGCACGGCGGTCTGGTCGGTCACCACGGGCAGCTGCTCGGTCAGGGCCAGCGAGTCGACCAGCGGCAGGGTGCCGGAGAACGACCGCTCACCCGAGGTGGCGGGCAGCAGGCCCTGGCCGACGTGCACCAGGTAGGCCGTGGCGGGCATGTGGCGGGAGGCGGTGTTCCGCAGGTCCTCCTGGACGCGCGGCATCGCGTCGGTCGGCAGGTAGGCCACCGGCTCCAGCAGGGTCGTCGCCTGCGCCGCGGCGGGCAGTTCGCTCGTCGGCAGCTCCCGGGCGTCGACCCGCGGCGTCACCGCGGGCAGGTCCTCGCGCAGTTCCGAGCCCGCCTTCCGCACGGCCGGCGCGGGCGAGGCCACGCGCGGCGCCTGGGCGGGCAGCGGCCGGCCCAGGATGGGCAGGTGGCGCAGCTCGGCCAGGCCGAGGGTGCTCAGCGGCGACCGGTGCTCCGGCAGCCGGTGCAGCAGCTCCAGGCTCGGCAGCTCGTCGATGCGCAGCAGGTGGTCGATGCCCATCGGCAGCGTGACGCCGCGACCCGGGTCGGTCTCCTCGCCCTCGCCGGTCCGCAGGCGGCTGCGGTCGGCGGCGTCGGCGGTGGCGGTGCCCGCCACCTCGATCGGCACGCCGAACATCCGGGCCACGCCCTCGGCGGGCAGCTCCAGGTCGTGGGCCGTGAACGGACCGCTGCCCGTGGCCGTGGTGTCACCTCCTGACGTGCTGTGCGCGTCGCTGGTGGTCCTGGCGTCCGCCAGGCCGGCGGCGGTGAGCGCGTCGCCGTGCGCCGACGGCGCGAGGGCGACCGGCGTGGTCAGCAGGTTGCCGGACCACGAGGCGTCCTCGCCGGAGGTCAGGTGCCTGCCGCCGGCGGTCAGGCCGGCGCTGCTGTCCGACCGGGAGTAGCCGTTGCCCGCGGCCGTGACCGCGTCGCCGAACAACTGGAGCGGCACGGTCGTCTGCGGGCCGAGGCCGTTGCCGGAGAACGAGCCCGCGTCGCCGGAGGTGTGGACGTCGCCGCCGGAGAACGAGCCGAACTCGTTGCGGGTGTCGGACTCGACGTTGCTGCCCGCGCCGATCGCGCTGCCGAACGCCTGCGGCGAGGACGCCTGCGGCACCGACAGCACGTTGCCCGACAGGGAGCCCTCGTCGCCGGTCGTCACGGCCGAGCCGCCCGAGCGGGACGCCAGGCTGCTGGTGGTGTCCGACGAGCCGTTGCCGACGCCGACGACCGAGTCGCCGAAGACCTGGGCCGGGTTCGAGGTCGGGACGTGCACGATGTTGCCGGACGCGGAGCCGTGCTTGCCGTTGGCCTGCGGCGGGTTGCCGAGGTCGACGCGGGTGTCGCTGTCGGTGGTGGAGGTGGGGTTGGCGACCGCGCCGCCGGTGTTGCCGAACACCTGGCCGCCGAGCACGGTCGGGGCCGACACGACGTTGCTGGACACCGTGCCGTTGTCGTCGACGCTGTTGGCCACGCGGCCCGAGCGGATCGACTTGTCCTCGGTGGTGCGGCCGTTCGAGCTGCCCGCCGCGCCGAAGTTGTTGCCGAACGCCTCGGCGGGCGCGCCCACCGGGACCTGGCCGATGTTGCCGGACAGGACGGCGTCGTTGCCCGTGGTGCCGTTGTAGCCGCCGGTTTCCACGGCCACGTCGTTGCGGCACTCGCTGTCGGCGATGCCGCCCGCGGTCGTGCCGTTGCCGCACAGGTCGGCCGCGCCCGCCGGGGGCAGGTTGGCCGAGTTGGCCGACAGCACCGAGCGGTCGCCGTTGGTGTAGGTGTCGCCGCCCGCGACGGTGACCACGTCGTTCGCGTGCCGGGCGGAGGTGTTGCCCACGCCCGACGCCGAGTTGCCCGAGCCGGCCACCGGCAGCGCCACGGGCGCGTCGGCGTAGTTGCCGGACAGCACCGAGTCCTGGCCCGCGGTCCGGCTGCTGCCGCCGGCGTGCGCGTCGTTGGTCGACCGGCCGGCGACGTTCGAGTTGCCCGCGCCACCGAGGGCGTTGCCGTCGGCCGAGGCGGGGCCGGCCAGGGACGGCTGCGCGATGTTGCCCGCGAGGGTGCCGTTCCGGCCCGTGGTCTCGGCCCACATCGAGGGGCCGCCGGGGAAGGGGTGCGCGTCGCCCGCGTCCGCGTACGAGCGGTCGTCGGCGTTGGCGTCCGCGTTGCCCACGGCGCCGAGGCCGTTGCCGCTCACCCCGACGACCGGGGCCAGCGGCACGCCGAGCACGTTGCCGCCCGCGCTGCTGCGGTCGCCGTCGGTGCGCAGCGAGCCGGGCGCGGTGGCGTGGTTGGACGCGGTGGAGTCGGTGTGCGAGTTGCCGCCGGCGGCGACCGCGTTGCCGTTCGCCTGGACCGGCACGGCGCCCTGGAGCGCGGCCACGTTGCCGGACAGCGAGCCGTGGCGGCCGGAGGTCCGCACGTCGCCGCCCGCGCTGGCGCGCTGGTCGGCGGTGGTGTGGCTCTCGGCGTTGGCCAGCGCGGCGATCGCGTTGCCGGTGACCTGCGGCGACACCGCGGTGGCGGCGCGGGCCGCGTTGCCGGACAGCGAGCCGTACGAGCCGTCGGTGCGGGTGTCGCCGACGCTCTCGACCGACCGGGCGCAGTCGGCCTCGACGTAGGAGTTGCCGCCCGCGCCGACCGCGTTGCCGCACAGGGCCACCGGCATCACGACGTCGGCGCCGACGGTGTTGCCGCGGGTGAGGCCCGACCGGTTGGTGGCGGCCATGACCCCCTGCGTGCCGCGGAGCAGCGGGTTGCGGTGGCCCGCGATGCGGGCGGCCTGCGTGTCCGCCAGGGAGGGGGTGCCGATCTCGCTGTGCACGACGGGCAGCTCGCGGTTGCCCAACGGGGTGCCCAGGTTGTTGTGGTCGACGTCGACCGGGACGCGCACCCTCGCGTCGAGCGGGTTGGGCCGCGCGTCGGGGTTGACGTCCTCCTGGGCTGAAGCGATGCCCGTGCCGAGCATCAGCAAACCACCAGTGACAAGTGCGGTCTGGAGACCGCGCTTGGCCCAGGTTTGCATGATTTCTCCTTCGTTCGGTGTCCCTTGCGGGAGGTGGTGGGTGACCGGACGCGCGAACGCGTCGGAGGCGACGGCCACCCGGATTTCAGGGGGTGGGAGGAGCGCGGCGTCTCGACCGGAACGGGAGCGCGCACGAGTGGGCGCGACGGTCGATTACCGGGCCTGCTCGTCAGCGAGCAGGCGCGGACCGCGCGCGTTGGTCAGTCAGGGGTGATGCCGGGCTGCTTGCCGGGCATCACGACGTTCCGCACGGTGGCGGGGAACAGAGCCCGGGCCACGGCGGTGTCGGAGGGGTGGGCGGACGCGGTCGCGTACGAACCGCTGCCGCCACCGGAGGACCCGGACGCGTCGCCACCGCAGGTGCAGTGGGCCGGCACGCCGAGCGGGGGCGCGAACGGCATCAACGGCAGTCCGGACGGGTCGCCCGGCAGGGACGACCCGGGGTCGGCGGCCTGCACCGGTGCGGTGCCGGGCGCCTGGTCCAGCCACAGTCGGCTGAGCTCGCCGAAGACCCCGGTCACCACCGGCGTACCGGCATCGACCGGCACGGCGGTGGTGGGAGGGGTGGTCTCCGGGGTGGGCTGCGCCTGGGTGCCGCCGACCGCATCGCCGTCGACGACCACCGGCTTGGCCGGCTTCGACGACGTCGACGAGCGGGGCTGGAGCCAGGCGCCCACGTGCTCGACGGTGCCGCGGATCTCGTCCGCGACGCGGCCGAGGTCGGGGCTCTTCGGCTCCCGCACCCGGGACGGGTGCAGCGCGGCGCCCAACTCCCGCACGGTCTGGTCGAGCCCGGTGGAGCGAAGCCCGTCGGGGTCCACCCCGACGGGACCGAGCCCGTCCTGGCCGATCGGGGCCAGGGCCTCGTGCAGCGGACCGTGCGCGGTGATGCCGCCGACCACGTCGTGGTCGGCCGCGACCGCCGGGGACGCGGACAGCGCCCAGGCGGCCGCGGTGCCGGCCAGCGCGCCGCCGGCGACCAGCAGGGCACGGGAGAGCAGCCGCCGAACGCGGCTCGCCCCCGTTCCCACTCGCCGGTCGACGGCAGACATCGCTGGTTCCTCTCACCACGGGCACTGGTTCGCCGGCACCGAGATCAGCACGCCCGGTTCGGACGTGATCAAGCCGACGCCGAGAGCGTGCCAGGAACCGGGTCGGGTGCGCACTCGTTCGCCACCCGGTTCGCCGGATCGTGTGACGGGAGGGCGAGTTCGACCGCCGGGTCAGACCCGCTTCAGGACGCGGGCCGCGCCGGCCGCCGCCGTGGACGCCAGGATCCAGCCCACCGCGATCAACGAGCTGGAGATCCACTGGGACGGCCCGCTGAACTTCCACTTGCCGTCCTGGCCGAGGTCGACGATCGGGACCAGCAGGTCCACCGACAGCAGCCACGGGTTCCACGACGGCGACTCGTCCTCGTTGAGCCTGGGCATCTCGTGGCCCAGGAACCACAGCGCGCCGAACAGCCAGAACGCGGTCAGCCAGGCGATCGCGAGCCAGGGCCGGTAGCCGTAGCCGACCGTCCAGCGCTGGAGGGAGCCCCACACCCGGCCGGCCACGCCGAGCTCGGAGTAGCGCCGGTGCTGCTTCGCGATCTGCACCAGCTGGGCCAGCTCCTCCTCGCCGCCGTCCCGGTACACGGCCGCCAGCTGCTCGTAAGGGCCGGGCGCGAAGTCGGGCTGCACCTCGCGCAGCCACCGCAGCCGGGTGCGCACGTCGACCTGCGGCGTGGACGAGATCGAGCGGAACGTGAAGTCGTCCACGTCCACCCCGCCGGTCGCGGCCCACAGCCCCGGCCCGTCCTGGACGGCCGTCGCGTCGCACCGGGTGAGCAGGACCCGGCCGACCGGCACGTGCTCCTCGTCCAGCCGCAGCACCAGCTGCTGCACGTGCAGCCCGTAGGCGTTGAGCGCGATGTCGCCGCCCGGACCGCCGAGCCGCGCGCCCGCGAACGTGGCCATCTTGCCGACCTCCGCGAGCCTGATCCGCACGCCGCCCGCGGCGGTGAAGCCGTGGCTGCACAGCAGGTCCTTGCCGATGGAGGCCACCCGGGCGTCCAGCGACGGCTTGACCCTGCCGTCGGGCAGGCGGCGCGGCGACAGCAGGCTCGCGCCCGAGCAGTCGAGGGTGGAGCCGATCTCGGCGTTCTGGAGGCGCAGCGAGCCCTCGGTGCGCAGCTCGCGCAGGAACAGGGTGCCGCCGACGCGGAGCCGGTCGGCGAACAGGACGTCGATGCCGGGGCCGTGCAGCCGCACGCCGGAGAGGGACGCGCTGCCCCGCACGTGCGCGTCCACGAGGCGCACCTGCCCGTAGGCGTGCAGCGCGTCGCCGCGGGGTCCGCCGCCGTTGACCGCGCCGCGCGCTTCGAGGTCGCCGCGGACCTGGATGCCGTCGGCGTGCAGGGCGACCGGGATGCGCTGGACGGCGCCGGCCGGCTGCTCGCCCGGTTCGCCCACCGCGTCGCGGCGGCCGATCCGGGCGCCGGACAGCCGCAGGTAGCCGCCGATGTCGGCGTTGGGCAGGCGGACCGTGCCGGAGGAGGTGAAGCCGTCGTCCAGCTCCACGTTGCCCTCGACCCGGATGCGGTCGGCGACCAGCGCGGCGGACTCGTCCGCGGTGCCGCGCGGGATGACCAGCACGGGCCGGTCGGCCACGCCGCCGTGCAGGCGGGCGCCGGAGAACACCGCGCTGCCGCCGACCCTGGCGCCGTCGAGCAGGACGCGGCCCTCGGCGGTGAACCGGCCGCCGTCGGTGTCGCAGAACAGGGTGCCCGCGATGGTCACGCCGGTCGCGTCCAGGGCGGTCTGCCCGGCGTTGACCAGCCGCGCGCCGCCCAGGTGCACGTTGCCGCCGATGTTCGCGCCGCGCAGCCGCACCTCGCCGCCCGCGCGCAGGGCGATCGCCTGGAGGGAGCCGGACACGCGGACGCGCGCGGCGAGCAGGGCGTGGTCGCCCCTGGCCCGCAGCACGGCGCCGGCCAGCCGCAGCGTGCCGTCGACCGAGGCGTCGGTGAGGTCGACCGCGCCGTCGCTGGTGAAGCCCGCCTCCAGCACCAGGTCGCTGCCGACGCGCAGGTTGCGGCCGAGCAGCCCGGGCACCTGGCAGCCGCGCAGCCGCAGGCCGACCAGGCGGGCCATGCGCAGGTCCGGCGGCTGCTCGAAGGTGCAGTCGTGCAGGTCGACGACGTGGTCGACGCGCAGGCCCTCCACCGCGAACGGGCCGACCACGTTCGCGCCGACCAGCCGCAGCGCCGCGCCGCGCAGGCCGTCCAGCGGCAGGTCGGCCAGCAGGGACGACAGCAGCTCGCCGCGGACCGTGCGCTCCCGCTTGGGCGCCCTCGGGTCGAACCGCACCCGCCTGCCGGCGGCGAACGCCTCGCGCACGCTCTGCTCAACGGTCACGCCGTGATCCGATCACCCGCGGCGCGACCACCGCCAGGTTTTGGTGGTTTGCGTCGCAGCCGGCTGGTCGTCACCCAGCGCTACCCGAACGGGGCTAACGTGATCGTGTGACGGGGAGAGAGCTGGACAGCAGGGTGCCGCCGTTGCTGCGCGTGAGCGCGGCGCTGGGCTGGCGGTTCGTGGTGGTGGTCGCCGCGCTCTACGTGGTGGCGCAGGTGGTGGGCTTCCTGGCCTCGGTGGTCATCCCGGTCGGCATCGCCCTGCTGCTGGCGGCGCTGCTGTCGCCCGCGGTGTCCCAGCTGAGCCAGGCGGGCGTGCCGCGCGGCGTGTCCACCGGCCTGGTGCTGGTCAGCGGGCTCGCCGTGGTCGGCGGCGTGCTCACGTTCGTGATCACCGAGTTCTCCAAGGGCCTGCCGCAGCTCCAGGTCCAGGTCAGCGCGAGCCTGGACACCATCCGCGACTGGCTGCGCGACGGGCCGCTGCACCTGAGCGACGTGCAGCTCCAGCAGTACCTGGACGACGTGGTGCAGACGGTCCAGGAGAACCAGGGCGAGATCACCTCGGGCGCGCTGACCACGGCGGCGACCCTCGGCGAGATCCTGACCGGCCTGGTGCTGGCGCTGTTCACGCTCATCTTCTTCCTGCACGACGGCGACGGGATCTGGCGGTTCCTGGTCCGGATCGTGCCGCACGACGTGCGCGACCGGGCGGACGTGGCCGGCCGGCGCGGGTTCGCCTCGCTGGTGTCCTACGTGCGGGCGACCGCCCTGGTGGCCGTGGTCGACGCGGTCGGCGTCGGCGTCGGCCTGTGGATCGTGGACGTGCCGCTGGTGGTGCCGCTGTCGGCGCTGGTGTTCCTCGGCGCGTTCATCCCGATCGTCGGCGCGGTGGTCACCGGCGCGGTGGCGGTGCTGGTGGCGCTGGTGGCCAACGGGCCGGTGGAGGCGCTGATCATCCTGGGCGTGCTGATCGGCGTGATGCAGCTGGAGAGCCACGTGCTCCAGCCGCTGCTGCTGGGCCGCGCGGTGAAGCTGCACCCGCTGGCGGTGGTGCTGGCGATCGCCGCCGGGTTGGTGGTCAGCGGCATCGCGGGCGCGCTGCTGGCGGTGCCGCTGCTGGCGGTGCTGAACTCGGGCATCCGGTCGCTGCTGTCGGACTCGGACAAGGACGTGGAGCCGCGGCAGGTGGACGTGCACGAGCCGCAGGAGAGCGGCGCGGTGGACACGGCGGGCGAGCGGGTGGAGGACATCGGGGGCCGCGAGCGCCCGGGACCGGGCCACAGCGGCAGGCGGTGACCCCGCCCCTCCGGCCGACCCCCCGGCCGACCCCCCGGGCGGCCGGAGGGGTTCAGGCCATCTCGACCAGGTTGCGGCCGTAGCCCTTGGCGGACAGCAGCGCGGCGTCCGCGGCCATCAGCAGGTCGGGCAGCTCGTAGCCGAAGCGCTGGGTGGTGGCCACGCCGATGCTCACGGTCAGGCCGGTGAGCAGGTGCTCCCGCCCGTGCATGTCGGCCGTGGGCACGGCCAGGTCGGCCACGGCGTGCCGGACCCGCTGGGCGACCGAGCGGGCGACGGCCGGTTCGGCGTCGGGCAGCATCACGACGAACTCCTCGCCGCCGAAGCGGCCCACCAGGTCGCCGCTGCGCACGGTGCCGGTCAGGAGCAGGGCCACCGCGCTCAGCGCCGAGTCGCCCGCCAGGTGCCCGACCTCGTCGTTGACCCGCTTGAAGTGGTCGAGGTCGAGCAGCATCACGGCCATCGGCCGGTCGCGGGCGCGGGCCTTGGCCAGCTCGGCGCGGGCGCGGGCGTCCCAGTGCACGGCGTTGGCCAGGCCGGTCTTGGCGTCGCGCTGCGCCGACCTGCGCCACTGCGGCAGCTGGGCGGCGCGTTCGAGCAGGGCCAGCGGCGGTCCGGCCATCAGGGCGTGCACCGGGTTGGTGACGGCGACGACGCCCATCAGGCCGCCGATGCTGACCGCGACGACGCCGAGGACCACGTCGATCGACTCGCCGACGACCTCCTCGCCGCGGGCGCGCGGGGTGCGCAGCTTGAGGCCGATCGCGATCAGGCCCGCGTGCGCCACGAGCAGCGCGGTCGCGCCGAGGACCATCAGGCCCAGGTCGAGGTCGGGCTGCTCCCAGCCGATGACGTACCGGGCGCCGAACACCGCCAGCGCGCTCGCGGACAGGGTGAACACCCAGCGGTGCGACTCGGGGCGCGAGGACAGCACGCCGTGCAGCGCGGGGCCGAACAGCAGCAGGACCAGCAGGTTGCACGGCAGCGCCACCGCGCCCGCGGTCAGGTAGCACAGGTGCGCGGCCCACGGGTTGCGCTCGGTCTCGCCCATCCGGTTGCTGTGGATCGAGCTGCCGATGACGACCGCGCCCGCGGTGGCAGCGATGATCGCGAACCGGCCGACCTCGGCGGGCTCGGGCTGCTCCGACGACGCGATGACGTGGACCACGAGCGCCAGCGCGCAGGCCTCCACGAACAGCCAGTAGGCCAGGGCCGACCGCCTCAACCCCCACAGCGGCCAGTGGCGCACGCCGGGCCCTCCCTCGCCACGCGGAGTTGATGGGCGCGATCACACCCAGTAACCACCGTCAGCTTTTCACAGATGTCATCTGTGGAACAGACGGCCACCTGGGGGTTAGCTGCGCCACTCCGGCACGGCAAGATTGGGGGCGAAGGGGGCACGCCGTGCACACGAAGCCATCCGACCAGGGGACCTCGACCACGGAGGACCCGGTCGCCCACCTCTGGCGGGGAACGGTCGCGCTACGCGTAGTGACGTTCCTGTTCGCCGCGGGCACCACCGCGGTGCACCGCGACGACTACCAGCGGGAGTGGCTGGCCTGGTCGGCGGTCGCGGTGATGTTCGCCTGGTCGGTGTTCACGGTCCGCGCCTACAGCCGCGAGCGCGGCCGGCGGCCCTGGGTCGTGGTCGCGGACGTGGTGCTGGCGTGCGGGCTGATGTCCCTGTCGCCGCTGATCATGACCGCCGAGCAGTTCGTGCTCGACGCGCCGCTGATCACCACGATCTGGGCGTGCAACCCGGTGGTGGCGACGGCCGCGCTGGGCGGGCAGCTCGCGGGCGCCCTGTCGGGGCTCCTGGTCGGGCTGATCACCTACCTCAACCGCGGCGCGATCAGCGTGGACGTGGTGCGGGACGTGGTGCTGCTGACCGGCGCGGGCCTGGTGATCGGCATGGCGTCGGCCACGGCGCGCCGCTCGGCGGTGCGGCTGGCGCAGGCGCTGCGCACCGAGGCCGCCACGGCCGAGCGCGAGCGGCTCGCCCGCTCCATCCACGACGGCGTGCTCCAGGTGCTCGCGCGGGTGCGCAAGCGCGGCAACGAGCTGGGCGGCGAGGCCGCGGAGCTGGCGCGGCTCGCCGGTGAGCAGGAAATCGCGCTGCGGTCCCTGGTGGCCGCCGCGCCGGGCGAGTCGACCTTGGACGGCGACGCGGACCTGCGGCCCGCGCTCCAGCTGCTGGCCACGTCGCGCGTGCAGGTGTCCACACCGGCCACCAGGGTGATGCTGCCCGCGGCGACGGTGTTCGAGCTGGCCGCGGTGGTGCGCGAGGCGCTGTCCAACGTGGACAAGCACGCGGGGCCGGACGCCAAGGCGTGGGTGCTGCTGGAGGACCTGGGCGAGGAGGTCGTGGTGAGCGTCCGCGACGACGGCCCCGGCATCCCCGAGGGCCGGCTGGACTCGGCCGAGGCGGAGGGCCGGATGGGCGTCGCCAAGTCGATCCGGGGTCGGGTGGAGGACCTGCGTGGGACCCTGGAGCTCCAGACCGGGCCGGGGGAGGGCACCGAGTGGGAAGTGCGGGTTCACCGATGAGCGTGTCCGTGATGGTGGTGGACGACCACCCCATGTGGCGCGACGGCGTCGCGCGGGACCTGGCCGAGCGCGGCTTCGAGGTCGTGGCGACCGCGGGCGACGCGGCGTCGGCGGTGCGCATCGCGCGGGCCGTGCGGCCGGACGTGGTGCTGATGGACCTCAACCTGGGCGCCTCGACGGGGGTGGAGGCGACCACGCTGATCACCGGCTCGCTGTCGGGCACGCGGGTGCTGGTGCTGTCGGCCAGCGGCGAGCACGACGACGTGCTGGAGGCGGTGAAGGCCGGCGCGTCCGGCTACCTGGTGAAGTCGGCCTCGGCCGAGGAGCTGGTGGACGCGGTCAGCCGGACCGCCGCGGGCGACGCGGTGTTCACCCCGGGCCTGGCCGGCCTGGTGCTCGGCGAGTACCGGCGGATGGCCGCGGCGCCGGGCGAGCAGGACAAGCCGCAGCTGACCGAGCGGGAGACCGAGGTCCTGCGGCTGGTGGCCAAGGGGCTGACCGCGCGGCAGATCGCCAACCGGCTGGTCATCTCGCACCGCACGGTCGAGAACCACGTGCAGTCGACCCTGCGCAAGCTCCAGCTGCACAACCGCGTCGAGCTGGCGCGGTACGCGATCGAGCACGGGCTCGACGTCGAACCGGAGGACTGACATGACCGAACCCGCCCAGGCGGACCCGAGGAACTTCCGGGTGTCGGACGCGGAGCGCGAGCACGTGGTCGAGCTGTTGCAGAAGGCGATCGGGCGCGGCCTGATCACGCTCGACGAGTTCACCGAGCGCACCGACACGGCGCTGGCCGCCAAGACCAGGGCCCAGCTCAACGCGGTGCTGGTCGACCTGCCCGGTGTGGTGAACCGCGAGCAGGTCGCGCCGGTGCGCGACCTGCAGGAGCTGAAGGCCACCATGTCGACGGTCAACCGCAAGGGCCGGTGGTCGGTGCCGCGGCGGCTGGTCGTGCACAACCGGCTGGGCTCGACGGACCTGGACTTCCGCGAGGCCTCCATCCCGCACGCGGTGGTGGACATCGAGCTGGACGTGACGGCCGGGTCGGTGAAGCTGGTGCTGCCCGAGGGCGCCACGGTGGACGCGGACGGCGTCGAGCTGGCGGCGAGCAACCTGAAGGACAAGGTCGGCACGGGGGCGAACGGCCGGCCGCACTTCGTGGTGCACGGGCACGTGCGCGCGGGCAACGTGGAGATCAAGAAGAAGACCCGCTGGTTCCGCCACGTCTGACCGCGGCGCCCGCCCGTCGTGCGGGACGGGGCCGTTCGGCCGAGGATCGGTTCATGCGCTGCCTCGTCACCGGAGCGACCGGTTACCTCGGCGGACGGCTCGTGCCTCGGCTGCTCGCCGAGGGCCACGAGGTCCGCTGCCTGGTCCGCGACCCGGGCAAGCTCCGCGACGTGCCCTGGGCGGACCGGGTCGAGGTGGTGCGCGGGGACGTGCTGGACCCGGCGTCGCTGGAGCCCGCCGTGCGCGACGTGGACGTGGTGCACTACCTCGTCCACTCGCTGCACGACCCCGACTTCGCCGACGCCGACCGGCGGGCCGCGGAGAACACCGCCCGCGCCGCCGCCGGGGCGGGGGTCCGGCGGATCGTCTACCTGGGCGGCCTGCACCCGTCCGGGGTGCGGCTCTCGCCCCACCTGGCCTCCCGCAAGGAGGTCGGGGACGTGTTCCTGCGCGGCCCGGTGCCCGCCGCGGTGCTCCAGGCGGCGATGATCATCGGGTCCGGGTCGGCGAGCTTCGAGATGCTGCGCTACCTCACCGAGCGCCTGCCGGTCATGGTCACGCCCCGGTGGGTGCACAACCGGATCCAGCCGATCGCGGTCCGCGACGTGCTGCGGTACCTGGTCGAGGCGGTGGGGCTGCCGCCCGACGTGAACCGGACCTTCGACGTCGGCGGCCCGGACGTGCTCACCTACCTGGACATGATGGAGCGGTACGCGCGGGTCGCGGGCCTGCGCCCGCGCCGGGTGCTGCCGGTGCCGCTGCTCACGCCGCGCGTGTCGTCGCACTGGGTGAACCTGGTCACGCCGGTGCCGAGGTCGATCGCCGCGCCGCTGATCGAGTCGCTGGTGCACGAGGTGGTGTGCCGGGAGCACGACGTCGAGGACCTGCTGCCGGGCCGGACGACCGGCTACGACGAGGCCGTGGCCCTGGCGCTGGCCAGGATCAGGGACGCGGACGTGGAGACGCGCTGGTCGGGCGCCTCGGTGCCGGGCGTGCCGTCGGACCCGCTGCCGTCGGACCCGGGCTGGTCGGGCGGTTCGTCGTACCTCGACGTGCGGGAGCGGGAGACGACGGCGGCCCCCGAGCGGCTGTGGTCGGTGGTGGAGGGCATCGGCGGCGAGCACGGCTGGTACTCGTTCCCCCTGGCCTGGGCGGTGCGCGGGTGGCTGGACCGGCTGGTCGGCGGGGTGGGCCTGCGGCGCGGTCGCCGCGACCCGAGGCGGCTGCACGTCGGCGAGGCGCTGGACTGGTGGCGGGTCGAGGAGGTCGAGCGGGGCCGGCTGCTGCGGCTGCGCGCCGAGATGCGGGTGCCCGGCCTGGCGTGGCTGGAGCTCCAGGTGCTGCCCGGTCGCGGCGGCGGCTCGACCTACCGGCAGCGGGCGGTGTTCGTGCCGCGCGGGCTGGCCGGGCACCTGTACTGGTGGCTGGTGTGGCCGTTCCACGGGCTCGTGTTCGGCGGCATGGTCCGCAACATCACCAGTGAAGCGGAACTTACGAGTGAATTCAGAAAGTCCTGATGGACCGCACCACCGGCCGGCGGCAGACTGCGCGCCATGAAAGCACTGGTCAAGGCCACAGCCGGGCCTGGACTCTCCCTGACCGACGTGCCGGACCCCACCCCCGGTCCGGGTGACGTCGTCGTCCGCGTGCTGCGCACCGGCATCTGCGGCACCGACCTGCACATCGACTCCTGGGACGACTGGGCCGCGCACAACGTCCACGCGCCGCTCGTGCTCGGGCACGAGTTCGTCGGCGAGGTCGTCGAGATCGGGGCCGCGGTGACCGGCGTCGCGGTCGGCGACCTGGTCAGCGGCGAGGGCCACCTGGTCTGCGGCACGTGCCGCAACTGCAAGGCGGGCCGGCGGCACCTGTGCGCCAACACCCGCGGCCTCGGCGTGCACCGCGACGGCGCGTTCGCCGAGTACGTGGTGCTGCCCGAGGAGAACGCGTGGGTGCACCGCGCGCCCGTGGACCTGGACGTGGCGGCGATCTTCGACCCGTTCGGCAACGCCGTGCACACCGCGCTGTCGTTCCCGGTCATCGGCGAGGACGTGCTGATCACGGGCGCGGGCCCGATCGGCATCATGGCCGCGGCCGTGGCCAAGCACGCGGGCGCGCGCAACGTGGTGATCACCGACGTGAGCGAGCACCGGCTGGAGCTGGCCCGCGCGGTCGGCGTCGACCTCGCCCTCGACGTCGGCCGGCGCACCATCTCCGAGGCGCAGGCCGAGCTGGGCATGTCCGAGGGCTTCGACGTGGGCATGGAGATGTCCGGCAAGCCGATCGCCCTCCAGGAGATGATCGGCAACATGGCCCACGGGGGGCGGATCGCGATGCTCGGCCTGCCCGCGGAGGGGTTCCCGGTGGACTGGAGCGCCGTGGTGCTGAAGATGCTGCACGTCAAGGGCATCTACGGCCGCGAGATGTTCGAGACCTGGTACTCGATGTCGGTGCTGCTGCAACGCGGGCTGGACCTGTCGCCGGTGATCACGCACCGGTTCGACCACACGTCGTTCGACGAGGCGTTCGCCACGGCGCGCGAGGGCAAGTGCGGCAAGGTCATCCTCGACTGGACGGGAGCTCACTGAATGTACGGCGCGATGCGCGAGGACCTGCGGGCCGGCCTGGACGAGATCCGCGCGGCGGGCCTCTACAAGGCGGAACGGGTGATCTCCAGCCCGCAGGACGCCGCCGTGCGCGTGGGCGGCGGCGCCGAGGTGCTGAACTTCTGCGCCAACAACTACCTGGGCCTGGCCGACCACCCCCGGCTGGTCGGGGCGGCGCGGGAAGCGCTGGACCGGTGGGGCTTCGGCATGGCGTCGGTGCGGTTCATCTGCGGCACGCAGGAGCCGCACAAGGAGCTGGAGCGCAAGCTGTCGGAGTTCCTCGGCACCGACGACACGATCCTCTACAGCTCGTGCTTCGACGCCAACGGCGGCCTGTTCGAGACGCTGCTCGGCGCGGAGGACGCGATCATCTCCGACGAGCTGAACCACGCGTCGATCATCGACGGGGTGCGGCTGTCCAAGGCCCGCCGGTACCGCTACAAGAACCGGGACGTGGAGGACCTGGAGCGGCGGCTCCAGGACGCCGCCGACGCCCGGTACCGGTTGATCGCCACCGACGGCGTGTTCTCCATGGACGGCTACCTGGCGCCGCTGGACGAGATCTGCGACCTGGCCGACCGGTACGACGCGCTGGTCATGGTGGACGACTCGCACGCGGTGGGCTTCACCGGCCCGACCGGCCGCGGCACGCCCGAGCTGTTCGGCGTCCGGGACCGCGTCGACATCGTCACCGGCACGCTCGGCAAGGCCCTGGGCGGTGCGAGCGGCGGCTACACGTCCGGGCGGGCGGAGGTCGTGGAGATGCTGCGGCAGCGGTCGCGGCCGTACCTGTTCTCCAACTCGCTGGCGCCGGCCGTCACGGCGGCCGCGATCGCGGCGCTCGACCTGCTGGAGTCGTCCGGCGAGCTGCTGGAGCGGCTGCGCGCGAACACCGCGCTGTTCCGGTCGCGGATGACCGACGAGGGCTTCGACCTGCTGCCGGGCGAGCACCCGATCATCCCGGTGATGATCGGCGACGCGGCGGAGGCGTCGCGCCTGGCCGACCTGCTGCTGGCGCAGGGCGTCTACGTGATCGGCTTCTCCTACCCGGTCGTGCCGCACGGCAAGGCGCGCATCCGCACCCAGATGTCGGCGGCCCACTCGACCGACGACGTGAACCGGGCCGTGGACGCCTTCGTGGCCGCCCGTGCCTTGATGGGTGCGGGCTAGGGCTCCGGTTCGGGCTCGGCACCCCTGCCCGGGAAGGTCCCGGCCGGCACCGAGAGACGAGGATGTCCCGGTGATCGACCCACGACGGCTGCGGGTGCTGCGCGCGCTCGCCGACCACGGCACGGTGACGGCGGCGGGCAGGGCGCTGCACCTCACGCCGTCCGCGGTGTCGCAGCAGCTGGCCGCGCTGGAGTCGGAGGTGGGGCACGCGCTGCTGCGCCGCCGCGGCCGCCGGGTGTCGCTGACCGCGGCCGGCGAGCTGCTGGTGGGGCACGCCAACGCGGTCGCGGCCGAGCTGGAGCGGGCGCGGGCGACCCTGGCGGCGTTCGCGGCGGGCACGACCGGCCGGGTGGAGGTCGGCAGCTTCGCGTCGGCGATCACGCAGGTCGTCGCGCCCGCGCTGGCGACGCTGCGGGTGCGGGCGCCGGACGTGGCGCTGCGGGTGCGGGACGTGGAGGGGCACGCCAGCGTGCCGCTGCTGCTGGACGGCGAGATCGACCTGGCGATCACCGAGGGGTACCGGCTGCACGCGGACGACCGGAGGCTGACCCGGTTCCCGCTGTACACCGAGCCGTTCGACGTGGTGCTGCCCGCGGGGCACCGGTTGGCGGGGAAGGCGGAGGTGGGGCTCGCGGACCTGGCGGACGAGGACTGGGTGGCCACGCTGCCCGGGAACCCGGTGCGCGACGTGGTCGAGCTGGCCTGCTCGCAGGCCGGGTTCGCGCCGCGCATCACGCACACGTCCGACGACTTCCGGGCCATCGGGGCGCTGGTGGGCGCGGGGGCGGGGGTGGCGCTGGTGCCGCGCAACGCGCTGCGGGGCGACCTGGCGGTGGATGGTCGGGCGGTGGGCGGTCCGGCGGGGGGCGGTCCGGCGGGGGGCGGTCCGGCGGGGGACGGCTCGGTGCGGGGCGTGCCGGTCCGGGGCGCGGCTCCGCTGCGCCGGGTGGTGGCGGCGGTGCGGCGGGGCAGCGCGGACCACCCGCTGATCCAGTTGGTGCGCGACGCCCTCGTGGAGGCGTGCCACCCCCTGGCCGGGCGGGACTGAGCGCGCCCCCGTCCGGTTCGGCGAGCCGGGAGGACGAGTGGTGAGCACCCGCGTCGGGCTCCCCGGCGTCTTCACCGAGTGCGGCACCCCGACGCGGCGTCCCTCCCGCCGCGGAGATCCCGGGCGGAGATCCCGGACGGGGATCAGTGCGGCGCGCGGGCGGCGAGCTTCGCCGCCGCCGGGTCGGCCGCGTTGAGTGCGCCCCGGGCCGCGAGCTGGCACAGGTCGAAGCTGGTCGTGGCCAGTTTCGCGCCCACGGCCGCCAGCGCGGTGTGGTTCATCGACAGGCTGGTCGCGCCCAGCCCGGTCAGCACGCACGCCAGCAGCGGGTCGGCGGCCGCCTCGCCGCAGACGCCCAGCGGCTTGCCCGCGGCCGTGGCCGCGTCGCCGACCAGCTTGACCAGGCGCAGCAGCGCCGGCTGCCACGGTTCGTTCAGCGCCGCCACCGCGCCGACCTGCCGGTCGGCGGCGAACAGGTACTGGGCCAGGTCGTTGGTGCCCAGCGACACGAAGTCGACGACCGCCAGGATTTCCCGCGCCAGCAGGGCCGCCGCCGGGATCTCGATCATCACGCCGGCCCGGGGGATGCCCGCCGCCCGCGTGCGTTCGACGAACCACGCGGCCTCGGCGGCGGTGGCGACCATCGGCGCCATGACCGAGACGTCGGCCCCGGTGTCCGCGGCGGCCAGGGCGATGGCTTCGAGCTGGCGCTCCAGCACCTCGGGCCGGTCGAACGCGACGCGCAGGCCGCGCACGCCCAGCGCCGGGTTGGGCTCGGGGTCGGGTTCGAGGAACGCGAGCGGCTTGTCCGCGCCGGCGTCCAGGGTGCGCACCACGACCGGCTTGCCCCCGAACGGCGCGAGCACCGCCCCGTACGCCTCGCGCTGGTCCTCCACCGACGGCTCGGCCGACGCCGACAGGAAGCAGAACTCGGTGCGGAACAGGCCGACGCCCTCCGCGCCGCCCGCGGCGGCCGCGACGGCGTCGGCGGGCGAGCCCACGTTGCCGAGCACCTTCACCCGGTGCCCGTCGCGCAGCACGCCGACCCCGTTCCACTCCGCGCGCCCGCCCGCGCGCGCCGCGAGCACGGTGCCGTCGGACACCTGCACCACGCCGCTGTCCCCGTCCACGAGCAGCGCCGACGCGCCCAGGTCGAGCACGCCCCGGCACGCCACCACGGCCGGGATGCCGAGCGACCGGGCCAGGATCGCGGTGTGCGAGGTGGGACCGCCCTCCTCGGTGACCAGCGCGAGCACCTTGGCGGGGTCGAGGCCCGCGGTGTCGGCGGGCGCGAGGTCGCGGGCCACCAGGACCGACGGCGCGGCGAGCGCGGGCACACCCGGCTCCGGCTCCCCGAGCAGCTCGGCGACCAGCCGGTCGCGCACGTCGCGCACGTCGCGGGCGCGCTCGGCCATGTACCCGCCGGCGGCCTCCAGGGCGGAGATGAACCCGGCGGCGGCCTGGTGCACGGCACGCGCGGCGGGCAGCGACTCGGCGGTCACCAGGTTCTCGGCCTGCGACAGCAGCGCCGGGTCGGCGGCCATCGCGGCGGTGGTCTCCAGCACGGCCTTGGCCTCGCCGGTGGCGGACGCCGCCCGCTCCTCCAGCCGCCGCACCACGACCCCCGCGGCGGGCCGGACGCGCGCGGCCTCGGCCGCGGGGTCGGCCGGAGCCGGCCCGGCGGGCGGCTCGCCCAACGGCTCGGCCACCAGGACCACCGGCCCGGAAGCCCGACCGGAACTCACCCCGACACCGCTGCGGCGCACGCTCGACATGGTCTAGACCATACCTTTCGGCTGGACGTGGCGTAAGCACGAGCCAACGCCATCCGGCCGCCTCCCGCTACCCCAACCCCCACCACGACGCCCGACCTGGTCACCGCCGTCCCGGCTGCCGCAGCTCCGACCGCCGCCACCTCACCCCGACCGCCACGGCACCTGCCCGGCCGGGGCTCACCCGAATGCCCGCACCCGGTCCAGCGTCGGGTAGGACGGCTGCGCGCCGGCCGCCGTCACCGAGAGGGCCGCGACCCGGGCGGCGAACCGCGCCGCGTCGGCCAACGCGTCGCCGTTGGCCAGGCCGGCCGCCAGCGCGCCGGCGAACGCGTCGCCCGCGCCGGTGGTGTCCACGACGGGCACCTCGGGCGCGTCCACCTCGGTGACCCCTTCCGGTGTGACGACGAGCGCGCCCCGCGCACCCAGGGTGACCACGGCGGACTTCGGCCCCAGGTCGAGCAGGCCCTCCGGCGAACCCGCCAGCGCCGCCGCCTCGTGCTCGTTGACGATGAGCGGGTCCAGCAGCGCCAGGGTCGACGGCGGGACCGGCGCCACGGGGGACAGGTTGAGCACCGGCCGCACCCCGTGCGCGGCGGCCGCCTCGACCGCACGCGCCACCGCGCTCACCGGCACTTCGAGCGAGCAGGCGAGGACGGAGACGCCGTCCCAGGTCAGGGCGTCCACGTCGAGGTCGCCGACGTCGGAGTTCGCGCCGGGCGCGACGACGATCGAGTTCTCGCCGTCCGGGGTGACGGTGATGTAGGCGAGGCCGGTCGGGCGGGTGGAGGTGCGCAGCAGGTCGGTGCGCACCCCGGCGGACGCCAGCGAGTCGCGCAGCAGGTCGCCGTACTGGTCGGCGCCCACCGCACCCGCGAACGCGACCCGGGCCCCGAGCCGCGCGGCGGCGACGGCGGTGTTGGCGCCCTTGCCGCCGGGGAGGACGACCGCGTCGCCCCCGAGCACGGTCTCGCCCGCGCCGGGGCGGCGGGGCACGGGGACCACGAGGTCGGCGTTGGCCGAGCCGAGCACGAGCACCGTCACCCCCCGCACTCTGCCAGGCCCGGAGCGTGGTGGTGTGACCGGTTCGGTACGCGACCTGAGTAGAGGTACGGATGCCGGATACACCGATCGGGAGCGACCCTGCTCACATGACAGGTATCGGACAGGACCCCCTCGTGCGGCTGGCGGACGAGCTGAGCGACCTGGGCCGCCGCCTGGAGGTGGTGGGACGGGAGCTGCACCGGGTCGGCGCCCGGACCACCGGCGCCGGCTCGAACCCGACTGCGGCCCCGACTGCGGCCCAGGCCCCGGCATCAGCGCAGCTCCCCGCCCCCGCCCCCGCTCCGGCCCCGGTCCCGACCTCCGCGCCGGGCCGGCACCCGTCCGCCCAGCCGCAGCCGCACCCGACCACCCAGCCGCCCCCGACCACCGCCCCGAACCCGTCCGCACCCCCGAGCCCGATCACCGCCCCGAGCCCGCTCACCGGCCCCGCCGCCCCACCGCCCCCGAACCACGCCCACCCGAACCAGGGCTGGGGCCCACCGCCCCCCGCCTGGTCCCCGCCGCCACCGCGCCCCTCCCTCCTCGACCGCCTCGGCCAGGACGGCGCGGGCAGCAAGCTCCTCGCCTGGGTCGGCGGCGCGGTGACCCTCCTGGGCGTCGTCCTCCTCCTGGTCCTCGCGGTCCAGCGCGGTCACCTCGGCCCGCTGCCCCGGGTCCTGGGCGGCGCGGCGCTGGGCCTGGTCCTGGTCGCGATCGGCCTGCGCCTGCACCGCGCACCCGCCAACCGCACGGGCGCGTTCGCCCTGGCCGCCACCGGCATCGCGGTCCTCTACCTCGACGTCGTCGCCGCCACCTCGATCTACGGGTACCTGCCCGCGGGCGGCGGCCTGGTGGCCGGGCTGGTGGTCGCGGGCGGCGGCCTGCTCCTCGCCCTGCGCTGGGACTCGTCGGTCCTGGCCATCGGCACGGTGGTCGCGTGCGCCGCCTGCGCGCCCGTCCTGACCTCGGGCTTCACCCCGCTGCTCGTCGCGTTCCTGCTGGTCCTCAAGATCGCCGCGAGCCCGGTCCACCTCAAGCGCGACTGGCCGTGGCTCGCGGTCGCGGCCGGTGTGCCGCCGTTGCCGGCCGCGGTCCTGTGCCTGGCCGCCCCGGAGGACCAGCCCACCCTCGCCGCGATCGCCCTGGTGGCCGCCGCGGTCGGGGTGGCCGCGGCCGTGCTGACCGCGCGGGTCCGCCCCGGGGACCTGTCGGCGGTCGGCCTGGCGATCGGCTCGCCGATGCCCGCCCTGCTGACCACCGCCGTCCTGGACCGGCCCTGGGGCGCGGGCGTCGCCGGGGCCGTCGCGGTGGTGATGGTCTCCGTGTGGGCCGCCGGTCGGCGGGCGCTGCCGGCGGGCTTCACGACCGGTGTGGGCGCGGTCGGCGTGTTCGCGGCCTTCCTGGCGACCGCGCTCGCCCTGGACGGCAGCACCCGCGCCGCGGTCGTCCTGGCCGAGGCGCTGGTCCTGGCGTTCGTGGCCAGGCGCCTGTCCTCGCGCGGCCCGCTCCTCGGCTCGGGCGCGTTCGGCGTGATCGGCCTGCTGCTCGCGCTGGGCGAGGCGGTGCCGCCGCGGCTGCTGCTCGACGTGCCGCGCCACCTGGACTCGCCGGGCTTCCTGGTCGCCGGCGCGCTCACCTCGCTGGTCCTGGGCGTGCTGGCGGTGGTGCTGCCGTGGTTCGCCGCCGACCTGGGAGCGCTCGACCGCCGCCCGCTCCCGTGGGTCGTCGCGGGTGTGGTGCTGCTGTACGCGGCGGCCGGGGTGGTGCTGTGCTCGGCGCTGCTGGTGTCGCAGGACGTGACCGGTTTCCTCTTCGGTCACACGATCGTGACGGTGTCGTGGACGGTCGCCGCGCTGGTGCTGCTGGTGCGGGGCATCGACCGGAGGTCGCTGCGGGTGGCCGGGTTGGTGCTGGTGGGCGCGGCGGTGGCGAAGCTGCTGCTGTTCGACCTGGCCGCGCTGGACGGCATCGCGCGCGTGCTGGCGTTCATCGGCGCGGGCCTGGTGCTCCTGACCGCGGGCACCCGTTACGCCAAGTTGGTGGCGACCAGGGGGAAGTAGGGCTATTTCGGGTTGTTTCGCCGTGCCGCGGGGCCAAATACCGGCCGGCTGCGTCAACCTGGTGTAGTTCTCTACGTCGTCGGGGCACGACCACCGGTGCGCGAGCACCGGCAGGGGTCCGGCGTCGGTCGTTTCGCCCCCCGAGCGACCGGCGCCGGGCGCACGGCCGCACGCGGTTTCCCGCTGCCGCCCGCCCCGCCGTCGCGGGCGGCAGCGCACCCGCGAGGCCCGTGGACCACTCGAACCGGCGCAAATATCACCTGCACGTGTCTCCCGAGTGGAGGCCGGGTGTGCGGCGGTGTTCCCATCCGACCATGTGGGGACGACGACGCACCGCTGCCACCGGCACCGCCGCCCTCCTGCTCACCGCCGCGCTCTCCGCCGGTCAACCGCCCTCCCGCGTCGTCACCGTCGCGGACACCACCGCACCGCGCGCGTACGTGGTCACGCAGGGGGGCGG
This sequence comes from Saccharothrix xinjiangensis, assembly GCF_039527585.1. Lineage (NCBI taxonomy): Bacteria > Bacillati > Actinomycetota > Actinomycetes > Pseudonocardiales > Pseudonocardiaceae > Saccharothrix > Saccharothrix xinjiangensis. The sequence goes on along the minus strand of NZ_BAAAKE010000001.1, from coordinate 864,685 downwards.
GCTCCGGGTCCTGGACACCTCCGACGGCGCGGTCGTCGGCACGGCGGTCACCGGGCGCCGGGCCACCAGCGCGGCGGTGGACCGGGACGGGCGGCGGGTCTACGTCGTCCACGGCTGGTCCGGCACGATCACCGCGGTCGACCCGGCCTCGGGCGAGGTCGTCGGCCGCATCCACGCCGGCGCGCCGCTGGCGCACGCGGTGCTGCGCCCGGACGGGGAGCGGCTCTACGTCAGCGGCAGCGGCAGCGTCGCGGTGGTGGACCCCGCGACGTTCCGCATGGTCGCCGCCGTCCAGGTCGGCGGGCAGCCGCTCGGCCTCGCGGTGTCACCGGACGGGCGTCACCTGTACGTGGCCAACGCCCAGGACGGCACGGTCCGCGTGCTCGACACCGCGGCGGCGACCCCGGAGGCCACCGCCCAGGTCGGCGGCCTGCCCCAGCACGTGGCGATCAGCCCGCGCGGCGACGCCCTGTACGTCAGCTCGCTGGACCTGCGCGAGGGGACCGGCACGGTGTCGATGGTCGACCCGCGCACCGCCCGCGTGGTGTGGTCGACGCCGGTCGGCCGGGGCGCGGGGGCCATCGCGGTCACCCCGGACGGCAGGCGGGTCTACGTCGCGCTCGACCGGTCCGTCGCCGTCGTCGACACGGTCAGCCGCACCACCAGGAACCTGCCGTTCGCGGCGAGGTCGCTGGCCATCCCGCCGGGCGACCGCCGCGTCTTCCTCGCCACCGGCGGCACCACGACCGTGCTGGACAGCGCGGACGACGAGGTGCTGGCGACGTTCCGGGTCGGCGCCCTGGACGGCGACGGCCCCGGCTCGCGTGCCGAGGTCGTCGCCTTCGAGGTGGGCTAAGCGGGTTGCGGCACCTTCTCCCCGTCCTCCGCCGGCACGTCGTCGTGGATCGCCATGCGCTCCTGGACGCGCCGCAGCGGTCCGGGCGCCCACCAGGCGGCGTCGCCGAGCAGCTTGAGCACCGCGGGCACGAGCAGCACCCGCACCACGGTGGCGTCCAGCGCCAGGGCGAGGATCATGCCGACGCCGACGAACCGCATCATGGTGATCTGCGAGAACGCGAACGCGCCGGTCACCACGATCAGCAGCAGCGCGGCCGCGGTGATCACCCGGCCGGTCTTGGCCAGGCCCGCGCTCACCGCCTCCTCGGTGGACGCGCCGCGCCCGCGCGCCTCGACCATCCGGGACAGCAGGAACACCTCGTAGTCGGTGGACAGGCCGAACACCACGGCCGCCATGAGCACCACGATGCCGGACTCCAGCGGGGCGGGCGTCACGCCGAGCAGCGACGCGCCGTGGCCCTCCTGGAACACCCACACCAGCACGCCGAACGTGGCGGACAGGCTGAGCGCGCTCATCACCACGGCCTTGACCGGCAGCAGCACGGACCCGAACGCGAGGAACATCAGCACGAACGTGGCGCCGACGAGCAGCACGACCATCCACGGCAGCCTGTCGGCGATCGCGTCGAGGCTGTCGGAGACCATCGCCGTGCTGCCGCCGACCAGCACCTCGTCGCCGGGCCCGTCGAGCGCCCGCACGTCCCGCAGCGCCTGCTTGGACGCGTCGCTCAGCGCGTCCTGCTCCAGTCCCGCGTTGAGCAGCCACGTGCCGTTGGCCGGTTCGGCGGCGGGCTGCGCCTCGCCCACCCCGGGCACCGCGCCCACCTCGGCCGCGAACCGCTGCACGTCGGCCGCCGCCGGGTCGCCGGTGATCACGAGCTTCAGCCCGGAGTTGGACAGCGCGGCGAAGTCGGTGTTGATGCTCTCGGCGGCGACGCGCACCGGGTTGCCCTCGGGCAGCACCTTCTCGGTGACCTCGCCGAACTTGACGTTCAGGAACGGCGCGCCGAGCGCGAGCAGCACCACCACGATCGGCAGCGCGAACAGCACCGGGCGCTTCATCACGCGGCCCGCCAGCCGCCGCCACCCGGCCTCGGACGGCGCCTTGTCCTTGCGCCACGGCAGGGCGAGCTTGTCCACGCGGTGGCCGAGCACGCCCAGCAGCGCGGGCAGCAGGGTCAGCGAGACCAGGGCGGCGATGGCGACCGCGGACATGCCGCCGTAGCTGAGCGACTTCAGGAAGCCGTGCGGGAACAGCAGCAGGCCGGCCAGGGCGATCACCAGCAGGGTCGCGGAGAACAGCACGGTGCGGCCGGCGGACATGACCGTGCGGCGGACGGCGTCGGGCGTGGCGCGGCCGGCGGCCAGCTCCTCGCGGAACCGGCCGACCATGAAGAGGCCGTAGTCGATGGCCATGCCGAGGCCGAGCAGGCTGGCCACGTTGACCGCGAACGAGTTGACGTCCGCGCCGTAGGAGACCGCGTGCAGCACGCCGAGCGAGCCGAGGATCGACAGGCCGCCGACCAGCACCGGCAGCGAGGCGGCGACCAGGCCGCCGAAGATGACCACGAGCAGCAGCAGGACGATCGGCAGCGACACGGCCTCGGCCTTGGTGAGGTCGGAGGCGGACATGTCGTTGATCGCCTTCTGCGTCGGCACGAGGCCGCCGACGTGGCTGTCGACGCCGTCGACCGCGAGCTGCCCGGAGATCCGCTCGTACTGCTTGACCTGCTCGTTCGAGTCGCCGGAGCGGAGCGTGATCACGGCGAGCGACTTGTCGCCGTTGGGCGACGGGATCGGCGGCTGCGCCCTGAGCACGGCGTCGTCGGGCAGCTCGGCGAGCCGCGCGCCGATCTGCCCGAGCCGCGCGGGGTCCGCGGTGCCGTAGACCACGAGCACGTCACCGCCCTGGCGGCCGAACGCCTCCTGGGCGACGTGGTTGGCCCGCGCGGCCTCGCTGTCCGGGGCCTCGTAGCCGCCTTGGCCGAGCTTGTCGAACACCCCCAGGCCCCAGGTGCCGCCGCCGACGGCGAGCAGCGCCGTCGAGATCAGCACCGCCCACCGGCGGCGGTACGCCAGCGATCCCCACTTCGCGAACACGCGTCCTCCCAGGCTGATGGGCTAACGTTGCGTGACTGGCGTGAACTCCGTAAACACCGTTCACTGAACAGGCCTGGAAGCTATACCCCGGTGAACACCGTTTACAACCCGATCAGGTGACATATGACCGAGGCCACCCGTCGAGAACGACTACGCGCGGAGACCGAGCGCGACATCCGCCGCCAGGCCCGCGCACTGCTCGTGGAACGCGGGCGGGACGCGGTGACGCTGCGTGCCATCGCCCGGGAACTCGGCATCACCGCACCGGCGCTGTACCGGTACTACGACTCGCGCGAGGACCTGCTGCTCAAGCTCGCCGACGACATCTGCACCGACCTCGCCGGCGAGCTGGACGCCGGCCTGGACGGCCTGCCCGAGGACGACGTGGCCGCGCAGGTCTACGCGGTGTGCCGGGGCTTCCGGCGCTGGGCGCTGGGCCACCCGCAGGAGTTCGCGCTGGTCTTCGCGTCGACCGAGGCGAAGATCGGGTCCTGCGACGCCGACGCCGCGGGCCAGGTGGGCGACCAGTTCGGCCGGGTGTTCCTCCAGGTCGCCGGGAAGCTCATCGCGGCGCACCCGCTGGCCGCGGAGGTCACCGGGGACGTCCCCGCCGAGCTGCACGCCGACCTGGCGGCGTTCCGGCAGGTCCTGGCGGCCACCGTGCACGAGCAGGGCGTCGAGGTGGACGAGGGCGTGCTGACGCTCGGCGCGGTCCACCGGATCGCCCAGTCCTGGGTGCGCCTGTACGGGCACGTCGCCCTGGAGGTGTTCGGTCGCTTCCCGTTCGCGGTGGCCAATCCGGAACCCCTGTTCGACTCCATGCTGGCCGACCTGTTGGGTGACATGGGTCTCCCTCCGCAACCGTGAGCTGCGACTTCCCGGCACACCTGCTGGTCCGTTCGAGCGCTTTTCCACGTTCGGGCGCAACCAGACCGCGGGGAACGGGGTTGCATGGGGCGTCCGAACGACATGGCGACCCCGGGGCGGGATCATCGTGGGCTCGAACAAGGGATCCGGCGGCGGAGGGGTTGCCTTAGTCGCCGCGGTGCTCGTCGTCCTCGCCGGGGCAGGCGGGGCAGGTGGCGCCGCGCTCAACTCGGGCGCGGGCGGCGCCGGTGGCGTCGCGCCCGTGACCAGCATCGGCGTGCTCAAGTGGGACGCCAAGCGGTCGGCCCGCGGCGGCGACGCCGAGGGCGCGATGCGGCACCTGGGCGTGCGCGTGGAGAAGCAGGCGCTCAAGCAGGAGCCGAGCTGCCTGGAGAACTCGTTCGGCCAGGTCAAGGACTTCTTCGCGCGTCACCCGTGCACGGCGCTCGACCGGCTGCTGCTGGCCGTGGGCGACGGGGCGGGCAACGCCTCGGTGGTGTCGGTGGCCTGGGTGACCTTCCCGGGCCGCAACCAGGCGCGGCAGTTCGACCGGGTGATCGGCGCGCCGGGCTCGGGCGACGTGCGACCGCTCAGCACCACGCTGACCGGCATGGCCGAGGTGTCGTTCACCGCCGCCCACTACTGGTCGGAGATCCGGGACACCACGATCGCCATCGCCGAGGCGGAACCGGCGGCCGGGTCGGTCGACCCCGAGCTGCTCGACGCCCTGGCCGAGGTCGCCGCGCAGCTGCCCCGACCGTGAGGCCGGGGGCGGGCCCGGCCGGCCCCACCCCCGACCCACTGCCTCACAGCACCACGTTCACCAGCCGGCCGGGCACCACGATCACCTTGCGCGGCTCGCCGCCGTTCAGCAGCTCGGCCACCTTGCCCTCGGCCAGCGCCGCCGCCCGGACCTCGTCCTGCGACGCCGACGCGGCGACGACCACGCGGGCCTTCACCTTGCCGTTGACCTGGATCGGGTACTCGACGGTGTCCTCGACCAGGTACTCCTCGGCCGCGGTCGGGAACGGGCCGTGCGCCAGCGACTCGCCGTGGCCCAGCCTGGCCCACAGCTCCTCCGCCACGTGCGGGCTCAGCGGGGCCAGCATCAGCGCCAGCGGCTCGGCCAGCGCGCGCGGCGCGCCACCCGGGAAGTGCTTGGTGACGTGGTTGTTCAGCTCGATCAGCTTCGCGCCCGCCGTGTTGTAGCGCAGGCTCGCGTAGTCGTCGTGCACGCCCGCGATGGTCTTGTGCAGCAGGCGCAGCGCCTCCTCGCCCGGCTCCTCGTCGGTGACGCGGGACTCGCCCGTGTTCTCGTCGACCAGGTTGCGCCACAGCCGTTGCAGGAACCGCTGCGCGCCGACGACGTCCTTCGTCGCCCACGGCCGCGAGACGTCCATCGGGCCCATCGACATCTCGTACAGCCGGAACGTGTCCGCGCCGTACTTGGCGCACATCTCGTCCGGCGTGACGACGTTCTTCAGGCTCTTGCCCATCTTGCCGTACTCGCGCCTGACCTCCTCGTCGCCGAAGAAGTACTTGCCCTCGCGCTCCTCCACCTGCTCGGCGGGCACGTAGGCGCCGCGCGCGTCGGTGTAGGCGTACGCCTCGACGTAGCCCTGGTTGAACAGCCGCCGGTACGGCTCGTCACCGGACACGTGGCCCAGGTCGAACAGCACCTTCTGCCAGAACCGCGCGTACAGCAGGTGCAGCACCGCGTGCTCCACGCCGCCGATGTACAGGTCGACGCCGCCCGGGTCGCTCGCGCCGTGCTCGGCGGTGCGCGGACCCAGCCAGTACCGCTCGTTCTCGGCGTTGACGAACCGCTCGGCCTCGGTCGGGTCCACGTACCGCAGCTGGTACCAGCACGAACCCGCCCAGTTGGGCATGGTGTTGGTCTCGCGGCGGTACCGCTTCGGGCCGTCGCCCAGGTCCAGCTCGACGGTCACCCAGTCCTCGGCGCGCGACAGCGGTGGCGACGGCTCGGAGTTCGCGTCGTCCGGGTCGAACGTGCGCGGCGAGTAGTCGTCCACCTCCGGCAGCTCGATCGGCAGCATCGACTCCGGCACCGCGACCGGCGCGCCGTCCTCGTCGTAGACGATCGGGAACGGCTCGCCCCAGTACCGCTGCCGGGAGAACAGCCAGTCGCGCAGCTTGAACTGCACGGTGCCCTCGCCGCGGCCCCGCTCCTCCAGCCAGGCGACGACCTTCTTCTTCGCCTCGTCGACGCCCAGGCCGTCCAGGAAGCCGGAGTTGACCGCCGGGCCCTGGCCGGTGAAGGCCTCGCCGTCGAAGTCGTCCGGCGGTCGCACGGTGCGGATGATCGGCAGGTCGAAGGTCTTGGCGAAGTCCCAGTCGCGCTGGTCCTGGCCGGGCACCGCCATGATCGCGCCGGTGCCGTAGCCCATCAGCACGTAGTCCGCGACGTACACCGGCAGCTGGGCGCCGTTGACCGGGTTGGTGGCGTGGGCGCCGGTGAAGACGCCGGTCTTGTCCTTGTTCTCCTGCCGGTCCAGCTCGGACTTGCGGGACACCTCGCGCCGGTAGGCCTCGATCGCCCCCGCCTGGTCGGGCGCCGTGATGACGTCCACCAGCGGGTGCTCCGGGGCCAGCACCACGTAGGTGGCGCCGAACAGCGTGTCGGGGCGGGTGGTGAAGACCTCGACGTCGACCGGGCCCTCGCCCGGGACCTCGACCGCGAACCTGACGCGCGCGCCGTGGGAGCGGCCGATCCAGTTCCGCTGCATCGACTTGACCTTCTCCGGCCAGTCCAGCCGGTCCAGGTCGTCGATCAGGCGGTCGGAGTAGGCGGTGATCCGCATCATCCACTGGCGCAGGTTGCGGCGGAACACCGGGAAGTTGCCGCGCTCGCTGCGGCCGTCCGCGGTGACCTCCTCGTTCGCCAGCACGGTGCCCAGGCCGGGGCACCAGTTGACCGGCGCCTCGGACAGGTAGGCCAGGCGGTACCGGCCCAGCAGCGCCTGCCGCTCGGTGCCGGTCATGTCGGCCCACGGCTCGCCGCCGGTCTCCCGGTCGCCCGACTCGAACTCGGCCACCAGCTCGGCGATCGGCCGGGCCTTGCCGCGCTGCGGGTCGTACCAGGAGTTGAAGATCTGCAGGAAGATCCACTGGGTCCACTTGTAGTACGCCGGGTCGATCGTGGAGATGCGGCGGCGCTCGTCGTGGCCCAGGCCCAGCCTGCGGATCTGCCGCAGGTAGGTCTGGATGTTGTCCTCGGTGGTCTTGCGCGGGTGCTGGCCGGTCTGCACGGCGTACTGCTCGGCGGGCAGCCCGAAGGCGTCGAAGCCCATCGTGTGCAGCACGTTGCGGCCGTTCATCCGGTGGTACCGGGCGAAGACGTCCGTGCCGATGAAGCCCAGCGGGTGACCCACGTGCAGGCCGGCGCCGGACGGGTAGGGGAACATGTCCTGCACGAACAGCTTGTCCGCGGGCACCTCGCCCCGGAGCGGACCGACCGGGTTCGGCGCGTGGAAGGTGCCCTGCTCCTCCCAGCGCTGCTGCCACCGCTGCTCGATCTCGCCCGCCAGCTCGGCGGTGTAGCGGAAGGCGGGCTTCTCGTCCGCCGCGTCGGTGCTCATCGGGATGTCCCTCTCCATCAGTACCTGCCCCTGACATGACGAAACCCCTCAGCCCTGCTCGGGCATGAGGGGTTGCCGCGCCGACCTGGCCCTGCGAGGTCTGCGCGGCTAGATAAGGAGCAGGCGGGCCTTGCTCATGCCTCCACGGTATCAGCGCGGCGCAAGCGAACTGCAACGAACCTCACGCCCGGGTCGGCTCGGGTGGGCGCGGTGGCGCGGCCTACCCTCGTCAGCGTGAACATCCTGCTGGCTGTGGTGCTGGGTCTGGTCGGTGTCGCCTTCGCCGCGGTCGGCGCCCTCGGCCTGCGCGGGCGGCTGCGCCGCAACCCCTTCGTCGGCGTGCGCACGAAGGCCGCGCTGCGCGACGACGAGGCGTTCGCGCTGGCCAACCGGGTCGCCGGGGTGCCGAACGTGGGCGCGGGCGCGGTGGCGCTGGTGTGCGGCGCGGTCGTGCTGTTCGCCCCGACGACGGCGATCGCGCTGGTCGTGAGCCTGATCGGCCTGCTCGGCGGCGTGGCGGTGGCGGTGGCGGGCGGTCTCGTCGGCCACCGGGCGGCGGCGGCGCTGCCCGAGCCGGAGCCGGCCGACGGGTGCGGCGGGTGCGCGTGCGCCGGCGCGTGCGGCGTGCTGACCCGAGCCTGACCGCCCTCCCCTTCCCTCCCGCAAACGCGCGAGTCGTGCGCCCAGGTCGACCGTGTCGTACCTCCAGGACCCCCGAGTTCTACGTTCAGGAACCCTCGTTCGGGTCCTGAGTGTTGAACTCGGGGGTCCTGAACGTACGACTCGCGAGGTCTGGAGGTACGACTCGCGGGGTCTGGGCGTACGACTCGCGCGGGTCAGTTGCGGCGGATGTCGGTGGGGAAGGTGGCCAGGAGGGCGTTGGGCAGGCCCTGGCGGCGGAGGACGCGGCCCCAGAGGTCGACGCTGGGCGGGGTGAGGACGTCGTCCGGCAGGCCCTTGACCACGATCCAGTCGCCGCGGGAGATCTCGCCCGCGAGCTGGCCCTCGCCCCAGCCCGAGTAGCCGACGAACACGCGCAGGCCGCGCACCTTCGGGGCGAGGGCGTCCGGGTCCGCGTCCAGGTCGACCAGCGCCACCGGGCCGTGCACGCCAACCACACCTTCGAGTGAACCCGTGTTCTCGCCGGTGCGCATCGCCGCGAGGCACAGCGCCGTCTTCTGCTGCACCGGGCCGCCGATGTAGACGGCCTGGGGCCTGGTCACGTGGGGTCCCCACGCGGGCAGCACGTCGTGGACCGCCACCTCGCTGGGGCGGTTCAGCACGACACCGAGCGTCCCGCCTTCCCGGTGGTCGATGATGTAGACCACCGTGCGGCGGAAGTTCGAGTCGGTCAGGCTCGGTGCCGCGACCAGCAGGGAACCCGGTTCGACGTCGACATCAGGGCGCACGGGTTGCATGATCCCAGATGGGCGGCGACGCACTCGGCGGGGAACATTCCGGGTTACCGTTGTCGTTGTACGACCTGCCAGGCGCCATCGAGTCCCCCGGGCCCACTCAAAACCGCCTCCGCGGAATACCGTCCGGCTGGAGCCGCGTAGCGCGAAGCGCCGAGAGGCGACCGGGCGCCTGGCGCCAGGGGGGCCGGACCCGCGAGGGTCCGGCCTTCGTGGTCGTCACCGGCAGTCGTGCGCCACCGACCGCCCCGGGGTTCGGCGGGCCCGCGCCCGCGGTTCACCGGGACCAGGCGACGAGAGGCATAGGCTCAAGCTCGTGACCACCGCCGGGACCACTGCGGCACAGCACCACCTCGGCATCCGGAAACTCCTCGCCGTAGCGGATTTCCGCAGGCTGCTGGCCTCCCGGCTGGCGGCCCAGTGGGGCGACGGCCTGTTCCAGGCCGGTCTCGCGGGCGCGGTGCTGTTCAACCCCGAGCGCCACGCCGACCCGCTCGCCGTGGCCGCCGGGTTCGCCGTGCTGCTGCTCCCGTACTCGGTGGTCGGCCCGTTCGCGGGCGCCCTGCTCGACCGGTGGGACCGCCGCCGGGTGCTGGTGGCGGCGAACCTCACCCGCGGCCTGTTCGTCGTGCTCACCGCCGTCGCCGTCGCCCTCGGGCTGGACGGCGTGCCGCTGTACGCGTCCGCGCTGCTGGTCACCGGCGTGAGCCGGTTCGTCGGGTCGGGCCTGTCCGCGTCCCTGCCGCACGTGGTCGACGCGGACCACCTGGTCGAGGCCAACGCGTTCGCCGCCACGCTCGGCGCGCTGGCCGCCGTGGCGGGCGCGGGCTGCGCGGTCGCGCTGCGCGGGCTGCTCGGGGCGGGCGACGGCGGTTCGGCGTCGACCACGGCGGTCGCCCTGGTGGGCTCGCTGCTGGCGGCGTGGCTGGCGGCGCGCTTCCGGCCCGCCGCCCTCGGCCCCGACCAGGTGGTCGAACCCAGCCGCACGGCCACCGCGGTGGCCAGGGGCCTGCTGGACGGCGCGCGGGCGGTCTGGCGGACGCCGAGCGTGGCGGCGGCGCTGCTCGCGCTGCTGGCGCACCGGGCCGCGTTCGGCGCGTCGCTGCTGCTCACGCTGCTGCTGATGCGCCACACCTTCACCGACTTCGGCCCGTTCAAGGCGGGCCTGGCCGGGCTGGGCGAGGTCGCCGTCGCGGGTGGCGCGGGCATCCTGCTCGCGGGACTGGTCACCGACCGCGTGGTGGACCTGTTGGGCCGGCGCGGCGCGGTGTGCGCCGCGCTGCTGCTGGCCGCGGTCACCCAGCTGGGCCTGGGCCTGCCGATGCTGCTGCCGACCACGCTGGCCGCGTCGTTCCTGCTCACCTTCGCGGGCCAGGTCGTGAAGCTGTGCGTGGACGCGGCCGTGCAGGGCGACATCGGCGACGAGGTCCGCGGCCGGGTGTTCGCCCTGTACGACACGCTGTTCAACGTCATGCAGGTGGCGGCCGTCACCGCCGCGGCGACCGTGGTGCCCCTGGACGGCCGGTCGACCGGCCTGGTGGTCGCCGCGACGGCGGCCTACCTGCTGGGCCTCGTCGGCTACCTGCTGCTGGCCAAGCGCGCGCCGTCACCGGACAGCCGATCCCTGCGCTGACCCCCGCGACCTCGGCGCCGCCCGCGAAGCAGCGGCCGAATTACCGCGGCAGCGGCAAACGGATCATGCCCGTCTCGTGCGCGTAGACCACCGCGGCCATCCGGTCGCGCAGGTTCAGCACTCTCAGGATCTCGGTCACCACCACCCCCACCTGGATCTGGCTGATCGCCAGCACCCGGGCTATCTCGTGATCGGCCAGGCCACGGGCCAGGCACCGCAGCACCGCCCGTTGCCGATCGGTCAACGTCTCCAACCCCTGCACCCGGGCGCCCCCCTCGGACAATCCCCAAGCGTTCATGCGACACCACCCCCAGTGCGTGTCTGACGCACACAGTCATGGTGTCGCAACGGGCTGTCACTAGCCAAGGGAAAAGACCCGGATAGGTCACTCCGGGCAACCGGTTGGCGGCTCCACGCCCTCCGCTCGGGCCCACGCGAGCAGTTCCGCGACGGCCTCGTCGTGGTCGAGCGGCCCCCGGTCGAGGCGCAGTTCCTTGAGGAACTTCCACGCCCTGCCGACCAGCGGGCCGGGCGGGAGGCCGAGCAGCCGCATGATCTCGTTGCCGTCCAGGTCGGGCCGGACGCGCTTGAGGTCCTCCTCGGCGGCGATCCGCTCGATGCGGCGCTCCAGGTCGTCGTAGGTGCGCTGGAGGGCGTTGGCCTTGCGCTTGTTGCGGGTGGTGCAGTCGGCCCGGACGAGCTTGTGCAGGCGCGACAGCAGCGGGCCCGCGTCGGTCACGTACCGGCGCACCGCGGAGTCGGTCCACTCGCCCGTGCCGTAGCCGTGGAAGCGCAGGTGGAGGTACACGAGCTGGGTGACGTCCTCGGTGATCTCCTTGGAGTACTTGAGGGCGCGCAAACGCTTGCGGGCCATCTTCGCGCCGACCACCTCGTGGTGGTGGAACGACACCCCGCCGCCCTCCTCGAACCGCCGCGTGTCCGGCTTGCCGACGTCGTGCAGCAGGGCCGCGAGGCGCAGCACCAGGTCCGGTTCGGGCCCGTCCTCCAGGTCGACGGCCTGCTCCAGGACCACCAGGGAGTGGTGGTAGACGTCCTTGTGCTGGTGGTGCTCGTCGATCTCCAGCCGCATGGCGGGCAGCTCGGGCAGCACCACGTCCGCGAGCCCGGTGTCGACCACGACCTCGACGCCCGCGCGCGGGTGGTCGCCGGTGAGCAGCTTGGACAGCTCGGCCTGGACGCGCTCGGCGGTGATGCGGCCCAGCTCGGCGGACATGGCGGTCATGGCCTCGCGGACGCGCGGCGCCAGGCGGAAGCCCAGCTGGGAGACGAAGCGGGCGGCGCGCAGCATCCGCAGCGGGTCGTCGGAGAACGACTCCTGCGGGGTGGCCGGCGTGTCCAGGACGCGGTCGCGCAGCGCGCCCCGGCCGTCGGTCGGGTCGATGAGCACGCGGTCGACCACGTCGTACGCCATGGCGTTGACGGTGAAGTCGCGGCGGACCAGGTCGCCCTCGATGGTGTCGCCGAAGGTCACCTCGGGGTTGCGGCTGACGCCGTCGTAGGCGTCGGCGCGGAACGTGGTGATCTCGACGGTCTGGCCGCGCTTGGTCGCGCCGACCGTGCCGAACGCGATGCCGGTGTCCCAGGTGGCGTCGGCCCAGCCCTTGAGCAGGGCGGTGATCCGGTCGGGCCGGGCGTCGGTGGTGAAGTCGAGGTCGCCGGACAGGCGGCCGAGCACGGCGTCCCGCACGCTGCCGCCGACCAGGTAGAGGCGGTGACCTGCCGCGTCGAAGCGGGCGGCCAGCTCTTCGACGACGGGCGAGGCGCTCAGCTGTTCCACCACGGCATTGTCCTGCCCGGTCGGGCTCGGTGCGGTGGGAACGTTCGGTCCGGACACGGGGAGCCAGGGTACTGGGCGCGCGATCCCGGCCCGAACGAGTTCAGGGGGCGCTGGTCGCGCTGTCGCGGGCCGCAGCCGTCGCGGCGCGCGACTTCCGGCGTCTGCTCCGCGCCCGCGGGTGGTCGCGCCGGACCTGTCTCACACCGCGCAACGCGACCGCCACGCCCTGTAATCGCTGGTCCGCATTACGATCGGGACCATGCCCCAGTCGTCCGGTCGCTCCGGCGGTCCCAAGCCGAGGCGCCGGAACCGGCGCCGGGGTCGTCGGCTGAAGACCGTCGACGAGACCTCGGCGGGCGGGCTGGTGCTGGACTTCGAGCGGCGCGCGGCCGCCGTCATCGGTCGGCTGGACCGGCGCGGGCGCCTCCTGTGGTCGCTGCCGAAGGGCCACATCGAGGCCGGTGAGACCGCTGAGCAGACCGCGGTGCGCGAGGTCGCCGAGGAGACCGGTATTCATAGCAGGGTGCTCCGACCGCTCGGCTCGATCGACTACTGGTTCGTCGCCGAGGACCGGCGGGTGCACAAGACCGTCCACCACTTCCTGCTGGAGGCGCTGGGCGGTGAGCTGTCCGACGAAGACGTGGAGGTCACCGAGGTGGCGTGGGTGCCCCTTGGCGAACTGGACGAGCGGCTCGCCTACGCGGACGAGCGCCGGCTGGTGCGCCGCGCCGCCGAGCTGATCTCCGAGCACGACAAGACCCGGTACGACGGCACCGGGTTCCAGAACACGGGGTACCGAGCGACCGGGTACCGGACGGACGGAGCGGAGTCGGCGTGAAACGGCTGCTGGCCGCACTCGCGGTGGCCGGGTTGGTCATGGTCACCTCCCCCGCGCACGCGGCGCCCCAGGAGGGGCGGCTGCCCGTCCGGCCCGCGCCCGCGACCCAGGTGTGGGCCACCCGCGCGATGGCCGGTCAACCCGGTCAGCAGTCGCAGGTCTACCTGCGCCTGGACGTCGAGGAGCTGACCCCGCGGGTGGTCACGGCGGGCACGGGGTCGATCACCATCCGGGGCAAGGTCGTCAACATCGGCGACCGGTTCATCGAGGACATCGAGCTGCGCCTGGAGCGCGGCGAGGCGCTGACCGACGAGGCCGAGGTCCGCGAGGCGCTGCGGGAGCCCGCCGACGCGGAGTACGTGCAGCCCTCGTTCACGCGGATCGCGGACCGCCTGGAGCGGGACGAGTCCAAGCCGTTCGAGCTGACCGTGCCGCTGCGCGGCGCGGGCCGGACCTCGCTCCAGGTGGAGGAGCCCGGCATCTACCCGATCCTGGCCAACATCAACGGCACCCCCGACTTCGGCGGCCGGGCCCGGCTGGCCGCGCTGAGCACGCTGCTGCCGGTCCTGTCGGTGCCCGGCGGCACGGCGCCCGCCCCGCCCGCGGACCCGGCCAGGGTCACCGTGCTGTGGCCGCTGGCCGACCGGCCGCGGATCGCCGGCACGAACCCGACCGTGCTCACCGACGACGAGCTGGCCGCCTCCATCGCCATGGGCGGCCGCCTGTGGGGCCTGCTCAAGGCCTACCAGACGGCGCTGAACGGCCCGCTGGGGCAGGGCGTGTGCCTGGCCGTCGACCCGGACCTGCTGCGCACGGTCGCCGCGATGGCGGAGGGCTACCAGGTGCGAGGCCGGGGCGAGGGCCGCGGCGAGGGCGAGGCCGAGCTGTGGCTGTCGCAGCTGAAGCTGTCGGCGAGCGGCCGGTGCGTGATCGCCCTGCCGGACGCGGGCGCCGACGTGGTCGCGCTGTCCCGCGCCCGGCTCACCGACCTGGGCCTGCTGGCGCTGGACGGCGCCGAGGTCGTGCGCGAGGTGCTGGAGGTGCAGCCCACCGAGGGCCTGACCTGGCCCGAGGACGGCGTGCTCGACCAGCAGACCCTGGGCGACCTGGTCGCGGGCGGCGTCACGTCGCTGGTGCTCGACCAGTCGGCGGTGGCGGGCACGCCCGGCACCGGGCCGGTCCGGCTCGACGCGGGCCGCGGCACGGGCGACGGCGCCGACGACGGCTCCGTCGAGGGGACCACCGACAACGTCGGCGAGGGCGAGCCGGTCAAGGCCGTGCGCATCGACGGGATGGTGTCCGACGCGCTCCGGGCGCCGGCCACGGCCCGGCCGGTGGCGGGCGTGACCACGCCGACCGAGACGCGCCCGGTGTCGGTGCAGAACGCGCTGGCCGCGCTGACCTTCCGCACCGCGTTCCAGGGCGCCGGGCAGCACGTGGTGCTCGCGCCGCCGCGCCGGTGGAACGCGCCGACCGGCGAGGTGGAGACCCTCATCCGCACCACGGAGTCGCTGGTCGGCAGCGGTTTCGCCACGCCGGTGGGGCTGAGCGCGCTGCTCGCGGGCCTGCCGGAGCAGGCGGCCGCGCTCAGCTACCCGGTCGAGTCGGGCGCCCGCGAGGTGCCGCCCGCGGTGACGACCGAGGTGGCCGCGTCGTGGGACCAGGTGCGGCTGCTGGCCGACTCGATGAGCCAGCAGGACGCGGCCTCGGCCGAGCCCGCCGACCTGGTCGACCCGCTGCGGCTGCACCTGCTGCGCGCGGTGTCCGGGGCGTGGCGCGGCGACGAGGCGGGCGCGCGCGCCGCGCTGGCCGTCGGCCGCGAGCAGGTCGACGGCCTGCTGAGCCAGGTCACGGTCACCGAGCCGAACAGCCCGATCCTGCTCGGCTCGGGGGACAGCCCGATCCCGCTGTCGGTGAAGAACCGGCTGGACGTGCGGGTGACCGTGCGGGTGGTGGTCGAGGACACGCCGGGCATCGAGGCCCGGGACGAGCAGGTCTACGAGCTGCCCGCGCGCGGCGACCGACTGGTGCCGGTGCAGGTCGAGGTGCAGCGGTCCGGGCGGTTCCCGGTGCACGTCCGGCTGCTCACGGTCAGCGGTGTCGAGCTGGGTGAACGGGCCCGGCTGGAGGTGTCGTCCTCGGTGTACGGGACGATCACGGTCGTCATCACCGGCTTGGCGGGCGCCGCGCTGGTCCTGCTGTCCGCCCGGCGCATCTACCGGCGGGTGCGGGCGGCGCGGGCGGCCTCCGTGCGGGTGCCCGACGACGCCAGTGGCGTCACGCCGGAGAAGTCGAGCGCGAGTTGAGCGGAACAACGGTGACCCAGCAGGAACAGCAGCAGGACGCACCGTCGCTGGCACGTGCCGGCGGCTCCATGGCCATCGCCACGATCGTCAGCCGCGCCTCGGGACTGCTGTCCAAGCTGCTGCTGGTCTCGGTCGTCGGCATCAACGTGCTCAACGACTCCTACCAGGTCGCCACCACGCTGCCCACGATGATCAACGAGCTGCTCCTGGGCGGCGTGCTGACCAGCGTGGCCATCCCGCTGCTGGTGCGCGCCGAGAAGGAGGACGGCGACGGCGGCGAGTCGTACGCGCAGTGGCTGATCACCATGGCGGCGGTGGTGCTGGGCGTCGGCACCGTGATCGCGATCGCCTGCGCGCCGCTGCTGACCGCGCTGTTCATCGACCCCGCGTCGGACGCCAACCCGGCGCTGGTCACGGCGTTCGCCTACCTGGTGCTGCCGGGCATCGTGTTCTACGGCCTGTCCGCGCTGCTGGGCGCGATCCTCAACACCCGGCACGTGTTCGGCCTGCCCACCTGGGCGCCGGTGCTGAACAACGTCGTGGTGATCGTCACGCTGGCCGCCTACTGGGCGATGCCGGGCGAGATCTCGCTCGACCCGGTCGAGATGGGGCAGCCGAAGCTGCTGGTCCTGGGCCTGGGCACGATGGCGGGCGTGGCGCTCCAGGCGCTGGTCCTGGTGCCCGCGATGCGGCGGACCGGGTTCCGGTTCCGCTGGCGCTGGGGGTGGGACCGCAGGCTGGCCGAGTTCGGCGGGCTGGCGTTCTGGGTGCTGCTGTACGTGGCGCTGGGTTTCGTGAGCATGGTGGTGCTGACCCGCGTCGCGACGAACGACAAGGGCGCGATCACCGTCTACAACATGCAGTGGCTGATCGCCCAGGTGCCTTACGGCGTGCTGGGCGTGTCGCTGCTGACCGCGCTGATGCCGCGGATGAGCCGCGCGGCGGCGGCGAACGACACGGGCGCGCTGGTCGGCGACCTGTCGTTCGGCAACCGGATGTCGGCGATCCTGCTGATGCCGTTCAGCGCGCTGCTGACGGTGTCGGGCGTGTCGATCGGCCTGGCGGTGTTCGCGCACGGCGAGTCGGGCGTCGCGGGCGGCGAGGCGATCGGCACGGCGCTGGCGCTGTCGGCGTTCGGCCTGGTCCCGTACGCGATCACGCTGCTCCAGCTGCGCGTGTTCTACGCGTTGAAGGACGCCCGGACGCCGACGGTCATCCAGGGCGTCATCGTGGTGGCGCGGATCGCGCTGCTGTACGCGTTCCTGGAGTTCTCGCCGCCGGACAAGCTGGCCGTCGGCGTGTCGGTCGCGATGTCGCTGAGCTTCGTGGTGGGTGCGCTGGTGGGCCAGGTGTGGCTGCGGGTGCGGCTGGGCAGGCTGCGCACCGGCTACACGGCGTGGACCCTCTGCCTCACGGTCGTGGCGTCGGCGATCGCGTTCGGCGCGGCCACCGGCCTCGCCTGGCTGGCCGTCCAAGGACTGGGAATCGAATCCCGCGTGGCGGGCGCTTGGGTGGAGCTCGTGATCCAGGGCGTCGTCGGCCTGCCGCTGAGTTTCGCGCTGCTGGCGCTGTTCAGGGTGCCCGAGGTGAAGCCCGCCCTGGACAAGATCAGTCGTTTGGTGGGTCGCCGGTGACCGTTGCGGCGCGCCCGGTTCCCGTACGCTCGGGGCCGTGAGCAGCGGCCCCATCCAGAACACCCCGCTGGTCCCCGGCGGGGTGATCGGCGGCGGCCGCTACCGGCTGCTGGAGTCGTCCGGCGCGGACCGCCGGTGCGACGCGCACCTGTGGCGGGCGCGCGACGGTCAGCTCAACCGGGACGTGGCGCTGACGGTCCTGGTGGGCGACCCGGCCGACCACGCCGCGGTGGCGCGGGCCAAGCGGATCACCGAGCGCGCGATGCACGCGGCCAGCTTCACCCACCCCGGCGTCGCCCGGGTGATCGACGTGCTGACGCCCGGCGCCGGTCTCCAGCTCGGGGACGGCATCCTCGGCATCGTCGTCGCCGAGTGGACCCGGGGCTCGGCCCTGGTGGAGCTGATCACCAAGGGCCCGCTCCAGGCGGGCGCGGCGACCAGGCTGCTGGAACCGCTCGGCGCGGCGATCGAGGGCGCGCACCACGCGGGCCTGGTGCTGGGCGCGGACCACCCGCAGCGCATCCGGGTGACACCGGACGGCAGGCTGCGGCTGGCGTTCCCCGGGCCGCGACCGGACGCGATCGCGCGCGACGACGTGAAGGGCCTCGGCGCGATCCTGTACCTGCTGCTCACCGGCAAGTGGGCGCTGCCGGGCGGCCCCGAGGGCGTGCCGGTCGCGCCGACCGGGCCCGACGGGTCGGTGCTCGCGCCGAGCGCGATTCGCCCGTACGTGCCGCACGAGCTGTCGTCGGTCGCGGTGCGCAGCCTGGAGGACACCAGCGTCGGCGGCATCCGGACCAGCGCGGCGATCCTCCAGGTGCTCGACCAGATCTCGTCGTCGGAGGCGCAGACCGCGCTGATCAACCGGGTGCCCGAGGGCGACGAGGCGGACGACGGCGCGGTGTGGACCACGCAGCGGCCGCTGCGCGGCAAGGAGCAGAAGCGCAAGCTGGCGATCAGCGTGGCCGTGCTGGCCGCGGCCACGCTCGGCGTGATCGCCTGGCTGAGCTTCCAGATCGTGAGCTTCTTCAGCGACGAGCCGACCGGCGGCGGCGGGCCGACCGTGGTGATCGGCCAGTCGAACGAGCCGGGGCAGAGCGGCCAGCCCGCGCCCCCCGCGCCGCAGCCGGCGGGTCCCGTGCAGCCCGGGTCCGTGGGCGTGTACGACGTGACCAACCAGCCGGACAACGCCAACCGGGCCAGCCGCGCCGTCGACGGCAACCCGACCACGGTGTGGCAGACCGAGAACTACCTCCAGCCGTTCCCGGCGCTCAAGCCGGGTGTCGGGCTGATGGCGGGCTTCGCCGAGCCGGTGAAGCTGGCGTCGATCACGGTCACCTCGCCCAGCGAGGGCACGGTGGTGGAGATCCGGGCGGCCGGCGCGCAGAACGCGCCGCTGGAGGAGACGAGGGTCATCGGGACCGCGACCCTGTCGTCGGGGCAGACCCAGATCCAGCTGAACGACCACGACCCGACCCAGTACGTCCTCGTGTGGGTGACGAAGCTGGCGGGCAGCGGGCGGAACAACAAGTCGGAGGTCGCCGAGCTGGTCTACACGCGGGCCCAGTAGGACCCGGTCCCCGGACCCGTTCGCGAGGGGTGGGACGTTCCCACTAGTGGGAACGTCCCACCCCTCGCACATCGGTCCCGCCGGCGAGAGCGCACCCCACCGCACGGGTGACCGCCCTGGTGTCGGACCTCACCGATACCCTCTTCCGCGTGACCGCCGCAGCCAGCTCGGACGCAGCCCTGATCGCGGCGCACGCCGCCGGTGACCCGCACGCCTTCTCGGAGCTGGTGCGCCGGCACCGGGACCGCATGTGGGCCGTCGCCCTGCGCACGTTGCGCGACCCCGAGGAAGCGGCCGACGCGTTGCAGGAGGCGTTCATCTCCGCCTTCCGGGCCGCGGGCAGCTTCCGGGCCGAGTCGCAGGTCACCACCTGGCTCCACCGAATAGTGGTGAACGCCTGCCTCGACCGGATGCGCAGGCGGCAGACCAAGCCCACCGTGCCGCTGCCCGAGGCAGGGCCCGGCGAGCCGGTCTCGCCGCGCGACGCGATGGCGGAGCGGGAGACCCGGCTGATCGTGCGGGACGCCCTGAACGAGCTGCCGGAGGAACAACGCGCCCCGATCGTGCTGGTCGACGTGGAGGGGTACTCGGTGGCGGAGACCGCCCGGATGCTGGGCATCGCGGAGGGCACGGTGAAGTCCCGCTGCGCCCGCGGGCGGGCGAAGCTGGCCAAAGTTCTGGGGCACCTCCGGAACCAGGGTGCAGATGCGAACGTCCCAGGAAACGATGTGCAGGTGCAACAGGGACGTCAGTGGGAGGAACGATGACCGGCAATGCGCGGCGTTCGGGGCCGCCGTGGTCCGTCGACCTGCTGGCCGACCTGCACGCCGGGGTGCTGGACCCGAGAACCGAAGCCGAACTGCGCCCGTTGGTGGCGGAGGACCCCGAGGCCAGGGAGGTCCTGGCCGCGCTCGACGCGACCCTCGACGACCTGCGTGACCTGCGCGAAGCGCCCCCGATCCCGATGCCGCGCGAGGTGGCCGAGCGGATCGACGCGGCGCTCGCCCGGGAGGCCCGCGCGTCCGCCGGGCAGGCCCGCCCGGTCGCGCCGGTGGTCGACCTCGCCGCGGCCCGCGCCAAGCGCAACAAGCGCCTGGGCATGGGCGCGGGCATCCTGGTGGCGGCCGCCGCGGCGGTCGGCATCGCCCTGGTGACGGTGCCGGGGAACAACAGCGCCACCGACAACGTGGCCGGGTCGACGCCCTCGAACACGCCGGTCACCGCCAGCGGCTCGCCGGGCGACCAGCGGCTGGCGGTGCGGGGCGAGAACTTCGGGCCGGTGTTCGGCGACGTGCTCAAGGCCCAGAACTACGGCCCGCTGGAGAACCAGGACCAGCTGGCCGGGTGCCTGGCGGGCGCGGGCATCACCGCGGGCAAGCCGCTCGGCGTCAGCCCCATCACGCTGGACGAGAGGCCGGCCGTGATGGCGATCCTGCCCGGCGGCGCGCCCGGCGCGTACCGGATCGTGGTCCTCGACCCCGACACGTGCGGGCCGGACAACCCCGACGGGGTGCTCGCCAACAGCACCATCGAGCCGTAGTCCAGCTCACCCGACCGGGGCGGAATTACCGCGCCCTACGATCCGTTGAGCGAAGAGCCGGACCGGGTGGCCCCGGTCCGGGGACGACTTACGGAGGTCGAGGGTGTCGGACGTTCGGAACCTGATCATCGTCGGATCGGGGCCCGCCGGGTACACCGCGGCGGTCTACGCGGCGCGCGCCCAGCTCGAACCGCTGGTGTTCGAGGGCTCGCAGTACGGCGGCGCGCTGATGACCACCACCGAGGTCGAGAACTACCCGGGCTTCCGCGACGGCATCATGGGCCCCGACCTCATGGAGCAGATGCGCGAGCAGGCCAAGCGCTTCGGCGCCGAGCTGCGCGCCGAGGACGTCGAGGGGCTGGAGCTGGACGGCCCGGTCAAGCACGTCACGGCGAACGGCAAGCGCTACGCGGCGCGCGCGGTCGTGCTGGCCATGGGCGCGGCGGCCCGCTACCTGAACGTGCCCGGTGAGCAGGAGCTGCTCGGCCGCGGCGTGTCGGCGTGCGCCACCTGCGACGGCTTCTTCTTCCGCGACCAGGACGTCGTCGTGGCCGGCGGCGGCGACTCGGCGATGGAGGAGGCCACCTTCCTCACCAAGTTCGCCCGGTCGGTGACGATCGTCCACCGCCGCGAGGAGTTCCGCGCCTCCAAGATCATGCTGGAGCGCGCGCGGGCGAACGAGAAGATCAAGTGGCTGCTCAACGCCGAGGTCGTCGAGGTGCTGGGCGAGAACTCGGTGTCCGGCCTGAAGGTCCGCGACACCCGGACCGGCGAGGTGGCCGAGCACCCGTTCACCGGGTTCTTCGTCGCCATCGGCCACGACCCGCGCAGCTCCCTGGTCAAGGGCCAGGTCGAGTTGGACGGCGAGGGCTACGTCCAGGTCCAGGGCCGCACGACTGCCACGAACGTGGACGGCGTGTTCGCCGCGGGCGACCTCGTCGACCGCACCTACCGCCAGGCGATCACCGCCGCCGGCTCGGGCTGCTCCGCCGCGATCGACGCGGAGCGCTGGCTCGCCGAGCACGGTGAGGCGGAGGCCGCGGTCACCGCCGAGCACGTCGGCGGCGGCTACGGCGAACCCGTCTCCACCAGCTGAACCCCACGCCCAAGAGGAGAACACGAAGATGGCAGGCTCCACCGTGGTCACGTCCGCGCAGACGTTCACCGAAGACGTCCTGACCAGCGAGAAGCCAGTTCTGGTCGACTTCTGGGCGACCTGGTGCGGCCCGTGCAAGATGGTCGCCCCGGTCCTGGAGGAGATCGCCGCCGAGCACGCCGAGAAGATCACCGTGGCGAAGCTCGACATCGACGCCAACCCGTCGATCGCCCGCGACTACCAGATCATGTCGGTGCCCACCATGATCCTGTTCAAGGGTGGCCAGCCGGTGAAGCAGATCGTGGGCGCCAAGCCGAAGGCCGCGCTGCTCAACGACCTGGCCGACGTGCTCTGAGAGCAACCTGAACGAGTGGCCCGTCCGTCTTCTTCAGAAGGGGGACGGGCCACTCGCTCGTGGAGCAACAACCACACGCAGTAGCCCCGCGAGTGGGCAGCGGTGGAGCAAGGCACAATGAGGCGTCAAGTTCCGCGTCGACCGCTCGTCGGCGCCTAGTTGAGCGAGGGGTGCATGCCGCTACTCCGCCGCGGGGATTTCGGACCGGACGTCGCCGAGGTCAGGGCCACGCTGACCAAGCTCGGCCTGTTGTCCGATCCGCAGCCGTCGCAGGTGTTCGACCTCCCGGTCGAGCACGCCGTGCGAGCGTTCCAGCAGCAGCGGGGTCTCATCACCGACGGCATCGTCGGCTCGGCCACCTACCGCGCGCTGCGCGACGCGACCTACCGCCTCGGCGACCGACCGCTCGCGTTCCTGATGGCGCAGCCGGTGACCGGTGACGACGTGCTCGCCCTCCAGGAACGGCTGCTGGAGCTGGGCTACGACGCGGGTCGCCCGAACGGCGAGTTCGGCCAGCAGACCGAGCAGGCCCTGAAGAACTTCCAGCGCGACTACGGCCTCGTCTCCGACGGCATGTGCGGGCCGGACACCGTGCGCGCGCTGCGCCAGCTCCAGCCCAAGGTGCGCGGCGGCCGGCCGGTGTTCCTGCGCGAGCAGGAGCGGGTCCGGCGGGCCGGGCCCAGGCTGTCGGGCAAGCGCATCATCATCGACCCGGGCCACGGCGGCGAGGACCGCGGTGTCGTGGTCGACGGCGTGTCGGAGGCGGACCTGGTGCTGGACCTGGCCAGGCTGCTGGAGGGCAAGATGGCCGCCACCGGCATGGAGGCCCTGCTCACGCGGGGTGCGCGCAACAACCCCGACGAGGGCGAGCGGGCCCGGTTCGCCAACGAGGCGGGCGCCGACCTCATCCTGTCGCTGCACGCCGACGCCAACCACTCGCCCCTGGCGTCCGGCGTGGCGACCTTCCACTTCGGCACCACCGGCGCGGGCACCACGTCCACCGTCGGCGAGGCGCTGGCCGGGTTCATCCAGCGCGAGATCGTGGCCCGGACCGGGCTGCCGGACTGCGGCACGCACCCCAAGACGTGGGACATGCTGCGGATGACCCGGTGCACGGCGGTCCGCATCGAGGTCGGCTACCTGACCAACGCGGGCGACCGGCAGCGGCTGGCGAACCCGTCGTTCCGGGACGTGGTGGCCGAGGGCATCCTGGTCGCGGTGAAGCGGCTGTACCTGCTGGGCAAGGACGACCAGCCCACGGGCACGTTCACCCTGGACGACCTGGTGCGGCACGAGGTGGCGTTCGGCCAGGTCCGCTGAACCCTCCCGGCTCGCCCCGGTGGGCGAGCCGGGCCCGTAGTGGCCCCTCAGGGGCCGCCTGACGCCCCGGGCACCCTCAGGCCACCCGGTAGCCGCCCCGCGGCGCTCACCAGCCGCTGAGGGTGTCGAGGACGTGGCCGACGGCGTCCTCGTCGTCCGCCCGGTTCTGGGCCCTCAGGTCCAGCATGAGGTCGGTCAGCTCGTCGGCCAGGCGCTCGGCCGGGACGCCCCGGTCCTGCCAGTCCGCCAGCATCCGCCGGATCCGCTGGAAGTCGCGCCGCCCCTCGACCTCCGCGAGCACTTCGCGCTGGATCTCCGCCCCGGTGTCCACGGAAGTCGATCTTATTGAGGGCGCGGCGGCGCGACGTCCGCCAGGTGGGTCGGACAGCACCGCGAGCCCGACCGACGCGGTTCCCCGGCCGACCGGGTGCCGGCTGCCGGGCCGGGGGCGCGGCTCGCCCGTCCTCCTCGCGCAGGCGCGGGTGGACCGGGTCCTCAGGCCGTGCGGAAGCTCGGCTCGGCGGTCGACACCGTCACGGAGTTGAGCAGCCGCTCCAGCGCCGCCTCGACGTCTTCCTTCCAGGAGGACGCGCTGCGCAGCTCCAGCCGCAACCGCGGCCAGCGGGGGTGGGGCCGCACGGTCTTGAAGCCCACCTGGAGCAGGAAGTCGGCGGGCGTCACGCAGTTCTGGCCCTCTTCGGGCCGGTTGTCGCCGAACGCCTCGATCGCCTTCACGCCGCGCCGGGTCAGGTCCTTGGCCACGTTCTGCACCAGCACCCGGCCGAGGCCGCCGCCGCGGAACTCGGGCAGCACCTCCAGGCCGGTCATCAGCACCGCGTCGGGGCTGGCGGGGGAGGTGGGGAAGGCGAGCGACCTGGGCACGGCCGCGGGGGGCGCGTAGAACACCGAGCCGGCGGGAATCCCGTCGCAGTAGATGATCCGACCGCACGAGCCCCATTCGAGCAGGACGCTGGAGACCCAGGCCTCCTTCTCGAACTCGGTGTCCCCGAACTCCTCGGCCTGCTCCTTCAGGTGGGGCGCCAACTCCCAGAACACGCACGTCCGGCTGTGCTTGGACAGGTGTTCCAGGTTGTCCAAGGTGACGCCCGCGACACGACGTGACACCCAGACCTCCAGCCACTGAACACGACCCACCAAGAGGATATGGGGATGTGACCCCGGGCGGGAAGGCAGATGCCCCGAACGGGACGGCCGTTACACTCGGGCGGGAACATACCCGCCGGTAAATCCACCCAACGGAGTTCCCCGTGAACCTACCCGGACAGCCCCCGAAGCAGGGAGCCAGAAGCCTCGACCCCCACCTGCGCCGGTACGCGGCGCGGACGGCGGGCATGACGGCATCGGAGATCCGGGCGTTGTTCGCGGTGGCGAGCCGGCCAGAGGTGGTGTCCCTGGCGGGGGGGATGCCCCACCTGGCAGCGCTCCCGCTCGACTCGCTGAGCGCCGAGGTCGGCGACCTGATCGCCACCGACGGCCTCGTCGCCCTCCAGTACGGCAGCGCGCACGGCGTGCCCGAGCTGCGGGAGCAGATCTGCGACGTCATGGCCCTGGAGGGCATCAACGCCCACCCGGACGACGTCGTGGTCACCGTGGGCTCCCAGATGGGCCTGGACATGGTCACCCGCATCTTCTGCGACCCGGGTGACGTGGTGCTGGCCGAGGGCCCGTCGTACGTGGGCGCGCTCGGCTCGTTCGCCGCCTACCAGGCGCAGGTCGTGCACGTGGCCATGGACGCGGACGGCCTCGTGCCCGAGAACCTGCGCGAGGCCGTCGCGGCGGTCGAGCGGACCGGTCGGCGCATCAAGTTCCTCTACACGATCCCGAACTTCCACAACCCGGCCGGCGTGACGCTCGCCGTCCAGCGCCGGGCCGAGGTCCTGG
Organism: Saccharothrix xinjiangensis; assembly: GCF_039527585.1. NCBI lineage: Bacteria > Bacillati > Actinomycetota > Actinomycetes > Pseudonocardiales > Pseudonocardiaceae > Saccharothrix > Saccharothrix xinjiangensis. The sequence continues at coordinate 839,854 of NZ_BAAAKE010000001.1, read as the reverse complement.
AGATCTGCCGCTCGCACGGCATCCTGGTGGTCGAGGACAACCCGTACGGCCTGCTCGGCTTCGACGGCGTCACCTACCCGGCGCTGCGGTCGACCGACCCGGACAACGTGGTCTACCTCGGCTCGTTCTCCAAGACCTTCGCCGCCGGCCTGCGGGTCGGCTGGGTGCTCGCGCCGCACGCCGTGCGCGAGAAGCTGGTGCTCGCGGCCGAGTCGGCCACGCTGTGCCCGCCCACGCTGAACCAGCTGATCGTGTCGCGCTACCTGGCCACGCACGACTGGAAGGGCCAGGTCAAGACCTACCGCGAGGCCTACCGGGAGCGGCGCGACGCGGCGATCTCCGCGTTGGAGCAGCACATGCCGGTTGGTTCCACGTGGAACAAGCCCACCGGCGGGTTCTACGTGTGGGTCACCGTGCCCGAGGGCGTCGACACCAAGGCCATGCTGCCCCGGGCCGTCACCCAGCGCGTCGCGTACGCGTCGGGCACCGGCTTCTACGCCGACGGCCTGGGCAGCCGCCAGCTCCGCATCTCGTACTGCTACCCGACCCCCGAGCGCATCCGCGAGGGCGTCCGGCGGCTGGCGAACGTCATCAAGGACGAGATGGAGCTGCGCGAGACGTTCGGCCCGACCCCGGGCCGGGCCGTCCAGGGTCCCCAGACCCCCTCGCCCGACACCGCCTGATCAGGAGAAGAGACGTTGTCCAACCGCTGGGTCGCAGTGCTGTCCGGTGGCCTTTCGCACGAGCGGGAGGTGTCCCTGCGGTCTGGTCGCAGGCTCTCCGCGGCCCTGCGCTCGGTCGGCCTGGTCGTGGAGGAGTGGGACGCCGACGCGCGGTTGCTCACGCGGCTGAAGGAGCACCGGCCGGACGCCGTGGTGGTGGCGCTGCACGGCGGCGAGGGCGAGAACGGGTCGGTGCAGACGATCCTGGAGCTGCTGGGCGTGCCGTTCGTCGGCACGGACTCGCGCGCGTGCCGACGGGCGTGGGACAAGCCGACCGCCAAGGGCGAGCTGGCCCGCGCGGGACTGGCCACGCCGGAGTGGGCCGTGCTGCCGCACGCGACGTTCCGGGAGCTGGGCGCGCAGCCCGTGCTGGACGCGATGGTCGACCGGCTCGGGCTGCCGCTGATGCTCAAGCCCGACCAGGGCGGGTCGGCGCTGGGCGCCCGGGTGGTGCGGGCCGCCGCCGAGCTGCCCGCCGCGATGGTCGGCTGCCTCGCCTACGGCGACACGGTGTTGGCCGAGCGGTACGTGGAGGGTGTCGAGGTTGCCGTCGCGGTGGTGGACGGCCCGGACGGCCCCTACGCCCTGCCGCCGGTGGAGATCGTGCCGGAGAGCGGCGTGTACGACTACACCGCCCGGTACACCGCGGGCCTGACCGACTTCCACGCGCCGGCGCGGCTGGACGACAAGACGGCTCAGGCGGTCGGGGAGCTGGCGGTGTCGGCGCACCGGCTGCTGGGCCTGCGCGACGTGTCGCGGACGGACGCGGTCGTGGCGGCGGACGGCACGGTCCACTTCCTGGAGGTGAACGTGTCGCCCGGCTTGACCGAGACCTCGCTGCTGCCGATGGCGGTGGAGGCCGCCGGCGAGTCGCTCGGCGAGATCTACGCCGGTCTGGTCGACCGAGCGGTGGTCCGCTGACGGCCCTGGAACAACGTTGCGCCCCGTGTCCATTCGGACACGGGGCGCAATCGTCACCGTGACATAAGACCCTGGGGTGATCCCTAGTCGCCCGTCCGTGTCCGATTTGCCGCTTCCGGCGACATGAGCGTGATGATCCGCTCCAGGTCGTCCACGGAGCCGAACTCGACCACGATCCGGCCCTTCCGCTGACCCAGTTCGACCTTCACCCGCGTGTCGAAGTTGTCCGACAACCGCTCGGCCAACTCCTGGAGGCCCGGCGCCTGCATCGGCTTGCGCCGCGCCTGCTTCGCCTTGGCCGGCTCGGCGCCCTTGGCCAGGGTCACCGCCTCCTCGGTCGCGCGGACCGACATGCCCTCCGCCACGATCCGGGTCGCCAGCTCCTCCTGCACGCCCGGGTCGTCCAGGCCGAGCAGCGCGCGGGCGTGCCCGGCGGACAGCACGCCCGCCGCCACCCGCCGCTGCACGGGGAGGGGGAGCTTCAGCAGCCGGATGGTGTTGGTGACCACCGGGCGGCTGCGGCCGATGCGGTCGGCCAGCTCCTCGTGCGTGACGCCGAACTCCTGCAACAACTGCTGGTAGGCCGCCGCCTCTTCGAGGGGGTTCAGCTGGACGCGGTGGATGTTCTCCAGCAGCGCGTCGCGCAGCATCACGTCGTCGGCGGTCTGCCGGACGATCGCCGGGATCGTCTTCAGGCCCGCCAGCTGGGTCGCCCGCCAGCGCCGCTCGCCCATGACGAGCTCGTAGGCGTCCGGCCCCGTGGCCCGCACCACGATCGGCTGCATGAGCCCGAACTCGCGGATGGAGTGCTCCAGCTCGCGCAGCGCCTCGTCGTCGAAGACCTGCCGCGGCTGCTTCGGGTTGGTGCGGATCGCGGTGACCGGCAGCTCCTGGTACACCGCCCCGGCCACCTCCCCGGTGGGGGCCGGGGGCGTCGCGGGCCAGGTGGCGTCGAGCACAGGGGTGGGCGACCCGCCGTTCGACGCCGACCGGGCAGGCGCCGGTGTGCCGGGCGGGGGACCGCTCGGGATGAGGGCCGCGAGACCTCGACCGAGGCCACCCTTGCGCTGTTCCGTCATGCCGACCCCATCTCCGCGCCGTACAGGGCGATCTCGCGTGCCGCGTCCAGGTAGCTCATCGCGCCCCGTGAGCCGGGATCGTAGGTGAGCACCGTCTGGGCGAACCCCGGCGCCTCGGACACCTTCACGCTGCGCGGGATCACCGTCCTGAGGACCGTGTCGCCGAAGTGGCCGCGCACCTCGCTGGTCACCTGGTCGGCCAGCTTCGTGCGGCCGTCGTACATGGTGAGCAGGATGGTGGACACGTTCAGCGTCGGGTTCAGGTGCGCCTGGACCAGCTCGATGTTGCGCAGCAGCTGCCCCAGCCCTTCCAGCGCGTAGTACTCGCACTGGATCGGGATCAGCACCTCCTGCGCGGCGACCATCGCGTTGACGGTCAGCAGGCCGAGCGACGGCGGGCAGTCGATGAACACGTAGTCCGGCTTGATCGGGTCCAGCGCCTCGGGGCTCAGCGCCTCCTTCAAGCGGGACTCGCGGGCCACCATCGACACCAGCTCGATCTCCGCGCCGGCGAGGTCGATCGTGGCCGGCACGCAGAAGAGGTTGGGTGACTGGTTGCTGACCTGGGCCGCCTCGGCGACGGAGATCTCGCCGAGGAGCACCTCGTAGACCGACGGCGTGCCGGAGCGGTGCTCGATGGCCAGCGCGGTGCTCGCGTTGCCCTGCGGGTCGAGGTCGATCACGAGGACCTTGAGCCCGTGGATGGCCAGCGCGGCGGCCAGGTTCACCGTGCTGGTGGTCTTGCCCACGCCGCCCTTCTGGTTCGCGACGGTGAAGACGCGGCGGCGCGTTGGGCGGGGGAGTTGGAGCGAGTCGGGGTGGAGGACGCGAGTCGCGCGTGCCGCTTCTTCCGCGATGGGAGTCCACACGGTGCTGTCTCCTGCCGGGTCCACGTTGTTTACCGGGTTCACGTTGCTCGCAGAGCGGAGCACTTCGCCTGCCCCCACCACACCGCGCGTCTCGGTTTCACGTGGAACACCAGCCGCGCGGAACACCGGTTGCAGGGGGTCGGGGTACACGGTCACCGATCCTTCCTTCTGCGACGCGAGCCGTCACGGCCGCTCGCCTGGTCGTCGCGCTCCACGAGTACGACTGTCGTCGGCAGTTCGAGCACGTCGCCACCGCAGGTGATGACGCGGGGTCGGACACCGCCCGCCCTGCGCACCGCCTCGGCGTCGCGGGTCAGCTCCTCCTCGGCGCTCTCGCCCTTGAGGGCCACCAGGCGACCGCCCGGCCGCAGCAGCGGCAGGCACCACCCGGCGAGCCGGTCGAGCGGGGCCACCGCGCGGGCCGTCACGACATCGCTGCCGGACAGCCGGTCGCGCACCGGCCCCTCCTCGGCCCGACCGCGGAGCACGGTGACGTCCAGCCCGAGCGCCTCGACGCACTCGGTCAGCCACGCCACCCGGCGGACCATCGGCTCCAGGAGGGTGAGGTCGAGGTCCGGCCGCGCGATCGCCAGGGGGAGACCCGGCAGTCCCGCGCCCGAGCCCACGTCCACGACGCGACTCCCCTCGGGGAGCAGCTCCGCGATGACGGCCGAGTTGAGGAGGTGGCGCTCCCAGAGGCGGTCGACCTCGCGGGGACCGATCAAACCGCGCTCGACGCCGTGCTCGGTGAGCAGGGCCGCGAAAGCGGCGGCCTTCTCGTAGTGGTCACCGAACACCCGCTTCGCGCGGTCTTCCACCTCTTCGGCCATGACTCCATCCGGGGTGTTTCACGTGAAACCGCACGCGCCTTCGGTGCGGTTGACGGGGGTCGGCATCTCGTCGGCGGGCGGCGCGCCCCGCGAGATGTGCCGGTGCCCACTATGACGGATCAACCCGGCGACACGCCAAACCGCCACGGCGAGTCTGCGGCGTTTCACGTGAAACCTGTCATCGCCGCGCCGGTTCCACGTGAAACCGACGCGGCGTTTCACGTGGAACCGGCGATCCGCCCGCCGGCGGGGGACGACCGCAGGAGGGCGAGGGCGTAGCGGACCGAGTCGACGGGGTCGAGGCCGGGCACCTCGTCGAGCGGGAACCACGCCGCCTGGTCGGTCGAGCCGCCCACCTCGAAGGTCAGCTCGCCGCCGACCACGCGCGCCTCGTACATGATCCGGATGCGGTGGTAGTCGTACTCGACGTCCCGGATCGACAGCGGGCCGTGGAGGTTCTGGATGCCGAGCAGCCGGTCGACCGCCGCGTGGTAGCCGGTCTCCTCGAAGACCTCCCGGATCACCGCGTCGTACGGGTCCTCGCCGTGGTCGACCCCGCCGCCGGGCAGGATCCACCGGGGACCGTCCGGCCCGCGCCAGCGCGACAGCAGCATGCGGTCGTCGTCGATGATCACGGCGTAGGCGGCGACGCGGAGCCGGCGGATGATCTCGCTCATGCCGCGACCGTTTCACGTGAAACGCGGCGAGGGGAAGGGATGTGCGATGTACGCGATCCGACCGGGGGCGCTGAGCACCATGGGGCACCCGCGCGACCTCCGGCACCTCCGCAGGCTGGCCGCCTCGGGCGTCGGCGTGATCGTCTGCGCGCTGACGCCGGACGAGCTGGCGGAGCTGGAGCTGGTCGACGCGGAGGAGGAGGCGCGCGACGCCGGCATGGCGTTCCACCGGGTGCCGATCCCGGACTTCGGCGTGCCCGCGGCGGAGCCGGGGTTGGACGCGGTGCTGGACGAGGTGCTGGCCGCCATGAGGGCCGGGCGGCACGTGCTCGTGCACTGCTGGGGCGGCATCGGGCGGTCGTCGTTGGTGGCCGCCGCGCTGCTCGTGCTGGACGGCGCGTCACCGGAGGCGGCGTGGCAGGCGATCGCGGAGGCGCGCGGGCGGGACGTGCCGGAGACGGACGAGCAGCGGGCGTGGCTGGGCGCGTTCGCCGCACGGCGGTTCTGGGACGACCAGGCGGCGGCGTTCGACGAGGAACCGGACCACGGGCTGCGCTCGCCGGCCGTGCGCCAGGCGTGGGCGGACCTGCTCCTGCCACTGCTGCCGCCCGCGCCCGCGTCGGTGGCGGACCTCGGGTGCGGCACCGGGAGCCTGTCCGCCCTCGTGGCCGGGGCGGGGTACGAGGTGCGCGGGCTGGACCTGTCCGGGCGGATGGTCGAGGCGGCGCGGGCGAAGGCGCCCGGCGTCGAGTTCCGCCAGGGGGACGCGTCGGCTCCGCCGTGGCCGCCGGGGACGTTCGACGTGGTGCTCGCGCGGCACGTGCTGTGGGCGCTGCCCGACCCGGCCGCCGCGCTGGAGCGGTGGCGGGCGCTGCTGAAGCCGGGCGGGCGGCTGCTGCTCGTCGAGGGCCGCTGGTCGACCGGCGCCGGGCTGACGGCGGACGAGTGCCTGGCGCTGGTGGAGGAGCAGCCGGCGGGGGAGCAGCCGGCGGGGGAGCGTCAGGCGGAGGTGCGGCGGTTGGTCGACCCGGCGCTGTGGGGGCGCGAGGTGGCGGACGAGCGGTACCTCGTGGTCGTGCGCTGACGGGTCCGGCGTCGCGGCAGCCACATGGTCACCACCGACCGGTCAGCGAAAACCACTCGGCCAGGTGAACTTCCGCCGCCGCTCGCACCACCGGCCACCCGCCACCCGCCACGAACCCGCCGACCACCCGGACCCCGAACACCACAAAGCCCCGGCTCCCCATCGGGGAACCGGGGCCTTCCGGAACTCTGTCGCGTGAGCCCGCTCAGGGCTTCGGCAGCACCACCACGCGGCGCTGCGGCTCCTCGCCCTCGCTCTCGCTGTGCACGCCCGCCACCGTGGCGACGGCGTCGTGCACGACCTTGCGCTCGAACGGCGTCATCGGCTGCAACCGCACCTTCTCGCCGGTCGACGCCACCTTCTCCGCCGTGGTGCGGCCCAGCTCGGCCAGCTCGGCCCGACGACCCGCGCGCCACCCGGCGACGTCCAGCATGAGCCGGCTGCGCACGCCCGTCTCCTGCTGCACGGCGAGCCGGGTCAGCTCTTGCAGCGACTCCAGCACGGCGCCACGCGGACCGACCAGCTTCTCCAGGTCGTCACCGCCGTCGATGCTGACGATCGCCCGACCGGCCTCGACGTCCAGGTCGATGTCGCCGTCGTAGTCGAGCAGGTCGAGCAGCCGTTCGAGGTAGTCCCCCGCGATGTCGCCCTCCTGGACGAGCAGGTCCTCCGAGTTCCCCGACCGCGCCGCCGGTGCTTGCCCGGCCTCCGGCGCGTCCACGTCGGCCGCCTGCAACGTCTCCGACACGATGTCTCCTCTCCAGGGTCAACGACGCTTCTTGTTGCCCTGCTTCTTGCCCGCGGATCGGCCTGGGCTCAGACCGGGAACTTCGGTGGACGGCTTGGCGGTCCCGGTGGACCCGCCCGACGCGTCCTGCTGGGTCGGCGGCTCGGCGGCGGCCTGCTCGTCCGGGCCCTGCTTGGCCCCGGGCTGCGGCTTCGCGCCGGGCTGGGGCTTGGCGCCCGGCTTCGGCTTCTGCCCCGGCTTGGGGGCGAGCGCCTGGCGCTGCGCGGTCGCCTCGACCTTCTTCGCCTCTTCCTCGCGGTCGATGCGGTGGTACACGAAGTACTGCTGGCCCAGCGTCCACGCGTTGTTGCTCAGCCAGTACAGCAGGATCGCGACGGGGAAGAACAGGCCACCGACGAGGACGCCCACCGGGAAGATGTAGAGCGTCAGCTTGTTCATGATGGCGGTCTGCGGGTTGTCCGTCGCGGCCTGCGTCTGCCGCGCCACCGAGTGCCGGGCGGTGAAGTGCGTGGCGATCGACGCGATGATCATCAGCGGGATCGAGACCAGCAGCACCGCGTTGCGCTCGGTCGCGAACTTCGCCAGTTCCGCGGCGTCCATGGTGATGAACGTCGACAGGTTGGCGCCGAACAGCTTGGCCTCGACGAAGGACTTCACGCCGTCCGCGTCGAAGAAGTAGACCTCGCCCCAGCCGGGCCGGAACGAGCGCAGCACGTGGAACAGGCCGATGAACACCGGGATCTGCACCAGCATCGGCAGGCAGCCGCCCAGCGGGTTCACGCCGTGCTCGGCCTGGAGCTTCTGCATCTCCTGCGCCTGGCGCTGGCGGTCGTTGCCGTACTTCTTCTTGATCTTCTGGAGCTCGGGCGCGAACTCCTGCATCTTCCGCATCGACCGCACCTGGCCGACGAACGGCTTGAACAGCAGGGCGCGCAGCGTGAAGACCAGGAACACCACGGCCAGCGCCCACGCGAACCCGCTCGACTCGCCGAAGATGTGGCCGAACACCCAGTGCCAACACCACAGGATGAAGGACACCGGGTAGTAGATGAAGTTGAGCACTAGCTACTCCTCGGCAGGAAGGTCGGGGACCGCGTCCCGTCTGGGCGGAACCGGGTCCAGGCCACCAGGGTGCCAGGGGCCGCAGCGGCCCAGCCGGCGAAGGGTCAGCCAGGAACCGCGCAGCGCGCCGTGGACGGTCAGCGCCTCCACCGCGTACGCGCTGCAGGTGGGGTGGAAACGGCAGGTCGGGGGCAGCGCGGGGGAGATGAACCTCCGGTAGAAGCGGACCGGGAGCAGCAGCGCTCGCGCGGCGGGGCCCGCCGGGGAGGTCGTCATCGCAGCACCTTGCGCAGCGCCGCGTCGAGGTCGCGGCCGAGCTCGGCGCTGTTCGCGTCGGCCGACGGTGCCAACGCTCGGACCACCAGCGAAGTTCCGGGCGGGAGGAGGTTCAGCCGATCGCGCACCACGTGGCGCAACCGGCGGCTCACCCGGTGCCGCACCACGGAGTTGCCCACGGCCTTGCTCACGACGAAGCCCACCTTGGAGGGTTCCAAGGTGGGCTGCGCCGACGTGCTCGTGCCCGCCGGGACCTGGGCGGGCGACAGGACGTGCACCACCAGCCGAGGCCTGCCGGCCCGGCGGCCCCGGCGGACCACCAGGCCGAAGTCCTGGCTGCGGGTCAGCCGGTTGGCCGCGGGCAGCACGGCTCTGCGGCGATCAGGCGGACAGCTGCTTGCGGCCCTTGCTGCGGCGCGCCGCCAGGATGGCGCGACCGGCACGGGTGCGCATGCGCAGCCGGAAGCCGTGGGTCTTGGCACGGCGGCGGTTGTTGGGCTGGAAGGTGCGCTTACCCTTGCTCACGGTCGGACTCCCGGTGCTTAACTGCCAAGCAGGTCTGTGGTCGTCCCCTGCCTAATGTTCAAGGCGCGCGAAGCAGCGCTCCGCGCGAGCGGGAGACGAGTACGAGGGTACGCAGCCCCGGGGGCGGGGTCCAAATCGGGGTCGCACCCGGGTGCGCCCCACCACCGTAACGGGTGCCGGCCGCGCGGTGGGCGAACGCCGAACCGCCGCCGAACCCGAGCTGAACGGGCACGTAAAACACTTGCGGCGCAGCACGTCTTGTGGCACGGGCCGCACCCTTGTTAGCGTGCTGCCTTCGCCGGGAGGTGCGGGCCGGCGCGAAGGCCACCGCACGCCACAAGGTGCTCGGGAAGCAACGGGGGGAGCCGCTGCGCTCCGACGCGCGTTCGTGCACAGTTGTGGATAACTCTGTGGATGCCTCTATTCTCCGTGTCCACGTCGTGGAAGTCCCCGGGGACCGACCGCGGGGCAGTCACCGAGAGGAGGGGAGCGCGGAGGTGTCCGACCACACCGACCTGGGTTTCGTGTGGGAGCAGGTCGTGCAGGAGTTGGCCGCCAGCACGCTGTCCCCGCAGCAACGCGCCTGGATGCGCGTGACAAGACCGATCGGGCTGCTCGACGGCACCGCGCTGCTGGCCGCGCCGAGCGACTTCGCCAAGGAGGCGATCGAGCGCGCGCTGCGCGAGCCCATCACCGCCGCCCTGTCCCGCCGCCTCGGGCGGGCCGTGTCGCTGGCGGTGAAGGTCGACTCGCCCGACCCCGTGACCGCGCCGATCCCGGTGCACACCCCGACCCGCGTGCCCGGCGTCATGCCGGGCCTCGGCGGCGTGGTGCCGGGTCCGCCCGTGCCCGGTCCGACCATGTCCATGGGCGCCATGCCCGTGGGAGCCATGCCCGGCAACCCCGTGCCGGTGCCCGTCGCGAACGGCGCGCCGCTGCCGGGCGTCGACGGCGAGGCCGACGGTGAGACCGAGGGCGAGGGCGAGGAGGTCGACGAGCAGGCCGAGGCGCTGGCCGCCGTCAACGAGATCTGGCCCACGTTCGGCGGCGGTCAGCCGTCCGCGCCGAGCGGCACCCCGTACACCCGGCCCGCCAACCCGGTGGCCTCGCAGACCCGGCTGAACGAGAAGTACAACTTCGACACCTTCGTCATCGGCGCGTCCAACCGCTTCGCCCACGCGGCGGCGGTGGCCGTGGCCGAGGCGCCCGCCCGCGCGTACAACCCGCTGTTCATCTGGGGCGAGTCCGGGCTGGGCAAGACGCACCTGCTGCACGCCGTCGGGCACTACGCGCAGCGGCTGTTCCCCGGAATGCGCGTGCGGTACGTGTCGACGGAGGAGTTCACCAACGACTTCATCAACTCCCTGCGCGACGACCGCAAGGTCGCCTTCCAGCGCCGCTACCGGGACATCGACGTGCTCCTGGTCGACGACATCCAGTTCCTGGAGGGCAAGGAAGGCACGCAGGAGGAGTTCTTCCACACGTTCAACACGCTGCACAACTCCAACAAGCAGATCGTGGTGTCCTCCGACCGGCCGCCGAAGCGGCTGGAGACCCTGGAGGACCGGCTGCGCACCCGGTTCGAGTGGGGCCTGATCACCGACATCCAGCCGCCCGAGCTGGAGACGCGGATCGCGATCCTGCGGAAGAAGGCCGCCCAGGACCGGCTCGCCGCGCCCGCCGAGGTGCTGGAGTTCATCGCGGCGCGGATCGAGCGGAACATCCGGGAGCTGGAGGGCGCGCTGATCCGCGTGACGGCGTTCGCCTCCCTCAACCGGCAGCCGGTGGACGTGCAGCTGGCCGAGATAGTGCTCCGCGACCTGATGCCGGACTCGCACGCGCCGGAGATCACCGCGCCGACGATCATGGCGGTCACGGCCGAGTTCTTCAGCGTGTCGATCGACGACCTGTGCGGGCCGGGCAAGACCAAGGTGCTGGCGCAGGCGCGGCAGATCTCCATGTACCTGTGCCGCGAGCTGACGGACCTGTCGCTGCCGAAGATCGGCCAGACGTTCGGCGGGCGCGACCACACGACGGTCATGCACGCCGACAAGAAGATCCGCAAGGAGATGGCCGAGCGGCGGCGCGTGTACGAGCAGGTGCAGGAGCTGACCTCGCGCATCAAGCAGCGGGCGCGCCACACCCCCTGAGGCCTCTCTCGTCCCGCGCCCGTCGCTGACGCACCCCCGACGCACCCCTGAGCCCGCCGGCAACGGCGGGCTCTTCGCGTACCGGGCCCCCTCTTGTCCGGCACCCCCGTCCGCAACATCCCCGTCCGGCACACACCTGCCAGGCACGCCGCCCCGGCACATCGCCCCCTCGCACATCGCCCCTGCGCTCCGCCCTCCGGCACGCCCCCAGCACGCGCCCCCCGGCACGCCGCGCTTCGCAGGGGTCCCCGCGCGAGGGGGTCCCCCTGGAATCAAGCCAACCACGCACCACCGACATTTCGCGTCGAGGAACAGTCGGCCTGTGGACTGATCCGAGGGCCACCGCGCCGCCACTCCCACTGCCTGCCGAGCCCGCTGCCCGCTGCCGCCGACCGGGCCCACCGAGCCGCTGAACCAACCGAGCCGCCGAGCCCGCCGTCGCCCCGCCCACCGAGCGCTCTGCCCGACGCCCGACGCCCACCGCCCGACGCCCACCGAGCCCGAGCCGCCCGCCGCGAACCTCCCGCGTCTCCCTCCGGCATCCCCTCGCCCCCGCCCCGCGCGCACCCGCACCCCTCCCGCACCCGGGTGCCGCCGTCCCCGGGTGCCGCCCGCCGCACCCGGGGAACCGCCGGCCCGCACCCGGGGCGCGCCGAACCGGCCGCCGGCGCCCCGTCCACACCCGGGTGCGGGCGCCGCGACCCCCGCCCGACCCCCTCCGCACCCGGGTGTTCCGGGCGTTCGCGGGCCCTCCCGCGACAACCACCCGATCGGAACGGGCGGTCCCGCCAGCCAAGGCCGTCAAGCCCGTCTCCCCAGGTCGGCACCCTGGGCCGCGACGGCGAACAGCCGCTGAACCAGCGGGTTCGAGTTGTCCACAGGCCTGGTCACCCGCCCCGCCGGGGGAGATCCGCGCCACGATCACCCTGTGCAGCACCCGGGGAGAACTCGGCCCACACCCGGGGATTAACCCGGGGACAACTCGGCCTTCCTGTGGACCGAACGGAGCACCTCGGTAGTTCTCCCCGGGGACGCCGACTTGTCCCCGGGTGACCACCCGTGTTCGTCCACACCTCCAAGTGGGCGACGAGCAGCGAGAACGGGAGTTGTCCACACAATCCACAGCCCCTACTGCTGTTGCTGTTGTCTTCCCTTGAAGAAGTGAACAAATCAAAAACAGGCCCCGGGGACACCGGCTCCGCCCCGGGCGGACCCGAGGTGACGAACAGCGCCTCGACGCTCTACGGTGGGACCTCCGCACCGAGGGTCGGACCGGTTCGGCACCGACCCGCGAGGGACGCGGCTCCCCAACCCCCCACCGCAACACGTGCTGTTGCCGCTCATGCCGACCTGAGGAAGGACCCCCTCATGAAGATCCGCGTCGAGCGCGACGGGCTGGCCGACGCCGTCGCCTGGGTCGCCCGCAGCCTGCCGTCGCGGCCGCCGGTGCCTGTGCTCGGTGGCGTGCTGCTCGACGCCGGGGCGGAGGACGGCTCGGGGGACGCGTTGACCGTCTCCGGGTTCGACTACGAGGTGTCCGCGCAGTGCGGTGTCCCGGCGACCATCGCGGACGGCGGCAAGGCGCTCGTGTCCGGTCGGCTCCTGGCCGACATCACCAAGGCGCTGCCGAACCACCCGGTGGAGATCGCGGTGGACGGCTCGCGGATGACGATCTCGTGCGGCAGCGCCCGGTTCTCCCTGCCGACCATGCCGGTCGAGGACTACCCGCAGCTGCCGACCATGCCGCAGCTCGCGGGTGAGCTGCCGGGCGAGGTGTTCGGCGAGGCCGTCTCCCAGGTCGCGGTCGCGGCGGGCAAGGACGACACGCTGCCGATGCTGACCGGCGTCCGCCTGGAGATCGGCGAGGGCAAGCTGACCCTGGTCGCGACCGACCGCTTCCGGCTCGCCATGCGCGAGTTCCCGTGGGAGCCGAACGAGTCGCTGGGCGAGGTCGCCGTCCTGGTCCCGGCCAAGACCCTCAACGACGCCGCGAAGACGCTGGGCGCGTCCGGCGCGAAGGTGGAGCTGTCGCTGGGCAACGAGGGGCTGCTGGGCCTGTCCGGCGCCAAGCGCCGCACGACCACGCGCCTGCTCGACGCCGACTTCCCCAAGTACCGCCAGCTGCTGCCCACCGAGCACTCGTCCGCCGCGGTGATCGAGGTCGACGCGCTGGTGCAGGCGATCAAGCGCGTGTCGCTGGTCGCCGAGCGCGGCACGCAGGTCCGGTTGGAGTTCGTGGACGCGGGCCTGCGCCTGTCCGCGGGCGGCGACGACGAGGGCAGCGCCGAGGAGGAGCTGCCGGTGGAGTACACCGGCGACGCGGTGACCATCGCGTTCAACCCGGCGTACCTGCTGGAGGGCCTCCAGGCGGTGCGCACGCCGAGGGCGCACTTGTCCTTCACCACACCCAGCCGGCCCGCGCTCCTCAAGCCGGTGGACGAAGATGGGAACGTGGCGCCCGGATACCTCTACCTGCTGATGCCCGTGCGCCTGCCCGGCTGATCACCAAACAGACGTAGGGGAGACAACGACCGTGCAGCTCGGACTCGTGGGCCTCGGCAAGATGGGCTTCAACATGCGCGAGCGGATCCGCCGCGCCGGGCACGAGGTGGTCGGCTACGACCGCAACCCCGAAGTCACCGACGCCGACTCGCTCGCCGACATGGTCGGCAGGCTCAGCGCGCCGCGCGTGGTGTGGGTGATGGTGCCCGCCGGCGACATCACCCGGCAGACCATCGCCGAACTGGGCGACCTGCTGGACGAGGGCGACCTCGTCATCGACGGCGGCAACTCGCGGTTCACCGACGACAAGCACAACGCCGAGGCGCTGGGCGCCAAGGGCGTCGGCTACCTGGACTGCGGCGTGTCCGGCGGCGTGTGGGGCCTGGAGAACGGCTACGGCCTGATGGTCGGCGGCGAGCCCGAGCACGTGGAGCGGGCCGTGCCGATCTTCGACGCGCTGCGCCCGGAGGGCCCGCGCGAGCAGGGCTTCGCGCACGCCGGGCCGGTCGGCGCGGGCCACTTCGCGAAGATGGTGCACAACGGCATCGAGTACGGCCTGATGCAGGCGTACGCGGAGGGCTTCGAGCTGCTGGAGGCCTCCGACCTGGTGCAGGACGTGCCGGCCACGATCAAGGCGTGGCAGCGCGGCACGGTCGTCCGCTCCTGGCTGCTGGACCTGCTGGTCCGCGCGCTGGAGTCCGACCCGGAGCTGGACGACCTGCGCGGTCACGTCGAGGACTCCGGCGAGGGCCGGTGGACGGTGGAGGAGGCGATCAACCACGCGGTGCCCGCGCCGGTGATCTCCGCCGCGCTGTTCGCCAGGTTCGCGTCGCGCCAGGACGACTCGCCCGCGATGCGGGCGGTGGCGGCGCTGCGCAACCAGTTCGGCGGGCACGCCGTGCAGGTCGCCGGTCCCTCCTCCGGTTCCGGCTCCACCCAGAGCTGACCGTTGTACGTCCGGCACCTCCAGGTCACCGACTTCAGGTCGTGGGAGCACGCGGACCTGGCGTTCGAGCCCGGGGTGAGCGTGCTGGTCGGGCGCAACGGCCAGGGCAAGACGAACCTGGTCGAGGCGCTCGGCTACGTGGCCACCCTGGGTTCGCACCGGGTGGCCACGGACGCGCCGCTGGTCAGGCACGGCGCGTCCCGCGCGGTGGTGCGGACGGCGGTGGTCAACGAGGGGCGCGAGCTGCTGGTCGAGCTGGAGGTCACGCCGGGTCGGGCGAACCGGGCGCGGGTCAACCGCGGCCCGGTGCCCCGGCCGCGCGACGTGCTGGGGATCCTGCGCACGGTGCTGTTCGCGCCGGAGGACCTGGCGCTGGTGCGCGGCGACCCCGGCGAGCGGCGGCGGTTGCTGGACGAGCTGCTGACGACCCGCGCGCCTCGTTACGCCGGTGTGCGCAGCGACTACGAGCGGGTCCTCAAGCAGCGGGGCGCGCTGCTGAAGAGCATGCGCGCGGTGCGCGGCGCGGACGGCGCCACGCTGGACGTGTGGGACGGGCACCTGGCGCGGCACGGCGCGGAGCTGCTGGCCGCCCGGTTGGACCTGGTGGCGGACATCTCGCCGCACGTGGCCGCGGCGTACGCGGAGGTGGCGCCGGAGTCGCGGCCCGCCCGCATCGCGTACCGGTCGAGCCTGGGCGAGGCGTTCCCCGGCTCGCACGACCGGGAGGTGCTGGAGGACGCGCTGCTGGCGGAGCTGCACCGGGTGCGGTCGCAGGAGGTGGAGCGGGGCGTGTGCCTGGTCGGGCCGCACCGCGACGACCTGGACCTGGCGCTCGGCGACCTGCCCGCGAAGGGCTACGCGAGCCACGGCGAGTCGTGGTCGTTCGCGCTGGCGCTGCGGCTGGGCGGGTACGAGCTGCTGCGCGCCGAGGGCGCCGAGCCGGTGCTGGTGCTGGACGACGTGTTCGCCGAGCTGGACCGCGGCCGGCGGCGGCAGCTGGCGAAGGTGGCGGCCGCCGCGGAGCAGGTGCTGATCACCGCCGCGGTCGAGGAGGACGTGCCCGAGGAGCTGGAGGGGCTGCGCTTCGCGGTTGACCACGGGGAGGTGCGCCGTGCCTGACGATGTCACCCGAATGGATGTGAGTGGGTACACATCTGGGGACAAACCTGTGGATGGTGTGGATAACTCTCGGGTGGAATCGGACATATCCACAGGTTCGGTCCCTCAAGAGGGTGGGTTGCGGGGTTCCGACCTCGCCCGCGCCGCCCTGGAGGCCGCCCGCGCGTCGGCCAAGGAGCGCGGTGTGCGCGGTGTCCGCAAGGGCTCCCGGAACGCGGCCGCCCGCCGCCGCCGTCGCTGGTCGGGGCCCGGACCGGACGACCGCGACCCGCAGCCGCTGGGCAGGCTGGCGTCCCGGATCGCCTCCGACCGCGGCTGGGCCGAGCGGCTCGCCGCCGGCCAGGTGTTCGGCCGGTGGGCGAAGCTCGTCGGCGAGGACGTCGCCGAGCACGCCCGGCCGGTGGCGTTCGAGGACGGCGAGCTGACCGTCCAGGCCGACTCCACGGCGTGGGCCACCCAGCTGCGGCTGCTCCAGCGCGAGCTGCTCAAGCGCATCGCCGCGGGCATCGGCGACGGCGTGGTCAAGCGGTTGAAGGTGCAGGGCCCGGCGGCGCCGAACTGGCGCTTCGGCCCCAGGCACGTGCCCGGCCGCGGACCACGTGACACCTACGGGTGACCTCCGCCAGTCCCGCAGCGGCGATCCTGTGGCGCGATGAGCGCTCACCAGCCGATTTTCACCCCGCAGGCGGCCGGTCGGCCCCGTGGGTCTCCGGTTCGGGCCGTCTGTGAGGAAGCCAGGGGTGTCCTCGATGCGTTTTTGTCGGTCCGCCCCGGTAGAATCAAGGGGTAGCGCAAGCACTGCGTTCGCCCCGGCGACGGTCTTAAGTCGCTTTGAAGTCTTGAGGAGACACCAGGCCCGTGGCAGCCAAGAATGAGTACAGCGCGTCCTCGATCACCGTCCTGGAGGGCTTGGAGGCAGTCCGCAAGCGGCCGGGCATGTACATCGGCTCGACCGGCGAGCGCGGTCTGCACCACCTGATCCAGGAAGTCGTGGACAACTCCGTCGACGAGGCGATGGCCGGTCACGCCACCGTGGTCGACGTGACCCTGTTGGCCGACGGCGGCGTCCGGGTCATCGACGACGGCCGCGGCATCCCGATCGACATGCACCCGGTCGAGAAGCGGCCCACGCTGGAGGTCGTGCTGACCAAGCTGCACGCCGGCGGCAAGTTCGACAGCGACTCCTACGCGGTGTCCGGCGGTCTGCACGGCGTCGGCATCTCGGTGGTGAACGCGCTGTCCACGGCGGTGGACGTCGAGGTCAAGCGCCAAGGTTTCACGTGGAACCAGCGCTTCGAGCGGAGCAAGCCGGCGCACGAGTTGAGCAAGGGCGAGCCGACCTCCGACACCGGCACCGCGATCACGTTCTGGGCCGACCCGGAGATCTTCGAGACCACCGAGTACAACATCGAGACGATCTCCCGGCGCCTCCAGGAGATGGCCTTCCTCAACAAGGGCCTCACGATCATCCTGCGCGACGAGCGGGTGCAGGAGGCCGACGAGGAGGCCGACGCCGAGGGCCACGTGGCCGCCGTGCGCGAGCGCACCTTCCACTACCCGGGCGGCCTGGAGGACTTCGTCCGCCACCTCAACCACACGCGCGAGGCCGTCCACCAGAAGGTCGTCTCGTTCGAGGTCAGGGGCGACGACCTGGAGGTCGAGGTCGCGATGCAGTGGAACACCGGCTACACGCCGTCGGTCTACACCTTCGCCAACACGATCAACACCCACGAGGGCGGCACCCACGAGGAGGGCTTCCGCGCCGCGCTGACCCGGGTGGTCAACGAGTACGCGCGCGACAAGAAGCTGCTCAAGGAGAAGGACTCCAACCTCACCGGCGACGACATCCGCGAGGGCCTGGCCGCGATCATCTCGGTCAAGCTCAAGGAGCCCCAGTTCGAGGGCCAGACCAAGACCAAGCTGGGCAACAGCGAGGCCAAGTCGTTCGTGCAGAAGTCGACCAACGAGCACCTGGCCGACTGGTTCGAGCGCCACCCCAACGAGGCCAGGACGATCGTCACCAAGGCCGTGTCCTCCGCCCAGGCGCGCATCGCCGCCCGCAAGGCCCGCGAGCTGGTCCGCCGCAAGGGCGCCCTCGACATCGGCGGCCTGCCCGGCAAGCTCAAGGACTGCCGCTCCACCAACCCGGAGGAGTGCGAGCTCTACATCGTGGAGGGCGACTCCGCGGGCGGCTCGGCGAAGGAGGGCCGGGACTCCATGTTCCAGGCGATCCTGCCGATCCGCGGCAAGATCATCAACGTGGAGAAGGCGCGCATCGACCGCGTGCTGAAGAACAACGAGGTCCAGTCGCTGATCACCGCGATGGGCACCGGCATCCACGAGGACTTCGACCTGTCGAAGCTGCGCTACCACAAGATCGTGCTGATGGCCGACGCCGACGTCGACGGCCAGCACATCCGCACCCTGCTGCTCACCCTGCTGTTCCGCTTCATGCGCCCGCTGATCGAGCACGGCCACGTCTACCTGGCCCAGCCGCCCCTCTACAAGATCAAGTGGCAGCGCGTCGAACCGGAGTACGCCTACTCCGACCGCGAGCGCGACGGCCTGATGCAGCAGGGCCTCGCCGCGGGCAAGAAGATCGGCAAGGAAGACAACATCCAGCGCTACAAGGGCCTCGGCGAGATGAACGCCGAAGAGCTGTGGGAGACGACCATGGACCCCGCCAACCGGGTCCTGCTCCAGGTGACGATGGACGACGCCGCCGCGGCCGATGAGCTGTTCAGCGTGCTGATGGGCGAGGACGTCGAAGCCCGCCGGTCGTTCATCACCCGCAACGCCAAGGGCGTGCGGTTCCTCGACGTCTGACCCACCTCCCCGGCCCTGTTGAAGGAAGTGCGATTGTGAGCGAGACGACGCTGCCCCCTGCCGGCGAGGACCGGACCGAGCCGCGCGACATCCAGCAGGAGATGCAGAACTCGTACATCGATTACGCGATGAGCGTGATCGTCGGCCGAGCCCTGCCCGACGTGCGCGACGGCCTCAAGCCCGTCCACGTGCGCGTGCTGTACTCGATGTTCGACTCCGGCTTCCGCCCGGACCGCAGCTACAACAAGTGCGCCCGCGTCGTCGGCGACGTGATGGGCAACTACCACCCGCACGGCGACTCGGCGATCTACGACGCGCTGGTCCGCCTCGCCCAGCCGTGGTCCATGCGGTACCCGCTGATCGACGGCCAGGGCAACTTCGGCTCCCAGGGCAACGACCCGGCAGCCGCCATGCGATATACCGAGTGCCGCCTCACCCCGTTGGCCATGCAGATGCTGGCCGACATCGAGGAAGACACCGTCGACTTCCGCGACAACTACGACGGTCGCATCCAGGAGCCGACGGTCCTGCCGTCGCGCGTGCCGAACCTGCTGATCAACGGCAGCTCCGGCATCGCGGTCGGCATGGCGACCAACATCCCGCCGCACAACCTGCGCGAGGTGGCGGCCGGCGTGGTGTGGGCGCTGGACAACCCCGAGGCCTCCGACGAGGAGACGCTGGAGGCCATGATCCAGCGGGTCAAGGGGCCCGACTTCCCGACCTACGGCCAGATCCTGGGCAACGCGGGCATCGAGGACGTCTACCGCACCGGCCGCGGCTCGGTGAAGATGCGCGCGGTCGTCGAGATCGACGAGGACGCCAAGGGGCGGACCATCCTGGTCGTCTCCGAGCTGCCCTACCAGGTCAACCCGGACAACCTGGTGGAGAACATCGCCACCCTCGTCCGGGACGGCAAGCTGACCGGCATCGCCAACATCGCCGACGAGTCGAACCGCCGCGCCGGAATGCGCATCGTGGTCACGCTCAAGCGGGACGCGGTGGCCAAGGTGGTGCTGAACAACCTCTACAAGCACACCCAGCTCCAGTACTCGTTCGGCGTGAACATGCTGTCCCTGGTCGACGGCGTGCCGCGCACGCTGCGGCTGGACCAGATGATCCGCCACTACGTGAAGCACCAGATCGAGGTCATCGTCCGGCGCACGCGGTACCGGCTGCGCAAGGCCGAGGAGCGGGCCCACGTCCTGCGCGGCCTGGTCAAGGCGCTCGACCACCTCGACGAGGTGATCGCGCTGATCCGCCGGTCGCCCACGCCGGAGTCGGCGCGGACCGGCCTGATGGAGCTGCTGGACGTCGACGAGATCCAGGCCAACGCGATCCTGGAGATGCAGCTGCGGCGCCTGGCGGCCCTGGAGCGGCAGAAGATCGTCGACCAGCTGGCCGAGATCGAGGTCGAGATCGCGGACCTGAAGGACATCCTCGACAAGCCGGAGCGGCAGCGCGCGATCGTGCGCGAGGAGCTGACGGCGATCGTGGAGAAGCACGGTGACGACCGGCGCACCAAGATCGTGCCGTTCGACGGCGACGTGTCGCTGGAGGACCTGATCGCGGTCGAGGACGTCGTCGTGACGATCACTCGCACGGGTTACGCGAAGCGCACGAAGACCGACCTGTACCGCTCGCAGAAGCGCGGCGGCAAGGGCGTGCAGGGCGCGCAGCTCAAGCAGGACGACATCGTGCAGCACTTCTTCGTGTGCTCGACGCACGACTGGATCCTGTTCTTCACGAACAAGGGTCGGGTGTACCGGGCGAAGGCGTACGAGCTGCCCGAGGCCAACCGCAACGCGCGCGGTCAGCACGTGGCCAACCTCCTGGCGTTCCAGCCGGAGGAGGAGATCGCCCAGGTCATCCAGATCAAGAACTACCAGGTGGCGCCCTACCTGGTGCTGGCGACGAAGAAGGGCCTGGTCAAGAAGTCGAAGCTGTCGGACTTCGACTCGAACCGGTCCGGTGGCCTGATCGGCATCAACCTGCGCGACGACGACGAGCTGGTCGGCGCGGTGCTGTGCTCGGCCGACGACGACCTCCAGCTGATCTCGGCGGACGGCCAGTCGATCCGGTTCCACGCGAGCGACGAGGCGCTGCGGCCGATGGGCCGGGCCACCTCGGGCGTGCTGGGCATGCGCTTCAACAGCGGTGACGAGCTGCTGTCGGTGGGTGTCGTCCAAGAGGGGCTGTTTGTTTTGGTGGCCACCGACGGTGGGTACGCCAAGCGCACGCCGATCGAGGACTACCCCGTTCAAGGTCGTGGTGGCAAGGGTGTGCTCACCATCCAGCACGACCGCAGGCGTGGGAGGCTTGTCGGCGCGCTCATCGTCGACGTCGACGACGAGCTGTACGCGATCACCTCTTCGGGTGGGGTCATCAGGACCAGCGCGAAGGAGGTGCGCAAGGCGGGTCGGCAGACGAAGGGTGTGCGGTTGATGAACCTCGGCGAAGGGACCACCCTGATCGCGGTGGCGCGCAACGCCGATGAGCCCACCGACGTCACCAGTGGTGACGATGGTCAGGTTGACCAGGCCGACCCCGTCAACTAGCGCGCGAACGAGAGGTTGAGGACTGCTCGTGACTCCACCCGAGAAGCAAGAGGACAAGACAGCGGTGATCACCCGTCCAGATGACGGGGTGACACCGGCGAACGTCGCCGAGCAACCGGTGGCCGACGCCTCGGGGACGTCCGAGCAGTCCTCCCCGGCCGGGGACACCAAGGACGGGGCCGGGGAGAAAGCGGGGGAGAAGGACGACCACCACACCTCCGCGCCGCCGCCGTGGCAGCGGGTGACCAGCGAGAACCAGTACGGCGAGGCCCAGCAGGTCGGTCCCGCCGACCTGGTGGCCGGTGCGGACGACCAGCCGACGGTGTCGGTGCGGTTGCCGGAGAACCCGGGCGCCCAGCCCGGCTACCCGTCGACGGACCCGGACACGGTGTCCGTGGCGCGGCCGGTGGCGCCGGGCGCGTCGACGTCGCGCACCCAGGTGAACCTGGGTGGCGCCGCCGGCAGGCCGCAGGCCCCGGCGTCGTCGGCGCGCCGCCCCGGTCGCGGTCCGCGGCGGGCGAGCCTCCAGGTGAAGCGGGTCGACCCCTGGTCGGTGCTGAAGCTGGCGCTGGTGCTGAGCGTGGCGCTGTTCTTCGTGTGGCTGGTGGCGGTCGGCGTGCTGTACGGCGTGCTGAACGGCATGGGCGTGTGGGACAAGATCAACAACACCGCCAACGACCTGCTCCAGGGCAACGAGCCCAGCGGCGACCCGTTGATCAGCGCCGGTCGCGTGTTCGGCGTGGCGGCGATCGTGGGCGCGGTGAACATCGTGCTGCTCACGGCCCTGGCGACGGTCGGCTCGTTCGTCTACAACGTGTCCGCCGACCTGGCCGGCGGGCTGGAGGTCACGCTGTCCGAACGCGAGTGACCACCCGTTTTGGAGCCGCGATGGGGAGTGCGGTAAAGTTCTCGTCGTTGCTCCAAGGGCCTATAGCTCAGACGGTTAGAGCGCTTCGCTGATAACGAAGAGGTCGGAGGTTCGAGTCCTCCTAGGCCCACCGGAAGTGTCACAGGCATGCAGAGGGGAATCGCCGTGAAGAAGATCATCGCGCTCGTTGCGGTTGCCGGTGCGGTCTTGTTCTTCGTCAACCGGTCCCGCTCGGCCAAGGCTGACGCGGACCTGTGGCGCGAGGCCACCGCTCCCACCAGCTGACCCGCGAGGGCGGTTGATCTGCCGCCCCTCGTGAGGGGGACGTAGCTCAATTGGCAGAGCACCGCCTTTGCAAGGCGGGGGTTAGGGGTTCGATTCCCCTCGTCTCCACTCGACGATAGGCGAGGCGGTTCGCGGAAAGCGCGAGCCGCCTCGCCTCTTCGTGTTGTGCGGGGTGCGACCCCCGCGCCCCGCCTGGAAGGGCTTCGCCCCCCGACCCCCCGATGTCGTGCGCGTGTGAGTGGTCTCGGTGGCTGGGGCTTTCGTGTCGTGCGTTGGTGCCGGGTCGTGGCGCCTTGGTGGGGCGCTTTGGCGACTTCGGCGGGGGTGATGGGGATCACGGGGGTTTGTCGTGTTTTACTGGATGTGACCCCGTCATCCGTCCCACGTCTTGGACGCTCGGGAAGTGGGCGGTGAAGGGGTGAGGGCCCGCACCCAATGCCGCTGGGTGCGGGCCCTCGTCCTGTGCCTCTGCCCTAGGCGTTCGCGCCCACGAGCGGTGCCCGTTCCTGCTTGCGGGCGGCGATCACGTTGTCGACGGCCCAGGAGCCGGGACCGGTGAACGCCAGCAGCAGGAACACCCACGAGTACACCGCGGCCAGCTCGCCCTTGTTCTGGATGGGCAGGAGCCCGGCGGGCTGGTGAACCACGAAGTACGCGTAGGCCATCGCGCCTGAAGAGATCAGCGCTGCGACCCGGGTGCCGAGACCGATGACGATCATCGCGCCACCGACGAACTCGATCAGACCGGCCGGGCCGGACGGCCAGTCGGTGATCGACACGGCACCCTTGGACCCCAGCACGCCGAACAGCTTCTGCGCTCCGTGGCACATGAACAACACGCCGACGACGATCCGGAAGACGGCGATGGCGTGGTCGCGACCGCGGTCAAGAAGAACGTTCATGCGAACTCAGTCCTTCACAGCAGGGGCGGCCGGCAGGGTATTAACACGCTAACCAACCTGACGTTGCGTGCCTAGGTGGTCACCCTGTCGATTCCATGAGGGCCCATCTGGTTGACTGGCGGCCCTATGAACCGACTGCTGCTCACCGCACTGCCGTCCCTGCTGTTCGTCGGCGCGGTCACCGCCTGCGGCGCGGACGAGCCCGTGGCTGCTCCGACGCCCACGAGCACCACGACCACCACCTCGAACGCGCCCGCCGGGCCCCCGCCCGCGCCGGAGCCCGCCGTCGACGGCCAGTGCCCGTACCTGGGCACCCCGTTCGTGCAGGAGGCGAACGGGCAGCTGGTGCGGAAGGTTCGGTTGTCCGCCGACCAGCCCAACCCGGCTTGCTTCTTCTACGCGAACGCGACCGAGGTGCAGCTGTCCGTCTGGGTGTTCGAGGGCGGCCCGGAGGCGGCGGAGGCCGTGGTCGACCGGGCCGCGCCGGTCGCCGACTCCAACCCGGCGACGGAACCCGCCGGCTGGGAGGGCGGGTCGCTCACGTCCGACGAGGGCGCGGTCTACGCGGTGTCCAAGGGCGGCAGCGCCGTGGTGGTGACCAGCAACCAGAAGCAGACGATCAAGGCGCGCAAGGTCGTCAAGCAGGTCGTGGCCAACCTCGGTCTCTAGGCACGGCTTCGCGCCCGCCTGTCGACAGGCGGGCGCGATGAAACCGGTCGGTCAGCTGCGGCTGCGGTCGGAGACCTGGCCGTTGCGGGCCGCGTGCGGCTGCACGGGCTCCGCGGGGGTGGTCCCGTTGGTCTCGGTCGTGGTCTCCACGACCTCCTCCTCCAGGTGCACCTCCTGCGGGCGCTTGGTCAGGGCGAGGTAGCCGGCCACCGCGGCGGCGGCGAACGCGCCCAGCACCCACGGCCAGCGACGACGCCGGGGCGCCTTGGCCGCGGCCAGCTCCTTGCGCGCCTGCTCGGCGGCCTTGCGCACGTCCTTCGCGCGCACCTTGGCCTCCTTGCGGGCCCGCTCGGTCGCCTTGGCGAGGTCCTTGCGGACGACCTTGGCGCGCTTGGCGAGCTGCTTGCGGCTCCGGCGGGTCGACTTCTCGACCTCCTCGGCCTTCTCCACCAGCACACCGGCCTTGTCGGCGACGACACCGCGGACGTAGTCCCTGGTCACACCGCGCTCGGCGAGTGCGCCCTCGGCTCGTTCCGCGAGCTGGACGGCGGCACCCGCACCGGCGTGACCTGCGCGGACCGCACCGAGGCGAACCGCGCGCACCGCTTTGCCGACCGACTCCCCGGCTCGCTCCCCTGCCCGGGTCATGGCGTCCACCTCATCCATATCGCGCTCCAGAAGCTGTCGGTCAGTTCCCGTCGAGGCAATACCCATCCTGCCCCTTCCCCAACCACCTCGCCCGGTGATGGCACGATGGGTGAGTGGCTGACAGCAACGAATCGTTCGTCGGGACCAAGGTGACGGCGACCCTGCACACCTCGCAGGGAGACATCCGCATCACGATGTTCCCCGACCACGCCCCCAAGACGGTGGCCAACTTCGTCGGTCTGGCGGAGGGCACCAAGGACTACACCGAGTCGAACGCCAAGGGCGAGTCGTCGGGCCCGTTCTACGACGGCGCGATCTTCCACCGGGTGATCTCGGGCTTCATGCTCCAGGGCGGCGACCCGACCGGCACCGGCCGCGGCGGCCCCGGTTACAAGTTCGCCGACGAGTTCCACCCGGAGCTCCAGTTCAACAAGCCGTACCTGTTGGCCATGGCCAACGCCGGCCCCAACTCCAACGGCTCCCAGTTCTTCATCACGGTCGCGCCGACCACGTGGCTGAACTTCAAGCACACGATCTTCGGCGAGGTCGCCGACCAGGAGTCCCGCAACGTCGTGGACGCGATCGGCCGCACCCCGACCGGCTCCGGCGACCGCCCGGTGACCGACGTGGTGATCCAGAAGGTCTCGATCGAGCGAGCCTGAGTGGCCGACTCGCCGATCACCCCGCCGCCCGGTGACCCGATCGGGACGCCGCCCGGACCCCAGGTCTGCGCGCGCCACCCCGACCGGGCCACCGGCCTGCGGTGCACCCGCTGCGAACGGCCGGCGTGCCCGGAGTGCCTGCGCGAGGCGTCCGTCGGCTACCAGTGCGTCGACTGCGTGAACGAGGGCAGTCGCACCGTGCGCAGGCCGCGCACGTTCGCCGGCGCCGAGTTCGCGGGCCGCAAGCTCGTCGTCACCCCGGTGCTGATCGCGGTCAACGTGCTGATGTACCTGGTCACGGCGTTGCAGGCGGGCAGCCTGGCGGCCAACAGCGGCGCGCGGCTGTTCGGCGACCTGGTGATGTGGACACCGGCCGTCGCGGTGTACGACGAGTGGTGGCGGCTGGTGACGTCCGGGTTCCTGCACTACGGGCCCGCGCACCTCGGCCTGAACATGATCGCGCTGTACGTGCTCGGCCGTGACCTGGAACCCGCGTTCGGCAGGGTGCGGTACACCGCCGTGTACCTGGTGTCCCTGCTCGGCGGCGGCGTCGCGGTCTACCTGTTCGGCGCGATCAACACGCTCGTGGCGGGCGCCTCGGGCGCGGTGTACGGCCTGATGGGCGCGATGCTGGTGGCCGTCCTGCGGCACCGGCTCAACGCCGGACCGGCCCTCGGCGTGATCGGCCTGAACATCGTCCTCAGCTTCACCCTGCCGGGCATCTCGCTGCTGGGCCACCTCGGCGGCCTGGTCGTGGGCGCGGCGGTGGCGGCGGGCCTGGTCTACGCGCCCCGGCAGAACCGGAACACCTACCAGGTCGCCGCGGTGGCCGCCGCGGTCCTGCTGCTGGTCGTCCTCACCGTCGTGCGGACCGGTCAGCTCCTCTGACCGCCCCGATCGGCAGGGAGCGCCCACCAGCCGGGCCCGGCGCCCCGCTAGGGCCGCAGGGCGTGCAGGACGTCCGCCACGTCACGCGGATCGGTCCCCAGGTCCATTTGGGTGAGCACGAACAGCTGCTCGTCCTCACCGCGCTTCCAGTCCAGCTCCAGCGCCACGGTCTCCCGCCCCAACCGGCGGGTGCGGGCCAGTCGCACCTTCACCTCGTGCCACGGCAGCGCCCGGGTCCCGGTGAGCGTGCGCACCGCCAGCCCGGCGTCGTCCGCGGTCAGCCTGGGCCGCACGAAAGTGCCGTGCGCACCCAGTCCCACCAGCAACAACGTGGCCAGGCCCAGCAGCAGCCGACTGGTCGCCTCCGAGCTCAGGACCGTGACCAGCAGAGACACCGCGGCCAGGCCCCACGCGAGGCCGACCATGCCGGGTCGCGGCGACCAGGAACGGGGTTGGTTCACGCCGTCGAGCCTTCCGTGCTTGTGGACAACTGGAGCCCCGGACCGGCGCTTGTGCATTTTGTCGCAAAGTTGTCCACAGGAGTTGTCCCCATTGGGGATGACTTACAACGCTGTGCTTCGGTGACCGGGAGGTGAACGCGGTGAACGACCGGGTAACGCGGAACGGCCCGGACGTGGTGAACGTCCGGGCCGTCGGCCACGTGGCGTAGCGCGGTCAGCGCCACTTCATGGTCATCAGCAGGCCCACGATCATCAGGGCGAAGCCGATGGCGAAGTTCCAGGGCCCGAGGTCCATCATGACGGGGATCTGCTCGCCCGCGATGTAGTTGACCACCAGCCAGGCCAGCCCCAACAGCATCATGCCGAGCATGACGGCTACGTAGACGGGGTGCGACGGCCCCGCGGCCTTGACCTTCACCGGGGTGCGGCGATCGGCAGGCGCCGTGTAGGCGGCCTTCTTGCGGACCTTGGACTTGGGCATGACGTCCTCGCCTGACGGGTGGGTAGGTCTTCAGCGGCGTGAGTTCACGCCCACTGCTGGATGAACACGTTAACGTAACCAAGCAGGCTGCTAAAGCACTGTGTAGTCCTGGAACGTTCGGCTTGGGAGGTCACCCGGTGAGCTACGACCCGCCTCCGCCGCAAGGCGGCCCGTCGGGCCGGCCGCCACGACCCGGACCGCAGCCACCGCAGGCCCCGGGCGAACAGGTCCCGCCGGGCTCCCGGCCGCCCGTCCCGCCGAGCGCCCCCGACCGACCGCGACCCGCGCCCCGCCCCGTCGACCGACCGCCGACACCACCGGGCGGCGTGCCCCGCGCAGCCACCCCACCAGGGGGTTTCTTCTCTCCCGGCGGTGTCGAGCGCCCCGGCGGCTTCCCCCGCCCGGCCGGCGGCCCCCCCTTCCACGGCGAGGCCGTCGACCGCTTCGGCGAGCCCGCGGGAGGCGGCGCGCGCCCGGCCACCCCGCCCGGCGGCTCCGACCGGCCCGCTCCGGCGGGAGGTGTTCCGGCGGGAGGTGTTCCGGCGCGCCCGGCGACCCCGCCCCGCGGATTCGGCCGACCGGGTGATCTTGTCCCGGGTGAGCCGGGATTCGGCGCGGGAAGGCCCCTCGACGCGGACCAGCCGTCCGGCCGACGCGCGCTCCGGGAGGACGCCGACCCCGCCAACCGGCGCGCGGTGGACGACCAGCCCGGCCGGCGCTTGATCGAGGACCACCCTTCCGGTCGACGCGCGGTCGAGGACCAGCCCGGTCGGCGCATGGCCGAGGACCAGCCCGGCGGGCGCCCGTTCGAGGACGTCGAACCCGGCGGCAGGCGTCGCGCCCCGGAGGCGCCGGAGCCCGGTGGCCGCCGTCGCGCGCCCGAAGCCCCCCACATCCCCCTGAGCGCCCCTCACGCCCCTGTGAGCGCCCCTCAGGTCCCCGCGAGCGCGCAGGCCGACCACAACCCCCGGGCCGACCTCGCCGCCCGCCTGGGCGGCTCACCGCCCGACGGCAGGCGTCCCCGCCCCGCGCCGGACCCCGACGCCACCCGCTACACCGCCCCGGTCCAGCCGAACGCGGACACCACCTACACCAACGCCTTCTCGGGCAGCCTCCCACCGGCCCCCGCCGGCCGCCCCCGGGCGCCGCACCCCCAGCCGCCCGTGCCCCCGGGAGCCCACCCACAGGCGCCTCACCTCGGGGCGCCTCACCCCGGGGCGCCTCACCAGGGCGCGCCCCGCCCCGGCGCGCCCCGCCCGCCGCACCGCCCTCGCCCCGTGGACCCGCCCACGGAGGTCATCCCGACCGTCGAGGACGACCACTACGAGGACGACGAGTACTACGACGAGGACGACGCCTACGCGCACGAGGGCCCGGACCGGGGCGACGGGGACGAGGACGAGGACCGGGACGACCGCCCCGCCCTCCTCCCGGACACCCCCGGCCGCAAGGCCGTCCGCGCCTTCGGCGAGGCCCTGATCACCATGGGCCTGGTCATCCTGCTGTTCGTCGTCTACGAGGTCTACGTCACCGACCTCATCTCGGCGGGCAAGCAGGACGACGCCACCCAGGCCCTCGACGACCAGTGGAACGCCAACACCGTCGAGGCGCCCGAGCAGCAGCGCGAGGCCAAGTACGACCTGCTCGACGGGCAGGCGTTCGCCAAGCTCTACATCCCGGCCTTCGGCCCGGACTACAAGTTCTCCGTGGTCGAGGGCACCACGGACAAGGACCTGGAGATCGGTCCCGGCCACTACAAGAACACCGCCCTGCCGGGTGAGCCGGGCAACTTCTCCGTCGCGGGCCACCGCGTCGGCAAGGGCGCGCCGTTCAACGACCTCGACCTGCTCAGCTCGTGCGACGCCATCGTGGTCGAGACGCAGACCCAGTGGTTCGTCTACCGGGTGATGCCGATGTCCGACGAGCTGGGCGGCTGGGCGGAGAAGCAGGCCAACCCGAAGTGCCAGAAGGTCTCGCCGCTGGGCGCGCCCTACGACAAGACCTTCGGCCAGGAGATCGTGCTGCCCACCCAGGGCGAGGTCATCGCGCCGGTGCCCTACTTCGAGGGCGAGATCCCCGCGGCGCAGCAGGCGTCGCTGATGACGCTGACGACCTGCCACCCGCGCTTCTCG
Source organism: Saccharothrix xinjiangensis (assembly GCF_039527585.1). NCBI lineage: Bacteria > Bacillati > Actinomycetota > Actinomycetes > Pseudonocardiales > Pseudonocardiaceae > Saccharothrix > Saccharothrix xinjiangensis. Next base: position 810,967 of record NZ_BAAAKE010000001.1, on the reverse strand, counting down.
GACGCGCAGCGGCTGATCGTGCACGCGGTGCTCGCCGACAGCTACCCCAAGGCGCCCGACTTCGTGCCCGACGCGATGAAGGAGAGCTGATGTACGGCTGGATCTGGCGCCACCTGCCCGGCCCCCTGCCGGTGCGGGTCCTGGAGGCGCTGGTGCTCGTGTCCGGGGTGGTGGCGCTGCTGATGTTCGTCGTGTTCCCGTGGGCCGAGCCGAAGCTGCCGTTCAACAACGTCACGACGCCCCAATGAGGGGACGGGCCCCGGTGGGTCGGCGGAGACCGACCACCGGGGCCCGCCCGGCGCGCTCTCAGCCCCGGCAGAGGTCGGGGCCGCGCTTGTCAGCCCGGATGGAGGCCCGGGGCCGCGCTTGTCAGCCCCGGCAGAGGCCGGTCATCTCGTCGCGCCCCACGACCTTGACCCGCTCCCGCCCCCGCTCCGCGCCGAGCGCCACCTCGTGCGCGTCGAGCCGCAGCCAGCCCTCGTTCGTGGTGAACGGCACGGCCCGCTGCTCCAGGAACCGCACCACGGCCTCGCGCGCGGGCGCGGGGGCGGGCGGCAGCAGCGGCGCGTCGGCGAGCAGGCTGGTCACCGTCTCCAGCGCGTCGCCCTTGGTGTGCCCGATCAGCCCGACCGGACCGCGCTTGACCCACCCGGTGACGTAGACGCCGGTCATCGGCTGCTCGTCCAGGTCGAGCACCCGGCCCGCCTGGTGCGGCACGGTGCCGGACGAGTGGTCGAACGGCAGGTCGGCCAGGTGCGCGGACAGGTACCCCACCGCCCGGTACACGGCCTGCACGGGCCAGTCGGTGTGCTCGCCGGTGCCGCGCACCCCGCCGGAGCCGTCCAGCTCCATGCGCTCGGTGCGCAGCCCGCTCACCGAGCCGTCGACGCCGAGCACCTCGACCGGCGACTGGAGGAAGTGCAGGTGCAGCCGCCGCGGCCGGGAGCCGACGTCCCGGATCGCCCACTCCTGGAGCGTCCTGACCACCATCTCGACCTGCTTGTTGGACCGGATCAGCTCCACGCTCGCGGCGTCGAAGTCGATGCCCTCCGGGTGCACGACCACCTCGACGTTGGGCGAGTGGTCGAGTTCGCGCAGCTCCAGCGGGGTGAACTTGGCCTGCGCCGGGCCGCGCCTGCCGAACACGTGCACGTCGGTGACCGGGCTCGCCGCCAGGCCCCGGTGCACGTTGTCCGGGATCTCGGTGGTCAGCAGCTCGTCGGCGGTCTTGGCCAGCACGCGGGCCACGTCGAGCGCGACGTTGCCGACCCCGAGCACCGCCACCTCGCGGGCCCGCAGCGGCCAGGTGCGCGGCACGTCGGGGTGCCCGTCGTACCAGGAGACGAAGTCGGCCGCGCCGTACGAGCCGTCCAGGTCGATGCCGGGCACGTCCAGCGGTCGGTCCCGGTCGGCGCCGGTGGCGAAGACCACCGCGTCGTAGAACTGCCGCAGCTCGTCCAGCTTCACGTCGACGCCGTGGTCGACGTTGCCGAAGAACCGCACCTCGGGCCGGTCGAGGACGCGCTGGAGCGCGGTGACGATGCCCTTGATGCGCGGGTGGTCCGGCGCGACGCCGTACCTGATCAGGCCGTACGGCGCGGGCAGCCGGTCGAACAGGTCGACGCTGACCTCGACGTCGGACTTGAGCAGGGTGTCGGCGGCGTAGATGCCGGCGGGGCCGGCGCCGACGACGGCGACGCGCAGGGAACGACTCATGAGTTCCAGATTAGGTTAGGCTAATCTCACTTCGTCCGAGAGGTTCGTCACGGCTACGCTGGCGGCATGCGCGTGCTCGTGGTCGACAACTACGACAGCTTCGTCTACAACCTCGTCCAGTACCTGGCCCAGCTCGGCGTCGAGTGCGTGGTCCGGCGCAACGACGTGGTCGAGCTGGACGAGGTCGGCGACGTCGGCGGCGTCCTCGTCAGCCCGGGTCCCAGCACGCCCGAGAAGGCGGGCCGGAGCATGGACGTCATCCGCCACTGCGCGGACCGCGGCGTCCCGGTGCTCGGCGTGTGCCTCGGCCACCAGGCCATCGGCGCGGTGTGGGGCGGCACCGTCGACCTCGCCCCCGAGCTGCTGCACGGCAAGACCAGCGTCGTGCACCACCAGGGCGCGGGCGTGCTCAAGGGCTTGCCCAGCCCGTTCACCGCCACCCGCTACCACTCGCTGACCGTGCTGCCGGACACCGTCCCGGCCGAGTTCGAGGTCACCGGCCTCACCGAGACCGGCGTGGTGATGGCCATGCGCCACCGCGAGCTGCCGGTGGAGGGCGTCCAGTTCCACCCCGAGTCCGTGCTCACCGAGGGCGGCCACCGGATGCTCGCCAACTGGCTCAAGACCTGCGGCCACGAGGTGCCCGAGGCGACCGTCGGCCAGCTGGAGAACGGGATGCGGCAGCTCGCCGCGGCCGCCGGCCGGTCCTGAGGGCCGCCCCGGCCGGGCGAACCCCGGGACCGATCACGTGAAGAGGCCCTCCCGGAACCGGTCCGGGAGGGCCTCTTCACGTGCCGGGGACCGCGCTACCTCGTCGTCGTGGGTCCGCCGCCGACGCTGAACTCCGCCTTGGTGACGTTGATCCGCGTGCTCTTGTTCGTCGGCGTGTTCGGCTGGATCTCCTGCTCGATGATCTTGTCCCGCTGCGTGATGTCCGTGGTCGGCTCCTCGGAGACCACCAGCTCGCCGCCGGTCCACCCGGCCTGGTTGAGCTTGCTGCGGGCCTGGTTCTCGGACAGCCCGCGCAGGTCCGGCATGAGGAACTGGTTGTTCTTCGACACGCTCAGCGTGACCAGCGTGCCCTTCTCCGCCCGGCCCGGGTCGGGGTTCTGGGCGATGACCCGACCCTGGTCCTCGGCGCTGTCGACGTCCTTGGTCTGGACCTTGAAGCCGTTGCCCTGCAACGTCTCGATGGCGTTCTGCACGGTCTGCCCGGTCACGTCCGGCAGCTGCACCGTGTCCGGCGCCCGGCCGATCTTCACCGTGATGGTGCTGCCCTTGGCCGCCCTGGTGCCCGCGTCGGGCGCCTGCTCGACCACCCTGCCGACCTGGGAGGCGTCCTCGACCTCGACGGTCTCGGTCCCCTGCTCGAAGCCCCACTTGTCGGCTTCCAGCTTCTTCTGGGCCTCCAGCGGGGTCAGGCCCTTGACGCTCGGCACCTCGATCTGCTCGGCGCTCTTGCCCACCAAGATCTTGATCTTGGCGCCCTTCTCCACCGGGCTGCCCACGGCCGGGTCGGTCGCCACGACCTTGCCGATGTCGGCCTCGGTGCACGCGGGTTCGGTGCCCGGCTGGCACGGCGTCTGCTCGACCGCGGAGTCCAGCCCCACTTCCTGGAGCGCGCTGTGCGCCGCCGACTGCGTCATGCCCAGCACGGCCGGCACGTCGATCCGCTGCGGCCCCGTGCCGCCCGGGTCCTCGTCGTCGTTGCCGAGCAGGACCGTGGTGATCCAGACGGCGAGCCCGAGCACGGCGACGCACAGCACGACCACCAGGGCGATCATGAGCGTCTTCTTGCGCCGGGCGCGCCGCTCCTCTTCCTCGTCGCTGAGCGGGTCGTACTCGTCGGGCTCCTGGCGCGACGGCTGCGACCGGTGCCGACCGCCGCCCGACGACGCGACCTCGGTGCGCGGCGACTGGTTCAGCACCGCGGTGCGGTGGTCCTCGGGCGTCATCACGGCGGGCGCGGACGGGCGCTGCCCGGACAGCACGCGCACCAGGTCCGCGCGCAGCTCGGCGGCCGACTGGTACCGGTTGGCCGGGCCCTTGGCCATCGCCTTGAGCACGATCGCGTCGAGCTGCGGCGTCACCTTCGGGTTCAGCGACGACGGCGACTTCGGGTCCTCGCGCACGTGCTGGTACGCCACGGCCACGGGCGAGTCGCCGGTGAACGGCGGCTCACCGGTCAGCAGCTCGAACAGCACGCACCCGGACGCGTACACGTCGGAGCGGCCGTCGACGGCCTCGCCGCGGGCCTGCTCCGGCGACAGGTACTGCGCCGTGCCGATCACCGCGGCGGTCTGGGTCACGGCGGCCTGGCCGTCGTGCACCGCGCGCGCGATGCCGAAGTCCATCACCTTCACCGCGCCCGAGCGGGTGATCATCACGTTCGCGGGCTTGACGTCCCGGTGCACGATGCCGTGCCGGTGGCTGAAGTCCAGCGCCGCCGAGACGTCGGCCATGACCTCCATGGCCCGCTTGCCGGTCAGCGGCCCCTGCGTCTTGACGATGTCGCGCAGCGTGCGGCCGTCGACGAACTCCATGACGATGTAGGGCAGCGGACCGTACTCGGTCTGGGTCTCGCCGGTGTCGTAGACGGCCACGATGGCGGGGTGGTTCAGCGCCGCCGAGTTCTGGGCCTCCCGCCGGAAGCGCTCCTGGAACTGGGCGTCGCGGGCGAGGTCGGCGCGCAGCACCTTGATGGCCACGTCGCGGCCGAGCCGGACGTCCCGGCCCTTGTGCACCTCCGACATACCGCCGTAGCCGAGCGTCTCACCCAGTTCGTAGCGGTTGGAGAGCAGTCGCGGAGTGCTCATCAGTGCTTCGTCCCGCTCCTCGTCAACGGTCTCACCATCAAGCCTTCAAACCTTGCCTTCGTGCCGCTCGCCCCGCTCGTGCCCCGGGGCGCCGCTCGTGTCGTCCCCGCCGCTCCGCGTTCACGTCGGCACGCACGTCACGGTGACCCGCGAGCCGACCGCGACCTCACCGGTCGGCGCCACGTCCGACACCACGCACCGGCCCCGGTCCCGCGGCACGCCCCCGTCGGCGGAGTGCACCTCGGTCTCCAGGCCGTAGCCGGAGAGCCGCTCGGCGACTTCGTCCACCGGCAGGTCGACGTAGTCCGACTTCGTGATCGTCACCTTCGGTGCGCCGGGTAGCCGATCGGTGGAGTCGTCGAGCCGGCGGGCGGACGTCGTGCTCTGGTTCGCCCCGCCGGGCACCTCCTCGTCGCGCAACGCCCAGCGCAGGAGGACCACGCCGAGCACCAGCAGCGCGACCACCAGCACAGCGACCATAACCCACAGCACGGGGCGGTTGCGCCCCGGTGGGCCCGCTCCGGGTGGCAACGGACCGAAAGCGCCCGTGTGCGGACTGTTCACCGCTGGTGGGACCGGTTGCATCCCCGGACGCGACCCCGGGTGGGTCACCGGGACGCCCGGGTGGGCGTGCTGACCCCTCGGCGGGCTCATCGGCTGGGGCGCCTGCGGCGGCGCCTGAGGCGGCAGCGGACCGCTGCCGACGACCATCGCCAGGCCGGACGGCGCGGGCAGCGGCTGACCGGCCCGGACCGCGCCGACGGCGGCGGCGAACTCGCCGCCGTTGCGGTAGCGCTGGCGGGGGTCCTTCACCAGGGTCGCCTCGATCAGCGCCCGCGGGCCCGGCGGCACGTCCGGCGGCAGCGGCGGCGCGATGTCCCGGATGTGCATCATCGCCACCGTCACCGCGTTCTCCGACAGGAACGGCCGGTGCCCGGTCAGGCACTCGTAACCGCACACGGCCAGCGCGTACACGTCGGAGGCCGGTTCGGCGGCGTGGCCCAGCGCCTGCTCGGGCGCGATGTAGTGGGCGGTGCCCATCACCATGCCGTTGTTGGTCACCGGGGCCGCGTCGGCCGCCTTCGCGATGCCGAAGTCGGTGATCTTCACCTTGCCCTCGGGCGTGACCAGGATGTTCCCCGGCTTCACGTCCCGGTGCACCAGCCCGCGCTCGTGCGCGGCCTGGAGCGCGTTGCCCGCCTGCTCCAGCACGTCGAGCGTGCGGTCGGCGCCCAGCCTGCCGCGGGCGATGACGGCGGCCAGCGGCTCGCCCTCCACCAGCTCCATCACCAGGTAGGCGGTGTCCTCCGGCCCGTCCGGGATCGACGCGGTCTCGCCGTAGTCGTGCACCGCGGCGATACCGGGGTGGTTCAGCGACGCGGTCGTGCGCGCCTCGATGCGGAACCGCTCCAGGAACTGCGAGTCGCCGCTCAGCTCCGCCTTCAGCACCTTCACCGCGACCCGGCGGTCGAGCCGGGTGTCGTCGCCCTCCCAGACCTCGCCCATGCCGCCGACCGCGATCCGCCTGGTCAGGCGGTACCGCTCGGCGAGCAACTGGCCGGAGGACAGCATCATCGTCCCCCGAGGTAGGCGCCGATGACCGCGCGGCCGATCGGCGCGGCCACCCGGCCGCCGGTGGCGAGCTGACCGGCCTGGCCGCCGTTCTCCACGATCACCGCGATCGCGATCTCCGGCTCCTCGGCGGGCGCGAACGCCACGTACCAGGCGTGCGGCTTCGTGGTCCGGACGTCCACGCCGTGCTCGGCGGTGCCCGTCTTGGACGCGATGGTCACGCCGCTGAGCTTGCCGCCGCCCGAGGTGTTGCGCTCCGACTCGATCATCATGTCGCGCAGCTCGCGGGCGTCGTCGACGTCCATGGCCTCGTCGACCTCGTCCGGGTCGGTCTCGTTGATCGCCTGGAGGTTGGGCGCCAGGACCTTGCTCACCAGGTGCGGCTGCATCCGCACGCCGCCGTTGGCGATGGTCGCCGTCATGACCGCGTTGGCCAGCGGGGTCATCTGGACGTCCTTCTGGCCGATGCCCGTCTGGTACAGCGACGGCTTGTCCGAGATCGGGCCCAGCGTGGACGGCACCACCGACAGCGGGATGGTCAGGTCCTGCTCGCCGATGCCGAACTTGGCCGCCTGCTCGCGCAGCGCGTCCGCGCCCAGCTCGTTGGCCAGCACCGCGAACGCGGTGTTGCACGACTTGGCCAGCGCCTCCTGGAGGCTGGCCGTGGTGCCGTTGCCGCAGATCGTGTCGTTGAAGTTCGGCAGCGGGGTGTTGGTGCCCGGCAGCGTGATCGTCGGCCTGCCGTCGACCTCGCTGTCCTTGTTCTTGCCGTCGGCCAGCGCCGCGGCGGCCACCACCAGCTTGAACGTCGAACCGGGCGGGTAGATCTGGTGCACCGCGCGGTTCAGCATCGGCTCGGACTCGTCCTGCGTCAGCTCCAGCCACGCCGTCTCCTGCGCGTCGCCGTCGTGGGTGGCGAGCCGGTTCGGGTCGTAGGACGGGGTGCTGGCCATGGCCAGGATCTCGCCGGTCTGCGGCCGGATCGCCACCACCGTGCCGGTCAGGCCCTGGCTCGACAGCTGGTCGAACGCCACCTGCTGGAGCTTGGCGTCGATGGTCAGCTGGATGCTGCCGCCCTTGGGGTCGCGGCCGGTGATCAGGTCGGACACCCGCCGCGCGAACAGCCGGTCGTCCGAGCCGTTGAGCAGGTCGTCCTCGGCGCGCTCCAGGCCGCCGGTGCCGTAGATGAACGAGAAGTACCCGGTGACCGGCGCGTACACCGGGCCGTTGGCGTAGGTCCGCAGGTACTCCAGCCGGTCGTCGGTCTTCTGCACGGCGGCCAGCGGGGTGCCGTCGGAGGCGATGATCTGACCGCGCTCGCGGGAGTACTGGTCCAGCACCACCCGCTGGTTCAACGGGTTCTTGCGGTAGTCGTCGGCCTTGATGACCTGCACGTACGTGGCGTTGCCCAGCAGCAGCAGGATCATCGCCATCATGGCGACGCCGACCCGTCGGAGCGGTGTGTTCATCGGGGACGCTCCACCATCACAGTGAACTGGTCGGCGATGGCCGGCTGCTGCGGGCGCGGCTTCGGGCCCGACTTCGGCCCGCGCGCCGCGTTGGAGATGCGCAGCAGCAACGCCACCAGGATGTAGTTGGCCAGCAGCGACGAACCGCCCTTGGACAGGAACGGCGCGGTGATGCCGGTCATCGGGATCAGCTTGGTCACGCCGCCGACGACGATGAAGATCTGGAACGCCACCGCGAACGCCAGGCCGCCGCCGAGCAGCTTGCCGAACGTGTCGCGCACGGCGAGCGCGTTGCGCAGGCCGCGCAGCGCGAACACGGTGTAGAGCAGCAGCACCGCGGACAGGCCGACGAAGCCCAGCTCCTCGCCGATGACGGCGGTGATGAAGTCGGTGTTGGCCTCGGGGATCTCGTCCGGCCGGCCGCCGCCGAGGCCCGCGCCGAACAGGCCGCCGGTGCCCATGCCGAACAGCGACTGGAGGATCTGGTGGCCCGCGCCGTACGGGTCGACGAACGGGTCCAGCCAGTTCTGCACGCGGACCTGCACGTGGCCGAAGATGCGCCAGGCCAGGACGGCGGCGCCGGAGAACATCACCACGCCCAGCACGACCCACGCGGCGCGCTCGGTCGCCACGTACAGCAGCACCAGCACGATGCCGAAGAACAGCAGCGACGAGCCCAGGTCCTTCTGGAGCACCATGATGCTGACCACGACGGCCCACGCGGCGAGCAGCGGGCCCAGGTCGCGGGCGCGCGGCAGGTCCAGGCCGATCACCCGGCGGCCGGCGATGGTGAACAGGTCGCGCTTGGAGACCAGGAACGCGGCGAAGAACACCATCAGCAGGATCTTGGCGAACTCGCCGGGCTGGATGGAGAACGCGCCGAAGCTCAGCCAGATCTTGGCGCCGTTGATCTCGGGCGCGATGAAGCTCGGCAGCACACCGGGCAGCAGCAGCGCCACCAGGCCGAGGAAGCCGAACGTGTAGCCGTAGCGGGCCAGCGTGCGGTGGTCGGACAGCACCTTGAGCACCGTGCAGAACAGCACGACCGCGATGGCCGTCCAGAGCACCTGCTTCGACGCCGCCGGGTCCCACGTCTGCCCGCCCGGCAGCTTCACGTCCGCCATGGCCAGGTCGATCCGGTGGATCATGACCAGGCCGAGGCCGTTGAGCAGCGCGACGCACGGCAGGATCACCGGGTCCGCGTACGGCGCCCACCGGCGCACGGCGAGGTGCGCGACGGTCAGCAGGCCCAGGTAGGCCAGGCCCAACCACACGATGCGCATGGTCAGCTCCTGCTCCTGGTTCGCCTCGACCAGGATCAGGGCCGCCGTCACGATCGTGGCGGCGAACGCGAGCATGAAGATCTCGGCGCCCCGCTTCGTGGGCGGCCTCAACCCGGGCGACGTGCTGTTCGCCGCCGTGCTGCCCGTGCCTGCCGCGAGCGGTGCGCCCTCCGTGCCGGGGACCGGCGAACCCATGCGACTACTGACCCTTCCGGCAATCCGTGCCCGGCTTCGGCTCGGGCGTGGCGAGGGGTGTCCCCTCCGGGGTGGTGGACGTGGGCGGCGCCACCTGGGACGCCGACTGGTCCGGGTTGGGGTTGGGGTTGGGGGTGGTGGTGGTCGTGCCGGGCGTCGTGGTGGCCCCGGTCGGCGGGGTGGCGCCGGTGGTCGCGGTGCTCTCCTGCGGGCAGAGCTGGAGCGTCTGCTCGGTCCGCAGCTGGCGGATCGCCTCGCGCGCGTCCTCCAGGCCGTCCACGTCGGTGATGCCGTTGCGCACCACGTCGCGGGCGGAGACCTTCAGGTCGTCGACGGTGATCGCCTCGCACGCCTGCGCGCCCGGCGAGCACGAGCCCTCCACCAGCCGGTGCAGGTCGAACCCGAGGACGCTCCCGGTGACGCCCTGGAACACCGAGATCTCGTTGTTGTCGCCCACGCCGACGTAGTACTGGCGCAGCACGTACCAGCGGGTCGCCAGACCCGCGGCGGCCAGCATGAGCAGCAGGAACACCACGAGGGCCAGCGCCTTGAGCTTGGCGCCGCGCGACCGGCGGGGGCTCGGCGGCTGCGCCGGCGGCGGGTCGACCCGCTGCGGCGCGGGCCGGGGCCCGGTGATGGAGCTCGCCCGCGAGGCGGGCGAGTCGGGCGGTGGCGGGTCCTCGCTGCCGTCACCGGCCGCGCCGCCCACTATCGGGGCGTTCTCGCCGAAGTCCACGTCGACCACGTCGGCGACGACGACCGTCACGTTGTCGGGGCCGCCGCCCTTGAGGGCCAGCTCGATCATCCGGTCCGCGCACGCCTGCGGGTCCGGGATGCGGATGGCCTCCTCCAGCGTCTCCATGCTGACCACGCCGGACAGGCCGTCCGAGCACAGCAGGTAGCGGTCGCCCGGCCGGGCCTCCCGCACCATCAGCCTCGGCTCCACCTCGTGGCCGGTCAGCGCGCGCAGCAGCAGCGACCGCTGCGGGTGCGTGGCCGCCTCCTCCTCGGTGATCCGGCCCTCGTCGATCAGCGACTGGACGAACGTGTCGTCGTGCGTGATCTGCGTGAACACCCCGTTGCGCAGCATGTACGCGCGGGAGTCGCCGATGTGCACCATGCCCAGCCGCGTGCCCGCGAACAGCACGGCGGTGAGCGTGGTGCCCATGCCGTCCAGGTCGGGGTCGCTCTGCACGAGCTCGGAGATCGCGCCGTTGCCCGCGATCACCGCGTCGCGGAGCTGGCCGAGCAGGTCGTCGCCGGGCTCGTCGTCGTCGAGGGGGGCCAGGGCGGCGATGACCACCTTGCTGGCGACCTCACCGGCGGCGTGGCCGCCCATGCCGTCGGCGAGCGCGAGCAGGCGGGGGCCCGCGTACACGGAGTCCTGGTTGTTCGAGCGCACCAGGCCGCGGTCGCTGCGGGCCGCGTATCGAAGGACGAGGGTCATGAGCGCAGCTCGATCACCGTTTTGCCGATCCGGATCGGGGAGCCGAGCGGGACCCGCGTCGGGGCCGTGACTTTCGCCCGGTCGAGGTAGGTGCCGTTCGTGGACCCCAGGTCCTCCACGAACCAGTCTGTGCCGCGCGTGGACAACCGCGCGTGCCTGGTCGACGCGAAGTCGTCGTCCAGGACCAGCGTGGAGTCGTCGGCGCGGCCGATCATGATCGGCCTGCCGTCCAGGGAGATCCGGGTGCCCGCCAGCGCGCCGTGCGTGACGACGAGTTGCCGGGCGACCTTCGCGCCCTTGGCGCTCTTCTTCTCGCCGCCCCTGCCGAACTTCGGCGTCGGGACGCGCAGCCCCGACGCCGCGTACAGGTCGGAGCGGACCACTCGAAGCGCAGCCAACACGAACAACCAGAGCAGGATGAGGAAACCTGCTCTGGTCAGCTGCATCACCAGCTCTGGCACCGGTTGTAACCGCTCCTGACTTGAGTGCCTTGAGTGCCGTCACGCCACGTCGGAACCCGAGACGTGCTCGGATCGACCCGTCGGCCCCGGGGTGATCATCCCGGGTCGGTCCGACCCGGGCCGAACGCCCCCGGTTCGAGCAACCCCGGCCGGTCGGCTCTGGCCGGTCGGGGTCGGCCGGTCAGCCCTGGGTGCGGAAGACCAGCGAGGAGTGGCCGATGCGGACGACGTCGCCCTCCGCGAGCTGCCAAGTCTGCACCGGAGTGCCGTTCACCGTGGTGCCGTTCGTCGAACCGAGATCAGCGAGCATGGCACTGTGCCCGTCCCAGGTGATCTCCAGGTGCCTCCTGGACACCCCGGTGTCGGGGAGCCGGAAGTCGGCCTCCTGGCCGCGGCCGACCACGTTGCCGCCCTGCTTGAGGTTGTAGGTGCGGTTCGAGCCGTCGTCCAGGTGGAGCGTGGCGTTCAGCTGGCGCGGGCCGGACTGGACGGCCGGCGGGGCGTAGCCCTGCGACGGGTCGCCGTAGCCGGCCTGGCCGTAGCCCTGGTCGTAGCCCTGCTGGCCGTAGCCGGGCTGCTGGCCGTAGCCCTGGTCGTAGCCCTGCTGCTGGCCGCCGCCGTAACCCTGGTCGTAGCCGGTCTGCTGACCGCCGTAGCCCTGGTCGTAGCCCTGCTGGCCGTAGCCGGGCTGCTGGCCGCCGCCGTAGCCCTGGTCGTAGCCCTGCTGGCCGTAGCCCTGGTCGTAGCCCTGCTGCTGCTGGCCGTAGCCCTGCTGCTGCTGGTCGTAGCCGGGCTGGCCGTAACCCTGCTGCTGGTCGTAGCCGGGCTGCTGCTGGCCGTAACCCTGCTGCTGGTCGTAGCCCTGCTGGCCGTAGCCGCCCTGCGCGTAGGGGTCGTAGCCGGGCTGGCCCTGTCCTTGTCCGTAGCCGGGAGGCTGGCTCATGGATCCGTCTCCTGCAGTGCGAGGTGGTGCTGACCGTCGGCTGGCAACTTTCACGTCGGGGTCGACGGACGAGCTGGTTCGGAACTGTCCGGTGTGCAGCGCGTCGGAGCGCTCCAGGGAGACTACGACGTCACCATAGGTATCCCATCCGCTCTCTTCGAGGTGCTCCCGGATGGAGTCCCCGAGAAGCTGGGTGATGCGTAGTTCATCCTGACCGTCCCCGGCAAGCCGATCGTGGTCCTGCGGACCCAGCAGGACCTTGAAGTGGTTCGGCGCGAGCAACCTGCCACCCGCCAACTCGCGGACGCTGCCCTCCGCCTCCCGCTGTAGTGCCTGGGCCACTTCCTGCGGGACGACGTTGCCGCCGAACACACGCGCGAAGGTGTTGCCCACGATGCCTTCGAGACGGCGCTCGAAGCGCTGTACGAGGCCCACGGCAACCCTCCGACTCGGTCGACTTCTACTACCGATCGTATCCGGGGTGACGTGCCGGTACACGGGGCGATTGGTAACTCGGTCGGAGGCCGTGCTAGTGTTCTCCTCGTCGCCAGGGCGAGTGGCGGAATGGCAGACGCGCACGGTTCAGGTCCGTGTGTCCGAAAGGACGTGGGGGTTCAACTCCCCCCTCGCCCACATCCAGCACCGGGGCCCCGCAGAGCACTCTGCGGGGCCCCGGTGCTGTGTGGCATCGCTTCCCGGATTGTCGTCCAGCTCCCGCGCGGCGGTGAGCTACATCACTCGGTCGGCCTAGCGGGTTCACCCGGTGCGTGGGCGTCCATCCGTGGTGCGGACCGGCGGTCACCCCGCCTCGGCGGTCGCGGAGCGTGTGATGCGGCTTACTCCACTTCGGGATGGCGCAAGCCCCGCGCCGGTCCCGTCGGCGGTTCGCCGGGCCGCGCGCGACCCGACCGCGGTTCCCCCGGGCCCTCCCGCCGAGGGCCGCCGGACCGCCCGCCGGGCACGCGCGGCACCGTGTGAGCCGGGCCACAACCGCTGGTGGCGGCCGTGCCTGGGCCGGGGTTGGTCGGTCGTTCTGGTGCGGCGAGCGGTCGGCTATGCGGTCGCCGGTGTCGGTTTCGGGGGCGGTCCGAAGGGTATTCCAGGCGTCGCACGCGCACTCTGAGCAGTGATTCGGGGGGTGTCCGGCGCCGGGGGTCACCCAGACGGCAGCACCGCCGGACCGAAGTCGGCCGGCAGGCCATCGACCGGTTACCGACCGCTCGACGCCGCCGATCGCAGGAGCACCGTCGAGCCGCGAGGCGGGCAGGGGTCACCTGGTACGCCTTGTCCAGAGCACGAGTCGAAACGCGGCGGGCATCCGCCGTGGTTGCCGAGGAGGCCCTGGCGTGAGCAGCACCCCAGCACGGATCGCGGACACCGACGACGCCCGGACGCTGTCGGCCACCGCGATCCCGGTTCCCGAACTGCCCGGCTCCGCGGAGGAGCTGGCCGCCTCGGCGGCGGTCCGCCTCGGCTGGCACGGCGTGGTGCTGCCGGAGATGGTCCTCATGGGTCGCCGGGTGATCGTGGTGGCCGAGCTGATGGCCGACGCGCACGCCGAGCGGCTGTGCGTGGGCGCGGGTCCCGAGTCGGACCGCACCACGGTGTCCACCTGGGTGTGGCCGGAGATGGACGGTCGGGTGCCGCCGTCGGCGGTGCGGATCGTCGGCGTGCTGGCGGTGGCCCGCCACTGGCGGACCGCGCTGGCCTCGGCGGTGCCGTTCGCCCGGTTCGGCAACGCCGCGGCGGTGCTGCCGAGCTCGGTCGCGCTCACCCACGACTACCTGGCCAACTGCCTGCCGCGGGTGCGGCGCCACGGTGTGTCGGTCCTGCTCGCCGACGACGAGCTGAACCTGTCCACGGACGTGGCCGGCCGCAACGAGACGGTGCCCGTCGAGGACACCGCCATCACCCGGTGGGTGAATGAACTGGTCTACGAGCAGGTGCTGGCGACCGCGTCCTGATCTACGGTCGTCACCATGCGGGTGGTGATCGCGGGAGGGCACGGCAAGATCGCGCTGTCGGCGCAGCGGCTGTTGGCCGCGCGGGGTGACGGGGCCACGGCGCTGGTGCGCAACCCCGACCACTTCGACGACGTGCGGGCCGCGGGTGGTGATCCCGCGCTGTGCGACCTGGAGGCGGCGGACGCCGCTTCGGTCGCCGAGCACCTGGCGGGCGCGGACGCGGTGCTGTTCGCCGCCGGCGCGGGACCGGGCAGCGGGTTGGCGCGCAAGGACACCGTCGACCGGGCCGCCTCGGCGTTGCTGGCCGACGCCGCGGAGCGGGCCGGTGTGCGGCGGTTCGTGCAGATCAGCAGCACCGGCATCGGGCGGACGACGGGTGACGAGGTGTTCGACGCCTACCTCAGGGCGAAGGGCGCCGCGGAGGACGACCTGCGCGAGCGGGACCTCGACTGGACGATCCTGCGCCCCGGCCGGCTGACCGACGAGGAGCCCACCGGGTTGGTGGAGCTGTCCGAGGGTCCCCTGCGGGGCGACGTGCCGCGCGGCGACGTGGCCGCGGTGGTGGTGGCGATCCTCGACCGGCCGGGCACGGTGCGGCGCACCTACGAGCTGGTCTCCGGGGACGTCCCGGTCGCGGACGCGTTCTAGCCGGACGCGCCCTGCTCGGGTACGCGCCCTAGTCGGGCGCCCGCACCTGGCCGAGCACCCGGAGCAGGTGGTCGTTGCCGAACTTGCCGGTGGGGTCCAGCCGGTCCCGGACGCGGCGGAAGTCGTCGAAGCGCGGGTAGCGCTCGCGCAGGGCGTCGGCGGTGAGGGAGTGCAGCTTGCCCCAGTGGGGGCGGCCGCCGGCGGCGTTCGCGATCCGCTCGAACGCGTCGAAGTACTGCCGGTGCGGCATGCCCAGGTACTGGTGGACGGCGACGTAGGCGGTGTCGCGCTCGTGCGCGGTGGACAGCCAGATGTCGTCGGCGCGGGCGACCCGGACCTCGACCGGCACGATCACGCCGTGGTCCAGGCGCGGCACGAGGGCCCGCAGCTCGCGCAGCACGTCGTGCAGCGCGGCCCGGGGCACGGCGTACTCGGCCTCGACGAAGCGGACGCGGCGTGGCGTGACGAACACGCGGTGGGAGACGTCCCGGTAGACGCGTTCGGAGACCACCGCGCCGCAGAGGCGGTTGAGGGTCCGGGTCGTGGCGGGCACGGCCTTCGCCAGGCGGCAGACCAGGCCGAACGCGCCGTTCTCCACGACCTCGTACTCGTAGAAGCGGCGGGCCGCGGAGAGGGGCGCGGCGGGCTCGTCCGTGCGGTTGTTGCGCTTGAGGATCACCCGGTCGGCGTGCGGGAACCAGTGGAACTCCACGTGGTCCTCGGTGGCCGTGAGGTGGTCGAACTCCTCCAGGACGGCGTCGAGGCGGGCGGGCGACTCGCGGGCGTGCAGCACGAAGGCGGGCACGCAGCGCAGGGTGATGGTGCTGATCACGCCCAGCGCGCCCAGGCCGACGCGGGCGGCGTGGAAGAGGTCGGGGTCGTGCTCGGCGGAGCAGGTGGCGATCGTGCCGTCCGCCAGCACGAGTTCGAGCGCGGTCACCTGGGTGGCCAGGCCGCCCAGCGCCGCGCCGGTGCCGTGGGTGCCGGTGGAGATGGCGCCCGCGACGGTCTGGGCGTCGATGTCGCCGAGGTTGGGCAGGGCCAGGCCGAGGTGGTCGAGCAGGGCGTTGAGCTGCCGGAGCGTGGTGCCCGAGCGGACCGTGACGAGGTCGCCGGACACGTCGGTGACGCCGGTCCACCCGGTCAGGTCCACGGCGACGCCGGGCGCCACCGCGATGGCGGTGAACGAGTGCCCGCTGCCGCGGGGGCGCACGGCGGACGCCCCCGCGACCACCTCGGCCAGCTCGTCCCGGCTCGCCGGGCGCTCCACGCGGTGCGGGTCGGCGGACGCCGTGCGCGCCCAGTTGGTCCACGGTGTCCCCAAGTCCCACCTCCGGGTTGTCACCGTAGGTGAATGGCTTTCACCTTTCAAGTACGGTGGGTCCATGCGCACGTCCTTTGACACCGCGACCAAGGGGTTCGACCCGCCGTTCGCGGTCGTGGACCTGGACGCCTTCGACCACAACGCGGACGACCTCGTGCGCCGCGCCGGCGGCCGCCCCATCCGGGTGGCCAGCAAGTCGGTGCGGGTGCGCGCCCTGCTGGAGCGGGTGCTCGCGCGGCCCGGGTACGAGGGGGTGATGTGCTACTCGCTGGCCGAGGCGCTGTGGCTGTCGGACGAGGACCTGTGCGACGACCTGCTGGTCGCCTACCCGACCGTGGACGTCGAGGCGCTGCGGCGGCTGGCCGCGGACGACCGGGCGCGGGCGCGGGTCAGCGTGGTGGTGGACTCGGTCGAGCACCTGGACGTCGTGCGGGCCGCGCTGGGCGCGGGGCACCCCGAGATCCGGGTCTGCCTGGAGCTGGACGTGTCCTGGCGACCGCTGCCGGGCCTGCACGTCGGGCCGCGCCGCTCGCCCGTGCACACCGCGCGCGACGCGGGCGGGCTGGCCCGCGAGATCGTGCGGCGGAAGGGGTTCCGGCTGGTCGGGGTGATGGCCTACGAGGGCCAGGTCGCCGGGCTCGGCGACCGGCCGCCGGGCAAGCCGGTGCGCGGCGCGGTGCTGCGGTGGATGCAGCGGCGCTCGGTCGACGAGCTGGTCGAGCGGCGCTCTGCGGCGGTGCGCGCGGTGCGCCTGGTCGCCGACCTGGAGTTCGTCAACGGCGGCGGCACGGGCAGCCTGGAGGTCACGGCCGCGGACCCCGCGGTGACCGAGCTGGCCGCCGGGTCGGGGCTGATCGGGCCGACGCTGTTCGACGGGTACCGGGGGTTCCGGCCACGGCCCGCGGCGCTGTTCGCGCTGCCCGTGGTGCGCAGGCCGGCGGCCGGCGTGGCCACGCTGTTCGCGGGCGGCTACGTCGCGTCGGGCACGGCGACCGCGGACCGCCAGCCCACCCCGTACCTGCCGGTGGGGCTGAAGCTGCTGCCGCTGGAGGGCGCGGGCGAGGTGCAGACCCCGGTGGTGGGCCGGGCGGCCGACTCGCTGCGCCCCGGGGACCGGGTGTGGCTGCGGCACGCCAAGGCGGGCGAGCTGGCCGAGCGCTTCACCCACTACCACCTCGTGCGCGGCGGTGTGGTCGAGCGGACCGTGCCCACCTACCGCGGCGAGGGGCGGTGCTTCGGCTAGTCGGGCATCCGGGTCGACAGGTAGCCCCGGACCATGGTCTTGGCCTCGTCCAGGATCCGCTGGTCGCCCGCGGCGTCCCGGCGGAACGCCAGGTTCAGCACGCCGTCCGCGGCCTCGACCGCGATGGAGATCGGCAGCTGGATCTCGTCGAACGGGATCTCGAACTTCGCCGAGATCATCTCGGCGATGCGGTCGGAGATGACGGTGTTGTTGTCGCGGCGGTCGTCCAGCAGCCGCATGTCGACCACGTCGCCGAAGTGCAGCCGGGAGAACGCGGGCACCTCGCGGTGCATCTGGACGTAGACGTCGAAGATCGAGTCGACGGCGTCCCACCAGTGCTCCAGCGTGGTCGAGCCGAAGCGCCCGTCCACCGTCTGGATGAACTTCTCCAGGTTGCGCAGGGTCAGCGCCTGCACGACGGCCCGCTTGTCCGGGAAGAACTGGTACAGCGAGCCGACCGCGACACCCGCGCGTTCGGCGATCAACGTCGTGGTAACCCCGTCGTAGCCGACCTCCTCGATGAGCTGGGCGCAGGCTTCGAGCATGCGCTCGACGCGCTTGGCGCTGCGCTGCTGCACCGGCTGGCGGCGCAGCGGGGTCGTACTGGTCACGGCGACTCCTGCGGGATGGACTACGGGATTCCATAGTGCCCGCTTCGGGCCTCGCGCACTTCACTTCACGCCGCAACACGCCTACGATCCGAATCACTTTCATGTTTGGGAGGCGCGCGTGACCCTGCCCGACGAGTTCCTGTGGGGTGTGTCGACGTCGGCGTTCCAGGTCGAGGGCGCGTTCACCGCGGCGGGCAGGCGGCCGTCGGTGTGGGACTCGTTCCCCGCGTTCGGGGGCCAGGACGCCTCGGTGGCCTGCGACCACTACCACCGCTACCGCGAGGACGTCGCGCTCATGCGGTCGCTGGGCGTCGGCGCGTACCGGTTCTCGATCTCCTGGCCCCGAGTGCTGGCCGGTGACCTGGGGTTCTACGACCGGCTGGTGGACGAGCTGCTGGCGGCGGGCATCGCGCCCGTGGCCACGCTGTACCACTGGGACACGCCGGTCGAGGTCGAGGAGGCGGGCGGGTGGTTGGCGCGGGGCACGACCGGGCGGTTCGCCGACTTCGCGACCGCGGTCGGCGAGCGGCTGGCCGACCGGGTGGCGATGTGGATCCCGGTCAACGAACCGGCCATGGTCACCCTGCTGGGCTACGCCACCGGGCAGCACGCGCCGGGCAAGGCGCTGCTGTTCGACGCGCTGCCCGCCGCGCACCACCTCAACCTGGGGCACGGGCTGGCCGTGGCCGCCCTGCGCGCCACCGGCGCGCGCGCCGTGGGCACGGCCAACAACCACACGCCGGTCTGGGGCGACGGGCCCGCCGTCGAGGCCTACTCCGACCTGCACAACTGGCTGTTCGCCGACCCGCTGCTGGCCGGCCGCTACCCCGCGTGGCTCGCGGAGCTGATGCCCGTGCGGGACGGCGACCTGGGGGTGACGTCCGCGCCGCTCGACTTCTACGGGGTGAACTACTACAACCCCACGCGGGTGCGGGCGCCCTCCGAGGGCAACCCGCTGCCGTTCGAGCTGGTGGACGTCACCGGGTACCCGCGGACCGGGTTCGGGTGGCCGGTGGTGCCCTCGGGGCTCACCGAGATGATCACTTTGTTGCGGAATCGCTTTGTCGACTTGCCTCCTGTCTACGTGACCGAGAGCGGGTGCAGCTACGAGCACTCGATCGAGGACACCGAGCGGATCGCGTACCTGGAGGGGCACGTCGACGCCGCGCTGGAGGCCGGCGTGCGCGGCTACTTCACGTGGTCGCTGATGGACAACTTCGAGTGGGACTCCGGGTACTCGCAGCGGTTCGGCCTGGTCCACGTCGACCACGAGACCCAGGAACGCACCCCGCGAGCCTCCTTCGGGTGGTACCGCGATCGGATCCGGCGGTGAGCACCGAGGCGTTGGCCGAACCGGTCGCCCCCGTCCGCCGGCCCTGGATGGCGCTGCTGTTCCTGGCCAACCTCGGGTTGTGGCTCGCGATCTACGCGCCGATCCAGGTGCTGCTGCCGCGCCAGGCCGAACTGCTCGACGCCGGGGCCAAGGAGGCGGTGTTCGGGCTGGTCACCGGCGTGGGCGCGGTGGCGGCGCTGGTGGCGAACCCGCTGGTCGGCCTCGCGTCGGACCGCACCACGTCCCGGTTCGGCAGGCGGCACCCCTGGACGCTGGCCGGCGCGCTGGTCGGCGCGGCGGGCCTGGTCGTGCTGGCCTCGGCGTCGTCGGTCGCGGCGGTGGCGCTCGGGTGGTGCCTGGTGCAGGCGGGCCTGAACGGGATGCTCGCGTCGCTGACCTCCGCCGTGCCGGACCGGGTGCCGGTGCGGCAGCGGGCGAAGGTCGGCGGGCTGGTCGGCGTCTCGCAGATGCTCGGCACCGTGCTGGGCGCGGTCGTGGTGACCGCGCTGGTCACCGGCCTGGGCGCGGGCTACCTGGCGTGCGCCGCGGTCGTGGTGGTCGGCGCGCTCGCGTTCGTGCTGGTCACGCCGGACGTGCGGCTGCCTGCCGACCGGCGGCCACCGCTGCGGTGGCGCGAGCTGTGGGTCTCACCGCGCGCGCACCCGGACTTCGCGTGGGCGTGGTGCGCGCACTTCATGATCAACCTCGGGAACGCGTTCGGCACCCTCTACCTGCTGTACTTCCTCGACGACGTGGTGCGCCACCCGTCGCCCGAGGACGGCCTGCTGGTGCTGATGCTGCTCTACGGCGTCGCGCTGGCCGCGGGTGCGTGGTGGTTCGGCGCGCACTCGGACCGCACCGGCCGCCGCCGGCCCTACGTGCTGGTGTCGGCCGGCGCGATGGCGGTGGCGGCCCTGCTGCTGGCCGCCTGGCCGACGTGGGCGGCGGCGCTGGTCGCCGCGCCGCTGCTCGGCGTCGGGTTCGGCGGGTACTGGGCGGTCGCGCTGGCCCTGCTCACCCAGGTGCTGCCGGCCGCGACCGACCGGGCCAAGGACCTCGGCGTGCTCAACATCGCGAACGCGCTGCCGCAGGTCCTGGCCCCGCTGCTGGCCACCGCGATCCTGGGCGCGCTCGGCGGCTACCGCGGCTTGTTCGCGGCCTCGGCGGTCGCCACGCTGTGCGCGGCCGCCTTCGTGACCCGGGTCCGGTCGGTGTCGTGAGGGGGACGGGCGTGGGGTTGACCGGCAGGACCGTCCTGGTGACGGGCGCGTCGCAGGGCATCGGCCTCGCGACCGCCCGGACGCTCGCGAGGCGCGGTTCGGTTGCACTGCTCGTGGCCCGCGGCGCCGAAGCGCTCGACGAGCAGGTCGAGCGGATCACCGCGATCGGCGGCCGTGCCGTCGCGCTGCCCGCCGACCTCGCGGACGCCGACCAGATCGACGCGCTCGTCGCACGGGTCCTGCGCGAGCACGGCCCGCCCGACGTGCTGGTCAACAACGCGGGTGTCGGCCGGTGGCTGTTCCTCGACGACACCCCGCCCGCCGAACTGGCCGGCATGATCGCCCTCCCGTTCGGCGCGGCACTGCACCTGACCAGGGCTTTCCTGCCCGGGATGCGGGCGCGGGGCAGCGGTCGGGTCGTCATGGTGAACTCGCCGGTGTCCCGGCTGCCGATCCCCGGCGCCACCGGCTACGCCGCGTCCCGCTACGCCCTGCGCGGGCTCACCGCCGCGCTCCGGCTCGACCTGCGCGGCACGGGCGTCGGCGTGACCGAGGTGATCCCCGGCAAGGTCAGCAGCCGGTACTTCGCCAACAACCCCGGTGCGGAGGAGCGCATCCCGGTCGTCGCCCGGCTCATCCCGACCGTGTCACCCGAGCAGGTGGCGGCGCGGATCGCGCGGGCGGTCGAGCGGGGGCGCGACGAGGTGGTCTTCCCGTGGCAGCTGAGGGCGTTCGAGGTGGGCGGGCGGCTGTTCCCCGGCCTGACGTCGTACCTGGCCTGGCGCACCGGCACGCGCCGCTAGCTCTCCCGCATCGCGGGAGCCCGTGACCGCCCGTCGCTCGAAAACGGTCGCTCGTCGCAGCGAAACCGAAAATTCGCGAGGGGTGAACCGGGCAGGGGCGGCGCCCCGGGAGTGGAACCGGGCCCGATGCCCGCGCGGGAGGTGCGGACATCGGGGCCGACGTGGTGCCCGCGGACCAGTGCCGGTCGGGGAGGGAAGGTGTGCACGACACCGGCCCGCGGATGTCTGTTGAGTTGTTTCGGCTGGCCGGCGGTCCGTTCGTCGCGGTCGGGGGTTCGCACGTCCCGGACCGCCGGCCAGTAGGCGGGTGCTCGACCTGGTCGCGTCGGGGGAACGACAGGTCGGGACCGCCCGTCAGTGGGCTCGGGCGACCACCCCGCGGCGCGACCGGGTGACAGGAGGCGTCACCGGCGCCGAGCGGAGGTGCCGAGCCGGTCGCGGGGCCAAACCGCCCGCGACCAGGTGTTCGTACGCGGCGCGCCACACCGAGCAGGGGCTCTTCTGCTGCCGCCACCGCCCGGAGCACTCGGGGCAGTTGCCCTTCTCGTCCGGTTCGTGCGCGGCGAGCAGGGCCCGCCACCCCTCGGTCAGCCGGGGCAGCTCGGACCGGGCCACCGACAGGAGGGACGGGGCGTCGGCCTCGTTGGCCAGCTCGGTGAGCAGGTCCAGGCGCTCCCACACCGCGTTGCGAAGAACTTGTCCGAGGATCTCGTCCACCGAAACGTCACCGTCACCTTTCCGCCTGCTCGGCGGCCTCGCGCAGCGCGGCCCTGAGCTGTACGAGTTGATCGGCCGACAGCACCGCCGTCTCGCCGGGAGGACCGACCAGGACCACGCGGTCCCGGTCGACCATCACGGTGAGGCAGCGCTCCCGGTCGACCACGTCACTGCAACGAACCCGCCACCAGTGACGTTGCCCGGTCGTGCCACGCCACCCGGAGCCGAGGTCGGTCGGCCCCTGGACGGACGTCGGAGCGGTCGCGGTGGCGGCACGCGCGGATCGACCTGTGGTGGCCCTCTCCCGCTCGACCAGCTCCACGACGTTTCCTCTCCGTGCTCGCTCGCTTACCGGAACCCAGATTGCGATGATTCACGCCGGATCGGGACGTCACAGCGCTGGCCGGTGGCCGTTCCACGGTGAACGGTCAGCGGAGTTCGGCAGGGCCGATCAGCCTCGCCGATCGGTACTTCTCGCGGTTGGGGGAGTCCCCTACTCTGCCGTTGACGCCCAAAGGACTGTGAGGGGGCGCAATTGAACACCATCGGTTCGCCGAGTTCTCCTGTTACACCAGACGTCTGGGACCAGCAGGAGATGAGGGACGCGCTGGCCAGGCGCGAGATCAGCACGGTCTACCGGCTGCTCCGCCGGCACGGCGTGTCACAGCGCCAGATCGCGGCGCTGACGGGCCAGTCGCAGTCCGAGGTCTCGGAGATCCTCAAGGGACGTCAGGTCATGGCCTACGACGTCCTCGCGCGGATCGCCCAGGGCCTGGGCGTCCCCAGGGGGTACATGGGCCTCGCTTACGACGAGGCCACGGCAGTGCGGGTGGCCGCCACGGCGGACTCACCCCATTCTGAGGAGGACGAGTCGGTGAAGCGAAGGAAGTTCCTCGCGCACGCCGCCGCCATCACCGTGGGCGCGGCCGTGTTCGGTACGGACTCCGGGTCTTGGGCTTCATCGCCCGCGCAGACACCGGCCCCCGGCCGCATCGGCATGACCGACGTCCGGCAGGTGGAGGCCGCCACGCGGGCCCTGCGCACGCTCGACTACCAGTACGGCGGCGGCTCGTGCCGCGACGCCGTGGTCGCCCAGCTCTCGTGGGGCCAGCAGATGCTCGGCGCCAACGCCACGGAACTGGTCAAGGAGCGCCTCTACGTCGCCCTCGCCGACCTGCACAACCTCGCCGGCTGGACGTCCTTCGACACCGGTCTGTACGACTCGGCCCGCAACCACTTCGGCCAGGCGCTCGGGCTCGCCAAGCAGGGCAAGAAGGAAGAGCTGGTCGCCAACATCCTCTACCGGATGGGCCGCGTCTACCTGCACCAGGACGCGCCGGACGACGCGCTGAAGGTGTTCCAGCTCGGCCAGCTGGCCGCGCAGAACTCCGGCTCGGAGCTGGCGGTGGGCATCCTGTGCGCCAACGAGGCGTGGGCCTACGCGAAGATGGGCTCCGACGACCAGGCGATCAAGCTGCTCGGCCGGGCGCGCGACGAGTTCGCCCGCGCCAACATCGCCGAGGCGCCCGCCTGGGCCAAGTTCTTCGACGCCAACGACCTCTCCGCGATGATCGGCACGGTCCACACCGAGCTGGCGCAGATGGTCGACGCGAAGAAGTACACCCGCACCGCGATCCCCGCCCTGACCAAGGCAATCAGCGGCTACGGCGAGGACATGAGCCGCAGCCGGTCGTTCAACCTCACGTCGCTGTCGATCAACCACCTGCTCGACGGCGACATCGACCACGGCGCGCGCCTCGGCAGGCAGGCCATCGAGCTGTCCGAAGGGCTCAAGTCCGTGCGGACCAAGGACCGGATGAAGCCCCTCCTGCGCGAGGCCGAGAAGCGGCGGAACAACCCCAATGCCCGTGAGCTGGCCGAACGCGTCGTCCGGTTCACCGGCAGCGACAGCGCTGCCTGAACCGCGGCACGCGGTCCTGGACGGCAGGTTCACCCACGCCGCGCTGACGGACGTGCTGCGGCGGCTGTGCGACCGGCTCGGCCTGGCGCACCGGGACGCGCGGCTGGTCAAGTTCACCAGCAACGCGGTGTTCGAGCTGCCGCGCGACCGGGTCGTGGTGCGGATCGTCGGGTCGATGAACCTGCGCCACCGCGCGCACAAGGTGGTCGAGGTCGCGCGGTGGCTCGCGGCCCACGACGTGCCCGCGGTGCGGCTGGTCGAGGACGTCCGCCAGCCGCTGGCCGTCGGCAGGCACCTGGCCACCGTCTGGCACGCCGTGCCCGCGTCCGGCCGCCCCGTCGACGGCCGCGACCTGGGACGGGTGCTGCGCCAGGTGCACGCGCTGCCCGAACCCGGGTTCGACCTGCCGCGGTGGACGCCGCTGGACGACGTGCGCAGGCGCATCGCCGACGCCGAGGAGCTGGCCGACGACGACCGCCGGTTCCTGGAGGAGCGGGTCGCCGAGCTGGAGGACCGCCTGGTCGACCTGCGCACGGCGCTGCCCCAGGGCGTGCTGCACGGCGACGCGCACCTGGGCAACCTCATCCCCAGCCCGTCCGGGCCGGTGATCTGCGACTTCGACTCCACCAGCATCGGTCCGCGCGAGTGGGACCTGAGCACCCTGCCGGTCGGCGTGGCCCGCTTCGGGCACCCCGGCGAGTGGTACCGGCAGCTGGCCGACGAGTACGGCTTCGACGTCGTCCGGTGGGTCGGGTTCCCGGTGTTGCGCGAGGTCAGGGAGCTGAAGCTGACCACGAGCGTGCTGCCGATCATGCGCAGTCACCCGGACGTGGCCCCGGAGCTGAAGTCCCGGCTCAGGGCGTTGCGCCGGGGCGACACCACGACCCCCTGGACGCCATACCGCTGAAGGTCGGGGCGTGGGGGAACGAACCGGTAACGCTCGCGGCTCGTGTTGCGACCAAGGCAACGACGGGATTGCGGGACGGGGGGCGACGTGGTCGGAAACCTGACGGTGGTGAAGCGCCGGCGCGCGAGGCGGGCCCTCAAGGCCGCCCGCATGATCGACGAGGTCGTCGACACCCAGCTGCCGCTGCTCGCCTCGTTCGACGAGGAGCGCCGCCGCCGCTCGGCCGACTACCTGGCCGAGCTGGTCAAGCTCGCCCAGGACTACCGCTACTTCGCCAACGGCTGGATCGACGCCGCCGAACTGGACCGCCGCGGCCGCCACGCCGTGACCCAGCTCACCGAACTCCGCGCGAACCCTTCACGGCGACTGATCGCCGACTAGGTCTTTCGGCGCAGTTCGGCGCGCTGAACGGACCACTCGCCGACGCGGCGGCACTGAGCGCCCCGATCGGCTGACGGCACCACGCCTGCTGACACCGGCACCGCCCGGTTCGCCGGCACCGCCCGGCCTGCCGGCCTGGCCACCCCGCCTCACCCCTCATCCGCGCTGATCCCGCCACGCGCCCCCTTCCCACGCCTGCTCCACGTACCGCCGGAAGCTCTTCGGCGGCCGGCCGGTGACCCGCTCGACGGCGTCGGTCAGCTCCGAGTCGCCCAGCGCCTCCCACGCCGAGATCTGCGCGTCCGCGACCTCGGCCGGCACCACCGCCCGGTAGTCGTCCGCCGTGCCCCGGAACACCACCGCGCGCCCGCTGACCTCGGTGATCGTCCGCAGCGCCGCCGGGAACGCCAGCGCCTCCGGCCCGCTCAACTCGTAGGTGCGGCCCTCGTGCCCGTCCTCGGTCAGGGCGCGCACCGCCACCGCCGCGATGTCGTCGGCGTCCACGAACCCCTGCACCTGGTCGCCCACCGGCAGCACCAGCTCGCCCGCCACGACCGAGGACCGGAAGAAGCCCTCGTCGAAGTTCTGGTTGAACCAGTCCGGCCGCACGACGGTCCAGTCCGCGCCGGAGCCCGCGACCAGCGCCTCGGCCGCCAGCAGCCGCTCGTCCCGCATCTCCTCGATGCCCCGGCTGGACAGCAGCACGAGCCGCCGGACGCCACGGTCGACGGCCTCGTGCACGAAGTCCGGTTCAACGGGCAGCTCGTGCGGCGCCATCAGGTACACGCGCTCGACGCCCTCCAGCGCGGGCGCCCAGGTCGCGCGGTCGGTCCAGTCGAAGCGCACGTCGCCGTGCCGGGAGGCCCGGCGCACCGGGTGGCCCGCTTCGGTGAGCCGCGCGGCCACCCGGCGGCCTGTCGAGCCGGTGGCGCCCAGTACGAGGATCGGTCGTCCAGCCATGGGGCGACTGAACCACCGAGGTCCGACATTTTTGCGTTGTGCCTGGTCAGCTGGTGCGGTATCGGTGGGCGGTGATCAGCGAGAGCGCCGCGCTGCGGTTGGGTTCGACCATCGCCTCCCACGCCGCGAAGGCGTGGTTGCGGCGCCGGAAGACCACCTTTCCCACGCCGCGAAGGCGTGGTTGCGGCGCCGGAAGACCACCTTCGAGCGCACCGCCTCGCTGGCCGAGCTGGCCCAGGCCGAGCTGAAGGGGCCGTTGCGGCAGCGCAAGCTGGAGAACCTGGTCGAGCGCATCGGCAACCAGGTGGCCGAGCAGCTCGCGCCGGTGATCGCGCAGCGCTTCGCGGACCTGCCGGAGCACGAGGCCGAGGCCGCCGTCCAGGCCGTGGTCGACGTGCTGGAGGAGGTCGACCTGTCCGACCGGGCCCTCCTGGCGGCCGACGCCGACCCCGAGGCGCTGGCCAGGCAGGTCCGCCGCCAGTTCCCGGACCGTGCCGGCCTGCTGTCGGAACGGGCCGGGCGCCTCCACGAGCTGGCGCTGGACCAGGCGTGCCGGCACCTGGTCCAGGTGGTCCGCCACCTGCCGTCGTTCCAGCCGGCGGCGCTGGTCGAGGTGCTGGGTCGGCTGTCCGCGCAGTCCGACCAGCTCGACCGGCTGCTCGCCCGCACACCCACGGGCAGCCTCTACGCGCCCGCCGGCGCCAACCGGGACGAGGAGTTCCGGGCCGAGTACCTGCGCCACGTGGCCACCACCCTCGACCGCCTCGAACTGCTCGGCCTGCCGGGCGACGAGCAGCCGAAGCTGGCCCTGACCGTCGCCTACCTGAGCCTGAGCGTGTCCGACCAGACGAAGGAGAGGCGGCACGCGCGCCCGGTGCTCTGGCTGGACCGGCAGCCGAACCGCGAGGCCGAGGGCGTCCCGGTCGAGGCGGCCATCCGGGACCGGTCGCGGGTCCTGCTCCGGGGCGAGGCGGGCTCGGGCAAGACCACCCTGCTGCACTGGCTGGCGGTCCGGGCCGCGCGGGGGCAGCTCGGCGGGTCGCTCGCCGAGTGGAACGACCTCGTCCCGTTCGTGGTGCGCCTGCGCAGCTACGCCGAGGGCGACCTGCCCGGACCCGAGGGCTTCCCCGGCCACTGCGCCGCCCCGGTCGCCGACCTGGCCCCGAGGGGCTGGGTCCACCGCCTCCTGCGCGCGGGCGGGGCGATGCTGCTGGTCGACGGCGTGGACGAGGTGCCGGCCGCGCGCCGCCGGGTGGTGAAGGTGTGGCTGCGCGAGCTGCTGGAGACCTTCCCGGACGCGCGGGTCGTGGTCACGTCGCGGACCGCCGCGGCGGACAGCCGCTGGCTGGAGGACGAGGAGTTCTCGACCATCACCCTGGAGCCGATGAACCCGGCGAACACCACCGCCTTCGTCGAGCGCTGGCACGAGGCGGCCGGGGTGCCCGGCGGCCCCGCGGAACGCCGGATGCGCGGTCAGCTGGAACGTCCGCACCTGCGTGAACTCGCGGCCGGCCCGCTGCTGTGCGCGATGCTGTGCGCGCTGAACCTGTCCTACCGCTCGGAATTGCCGCGCGACCGCATGGATTTGTACGCCAAGGCGCTGACCATGCTGCTGCACCTGCGCGACGCCGAACGCGGGATCGCCGGTTTGCCGGGTGACACGGAGAAGCGCGTCCTGCTGCGCGACCTGGCCTGGCGGCTCACCCTGGCCAACAGGGTCGAGTTCCGGTCGGAGGAGGCGCTGGAGCACATTTCCCGGAAAATTCCCGGGATGCCGGACGTCGACCTGGAACCGGGGGTGCTGTTCAAGCACCTCCTCGAACGCAGCGGCGTGCTGCGGGAACCCGTGCCCGGCCGCGTCGACTTCGTGCACCGCACCTTCCTGGAATACCTCGCCGCCGACGAAGCCGTGCAGCAGCACCACACGTCCACCCTGATCGCCCACGCCTACCTGGACAACTGGTGGGAGACCACGGTGATGGCGAGCGGCCACGCCACGGCGAAACAGGCGAGCGAACTCCTGACCGGGATCCTGGACCGCGCCGAGGCGGAACCGACCAGGGCCCGCCGCCTGCGGCTCCTCGCCGCCGCGTGCCTGGAGACCGTGCGGGACATCGATCCCGCCGTGCGTGCCCGGATCGACGCGGTGATCGACGGCAAGCTCGTCCCACCGCGCAGCCTGCGCGAGACGCAATCGCTTGCGTCCATCGGCCACCGGGTGTTGAGGCACCTGCCCACCAGCCTCGACGGCCTGTCCGACGCCCAGGCGGCGGCGACCGTCCGGGCCGCCGCGCTGACCGGTGCGACCGAGGCGATCCCGTTGCCGGCCGGGTACGCCCGGGACACGCGCGACGGGGTGCAGGAGGAGGTGGAGCGCGGCGCGCAGTTCTTCGAACCCGAGCGCTACGCGGAGGAGGTGCTGGCGGATTCACCCCTGTGCGGCGGGGATTTCACCCTGACGTCGAGGCACCTGCTCCCCCACGTCTCCCGGTTCCGCCACCTCACCCGGCTCTCTGTCGAATTCAGCCAGCACGAGGAATTGGTCGACCTGCACTTCCTGTCAGGCCTCCCGGCGCTGCACAAGATCTCACTCTCGATGCGTTACGACAGCACGGTGGACCTCGGTCCGCTGGCTGAACACGACAACCTCGCCAGTGTGATCATCAGCAATGCCAGGCGCTTCATCCACCTGCGATCACTCGTCAGGCTCCCGATCGGGCAGTTGTCCCTGGGGCGGTTGAGGCGAGTGCACAGCCTTCGCCCGCTCTCGGCGGTCGAATCGCTCCGCAGCGTGTGCCTGCACCACGCCGACGAGAGGGTCCTGCGCACCTTGGCCGAAATGCCACAGGTGCACCGGCTCCAGATCCTGTGGAGTTACAAAGGCGGCGGAGAGGAGGCCGTCGTGGAGGCATTCCCCGGAATCAGCTGGATCAACGTCATCGGAATCGCGAAGGTGAACATCGCGTCGTTCCGGGAGCTCCCGCTGCGCAGCATGACGATCCAGGTCTCGGCGTTGCGGGACCTCTCGCCGCTCGCCGAGTTCGCCGAGCTGGCGGAACTCGACATCTCCAACCTGAACTTCAACGGCGACCTGACCCCGCTGGCGAACCTCCGGTTGGAGCGCCTGGTGCTCAGCTGTGACAAGGAGCACCGGGGGCTGGAAGCCCTGGACCCGGCCACGAAGATCGTCTACAGGTAACCCGACTCAGGCCACCGGCGCCCGCGACAGCACCACGGCCAGCCCGAACGCCACCCCCATCACCGCCAGCTCGAACGCCGCCCACCCGACCACCGCCGTCGGCTTGTGCCGGGCGATGTGGGGCAGCAGCCGCCACCGGATGTGCGCGCCCAGCGCCGCCAGCGCCGCCGCGCACACCACCTTGCCCACCAGCACCAACCCGTACGACGTGGTGAACAGGGAGCCCGGCAGGGTGATCACCGGGTTGAGCGCCAGCTCCAGGATCCCGTTGAACAGCCCGGTCACCGACACCAGCACCAGCGACACCGTCGCCAGCTTGGAGAACTTCGGCAGCGCCTCGGCCAGCAGCCCGCGCCGGTGCGCCACCAGGACCACCAGCGCGGCCAGGCCGCCGGTCCACGCGGCCGCGCCCAGGATGTGCAGCTCCATCGAGATCATGGAGTAGTCGTGGTACTTCCAGTTCGACGCGTGGCCGGTGACCGGCAGCGGCAGCAGGCCGAACATGGAGATCAGGATCCGCAGCTCGGCGGGCACCGACTCGCCCTTGCGGACCGCCAGCACGCCGATCCACAGGTAGACCAGCGCGCACACCGCGCTGAACAGCAGCCCCTGCCCGGCCCCGACCCGCCGCACGTAGTCCACGACCATCGGCATGGTCAGCTCGGTGTCCGGCCTGGTCTCGTACGCCCTGATGACGATCGACAGCAGCGCGGTGAACGCCCACGCGGCCGCCGCGACCACGGCGGCCGGTCGCGCCAGGCGCATCACCGGCTCGGTCACGGCGGGCCGGCTGAAGCCCAGCAGCTTCGGCAGCAGCGACAGCCCGACCACGACCGTCGCGGCCAGGTCCAGCAGCACCCGGACGACCGGGTGGCCGAACCGGACCACCGCCCCCGGCTCGGCGACGCCGACCACCTCGGGGGTGGTCGACAGGCCGAGACCCAGCAGCACGCCGACGACTCCGCCCGCGAGCAGCCCGCCGGCGACCCAGTACCGGTTCGCGGGGGTGGTGGTCCGGTTCACGGTCATCGCTGTTCGCCACCCCGCAGCGCGAAGAACACGCCGCCCGCGAGCAGCACCACGGCGCCCGCGATCCACACCCAGATGGGCACGCCGCCGCCGGAGCCGGACGCCTGGTCCTGCGCGGCGGTGGACGTGGCGGGCGCGGGGGTGCCGTCGCCGGCCTCGGTGAGGGTGAACTTGAGCGAGCCGCTGACCGGGTGCCCGTCGGCGGACAGGATCCGGTAGCTGACCGCGTACTCGGCGGCCGGGCCCAGCGGGCGCAGCGGGAACGTGACGACGTTGTCCCGGATCGTCGGCTCGCCGTCCGCTTCCCAGCGCGTGCCCTCCGGCCCGGTGACGCTGATCGTGTTGAACCCCTCCCCGCCGGTCACCGGCTGGTCGAAGGTCAGCGTGATCGCGGCCGGACCGGCCGCCACCGACGACCCGTCCTTCGGGTCGCTGCTGATCAGCACGTTGTGCGCGAGCGCGGGCGTGGCGGCGCCGAGCACCACCGCGCCCGCGACCAGGCCGGTCAGCAGCAGCGAGACGACGCGCCTCATGCCGTCGGCTTGCCCGCGCGGCGGGACCGCAGCACGGCGCCCGCGCCGAGCCCGAGGCCGAGCGCGCCGACCGCGAGGCCCGCGCCGCCCAGCCAGCGTGCGGTGCCGTCGGTCGCGCCGGCGGCGGTGGCGTGACCGCCTTCCTCCGCGGACGGGGCGGCGGCGCCGTGGTCGTCACCGCCGGACGCGACCAGGTTCAGCACCGGCGCGGGCCGCTCCGGCTCGTCGGCGCCCTCGGCGGGCGGCGGCGCGTTCCAGTCCACGACCTCGCCGCTGTCGTAGGTCTGCTTGGTCGGCAGGACGAGCTGCTCGGTGCTGTCCGGCAGCGGGCCGATGGACAGGTCGAACTCGTTGAACTGGCCGGGCTCGATGCGGTTGCCCGGCTCGGCGGTCCAGATCACCGTGCGGACGGCCTCGGTCACCTGGCGGCCGTGGTTCTCCACCGGGTTGGCCAGCTTCTCCTTGACCGCCTCGACCTTCCAGCCGGGGACCGGCTTGGTGCTGACCGAGGCCAGCGGGTGCTCGGCGGGCAGGGTCAGTTCGAGCTTCACGGTGCCCGCGTCGGGGCGCTCGTTGGGCACCCGCAGGGTCACCTTGCTGTAGCCGCCCTGCTTGGCGGGCGCGGGCGTGGACGCCGTGACGTGCGCGGACGCGACGCCCGCGGTGCCCAGCGCGAGGAATCCGGCGGTGGCGAGCACCGCGCTCGCCTTCGCGAGCGCGGAACGGTTCTTCGACATGGAGTTGTCGCTCCTGATGACCAGAGGTTCAAGGGACTCGGGTGATCAGGGGCCGCGGTGGTCCGCGGCGGCCGTGCACGCGCCTGAGCAGCACCGACACCAGCCGGTCCACCACCGGGGCCGGTGCCGGCGGACGCGGCGGCCCCACCGGGGCGAGCGCCGCGGGCGGCGTCGGCAGCAGCCGGGAGGCGGTCGTGGCGAGCGCGCGCAGCGCGGCGTCGGCGCGGACCAGCAGCAGGCCGGTCAGCAGCACGGCGACCGCGTGCGCGGTGGTCATCGCCACCGGGTCGAACCCGTGGCCGGACCCGCCGGCGTGGTGGCCGAGGTTGAACAGCGCGTGCTGGGCGGCCTGGGCGAGCCCCAGCGCGGCCAGGACCGACCACGGGCCGCGGCCGCGCTCGGCGAGCGACGTGCCCGCGAACGCGATCAGCAGCGTCACCGGCAGCGCGCCCGCGAACTCGGCGATCCGGCCGCCCGCGAGGCCGTGCGCGGTGACGCTCAGCGCGGCGGACGTGACGGACAGCAGCACGGCCCGCGCGAAGCGGGTCGGGGCCGGCCGTCTGGTCACGACCCAGAGCCTAAGAGGTGAGGGCGCGCCGGCGTGAACCCCTGCCGCCGTTCGGGGGTTTGAGCTGGGCCGAACGGTGGTGGGACGACCGTCGTGGCACTCCACGGCGAACCAGCCCGTCAAACCCCGCCGGGCGAGCCGAAGGCCGACCACCCCGGGCGCACCGACCGCGTCGTGTTCGGGGTGGCCGCCGCCGTCGCGCTCGCGTTCATCGGGTGGGGCGTCCTCGGCGCCGACTCCCCGGGCCGGGCGGCGAGGACGGTCCTGAACCGGGTCATCGGCAACCTGGGCTGGGCGTTCGTGCCGGCCGCGTCCGGGTTCGTGGTGTTCGCGCTGTGGCTCGCGGTGAGCCGCTACGGTCGCATCCCCGCTCGGCCGCGACGACGAGGAGCCGGAGTTCCGGACGGTCTCGTGGGTGGCCATGATGTTCAGCGCGGGCATGGGCATCGGCCTGATGTTCTACGGGGTCGACGAGCCGCTGACGCACTTCGCGTCACCGCCGCCGGGCACCGTCCCGGCCAACTCGGACGCGGCCGTCCAGACCGCGATGGCCACCACGCTGCTCCACTGGACCGTGCACCCGTGGGCGATCTACGCGGTGGTCGGCCTGGCCATCGCCTACGGCAGCTTCCGGCGCGGACGCCGCCTCGGTCGTGATGGGCACGCTCTCCCAGCGCGGCTCGATCCGCCCGGCCAAGGCGGTCGTGGTCTTCTGGGGCGTGCTGACCGGCGCGGTGGCCGCGGTGATGCTGCTGGTCGGCGGTTCGAGCGGGCTCACCGGCCTCCAGGACCTGACGATCATCGCCGCGCTGCCGTTCCTGGTGGTGATGATCGGCCTGTGCGCGTCCCTGGCCCGCGACCTGCGCAGCGACCCGCTGATCCGGCGCGAGGAGCGGGTCGCCGAGGTCATCGAGGAGGTCCTCCAGCCGCAGGACCCGGAGGAGAAGGCCCTGCGCCTGGTCGAGCGGCTCATACGCCGAGGCGTGTGAGCAGCTCGGCCTCCAACCCGTCCAGGTCGGCCGACACGGCGCGGTGCGCGGCCCGGCGCCGGGGCGCGGGCATCCGCTCCGAGGCGCGCACGGCCGCGAGCAGCTGCGCCAGCCGCCGCTCGGTGGCCTCCACGTAGCCCCGGTCGCCGTCCCGCACCTGCTCCAGCGCCTCGTCGAAGCCCACGATCCGGGCGTGCAGGGCGGCGCCGCGCCCGGAGTACCTGGTCAGCTGGTCGACCGGGACCCCGAGCCGCGACGCCCGGTAGCGGTCGTAGCGGTCGCTGACCAGCGCGGCGGCCCGAGCCGCCATCGGCGCGACCACGGGGATCAGCGCGGGCGCCAGCACCTTGGCCACGCCCACGAGGTTCCTCGCCCTGTTCGGGGTGAACCCCTTGTCCTTCGCGCGAGCCACGGCGGCACCTCCTCGCCGCAAACACTAGAGCCGTCCGCGAAAAAGATCGACTCGACTCAGAGAGGTTGCCGGACGACCGCGCGAGCGGCGGCTTACCCTGCAACAGTGACTTCCCAGGTGCTGCTCGACGCCGGCGTGGTCACTCGTTGCCGGCGGCGGGTGCACCTCGAACACGATCCAGAAACGCGTGACCTGCCCAAACCGCCGCCCGACCCCACCGGCCAGCAGCGCCGGGCCGACGCCGCCGAGCACCGCCGGGCGGTGGCCGCGGCGCTGGGCGGGTTCGTCGGCCCCGACCTCGTGGAGGTCCCGCAGGACGTCCCCGCGGCGGACCGCGAACGGGTGACCGACGCCGCCATGCGGGCCGGCGCCCCGTTCATCTGGGGCGCCACCCTGCCGCGCGACCCGCTGGGAGGGCGGCGCGGCGGCATCGACCTGCTGGTCAAGGAGGCCACCGGTTACGTGCCGGTCCTCGTCGTCCGGCACAAGGTCAGCGACCCCGGCCAGGGCGCCCGCACGTCGCCCCTGTCCCACCCGCTGCCCGGCGGCGCCCGCAACGACCCGCTGCGCAAGGTGCGCCCGCAGCCGCGCGACCAGCTCCGCCTCGCCCACGCCCAGCGCCAGCTCCAGGCGGCCGGGTTCGCCGCGCGCGGCCGCGCGACCGGCGGCGTGATCGGCATGGACGCCGACGTCGTCGTCTGGCACGACCTGGAGGCGCCCACCTGGCCCAACAGCCGCACCGCCCTGTCGGAGTACGACTCGCGCTTCTCCGACCGACTGGCCGTGGCCGCCGCGGCGGCCACCGGCACGGAACCCCTGGCCAGGCCGTCGCGCATCGTCGAGTGCCGCAGCTGCCCCTGGTGGCCGGTCTGCGAGGAGGACCTGCGTAAGGCGAGGGACGTCAGCCTCGTCGTGCGCGGCGAGGACGCCGCCGCCCTGCGCAAGGCCGGCGTCACCACCGTCGACCGGCTGGCCGAGCTGGACCCGGGCGCACCGGTCACCCCGCTGGTCGGCATGCTCCACCAGGACGCGGTGATCCTGGCCCGCGCCTGGCAGCGCGACCTGGCCGTGGTGCGCCGCGTGTCGAAGATGGACGTCCCCCGCGCCGACGTGGAGGTGGACGTCGACATGGAGAGCTTCGGCGACCTCGGCGCCTACATGTGGGGCTGCCTCCTGTCCGGCGCCGACGTGGGCGAGGAGCCCGGCTACCGGGCGTTCGCCACCTGGGAACCGCTGCCGTGCGACGACGAGGCCCGCTCGTTCGCCGAGTTCTGGGGCTGGCTCACCGACGTGCGCCGGCGCGCCCGCGCCAGGGGCCTGACCTTCCGCGCCTACTGCTACAACGAGCTGGCCGAGAACCGCTGGCTGCTCGGCTCGGCCGCCCGGTTCAAGGGCCGCCCCGGCATCCCGACCACCGGCCAGGTGAAGGAGTTCATCCACTCCGACGCCTGGGTCGACCTGTTCGGCATCGTGCAGGACCAGTTCCTGTGCGCCCACGGCAAGGGCCTGAAGACGATCGCCCCGGCGGCCGGCTTCACCTGGCGGGACCCCGAGGCGGGCGGCGAGAACTCGATGCGCTGGTACCGCGACGCGGTGGGCATGGACGGCAACCCGCCCGACCCGCTCCAGCGCGACCGCCTGCTGGTCTACAACGAGGACGACGTCCGGGCCACCCACGCCCTGCGGACGTGGATGACCTCGGACGCGATGGACGACCTGCCGTTCGCCGGAGATCTGTGACATGGCCGCTGCACTGTGACATGGCCGCTGCTCCGCAGGGGCGGCTCGGTCGCCTGGAGTCGACCGCTCGCGCCTGATTTTCCGGCGATCGAAGAGCGTGATCGCCGGAAAATCAGGCGCGAACGATCGACGCGACCTCGCGGGGGTGGGGGGGATTACCTCGGCGCCATGCGGAGGGCTCCGTCCATGCGGATGACCTCGCCGTTCAGGTAGTCGTGCCCGATGATCGACAGGACCAGCGAGGCGTACTCCTCCGGCAGCGCCAGCCGCTTCGGGAACGGCACGCCGGCCGCCAGGCCGGCCCGGAACTCCTCCGACACGGTCGCGAGCATCGGCGTGTCCACGATGCCCGGCGCGATCGTCATCACCCGCACGCCCACCGACGACAGGTCCCGCGCCGCCGGGAGCGTCATGCCGGCCACGGCCGCCTTGGACGCCGCGTACGCGACCTGCCCGACCTGCCCGTCGAACGCCGCGATCGACGCCGTGTTGACCACCACGCCGCGCTGCCCCTCGGCGAGCGGCTCGGTCCTCGCGATCGCCGCGGCCGCGAGCCGCAGCACGTTGAACGTGCCGACCAGGTTGACGTCGATCACCTTGCGGTAGAGGTCGAGCGGGTGCGCGCCCGCCTTGCCGACGGTCCGCGCCGAAGGGGCGATGCCCGCGCAGTTCACCACGACCCGCAGCGGCCGGTCCGACCCGGCGGCCGCGTCGACGGCGGCCTGGACGTCCTCCTCCGAGGTGACGTCCGCCGTCAGGTAGGTCACCCCGTCGACGACCGGCGCACCCTCGACCGACAGGTCGAGCGCGTACACGGCCGCACCGCTCGCGGCCAGCGCCCTCGCCGTCGCCGCGCCCAACCCGGACGCGCCACCCGTGACGATCGCCGCGGTACCCGAGATCTCCATGCACACCCTCCCTGTCCACCAGACGGGGAGGAGGTTAACGGTCGTTCAGCCCCCGGTCCTCCGAGAGGTGCAGCAACGCGACCAGGGGCACGGCCGCGAGCACCGCCAACCCCACGAACAGCAGCGAGATCATGACGAGTTCCATGGTGAAGACACTGCTCCGATCCCGGCGGGACCGCGTCCGCCGCGAGAGGTGTTTCCCAGTACACCCGGGGGACTACCCATCTCACTCTCCGCATACAACTCTCGTTTGACCCGCGGTCAACTGGAGCTGACACCGTCAACACCATGTTCGTCCGGCGGATCGCGGTCGTGGGAACGGGTTACGTGGGCCTGACGACGGGGGCGTGCCTCGCCTCCCTCGGTCATCGGGTCGAGTGCGCCGACGTGGACGCGCTGAAGGTCAACCGGCTGCGCGCCGGTCAGGTCGACATCCTCGAACCGGGACTGGCCGAGCTGGTCGCCGAGGGCCGGGCCGCGGGCCGGCTGTCGTTCGTCGTGGGCGCGCGGGACGCCGTGGCCGACGCCGAGGTCGTGTTCCTCTGCCTGCCGACGCCCATGGGCGCGGGCGGCGCGGCGGACCTGGGCGCGGTGGAGGCCGTGGCCGCGGAGATCCGCGACGTCCTCCCGCGCGGCGCGGTGGTGGTCTGCAAGTCCACCGTGCCGGTGGGCACCTCGACCCGCGTCGCCCGGCTGCTCGGCCGGGAGGACGTCGCGGTCGTGTCGAACCCCGAGTTCCTGCGCGAGGGCAGCGCGGTCCGCGACTTCCTGCACCCCGACCGCATCGTGGTCGGCTCCGACTCGCCGCGCGCGGCCGAGCGCGTGGCCGCCCTGTTCACCCGGCTCGGCGCGCCCACCGTGCTGATGGACGCGGCCAGCGCCGAGCTGGTCAAGTACGCGGCCAACTGCTTCCTGGCGATGAAGCTGTCCTACGTCAACGCGATCGCCGAGCTGTGCGAGCTGGTCGGCGCGGACGTCGCCGCGGTCACCGAGGGCATGGGCCGCGACCGGCGCATCGGCCGGTCCTTCCTCGCGCCCGGTCCCGGCTGGGGCGGCTCGTGCCTGCCCAAGGACACCCACGCCATGGTCCGGATCGCGGACTCGGTCGGCGTCGACTTCCAGCTGCTCAGGGCCACCATCGAGACCAACCACCGCCAGCAGCGGCGGGTCGTCGACAAGGTCCGCCGGGAGGTCGGCTCGCTGGTGGGCGCGCGGATCGGCGTGCTCGG
Organism: Saccharothrix xinjiangensis; assembly: GCF_039527585.1. Taxonomy (NCBI): domain Bacteria; kingdom Bacillati; phylum Actinomycetota; class Actinomycetes; order Pseudonocardiales; family Pseudonocardiaceae; genus Saccharothrix; species Saccharothrix xinjiangensis. Next base: position 773,689 of record NZ_BAAAKE010000001.1, on the reverse strand, counting down.
CCTGGCGTTCAAGGCGGGCACGAACGACCTGCGCGACTCGCCCGCCCTGGCGGTCGCCGAGCTGCTCGCGCTGGAGGGCGCCGAGCTGGTCGCCCACGACCCCGAGGTCGACCGGCCCCTGCCGGGCATGACCGTCGTGGACGACCCGTACGCGGCGGTGCGCGACGCGGACGCGGTGGTGCTGCTCACCGAGTGGCCCGCGTTCCGGACCCTGGACTGGGTGCTGGTCGCGTCCCTGATGGCCGGGTCGACCGTGCTGGACACCCGCAACCACCTGGACCCGGACGCCCTGCGCCGGGCCGGCCTGGTGCTGCGCGGCCTGGGCCGGGAGCCCGGACCGGAGCACCCGACCGCGGGGTTGGCCGGCTCGGCCGCCGAAGCGTGAGTGATCATCGACTTCAGTAGATCTTCAGCACACAACCTCCTTAGCGGGGGTAACAGAACCGGTTCACCCGACGTACGTTGACGGCCATGTTCACCACCCGCCCGGAACTCGTGGGCACGCACGGCATGGTCGCCTCCACGCACTGGCTCGCCTCCGGCGCGGGCATGGCCGTCCTGGAGGACGGCGGCAACGCCTTCGACGCCGCGGTCGCCGCCGGCTTCGTGCTGCAAGTGGTCGAACCGCACCTCAACGGGCCCGGCGGCGAGGTGCCGGTGGTGTTCGCCGCGGCCGGCGAGACGTCGCCGCGCGTGCTGTGCGGGCAGGGCGTGTCGCCCGCCGGGGCGACCACCGCCCACTACCGGGGCCTCGGCCTGGACCTCGTGCCGGGCAGCGGCCTGCTCGCCGCCACCGTGCCCGGCGCGTGGGACGGCTGGCTGACGCTGCTGCGCGACTACGGCACCAAGCCGCTCCGCGACGTGCTCGGCTACGCCATCGGCTACGCGCGCGACGGGTTCCCGGTGCTGGAGCGCGTGTCGTTCACCATCTCGACGGTCGCCGACCTGTTCCGCGAGCACTGGGGGCCCTCCGCCCGGCTGTGGCTGCCCGGAGGCAAGCCGCCCGCGGCCGGCGCGCGGTTCCGCAACCCGGTCCTGGCCGACACGTGGGAGCGGCTGCTGGCCGCGGCCGAGGACGCCGGGTCGGACCGGGAGGCGCAGATCGAGGCCGCGCGGCGGGCCTGGTCGCAGGGCTTCGTCGCGGAGCGGGTGGACGAGTTCTGCCGCACGGCCTTCCGCGACGACTCGGGCGCCGACCACGCCGGCGTGCTGACCGGCGAGGACATGGCCACGTGGGAGGCCTCCTACGAGGACGCGGTGTCGGTGGACGTCGGCCCGTGGACCGTGGTGAAGCCCGGCGCGTGGACGCAGGGACCCGTGCTGCTCCAGCAGTTGCTGCTGCTGGAGGGCTTCGCGGACCGCCTGGCCTACGTCGACGGCGTGCCGACCGCGGAGACGGTGCACCTGGCGGTGGAGTGCGCGAAGCTGGCGTTCGCGGACCGGGAGGCCTGGTACGGCGACGGCGAGGTGCCGCTGGACGTGCTGCTGTCCCGCGAGTACGCCGGGCAGCGGCGCGGGCTCGTCACCGAGCAGGCCTCGCTCGACCTGCGCCCCGGCTCGCCCCTCGGCGCGGAACCGCTGCTGCCGGCGCACGTGCGGCGCGGCCCGGTGCCCCCGGACGGCGAGCCGGGCGGCGCGCTCGGCGAGCCGACCGTCTCCCGCACGGGCTCGGTCAAGGGCGACACCGTGCACGTCGACGTGGTCGACCGCTGGGGCAACCTCGTCTCGGCCACCCCGTCCGGCGGCTGGCTCCAGTCCTCGCCCGCCATCCCGTCGCTGGGCTTCTGCCTGGGCAGCCGGGCGCAGATGTTCTGGTTGGACGAGGGCCTGCCGAACTCGCTGGCGCCGAACAAGCGGCCCCGGATCACGCTGTCCCCGTCGCTCGCCCTGTGCGACGGGCTGCCCACGATGGCGTTCGGCACGCCCGGCGGCGACCAGCAGGACCAGTGGCAGCTCGGGTTCTGGCTCGCGCACACCGTCGGCGGGATGAACCTCCAGGCCGCGATCGACTCGCCGATGTGGCACACCAACGCGTTCCCCAGCTCGTTCTACCCGCGCTCGTGGACGCCGGGCGAGGTGGTGGTGGAGTCGCGGTTCACCGGGGCCGACGAGCTGCGCGAGCGCGGGCACGAGGTGGTGGACGCGGGGCCGTGGGCGCTGGGCCGGATGTCGGCGGTGGCCCGCGACGCCCGGGACGGCCTGCTGAGGGCCGCCGCCAACCCACGTGGTGGCCAGGGGTACGCGGTGGGGCGCTAGGCGCTGGTCGGGGCGGCGCGGCGCGGGTCGGGCGGCGCGGCGCGGGCGGCGCGGGTCGCAGGCCGATACCTCCCGCCCGGCGAGCCCTCGGCAGCCGACCCGGGCGCCCGCTCGAACGGAGGTCGGAACGGTCCCGGCCCGAGGGGGAGGGGACCGGGACCGTTCCGGCTCGTGACCGGCCCGGGGGCCGGAGCTGACCACGTGCGCGGGGCGCGTCGGGCCGGGCGGCGGCGCCCACCGGTGCCGCGGGCCGGCCGCGCGGGCCCGGCGCGTCGCGCGGTCAGCCGGTCAGTGGTCCACCTCGACCCGGAGGTCGACGGGCAGGTCGCGCCTGGCCTTCTCGGCCAGCGGCGGCACGACCTGGCGGACCTGGCGGGAGATGCCCTTGGGGCCGAGGTCGCGCGGCTTGAGCAGCCGCACGTGCTCGCCCAGCTCGTTGGTGTCGACGAGGAGCACGTCGTCCACCCTCGCCACCCTGCCCGGCTCGGCCTCGACGTCCGGTCGCGCCTCCACGCCGACGTCGGCCGCCTGCGCCGTGCCGCCCAGGCCGAGCGCGACGGCGGTGCTGCCGAGGGCGACAGTGACCCCCGCGATGGTCTTCCTGAGGTTCATGGGCGGGAAAGTTTCGCAATGCGGGGCACCGGTTCAAGCTCCGCAATCCCTCCGGGTGGATTTGTTCACCCGCCGCGGTGGAGTACGACGGTCGTTGTACTCGCCGGGGCCGCTCCCGGGCCGACGCCGGACGCCGCACCCGTCCCGTACCGTCGCCCCATGTCGTGGCCTGCGTGGGTCTGGTTCGCGGCGACGTTCGCGCCGCTGCTGTGGCGCAGGCGGTTCCCCGTCGCCGTCGTCGCGGTCACCGGGGCGTCCACCTGGCTGTTCTACGTCACCGGCCACTGGGGGCCGCTGATCGCCGCGCCCGCCGCCGCCGTCCTCTCGCTGGGCCGGACCCGCCTCGCCGAGCAGCGGGGCCGCCAGGTGGAGGAGGAGCGGCTGCGCATCGCCCGCGAGGTGCACGACGTGGTCGCGCACAGCCTCGCCATGATCAACGTGCAGGCCGGTGTCGCCGCGCACGTGGCCGACCGCCGCCCCGAGGAGGCGGTCAAGGCCCTCCGCGCCATCAAGGAGGCCAGCGGCCACGCCCTGGACGACCTCCGCGCCACCCTGGGCGTCCTGCGCGCCGGCGGCGGCGCGGCGCCCGTGCCCGGCCTCGACCGGCTCGACGAGCTGGTGGCGCCCGTGCCGGGGGCCGTGGTCCGCGGCGACCCCGGCGAGGTGCCCGCCCCCGTCGGCGCGGCGGCGTACCGGGTGGTGCAGGAGGCGCTGACCAACGCGGTGCGGTACGCGCCGGGCGCCACCGCCGTCGTGGTCGAGTTCCGGCGCGGCGACCGGGTCCTGGAGCTGACCGTCACCGACGACGACCCCGGGGACGCCGTCCGGCCGCCGCAGGGCGCGGGCGAGGGGCTGCGGGGCATGGCGGAACGCGTCGAAGCGCTCGGCGGCACGCTGGAGGCCGGTCCGACGGCCGGCGGCTTCGCCGTGCGGGCAGTCCTACCGTGGGGGGTTCGTGGTGATCAGGGTGGTCCTGGCGGACGACCAGGCGCTGGTGCGCGCGGGCTTCCGCCTGCTGCTGGACACCGAGGACGGTTTCGAGGTGGTCGGCGAGGCCGGTGACGGCGCGGAGGCCGTGCGCCTGGCCCGCGAGCACCGCCCGGACGTCGTGGTCATGGACGTCCGCATGCCCGGCGTCGACGGGCTCGTCGCGACCAGGCGGGTCTGCGCCGAGCTGCCCGGCGTCCGGGTGCTCGTGCTGACCACCTTCGACGTCGACGAGTACGTGTTCGAGGCGCTGCGCGCCGGGGCGTCCGGCTTCCTGCTCAAGGACACCGACCCGGTGGAGCTGCTGCGCGCCCTGCGCGTGGTGGCGGGGGGCGACGCGCTGCTCGCGCCGAGCGTGACCCGGAGGCTGATCGAGGAGTTCGCGAACCGCCCGGAGCACCGCCGCCCCGACCCCCGGGCGCTGCGCGAGCTGACCGCCCGGGAGCGGGAGGTGCTGACCCTGGTGGCGGCCGGCATGTCCAACGACGAGATCGCCGGGCACCTGGTGATCAGCCCGGCCACGGCCCGCACCCACGTCAGCCGCGTGATGACGAAACTGGCCGCTCGCGACCGCGCGCAACTCGTGGTGCTCGCCTACGAATCGGGATTGGTGTCACCGCGCCGAGGGTGAATATTCCTTGTCCGTGTGCTGACCGCGCGCTGCTCGCGCGGTCGCCGCGCCATCGTTGTGCGGTGTCGTGGAATGTCCCGGAAAAAGTCCACGCAATTGCGCAATAATCACGTTCCGTGACGAAAACGCGACAACCCGCCGCATTTGTGTGCGGCGGGTGACGTTAACGGAGGGTGAACTCTAGGCGATCGCGCCGGGCGGCAGCTTCAGCGTGAACGGCAGCGTGGTCACGACCGCGAGGTCCGACGCCGTCTTGCGCATGAGCGAGGGCGCGTTCCGCGAACCGGGCTCCGGCAGGTCGAGCAGCCGGTCGACGGCCTCGACCAACGGGCCCTCGTAGATCCACACGGCCTGAGCGGCGCGATTGCTGTCCCGGACGGCGGGCAGCCTGCCCGCGCGGGCCTCGGTCTCCGACCAGAACAGGATGGAGTCGATGAAGCCCCGGCGCTGCTTGAACGCCATGATCCGGTCGAGCTGCCCGTCCTCGTCCCGGAGGTGGAGGAACTGGAACCCGCTTTCGCGCAGCTCGATGACCTTGCTCAGTGCGAGATCCATGACGCACCCACCTCTGTTCTGAGGTCCCCTAGCAGGCACAGCCCGTACAACGTGAAAATGATCGTACGGCAAGCGGACAATCCGCCATAGGGACTAGGCCGGCGGGGCGGTCTCAATACGGACACCCGTGCTCCTCTTTTGCTTGCGCACCGCTGGAAGGGAACGGGTCACGTCGAATATGTACGTGCACCGCGTGATGAGGGTCACAGCAATCTTCGCCGCCTCTCCGCCCGCCGGTACAGCGCGTCACCCGACGGGGAACCGCTCCGGGCTCCCGGGGGGATGGACGCCGGGCACGGCCCCGGGGTTGCGCGGATCACCCGCCCCGGCCGCGCCGGCGCCGCGAACCCCCGAACGCGCGGCGGGCCGGCCGGCTACCCTGCTCGGGTGAGCACCCAGCCGCGCACCGACCGGGGTCGGGGACTGCCGCCGCTGCCGGAGTCGATGCTCCCCCGGGAGCACGCCCTCTACCGGCCCCGGCACAGCGGTCGCCAGCGCGCGGCGGGCGTCACGACCGTCGCGTTCTTCGTGACGCCGCTCCTGCTGTTCGCGCTCGGCGTGCGGCCGCCCGCGTTCGAGAACCGCGACCCCGCGCGCTTCCCCTCGATCACCGACGGGTGGGGCTTCTTCACCGGCCTGTCCGCGTGGGCCGACGACAACCTCCCGCTGCGGGACGTCGCGGTGCGCGCCTACGACGGCATCAGCCGCGGCGTGTTCGGCGAGCCGCCGCCGTTCGGGCAGCGGCACGAGAGCCGGCCCGTGCAGGCGCCGGTGCCCAGCCCCGGCGACGAGGACCGCGAGAAGGTCCGGGCCGCCGGCTTCCCCAAGGTCATCGAGGGCTCCGAGGGCTGGCTCTACCTCGGCTACGACGTGCTCGGCGCGTGCCTGCCCGAGCGGCCGGTGGACGACGTCATCGGCGCGGTCGGGGAGCTGCGGCGGGCCGTGGAGGACTCCGGGCGGCAGTTCGTCCTGGTCGTCGCGCCGGACAAGAGCACGGTGGTGCCCGAGCACCTGCCCGCCGAGTTCGTCGGCGAGGAGTGCGCGAAGGAGGCTCGCGACGCGTTCTGGCGCCGGGTCGTTGACGAGGGCGGCGCGCTCGACATCCGGCCCGCGCTGCGCGTCGCCGCCGAGCGCCGCGGCGCGCCCGTGTACTCCGCCCTCGACACCCACTGGACGCACGAGGGCGGCCTGGCGATGACCCGCGCGCTGGCCGAGGCCGTGCAGCCGGGGGTGACCGCCTCGTGGAAGGCCACCCCGGCGACCGTGCTCCAGCGGGATGCCGACCTGCCGCCGCTGATCGGCAGGTCCGGCCAGTTCCCCATCCAGACCTACGACCTCGCGCCGGACGGCAGGACCGTGCAGAGCCGCGTCGTCGACAAGGCGTTCCGCGAACCGCTGCACCTCACCGGGGCGACCGGCAGGGGGGTGGTCGACGCCAAGGTCGGCATGGTCGCCGACTCCTTCACGCTGTTCGCCACCCAGTACCTCAGCGGCGGGTTCGCCGACGCGACCGTCGTGCACAGCGACACCGCGGGCACCGACCCGGCCGACGTGGCGGGCGTCCTGGCGGACAGCGACGTGGTGGTGGTCGAGGCCGCCGAGCGCAGCCTCGTGTCCGGCATCAACCCGCTGCTGTCCCGCCAGGCCCTCGACGCGATCAAGTCCGAGCTGGCCAAACGCCCCCGATAGGGGAGTGGCGGAGCCGGGGCTAGCGGGTCCTGCCCCGCAGCTTCCGGGCCACCCGGCCCGCCACCCGCACCGGGGCGCTGATCCGCCACGACGTGGAGCGGCGCAGCTCGTGCAGGGCGTGGTGGGCGTTCGCGGACACCTGCTCGACCTCCGCCAGGTACTGCCGCACCGCGGCCACCTCGGCCTCCAGGGCCGCCACCCGGTGCTGCGTCAGCTCGGCGCGCTCCAGCGCCCGGTCCAGGCCGCGCACGCTGCCCGGCGGCAGCAGCAGCGGCTGCTGGTCCAGCGCCACGTGCACCACCGTGCGCATCGCGGTCCACTCGTCGGACGCCACCGCGTGCGACGAGGACTTGTCCGACCACTTGTTGTAGACGCTGGTCATCTGCTCGGTGTCGTGGACGCCGCACCAGGACGCCGCGCGCAGCAGGAACTCCCAGTCCTCGCACACGGTCAGCGCCTCGTCGAACTCGAAGCCCAGCTCCACCAGCGCGCGCGGGAACGAGAAGCAGTGGAACGGCGTCTCGTTCTGCCGGATGTGCCGGGTCAGGTCGAACCGCGTCGCGTACTGCGGGGTGAGCGGGCCGGTCGCCGTGTGCGCGGCGAGCGAGCCCGGCGCGTGCCAGGTGCGCCGCTGCTCGGCGGCCCACCACCGGATCACCTTGCCCGGCGCGGAGCGGGCGCCGGCCTTGATGTTCTCCACCCAGTTCGCGGTGACGAAGTCGTCGTCGTCCAGGAACACGACGTACTCGCCGGTCGCGGCGCGCAGGCCGACGTTGGCGGGGCGGCTGCGCGTGCCGCCGTCGCACGGCACCACGCGCACCCGGTGCGCCAGGTTGCCCTCGAACAGGTCGACCAACCCGGTCACGGCGTGCGCCGCGGTCGAGTCGTGCACCACGAGCACGACCTCGAAGTCCAGGTCGGTCTGCGCGCCCAGGCAGCACAGCACGTCGACCAGCGAGTCCGGCCGCCGGCCCTGGGTGCGCAGCACCACGCTCAGGAACGGCCCGGCCGCCCCGGTCGCGGCCGGCTGCCGCACCGCGCCCCGGTGGTAGCGCCGCACGAACTGGTTGACCTCGCCGTGGCCGTCCGCGCCGGCGCGGACCCCGCGGACCAGCATGCCGAGCGTCGCGCCGTTCTCGAACAGCGGGTGCCCGGCCTGGTTCTGGTCGGACCGCTCCAGCCGGAAGTCCTCGCGCGCGGCCTCGTACCAGCCGGTCGACACCATCAGCTCGGTCAGCGTGCGGTCGGTGAAGAACCGCAGGTGGGTGCGGTCGAGCAGGCCCGAGTCGGTGAGGTCCCAGTGCCCGGTGAGCAACTGCCGCGCCAGGTCGAGGTGCGCCACGTTCGGGATGCTGACGACCAGCTCCGCCGCCGGGTTCCGCTCGGTCACGGCGTTCAGCTGGAGCAGCACCGCACGCGGGTCCGGCACGTGCTCCAGCACGTCGAGGCACAGCACGGCGGCCAGCTCGCGGCCGTCCAGGACCTTGGCCAGCAGCTCGTCCAGGCCGGGCTGGGTGAGGTCCACCAGGTGGCTCTCGAAGCCCCGCGCGGCGAGGTTGCGCACCGACTCCTCGTCGACGTCCAGGCCGATGTACGTCGCGCCGCGCGCCCGCAGCGGTTCCGCCACCGACGCGGCGCCGCAGCCGAGGTCGAGCACCACGCGCTCGGCGGGGTCGGTGTCGGCGAGCAGCCGCACCGCCGCCCCGTACGGGCCGTGCTCGTTGTAGTGGAACTCGTAGCTGCCCAATGTGCCCGTCCCCTAGAAGCGGCGCCGGCCGTACTCGCCGTCGATGAAATCGGCGACCCCGTCGGCGGCCACCCGCGCCGGCAGGCGGTCGGCCTCGACCCGGCGCTCGTACTCCTCCAGCGCCCGCCGCTGCTCGTCGCTGCCGTGCACCCGCATCACGTCGACGGTCTCGGTCACGATGTCCGGCCGGTCGTAGCGGGTGGCGAGCATGAGCCTGCCCAGGATGCCCTCGTACGGCTCGATCGCCGTGGTGCGCACGTGCGCCTCGGCGTCCAACCGCTTGTCGTGGAACAGCACGGCCCGCGGCTGGTGCACCACGCGGTGCCCGCGCAGCCGGATGCGCCAGCTCAGGTCGACGTCGTTGACGTAGGACGGGAACCACTCCGCGTCGAACCCGCCGACCTCGTGGAACACCGGCGTGCGCACGACCAGGCACGCGCCGCTGGCCCAGCTCTGCTCGCCGGTCCTCGGGTTGAAGTGCTTCGGGTGCTCGCACGGGACCTGCCGCGCGTCCGCCGCGCCGACCGCCGGGTCCCGCAGCGCCGCCAACAGGTGCACCAGCAGCGTCGGCGCGACGTAGCTGTCCGGGTTGAGGAACAGCACGGCGTCCTCGGTCGCGCCCTCGGCGAGCGCGTTGCTGCCCGCGCTGTGGCCGAGGTTGGCGCCGAACCAGCGGTAGTCCAGCGTGACGCCGGCGCTCGCGTTCGCGATCAGGTCGGCCAGCTCGGACTCGTTGACGAGCGCGCGGTCCGAGCAGTCGCCGAGGCTGATCGCGACGGACCCCAGCCCGGTGCCCGCGATGGCGTGCTCCGCGGCGCGGTTGAGCGCGCGGACGCAGCGCCAGATCTCGCCGAGCGGGTTGTGGTACAGGACGATGGCGACGCGGAGCGTGGTGGGGAGCATCACTTCTTGGGCGCTTGGTGGTCGAGCTGCTCGGTCAGCACCGCCTCGAAGCGGTCCTGCACGGCGGGCTCGTCGACGGCGAAGGCCTCCACGCGGATCACCTCGGTGTCGGTCGCGTAGTGCGTGCGGAACACCGTGATGGTCTTGTTGTTGCTCGTCTGCGTGGACTTGAAGACCGGCACGCCGTCCTGCGAGGTCTGCGGGTCCTCGGTGAAGCCGAACCGCTGCTGGTCGGTGGTGATCGCCTCCAGCAGCGCGGCCGGGTCGGCGGACTTGAACGCCCACATGCTCGTGGTGACCTCGTTCTCCACCACGACGACCGAGCGCGCCTCGGTCGTGCCCGCCTGCTTGAGGACCACCAGGTCCGGCGTGGGCAGCGGCTTCGCGTTGGCGAGCTGCTCGGCGGTGTAGGTCTTGGGGCCGGACGTGCGGCCCTCGGGCACGATCAGCGTGCCGAACGGGTCGGGCTTCTTCTTCGTGGTCGTGGTGGGCGCGGCGGAGGACGGGGACGTGCCCCCCGTCGCCGTGTCGTCGCCACCCGAGTTGTCCCGGAACACGAAGAAGTACAGGCCGGTGGCGACCAGCAGCACGACCACGGCCGCGGCGACCGCGATGACCTTGCCCTTGCCGCCCTTCTCGGCCTCCTCGAAGACCTCGGGGCCCTGCACGTTGAAGCCGCTCCACTGCGGGGACTGGAAGTCGCCCTCGCCGCCCCACGGCGGGGAGTAGCCGCCTTGCTGCTGCTGCTGCTGTTGCTGCTGCCAGGGCGCGCCGCCCTGCTGCTGGCCCTGCCACGCGCCGCCCTGCTGACCGCCGACGGCCTGGGGCCGGTCGGCCTTCGGCACGACCTGCGTGCGGTCGGCCTGCCCGCCGGAGTTCGGCACCACCTGGGTGCGGTCGGCCTCGGTCGGCGGCGTGGCCGGCCGGATGTACTGGGTGGACTCCGAGCCGGTCTGCTGGCCCTGCGGGGGCTGGCCCTGCTGGGGCTGGGGCTGGCCCTGCTGGGCCGGCGACTGCGCGCTCCACTTGAACGGCGCCGGGAACGGGTCCGAGTTCGGGCCCGTGCTCGGACCCGCCTGCTGGGGTTGCTGCGTGCCGCCCTGCGCGCGGTACAGCAGCTCGTCGCGTTGCCGCCGGTAGTCCTCCGCGGAGATGGAGCCGGCTGCAAGTGCTGCGTCGAGCTGTTGGAGCTGCTCCTGCCAGGTCACCGCAGTCCTCCCTGTAGATCTTCGAATCCCGCCCGTGCGCGCGGATGGAACCCGGCGACCCCCGCGGTTCGCTTATCCTACGGTCCGCCGACGAGAGGTCGGCCGGAGGAGGTCATGCGGTGTCCATCTGGGGACGTCGGCGTTCCGAACCGGTTGCGCCGAGCGGGCGCACCAAGGCGACCGACGGTTTCGGCACCGTCCGCCTGTTCGCCGCCTTCTTCGTCATCATCGATCACGCGGCCCCGTTGACCAAGTCCGGTGGCAGCATTCTCCCGACTCGGTTCGGTGTCGATTTGGGCGCGGTCACGGTGTCCGCGTTCATGGCCATGAGCGGTTACCTGGTCATCCGCAGCTGGGAGCGGGACCCGCACCTGTGGCGGTTCGCGGTCCGCCGCGCGCTGCGCATCATGCCCGGCCTGGTGGTCGTGGTGTGCCTGAGCGCCTTCGTGCTCGGCCCGGTGCTCACCACGCTCACCACGTCGGCCTACTTCGACCACCCCGTGACGTGGAGCTACGTCTACGACAACGTCCGGGTCTTCCCGCAGCAGTACGTGCTGCCGGGGGTGTTCACCGGCAACCCGTACCCGAACGCGGTCAACGGGTCGCTGTGGAGCCTGCCGGTCGAGGTGCTCGGCTACGCGCTCATCGCGGTGTTCGGCTTGGTCGGCGCGTTCCGGCGGCGCTGGGTCGTGCTGGTGGCGGCGTTCGCGCTCGCCGTGGTGTTCCAGCGGCTGCTGACCGGGCAGCTGGTGCTGCCGAAGGTCCTGCTGATGGTGCCGACCGTGCCGCTGGTGCAGTACCTCGCGGTCTACTGCGTCGGCACGCTCGCCTACCTGTACCGGGACAAGATCCGGTACAGCTGGTGGGGCGTCCTGGTGTGCGTCGGCGTCGAGTACGTGATGCACGCCTCGGCCATGACCGAGGTCACACGGCTGGTGACCGTGCCGTACGTCGTGCTGGCGATCGGCACCCTCCTGCCGCGGCGGTTGTGGCTGCCGCCCTCGGTGACCATGGCCAGCTACGGCGTCTACCTCTACGGGTTCCCGACCGAGCAGTTCGTGGTGCACGCGGGAGCCGGGTCGAAGTGGCTCGTCGCCCTGCTGTCGGTGCCGATCGCGTTCGCGCTCGGGATGCTGTCGTGGCACCTGGTGGAGTCGCCGGCCATGAAGCTGCGCAAGGTGCTGCTGCGCCGCCCGGAGCGGGATCGGCCCGCGGCGCCACCGCCCCCGCCGGCCGAGGAGCCCGTGGCGGCCGGTTCGGCGGCGCCGCGCTAGCCGCCCGGCGCCGCGGTCCGGTGGTGCGGGCTCAGCGCTCCGGGAACGCCGCGCGCACGTCCGCGAGCACCTGCGCCAGCTCGGCGGTGGGCGCCTCGGCCCCGGCCCGCGCCGCGCCCACGCGGACGACCGCCTCCCCCGAGCGGTAGACGGCGCGCAGCACCGTGTTCTGCGGCGAGGTCCTGGTGAGGTGCTGCTCCGGCGTCTCGGTGTAGCCCGCGCCGACCAGGTACCCGACCAGGCCGTCGGCGACCCGGTCGGCGCGCTCGACCGAGTCGGTGCGCGCGACGAGGACGGCGAAGGACGTGTTGCCGGAGATGGAGCCGGAGAACAGGATCTCGTCCACCCCGTTGCCGTCCAGGACGTCCGCCTCGTCCGCGGCGAGCAGCTTCAGCCGCACCGCCTCGTCCACGTCCAGCGCCGGGCCGTGCTCGCCGGGTTTGCCGGGCAGCGGCGGGATCGCCGCCGGCGCCGCGGCGGACGTGGAGGTCGGCGGCGCGGACGAGGCCTCCGACTCGGCGGCGCGCCCGCCCGCGAACCACCAGACCCCGCCCGCCACGACGGCCAGCACCGCGACCAGCGCCACGACCCAGGCGCCGGTGCGGCGCGGCTTGCGCGCGTCGGCGAACACGGAGACCCCGTCCAGCGAGGGCGCGCGGTCCTGCTGCGGCGTGAAGAACGACACCGGCCGCTCCTCGACGCGGATCTTGATCGTCGAGTCCGGGTCGCCGGCCGGTCTGCGGGACGCGGCCTCCGCCAGGAGCTGGTCGCGCCGCTTGACGTGCTCGGCGTACGTGATCCGGCCCGCGGCCAGGTCCGCGTCGAGCCGCCGCAACGTCTCCTGCCAGTCCATCCCGTCCGCCCTCTCACTCGATCAGGTGAGCGCATCCTCGTGCATCGGGGTGCGGGTGGACACGCCGGACCCCGGTTGCCGGCGGTCCGCGCGCACCGCGCACCGCCGGCTCCGGCGCCGGCGCCCACCGCCGCGGAGGTCGGGGCGCCGACGGGCGGGCGCCCCGCGACGCCCTCCCGGCCTGCGAAAACGCGGTGGTCCCCGGACCCGGTGCACCTAGGATGTGGGAGCGCTCCCCCACACGGCGCGGTGTGGGCGGTTCCGTGCCCACCCCCCGAGGAGCCCCCCGCATGTCCCACGGTCCCCTCGACCACCGCTACCGCGGCGAGCACCCCGTCCGCACCCTCCTCTACCTCTACCGCGAGGACCGGGCCCGGCTCGCGCTCGGCGCCGCCGCCTTCTTCGTCAAGCACAGCCCCACCTGGCTGACCCCCGTCATCACCGCCCACGTGATCGACGTCGTGGTGGAGCACCGGCCGTTCGCCGGCGTGTGGGTCGGCGCGGGGCTGCTGCTGCTCATGCTGGCGCTCAACTACCCGTTCGCCATCCTCTACACGCGCTGGTGGTACGGCAGCGCCCGCCGCACGGGGATGCGGATGCGGTCGGCGCTCAGCCGCCGGATGCAGCAGCTGTCGATCGGCTACCACGCGCGGGTCAGCGCCGGGGTGCTCCAGACCAAGGTCATCCGGGACGTGGAGAGCATCGAGACCTCCACCCAGCAGGTCGGCGACCAGGGGCTGTCGGCGCTGGCCACGCTGAGCGGCGCGCTGGTCGTGATCGCGATCGGCGCGCCCGCGTTCCTGCCGGTCTTCCTGCTCGTGGTGCCCGCCGCGTCGGTGCTGGTCATGTGGTTGCGCGGGCGGTTGCGCGCGTACAACGAGTCGTTCCGCCAGGAGGTCGAGCGGCTGTCCTCGCGGGTCGGCGAGATGACCACGCTCATCCCGATCACCCGCGCGCACGGCCTGGAGCGCACCGCCCTCACCCGCATGGACGGCACGCTGCGCCAGGTCTTCCACGCGGGCATGAGGCTCGACGGCCTGAACGTCCGCTTCGGCGCCCTGGCCTGGATCCTGCTCAACGCCCTGGGCGTCGGCTGCCTCGCGGGCGCGGCCCTGGCCGCCTACCACGGTTGGCTCGCCGTGACGCCCGGTGACGTGGTCATGCTCAGCGCCTACTTCGCCTCGCTGACCGGCGCGGTCACCACCCTGATGAGCCTCACCCCGCTGATCAGCAGGGGCCTGGAGTCCGTGCGCTCGCTCGGCGAGGTGCTGGAGGCGCCCGACGTCGAGCACAACGAGGGCAAGGCGCAGGTCGGCGGGGTCGAGGGCGGCGTCCGGTTCGAGGGGGTCCGCTACGCCTACCCCGACGCGCCGCGCGACTCCATCAGCGACTTCACCCTCGACGTGCGGCCCGGCGAGGTGATCGCCCTGGTCGGCGCGTCCGGCGCGGGCAAGTCGACCGCGCTGAACCTGGTCATCGGCTTCCTCCGGCCGACCGGGGGCCGGGTCCTGCTCGACGGCGTCGACATGGAGGAGCTGGACCTGCGCAGCTACCGCCGGTTCGTGTCGGTGGTGCCGCAGGAGTCGGTCCTGTTCGAGGGCACGATCCGGGACAACGTCACCTACGGCCTGGAGGACGTGCCCGACGACGTGCTGCGCCGCGCCCTGGCCGACGCCAACGCGCTGGAGTTCATCGACCGGTTGCCGGACGGCCTGGACACCGTGGTCGGCGAGCGCGGCGCACGCCTGTCGGGCGGGCAGAAGCAGCGGCTGGCGATCGCGCGGGCCCTCATCCGCGACCCGCGCGTGCTCGTGCTGGACGAGGCGACCTCGGCGCTGGACAACAGGTCCGAGGCGCTGGTCCAGCAGGCGCTCGGCCGGTTGGTGCGGGGGCGGACGGTGTTCGTCGTGGCGCACCGGCTGTCCACGATCCGCAACGCCGACCGCATCGTGGTGATGGAGGACGGGCGGATCGCGGAGGTCGGCTCCCACGACGAGCTGCTCCGCTCGGGCGGGCTCTACGCGGACCAGTCCCGGTCCGCGTAGGCCCCGCCGGGGGTCAGCCCCTCTTCGTCAGCAGCGTGGGGCCGACGATCTTGCGCGCGATGCGGCGCCACCGGCTGCGCGGCGTGGCCGGCGCAGCCGGCTTCGCGGCGGGTGCGGCGGGCACGGCGGGTGCTGCCGGCACGGCGGGTGCCGGGGGCGCGGCGGGCATGGTGGACAGGGCGGCGGTGGCCTTCTCGGACGCGGCGACACCGGGAGCCGCGGGGCCGGGCATCGGTGCGGCGGGCGCCTGGGCGGCGGGCATCGGTGCGGCGGGCATCGGTGCGCTGGGCATCGGTGCGCCGGGAGCGGGGACACCGGGCACCACCGCGCCGGGGACCGCGGGCGGTGCGGCGAGCGCGGAGAACGCGACGGTCGCGGCGGGCGCGCCGGGAGCGGGGACGCCGAAGCCCGCGGGAGCGCCCGGCGGCACCGGCGCGGACTGCTCGGGCACGGCCGGCCGCGCGCCGGCCATCCCCCGACCGGCGGGCGGCACGGCGACCGGCTCCATCTTGGTGGTGACGGCCGCGACCGGGGTGAGGTCCGTCGCGGTCATGGGCTCGGAGGTCGGCCACGCGGGCTCGACCACGCGCTGGATGCGCATGGTGGGGGTGTCGTTGCTTCGCTGGGGCTGGGTGGGCACCTGGCTGGACGTCACGCCTCGATCTTGCCAAAGCACGCTTGGTCACCCTTTCGTGGGGAATCGACAGGTGGTCAGCTGAGTCAGCAGAAGATCAGCCCGCAGGGCCTGCGGGTCGTCGTCGTGGTCGTCGTGGTGGTCGGCCTGCGCGAGGTGGTGGTCGGCCTGGTCGTCGTGGTGGGCCGAGTGGTGGACGTCCGGGACGTCGTCGGGATGCTCGGAGTGGCGCTCGTCACCGAAGTCGCCGAGGACGGTGCGGAGCTGGACGAGGACGAGGACGACGACGTGGTGGACGACGTCGGGGCGCCCGAGGTGTCCGAGGCGCCCGAGACCGTGGTGACCGGCTCGGAGGCGGTGGGGCTCGGCCGGTCGCTGCCCTTCACCACCACGATGTGCCCCACGTCGGAAGGGGCGGTTCGCGGCGGCGCGGGCTCGGCGACCGTCGAGAAGCCGACGAGGGCCGCGAGCGCCGAACCGACCAGCGCGCCCAGGGCGAGCCGCCCCGGGCCACCCAACTCGGTGAGCATCCACCACGACTACCGCCCTCACCCGAGCGGGTCAAATCGAGTGCGACAACTGGCACCGGCCCGACACTTCGGGTATCAGGCCGGTACCAGTGGTGCGCCGCTCAGCCGAGGTTGGCGGTCAGCGTGATCTCGGTGCCCGTCAGCGCCTGGCTGACCGGGCAGTTCTTCTTGGCGTCCTCGGCGGCGGCGGCGAAGCCGTCCGCGTCGAGGCCCGGCACGACCGCGTTGACGGTCAGGTGGATGCCGGTGATGCCCGTGCCGGGCTTGAACGTCACCTCGGCGGTCGTGTCGACCGTCTGGGGCGGGGTGCCGGCCTTGGCCAGGCCGTGCGACAGCGCCATGGAGTAGCAGGACGAGTGCGCGGCCGCGATCAGCTCCTCCGGGCTGGTCTTGCCGTTGGCCTCCTCCGCGCGGGAGGGCCAGCTCACGTCGTAGGCGCCGATGCCCGACGACTCCAGGGCGACGGTGCCCTTGCCCTCCAGCAGGTTGCCTTCCCAGTGCGTGGTCGCCTTGCGGGTGGTGGCCATGTCAGAAACTCCGTCTTCGACGAGGGAAACCCTTCGGCACCAACCTAGTGGTCCCGCCGGTGGGCCGCCGCCGATGTGATCAACGACAGAAGAAGGCCCCCGGTGCGGGCACCGGGGGCCTTCTTCGAGAGCGGATGACGAGACTCGAACTCGCGACCCTCACCTTGGCAAGGTGATGCGCTACCAACTGCGCTACATCCGCCTGACACGAAGAACTATAGACCACCCCTCAAACGGGGTTCGAACCGGGGGGTGCCGCACCGGCCAGCAGGCGGTCGACCTCGGTCAACCGCTCCTTGGACCACCGCCACTCCCACAGCGGCCGGACCCGCTCGACGACCTCGGCGGGCAGCCACGGCGCGACCTCGTCCCGCAGCTCCCACTCGTCGAACACGTGCTCGTAGAAGCTGACCACCGAGGCGTCCGACAGGAACCGCTCCGGCTGCCGGAAGCACCAGTGCGCGAACTCGTAGACCCGGCGCAGCACCTCGCCGTCGCCGTCCCGGTGCGCCTCCAGGGCGAGCTGCCACAGCTCGGACAGGAACACGTGGCACGACCACGACTCCCGCTCGACGACGGCGCTCAGCTCGGGGAAGAGGGTGGAAGCCCTCGTGCGCCAGTCGACCACGCGGCAGGAGGTTACTCGGCGCGCGGCGCCGCGCCACGCGGTCGCCCACCACCCGACGCCCAGCCGTGACCGCCCCGTCACCGACCGCGAGCGCGTCATCCGCGAAAGGCAGGCGTGCCGCGTAGGCCGAACGGCCCACGTCGGCCGGGGGGTCTTCGGTATCGGCTCGCTATCACTTCGGGCGCGCCACCACCGGTTGTGGCATCTTGGCGAGCGGACGACTGGGCGGGCGGGAGGTGCCGGGCGGGATGGCCGGAGATGCCGATTTCGACCGGGAACTGCTCGCCAGGGTCCGCGCGGGCGACGACACCGCGTTCGGGGAGCTGTTCACCCACCACGCCGACGCCGTCCGCCGGTTCGCCCTCCGGCACGTCCGTGAACACGCCGAGGCCGACGACCTGACCGCGGAGGCCTTCTTCCGCGTGCTCCAGGCGATCCGCCGGGGCTCGGGTCCGACCGACCACGTCCGCACCTACCTGCTGACCGTCGCGCGCCGGGTGGCGTGGGAGTGGAGCGGTCGGCGGCGCGACGTGCCGGTGGAGGACGAGGAGCTGAGCAAGCGCGTCGAGCCGTTCCCGGACGCCACCGCGAACCGGCCGGAGCACGTCCTGATCTCCCGCGCGTTCACCAGCCTGCCGGAGCGGTGGCGCACGGTGCTGTGGCAGGTCGAGGTGGAGGGCGCGCGGCCGGCGGCGGTCGCGCCGAGCTTCGGCCTGAGCCCCAACGCGATGGCGGCGCTGGCCCGCCGGGCCCGGGAGGGCCTGCGCGCGGCCTACCTCCAGGCGCACCTGGCCGAGGACACCGGGCCCCGGGCGTGCAGCTCGGTGGTGGCCAAGCTCGGCACGTACGTCGCGGGCGGCGTGCAGGGGACCGAGCAGCGGCGCATCCGCAAGCACCTCCAGGCGTGCTCGTCGTGCAACTCCCTGCACGCCGAGCTGACCGAGGTGTGCTCGACGCTGCGGGCCCACGCGGCTGGCATCGCCGTGCCGGTGGCCGCGGTGGGGCTGCTCGCGCCCGTGGTGCTGGGCAAGGCGGCGGTGCTGACCGGCCGCGTGAAGCTGGTGCTGGCCGCCGCCGCGTCGGCCGCCGCGGTCGGGCTGTTCGGGGTGCTGGCGGGCACGTTCACCGGCGCGCCGGGCCCCGCGCTGCTCCAGCCCGGCCCGGACGGCGCGCCCGGCGAGAACGTGCTGGCGCTGTGCTCGCCCGAGGTGACCGCGACGGGCACGGCGACCAGCGAGCCGTCGCCGGCCGCCGCGAAGCGGGCCGTGCGCGTCGAGACCCCGGCGCGGGTGGCGCGCCCGACCGGGCCCGCGCCGACGACCACGCCCGACGGCGCGCCCGCGGCGCCCCCGGTCGACGGCGGGACCACCGCGCCCGCCGGGGAGCGGTCGGTGCCGATCACCGGCTCCTCGTCCGAGGTCACCGCCGCCACCGACCCGCCGGACCCGACCGACCCGACCGACCCGACGCCGCTGAGCACGACGTCGGCGGGCACCACCAGGACCGCGCCCGTCCAGTCCGCGGCCACCACGACCACCGAGCCGACGAGCGCCCCGACCACCACCGATCCCACCACCACCGATCCCGCGGAGCCGGACCCCGTGAAGACCGGGTCGACCGGCGCGGGACCGGCCCCCGGGTCGCCCGGGACGACACCGGGGCGGCTCGAAGCCGCGTGACTGGGGGTTTTCACCCACGAGGTGCAAGACTTTGCCGGTAGCGTGAAACGCGCTCGGTGATCGCTCGACGCCCTGAGGGAGACGGTGATGACGCGGCTGGTGCGCGGCGCGGACGGCCGGATGTGGACGGTGCGCAGCCAGGTTCAGTGGCGCAACCCGGCGGCCGACGCCGACTTCGAGCACGACGTGAGCGGCGGCGCCGGGCCGGGCGTGCTGATGCTGTCCCTCGTGGTCGTGATGTCCGTGGTGCTGGTGGCCTGGACGCCGGCGGACGTCGTCGTGCCCGCCTGGCTGGTGGTCGCGCTGGTGCTGGTGTTCCTGTTCTTCCCGGTGCGCTGGGTGGTGCGGCGGCCCTGGGTGGTGGCGGCGGAGTCGAAGAAGACCGAGGAGCTGCCGCCGGAGCGGTGGGTCGGCACCGTGCGCGGGTTCCTGACCGTGCGGGACGAGGTGCGCAACGTCGCCCGCAAGATCGAGATGTACTCGCTGCCCGACCTGGACGGCCCGCTCCAGCCGGTCGACTAGCGCGCGGGTCGGCGCGAGGCCGGGTCGACCGGCGCGCGGGCGCGTGGTCGGGTCGCCGGCGCGCGGGCCGGCGTGGTCGACTGATCGCCGTTCGCGGGCGACACTGGTCCGATGCCGGAACTGCCCGAGGTCGAGGCGCTCGCCCACCACCTGCGCGAGCACGCGGTCGGTCTCCGCGTGCACCGGGTGGACGTCGCGTCGTTGCAGGTGCTGAAGACGTTCACGCCGCCGTGGACCGACCTCCAGGGCCGGGAGGTGACGGGCGCGGGCCGGTTCGGCAAGCACCTGGACCTCGACTGCGGCGGTCTGCACCTGGTCGTGCACCTGGCCCGCGCCGGGTGGCTGCGCTGGCTGGACAACCTGTCGGTCGCGCCGCCGAAGCCCGGCCGGGGCCCGCTGGCGCTGCGCGTGCACCTGGGCCCGCCGGGGCGGGGGCCGGGGTTCGACCTGACCGAGGCGGGCACCAAGAAGGGCCTGGCCGCCTGGGTGGTGCGCGACCCGGCGGACGTGCCCGGCGTCGCTCGGCTGGGCCCGGACGCGCTGTCGGTGACGCGCACGCGGTTGGAGGACCTGTTCGCCGGCCGGACCGAGCGGCTCAAGACCGCGCTGACCGACCAGACCGTGCTCGCGGGCATCGGCAACGCCTACTCCGACGAGGTCATGCACGTGGCCCGGCTGTCGCCGTACGCGACCGCGGGCAAGCTGCCCGAGGACGCCCTGGACCGGTTGCACGAGGCGATCACGACCGTGCTGGCCGACGCGGTGTCGCGGTCGGTCGGGCAGTCGGCGGCGACACTGAAGGGTGAGAAGCGGTCGGGCCTGCGGGTGCACGGCCGAACCGGTCTGCCGTGCCCGGTGTGCGGTGACGCGGTGCGCGAGGTCTCCTTCGCGGACAAGGCTTTCCAGTACTGCGCGACGTGCCAGACGGGTGGCCGGCCGCTGGCCGACAGGCGCCTGTCGAGGCTGCTCAAGTAGGTCACACGTCCGGGTGCGCTTGGCCGGGACGCGCTCCGCGCGGCCGGTGACGGGAACTCCTCCGGTGTCCTGTCCGCACGACCCACTGGAGGAGCTGTGAACAAGCGCATCGCCGCCGCGCTGGCCGGTATCGCGGTCGGGGTGACCACCCTGACGAGCGTGGCCCTGGCCGGTCCCGCCGAGGAGCCGAGGGCGCCCCGGGAGCCCGTCGACGAGACCCGTGCCGTCGTCTGCCGGATGCTGGAGGAGCTGAACGGGCTGGAGGGCGTCGACCTGGACGACATCCTCACTGACCTCGGGTGCGACGAGGAAGAGCCGACGACCACCACCACGACGAAGACCACGACGAAGTCGTCGGCCGCGAGCGGTGGCGGCGGTGGCGGCGCGGCGGTCGAGAGCCGCTACAAGCCGGAGAACCCGAACCACTACGTGCCCAAGCCGAACGACTACCTGGACATCCCCAAGCCCAACGACTACCTCGACATCCCCAAGCCGAACGACTACCTGGACAGCTGAGGGACCACCGGGCCGAGGAGCTGAGGGCATGGGCGCGACCCGTCGGGACGCGCCCACTTTCAGTTGTGTTGACCGGTGGTCGTCACCCGATCGGGTATACGCTGCGTCACTCTCGTCGCCAAATCGCCGGTTGCGCGGCCGGACTACCCCGACCGCCCTTGCTTAGTGGCCCCCCAACGGCACAGCATGGACGCCGTGCGTGACCTCCTGACCGAGCGCGCGGTCCTCGGGCTCATCGCGACCCTGGCCGTCCTCGGCCTGTTCGTGATGCTGTGCCGTGCCCGCCGGGTGAGCACGTCGGTCGAGGACGCCGTGATGGACATGCTGCACCGGATGTCCAAGGCGTCGGCCGACCTGCGCGAGGGCCTGACCGAGGACGCCGCGAACAAGGCCACCCCGCACCTGCGGGAGATGCTCCGCTGCGTCGCGGTCGGCATCACCGACGCCGAGGGCACGCTGCTGTCCTGGGACGGGGAGGCGAACGACCACTACGAGTTCCTGCGCCCGTTCATCGAGCACGCCATCGGCGGCGGGCACAAGGAGCACGTCGAGCACCGCAAGCTGGACTGCGAGCTGCCCGGACCGTGCCTGCTGCACACCGCGGTGATCGTGCCGCTGGAGGTGGAGAACGACGTCGCGGGCACGTTGATCGTGGTCAGCGGCGTGCCGAACAAGCGGCAGATCCGGATGGCCGAGGAGACCGCGCGGTTCGTGTCGACGCAGCTGGAGCTGGAGGTGCTCCAGAAGTCCCGGCAGGCGCTGGCGCAGGCCGAGGTGAAGGCGCTGCGGGCGCAGATCTCGCCGCACTTCGTCTACAACGCGCTGAACACCATCTCGTCGCTGATCCGCACCGACCCCAAGCACGCCCGCGAGCTGCTCCAGGAGTTCGCCGAGTTCACCCGCTACTCCTTCCGCACCGACGGGTTCTTCACCACGCTCGCCGACGAGCTGACCAACATCCACCGCTACCTGACCATCGAGCAGGCGCGGTACGGGTCGCGGCTCAACGTGCGGCTGAAGATCGCGCCCGAGGTGCTCCAGGTCGTGCTGCCGTTCCTGGTGCTCCAGCCGCTGGTGGAGAACGCCGTCCGGCACGGCCTGGCCAAGAAGCCCGGCGGCGGGCTGCTCACCATCATCGCCGAGGACAACGGCGCGGAGGCGCTGATCTCGGTCGAGGACGACGGCGTCGGCATGGACCCGGACCGCCTGTTCGATGACCTGAAGGACGCGCACCAGACCGGCGCGCACGTCGGCCTCGGCAACATCAACCACCGGATGCGGGCGGTGTTCGGCGACGACTACGCGCTGGTCGTGGAGACCGCGCCGGACGCCGGCATGAAGATCATCCTGAAGATCCCGAAGTACAGCCGGGGCGTGCAGACCAACCTGCCGCTGGTGCCGCCGAGGCTGGAGGACACCGCCGAGCAGGCCGCGATCCGCGCGTGAAGCCCCAGGTGGCGGCCGCGGTCAGGCAGCGGAAACGGTCAGGCGGCGGCCACGGCGAGCACCGCGACGACCATGACCGCGCACACCGACCACGTGACCCACATCCAGTAGACGTGCATGGGGCTCGGGCCGTCCGCGTTCTGGCGGCCCCGGTCGTCCCACCACTCGACGTAGCGTTCGAGCCACCGGATCGGGTTGAACGTCACCGGCCGATGTTAGCCCCGCTCCCGGCGGTTCCGGGCGCATCGGTCCACGGGACACCCGTAAGGTCGTGGGCATGAGCGTGACGGACAAGATCGCGGCCCGGCTGCCCAAGATCGTCGGTGAGCGGACCGAGCGCGGCCCGGTGGTCGCCGCCGTCCGCCTGCACGGGGTCATCACCCCGACGCCCACGCCGATGGCCCGCAACACGATCAACGTGCAGAACGTCGAGACCGCGCTGACCCGCGCGTTCGAGCACGACCGCCTCGTCGCGGTCGCCCTGCTGATCAACTCGCCGGGCGGCGCGCCCACCCAGTCCGCGCTGGTCGCGGACCGCGTGCGGGAGCTGGCGGCGAAGAAGCGGGTGCCCGTGCTGGCGTTCTGCGAGGACCTCGCGGCCTCCGGCGGCTACTGGCTGGCGTGCGCGGGCGACGAGATCTACGCCCACGGCACGTCCCTGGTCGGCTCGATCGGCGTGGTCAGCTCCGGGTTCGGCCTCAACGGCCTGATCGAGCGCTTCGGCGTCGAGCGCCGCGTCTACACCGCGGGGGAGAACAAGGTGCGCCTCGACCCGTTCCGGCCGGAGAAGGCCGAGGACGTCGAGTGGCTCAAGGGCCTCCAGGAGCAGCTGCACGAGCAGTTCGCGGCGTGGGTCAAGGAGCGGCGCGGCGCCAAGCTCAAGGCCGGCGACGACGAGCTGTTCAACGGCGAGGTGTGGACCGGCGCCAAGGCCCTCGAACTCGGCCTGGTCGACGGCATCGGCACCCTGCGCGGCGTCGTCGCGCAGCGCTACCCGGACGCCGAGATCGCCGTCGCCGAGCCCCGCCGCCCGTTCCTGGCCCGCCTCGGCCTCGCCGGCGCAACCACCCGATCGGGCGATCTCGTGCTGGAGGGCCTGGCAGCGCTGGAGGAGCGGGCGCGCTGGTCGCGATTCGGCTTGTGAGGTCACGGGCCCGGCGCGGTCCCGGCGCCGGCGTAGACAGCGACCCCGCTCGGTCGGCAAGATGCGCGGCACAGTGAGCACACCGAAGAACCCCAGCGACAACGCCGGCCTCCTCGTTCTGGCGGTGGACGACGAGGCACCGGGCCTGTCCGAGATCAAGTACCTGCTGGAGAGCAGCCCGCACATCCGGCGGGTGCTCACGGCCTTCGACGCCGCGGAGGCCCTGCGCATCCTCCGGGGCGACTACGACCCCGAGGTGATGGACCGCCAGAACGCCGGCCTGCCGCCGGTCGACGCGGTGTTCGCGGACATCAACATGCCCGGCTTGAGCGGCACGGACCTCGCGCGCGTCCTCGGCGCGTTCCGCGCGCCGCCGGCGCTGGTGTTCGTCACGGGCGTCGAGCACTCGGAGGCCGTGGTGGCCTTCGAGGTGGGCGCGCTGGACTTCGTGACCAAGCCGATCAACGAGGACCGGGTGAACAAGGCGATCTCGCGCGTCGTCGAGCGCGTCGCCGCGACACCCGCCCTCAGCCCCGAACCGCTCGCCGCCGCCGAGCAGCAGGACGACGAGGTCATCCCGGTCGAGCTGGGCGGCACCATCAAGCTGGTGCCCCGCGCCACCGTCCGCTACGTGGAGGCGCAGGGCGACTACGCCCGCCTGCACACCGGCGACGGCGCCAGCCACCTCGTGCGCATACCGCTCGCGCAGCTGGAGGAGCGCTGGGGCAGCGCCGGGTTCGTGCGCATCCACCGCTCGTTCCTGGTCGCGCTGCCGCTGGTGACGGAGCTGCGGATGACGTCGAACGGGTACGCGGTGGTCATCGGCTCCGGCGAGGGCGCCAAGGAGCTGCCGGTCAGCCGGCGGCACACGCGAGAGCTGAAGGAACGGATCGTGCGGCCGCCCAAGAGCGGCTGGTGATGAGCAGGCACTCGGGCCCGCCAGGCCAACCGGACCAGCCGCAGCCGGCGGCGCGGGACGCGCCGCAGTCGACACCGCTGCGCAAGAACCGCCGCCGGCGCGTCGTGCTGGCCGACCCGCGCGGCCGCGGCCGGGTGCTGCGCACGATCATCGAGCTGGAGGAGCAGACCAGCGTCGGCGAGAAGCTGATCCGCGACCTCATCCGGCAGCAGCTGCGCACCGGCCTGCTGCTGGGCGGCGGCACGCTGGTGTTCCTGGCGCTGATGCCCGTGGTGTTCTACGCGTTCCCCGTGCTGTCGGACGTGCAGTGGTTGGGCGTGCGGCTGCCGTGGCTGCTGCTGGGCCTGCTGCCGTTCCCGCTGTGCTACGGCGTGGGCTACGTCTACCGCAGGCTCGCCGAGCGGCACGAGCAGGACTTCGTGAGCTCGGTGGACCGGTGATCCAGAACGCGTGGAGCCTGGTCCTCGTCGTCGTGGTGGCGGCGCTGACCTTCCTGCTCGGCTACGTCGGCTCCCGCCGGGCCAACACCACCCCGGACTTCCTGGTGGCGCGGCGGGCGGTGCCCGCCACCCGCAACGCCGCCGCGATCTCCGGCGAGTACCTGTCCGCCGCGTCGTTCCTCGGCGTCGCCGGGCTCGTGCTCAAGGACGGCATCGACGCCCTGTGGTACCCGATCGGCTTCACCGCGGGCTACCTGGCGATGATGCTGTTCGTCGCCGCGCCGCTGCGCCGCTCGGGCGCGTACACGCTGCCGGACTTCGCCGAGGTGCGGCTGGGGTCGTTGCGGCTGCGCAAGTTCTGCACGTTCTTCGTGATCTGCATCGGCGTGCTGTACCTGGTGCCCCAGCTCCAGTCCGCCGGGCTGACCCTCAACACCATCACCGGCCTGCCCGCGTGGCTCGGCGGCGCGCTGGTGACGGTGATCGTGGTCGTCAACGTCCTCGGCGGCGGGATGCGGGCGATCACGCTGGTGCAGGCGTTCCAGTACTGGGGCAAGCTGTTCGCCGTCGCCGCGCCCACGTTCGTGCTGTTCACGCTGTTCCTCAGCGGGCCGGGCAACGGCGCGCAGCCGGTCGACGAGGACGGCGTGCTGCGGTTCCACGAGGACGTCGCGGTGACCACGGTCGACCCGGTGCGGGTGCGGGTGGAGCAGGCGCTGGAGCTGTCCGCCACCGGCGAGGTCGACGACGCGCGGGCCGACGGCGAGGTCTACTGGACGCCCGGCGCGTACGAGGTCGGCGCGGACACCGAGCTGCGGTTCACGGCCGGCTCGCCGGTGCCGGTGGTCGAGGGCTCGCCCGCCGAGAACGTCGACTGGCTGCGGCCGCAGACCACGGGCCTGTCCGGCCTGTTCGAGACGTACTCGCTGATCTTCGCGACGTTCCTGGGCACGATGGGGCTGCCGCACGTGCTGGTGCGGTTCTACACCAACCCGGACGGCCGGGCGGCGCGGCGGACCGCGCTGCACGTGCTGTACCTGCTGGGGCTGTTCTACCTGTTCCCGACCGTGCTCGGGGTGATCTCGCGCCAGTACCTGCCGCAGCTGCTGGTGACCGGCAAGACGGACGCGGCGGTGCTGCTGCTGCCGACCACCATGCAGCCGAACGCGCTGGGCCAGGTGCTGGGCGCGATCGTGGCGGCGGGCGCGTTCGCGGCGTTCCTGTCCACGTCGTCGGGCCTGGTGGTGTCGGTCGCCGGGGTGGTGTCGACGGACATCCTGCCGGGCAAGGTGCGCGACTTCCGGTGGGCGACGGTGCTGACCGGGGCGGTCGCGATCGGCCTCGCCCTGCTGCTGCCAAGGTCGGACGCGTCGCTGACGGTGGCGATGTCGTTCGCGCTGGCGGCGTCCACGTTCTGCCCGCTGCTGCTGCTGGGCATCTGGTGGCGCGGGCTGACGTGGGTGGGCGCGCTGTCGGGGATGCTCGTCGGCGGCGGGCTGGTGATCGGCTCGCAGGTGGTGACCGTGGTCAGCTCGTACACGGGTGACTGGGCGCCGTCGCTGCTCTCGCAGCCGGCGCTGGTGACCGTGCCGGTGGCGTTCCTGGCCATGGTGATGATCAGCAGGCTGACGTCGCGGCGGCGGCCGGAGGACGTGAACCAGATCCTGCTGCGGTTCCACGCGCCGGACCCGCTGGGCTTCATGCGGGACCGCGACGTGCAGCGCTTCGGCACGGCGGAGGAGAAGGCCCGGCTGGAGGAGGGCAAGCACCGCGACGGGTCGACCTCGTCCCAGCCCTGAGGCCGGCGGCAACCCGCAGGCTCGTCGGTTCCGGCCTGTCCGGGCGCCCGACCGCCCGGCACACTCGTCGTGGCGGATCGACTGAACGGGGTGCGACGTGCGGAAACTGATGTGCGCGCTGGTGGTGGCGGCGGCCGCGGCGGTGATGGTGGCGGTCCCGGCGGCGGCGGAGGTCTCGCGGGCCGCGGTCACCTGCGGCACGGGCGTCCCGGTCGCCACCACCGGCGGCTACCGGGTGCTGCTGAACTGTTCCGGCGTGGGCTACGTCAGCGGCGCGGGCACGACGGCCGCCGACGCCGACACGAGGGCGCGGGCCCTGGCCAACACCTCGGCCGCCACGGGCCGCGCCTGCAC
This sequence comes from Saccharothrix xinjiangensis, assembly GCF_039527585.1. Taxonomy (NCBI): domain Bacteria; kingdom Bacillati; phylum Actinomycetota; class Actinomycetes; order Pseudonocardiales; family Pseudonocardiaceae; genus Saccharothrix; species Saccharothrix xinjiangensis. The sequence goes on along the minus strand of NZ_BAAAKE010000001.1, from coordinate 746,816 downwards.
GACGGGCGCGGTCAACACCACCACCGGCGGCTACCTCGCCGTGGTCGAGTGCGGCGGTCTGCCGTGGGTGTTCGGCAGGGGCACGACCCTCACCGACGCCGCCTACCTGGCGCACCTCCAGGCCACCGACGCGATGTCGCGCGGGAAGGTGTGCAGCACCGTGGGGAGCAACACCACGCCCGGCGGCTACCTGGCCGTGATCGAGTGCACCGGCATGGACTGGCTCATCGGCCGGGGGACGACGCTGACCGAGGCGGCCTCCTTCGCGCGCGCCCTGGCCGTGGACGCGCTGGCGAGCGGGCGGCCGTGCAGCAGCAGGGCGAGCCTCGCCACCACCGGGGGCTTCCAGACCGACCTGGAGTGCCGCACGTTCACCGGTTCCCTCCCGGTCCTCGCGGTCGGCACGACCCTCACCGACGCGGCGTCCGAGTCGCGCGTGCTGGCGATCAACTCGCTGGCCACCGGCCGGGTCTGCTCCACGGCGGGCAACGTGGCCGTGGCCGGCGGCTACCGGGTGACGCTGAGCTGCACGTCGGGGTCGTGGGTGTTCGGCGAGGGACCGACGCTCAGCGAGGCCGCCCGGGTCGCCAGGGGCAACGCTTACTGACCGCGCGGGTTGTCCACAGATCCGGGATCGACCCACCCGTTCTGTCGCATCCCGCCGGCAGACTTGAAAGCAGGGGACCCCCTGGCGGGGACCCCTGCGGAGCGTGCGCGGGGGCGAGTCGCGATCGGGGCGTTCGGGGAGTGGGCAGCTGTCGGGGCATTCGGCAGTGGGTCGTTGCCGAATCCCTGCGGGAGCGTGCGCGGGGGCGAATTGCGGTCAGGCTTCGCGGGGCGTTCGAGGGCGAGCCGCTGCCCGAGCCCACGGGGCGTTCGCAGTGGCGATTCGCTGCCCGAGCCCATGGGGCGTTCGCAGTGGCGAGTCGCTGCCTGAGTCCTGCGGGGCGCTCACAGCAGCGGGCCATTGCCAAAGCCACCTCGGGTGACCGCCGGGCGAGCGTTCTCGGAGCGTTGTCGGGTGGTGCTACCAGCGTGATCGGCCGGTGACCTGCGGTCACTCGTTCAGTCCTCAGCAGTGGTGGCAAAGAGTTGTTGTAGGTCTCGAATGGGTGAAGAAAGGTCCACCTATCCGGTTACCGGTGATTTCGATCACCCGAGTGGCAGTTCGTCTCGGCAGCACTACCGCTCATCGCATCACTCGACTGTTGAGCGCAAGTCCGCGCCCAAGGTCTTTCAGGCGTGACCCACGTCTCCCTACGGTGCACGGCGAACCAGGAACGGACCAGGAGGCTTACGTGCCGTTCACACCGTCGTCAAGCACGCGAGGAGGGGACCTTGAGCACCTCTGAGCAGCACAACCCCGCCGACACCAACGGCGCTCACAACTGGGCGGAGGTGCAGGCGAGCGAGGACTTCCGCCAACTCCGCCGCAGGCTGCGCAACTTCGTGTTCCCGATGGCCGGCCTCTTCCTGGCCTGGTACCTGCTCTACGTACTGCTCGCCGACTACGCCCACGGCTTCATGTCGACGAAGGTCCTCGGCAACATCAACGTGGGCCTGATCCTCGGCCTGCTCCAGTTCGTGTCGACGTTCGCCATCACCACGCTCTACGTCCGGCACGCCAACAAGAACCTCGACCCCATCGCGGAGAAGATCCGCAACGAGCTGGAAGGGGGTCGCCCGTGAGCCAGAACGCCCTGCTCAACATCGGCATCTTCGCTCTCTTCGTCGTCGCCACCCTGGTCGTGGTCATCCGCGCCAGCCGCAACACGAAGACGGCCGCCGACTACCTGGCCGCCGGCCGCGCGTTCACCGGTCCCCAGAACGGCGTGGCGATCGCGGGCGACTACCTGTCCGCCGCGTCCTTCCTGGGCATCGCGGGCGCGATCGCGCTCAACGGCTACGACGGCTTCCTGTACTCCATCGGCTTCCTGGTGGCGTGGCTGATCGCCCTCCTGCTGGTCGCCGAGCTGCTGCGCAACACCGGCAAGTACACGATGGGCGACGTCCTCAGCTTCCGGATGCGCCAGCGCCCGGTGCGCGCCGCCGCGGCGACGTCGACCATGGCCGTGTCGTTCTTCTACCTGCTGGCCCAGATGGCGGGCGCGGGCGGCCTGGTCGCCCTGCTGCTCGGCATCACCGGCAAGCTCGGCCAGGCGGTCGTGATCGCGATCGTCGGCGCCCTGATGATCGCCTACGTCCTCATCGGCGGCATGAAGGGCACCACCTGGGTGCAGATCATCAAGGCGGTGCTGCTGATCATCGGCGCCGGCGTGATGACGGTGTGGGTGCTCGCCAAGTTCGGCCTGAACCTGTCCAGCCTGCTGGGCGCGGCCGTGGAGAACGCGCCGAAGGCCGGTGAGAAGCTGCTCGGCCCGGGTCTCCAGTACGGCGCGACCGGCACCTCGAAGCTGGACTTCCTGTCGCTGGCCCTCGCGCTGGTGCTCGGCACGGCCGGCCTGCCGCACATCCTGATGCGCTTCTACACCGTGCCGACCGCGAAGGAAGCGCGTCGCTCGGTGGTCTGGGCGATCTGGCTGATCGGCCTGTTCTACCTGTTCACCCTGGTCCTGGGCTACGGCGCGGCGGCCCTGGTCGGCCCCGACAAGATCCGGGCGGCGCCGGGTGGTGCGAACTCGGCGGCTCCGCTGCTCGCCGAGGCGCTCGGCGGCCCGCTGCTGCTGGGCCTGATCGCGGCGGTCGCGTTCGCGACGATCCTCGCCGTGGTCGCGGGTCTGACGATCACCGCGTCGGCGTCGTTCGCGCACGACATCTACGCCAACATCATCCGCAAGAACGGCCACGAGGGCGCGGTCAAGGACAAGTCCGATGAGGAGGCCGAGGTCAGGGTCGCGCGCCGCACGGCGATCGTGATCGGCATCGTGTCGATCCTCGGCGGCATCGCGGCCAACGGCCAGAACATCGCGTTCCTGGTGGCCCTGGCGTTCGCGGTGGCGGCGTCGGCGAACCTGCCGACCATCCTCTACTCGCTGTTCTGGAAGCGGTTCAACACCGCCGGCGCGCTGTGGAGCATCTACGGCGGCCTCGTGGTGACGATCACCCTGATCATCCTGTCGCCCGCGGTCTCGGGCAAGCCGACGTCGATGTTCCCGAACGCCGACTTCGACCTGTTCCCGCTGTCCAACCCGGGCATCGTGTCGATCCCGGTGGCGTTCCTGCTCGGCTACCTCGGCACGGTGCTGTCGAAGGAGCGGAACGAGGGGAAGTACGCGGAGATGGAGGTGCGGGCGCTCACGGGCGTCGGCGCCGAGAAGGCCGTTTCGCACTGATCCACGACCTCGAACGCGCCGGCCGTCATCCTTTCGGGGATGGCGGCCGGCGTGCTCTTAACCCCGATTTGAAACGACCGTGGCAGCATGTCCCCGTGACCGTTCCCAGCGTTGAAGTGTCCGAGGTGCCCGCGCAGCTCCCGGCCGGCAAGGTGCTGCTCGACGTGCGCGAGGCGGACGAGTGGGTGGCGGGCCACGCCCCCGGCGCCCTGCACATCCCGATGAGCGAGCTGGCGGGCAGGCTCGACGAGCTGCCCGGCGACAGCGAGTTCTACGTGGTGTGCCGCGCGGGCGGCCGGTCCGCGCGGGTGGCGCAGTACCTGAACGCCAACGGCTGGGACGCCACCAACGTCGACGGCGGCATGCAGGTGTGGGCGGCCCAGGGGCGCCCCCTGGTCGCCGAGGCCGACGGCGCGGAGCCCGAGGTCATCTGACGTGGCGCTGCGGCCGATGCGCGTGGACTGGGTGGCGACCCCTCCGCCGGGCGCCTACCCGCACCGCAGGCTGGGCGCGCCACCCCGGCCCTACGCGGGGCCACCGTCCTACCCGGTCCCACCGCGCTGGGGCTTCCCGCTGCTGGCCTGGCGGTGGCCCACGTCGGTGGCCACCGACGACGAGCGGCCCGCCGACGAGGTCGACCGCGTCCAGCGCCTGGCCCGCACCGCGTCCCACGCCCTGGGCCTGGCCGCGCTGACCTCGCTGTGGGCGGCGGGCAGCGAGATCTGGCGGTACGCGCTGCTGCTGCTCAGCCGCTACGGCGCGCTCTCGGAGACGACGGTCGGCGTCTCGGACGCCATGGTCGTGGCATCCGCCGTGGTCGCGGTCGTGGCCGGTGCCCTGGGCCTGGTGTTCACCCTGCTGTGGCTGCGCCGGGCCCGGAACGCGGCGGCGCTGGCGTCCGGCCACGCCCCGCCGCGCTCGGAGACCGAGGTGCTGGTCGGCCTGGTCGTGCCCGGCGTGAACCTGGTCGTCCCCGGTTCGGTGCTGGCCGAGCTGGAGCACGCGGCCCTGCGCCAACCGCCCGACGTCCGCCCGCGCCCGTCGCGGCTGCTGCGCTGGTGGTGGGGCCTGTGGGCAGCCGCGGCCCTGTTCGCGGCGTTCACCACCGCCTGGTCGTTCCGCTCCAACGTGCAGGCCATGGCGGACGGCGTCCTGCTGCACGCCGTCGCGGACCTCCTGGCCGCCGCCGTGGCCGTCCTGACCGCCGTGGTGGTCCGCCGCATCACGACCCTCCTGCTCCCGGTCGACCCGGCCGCCCTCCGCCGGATGCGCGTGGTGGGCCTCAAGGACGCCCCGCCTCCCGCCCTCCGCCCCTTCCGCGCCTCCGGCTCCCCCCGCTGACCGCGCGAGTCGTACGCCCGGAACGCGCGAGTCGAACGCTCAGGACCACCGTGTCGAACGCTCAGGACCCCTGAGTTCAACGTTCGGGTTCGACGTCGAGGACACCCGCGGGCAGCGCGGGCGCGGGCCGGTCGGGCGGAAGCCGCCACGCCGCCAGGTCGCCGAACGGCCGGCCGCAGGCCGCCACCAGCGCCAAGGCCTGGTCACGGGCGGCCTCCACGGCCCGCCGCACCACCGTCGTCATCCGTCCCCCTCGTCGAAGCCGCCCCGCGCGAAGATCCGCTCCCCAGGACGTCCACGGGGCCGAACGGGTTGGCCCGCCCGGGGCCGGACCCGGCGTCCCCGACCGTTCAGCGGCAGTTCTCCGTCCGGCGGTTGGGCGGCCGACCCGCGCGTGCCACCGTGTCCCCATGCGGGCACTCGCGGTGGCACTGGTCCTGTCGCTCCTGCTCCCCGGCGTGGCGAGCGCCCACGGGAAGCGGAAGGGGTTCGACCTCCAGGCGCACCGGGGCGGTCTCGGCCTGACCGTCGAGGGCACCCTCGCCGCCTTCGCCAAGGCCCTCCGGCTCGGCGTCACCACCCTCGAACTGGACGTCCAGATCACCAAGGACGGCCGCGAGGTGGTCACCCACGACCGCAGGACCAACCCGGCCAAGTGCGTCGACACCGCGCCCGCGTCGCCCGGCGACCCGGCCTTCCCCTACGCGGGCAAGTACGTCAAGGACCTGACGTTCGCGCAGGTCCGCACCCTGGACTGCGGTTCGCGGCGCCTGCCCCAGCACCCGGGCCAGGAACTCTCGCCGGGCGCGCGGATGCCCACCCTGGCCGAGGTCTTCGAGCTGGCCCGCCGCCACCGCGCGCACGGGGTCCGCTTCAACGTCGAGACCAAGGTCGAGGCCGCCGCGCCGCACGAGACCGCGCCGCGCGAGCAGTTCGTCGAGGTCACCTACCGCGAGATCCGCAGGTCCGGCTTCTTCCGCAACGTCACCGTCCAGTCGTTCGACTGGGGCACCCTGATGCTGTGGCGCGAGAAGGACCGCCGCATCCCGCTCGTCGCCCTGACCCAGCCGGAGTTCCTGCGGCCGGGCTCCCCGTGGACGGGCGGCCTGGACCTCGCCGACTTCGGCGGCAGCGTCGTCAAGGCCGTGAAGAGCTTCGGCGCGTCCGCCCTCTCCCCGGTCCACGGCAACCCGCAGAACGGCACGGTCGACGACCCGGGCTACGTCCCGTTCACCACGAAAGCCCTGGTCGACGAGGCCCACGCGCACGGTCTCAAGGTCATCCCCTGGACGGTCGACGACCAGCCGACCATGAACAAGCTCATCGACGACGGCGTGGACGGCATCATCACCGATTACCCGGACCGCCTCCGCGAGGTCATGGCCGAGCGCGGCTTCGAGCTGCCCCGGCAGTACCGGGCGCGCTGAGCGTCCCGCGTCGAGTTCGTCGTCAGGCCCGTTGAACGCCGAGGCCGGGCTGGAACGTCAGCCCTCCGCCAGCGGCAGCTCGTGCAGGCCCCGCATGACGAACTCGGCCTTCCGCCGGGGCCGGACCGCCAGGCGCGCGCCGGGCAGCTTCCGCGTCAGCGCCGACAGCGCCGCCTGCACCTCGATCCGCGCCAGCGGCGCGCCGAGGCAGTAGTGGATCCCCGCGCCGAACCCCAGGTGCGGGTTGGGGTCGCGGCCGATGTCCAGCACGTCCGGTTCGGCGAACACCAGCGGGTCGCGTGCCGCCGCGCCCAGCAGCGCCGCGATCTTCTGCCCCGGCTCCACCAGGTGCCCGGCGACCTCCACCGGGGCCGTCGCCGTCCGCTCGAACAGCTGCAACGGCGAGTCGTAGCGGATCAGCTCCTCCACCGCCGTGGGCAGCAGCGCCGGCGAGCCGACCAGCCGCCGCCACTGCCCGGGGTGGTCCATCAGCGCCAGCACGCCGTTGCCGATGACGTTCACGGTGGCCTCGTGCCCGGCCATCAGCAGCAGCACGGAGGTGGCGACCAGCTCGTCCTCGGTCAGCTTCGCGCCGTCGGCGTCGGTGACCGCCACCAGGTCCGACACCAGGTCGTCGCCCGGCTCGACCCGGCGCAGCGCGACCAGCTCGCGCAGGTAGGCGGTGAACTCGGCGGCCGCGCGCTCGGCCGCGGCCCGCTTCTCGTCCGGCAGGCCGTACTCGTACATCTTCACGATGGCGTTCGACCACGGCTGGAGCAGCGGCCGGTCCGCCGCGGGCACGCCCAGCAGCTGGGCGATGACCTCGACCGGCAGCGGCGCGGCCACGTGGGACAGCAGGTCGGCCGACCCCTCGGACCTGACCTTCGCCACCAGCTCGTCCACCAGCCGGTCGGCCAGCTCGGCGATCCACGGCCGCAGGCGCTCCACGTGCCCCCGCCCGAACGCGGCGGCCACGAGGCGGCGCAGGCGGGTGTGCGTCGGCGGCTCGTTCTCCAGCATCGAGTTGCGGTGCAGCAGGTTGAACCCGGTGAACCGCTCGACCGGCGCGGCGTCCGACCAGACGCGCCCGAGGGACCGGTGCCGCAGCACCGCCGACGCCGCCGCGTGCGACACCGCCACGGCGACGCCCAGGCCCGCGTGCCGGTGCACCTCGCCCTCCGCGCGCAGGGCGGCGAAGGCGGGGTACGGGTCCGCGATGAAGGCCGGATCGTGCTGGTCGAACGAGGTCACGGTCACGGACGGTAGGTCGTGGGCTCGTTTCAAGTCCATCCGGGTGTGCTTGTCCTGGCAAACGTTCAGGGAGTCGTGACATGGCGTGGTCGGGTTGACCCAACCCGTGCTCCACCAGAAGCATCAGCGGGTGTGCCACCCGAGATCGTCGCCCACCGGGGCTCGTCCACCCGCCTGCCCGAGCACACCCTCGCCGCCTACGACCTGGCCCTGGACGAGGGCGCGGACGGCCTGGAGTGCGACGTCCGCCTGACCCGGGACGGGCACCTGGTGTGCGTCCACGACGCGGCGATCGACCGGACGAGTGACGGCACGGGGAGGGTGAGCGCGATGACGCTCGCCGAGCTGCGGCGCCTCGACTTCGGCTCCTGGCACGGCGGCGAGCCGGCCCGCGTGCTGACCCTGGCCGAGCTGCTCGGCCTGGCCCAGGACCGGGGCGCGCGCGTGTTCGTCGAGACCAAGCACCCCGTCCGGTACGGGGGGAAGGTGGAGCGCGCGCTGGCCGCCGTGCTGGGCGGGTACCGGGTGGAGGCGGTGATGATGTCGTTCTCCGTCTTCGCCGTGCACCGGTTCAAGGAGCTCAAGCCCGACGTGCCGACCGTGCTGCTGTACGACCGGCTGTGGCCGAAGCACCGGCCGCACTTCGTCGACTACGCCGGGCCCGGAGTTCACCTGCTCAGGCGTCACCCGGATCGGGGGCAGGGTGCTTATGTGTGGACGGTGGACGATCCGGCCGACACCGCCCTGTGCCGGGAGCGCGGCGTCCGGTTCGTCGCCACGAACAACCCGGGCGAAACGCGCGAGCGCCTTGCGGCTAACTTGACGCCCGACCAGCCCTGACCACGAGGAGGCGCGGTGGCGAAGCGGACGGCCGTGAAGAACAAGCCGGTGGACGGGATCAACCCCCGCCAGCCGTGCCCGTGCGGCTCCGGCAAGCGCTACAAGGCGTGCCACGGCGCGGCGGGCGGCGCGGCGGACGTGATCGTCTCCCGTCCGTTCGAGGGCCTGGCCGCCGAGGCCGAGCTGATCGCGCTGCGCGAGTTCGTGCCCTCGGCCACGGCGAAGCTGCCGGTCAAGGACGCGGCGCGCGAGGTCGTCCTGGCCACCGTGCTGCCGATGGCCGCCGCCGGCCTGGTCCGCGGCGACGGGACCGCGTTCGTCGGCCTCCAGGTGCAGGTCCGCTCCGGCGACCTCAGCCGCGACCTGGCGCGCGCCGTGCAGTGGGCGCTGACCGCCGAGACCGGTGACGCGCTGGCCGTCGTCGGCCCCGACACCGGCGAGCAGCCCGGCCGGCTCCAGGACCTGCTCGACACCGGGGCGGCGCTGAACCCCGAGCTGCACACCGACTTCGCGTGGTGGCTGCCGCCGGAGACCGAGCCCAGCGGCGACGTCGCCCTGTCCCTGGAGCGCGCCAACGCCGCGATCCTGCCGACCGAGCGCCTCGACGCGCCGGGCGTGCGGGCCGCGTACTGGGTCGACGCGGGCGACAAGGCGCACCTGCGCTGGGTCCGCCCCGAGCCGGAGGAGCAGCTGCTCGCGGCGCTCGCCCGGCTGTCCGTGCGCGGCGAGCTGGACCTCGGCGACGGCTCCCGCTACGCGGGCTCGTTCCGCGCCCACGGCCTGCTCGTGCCGGTGTGGGACCTGGACCGCGAGCTGCACTCCAGCGAGTGGGCGCCGGGTGCCGAGGCGCTGGGCAAGCGCCTGGACGACGCCCTGGCCGGCCTCGACGCCGAACCGCTCACCGAAGCCGAGCGGCGGTCCCGGGACGGCCTGCGCGGTCGGCAGATCACGCTGCGCTGACCCGGCTGTCCACAGGCGTCACCTAACCTGTCCACAGGGACCTGTGGACAACTCGGGAGGTCGTGTGATCCTGCGGATCAGCGCCAGGGAGGACTGGGCGCGCGACCGCGAGGCCGGCGCGATCCCGCTCGACCCGGACGGGTTCGTGCACTGCTCGGACCCCGGCACGGCGCACCTGCCCGCGAACCGGCTGTACGCGGGCAGGCACGACCTCGTGCTGCTGGTGGTCGACCCCGAGGGCCTGCCGGTGCTGTGGGAACCGGGCGACGGCGACGAGTCCGGGCCGTGGTTCCCGCACGTCTACGGGCCGATCCCGACCGACCACGTGGTGGCCGTGCACGAGTTCACCCCGGACGCCGACGGCGCGTTCCGGCCACCGCCCGTGCTGTGAACGGCGAAGGGCCCCCGCCGCCGGGGGCCCTTCGCGGTGCTCAGAGCGCGCCGCCCGCCGTGCGCGGCGCGGTCGGGTCGGCGCCCTCGCCCACGCCCTCGCGGGCCAGGAAGCTCTCCACGTGGAACAGGTTGCCCTCGGCCCGGTCGACCACGGTCAGCAGCGTGCTCATCGAGGCGACCTCCTCCACCTGCTCCTTGAGGAACCACTGGAGGAACTGCTCGCCGAGGTAGTCGCCCTCGTCGCGGGCGGTCTTGGCGAGCGCCACGACCTGCTCGGTGACGGTCTTCTCCTGCTCCAGCGCGAGCGCGACCGGCTCGCGCGGCGCGGCGAAGTCGTTGCGCACCTCGTCCACCCCGGGAATGGTCACCGGCAACCCGATGTCCAGCAGGTGCTGCACGATCATCATCGCGTGGTTGCGCTCTTCGAGGGCCTGCTTGTAGAAGTGCGCGGCCAACCTCGGCAGGTCGTTGCCGTCGTACCAGACCGCGATGGCCACGTACTGCTGGGAGGCGGTGAACTCGTTGCGGACCTGTGCCCGGAGCAGGTCGTGGAACTTCGACTCGCGCGAGGAGGAAATCTTCGTCAAGTTGAGGGCCATGACGCGCAGAATAGCGCGCAATGCGCTTCAATGCATTAAAGGCAAGGCTCTGCAAATTAAGGGAAGGGTTGCCGAAGAAAGCTTAGGCAACCCTTCCGGGCCTATTTCACACGAGTGCCGCGCGGTCGATCGGGCACGACATGCAGCGCGGCCCGCCGCGGCCGGAGCCCAGCTCGGAGCCGCTGATCCGGAGCACCTCGACGCCCGCGTCCTCCAGGCGCGCGTTGGTCTCCACGTTCCGCTCGTAGGCCACCACCAGGCCGGGCCCGACGGCGAGGGTGTTGTTGCCGTCGTCCCACTGCTCGCGCTCCGCGGTGACCGGGTCGAGGCCGGTGTCGATGACCCGCAGCCGCTCGATGCCCATCGCCTCGGCCGCCGCGTCCAGGAACGGCAGCCGGTCGCCCACCACGACGCCGCCCGCGCCGTCCGACCGCACCGGGAAGGCGTCCAGGTTGTCGCGCACCGCCGGGTACATCACCACGGCGTCCCGGTCGACCATCGTGCACACCGTGTCCAGGTGCATGGTCGCCCGCTCCTGCGTGATCGGCACCGCCAGCACGGTGTGCGCCAGGCCGTCGGCCAGCGCGGACCGGGCGAACGACTCGGCGCCCGCGGGCGTGGTGCGCTCGCCGACGCCGATCGCCAGCACGCCCGGCGCGAGCAGCAGCACGTCGCCGCCCTCGACCGGCGCGGAGTGCGCCCCGTACGCGCGGCCCGTCTTGTGGAACCGCGGGTGGTAGGCGTAGATCAGGTCGGTCAGCGCGGTCTCCCGGTCGCGCGCGGGCAGCGCCAGCGACGTGATCGCCACCCGGTCGCCCACCCACACCGACGAGTCGCGGGTGAACAGCAGGTTCGGCAGCGGCGCCACCGCGAAGTCGTGCGGGTGGTGCATCTTGCGCACCAGCGAGGCGCCCTCGGCCGCGGGCAGCTCCTCGAACGTCATGCCGGTCATCAGCGCGGTCGCCAGCGGCTCCGGGCCGATCGAGGTCAGGTGGGAGCGCAGCGCGTCGGCCAGGTCGAGGCCCAGCCGCCGCTCGTCGACCGCGCTGTGGATGCCCGCGATCCGCGCCCGGTCGTCGTGCAGCGCGTCGACCAGCAGGTCCGCCAGCAGCAGCACCTCGGCCCCGCGCCCGCGCAGCACCTCGGCGAACGCGTCGTGCTCCTCCTGGGCGCGGTCCACCCACGGCACGCCGTCGAACAGCAGCTGGTCGTTGTTGCGCGGGGTCAGCCGCTTCAACTCGGCGCCGGGGCGGTGCAGCAGCACCGTGCGCAGGGGGCCTACCTCGCTGTCGACCCGGGGCGCCGGTGCGGGGTCGGCCCCGGGCTGGGTCTCGGTCTGTGCGATGTGCGCGGTCACGCTCCCGAGGGTAACCCGGTGCCGGCGGTAACAGCAGCTGGGAACGGCTCATTTCGGCGAGATTGAACGCAAGCCGGCATCACAGCGGCGATTTGTTGCGTGATCAGGGATCCCGGCCGGACGAACGTTGCTCGACGTGATCGGTCCGGGGTCACGGCAGCCACGAGACGTGCCCGCGCAGCAGCGAGTAGCCCACGAACGCGACCACGTCGAGCAGCGCGTGCGCGACCACCAGCACCCACAGCCGGTTCGTCCGCTGCCACACCTTGCCGAACACCAGGCCCATCACCACGTTGCCGATGAACCCGCCGAAGCCCTGGTACAGGTGGTACGAGCCGCGCAGGAGGGCGCTCGCCAGCAGGGCGGTGTTCCCACCCCAGCCGAGCTGCCGCAGCCGGGTGATCAGGTACCCGACGACCAGCACCTCCTCGGCCCACGCGTTGCCGATGGCGGACAGGATCAACACCACGCTGCGCCACCACGCCTCGTCGAGCGTCGACGGCTGCACCGCCAGGTTGAGCCCCAGGTTCCACGCCACCAGGTAGAACACCAGGCCGGGGATGCCGATGACGGCGGCCAGGCCGAGGCTGCCCAGGGCGTCCGGGCCGACGCGGGCGCGGTCGAGGCCGAGGGTCCTCAACCTGATGCCGCCGCGCCACAGCAGGTACAGGCCCAGCCCTCCCCACGCCGCCAGCTGGAGCACGCCGAGGAGCTGCGCGACCAGGTCGAGCAGGTCGAACCGGGCCTGCGGGACGTTGATCGCGACCTTCTGCTCGTTCAGCGGCACCGGGTTGAGCAGGCTGTCCAGCAGGCGGACCAGGCTGCGCAACCCGGACAGGCCGAGCGTCATCGCGAAGACGAGCAGCAGTTCGACCTGGTAGCCGCGGCGCTCACGGGCGTCGAGTGGTTCGATCACCCGCGTACGTTAACGGCGCTGGGCGAGGAACGGGCAGCCCATCAGCCTGCGCAGCTCGACCGCCAGCTCCTGCGCGGTGCCCACCGACCGGGAGAACGCGATCCGCACGTCGTGGTCCTCGTCGGACATCTCCACCCGCAACCGCAGGCCGAAGCGGTCCAGGCCCAGCGGGCGGACGTGACCGCCCCGCAGGTGCTCCGGCAGGTGCTGGCCGAGCAGGCCGACGACGTCCCGGTGCGACAGCTCCAGGTGCCGCAGCCAGTGGTCCTCGTGCGCGGCGAACGGGTCGGGCTCGGCCTGCGCGAACAGCTCCAGCCGCAGCGACGTGGTGCTCTCGGCGTCGGCCACCACCAGCGAGGCCGGGCTCAGCCTCAGCACGCTCACGCCGTGCCCGACGTCGAGCAGGCGCGGGTCCGGGCGGTCGTCGGCGACCTCCAGGCCCGCCACCCGGGCCTCCCGCGGGTCGAGCGTGCGCAACCAGCCCGTGATCCACAGCAGGCCGCGCACGGGCTCCCGCAACTGCACCGGCGCGTGGTCGGCGACCTCCAGCATCGCGGTCAGCTCGGCCCGGCGCCCGGCCTCGACCAGCGGGTGCTCGTCGGGCAGCAGGACCGTCACGTCGCCGCGCGGGTGGACGTGGTGCAGCACCGGCGTGACCCGGCTCTCCGTGCCGTCCGACGGCAACAGGGCCGCGCGCCCACCCCGGGCGGCGATCGTGCGCGCTCGCTCCGCCGGGTGCGGTGCGGGCGGTCGACGCGTCTCGTTCACCGCTCACCTCCCAACTTAGGGCAGCCTAACTTGGTGAGGGCCGGCGGCGGAAGTCCCACGACCGGCGTACTGCTCCGGGCTCGCCCGCACCCACCGGCCACGGTAACCACCGCGCGCCGACCCGCACAGCGGCGGAGCGACCCGTCCGAGGACCGGGACCGGCCGGCCGTTCCCCGGCCCGACCCCGCCGCCGTAACCTGGTCACGCCCCCCGGCGGAGGTGACCCGTGGTCGTGCCGAACAAGCCGTCCACCGAAGGCTCGGCCCTCGACGACCCGTGGACCCGGCACTGCCTGGAGAAGTCCGGCCGCCGGGCGTTCGGCTGGGTCGCCCTCGCCGTGCTCGCCTTCCTGCTCCAGCTCGCCCTCGTCCTCGGCCCCGACGAGCCGCCCTCGCTGTCGCCCGCGCTGCTGGCGTTCTCCGCGCTCGTCCTCGGCCTCAACCTCACCCGGCCCCAGCCGTCCACCCACCTCCTGGGCGACCAGACGTGGGTTTACGTGCGCGTCCACTGGCGCGGCGGGCGACTCGTCGTCCACGGCACGCGACCGCTCGTGCTCGACGTCAACGCCGGACCACTCGCCCGCGGGCGCATCAGCCGCCACCGGCGGGCCTGGGTCGTGCCCCCCGACCGGACCGGCAACACCGTGGTGACGTTCCGCGGCGTGCCCCGGCTGTTTCCCGCGAAGGTGTCACGCGGCTGAGTTTCGCCGGCGCGCCGACCGGAAATCCCGACGTAGGACATCCTGTGGCGTGCGGGGAGCAGCGGTGGGCGAGACGTGGGTGCACAAGTGCCTCAACCAGGCGGACCGCCGTGCCGTCGGGTTCATCGGCATCGCCCTGCTCGCGTTCGTCGTGCTGTGGCTGGTGTCGGAGTGGATCGGGTCCCGGTGGGTGTTCGTGCTCAGCCCGCTGTGCGTCGAGTTCGCCGTGCCCGGCCTGCGGCACTTCTGCTCGCGCCGCAGCCTGCGGCGACTGCTCGACACCTACCCGAGGCACCCCGTTGCGGTGAACTTCGTGCCCGGGCGCGCCCGCGTGGGGTGGCAGGCGTACCTGGAGACCGAGGGGTCCGACCGGACGTTCCTGCGGCTGCCCGAGATCCCGGAACGCGTGCGCGAGAACATCCGCCGCGGCGGCCAGGTGTGGCTGGCCGGGCCGGACCCGCGGGGGCGCGCGGTGGTGCTCACCCGCGGCGCGCCGTTCCTGACCCTGGGACGCGTGGTCATCCGCTGAACCCGCTCGGGGTTGCCCGGGGTGCCTGAACCCGCTCGGGGTTGCCCGGAGCCGTCCCGGCGCTCGTGCCGCTCCCCAACTCCGGCCCGCGCCTGCTCGCCCTCTCGCCCTCTTGGCCCTGCGCGCCCTCCTGGCCCCTCTCGCCCTCTCGGCCTCGCCAGCCCCGCTCACCCCGCTCGCCTCCGTGCGCTTGTCCCACCTCACGCACCTGATCAGCCGGGGTGTCGGTGGTTCACGTCAACGGCCTACCGGGATGCCGCTCTGCTCGGCCCAAGCGCCCACGTCCTCCCGGCGCAGCGCCGTCGCCAACAGGTCCGGGAACCGGTCCGGCGTGCAGGCGAACGCGGGCGCGCCCAGCTCCGACAGCCGCGCGGCCAGTTCGTGGTCGTAAGCCGGGGTGCCGCTGTCGGACAGCGCGAGCAGCACGACGACCGTCACCCCGCTGCTCACCAGCTCCCGCACCCGGCGTTGCAGCTCGCGCGCCACGCCGCCCTCGTACAGGTCGCTGATCAGCACCATCACCGTGTCCGTGGGCCGGCGCACCAGCGACTGCCCGTAGGCCACCGCGCGGTTGATGTCCGTGCCGCCGCCCAGCTGCGTGGAGAACAGCAGGTCCACCGGGTCGTCCAGGTCGTCGGTCAGGTCGACCACCTCGGTGTCGAACACGACCAGCCGCGTCTCGACCGACCTCAACGTAGCCAGCGCGGCGCCCAGCACCGCCGAGTAGACGACCGACTCCGCCATCGACCCGGACTGGTCGACCAGCAGGATGACGTCCCGCAGCGAAGCCTGCCTGCTGCGCCGGCTGTTGCCGACCAGGTCCTGCACGACGACCGTGCGCTGCTCGGGCTGGTAGTGGCGGAGGTTGGCCCGGATCGTGCGATTCCAGTCCACATCGGACAGACGTGGCCGGCGCGTGCGGCGTGAGTGGTCGACCGCACCCCGGACGGCCGCCAGCAGCCGGTCGGCCAGCCGGCGCTCGATGTCCTCGACGACCCGGCGCACCACGGCGCGGGCGGTCTCGCGCGTGCGCGCCGGGATGGCGCTGGAGAGGGAGACCAGCGTGCCGACCAGGCTCACGTCCGGCTCGACGCTCGACAGCAGTTCCGGCTCCAGCAGCAACTGGCGCAACCCGAGCCGCTCCACCGCGTCCCGCTGCATGACCTGGACGACCGAGCCGGGGAAGTAGGTGCGGATGTCACCCAGCCACCGGTGCAGGACCGGCGACGAGCCACCCAGCCCGGCGCCGCGCTTGCCCCCGGTCTCCACCGCGTCACCCCCACCGCCGTAGAGCCCGGTCAACGCCCCGTCCCGACGCTGGTCGTCCTCACCGAGCACCCCGAGGTCACCGGCCGCACCCCCGAGCAGCAACCGCCACCGCCGCTCGCGCTCACCTGCGATATCGTGGTTCACGAGCCCTCCCCGAGATACACGATCGGGTGATCATCGGCCGAAAATGTACGGAAACGGCGTTCTCGTTCATCGGTTGGAACATGAGGAACGCCGACCACACCCACGTCACCCACCCACCTCCACACCCATCCCGCTCCCGCCCCTGGCGCCGACACCGGCACCGGCACCGGCCTCCGAGCCCGCTGCGACACCCACCCCGGCCCCGGCTTCAGCACCCGCCTCGACCCCGGCGCCCGCCCCTGCTGCGACACCCGCCCCGGCCTTCGCCCCGGCCCCGGCACCCGGCACCCCCGCCAGCAACGCCCGCACGTGCTCGACCAGGCGACCTGCCAGAGCCTCGTCCCAGTCACCCGAGCCACCCGGACCGGCGGACGAGCCGGCTGCCGTGCCCCGGACCCGGTCACCGAGCATCCGCCGCTCCGCCGGGCTGAACTCGGTCACGGCCCGGCGCAGCAGCGGCAGCGCGGCCTCGAAGTCCGCGCGGGGCAGGCCGGTCAGCCACTCGTCGACCACGCCGAACAGCCTCGGGTCCGCGGTGAGCAGCGCCGCCGACCCGCGCAGGAAGCCCGCCACGAAAGCCGTGGCGCCCGTGGAGCCGCCGCCGGCCGTGGAGTCGGGGCCTGTCGCGCTGAACCTGCCCGCGCCTGCCGCGCCCGCCGACACCGCTCGGTGCAGGCGTGCGGCGACCGCGTCGGAGTCGAGCACGCCGGTCTCCCACAGCAGCCGGGTGGCGCGGCCGGTGGGCAGGCCGTGTGCGTCGGGCATCGCCACCAGGGACCGCAGCGCTCGCTGCCACGTGTCGCGGTGCTCGTCGTCGGCTGCCAGGCGGACCGCGTCTTCCGCGCCGTCGATGGCTTTGAGGGCTCGTTCGGCCGTGTCGTCGTCCACGCCCCGGCACGCCAGCGGCAGGCCGACCGCGCCTCGGGCGAGCAGGCCGTGCAGGGCTGTGCGCAGCAGGTCGGGGTCGGTGCCCCGGACCGAGCCGTAGCGGACCGTGGTGGCCAGGTCCGGCAGGGCGGTCAGGAGTTCCAGGGCGTCGGTCGCCGCCGCGGCGCGGCGGTCCAGGGCCTGGCGTGCCGCGGTGACCGCCTCGGGGATCTCGCAACCCACGGCGCGGCTGAGGACCTCGGCGGCGTCGACCACGCGGGTCGCCCCGGTGGCGCGCGTGGTCAGGACCTGGCGGGCGGCTGCCTCGACGGTGGTGCCGTGGCGGGCGGCGACGGCCAGGGACACGGCGAACTCCGGCTGCCAGTGCAGCTGCCACGCCTCGGCGAACGTGCCCAGGGTGCGCGTGCCGTCCGGGGTGCCCCAGGGGACGTCCAGGACTTCCAGGCGGCGCAGGAGCTTCGAGCGTTCGCGGTCGGTGTCCTTGCGCAGGTCCAGGCGGATCGCCTTGCGCACGGCGGGCGCCGGCATGCGGAGCCTGCGCCGCAGGCGGTCCAGGTCGGCGGCCAGGGGGGACGTGGGCACGCCGTCGCCCACCTCGCCCAGGCGCTCGCTGATGACGAGCTGGTCGTGGATCAGGCGCAGCGGGGTCTCGTCGCCGCCGCACAGGACCGCCAGCGCCGCCTCCATCACCTCGGACAGGCCCGGTGACGGGCGGCCGCGCAGGGCGGCGAGGGTGTCGGCCAGGCGGACCGCCTCCACGGCGCTCGCGGTCGACGCCGGGAGGTCTTCGGACCGCAGCACCGCGCACGCGCGGGCGAACCAGCGCGGCACCGCGTCGCCCCGGTCGGCGCACTCCCACAGGTGCGCGTACCAGCCGGGTGAGGCCACGCCCGCGCCGTAACCGGAGTCGGTGGCCAGGCGGCCGTGGCTCCACGGCACCCAGGTGCCCGAGACCTTCCTGCGCGGCAGGCCCTTCAGGGCGGCGGCGTCGGTGGCGGCGGGTGGGAGGGTGCGCAGGGCCGGGACGTGCCAGGCGCCGGCGACGACGGCGATCGGGCCGGAGAAGTCCTTGAGGGCCTGGCGCAGGTTCTGGCGCATCGCGGCCTCGCGGCGCAGCGTCCGGGTGTCCACCTGGTCGGCGAACTCCTCGCGCAGCGCGGACATCGCCTCCGCCACCGCGTCGGGCAGGTGCGCCGGGTCGGTGTGGTGCTCGACCACGTCCTCCCACCAGCGCTCCGGGTCGTCGAAGCCCGCTGCCTCGGCCAGGATCCCCAAGGGGTCCAGGGCCGCCCGGGGGCGGTCCTCGGGAGGAGGCGTTGGCGAGTCCGGGACGTCGGGGAGGGGGGAGGGGAGGTCGGCGGGGAGGGGAGTGGTGGAGGGGAGAGGGGCGGAGGTTGGCAGGGGGGAGGTGGGGAGGGGCGAGGTGGGCGGTGGGGAGGAGGTCGGGAAGAGGGAGGTGGGCGGCGAGGGCGGGGGGTCGGACGGGGCCGGGGGAGGGGTGGGGGCGTCGGTCAGGGACGCGGCGGCCGGCAGGTCGAAGAAGCGGACCGGGACGTCGTGCTCGTGCGCCCACGTCATCGCCCGCCACTCGGGGGAGAACTCGGCGAACGGCCAGAACGCCGCGCTCGCGGGTTCCGCCTCGTCGTGCAGCAGCAGCGCCACGGGCGGCGTCAGGTGGGGCACGTGCGGCAGCAGGGCGTCGCCCTCCGGTGGCCCCTCGATCAGCACCACCTCCGGCCGCACGGCCTCCAGCGCCGCCACGACCATGCGCGCCGACCCGGGGCCGTGGTGCCGGATGCCGAGCAGGGCGACCCGCTCGGGCAGGGGCTGTTCGCGCGCCATCAGCCCACCAGGTCCCGGCACGCCCGGTACAGGTCGCGCCACTCGGACCGCTCCTTGACCACCGCCTCCAGGTACTCCTGCCACGCCGCGGTGTCCGACACGCGGTCCTTCACCACGGCGCCGAGCAGGCCCGAGGCCAGTTCGTCCGCGGTGATCCGGCCGTCGCCGAAGTGGCCGGCCAGGGCCATGCCGTTGGTCACCACCGAGATCGCCTCGGCCGTGGACAGGCTGCCGCTGGGGCTCTTCAGCTGGGTCCGACCGTCCACGGTGGACCCGTTGCGCAGTTCGCGGAAGATCCGCACGACCCGGCGCACCTCCTCCAGCGCGGGCGGCTCGGCGGGCAGTTCCAGCGCCCGGCCCAGCTGGGCCGCGCGCGCCGACACGATCTCCACCTCCGCGTCCTCGGTCGCGGGCGGCGGCAGCACGACCGTGTTGAAGCGGCGGGCCAGCGCCGACGACATCTGGTTCACGCCGCGGTCCCGGTCGTTCGCCGTGGCGATCACGGTGAACCCGGGCACGGCCCGCACCTGCGTGCCCAGCTCCGGCACGGGCAGCGTCTTCTCCGACAGGACGGTGATGAACGAGTCCTGCACCTCGGCGGGCATCCTGGTCAGCTCCTCGACGCGCGCGACCGCGCCGGTGCGCATCGCGGTCATCACCGGGCTCGGCACCAGCGCCGCCTCGGACGGCCCCTCGGCGATCAGCCGCGCGTAGTTCCAGCCGTAGCGGACCTGGTCCTCGCCGGTGCCCGCGGTGCCCTGGACGACGAGCGTCGAGTCGCCGCTCACGGCCGCCGCCAGGTGCTCGGACAGCCACGACTTGGCCGTGCCGGGCACGCCGACCAGCAGCAGCGCCCGGTCGGTGACCAGCGTGCCGACCGCGACCTCGACCAGCCTCCGGTCGCCGACGTACTTGGGGGTGATCACGACGCCGTCCGGGGTGCGGCCGCCGAGCACGTAGGTGACCACGGCCCGGGGCGACAGCCGCCAGCGCGGCGGGCGGGGCCGGTCGTCCGAGGCGGCCAGCGCGGCGAGCTCGGCGGCGTACTGCTGCTCCGCGGCGGGCCGCAGCACGGTCTCGGTGGTCACTGGCTTACCTCCCGGTGGTTGAACGCCTCGCGCAGCTGCATCCGCAGGCGCAGGACGTCGAGGTCGACGGTGTGCTCGGGCCACCGCTCGGTGATGCGGGCCCAGTTCGCGCCGAGCACCTCGGCGTCGCCCCTGGCCAGCAGCACGGCGGGCGGCCTGCCGGCGCGCCACCTGGGCGCGCGCGCCGCCGCGTAGCGGTCGAGCAGGTCGGCGGTGGCCCGCGGGCTCCACGGCGAGGGCAGCTGCGAGCAGGCGTGGTCGAGCAGGTCGTAGTTCCACTGCTCGGACACCTCGACGACCGTGCGCGCGGCCAGCTCGGCGGGCAGGCCGGCCAGCATCTCCAGCTGCTCCATGCCGGTGAGCGCGCGGGTGGCCGCGATGGCCCACGGGCGGGCGTCGTCGGCGAGCCGCAGGTTCTGCGCCACGCCGCGCAGCAGCTCGCCCGCCCACGTGCCGCGCGCCAGTTCCACCGCCGCGCCCTCGTCGTCGGTGTCCAGGCGGTTCGTCCAGTGCCTCGGCGGCACGCTCGCCGCCGCGCCCCGGATGCGCCCGGCCACGCCGGTCTCCGAACCGTCCTTGAGCAGGTCGCGCGCCTCGTCCGGTTCGGGCTGGTGCTCGGTCCACAGCTCGTCGGTCTGCACGTCGAACCCGTCGGCGGTCAGCCACAGGCCGCGGTGCAGGCGTTCGGCGGCGCGTTCGGCGAGCTTCGACGCGGGCAGGGTGCGCAGCAGCCGCAGCGCCTCGTCGTGCACGCCGATGGCGCGGTCGTCCAGGGCGTGTTCGAGGAGCGGTTCGTCGTCCGGGCCCAGGTTGGTCTCCAGGGCGTTGACCAGCGCCTGGCGGTCGGTGGCGCGGCGCTGCCCGTCGAACCGGGCGGCCAGGAACTCCCGCGTGCCCGCCGGGTCGCGGGTGCGGGCGCGGCGCAGCGCGGCCTGCCGGGCGGGGCCGGGCAGGTCCAGGACCTCGTCGAGGGGCACGTCGTCGTCCGCGCCGCCGGCGGTCGCCCACGCCCAGGCAGGCCGCAGGCCCGCCAGCCACCGGCCGCGCGCGCCGAGCACGGCGGTGATCGCGGGGCGCAGGCCGTGGTGCGCGGTGCCGAGGCCGAGGAGGGCGGGCAGGTCGCGGTGGTCGGCCACCGCGCGCGCCGCCTTGGCCAGGCCGCACCACTCGGTGAGCAGCACCTGGTCGTCCAGGGCGAGGACCTGCACGAGCACGGCCCGCGCCAGCCGGTGGACCGGCACGTCGCCGGACCCGGGCGCCGGTTCCAGCGGCGACGCGTCCACGAGGGGCGGCAGCTGCGCGGCGTGCGCGGCCAGGCCCAGCTCGGCGCACCGGTCGAGCAGCTCGGCGGGCGTGGCGCCGGACCGCTGCGCGCCGACCAGGACGGTCTGCACGGTGCCCTGCCACGCGTCCTGGGCGCTCATCCGACCACCTCCGGCACCCCGCCGGGCCGCGCGACCGCGCCCAGCCTCAGTTCGCGCCCGTTCCACAACCCCCAGGCGTCGAACGCGCCGCCGCCCGTCACGGCCAGCGCCTGGTCCAGCGCCAGGTCCGCCCGCACCGGCACGCCGCGCCCCTCGTCGTCGACGAGCCACGCGGTGTCGCGGGTCGGCCGCACCGAGGCGCAGCCCAGCGGGTGCAGGCGCTGCCACGGGTCGGCCCTCAGCGGCTCCTCCAGGCCCGCCAGCGCCTCCCGCCACGTCCCCGGCACGGGCACCGGCCCCGGCGGCCGCTCCAGCAGCTCCCCGCCCACGGCGACGCGGTGCGGCGGCGCGCCGGGGTAGGGGTGCAGCACCCCCCGGACCTGCACCCCGTGCTCCAGCGGCGCCACCGGGCGCGCCCCGCCGCCCGCGTGCCGCACCGCCACCACCCAGCCGTGGGCGCGCCCCCACGCCCACTGCCGCACGGTGCGCACCAGGCCGTCGTCCGATTCGAGCTTCAGCAGCGGCGCCCAGTGGTCCGACCAGCCCTCGCCGGCGCGGACCTCCTCCTCGGTCACCGAGAAGCCGATGCGGCCGCGGACCACGTCGGCCAGTTCGGGCGAGTCCGCCAGCCGGGTCAGCAGGTGCAGGCCGCCCAGCCGGTCGGCGGTGTCGTGCGCCCACGTCGGCCCGCCGGCGGCGACCACGTGGCGCACCTCCTCCACGGCCGACGCCAGCCCCTTGGCCTGCGCGTCGACCATGCGCGCGCCGATCGAGCGCCACCACTCCGCGTCCCGCGCGGGCAACCCCGCGATGCCCGCGCCCACCACGTCGGCCAGCCAGTCGGCCAGCCCGGCCACGCCCGCCCGCACCGCGTCCCGCCGCGCCAGCGCGGTCTTCTCCTTGGCCTTCGCCCGCCGCGCCACGGCCTCCGGGGAGTCGTCCGGGGCCGCCGCGACGCGCCGCTGCCGCCGCGACCGCCACTCCGCCACCCACTCCGGCGGCGCCGCGACGGGCAGCGCCTCGCGCACGTGCCGCAGTTGCAGCGCGAGCGCGTGCTTGCACGGGAACTTCCGCGACGGGCACGAGCACTTCGACGCCCGGTCGCCCAGGTCGACGCACACCTGGTAGGGGCTGGCGCCGCTGCCCGCGCACAGGCCCCACAGGGCCGTGTCGTCACGGCCCGTCCCACGCCAGCCGGAGGAACCGGCCAACCGGGTGGCGCTGTTCGCCACCCGGCTGTCCGGAGCCAGCTCCAGCACCGCTCGCGCGTCCATGTCGGCAGGTTAGGACCACCCACCGACAAAAGTGGATCAATCCAGGTCAGGGCCCCTGCGCGCCCAGGACCAGGCGTACCGGGGGTCCTCGGTGGCCAGCGCCGCCTCGCCCAGCTCCAGCGGCCGGAAGGTGTCCACCATGACCGCGGTCTCGTCGAACCGCTCCGCGCCCAGCGACGCCTCCACCGCGCCCGGCTGCGGCCCGTGCGTGCAGCCCGAGGGGTGCAGCGACAGCGAGCCGAGGCCGATGCCGGAGCCCTTGCGCGCCTCGTAGTCGCCGCCCACGTAGAACATCAGCTCGTCCGAGTCCACGTTCGCGTGGTTGTAGGGCACCGGGACCGCCAGCGGGTGGTAGTCGACCTTGCGCGGCACGAACGAGCACACCACGAAGTTCGGACCCTCGAAGGTCTGGTGCACGGGCGGCGGCTGGTGCACGCGGCCCGTGATCGGCTCGAAGTCGCGGATGTTGAACGCCCACGGGTACAGGCAGCCGTCCCAGCCGACCACGTCGAACGGGTGGTTGGCGTAGGTGAACCGGGTCAGGCCCGCGCGGTGCCGCACCAGCACGTCCACGTCCTCGCCGTCGACCAGCAGCGGCTCGACGGGGCCGCGGACGTCGCGCTCGCAGTACGGCGAGTGCTCCAGGAACTGGCCCTTGTTCGACAGGTAGCGCCGCGGCGGCCCGACGTGCCCGGTCGCCTCCAGCACGAGGACGCCCATCGGCTCGGCCGGCACCACCCGGTAGGTGCACGAGGTCGGCAGCACGACGTAGTCGCCCTCGCCCACCGGCAGGGCGCCGTAGATGGTCTCGACCACGCCCGAGCCGGTCTGCACGTACAGCAGCTCGTCGCCCGCCGCGTTGCGGTAGAGCGGGCTGGGCGCGGACGCGCGGACGAACCCGATCACCACGTCGGCGTTGCCGAACAGGGTGCGCCGGCCGGTGACCGCGTCGGTGCTGTCGTCCCAGGTCAGATCGGGTGTCTTGAAGTGCCGCGGCTTGAGCGGCAGGTTCGGGGACAGCGCGCCGCGGTCCTCCTCGACGGTCACCGCGTCGACGATCGCCGTGGGCAGGTGGCGGTGGTACAGCAGCGCCGAATCGGCCGAGAAGCCCTCCACGCCCATCAGCTCTTCCGCGTACAGACCGCCCTCCGGCGTGCGGAACTGGGTGTGGCGCTTGCGGGGTGTCTCACCGACCTGGCGGTAGTACGCCATCGTTCACTCCGGGCGTTCGATAGTCGGACATCTTTGTTCATTGACCGGTACGCCACTAGCGTGTCAGCCGTGTCAAGCGCCTTCGAACTCCGTGCGCCCGGTCCACGCGGCACTCCGCCCCTGCTCGCGAGGCTTGTAGATGACGCCGCACTGTTCCCGCCGGGGAACGCGTCGATGCCCGACGCCGTGCGCGGTCACCTCGACGCGCGCACCGGGGAGTGGGCGGGAGCCGTCGGGCTCTTCCTGTGCCCCGCGTCGCGGCTGGCCGAGCTGATCACCGAGCTGATCAAGGTCAAGCCGGTGAAGCCCGTAGCCCTGTCACTGGTCATCGACACCGGCCTGGGCGGTGTGCCCAAGGCCGTGTCGATCGTCGAGTCCCGCAGCGAGCTGCTCGCGCTGCGGATGGTCGAGATGCCCGCCCCGACCGACGTGGACGAGGTGTGGCTGGAACGCGTCTCGGAGTTCGTGCCCGAGGACGTGATCCGCGTGGTGGAACCGCGCCGGGGCGGCGCGGGCTGGCTCGACGGCGTGCGCCGCGTCATCGAGCACGGCAGCTGGCCCAAGCTGCGCTGCGGCGGCCTCAGCCGGGAGAACTTCCCGAGCGTCGACGAGGTCGCCGACTTCCTGGCGGTCGTCAGCGGCGGCGGTGTGGCGTTCAAGGCGACGGCCGGGCTCCACCACGCCGTCCGCCACACCGACCCCGGGACCGGCTTCACCCACCACGGGTTCCTCAACCTGCTGGTGGCCACCGCGCGGGCGCTGTCCGGCGGCGACGTGCGCGAGGCGCTGTCCAGCACGGACGCCGCCGCGCTCGGCGAGGAGGCCTCGTCGCTGTCCGACCAGGCCGCGCACGCCGTCCGCGGCGTGTTCGCCTCCTACGGGTCGTGCTCGCTCGACGAGCCGATCACCGACCTGGGGGAGCTGGGGCTGCTGTGAGCTGGATCGACGACCCGGCGTTCACGCCGGACGCCCCGTTCGGGCCGCAGACCCTGCCCTACGGCGTGCTGCCGCACGGCATCGCGGTGCGGGTGGGCGACTCCGCGCTGCCGCTGCGCGGGCTGGCCCTGGGCGAGCGCCTGGAGCCGCTGGTGGCCGGGGACTCCCTCGACGCCCTGCTGGCCGCCGGACGGCCCGCCTGGAGCGAGCTGCGGGCACGGCTGGTGGAGGTCGTGAACGCCACGTCCGCGCCACGCGCCGCGTCCCTGGTCGACCTGAGCGGCGCCGTGCTGCCGTTCACCGTGGCCGACTACGTCGACTTCTACTCGTCGCGCCACCACGCGGAGAACGTGGGCCGCATCTTCCGGCCCGACGGCGACCCGCTGCTGCCCAACTGGACGCACCTGCCCGTCGGCTACCACGGCCGCGCGGGCACGGTCGTCGTCTCCGGGACGCCCGTGGTGCGGCCGCACGGCCAGCGGCGGTCGTCGTCCGGGCCGGTGTTCGGGCCCTCCGCGCGGCTGGACATCGAGGCCGAGGTCGGGTTCGTGTGCGGCGGGCCGGTCGCGTCGCGGCTGACCCCGTCGCGGGCGGCCGACCACGTGTTCGGGGTGGCGCTGGTCAACGACTGGTCCGCGCGCGACATCCAGGCGTGGGAGTACCAGCCGCTCGGGCCGTTCCTGGGCAAGTCGTTCGCCACGTCCGTGTCGGCGTGGGTCACGCCGCTGGAGGCTTTCGCGGTCGCCCGCGTCACGCCGCCGCCGCTGGGCAACGACGTGCTGCCCTACCTGCGCGAGGAGATCTCGTGGGGCCTCGACATCGCCATCGAGGTCGAGTGGAACGGGACCGTGGTGTCCAGGCCGCCGTTCCGCGAGATGTCGTGGACCTTCGCGCAGCAGCTCGCGCACCTGTCGGTGAACGGCGCCACGGTCCGGCCGGGCGACCTGATCGCGTCGGGCACCGTGTCCGGCCCGAACCGCGACGAGCGCGGCTCCTTCCTGGAGCTGAGCTGGGGCGGCGCGGAGCCGATCCGACTCGGCGACGGGGACGGGGACGGCGAGGAGCGGACGTTCCTGGAGGACGGCGACACGGTGCGCATCACCGCGACGGCGCCGGGGGAGAACGGCTCGCTCGTCGGGCTGGCCGAGGTGGTCGGCACGATCGCGCCCGCCGACGAGGGGCGGGGCGTTGGTCAGACCTGATCCTCGCGGCCGGCTGCCCGCGCCCGCCTCGAAGGAAAGCTCGCTGACCCTGGAGCGGGGCCTCGCCCTGCTCCAGGCGGTGGCCGACGCCGAGTCGGAGGCGCCGTCGATCAGCGAGCTGGCCGCGGCCATCGGCGCGTCGCGGGCCGCCGTGTACCGGCTGCTGGTGCCGCTCCAGTCGCGCGGGCTGGTGCGGCGGGAGGGCTCCAAGGTGCGGCTCGGCCTCGGCGTGCTGCGGCTGGCGTCCAACGTGCTGCCGCAGCTGCGGCTGGCGGCGCAGCCCGCGCTGAGGACGCTGGCCGAGCACGTGGGCGCCACCGCGCACCTCACCGTGGCCGACGGGACCGAGGCGCAGGCGGTGGCCGTGGTGGAGCCGTCGTGGACGGCCTACCACGTCGCCTACCGGGTCGGGTCGCGGCACCCGGTGCACCGGGGCGCGGCGGGCAAGGCCATCGGGCTGTCGCCGGAGGGGCGGCAGTGGGTGCACTCGACCGGCGAGCTCCAGCCCGGCGCGTTCGGGGTGGCCGCGCCGGTGCGCGGCGTGCCCGGGTTGCGGGCCAGCGTGGGCGTGGTGGCGCTGGAGAAGCTGGACGGCGACGTGGTGGGCCCGCAGGTGGTGCGGGCGGCTCAGGAGGTCGCCGACGCGTTGCGGTGACGAAACCGGCCGGGCGCGCCCGGGGGCCGGGTTCACCGGGACGCGCTAGCTCTTCGGCACCGAGGGGATGACGGCCGCCGTCCCCTTCGGCAGCTCCACCTGCCGCAGGACGCACTCCGCGCGCTCGATGCTCGTGACCACCGGCTCCTCCAGGGTCCCGCCGACCGCGACGCCGGTGACGGTCAGGCCCCGGCAGCCGGGCGGGAGGTCCGCGTCCGCCAGGGCGTCCGGGTCCTCGGTGAACCGGACCTGGACCTCGACCGGACCGGTCACCGGCGTCCCGCCCGGGGGCGCGGTGACCAGGACGAACGTCGCCACCCCCACCAGGGCGGCGCCGCCCAGCCAGGGCAGGAGCCCGATCAGGCGCCGGTAGCGGCGGTGGACGTCCGCCAGGTTGACGGTGTCCACCACGCGCTCGGAGAGCTGCTCCGCCAGGTGCAGGCGCTGGTGGAGCCGGTCCACGTCCTCCTGCGCGCCCGCGTGGTAGGTCACCCGCGCGCCGGTCGTGCCCAGCAGGTCCTTCTCCACGACCGCCCGCCCCCGTTCGACCAGTTCGACCGAGGCGACGAACAGCGCCCGGTGGTGCCGGTACAGGTGGGAGAGCCGCAGTTCCGACAGGGGCGCCAGCAGCGCCCTCCTGCCGCGCAGCTCGGCGTTGGCCCAGTGCCCGGCCCACTTCTCCGGTTCGGTCAGCTCCACGTGGGCCAGCTCCGTCATCGTCCACCGCGGCGGCACGAGGACGCGGGCCGCCAGCCACAGGACCGCGCCGGTGCAGGTGAGCGCGGTGAGGGCGGCCAGCAGGGCGACCCCGAACCCGGTCGGGGCGAGGTCGTCGACCTCGCCGATGGCGGAGAACTGCACGCCGGCCACCACCACGGCGAGCACGGAGGCCGACGCGCCGACGATCCAGCGGGCCGCCGAGCGCAGGGACTCCAGCTCCCGGCCGGTGTCGTCCAGCCCGTTCGGGTCGGCCTGACCAGCGGCTTTGGCCTCCACGTCCACCTCCCCCTTGACAAACGGATTTGTACTACAAATATACTACAAGGCGATGCGAGGGGGTGGTGAACCGGTGGTGATCAGGGAACCCGGCAGGGGCGGCGCCGAGTCCGCCGCGCAGCGGGTCCGACCGCGCGACGACGTGCCGGCGGTGTCCGACCTGCTGCGGATGCACAGGCTGGTGATGGGCGCGCACGCCGGCGCGGCGGCCCGCGGGCGCGCCGGGTCCGGTGGCGCGCGGCGGTCGCGCCCGGACGTCGACCTGTGCTCGGGCGCGCCGCGGGAGAGGGGGCGGTCGTCCCGGGTGTCGTGGCTCCCGGGACGTCCGGCGGAGTGGGGGACCACGTGGTCCGCGAGGGGGGCGCCGTCGCTCGTGGCCGGCGGGTGTTGAAGCTGTTCCGACCATTCACACGACGTCCGACCGCGCGCGAGCCACCTCGGCGCGGCGACCGGTCCCGGGAGACCCCATGACGACCAAGACGGCACTCGCGAACGTCAAGACCTACACGATGCGCGAACTCAACCAGAACACCGCCCACGTCCTGGACGAGATCAACGACTCGCACAAGCCGGCGATCATCACCAAGCACGGGCGGTTCGTCGCACTCGTCACCCCCTTGAGGGATGTCGAGATCGAGCAGCTGGTCCTTTCGCACGGACCGATCGCGGCCGAGCTGAACGACCGCCGGGCAGATGACAGGTGTGAGGGAATTTCCCCGGAAGAGGTGCTCGAACAGTTCAAGAACCGCAAAAGTCGGTAGATCGGCACTCTTCTGAGTCAATCGAATGGGCTGTACGGGTGACCTGTCACCAATTCACGAGCGCCCCGGACCGGTGGGTTCGAGAATGTCTTCCGTGTACCGAGTCGATTGGTCGCCCGCGGCACGGGAGGACCTGTTCGCGAAGGTCTCGTCCGACGAAGTGGCCGCGGAACTGGTGGCGGTCAGCCGGAACTCGTTCGACCTCCCACCGTCGGCGGACGGCGGTCCCCTCGACGGTGGGGGTTGGCGCCGGGGCGTCTCCCCGGCGCGGCGGGTGTGGCTCGACGCCGTCGAGGGGAGGGGTGAGGACCTCGACGCGCCGGGCGAGCACGCCTGGGACTACGTGCTGGTCTACGACCAGCTGGGCACCGCCTCGAAACCCCACTACCGGGTGCGGGCGGTGCTGACGAACGCCGAGGTGGGCGCGGGCATCGGCCACCTGCCCGCGCTGGACGCGGTGCCCGCCTTCGACTGACGGGCCCCGCGCCACCGACGTCAGGCGATCGTCGCCTGCCACAGCGCGACCAGCGCGAACCCGGCGAACAGGAACCCGCTCACCCGCTGCACCACCCGCGTCGGGATGCGGGACGCGATCTTGCGCCCCACCAGCACCGCGATCGCCGCCACGGTGGTCAGCGCCAGGAACGCGCCCAGCCCCACGAACACCGGCGTCCCGTACCGCGCCGCCAGCCCCGCCGTCGCCAGCTGGGACGCGTCGCCCCACTCGGCGGCGAACAGCACGCCGAACGAGGTCAGCGCCGCCCGCAGGAACGTGACCTGGCCGGTCCCGCCGGAGGCCGAGTCGGTCTCGTCGTCGTCCTTCGAGAAGCCCTCCTTGATCAGCAGGAAGGCGCCCACGCCGAACAGGAGCGCGACCACGCCCGCCACCACCCGGTCGGGCAGCAGGGTCAGCACGCCGCCGAACGTGGCGGCCACCACGCACTGGACCGCGAACGCGGCGGTCACGCCGACGAAGACCGGCCACGCCCGATAACGGGTGGTCAGCACGAGGGTGGCGACCATGGTCTTGTCCGGCAACTCGGCCAGGAAGATGATCGCGAACGCGGTCACGGCCGCGAGGAGCTCAGGTGCCACGGGATCTACCTCCGAGGGTTGGAATACCCGGACGGAGGCAGCACGACCCCGACCGGGCGTGGTGCGCTGCCCGGCCGGAGGTCTCGTTCGCCCTCTTCGAAAAGACGGGTGAGGGACCGGATCCCGGAGGATCAGTCTGTCGATCGCCTCGCCTCGACCCGCGTGGGGTCGAGGGAACTACTCCCCTCTGGCGTCACCCATCGTAACCGCAGTCAGGGGGATGGGGGAGTGTGACGGAACCCACGCGGGCCACGAGCCGGGTGCGGAGGACCCCGTCGCTGCCGGACACCGGGGCGGGTGCGAGGAACGGGCCCACGACGTCAACCGGCGCGGCGCGCCCGCTCGGCGCCCGATCAGGGACAGGACCTAGGTCCCGGTCCCGACAGGACCCTCGGACCTGAAAAGGCCCTGCTCACCGGCCTAACTTCGAGTCGTGGACGTTCTCGACCTGGCGCGGTGGCAGTTCGGCATCACCACCGTCTACCACTTCCTCATGGTGCCGCTGACGATCGGCTTGTCGCTGCTCGTGGCCACCATGCAGACCGCCTGGGTCCGCACGGGCGACCGCAAGTACCTGGCCATGACCAAGTTCTGGGGCAAGCTGCTGCTGATCAACTTCGCCATGGGCGTGGTGACCGGCATCGTGCAGGAGTTCCAGTTCGGCATGACCTGGAGCGCCTACTCGCGGTTCGTCGGGGACGTCTTCGGCGCCCCGCTGGCCATGGAGGGCCTGGTCGCGTTCTTCGTCGAGTCGACCTTCCTCGGCCTGTGGATCTTCGGCTGGGACCGCCTGCCGAAGCGGGCGCACCTGGCCTGCGCCTGGGCGTTCTCGCTGGCCACGATCGCGTCGGCCTACTTCATCCTGGCCGCGAACTCGTGGATGCAGCACCCCGTCGGCGTGGAGGTGGTCGACGGGCGGCCGCGGCTCACCTCGATCTGGGAGGTGCTGGGCAACAGCACCGTGCTGGCCGCTTTCCCGCACACGGTCTTCGGGGCGTTCGCCGTCGCGGGGGCGTTCCTGGTGGGCATCGCGGCGTGGCACCTGTGGCGGGGCGCCCGGCGTGGCCGGACCGAAGAGGGAGCGGTCTGGCGCGCGTCGGTGAAGCTCGGCTCGTGGGTCGGGGTGGCCGCGTTCGCCGGCCTGGCGATCAGCGGCGACCTCCAGGGCAAGCTGATGTTCGAGCAGCAGCCCATGAAGATGGCCGCGGCCGAGGCGCTGTGCCACACCGAGGAGCCCGCCTCGTTCTCGGTGTTCGCGATCGGGGACGTGAGCCGGCCCGACTGCGAGGACGTCAAGAGCGTCACGGTGCCCGCGCTGCTGTCGTTCCTGGCGCACGGCGACTTCTCCACCGAGGTCAAGGGCATCCAGGAGTTGGTGCCGCTGTACCAGGAGCGGTACGGGACCAACTACCCGGTGGACGAGCGGCTGGGCGAGCTGTCGGGGCAGCCGATCGACTACGTGCCCAACCTGCCGGTCACCTACTGGGGCTTCCGGCTGATGATCGGGTTCGGCGCGATCTCGGCCGCGACCGGCCTGCTGGTCCTGTGGCTGACGCGCGGCGGCCGGGTGCCGGGCGGCCGGTGGTTCCCGCGGCTCGCGCTGGCGAGCGTCGCCACGCCGTTCCTGGGCAACAGCTCCGGCTGGATCTTCACCGAGATGGGCCGGCAGCCCTTCGTGGTGGTGCCCAACCCCGGCGGGGTGGACGGCGTGTGGATGTTCACCGCGCGCGCCGTGTCGTCGTCGACACCGGGGGAGGTGTTGACGTCGCTGATCTCCTTGACGCTCGTCTACGGGGTGCTGGCGGTCGTCGAGGGGTTCCTGGTCCGGCGGTACGTCCGCGCGGGGGTAGCGGGCGTGCTGCCGGACCAGGAGGAGAAGACGGACGAGAAGAAGGACGACGACGTGCTGTCGTTCGCCTACTGAGAGCGGGGGAGCCGTGGAGACGCTCTGGTTCTGCGTGATCGCCCTGCTGTGGCTGGGCTACCTCTTCCTGGAGGGCTTCGACTTCGGCGTCGGCATGCTGCTGCCCGTGCTCGGGCGCGACGAGACCGGGCGCCGGGTGCTGATCAACACCATCGGCCCGGTGTGGGACGGCAACGAGGTGTGGCTGATCGTGGCGGTGGGCGCGACGTTCGCCGCATTCCCCGACTGGTACGCCTCGCTGCTCAGCGCCGCCTACCTGCCGCTGGTGCTGTTCCTGCTCGCGCTGATCGGGCGCGGCGTGGCGTTCGAGTACCGCGGCAAGGTCGACTCGGCGCGGTGGCGGCGGGCGTGGGACGCCGTGATCGTCGGCGGCTCGTGGACCGCCGCGCTGAGCGTCGGCCTGGTCCTGTCGGTGAACGTGTTCGGCCTGCCCCTGGACGCGGCGGGCGACCGGGTCGGCTCGCCGTTCGCGGCGATCACACCGGAGACGCTGCTCGGCGCGGTCGCCGTGGCCGGGTACGCGCTGGTCCACGGCGCGGTGTTCCTGGCCCTGAAGACCGAGGGCGACGTGCGGCACCGCGCCCGCCGGCTGGCGCTGAGGGCCGCGCCGTTCGCGCTGCTGCCGCTGCTGGTGCTGCTGCTGGCCGTGCAGCTCAGGTTCGGCAGCGCGTGGACGTGGGCCGCGTCGATCGCGGTCGCGCTGGCCGCCCTCGGCGCCTGGGGCCGGCTGGTGCTGGGGCGCGAGGGCCAGGCGTTCGCGCTGATGGGCGTCGCGGTGGCGGCGACCGTGGCGGCGCTGTTCGGCGCGCTGTACCCGAACGTGCTGCCGTCCACGCTGGACCCGGCGTGGTCGCTGACCGTGGCCGGCGCGGCGTCCAGCCCGTACGCGCTGACCGTGATCACGTGGGTGGCCGCGTTCGGCATGCCCGCCGTGCTGGTCTACCAGGGGTGGACCTACTGGGTGTTCCGCAAGCGGATCGGCACCCGGCACATCCCGCCGGCGCACGCGCCCGCCGGTCACGGGTCATGAGCTCCCCCGGAGCCCCTTCCGCCAAGAAGCCGGGGAGAGGCCCGCTCGGCGCGCTGCCGTCGCTCTCGCGATCGGCGCGCCGGGCGTTGGCCGCGTGCGCGGCGCTGGCCGTCGCCACGTCGGGCGCGCTCGTGTGGCAGGCCGTCGCGCTGGCCGAGGCCATCGTGGCCGACGGCTCGCTCGCGGTCCTGGCCGCCGCTGTCGTGGCGCGGGCGCTGCTCGCGTGGGCCACCGAGTCCGTCGCGGCGCGGGCCGCCGCCGGGGCCAAGGAGGAGCTGCGCGCCGCCGTGCTGGACCGCGCGCTGGGCCTGGGGCCGTCGTGGATCGTCGCGCGCGGGCCCGCCGAGCTGGCCGTGGTGGCGACGAAGGGCCTGGACGCGCTGGACGCGTACTTCACCCGCTACCTGCCCGCGCTGGTCACCACCGCGGTGGTGCCGGCGCTGGTCGGGGCGTGGGTCCTGTGGACCGACCCGACCTCGGCGGTCCTGATCGCGGTCACCCTGCCGCTGATCCCGGTGTTCGCGATCCTCATCGGCAAGTTCACCTCGGCGCGGGTCGCCGAGGCGGCGTCCGCGCTGGAGCGGCTGTCCGGCCGGCTGGCCGAGCTGGTGCGGGCGCTGCCGGTGCTCACCGCGTTCGGGCGGGCCGCCGCCCAGGCGGAGGCCGTGCGCGAGGTCGGCGAGCGGTACCGCCGGGCCACCATGGGCACGCTGCGCGTGGCGTTCCTGTCCGCGCTGGTGCTGGAGGTCGTGGCGTCCCTGTCGGTGGCGCTGATCGCGGTGGGCATCGGGCTGCGGCTGGTGTCGGGCGAGATGGCGCTGGTCGTCGGGCTCGTGGTGCTCATCCTCGCGCCCGAGTGCTACCTGCCGCTGCGGGCGGCGGGCGCGGCGCACCACGCCTCCGAGGACGGCGTGGAGGCCGTGCGGCGGGTCGCGGAGATCCCGGAGCCCGAGGCGCCCGCCGGGTCGCCGCGCGTGACCGGGGTCGAGGTCCGCGACCTGCGGGTGCGGCGGCGCGGCCGGTTCGCGCCGGACGGGGTGGGCTTCCGGGTGCGGCCCGGCGAGGTGCACCGGCTCGACGCGCCCAGCGGCGCGGGCAAGTCGACGCTGTTCGGGGTGCTGCTGGGGTTCGTGCGGCCGGACGGCGGTTCGGTGTCGGTCGACCGGGGCGCGATCGCGTGGGTGCCGCAGCGGCCCGCGTTCGCCGGGCGCACGGTCGCCGACGAGCTGGAGCTGACCACCGGGCGCGTCGACCGGGACGTGCTGGCCTCGGTGGCGGCCGACCACCTGGTGGCGCGGCCGATCGCGGAGCTGTCGACCGGCGAGCGGCAGCGGGTGGCCGTGGCGCGGGCGCTGACGAAGGTCCGGGACGGCGCGTCCGTGCTGCTGCTGGACGAGCCCACCGCCCACCTCGACCCGGCGACGGCCGCCAAGGTCATGGCGGCGGTCGAGCGGGCCGCGGCGGGCGGTGCGGCGGTCGTGCTGGCCATGCACCGGTCCGTCGAGGGCGCCGACGACGTCGAGGCCGGGCGGCCGGTCGAACGGCTGCCGCGCCGCGCGGCGACCCCGCGCTCGCCCCGGCCCACCGCCCGGCTGCTGGCCGGCGCGGCGCTGGGCGCGGCGGCCGCGCTGAGCGGGGTGGCGCTGACCGCGCTGGCGGCCCACCTGATCGCGAGGGCCGCCACCCAGCCGCCGATCCTCACGCTGTCCGTGCTGGTCGTGGGCGTGCGGACGTTCGCACTGGCCAAGGGGGTGCTGCGGTACCTGGAGCGGCTGGTGTCGCACGACGCCGCGTTCCGGCACGCCGAGGCGCTGCGGGTCCGGCTGTGGCGCGGCCTGCGGCCGGGTCGGGCCGACCTGACCCGGCTCGTCGACGACGTGGACACCGTGCGCGACCTGGTGCCGCGGGTGCTCCAGCCGCCGCTGGTGGCGGTGGGCGCGTCGGCGGCCGCGGTGCTGCTGTTCGCGCTGGTCGAGCCGTTGGCCGGGGTGGCGCTGGCGGTGGCGCTGCTGGTCGGCGGCACGCTGGCCCCCGCCGTGGCCGTGCTGGCCGAGCGCCGCGCCACGGCCGTGCTGGCGCGGGGGCGGCGCGAGGTGTCCGAGCGGGTGCTGACCCTGCTCACGGCCGCGCCGGACCTGATCGCGTTCGGCGCGGACCGGGCGGTGCGGGCCGAGCTGGCCGCGCGCGACGCCGCCCTGGCCCGGCTGGCGCGGCGGCAGGCGCTGGGCGCGGGCGCGGCGATCGGCGTCGTGCACCTGACCACCGGGCTGGCCGCCGCGGTGTGCGTCGGGCTGTCGGGCGGCGTCGACCCGCTGCTGGCGCCGGTGCTGGGCCTGGTGCCGCTGGCGCTGGCCGAGGTGCTGAGCGCCCTGCCGCCCGCCGCGCAGCACCGGGCCGCGCTGCGCGAGGCCCACGGGAGGGTCGTGGAACCGCCGCCCCCGCCGGTCGAGGTCCGGGGAGCGCGCGACGTCTCGCTCGACGGCGTCGCGGTGCGCTGGCCGGAGAGCGCCGAACCGGTGCTGGAGGACGTGGCGCTCCACGTGCCCGCCGGGTCGAAGGTGGCCGTGGTCGGGCCGTCCGGCGCGGGCAAGTCGAGCCTGCTCGCGCTGCTCCTCGGGTTCGTGGGCGCGTCGCGCGGCGCCGTCGCGCGACCGGGGCGCGTCGCCTGGTGCCCCCAGGAGCCGATGCTGGTGTCCACGACCGTGCGCGAGAACCTGAAGCTCGGCGACCCGCACGCCGACGACGAGCGGCTCACGTGGGCGCTGGGCGTCGCCGGGGTGTCGCTCGACCTGGGCACCGCGATCGGCCCGACCCTGCTGTCCGGCGGCGAGGCGCAGCGGGTGGCGCTGGCGCGGGCGCTGCTGCGCGACGGCGACCTCGTGCTGCTCGACGAGCCGACCGCGCACCTGGACGAGCCCACCGCGCGGGCCCTGCTCGACCGGCTGGACGACGTGCTGCGGGACCGCACGGTCGTGCACGTCACGCACCGGCCGGAGGAGGCGGAGCGCGCGGACCTGGTGCTGGAGGTCGACGGGGGCCGGGTGCGGGTGCGGGCCGGGGCCTACCGTTGACCCTCGTGGACCCCGCGCGCGTGCTCGCCGCGTCGACCGAGATCACCTCGGCGGCGCTCGCCGGCGACGACCCGGACGCCGTGCTGCCGCTCGTGGTGCGGCACGCGGTGGAGCTGGCCGAGGCCGACCTCGGGCTGGCGATGGTCACCGCCGACGACGGCACGCTCACCGTGGAGGCGTCCTCCGGCGACGTCGACCCGGTGGGCGTGGTGCTGTCGAGCCGGTCGTCGGCGGCGCGGGCGGCGCGGACCGGCGTGCCCGTGGTGGCCGAGGACTTCACCACCGACCCGCGCACCGCGCCGTTCGTGCCCAAGGCGCTGCGCGGGTACGGGCCGTTCGCGGTGGCGCCGTTCGGGACCAGGGAGCGCCGCATCGGGGCGCTCGCGGTGTACCGGCGCAAGGGCGCCGCGCCGTTCCGGCCGGACACCGTGGACGTGCTGGCGGCGTTCGCCGCGCAGGCCGGGCTGGCGGTCGTGCTGGCCGAGGGGTCGACGGCGCGCCAGCGCGTGGCGGTCTACCAGGAGCGGGAGCGGATCGCCCGCGACCTGCACGACGTGATCATCCAGCGGCTCTACGCCACGGGCGTGCAACTGGACCTGCTCGACCGGCGGCTCAAGCTGGAGGGTCGGGAGGCGCGCAGGCTGGCCGACGCCGTGGACCAGCTCGACCAGACCATGGCGGAGGTGCGGGCCACCGTGCGGGCGCTGCGCAGCGCCGACCCCGGGAGGCCGTCGGACGCCGACCTGGAGCGCTCCGTGCTGGCCGAGGCGCGGACGGCGGGCGAGCTGCTGGGGTACGAGCCGGAGGTGCGGACCGAGGGCGACCTGGCCGACGTGCCCGCCGACCTGGCCGACCACGCGCGGGCGGCGCTGCGGGAGGCGCTGTCCAACGTGGTGCGGCACTCGGGGGCGCGGCACGTGGGCATCGTCGTGCGCCGGGACCCGGACCGGTTGGACCTGACCGTGAGCGACGACGGGTGCGGCATCCCGCGCGGGGTGGCCAAGCGCGGGTTGCGGCACCTGGAGGAGCGGGCGCTGGCGGCCGGGGGAGGGTGCGAGATCACCTCGTCGCACCGCACCGGGACGACGATCAACTGGCACGTGCCGCTGGGCGGCTGAGCGCGCCCGCGCCCGGGACCGCCGCTACCGCGCCGACCGCCGCGCCACCCAGGCCGCCGCCTGCGTGCGCCGCTCCATCCCCAGCTTCGACAGCACCGCCGTCACGTAGTTCTTCACCGTCTTCTCCGCCAGGAACAGCCTCTCGGCGATCTGCCGGTTCGTCAGCCCCTCCCCGATCAGCTCCAGCACCCGCCGCTCCTGCTCGGTCAGCGCGTCGAGCACGTCGACCTCCACCGGGCGCCTCATGCGGTCCAGCACGCGGGCCGTCGTCCGGGGGTCCAGGAGCGACCGGCCGGCCGCCACCTCGCGCACCGCGTGCACCAGGTCCTGCCCGCGCACCTGCTTCAGCAGGTACCCCGACGCGCCCGCCATGATCGCGCCGACGAGGGCCTCCTCGTCGTCGAACGCGGTCAGCACCAGGCACCGCGGCCCGCCCGGCAGGGCCCGCAGGCCCCGGCACAGCTCGACGCCGCCGCCGTCGGGCAGGCGGACGTCGACCACGGCCACGTCGGGCCGCGCGGCGGACGCCCGGACCAGCGCCTCGGCCACGCCGCCCGCCTCCGCGACCACCGAGATGTCGTCCTCGTCCTCCAGCAGCTCGCGCAGGCCCCTGCGGACCACCTCGTGGTCGTCCACGAGCAACACTCGCACCGGCACGAACCAACCATAGGGCGAATGCCGGTACCGGCCACGCCCGGTCACCAACACAGTGCAGGACATGTTCGTACGCGCGATCGAGGAAGCCGACCGGATCGTCGTCGGCCGACTTGTGCTGGAGCTGTGGGGCTCCCACACGGCCGTCGCCCACGGGCAGGTGTTCTTCCCGGCCAGCCTGCCCGGTTTCCTGGTCGAGCAGCAGGAGCAGGTCGTCGGGCTGCTCACCTACTCGGCCTTCGACGGCCACCTGGAGATCGTCACCGTCGACGCGCTGCGAAGAGGCAGGGGCGTGGGCAGCTCGCTGGTCGACGCCGCGGTGCGGCGCGCCCGGCAGCTGGGCTGCAACCGCGTCCGCCTCACCACGACCAACGACAACCTCGACGCCCTGCGCTTCTACCAGCGCCGCGGGTTCCGGCTCGCCGCGCTGCGCCCCGACGCGGTGCGGGAGTCGCGCCGCCTCAAGCCGGAGATCCCCAGCGTCGGCGACTACGGCATCCCCATCACCGATGAGCTGGACCTGGAGCGATGGGTCGCCCCGCGCTAGTTGTCCACAGCGATCACCGCGTTGTCCACAGGGTTGTCCACAGCTCAGCGCCTGGGCAGCGGGCTGAACACCTCGTCCCACGCCGCCGCGACCTGGCGCGCGCACGTGGTCGGCGCGACCCCGCCGACACCGGTGCCCAGCCCCGGCATGGCGATGGTGCGCACCGCCTCGCGCACCGGCCTGCCGTCCTCCAGCCGCCCGTCGAGCCACAGCCGCAGCACGGCCCGCGCCGCCAGGTACGGGTGCACGGTGTCACCCGGCAGCAGCTCGCCGGGTTGTCGCATGGTGGGCGCGCTGATCAGCCACTCCGGCTCGGGTTCGCCGGTCGGCGCGATCAACGCCTCGCCCACCGGCAGCTCGCCGCCGTGCAGGCCCAGGACCGCGCTGCGCACGTGGTCCTCGACGAAGGGGAACGCTCGCGCGTACACCGCGTCGATGCCCCCGCGCATCCAGCCGGAGGAGTTCGCGGGACTCACCACGGCCTCGGCGACGATGTCGAGCACCGAGCCCCGGTGCACCTCGACGCCCGACCTGCCGTCTGCCACCGAGCCCCACGCGAGGGCCAGTGGTTCGTCGACGGCGCACAGCACCAGACGGGGAACTGCTACCGGAGCGTTGATCTCACCCTCCGTATCGGCGGACACGCGCACCAGCATTCCAGGAGAACCCGTTGCAGCGGAACGGGGGCGGGGCCCCGCCGGGCGGGTGATCCTCGCCTCAACGCCGATCACCGGGCGTGCTCCTCGTATCGTTGCGGGCGTGCTCGCCTATTTCGGCCCCAGCGGAACGTTCACCGAGCAGGCCGCACGCGGCTTCGCGACCCCGCAGCAGGAGCTGGTCCCGTTCGACACGGTGCCCGCCGCCCTGGCCGCGACCCGGCGCGGGGAGACCGAGGCGTCCTGCGTGCCCGTGGAGAGCTCCGTCGAGGGCGCCGTGCCCGCCACCATGGACGCCCTGACCGAGGACGAGCCGCTGGTCGCGGTCGCCGAGGCGGTGCTGCCGGTGCGGTTCAGCGTGCTCAAGCGGCCGGGCGACGAGCCCGTGCGCACGGTCGCCAGCCACCCGCACGCGCTGGCGCAGGTGCGGCACTGGCTGGCCGAGCACCTGCCCGACGCCGACGTGGTCGCCACCACGTCCACGTCCGCCGCGGCGCGGGCCGTGCTGCGCGGCGAGTTCGACGCCGCGGTCAGCGCGCCGGTCGCCGTCCGGCACTACCCGCTGGAGGTGCTGGCCACCGACGTGGCCGACGTGCGCGACGCCAAGACCCGCTTCCTGCTGGTCCGCAGGCCGGGCCCGCTGCCCGAGCCGACCGGCCACGACCGGACGTCCGTGGTGTGCACGGTCGGCGACCGGCCCGGTGTGCTGGCGGACCTGCTGGCGGAGCTGGCGCTGCGCGGCATCAACCTGACCCGCATCGAGTCCCGCCCCACCAAGGACCGGCTCGGCGAGTACCGCTTCTACGTGGACCTGGACGGCCACGTCGCCGAGCCCAGGGTGGGCGACGCGCTGGCCGGCCTGCACCGGCACTGCCAGCAGATCAGGTTCCTCGGCTCCTACCCGAAGGCCGAGCCGGGCGGGACGCCCGCGGGCAACGACGAGTTCGTCGCCGCCGCCGGGTGGGTGGCCGCCGTGAGAGAGGGGAAGGACGCGTGAAGCTGGTCCTGGTGCGGCACGGCGAGACCGCCTCCAACGTGAAGATGGCCCTGGACTCGCTCCCGCCGGGCCCGCCGCTGACCGACGCCGGGGTGGCGCAGGCCGCCGCGCTG
The DNA here is from genome assembly GCF_039527585.1 of Saccharothrix xinjiangensis. Taxonomy (NCBI): domain Bacteria; kingdom Bacillati; phylum Actinomycetota; class Actinomycetes; order Pseudonocardiales; family Pseudonocardiaceae; genus Saccharothrix; species Saccharothrix xinjiangensis. Next base: position 707,546 of record NZ_BAAAKE010000001.1, on the reverse strand, counting down.
GCCGAGGCGCTGGCGGACGAGCCGGTGGCCGCCGTCTACGCCAGCACGGCCGTGCGCGCGCAGCAGACCGCCGCGCCCGTCGCCGCCGCCCACGGCCTCGACGTGGAGGTCGTGGAGGGCGTGCAGGAGGTCTTCTGCGGCGACCTGGAGGGTCGGCACGACCGCGAGGCGTTCGAGGCGTTCATCGCGGTGGCGAAGCGGTGGGGCGAGGGCGAGCTGGACGTGCCGCTGCCCGGCGGCGAGAGCGGCCGCCAGGTCCTCGACCGCTACCTGGCCGCCGTGGACCGGGTCGCCGCGCGGCACCGCGACGGCGAGACCGCGGTGCTGGTCAGCCACGGCGCGTCGCTGCGCATGGCGGCGCTGGCGCTGGCGGCCAACGTGAGCCCCGGCCTGGCCCGCGCCGGCCTGCTGCCCAACACCGGCCGCGTGGTCCTGGAACGCACCCCCAACGGTTGGCTGTGCACGTCGTGGACCGGCGTGGACGTGATCGAACAGGAGTTACCGCTATGAGGATCGACGGCTCCACCGCCCTGGTGACCGGCGCCAACCGCGGCATCGGCCGGCACTTCGCCCGCCACCTGCTCGAACGGGGCGCGGCCAAGGTGTACGCGACCGCCCGGGACCCGGAGACCGTCGACCTGCCGGGCGCGGAGGTGCTGCGCCTGGACGTCACCGACCCCGACTCGGTGGCCGCCGCGGCACGGGCCGCGACCGACGTGAACCTCCTGGTCAACAACGCGGGCGTCAACACCGCGCAGGACCTGGTGACCGGCGACCTGGCGAAGATCCGCCTGGAGATGGACACCCACTTCTACGGCACGCTCGACGTGGTGCGGGCGTTCGCGCCCGTGCTGGCCGCGAACGGCGGCGGCGCGATCGTCAACGTGCTGTCGGCGATGTCGTGGTTCTCCGCGCCGGGCACCGGCGCCTACGCCGCCGCGAAGGCCGCCCAGTGGAGCCTGACCAACGGCGTCCGGCTCGAACTGGCGGGCCAGGGCACCCTGGTCACCGCGCTGCACCTGGGCACGGCCGACACCGACATGATCGCGGGCACGGGCCTCGACCCGATCAACCAGCCGGCCGACGTGGCGCGCGTCGCCCTGGACGGCGTCGAGGCGGACGCGCCGGAGGTCGTGGTCGACGACTGGAGCGCGCACGTGAAGGCGTCGCTGGCGGGCGACCCGGCCACCTTCTACCGCGCCCTGGTGGGCTAGCCGCCTGCCGCCGCGCGCCGGCGGTCGCCGCGCCGCCGGGAGCCGGTGCCGGCCGTGCGGTGACCTAGCCCCAGCCCAGCTCGTGCAGCTTGTCGTCGTCGATGCCGAAGTGGTGGGCGACCTCGTGCACGACGGTGATGGCGACCTCGTCCACGACCTCGTCCTCGTCCCGGCAGAGGTCGAGGAGCGCCTCGCGGTAGAGGGTGATCCGGTCCGGCAGCACCCCGCCGTAGTCCGTCGTCCGCTCGGTCAGCGCGACGCCGTGGTACAGGCCGAGCAGGTCCGGCTCGTCGGGGTGGCGGTCCTCGACCAGCACCACCACGTTGTCCATGGCCGCGGCGAAGGCGGGCGGGATGAGGTCGAGGGCTTCGGAGACCAGCTCCTCGAACCGCTGACGGGACATCTCCACCGGCACGTCGTCACCTCGTCGTGGTGGTTTCGGTCGTGCTGGGTGTCGTGGTCCGGCTCGGCTCGTCGTCGTCCTCGGCGGAGGACGTCGGCGTGGCCGACCCGTCGGCGGAGCTGGACTGCGAGTGCAGGGGCGCGCCGGTCGGCTCGTCCTGCTGCACGGTCGTGGTCTGCGGCGGGTTCGAGGTGATCAGCGGCGGCGCGTCCGGGTTGCGCACGCTGCCCTCCCACGCCACCAGCAGGTTGTCCTGGGGCACCGCGCCGACCTTGCAGTTGGCCAGCCGCGAGCCCGCGGCCCAGCTCTCGGGCGCCCTGGTGTCCCACGAGACGAGCAGGTCGCGCGCCCTCAGGTCGGCGTCGCCGGTGTACTCCCGGGCGATCCGGTCGCACTCGGTCGACAGCACCTGCTCCTGCTGCTCCGGCGGCGGGTAGTCGCCCGGCGGCAGCTCCACCACGCCGACGATCTCGAACGTGTGCGGCTTGGCGCACTCCACCGGGTCGCCGACCGACCGGGCCTCGGTGATGCCCAGGCACACGCCCGGGTCGTAGACGTCGGACTGGTCCTGGGCTCGCGCGGTGCCGTAGGCCGGGAGCAGGCCGCCCGCCGGGCCCGCCACCTGGAGGCCGCAGCGCACGGTCCGGTCGCCCTCGGCCCACAGCCGCGAGCCGGCGTTGAGCGGGCCGACGGTGTACTTGCCGAACGGGTCGAACTCGCCGCCCAGGTACTCCAGCGACTCCCGCGAGCAGTACTCCTGGCTGATCTCCTGCCACTGCGCGTCGTCGGGGAACGGGGCCTGCGGGCCGTGCGCGGCGGAGATGTCGGCGACCCCGGTGACCTCGAACAGGTGCTGGGCGGAGCAGTCGACCTTCGCGATGTCCGACAGGTCCTTCTTCGTCCAGTTCAGGCACTCGCCCGCCTGGGCCACCAGGACCGGGTTGACCGGGGTCGTCCCGCCCTGGAGCGAGGTGCCCTCGCCCGCCGGCCAGGACGTGAAGGTGCTCAGCACGAGCAGCGTGAACGCGCCAGCCGACGCGCCGAGCATGACCATGTGGTCACCACGACGAAACCAACGGGCGTTCGCGGACATCTACACAATGATGCCTGTGCCGACCGAGACGCCCACCGGGCGGGTGCCGAGTGTTGCTAATTGGACACTCGTCACCCAAATGGCGGCCGACCTGGGTACCGTCCCCGCCGGGAGTGGCTGATGACTGAGAACGACAACACCGGGAACACCGGCGCGCCCGACCAGCGCGGTCCGGGTCGTGGTGCACCGAACGGGCCGAACGCGCCTGGCGGCTCGCCGCCGCCGTACGTGCCCGCGCCGAAGCCGACGCCCCAGCAGGGGGCGCCTCGGCAGACCGGGCGCGGCCAGGTGCGCAACCAGGAGCCGGGCAAGACCAAGCCCCGGCCGCCGACGGTGGCCGAGCAGCGGGCGCGGGCCCAGGTCGCGGAGCAGGAGCGCGAGGCCGAGCTGGCCCGCGAGGCCGAGGAGAAGCGCAAGAAGAAGCTGCGCAAACGGCTGCTGATCGGCGGCGGCGTGGCCGTCGGCGTGGTGGGCGTGGTGGCCATCTGGTACGCCGCCGCCAGCCCCGACGAGGTCGACGCCCAGTGCACGATGGACGGCGTCGTCGTGGACGAGGACTACTGCGACGACAACTACGTCAGCAGCCACGGCGGGTACCACAGCGGCGGCTTCTTCTACATCGGCGGCAACTCCTACCGCTACCACTACGGCGGTCCGAGCACCCCGGTCGGCCAGAAGGTCAGCGGTGGCAGCTACACCCTGCCCAAGGGCGCGAACGTCTCCACGTCCTCGGGCAAGGTGATCCAGCGCGGCGGCTTCGGCGTCTCCAGCGGCAGCAAGAGCGGGAGCAGCTGAGTGCGTCGCGAGTCCTCCACGCCCCGACCGAACTGGCAGCGCACCGTCTCCGACCAGGGGCTGGTGTTCGGCGCGCCCGGCAAACGGCCGGACGGCAGCCCCCGGCCGTACTGGGACGAGTCCGCGCACTACGTGTTCGACATGAGCGAGGTCCTGTCCCTGGAGGCGGACGTCGAGCTGCTGCACGGCATGTGCCTGGAGGCCGTCGACACCGTCGTGGTCACCGAGCGCTACCGGGACTTCGGCATCGGCGAGTGGCTGTGGCCCGCGATCGCCGAGTCGTGGAAGCGCCGCGACCCGCACGTCTACGGGCGGTTCGACCTGCGCTACGACGGCGGCGGCCCGGCCAAGCTGCTGGAGTACAACGCCGACACGCCCACGTCGCTGCTGGAGGCGTCGGTCGTCCAGTGGAACTGGAAGACCGACGTCCACCCGGACGACGACCAGTGGAACTCGATCCACGAGAAGCTGGTCGAGCGCTGGGCGGAGATCACCTCGCGGCTGCCGTCCAACGAGGTGCACTTCACCTGGTCCGGCTCCGAGCCCTCGGGCGAGGACCACGTGACCGTGGCCTACCTCCAGGAGACCGCGGCCGAGGCGGGCATGGACACCGTGGGCCTGGCGATCGAGGAGATCGGCTGGGACCCGGCGCTCAAGCGGTTCGTCGACCTCGAAGAGGCCCCGATGGGCACGGTCGTGAAGCTCTACCCGTGGGAGTGGGTGGCCGAGGAGCAGTTCGGCCGCTTCGCCGTGGAGAGCCTGCCCGCCACCCTGTGGGTCGAGCCGCTGTGGAAGATGCTGCTGTCCAACAAGGCGCTGCTCGCGATCCTGTGGGAGATGTACCCGGGCCACCCCAACCTGCTGCCCGCGTTCCTGGACGACCCCGGCCTGCTGACCGAGTACGTGCGCAAGCCGCGGCTCGGCCGGGAGGGCGCCAACATCCAGATCGTCGCCCCCGGCTACGAGACCCAGACCACCGGGGTCTACGGCAAGGAGGGCTTCGTCTACCAGCTGTTCGACCCGCTGCCCGAGTTCGACGGCTACCGGCCGGCGCTCGGCGCGTGGGTCGTGGGCGACGCCTCGGCGGGCCTCGGCATCCGCGAGACGGTCGGGCTGGTCACCGACGACGGCGCGACGTTCGTGCCGCACCGGATCGCCTGATGGGCACGTACCCCGGCGAACCGATCCCGTCACCGGCTCCTTCACCGGCGGCGCACATCCCCAACCCGCACCCCCTGGAGGGTCAGTGATCACCAACCTCGCGTTGGACCCCGGTTTCGGCAGTTCCATCGGCCAGGGCGTGGGCGCCATCGCGCTCTACGCCATCATCGGCCTGCTGCTGATGGTCTTCGGCTTCTACGCGATCGACTGGACCACGCCCGGCAAGCTCAGCACGCTGGTGCGCGACGGCCACCCGAACGCGGTCATCGTCACCGCCGCGGGCCTGGTCAGCATGGCGCTGATCATCGTCGTGGCGATCTACAGCTCCGGCGGCAAGCTCGCCGAGGGCCTGCTGTCGGCGCTGATCTTCGGCCTGGTGGGCATCATCGTGCAGGTGCTCGCGGTCCGGCTGCTGGAGTGGGTGACCCGGCTCGACATCGGCGCCCTGATCCAGTCCGACCGGTTCGCCCCGGCCAGCGCCGTGGTCGCGGCCGCGCACGTCGCGCTCGGCCTCGTGGTCGCCGTCGCCATCTCGTAGTCGCCCGCGGGAGGGGCGCGCCGCCGGGGCGCGCCCCTCCGTGCCCCTCGGCGCCCCTCAGCCGACCGGCAGGCGCTTCTGCCAGGCCAGCGGCCCGACCCTGATGCGGGTGCGGACCGACCCGTCCCACTCGACCGGCAGGCCGCCCGCGGTGAGCGCGTCGGCGACCTCGCGCCCCACGGCCTCGGTCCGGTCGCCGTCCTCGCTGAACGAGCCGTAGGCGAGCCACACGCCGTCGCCGTCCACCGCGCCCTCGGTGTCCTGCCGGTGGAAGAACACGTAGCCGTGCGCGTCCTCCGCCGCCTCGTCGCCGATCTCGGCGTGGCCGCACGTCTGGCAGCAGGTGAAGTCGGCGCGGGCCACCACGCCGCCCGCCTCCAGCGCCTCGAACACGGACAGCAACCGGTCCACGTCCGTGGTCTCCGGCCACGCCTCCTGCTCGGCGGCCCGCTCCCGCCACACCCGCTCCACGACCGCGCGCGCCGCGCCCTCCGTCATCCGTTCCTCGTAGTCGGCCGTGCACTGCACGGCCTCCTCGAACGAGGTGAAACCGCCGTGCACGACGCCGCGCGCGTACTCCTCGACATCCTCCAGCACATCGGCGGGCAGGTCCGGGGTGTCGTTCGTTCGATCAGCCACGCGGGCATCCTGCCCGACCGCACCGACAATCCCGTTCGGCCGCCCGACGGCCAGGCACTACGCTGCTCCGCGTGATTGACCTCAAGGCTCTGCGCGACAACCCGGAGGCCGTCCGCGCGTCGCAGCGCGCGCGCGGCGAGGACGAGGCCGTGGTCGACGCGCTGCTGTCCGCCGACGAGCGCCGCCGGGCCGCGGTGGCCCGCGCCGACGCGCTGCGCGGCGAGCAGAAGGCGTTCGGCAAGCAGGTCGGCCGCGCCAAGGGCGAGGAGCGCGAGGCGCTGCTCGCCAGGGGCAAGGAACTGTCCGCCGGGGTCAAGGCCGCCGAGGCCGAGCAGTCCGCCGCCGAGGCCGAGCTGGCCGAGCTGCACCGGGCCATCCCGAACGTGGTCCACCCCGACGCGCCCGAGGGCGGCGAGGACGACTACGCGGTGCTCAAGCACGTGGGCACGGCGCGCGAGTTCGACTTCGAGCCCCGGGACCACCTGGACCTGGGCACCCGGCTCGGCGCGATCGACATGGAGCGCGGCGCGAAGGTCTCCGGCTCGCGGTTCTACTTCCTCACCGGCGTGGGCGCGCGGCTGGAGCTGGCGCTGCTCAACATGGCCGTCGCCCAGGCCACCGCCGCCGGGTTCGAGCTGATGATCACGCCGACGCTGGTCCGCCCGGAGATCATGGCGGGCACCGGGTTCCTGGGCGCGCACGCGAGCGAGATCTACCGCCTCGAAGCCGACGACCTGTACCTGGTGGGCACCTCGGAGGTGCCCCTCGCGGGCTACCACGCCGACGAGATCCTGGACGGCGAGAAGCGGTACGCGGGCTGGTCGTCGTGCTACCGGCGGGAGGCCGGCTCGTACGGCAAGGACACCCGCGGCATCATCCGCGTGCACCAGTTCAACAAGGTCGAGATGTTCTCCTACGTGCGTCCCGAGGACGCGGAGGCCGAGCACGCGAAGCTGCTCGCCTGGGAGGAGGAGATGCTGGCCAAGATCGAGGTGCCCTACCGGGTCATCGACACCGCGGCGGGCGACCTCGGCACGAGCGCGGCCCGCAAGTTCGACTGCGAGGCGTGGATCCCGACCCAGCGGGCGTACCGGGAGCTGACCTCGACGTCGAACTGCACCACGTTCCAGGCCCGCCGGCTGAACGTGCGCTACCGCGACGAGAACGGCAAGCCGCAGATCGCCGCCACGCTCAACGGCACCCTGGCCACCACCCGGTGGATCGTGGCCATCCTGGAGAACCACCAGCAGGCCGACGGCTCCGTGGTGGTCCCGCGGGCGCTGCGCCCGTTCCTCGGCCTGGACGTGCTCAAGCCCAACTAGGGCGTCGGGGTTCCCCGGCCGGCGCGGTCGCGCCGGCCGGGGAACCCGCCTCACGGCCAGCTCAGCTCCACCTGCCCCGCCACGTGCCGACCGATCTCCAGCGACGACGTGGCCGCCGGCGAGGGCGCGTTCAGCACGTGCACCTGCCGCGGCGCGGTGTCGATCAGGAAGTCGTCCACCAGCGAGCCGTCGGCGCGCATGGCCTGCGCCCGCACCCCCGCCTCGGCCCGCACCAGGTCGTCCGGGCCGACCGCGGGCACCAGCCGGGCCAGGCTCGCCGCGAACCGCTTCCGCGAGAACGACCGCAGCACCTCCTCGGCCCCGGTGCGGGCGAACCGCCGCGCCAGCCGCCACGTGCCCGGGAACCTGGCCACGTCCAGCACGTCGACCGCCGAGAAGTCACGCCACGTGTAACCCTCGCGACGCAGCGCGAGCACCGCGTTCGGGCCCGCGTGCACGCTGCCGTCGAGCATCCGGGTCAGGTGCACGCCCAGGAACGGCAGCTCGGGGTCCGGCACCGGGTAGACGAGCCCGCGCACCAGGTGCCGCCGGTCGGGCCGCAGCTCGTAGTACTCGCCCCGGAACGGCACGATCGCCGCCGACGGCGCCACGCCCGCCATCCTGGCCACCCGGTCGCTGTGCAGGCCCGCGCAGTTCACCAGCGCGTCCGCCCGCACCACGCCGCCGGGCGTGGCCACCTCGACGCCGCCGCCGCTCAGGGCCCGCCGGATCGCCAGGGCGGGCGCGCCCAACCGCAGGTCCTGGCCGTCCAGCTCGTCCACCAGCGCCCGGCACACCGCCGGGAAGTCGATGATGCCCGTGCTCTCCACCCGCAGCGCCGCGACCGCCGCCACCTCGGGCTCGTGCCCGCGCGCCTCGTCGGCGGTGATCCGGCGGGCCGGCACCCCGTTCGCCGCGGCCCGCTCGGCCAGCGCCTCCAGGCGCGGCAGCTCGTCGCGCGACGTGGCGACGACCAGCTTGCCGCAGACCTCGACCGGCACGCCGCGCTCGCGGGCGAACGCCACGATCGAGGCGTTGCCGGCCACCGACATGCGCGCCTTCAGCGACCCCGGCTTGTAGTAGAGGCCCGCGTGCACCACGTTGCTGTTGTGGCCGGTCTGGTGCGCGCCCCAGCGCGCCTCCTTCTCCAGCACCACCACCTCGTGGCCGCGCTTCACCAGCTCCCACGCGGTCGCCAGGCCGACGATGCCGCCGCCGACCACCACCACCCGCCGCACGCCGTCAGCCCTTCACCAGCTCGGGCAGCACGTCGGCCGCCACCCGCTCCAGCACGGCCTCGCTGCCCGCGTACACCCCGTCGGCGCGCGGCCAGTGCACGACCAGGTCGGTGAACCCCAGCTCCCGCGCCCGCCCGACCACGTCCCGGAAGTGCTCCACGCTGGTCAGCGAGAACACCGGGCACGAGTCGGCGTTGAGGTGGAAGTCGACGGTGCCCTTCGCGCGCCCGATCCGGTCCAGCTGCTCGCGGAACAGCAGCGTGAGTTCGGCCACTCCCCGCCACCACGACCCCTCGTCGTCGGCCTCCGGTCCGGTGGTGACCCAGCCGGTGCCGTACCGCGCGGCGACCGCCATCGCCCTCGGCCCGTTCGCGGCGACCACGAACGGCAGCCGCGGCTGCTGCACGCACCCCGGCGCGCTCCGCGCGTCCCTGATCCGGAAGTGCTCGCCCTCGAACGTGGTGCGCTCCCGCGTCAGCAGCAGGTCGAGCGCGGTCACGAACTCCTCGAACCGGCCCTGCCTGCTGCCGGCGGGCGGACCGCCCATGACCTGCGTGTCGTACCCCTGCCCACCTGCGCCGACGCCGAGCGTGAAGCGGCCGTCGGTCAGGTCGTCCAGCGCCAGCAGCTCCCGGGAGAACGGCACCGGGTGGCGGAAGTTCGGCGACGCGACCAGCGTCCCGAGGCGGATGCGCTCCGTGACGCGGGCGGCCGCGGCGAGCGTCGGCACGGCCCCGAACCAGGGACCGTCCACCAACGACCGCCACCCCATGTGGTCGTAGGTCCAGGCGTGGTGGAAGCCGTACTCCTCGGCGGCCTTCCACTGGTGTTCGGCCATCCACCAGCGGCGTTCCGGCAGGATCACAATCCCAGTGCGCACCCGGCGACGTTATCCGACCAGGCACCATGGGGGCGTGCAGAGACCTTCCCTCGTGGCGTCCGACGCCGACGGCACCCTCCTCGGACCACTCGGCCGGCTCAGCCCCCGCACCGTCGCGACGGTCGGCCGCGTGCTCGCCGCGGACGTCCCGTTCGTCCTGGCCACCGGCCGCCCACCGCGGTGGGTGCCCGAGATCGCGGACTCCGCCGGCCTCACCGGCTACGCGGTGTGCTCGAACGGGGCCGTGCTCTACGACCTCGGCGAGGACCGCGTGGTCGCGGCCGAGGTGCTGACCCCGGTGCAGCTGAGCGACCTGGCCGCCGTGCTCGACGAGGCGCTGCCGGGGTGCGCGCTGGCGTCCGAGCGGGTCGGCGGCAGCGCCCGCCGCCCGGCCGAGGTCGAGTTCCTCTCCGACGAGCACTACCTCCACCCGTGGTCGGAGGGCTCGCAGCCGCTGCCCGGCCACCAGCGGGCCGAGCTGCTCGGTCGGGATGCGGTGAAACTGCTGGTCAGGCACCCGATGATGACGTCGGAGGAGATGGCTCGGGCCGTCGGGCCGCTGGTCGGCGACTCGGTGGCCATGACGTTCTCGACCGACGAGGGCCTGCTGGAGTTCGCCGCGCCCGGTGTCACCAAGGCCTCCGGCCTGGCCGTCGTGGCCGAGCGGCTGGGCGTCGACGCGAGCGGCGTGCTGGCTTTCGGGGACATGCCGAACGACGTGCCGATGCTGAAATGGGCGGGTCACGGCGTGGCGATGGGCAACGCGCACCCGGCGGCCCGGGAGGCCGCCGACGAGGTCACCGCAGCCAATTCCGAGGACGGGGTGGCGCTGGTCCTGGAGCGGTGGTTCTGACGATCGCCCGGTGGTGGTTAGCGCGAGGTCACCGGGGGTACCCACGGCGGAAGTGCCCGGTGTCTACCGTGCTAGCGTGCGGCGCGACTGGTAGCCCGGCTCTCACACCGTGGGCCACGCACTGATGACGTCACCTTTCACAGCGCAGCGGCAAACACAGGAGTACTCATGCTTTCCGTGGTCATTCCTTGCTTCAACGAGGAGCAGGGCCTGGTCAGGCTGAAAGAGGCGCTGACCAAGGAGCTGAGTGCGATCGTCCCGGACTTCGAGGTCCTCCTGGTCGACGACGGCAGCAAGGACCGCACGCTGGAGGTCATGCGCCGCATCTCGGCCGAGGACCCGCGCTTCCGCTACCTGGCGCTGAGCCGGAACTTCGGCAAGGAGGCCGCGATGCTCGCGGGCCTCAGCCAGGCCAGGGGCGAGGCCGTCGCCATCCTCGACGCCGACCTCCAGCACCCGCCGGAGCTGCTGGCCCGGATGCTGCCGCTGCTGGACCAGGGCTACGACCAGGTCGTCGCCCGCCGCACCCGCAAGGGCGACGGCAAGGTCAGGTCGCTGATCTCGAAGATGTACTACAAGATGATGAACCGCCTGGTCGACGTCGAGCTGGAGGACGGCGTCGGCGACTTCCGCGTGCTCAGCCAGCGCGCGGTGCGGGCCCTGCTGTCGCTGGGCGAGTACAACCGCTTCTCCAAGGGCCTGTTCTCGTGGATCGGCTTCGACACCGTCGTGGTCGACTACGAGAACGTGACCCGCGAGGTGGGCGGCAGCAAGTGGACCTTCCGCAAGCTGCTGAACTACGGCATCGACGGCGTCATCTCGTTCAACAACCAGCCGCTGCGCCTGGCGGTGTACCTCGGCGGGTTCTTCACCGCCCTCGCGTTCGGCTACATCATCTGGATCCTCACCGACGCGCTGATCCGCGGCGTGGACGTGCCGGGTTACGTCACCCTGGTCACCGGCATCCTCGGCATCGGCGGCCTCCAGCTGCTGTTCCTCGGCGTGATGGGCGAGTACCTGGGCCGGATCTACTACGAGACCAAGCGCCGGCCGCACTTCCTGCTCAAGGAGGTCAGCGGCGACGCCGACGCCCCGGTGAGCGTCCCCCTCGGGCCGGGCCTCGACCACCAGGAGCTGCTCCAGCACAACCTGGCGCACGAGGCGCGGTCCACGACCGGGGCGAAGCTGTGAACCTGGGCCGCATCGTCCGGTTCGGCGCCGTGGGCGTGGTGAACACGGGGACGTACTACCTCTGCTACGTCCTCTTCACCACCTTCCTGCCCTACTTCGCGGCGCACGTGCTGGCGTTCGTGCTCAGCATGATCGGCTCGTACTTCCTGAACTGCTACTTCACGTTCCGCGTGAAGCCGTCGTGGAAGAGCTTCCTGCTGTTCCCGCTGTCCACCCTGGCCAACTTCGTGATCCAGTCGGTCGGCCTGTGGGCGCTGGTGGAGTTCGCGGACATGAACGAGAAGGTCGCGCCCCTCGTGGCCGCCGTCGTCGCCATCCCGATCACCTTCGTGGTCACCCAGCTGGTCTTCCGCGGGAACGTGCCCGGCGACCTGAAGAAGAGCGAGACCCCGCAGGAGGCGGCGGCGTGAGCCTGCTCCACGAGGGGGCGACCGCGGTCGACGCCGACCGGGGGCCCGAGGCGAGGAAGAGCGAGCGGGGCGGCCTCGCCTGGCCGCTGGCCACGTGCGCCCTGGTCGCGCTGCTGGCGCTGGTCCCGCTGATCAACAACCGGATCTTCTACTACTGGGACGACAGCGCCGCCCAGTTCCTGCCCACCTGGCACCACCTGGGCACCCTGATCCGGGGCGGCCAGTGGCCGCCGCTGCTCGACGTCGACGCCTGGATGGGCGGCAACTACGCGGCCGAGGCGCTGTTCGGCATCTACAACCCGCTGTACGTCGCCAACTACGTCCTGGTGTCCCTGCTGCCCGACCTCGCGGTCTCCGCGCTGCTGGTCAAGGCGCAGTTCATGGTCCTGCTGGCGCTGGGCACCTACCTGGTCGCCCGCGACTACGGCGCCGCCCGGTGGGCGTCCTCCGCGGTGGCCGTGGCGCTGCCGTTCAGCGGCTTCACCCTGTACTTCGACACCGCCGGCTGGGCCTCGGGCCTGATGTCGTTCTCGATGGTGCCGCTGCTGTGGTGGGCGGCGCGCCGGATGGCCGACGGCCGGATGAACCCGTTCTGGGTCTTCCTCATCGGCGCCTTCATCGTCACCGGCGGCAACCCGTACGGCGTGCTGGGCATCTGCATCGTCCTGCTCGGCCTCATCGTCGAGAACCTGGTGCGCGCTCGCCGCGCCGTGGTGGTCCGGCTGGTCCTGGTCGGCCTGTGCGTCGGCGCGGTCGTGCCGCTGGTCTTCCTGGCGCTGCTGGGCAGCTCGTCGGTGACGTGGCGCAGCGGGCAGGGCATCTGGAACGACGGGATGCTGGTGCCCGGCCTGGGCGACCTGCTCAACCTCAGCGCGCCCACCTACCTGCCGCAGATCAGCAACTGGCAGGCGACCATGCACAGCCCGGTCGCCTACTTCGCCTGGTTCGTGGTGCCGCTCCTGCCGTGGCTGCGCTGGGGCGTCGTGCGCGAGCGCCTGCGCGAGCTGACCAGCGTCGGCGTCATCGTCGTCGCCTACCTGCTGCTGACCCTCAGCCCGTCGCAGCTGTGGATGTTCCGCTGGCCGCTGCGCCTGATCGAGTCGGTCTACCTCGGCCTGGCCGTGCTGGTCGCGGTCGTGCTGTCCGAGGGCCTGCGCACCGACCGGGTCAAGGTGCGCGCGGCCGCGTCCGGCGCGCTCGTCCTCTTCGCGACCTACCTGTCGTGGGCCGGCACGCCGCAGCACCGCCGCTGGCACGTGCTCGCCCTGGTCGTGGTCGCCGGCTTCACCGCCCTGGCCGTCTGGGCGGCCAGGCGCGGCACCGGCAAGCTCGCGATCGGCCTGCACGCGGGCACGGCGGCCGTGCTGCTGCTCCAGACCACGGCGTTCGTGGGCAACTTCAACGTCAACCCGTACTACTACCCGCACTCGGTGCAGGCGATGCGCGACTCCTTCGCGAGCTACCAGGGCGCCACCATGCAGTTCGCCGACCGCGGCGCGGTGGACCGGCTGGGCCGAGGCCCCGACGGCGCGTGGCAGCACGTCCTGTTCGGCACCGCCTACCGGGCCGCCGGCGTCAACGCGGTGAACACCTACACGGGCATGGGCTTCAAGGAGTTCTCCGACGCGTTCTGCATGAGCTTCATCGGCGAGTCCTGCGTGGCCGGCTACCGGAACCTGTGGGCGCCCCGGGACGACCGCGGCACCACGCTCGCCGAGATGATGCGCCTGGACACGGTCGTGGTCGAGCGCGGCCTCCTGGACGAGGTCGAGGCACCGGACGGGTGGCGGGTGCGGGAGCGCGACGACGCCGTCACCGTGCTGGCCAGGCAGGCGCCGCACGCGTGGCCGGACGGCAGGCTCGGGTCCGCGTCGGAGGGCGTCGAGGTCCTCTCCGACACCTCGCCCGAGGAGACCGCCGAGGCGGTGCGCTTCCGGGTCGCCGACGACGCCGAACCCGCCGTGCTGACCTTCGCCCGGCTCAACTGGCCCGGCTACACCGCGCGGGTCGACGGGCGCGAGGTGCCCCTCACGACGGGGCCCGCGGGCCTGCTCCAGGTGGAGCTGCCGGAGGGCGTCGACGAGGGCGAGCTGACCCTGGAGTGGACGCCGCCGGGCTTCGCCGCGGGCCTCGCCCTGGGCGCCGCGGGCCTGGTCGGGGCGCTGGTCCTGGCCCTGTTCGGGCGTCGCTGGAAGCGCCAGGGGGGTCTGTGAGCCGTGACCTACCAGACCGGTAACCTCGACCCCGTGGATTTCGCGGGTTTTGACCTGATCGTGGTGGGATCGGGCTTCTACGGCCTGACCGTTGCCGAACGCGCCGCCTCCCAGCTGGACAAGCGGGTGCTGGTGCTCGAACGCCGGGAGCACATCGGCGGCAACGCGTACTCGGAGGCCGAGCCGGAGACCGGCATCGAGGTGCACCGGTACGGTGCGCACCTCTTCCACACCTCGAACAAGCGGGTGTGGGACTACGTCAACCAGTTCACCGAGTTCACCGGCTACCAGCACCGCGTGTTCGCCATGCACGACGGGCAGGCGTACCAGTTCCCGATGGGCCTGGGCCTGATCTCGCAGTTCGTGGGGCGCTACCTGAGCCCGGAAGAGGCCCGTGCCTGGGTTGCCGAGCAGGCCGCCGAGATCGACTCCAAGGACGCGAAGAACCTGGAGGAGAAGGCGATCTCGCTGATCGGCCGCCCGCTGTACGAGGCGTTCGTCCGCGACTACACCGCCAAGCAGTGGCAGACCGACCCGAAGGAGCTGCCGGCCGCGGTCATCAGCCGCCTGCCGGTCCGCTACACCTTCGACAACCGGTACTTCAACGACACCTACGAGGGTCTGCCGGTCGAGGGCTACACCGCGTGGCTGGAGAAGATGGCCGATCACCCGAACATCGAGGTGCGGCTGAACACCGACTTCTTCGACGTGCGCGCCGAGATCCCGGCCGGCACCCCGATCGTGTACACCGGTGCGCTCGACCGGTACTTCGACTACAGCGAGGGCTGGCTCGGCTGGCGCACGCTGGACTTCGAGCGGGAGGTCCTCCCGATCGGCGACTTCCAGGGCACCCCGGTGATGAACTACAACGACGCGGACGTGCCCTACACCCGCATCCACGAGTTCCGGCACTTCCACCCGGAGCGCGAGTACCCGTCGGACAAGACGGTCATCGTCCGCGAGTTCTCCCGCTCGGCGGAGAAGGACGACGAGCCGTACTACCCGATCAACACCTCCGAGGACCGCGCCAAGCTGGAGCGGTACCGCGAGCTGGCGAAGCAGGAGGCGGCCGAGCGCAACGTGCTGTTCGGCGGTCGCCTGGGCACCTACAAGTACCTCGACATGCACATGGCCATCGGCTCGGCGCTCACCGCGTTCGACAACCGCATCGCCCCGCACCTGGTCGACGGCGCGCCGCTCGACGGCAACCTCGACTGAACGACTGGTCGGGGCCGGTACTCCGTCGCCGGCGCGAGCCGCGCGACGGAGTATCGTCGGTGCCACCGTGACCGCCTCGTCCGGTGGTCGGATTCACCCGCAGCTCACTCGAACCGCCCGTCGCGCGCGGTTCGCCGGAGGGAACCAGTGACCGAGCAGAGCCCCCTCGACCCCAGGCACGTGCTCCAGCGCGTGATCTTGCCCCGGGAAGAGGACCCGCTTGACGTCCGCCCGCTGTACCTGGACGAGCCCGAGAACGTGCACGCGCACGTCTCCTCCCGGCGCTCGGTCACGGTCCCCTCGTCGGCCAAGGTGTCGTTCGCGTCGTACTTCAACGCGTTCCCCGCGAGCTACTGGAAGCGCTGGACGGTCGTGGAGGAGGTCGTGCTGCGGATGCGGGTCCGCGGCGGCGGCCGCCTCGACGTCTACCGCTCCAAGCCCAACGGCGACATCATCCACCTCGACGGCCGCCCCGTCCGCACCGGCGGGCAGTGGGAGGACGTCGACTTCCGGGTCACCCTGAAGCCGTTCGAGGACGGCGGCTGGATCTGGTTCGACGTGTTCACCGACGACAGCACGCTGGAGATCGGCGAGGCCGCCTGGACGACCGAGCAGGTGCTGCCGGAGCAGAAGGTCGCCATCGGCATGACGACCATGCGCCCGGTGGACGCCGTCATCGCCCTGCGCGCCCTCGGCGAGGACCCCCAGGTGCTGGCGGTCGTGCAGAAGGTGTTCGTCGCCGACCAGGGCGCGGTGAAGGTCCGCGACACCGAGGGCTACGCCGAGGCCGTCGCCCTCCTGGGTGACAAGCTGGAGGTCATCGAGCAGGACAACCTCGGTGGCTCCGGCGGCTTCACCCGCGGCCTGTACGAGTCGATCGAGCACACCGACGTCGACCAGATCATGCTCATGGACGACGACATCCGGCTGGAGCCGGACGCGGTGCTGCGCTCCAACGCGTTCGCCCGCGCCGCCGCCCAGCCGGTCATCGTGGGCAGCCACATGCTCAACCTCCAGGCCCGCGCCCGCCTGCACAGCATGGGCGAGGTCGTCGACCTGGCCAGCTGCTTCTGGCGGGCCGCGCCGGGCGCGGTCACCGACCACGACTTCGGCGAGGAGTCGCTGCGCGAGACCGCGAAGCTCCACCTGCGCATCAACGCCACCTACAACGGCTGGTGGATGTGCCTGTTCCCGCGCGAGGTCATCCAGCGCACCGGCTACCCGCTGCCGCTGTTCATCAAGTGGGACGACGCCGAGTACTCGCTGCGCGCGCTGGAGAACGGCTACCCGACCATCTCGCTGCCCGGTTCCGCGGTGTGGCACATGCCGTGGACCGACAAGAACGACGCCACCGACTGGCAGGCGTACTTCCACACCCGCAACCGGCTCATCCTGGCCGCGCTGCACAGCCCGTACGACGTCAGGTCCACCCTGGTCAAGCAGGGCATGAAGCTGTCGCTGCGGCACCTGCTGTCCATGGAGTACTCGACGGTCGCGGTGCAGCAGAAGGCCATCGAGGACTTCCTGGACGGCCCGGCGAAGCTGTTCGACTCGCTGCGCACGGCCCTGCCGGACATCCAGCGGCTGCGCAAGACCTACAGCGACGCCCAGGTGCTCCCGTCGGCCCGCGAGTTCCCGCCGCCGACGTTCGACATGGTGCGGGCCGAGGCCATGCTCAAGCCGCCGGTGAACCCCGCGGTGATCGCGGCGAAGGCGTCGAAGGCCCTGCTGCACAACCTGCGCACCCCGGAGAAGCACGCCGAGGAGCGCCCGCAGATCAACGTGCCCGCCACCAACGCCCGCTGGTTCCTGCTGGGCAACCTGGACAGCGCGACGGTGTCCAGCGCGGACGGCAGCGGCGTGGCGTTCCGCAAGCGGGACCCGAAGGAGTTCCGCCAGCTGATGGCGCGGGTGGTGCGCAACTACCGGCGGCTGGGCCAGGAGTGGCCGCGGCTGAAGAGGACCTACCGCGACGCGCTGCCCGAGATGACCTCGGTGGAGTCGTGGCGCAAGGTGTTCGAGAACAACAGGTGATCCGGCGGTCCGGGCCGCGCCGGTGACGGCGCCGCCGGGCCGGTGGACGCTGCGCAGGGGTCCCCTCCCGGGGGACCCCTGTTTTTTACTATACCGGCGGGGTACGACATGAATTGGCGGGCGACCGGGCGCTTTCCCCGGACCGCCCCGCCGCGCCGCTCTCGGACCGCCCCGGCGCTCCCGGACGGACCTGCCGCTCCCGGACCGACCCGCCACTCCCCGGACCGACCCGCCGCTCCCGGACCGACCCGCCGCACCGCCCCCGAACCACCCGGCGGCTCACTCGAAGTGAGCGGCCACCACGTGGCCGAAGTTGACCACGAAGTCCTTGCCGTCCGCCGTCCGCACCACCTGCGTGTGGCCGTTGCGCACGATCTGGATCAGGCGTGGTTCGAGGTCGTCGGCCGTCGCGTCGGTCACCCGGATCGAAATCGGGTTCGGGTTCGCGGCCAAGTGCAGCACCAGGGACTTCTCGCGCGCTTCAGCAACCATGCGGCCAGCCCACCAGCAGGCCGCCGACCAGGCAAGGGAGGTTCGCCAACGGCGATTCCGCCGCCGGCTGAACCCCCGGACCTCACTTGCGGAAGAACCGCTCCCGCTGCCCCAGCCGCACCAGCCGCAGCCACTCCAGGAACGCCTTCGGGTCCCGGCGCACGCCGATGAAGTACAGCCCGAACCGGAACGCCTCCAGCAGCCCCAGCTTGCGCATGCCCGGCTGCGACAGCAGGTACCCGCGGTTGCGGTAGGTGTAGTACCGCTTGACCTCGTTCTCCGGGTCCTGCGCGTGGAACCGGCCGCCGAGCATCGGCTTGAACTCGTCCGACCCGTCCGGGTGCAGGTAGGCGACCCGCAGGGACGTGCCGAACCGCAGGCCGCTGCGCACCAGCCTGCGGTGGATCTCCACCTCGTCGCCGCGGAAGAACAGCCGGTAGTCCGGCACGCCGATCACGTCGACCGTCGAGGCCTTGAACAGCGCGCCGTTGAACAGGGACGCGATGCCCGGCAGGAAGTCGCGGCCCAGCTCGGACGTGTTCCGCTTCCAGGTCAGGCCGCGCCGCAGCGGGAACGCCAGCTTCTCCGGCCGGTCGATGTTCGACACCACCGGCGAGACGGCGGCCAGGTCGCGCCGGGACGCCTCCTCCAGCAGCACCGCGAGCACGGTCTCGTCCGCGGGCCTGCCGTCGTCGTCCGCGAGCCACAGCCAGTCCGCGCCGAGCGACAGCGCGTGCAGCATGCCCAGGGCGAAGCCGCCCGCGCCGCCGAGGTTGCGGTGCGACGCGAGGTACGTCGTGGGGATGGGGCACTGCTCGACGAGGTCGTCGACCGGCTGGTCCGGCCCGTTGTCGACGACCACCAGGTGGTCCAGGGGCCGCGTCTGCGACGCCAGCACCTTCAGCGAGTCGGCCAGCAGCTCCCGCCGGTGCCGGGTCACGACGACCCCCACCACAGCGCCCTGGGGCAGTGCCCTCTCCACGCTCACCTACTCGCCACCGTTCCCGCTCAGGACCCTCGGCTGACCGATCCGCTCCAGCGTCTCCGGGCTCAGGTGCTCGAACGGGTCCCGGCCCTTGTAGGCGGTGACCACCTCGCGCAGCGAGCCCTGCGACTTGACCTGCCCCTCCTCCATCCAGATCGCGGTGCTGCACAGCTCGACCAGGAAGTCGTCGGAGTGGGACGCGAACACCAGGATGCCCGATCGCCTCACGAGGTCGTTCAGCCGGTCCCGCGCCTTCTCCAGGAACGCCGCGTCGACCGCGCCGATGCCCTCGTCGAGCAGCAGGATCTCCGGGTCGATGGAGGTCACCACGCCCAGCGCCAGCCGCACCCGCATACCGGTCGAGTAGGTGCGCAGCGGCATGGACAGGTAGTCGCCGAGCTCGGTGAACTCGGCGATGTCGTCGACCCGCTTCTCCATCTCCTTGCGGCCCATGCCGAGGAAGAGCCCGCGGATCATGATGTTCTCGTACCCGGAGAGCTCCGGGTCCATGCCCACGCCGAGGTCGAACACGGGCGCGACCTTGCCCACGATCCGCGAGCTGCCCCGCGTGGGCTCGTAGATGCCCGAGAGCAGCCGCAGCAGGGTGGACTTGCCCGCGCCGTTGTGGCCGATCAGGCCGACGCGGTCACCGTGCCGGAGCGAGATGTTGATGTCGTGCAGCGCCTCGATGATCGGGACGCGGCCTTCCGCGCCGATCTTGCCGCCGACCTTGCCCAGGGCGAGCTTCTTCAACGACCTCGACTTGGCGTCGAAGATCGGGAAGTCGACCGAGGCGTTCCAGACGTCGATGCTGACCATGATTTTCGAGGCCTCACTCAGACCCAGTAGGAAACGCGGGCACGGTAATTGCGCATGGCGACCAACGCCAGTGTCCACCCGACGAGGGTGAACGCGCCCACCACGACCCAATGGTGCCAGTCCTGGGCGTGGCCCAGCATCGGCGCGCGGACGATCTCCACGAAGTGGTAGATGGGGTTCAGCTCGGCGATCAGCACCCGCCAGTCGCCGCTCCCGCCGTCGCCGCCCTGGGTGAACCTGTTGAGCACACCCACGTGCCACACGATCGGCGTCATGAAGAAGACGAGGTTGATGAAGCTGTGGATGACCGGGGGGATGTCGCGGAACCGGGTGCTGATGATGCCGAACAGCAGCGCGATCCACACGGCGTTGACCGCGAGCAGCACGAAGCCGGGGATCGCCAGCAGGGCCGACCACGAGAGGCCCGGGTGGAGGAAGTCGTCGCCCTCCATCTTGTAGGGCTTCGCGAGCTCCGGGAAGAAGATGGCCACCACGATGACGTAGACGGCCAGGTTGTGCATGAAGAACAGCACCTGGCGCCACACCATGCGCAGCACGTGCACGGTGACCGGCGCGGGCAGGTGCTTGATCAGCCCCTCGTTGGCGATGAACACCTCGGTGCCCTCGGTGACGACGCCGACGATGAAGTTCCAGATGACGAAGCCCGCGGTCACGTACGGGAGGAACGTCGGCACGTACTGGCCGAACAGCTGTGAGTACAGCAGGCCGAGCGCGAGCGCCGTGGTCCCCATCGAGATGGTGATCCACAGCGGACCGATCACCGAACGGCGGTAGCGCTGCTTGATGTCCTGCCAGCCCAGGTGCGCCCACAGCTCACGCTGGTGCCATGCGTCACGCACGTCACCGAACGCCCGCGCGAAGGTGCGCGAGTTGGGTGCAGGGGGAGCCTCTGGCCGGTCGACCGTACTCGTGGGTTGCACGGTGTGTGAGACTACCGGCGGTAGCGCGTATCCCGACATTGGGAGGCACCGCAGCCCGAGTGCGTGACCTTGTTGGGATCATTCCACCGCATATCTACCATCAGCGCGTGACTGAAACCCCGAGGATGTCCTCCTCCCCGTGGGCCGGAGCGACCATCTACCTCGTCGGGACTTCCGGGTTCCCGAACTACGGTGATGAGTTGATCACCGCTACGTGGTTGCGCTACCTGGCCACCGCGGCCCCCGAGGCGGACGTGTGGGTGGACTGCGCCAGTCCCGGCCCCGCGACCGTGCTGCTCGGCGACCTGCACCCGCGGGTGAAGTTCGTCGACACGCTGTGGCGGCTGTGCTGGGAAGCGCCCTCCGACGAACCGTGGGAGGTCGCCTCGTGGGTTCAGCACGCAGTGGAGTTCCCCGGTCACGCCCCGCGATGGGTGCAGGCCATCGAGGTGCTGCACCGCGCGGACGTCGTGCACGTCATCGGCGGCGGCTACGTCAACGCCATCTGGCCCCGCCACGTCGGGCTCGTCGCGGGCGCAGCGGCGGCGGCGCGGCGCTCGGGCGGCCGGGCCGTGATGACCGGTCAGGGCCTCTACCCGGCGGCGCCGCAGGCGACGTCGCTGCTGCGCAAGCTCGTCGAGCGGTTCGACGTGGTCGACGTCCGCGACGACGCGTCGGCGGAGCTGCTCGACGCCGCCGGGACCGAGAACGTCCGCAAGACCGTCGACGACGCCTTCATGGGGCTCGGCACGCACCTCTACAGCAAGGAGGAGGAGCTGCCGGAGTTCATGCTGTGCATCCAGTCCGACCTGATCGAGGTGCCGCGGCCCGCGCTGGCCTCGCTGGTCCTGGACACCCTGCGGTCCTGGGGCGCGACAGCGGGCGACATCGGCTTCGTCGAGGGCATCCCGAGGGTGGACCGCGAGGTCTACGGCCTGATCGAGCACGAGCTGCCCGGCGTGCGCTTCTTCCCGTTCTCCGACATCTGGCGCGACGGGCTGCCGGTCAGGACCGGCCAGAAGTGGCTGTCGACCCGCTTCCACCTGCACATGGTCGCCGCGGCCGCCGGGGCGAGCGGGGTCGCGGTGAGCGTCCGCCCGGACTACTACGCGACCAAGCACCGGTCGCTGATCGACCTCGGCTCGTCCTGGTCGATGACGACCGACGTGACCGACGTGCCCGAGCCGCCCACCGCCGGCGGGTACGCGCCCGAGCTGCTCGCCAAATACCGCGAGACCAAGCTCGACCTGGCCGGCCGGATCTACGTGCCGCCGGTCCGGCCGGAGCCCGAGCCGCCCGCCGAGGAGGTCCCCGCGCCCGTCGCCGAGGGCGACGGGGGCAAGCCGCGCGGGCTGCGCGGGATGGCGTCCCTGTGGGGCGCGTTCAGCTGAGCCCACCCCGGCCGGGCCCGCCTCGGGGACCCGGGCGGTCGAACCGGCCGCCCGGGTCCGGAGCCGCTCCGCCCTGCGCGGGCGCGCCACCCCGGGGCCACCGGCGGGCGCGGTCCGGCCGGTGACCTCGGAGGCCCTCAGGCGGCCGCGGACGTCCTCAGAGGTACTGGCCGGTGCCCCGCGGGTTCGCGCCGGGGACCTCGCCCGCTCCGCCCGGACCGGCGGGCAGCGCCCGGCCCCGCATCTGCTCCAGCTGCACCCGCGCCGCCATCTGCTGCGCGAACAGCGCCGTCTGGATGCCGTGGAACAGGCCCTCCAGCCACCCCACCAGCTGGGCCTGCGCGACCCGCAGCTCCGCGTCCGACGGGGTCCCCTCCTCCGTGAACGGCAGCGACAGCCGCTCCAGCTCGTCCCGCAGCTCCGGCGCCAGGCCGTCCTCCAGCTCGTCGATCGACCGCTTGTGGATCTCCTTGAGCCGGTTCCGGCTGGCCTCGTCCAGGGGCGCGGTCCTGACCTCCTCCAGCAACTGCTTGATCATCGTGCCGATCCGCATGACCTTCGCCGGCTGCTCGACCAGGCCGGTCACGTCCTGGCCGCCCGCGTCGTCACCGGAACCGACCGGCATCCGCGCGGCGCCCACGGGCGTCCCGTCCGGGCCGACCACGACCACGTGCCGCTCGTTCTCCTGCTCGCTCATGCCCTCCATCCTGGCTCGATGGGGGCCCGAGGGGCGAACCGGGTCACGGATCGGGTGGCAAACCCGCAGCCCCTGCTGTCGGCGCGGCGGACCTCCTCCGTACGGTGTGCGGCATGGCGTTCGACGTCGCACGAGTCCGCGGCCTGTTCCCCGCGCTCGGCGACGGCTGGGTTCATCTGGACGCTCCTGCGGGGATGCAAGTACCCGAACAGGTGGCCACGGCCGTCTCCACCGCGCTGCGCGCACCCGTCTCCGGGCCGGGTGGCATATTCCCTGCCTCGCAACGCGCCGAGGCCATCGTCGACGCGGCTCGGCGGGCCGTCGCGGACCTGGTGGGCGCGGATCCCGCCGGGGTCGTGCTCGGGCCCAGCTCCGCGGTGCTGCTGCAACGGCTGTCCGACGCGCTGTCCGACACCTGGTTCCTCGGGGACGAGGTCGTGGTGTCGCGCCTGGACCACCCGGCCAACATCGCGCCGTGGCAGCGGGCCGCGCAGCGCACCGGCAGCGTGGTGCGGTGGGCCGAGGTCGACATCGAGACGTGCGAGCTGCCCGCGTGGCAGTACGACGAGCTGATCACGCCCAAGTGCAAGCTGGTCGCCGTCACCGCCGCGTCCGGCTCCGTCGGCACCCGCCCGGACCTCCGCAAGATCGCCGAGGCGGCCCGCCGCACGGATGCCCTGGTGGTCGTGGACGCCTCCTCCGCCGCGCCGTTCGTGCCGCTGGACGTCACGTCGATGGACGCCGACGTGGTGGCGGTCTCGGCGAACAACTGGGGCGGGCCGCCCGTGGGCGCGCTGGTGTTCCGCGACCCGTCCATGCTCGACCTGCTGCCCTCGGTGGCCGTCGAGCCGGGCGCGCGCGGCCCGGAGCGCCTGGAGCTGGGCCCCCACGCCTACCCGCTGCTGGCCGGCCTGGTCGCCTCGGTCGAGTACCTGGCGGGCCTCGACGACGCGGCCGTCGGCCCCCGGCGGGAGAGGCTGCTCACGTCACTGCGGTCCGTGAAGGCCTACCAGGCCGGTCTTCTGGCTAATCTCATCAACGAACTGCGATCACTCCGTCACGTCATGGTGATCGGGGACGCGATGCGGCGGGTGCCCGCCCTGGCGTTCACGGTGGCCGGCGTGAAGGCGACCGACGGCGTCGAGCACCTGTCCGAGCGCGGCGTGTGCGCGTTCGCCGATTCGGGGCAGCACGGCGTGTTCTCGGTGCTGGGGGTGGGTGAGGTCGGCGGGGCCATCCGCGTCGGGCTCGCCCACTACACGAACGCGGTCGAAGTGGACGAGCTCGTGCGGGCGGTCGCCGAGCTGGGGTGAGGGGCGGTGCCGGGTGGACGACCTGCTGTCTCGGGAGCTCGCCGACCTGGCCGCGCTGCACCGCCTCGCGCCGTTGATGTCGGAGTACCTGCCGACCACGGCGCAGGAGCTGAGGCCCGCCGCGCTGGCCGCCGTGGTCGACGAGGTGCTGCTCGGCTCGCGCACGGTGGTGGTGGAGTGCGGCTGCGGCGCGTCCTCGGTGGTCCTGGCCCGGCTGCTGGCCCGCCGCGGCTTCGGGCACCTGCTGTCCGTCGAGCACGACGAGCGCACCGCCGCGTTCGTGGCGAGCCAGCTGCGGCGCGAGGGCCTCGGCCACGTCGCCCGGGTCGTCCACGCGCCGCTCTCACCCCACCCGGCGGCCCTGGGCAACGGGCAGTGGTACCACCCGCAGCTGGTGCACGACGAGGTGTCGGCGTTCGTCGAGCGGTACGGCCTGGTGGACCTGCTGCTCGTGGACGGGCCCCTGCTGGGCGACGCGCGCTACCCGGCGCTGCCGGTCTTCCGGGGCGTGCTGGCGCCCGGCGCGGCGGTCCTGGTCGACGACGCGGAACGGCCCGGCGAGCAGACGGTGCTGGTGCGGTGGGCCGACGAGTTCGCCCTGCGCTTCCGCACCACCCCGCGCACGTTCCTGGCCACCGCGACGGCGCTCGACTGACCGGCGGCGGCCCGGCCCTCAGACCGGGCCCGGCCCGGCCCTCAGACCGGGCCCGGCCCGGCCCTCAGACCGTCAGCACCACCTTCCCGAACACGTCCCCGCCCTCCAGCGCCCGGTGCGCGTCCGCGACCCGTTCGATCGGCAGCACCCGGTCCACGACCGGCTTGACCAGCCCGTCCGCGACCATCGGCCACAGGTGCTCCCGCACCTCCGCGACGATCCGGCCCTTCCCGTTCGGCCCGTCCACCGGCCGGAACCGCAGCCCGGTGCCGCTCACCGTCCCCCGCTTCGCCAGCAGCTTCCCGATGTTCAACTCGGCCTTCACCCCGCCCTGCATCCCGATGACCACCAGCCGCCCGTCGGGCGCGAGCACGTCCACGTTCCGGTCGAGGTAGGCCGCGCCCATGTTGTCCAGCACCACGTCCGCCCGGCCGACCTCGGCGACGAAGTCCTGCTCGCGGTAGTTCACCAGGACGTCCGCGCCCAGCTCGGCGCACCGCGCCAGCCGCTCCGCCGACCCCGCCGTCACCGCGACCCGCGCGCCCAGGGCCTTCGCCACCTGGATCGCGTGCGTGCCGATGCCGCCCGCGCCGCCGTGCACCAGGAACGTCTCGCCGGCCGACAGCCGCGCCAGCATCACCACGTTCGACCACACCGTGCACGCGACCTCCGGCAGCGACGCCGCCGTCACCAGGTCGACGCCCCCGGGCAGGGGCAGCAGCTGCGCGGCGGGCGCCGCGACCAGCTCCGCGTACCCGCCGCCGGCCAGCAGCGCGCACACCTCGTCGCCGACCCGCCACCCGGTGACCCCCGGGCCCAGCGCGGCGACCGTGCCCGAGCACTCCAGGCCCGGCACGTCCGTGGTGCCCCTCGGCGGCGGGTAGTGGCCCTGGCGCTGGAGCAGGTCGGCCCGGTTCACGGCGGTCGCCGCGACCCTGACCAGCACCTCACCGGGCCCCGGTTCGGGGTCCCGCACCTCCGTCCACGCCATCGCGTCCGGCCCGCCGGGTTCCCGAGTGGTGATCGCTCGCATGGGCCCGACGGTAATCCGCCGGCACGCCCACCGCGCGGTCGCCACCATCGACGGGCATGAACCACTGGCCGTTCCACGACCTGGTGCTGCGCACGCCGCGCCTGGAGCTGCGCCCCGACGACGACGAGGGGCTGCTCGAACTGGTCGACCTGGCGCTCGACGGCGTGCACCGGCCCGACTGGACCCCGTTCGGCGTGGCCTGGACCGACGCGCCCCGGGAGCTGATCCCGCGCAACACCCTCCAGTTCCACTGGCGCGTGCGCGCGACCCTGTCACCGGCGAACTGGACGCTGAACTTCCTGGTCAGGGCCGAGGGGAAGGTCATCGGCTCGCAGGGGCTCGGCGCCGACGACTTCGCGGTGCTGCGCGAGGTCACGACCGGGTCGTGGCTCGGGCTGGCGCACCAGGGCGAGGGCTTCGGCACCGAGATGCGGGCGGCCGTGCTGGCGTTCGCGTTCGACCACCTCGGCGCGCTCACGGCGCGGTCGAGCGCGTTCGACGACAACCTGCCGTCGCTGGGCGTGAGCCGCAAGCTCGGCTACCGGCCGGACGGCGGGTTCGTGCAGATCAGGCGTGGCGAGCGGGCCGCGCAGACGCGGCTGCTGGTGACCCCGGGGACGTTCCGCCGGCCCGACTGGGAGCTGGGGGTGAGCGGCGTCACGCCGTGCTTGCCGCTGCTCACGGGCTGAGAACCCGACGACCGACGGATTGATTTGACGCCTGCCGCTTGTGAGGGTGCCTCATCCGAGTGAAGGGGAACTCGATCATGTCAGCACGAACCGGGATCCGGCGCGCGGCGGTCCTCGCCGCGTCGGCCTCCCTCATCCTGGTCGCCGTCCCGACCGGCAACGCCGCGCCGGCGAAGCTCGACGGACCGCAGTTGGCCAAGAAGCTCACCAAGAGCGTCACCCTGGACGGGGTCAACCGCCACCTGATCGCCTTCCAGCGCATCGCCGACCGCACGGGCGGCTCGCGCGCGGCGGGCACGCCGGGCTACGACGCGAGCGTCGAGTACGTCGCCGGCAAGCTGCGCGGCGCCGGGTTCGACGTCACGACGCCGGAGTTCACCTACCCGGTCCAGATCACCGACGCGGCCGTCGCCGAGGTCGGCTCCACGACCTACGAGAACATCCCGCTGGAGTTCTCGCCGCAGACCCCGGTCGGCGGCGTCACCGGCCCGCTGCGCGTGGTCCCCGCGAGCGACGCCACGCCGGGCTGCGAGGCCGCCGACTTCGGGGGCCAGGACTTCACCGGCGCGATCGCCCTGGTCCCGCGCGGCGCCTGCACGTTCGACGT
Organism: Saccharothrix xinjiangensis; assembly: GCF_039527585.1. NCBI lineage: Bacteria > Bacillati > Actinomycetota > Actinomycetes > Pseudonocardiales > Pseudonocardiaceae > Saccharothrix > Saccharothrix xinjiangensis. The sequence continues at coordinate 680,722 of NZ_BAAAKE010000001.1, read as the reverse complement.
CAAGCACCGCAACGCCGCCGCGGCGGGCGCGGTCGCCGTGGTCGTCTCCAACAACGCCGAGGGCACCCTCGCCGGCGTCACGCTCGGCGCGCCCGGCGTCGTGCCGACCGGCGGCGTGACCCGCGCCGACGGGGCGGCCCTGGCCGCGCGGGCGGGCGAGCCCGTCACGGTCGACCTGCGCTACCACGAGGAGGAGCGCGTCTCGCGCAACGTCGTCGCGCAGACCAGGACCGGCCGCAAGGACAACGTGGTCGTCGCGGGCGCGCACCTGGACAGCGTCGAGGTCGGCGCGGGCATCAACGACAACGGCACCGGCTCGGCGGGCCTGCTGGAGACGGCCCTCCAGCTCGGCAGCTCGCCGAAGGTGGGCAACGCGGTGCGGTTCGCCTGGTGGGGCGCCGAGGAGCTGGGCGTGATCGGCTCGGAGAAGTACGTGCGGTCGCTGACGTTCGAGCAGCAGCTCGACATCGCCCTGTACCTGAACTTCGACATGATCGGCTCGCCGAACGCGGCCTACTTCGTCTACGACGGCGACGACTCCGACGGTGTCGGCGCGGGCGAGGGCCCCTACGGCTCGGCGCAGATCGAGCAGGCCTTCGTCGACTACCTGGAGGTCGAGAAGGGCGTCCCGACCGAGGGCACCGACTTCAGCGGCCGCTCGGACTACGGCGAGTTCATCGCCAACGGCATCCCGGCCGGCGGCCTGTTCACCGGCGCGGAGGGCGTCAAGACGGAGGCCCAGGCAGCCAAGTGGGGCGGCACGGCGGGCGTCGCCTACGACCCGAACTACCACGGTCCGGGGGACGACCTGGGCAACGTCGACCGCAAGGCGCTGGACCGCAACTCCGACGCGCTCGCGTGGGTGACGGCGTCGTACGCGATCAGCACCGAGGACGTCAACGGCGTCCCGCCGCGCGCGAAGCGGGCGGAAACCCGCGCCGCGGCGGCGCGCTCCCCGCACGTCGAGGAGCACCACCACTCGCACGCCGACGTGGCGTGACGACCTGAGCGGACGGGGCCGGTCTGCCGCGGAGGACCGGCCCCGCCCTCGTCGTGCGGACGTCGTCGGCCGCCCGGCCGCCCGGCCACCCGGCCATCGGCCTGACCACGACGCGTGCGCGATCCTCGACCTGTTTTCGGAGGCTCGGGGCCCGCGGAGCGCATCCGGTACCCGGACGAGGCGGACAGCTACGACCACCGCCCCGACGTCAAGTTCGGGAAGCCCGCTCCCGATTCGCCCGAGGAGCTGAAGGCCGTGGACCCGGGCGACGGGCCAGCGGTCTACCCGGGCGACGAGTGCCGCGGGGAGCACGTGTTCGACGTCCCGCTGACCGACGAGCACAGCCTCGCGTTCATCTACGCCGGCGTGGCGAAGGGCGAGCCGCACCGCCGCGGGAGTGGTGGGAGGAGCACATCTGCGCGGCCACCCCGGACCTGGTCCGACAGCCGGCCCCCGGGGTTGCGCGACCTGCCCCGCCACCCGGGGACCCGTGCGCGGCCGCGAACCGGGCCACCGAGTCCGGGGACGCCAGGTGGAGGAACCCCGAGCCCGACCCGAACCAGTCCTCCCACACCTGCCGCACCACGTCGGGCGTGATGGCGACACCCCTCCCGAGCAGCGCGGCGAACGACCCGGCTTCCGACTCGTACTCGTCCGCGGGCGCGCAGCGCGGGGTTGTGGGCGGCACGGGGCACCTGCCCGATCCTCCGGTTCGCGGGGCCGCCGGAAAGCACGTGAGACCACGAACGAGACTGCGTGCCCAGCGGGACGACCCACCGGCTGGTAGGCCACCCTGTTCCCGCTGCTCAAGCTGCGGAAGCGGAGGGATTTGAACCCCCGGACGGTTGCCCGTCTCCCGCTTTCAAGGCGGGTGCATTCGGCCGCTCTGCCACGCTTCCCGGTGTGCCGGCAGCAGGCTACCCGTCCATCCCCCGCAGGTGCGCGATGACCCGGTCGAAGACCTTCGCCAGCACCTCCTGCTCCTCCCTCGACAGCAGGTCGATCATGTGCGCCCGCACCCCCTCCACGTGCGTGGGCGCGGAGCCCTCCAGCACCGCCACGCCCCTGTCGGTCAGCTCGGCGAACACCCCGCGCCCGTCCTCGGGGCACTCGCGCCGCCGGAGCAGGCCCTCGCGCTCCATCCTGGCCACCTGGTGCGACACCCTGCTCTTGGACGACGCCACCTCGTCCGCCAGCTGCGACATCCGCATCCGCCGCCCCCGGCGTTCGGACAGCCGCACCAGCACCTCGTAGTCGGCCAGCGACACGCCGTGCCGCTCCTGCAACTCGCGGTGCAGGCGGTCCTCCAACATCGACGCCCCGACCACGTAGTTGCGCCAGGCGCGCATCTCCCCGGCGTCCAGCCAGCGCGGTTCCTGCTCAGTCACGCCACCAGGCTATGCCCGCACATCTCCGTTAACGGACGATCCACTCACATGTCTGGTGCGCGTCAGCTCCGCGAGGCAAACTCCTCCGCCGTAGCGCGCCCTCCTACCGGGGCGCAGCCAGGGAGGACCCCCACATGACCTCGTTGAACCGGCGTGTCGCCGCGCTCGCGGCGACGGCCGCGGCGGCGCTCGCGGTGACCGTCGCGCAGATACCGGCACAGGCCGACAACAAGCCGTCACGCACGGTGGACGTGCGGTTGATCGGCATCAACGACCTGCACGGCAACATCGAGCCCCCGACCGGTTCGTCCGGTCGGGTGACGCTGTCCGACGGCACCCAGGTGGAGGCGGGTGGCGCGGCGTACAACGCCACCCACATCAAGCGGCTCCAGGCCCAGGTGCGCAACTCCGTGATCGTGGGCCAGGGCGACCTGATCGGCGCCTCGCCGATCATCTCCGCGCTGTTCCACGACGAGCCGACCATCGAGGTCCTCAACCGGGTCGGCATGGACACCACCGCCGCCGGCAACCACGAGTTCGACGAGGGCTACCGGGAGCTGCTGCGCATGCAGCGCGGCGGCTGCCACCCGACCGACGGCTGCCAGTTCCGGGAGCGCTACGAGGGCGCCGACTTCCCGATCCTGGGCGCGAACGTGACGCTGGCAAACAAGCGGGGCCTGCCCGCGCTGCCCCCGTTCTGGGTGGAGTTCCGCGACGGCGTGCCGATCGGCTTCATCGGGATGCCGCTGAAGGACGTGCCGATCCTGGTCGACCCGAACGGGATCAGGGAGCTGGAGTTCGGCGACGAGGTCGCCGCCGCCAACCGCTACGCCGACCTGCTGAACTGGATGGGCGTCAAGTCGATCGTCCTGCTCATCCACCAGGGCGACAACACCTCGGGCGGCGGCCCCGACGACTGCCGCACGGTCGAGGGCGGCCCCGGCCGCAAGATCGCCGAGCAGGTCAGCCCGAAGATCGACGCGGTCTTCTCCGGCCACAGCCACCAGCACTACAACTGCACGGTCACCGACCCGGCCGGCAACCCGCGCCCCTTCATCGAGGGCCTGGCGTTCGGCCGCGAGCTGTCCGTGGTCGACCTGAAGATCGACAAGCGGACCCGCGAGGTCGTCCGCTCCGCCACGGTCGCCCGCAACCACGTGGTCACCAAGGACGTCGCCGCGGACCCGGAGGTCCAGGCGATCATCGACCTGGCCAAGGCGAAGTCCGGCCCGATCGCCAACCGCCGGGTCGGCACCATCGCCCAGGACGTCCTCCGGGCGCAGAACGCGGCGGGCGAGTCCCCGCTCGGCAACCTGATCGCGGACTCCCAGCTCGCCGCCACGCGGGGCAACGGCGCGGTGCTCGCGCTGATGAACCCGGGCGGCGTGCGCGCCGACCTGTCCTACGCCTCCTCGCCCGCCGGCGAGGGCGACGGCGTGGTCACCTACGGCGAGGCGTTCACCGTGCAGCCGTTCGGCAACATCCTCCAGACGGTCACGCTGAGCGGCGTCCAGCTCAAGGCGGCGCTGGAGCAGCAGTGGCAGGTCGTCAACGGCGCGCAGCGGCAGATCGTGCTCCAGCCGTCCCGGGGCCTGACCTACTCCTGGTCGGCGTCCGCGCCGATCGGCTCGAAGGTCTCGAACCTCGCCCTGGACGGCACGCCGATCGACCCCGCCGCGAGCTACCGGGTCACGATCAACAGCTTCCTCCAGGGCGGCGGCGACGGCTTCAGCACCTTCACCGGCGGCACGGACATCACCGGCGGCGGCATCGACCTCGACGCCTTCACCGCGTACCTGACCGCGAACCCGAACGTCGCCCCGCCGGCGCTCGGCCGCATCACCACCACGCCGTGACACCCGCGGTGAGCGGCCCGGCCACCGGGCCGCTCACCGTTCGCAACCGGCACGAATTGCATTTCACCAGTTCAGGGCTTTGCCGATGGCTTGCGGACGGGGCCGATCAGGCGCATCCTCGAAGGAGGACCTGCCGGCGGTGGAAAGCCCGAGCGAACCACCGGGGCACGCCCGGAAGGGACAGGTGGTGCGGTGCGGACAAGACCACGCGGTGACGAACCACGTTCGACCGCGACCCCGCGACCGGCACGGCCTCAGACCGTCCCGACCGCGAACGCGAGCGGCGAACACGGGGTTTCGAGCGCGCAACACCCCTGGTGACCTCGACGCGCTTGACGCTGTTGACCCGGTTGCCTCAGGGCGTCGTCTTCGAGGCGGCGCCGACCGAGGTCCACGCCAACCCCGCGGAGAACGGTTTCGCCACCTCCACAACTGGAAAACCCGGGTGCGGTGCCCCGACGTCGGGCTCCGCATCCGGGCTTTGGCGCGCCGGGCCCGGTCGGCCTTGCTGGGAGGACGCGGTGCAGTTCAACGAGAACGCCGAACTCGACACGTCGCAGGTCACCGACCAGCGCGGGGTCGGTGGCCGCGTCGCCCTCGGCGGTGGCGGGCTCGGCATCGTGGGCCTGATCATCTACTTCGTGCTGTCCCAGATCGGCGGCACCGGGCAGCTGCCCTCCGGCTCGGGCTTCGGCGACGTGGGCCGGGACCAGCAGGTCGGCTCCCAGGCCATCGCGGACAAGTGCCGGACCGGCGCGGACGCCAACCGCGAGATCGACTGCCGGGCGGTCGCGTTCATCAACTCCATCCAGGCGTTCTGGAGCGACCAGTTCGCCCGGTCGGGCCGCACCTACGAGCGCGCGCAGACCAACTTCTTCTCCGGCGGCGTGCAGACCCGCTGCGGCAACGCCACCTCCGCGGTGGGGCCGTTCTACTGCCCCGCGGACGGGCAGGTCTACATCGACCTGTCCTTCTACCAGGAGCTGGAGCAGAAGTTCGGCGCGGCGGGCGGCCCGTTCGTCGAGGCGTACATCCTCGCCCACGAGTACGGCCACCACGTGCAGAACCTCCTCGGCACCTCCGACCGGGTCGGCCAGGAGGCCGGTCCCACGTCCGGCTCCGTGCGGCTGGAGCTCCAGGCCGACTGCTACGCGGGCGCCTGGGCCAACCACGCGCAGAGCGTGCCGACCGGGTCCGGCAAGCCGCTGATCACCGGCGTGACGCAGGACGACGTGAACGCGGCGCTCGACGCGGCGGCCCGCATCGGCGACGACTACATCCAGAGCGAGCTGGGCGGCGGCCGGGTCGACACGACCCAGTTCACCCACGGCTCCTCGGAGCAGCGCCAGAAGTGGTACACGACCGGCTACGAGACCGGCGACCCGGCGCGCTGCAACACCTTTGACACCAACGACCTCGGCTGACACCAACGACCTCGGCTGACACCAACGACCTCGGCTGACACCGACGACCTCGGCTCCATCGAGGCCAGGGCGGTCGCCGCGTCCTCGGCCGGCGAACGGCGCAAAGCCGCTTGCGGTGCACAGAGGACCGCGATCGGTCCTCTGTGCACCGCATGGGCGCATTTCGGAAAATCCCCCCTGGTCCCGAAGGGCCTCCCGGTAGCTTGCGGGCCATACCTGCAAGGGGGGAACCTTGTCCTACAACGATGTCGCGCGCCCGAACGGCGCGAGACGCACCCTGCGCGCGGCCACCGCGGGCCTGGTGGCCCTGGCCGTCGCGCTGAGCGGTCCGGTGGCGCACGCCCAGGAGACCGAGCCGCCGGCGGTCGCGACCACCACGCCGACCACCACCCCGACCGAGGCGCCGTCCCCGACCGGGACGCCGGCGGAAACCCCGGTGGAGACGCCGACCACCAGCCCGACCGACCCCGGCCCGACCGACCCCGGCGTGCCGGACCAGCCGCTCACCGGGAAGACCGCCGAGCGGGGCGCGGCTCCCGTCGAGGAGCGGCCCGCCGCCCAGGCCCTCCCACCGGCCAACCTCCCGGACCTGGCCCTCACCGTCGCCTTCGACCGCGAGGAGTACGCGGTCACGGACGACATCGGCGTCACGATCACCGTGCGGAACAAGGGCGACGCGCCCGCGGAGGACGTCCGCTTCACCGTCAACGGCTCCGTCGACTTCGGGGTCGGCGGGCTGGAGCTGGGGCGCGTGCCCGGCCCGACCCTGGCGCCCGGTGAGGGCAGGACCTACGACCTGGTCGGCCGGTCGCGGCACCTGATCGCCGACTCGGTGTACCTGACCGTGGGCGCCCACGTCGGCCCGCAGAGCAGCCCGAGCTTCGACCCCACCCCGAACGACAACTCCGCCTCGGACACGGCGCGCCTGCCGCGGTCGGGCTCCGTGAAGGGGGTCGCCTACCGCGACGCCAACGGCAACGGCCGGTTCGACGAGGGCGAGGGCCTGGCGAACAGGACGGTCACCGCCCGCACCGCCGGGTCGCAGAGCGGGCTGGGCGGCGCCACCGACTCGACCGGGCGGTTCACGTTCGACCACGTCCAACCCGGCGCCTACCAGATCTCCGTCGACACCTACCCGGACCGCCTCGTCGTGGCGCCCCGCGCCGCGAGCTTCACCGTGCGCTCGGGCGAGGCCCTGAGCCTGGAGCTGCCGGTCGTCCCGACGGTGGACCACGTCCTGAGGAGCCTCGTCGAGTTCGACCGCGACTCCTACCTGGGCGCGGACCCGGTCGGCATCCGGGTCGCCCTCACCAACTCCGGCGCGGTCCCGCTGGCCAACGTGGTCGCGGTGTGCTCCGGCGACGGGGAGGACGGCCGGATCGTGCCGACCGGCCCCGAGTGGGCGCCGCTGGACCCGGACGGGCCGGGCGTCACGCTGGCCGCCGGTGAGACCAGGGTGTTCGCCCTCACCGAGGCCGTCCCGGCGGGCGCGGTCGCCAAGGGCGAGCTGTCCATCTCGTGCCACTTCGGCAACGCGGGCCGCAGCACCAGCGGCTACGTCGGCGGGTCGGACCACGCCGACGTCGACGACAACTACGGCGACCTGCGGGGCACCCTGCTGTTCGACTCCGGCGACGGCGCGCCCGTGCCGCTGGCCGGCGCGTGGATCTCGGTGTACGACGCGCGCACCAGGCTGACCTCGCGGTCGGCCCTGACCGAGGCGGACGGCCGGTTCACCTTCCCCCGGATCGAGCGGGGCGAGCACCGCTTCCTCCTGGCCGGCCCGTACCGGGACCGCGCGACCGGCGACGGCTGGTTCACCGCCGAGGTCACCGCGGGCGGCACGACGGACGTGGAGTTCGTCGCCGTGCCCGGCCCGCTCGTCGAGCTGCCGCGGCCGGACTACCGGCTGGACGCGGAGATCGCGTTCGACAGGACCACCTACGACATCAACGACCCGGTGCGGGTGAAGGTCCGGCTCACCAACGCGGGCGCCAACTCGGGCATGGCGCTGGTGTTCCAGCCGGAGTGGGCCCGGTCCGCCCTGGAGCACGACCCCGCCCAGTGGCGCGCGCTGTCCCCGTACGACAGCGGCGTCGAGCGGCTGGAGCTGTGGCCGGGCGAGACGTACGAGATCGAGCTGGTCGGCCGGGCGCCCACCTGGGGGTACGACGGCAAGGTCCGGCTCAAGGGCAGGATCGGCGGCACCGTCCAGGTGCCCGTCGACCTCTCCGCCGACGTGACGGTCGAGCGCGGCGACGTCGAGGTCCTGGCGTTCGCCGACGCCGACGCCGACGGCGTGGCCGACACCGGCGAGGAGCTGCCGGGCACCCGCGTCCACCTCGCCGGCGGCGTGCCGCACACCGAGGCCGACGTCGTGACCGGCGCGAACGGCCGGGCCTCCGCCGAGGACCTGCCCGCGGGCGTCTACCGGACGTCCGGCGCCCACGACGGCTGGGTCGAGGCGTTCGACCACTACGCCAACACCCGGGTCGTCGGCGACGGCGGGACGGTCCTGGAGATCCCGCTGATCCGGTCGATGCGGGAGACGCTGGACGTGCGGATGGAGTTCGCCGAGGCCTCCTACCTGCCGACCGACCGGCCGGGCCTGACCGTGTCGCTGACCAACGACACCGGCCGCGACCTGACCGTGCACGTGAACTGCGACGACGCGGGCCGGGGGCACGGCGTCCTCGGCGGTCCGCAGTGGGGCCCGCTGCACGAGGGCCTGCCGCTCGCGGCCGGCGCGACCTGGTCCGGCGCGGTGACCGCGGACATGCCGGCGTCGGCCGCCGACCACGGGCGCGTCACCGCCGCGTGCTCGTTCGGCCCCCTGGACGCCTATGACGGCGGGGTGTGGGAGGGCAGCCCGCTCGCGCGGGCCGAGGCGAAGGTGCCGGGCGCGACGTGGACCACGACCGGTCGCGTCGAGGTGCGCGACACGTACCCGCAGGTGGTGGTGCCCGACGTGAAGCTGGTGCTGCTCGACCCGGCCACCGGGGCGCCGGTGGCCCGCACCACCACGGGTCGGGACGGCTCGTTCACGTTCCCGGACCTGCCGGTCGGCGCTTACACGCCGGTCGTGGTCGGGCCGTGGGAGGTCGTCCTCGGCGGGCCGGGGCCGCTGTTCGAGGCGGTGCGCGGCGAACTGTCACCGGAGGTGGTGTTCGTCGTGCCCGGCCCGGAGGTCGCCGACCCGGACCTCGTCCGCCCGGACCCCGCGCCGGGTGGGCCGCCCGCCGGGGGCGCGCCTGACGGCGGTTCGACCGGCGGCGGCTCGACCGGCGGCGGTTCGACCGGCGGCGGTTCGACCGGCGGCGGCTCGACCGGAGGTGACTCGACGGGCGGCGGTTCGACGGGCGGCGGCTCGGCGGGCGGTCCGGTGGCGCTGGCCTCGACCGGCGCGAGCGTGCTCGGCCTGGGACTGCTCGGCCTGCTGGTCCTGGCGCTCGGCCTGGGCACGCGCGTGCTCGGCAGGCGCGCGGCCTGACACACCGGTGGGGCGTGGCCCGGGCCGCGCCCCACCGGTGCCTCCCGCACGTGCGGGCGCGTGACCGGCGATTGTCCGAGCCACGCGGCACGCGGTGTAGGTAGCGCCACACCGCGCTCCGCCCGACGCGGTGTTAGCGTCCGCTGATCGGACCGAACGCGCGACGGGGGGAGCAGCGGTGACGACGCTGGAGGCGGTCCTCGTCGTCCTGGCCGGCGTCTTCGCCGGCGGCATCAACACCGTGGTCGGCTCCGGCACCCTGGTGACGTTCCCGGTGCTGCTCGCGGTCGGCTACCCGCCCGTGGTGGCGAACGTCTCCAACAGCCTCGGCCTGGTGCCCGGCTCGCTCAGCGGCGCGTGGGGCTACCGGCGCGAGCTGTCCGGGCAGGCGGGCCGGGTCAAGCGGCTGCTGCCCGCCTCGGTGCTCGGCGGCGTGCTCGGCGCGGTCCTGCTGGTGGTGCTGCCGGAGGACGCGTTCTCCGCGATCGTCCCGGTGCTGATCGCGATCGCGCTGGTGCTGGTGGTGTTCCAGCCGTGGCTCAACCGGAAGCTGGCCGAGCGCGAGCGCCAGGAGCACGGCGGCCTCGCGCTGTGGGTCGGCGTCTTCCTCGCGGGCATCTACGGCGGCTACTTCGGCGCGGCCCAGGGCGTGCTGGTGATGGGCCTGATGGGCGTCCTGATGGACGAGCACATCCAGCGGATGAACGCCCTGAAGAACGTGCTGACCGCGTTCGTGAACCTGGTCGCGGGCGTGCTGTTCATCTTCATCGCGGACGTGGCGTGGCTCGCCGTGCTGCTGCTCGCCGTCGGCTCGGTGGTCGGCGGCCAGATCGGCGCCAAGGTCGGCCGCCGACTCCCACCGGCCGCGCTGCGCGCGGTCATCGTGGTGGTGGGAGTCGTGGCCATCGTCCAGCTGCTCACCCGGTGAACGACCGGGCCGCCGCCAGGAACGCCTCGTTCTCCTCGACCTCGCCGACCGTCACGCGCGCGCCGTCGCCGGCGAACGCCCGCACGACCACCTTGTGCGCCAGGCAGTGCTCGTTGAACGCCGCGGTCCGCTCGCCCAGCGGCAGCCACACGAAGTTCGCCTGCGACACCGGCACCTCGAACCCGGCGGCCAGCAGCTCCGACCGCACCCGCGCCCGCTCGGCCACCACCGCGCGGCAGCGCGCCATCAGCTCGTCCTCGGCGTCCAGCGAGGCCAGCGCCGCGACCTGCGCCAGCGCGTTCACGCTGAACGGCACGTAGACCTTGCGCAGCGCCTCGGCCACCTCGGGCGAGGCCACCGCGTAGCCGACGCGCAGCCCGGCCAGCCCGTAGGCCTTGGAGAAGGTGCGCAGCACGGCCACGTTGTCCCGCCCGGCCGCCCACTGGGCCTTGGCGAACTCCACGCCGTCCGGCACGTCGGGGTCGTCGACGAACTCCTTGTAGGCCTCGTCGACCACGACCAGCACGTCGGCGGGCACGCGGTCGACGAACCGCTCCAGCTCGGCGGTCGTGAGCGCGGTGCCGGTGGGGTTGTTCGGGTTGCACACGAACACCAGCCGCGTCCGGTCGGTGACCGCGTCCGCCATGGCGTCGAGGTCGAGGCCGTGGCCCGCGGTCAGCGGCACCTTCGCCTGCCGCGCGCCGACCACCGCGGTGATGATCGGGTACGCCTCGAACGAGCGCCACGCGAACACCACCTCGTCGGCCTCGGTGCAGGTGGCCTGCACGAGCTGCTGGCACAGGGTCACCGAGCCGCAGCCGACGGCGAGCTGGCCGGTGGGCACGCCCAACTTGTCGCCCAGGCGCGCCACCAGGTCGGTGGCGGCGGTGTCGGGGTAGCGGTTCACGGCGGTGGCCGCGTCCGCGATCGCCCGGACCACGCTGGGCAGCGGTCCGGCCGACACCTCGTTGCTGGCCAGCTTGACGGCGCCGGGCACGGTCCTGCCGGGCACGTAGCTGGGCAGGGCACCGAGGTCGGCACGGGTTCGCACGGTCATCCAAGGGCTCCCTTCGGGATTCTGAGCTGGACGTTATCCCCTGGTTGCGCCGAACGGGCACACCTGTCGTCTGGTTGCTCACGTTGACTGGCGTTCACCCCCTCGTGGAAGGGTTGGGCCATGACACCTACCCGCACCGAGACGATCTCCCTCACCGACGGCCGCGAGCTGACGCTGACCGTCGCCGAGCCGGAGAACGCCGTCCGCGGCGGCCTGGTCGTGCTCCACGAGGCGCGGGGCGTGACCGACACCGTCCGCGGTCTGGTGGGTGGGCTCGCCGCCGAGGGGTGGCTCGCGGTGGCGCCGCACCTGTACGACGAGGTGTCCGGCGAGGACGCGCCCGCGGTGGTGAGCGGCCTGTCGGGTGAGGACGTGCTGGCCGACACGGACGTGGCGTTCGTCTGGTTGGAGCAGCGCGGCGTGGGGCGGGACCGCGTGGGCGTCATGGGGTTCGACCTCGGCGGGACGGTCGCGATGGTGGTTGCGGGAAGCCGAACCATCGGGGCCGCGGTCACCGTGGGCGGCGGCGGGATCGTCGAACCGCTGGCGGAGGGGCTGCCGTCGCTGGTGGCGGTCGCGGAGGAGCTGACCTGCCCGTGGCTGGGGCTCTACGGCGACGACGACCCGGACATCCCGGTCGGCGACGTGGAGAAGCTGCGCGACGCGGCGGCCGCCGCGCCGGTGGCCACCGACGTGGTCGGGTTCGCGCGCGCCGGGAACCGCTCGGGCGCCGACCCGGACGTCAGCCCGGAGGCCTGGCAGCGGGCCTTGAACTGGTTCGATTCGCATCTTCGCTAAGCCTCTTGTCGGAGGCTTGGAACCGGACGGGCTTCCCGGTACATCTAAGGGGAGCGTCCGGAACGCCTGATTCGGTCGCGGCCGGCTAACGCGCGGAGCGGCTGCTGCGAATCGCAGTGCAGGGGGTAAGTGATGAGCGACGGGAACACGGTTCCGCTGATGGCTGGAGCACCCACGGTGCAGGTCCCGGCTGGTTTCACGCCGTCCGCGGCGGGGCAGCCCGCCGCCGTGCCTCAACCTGTCGCACCACCACCCGCTCCGGCGCCCGATCCGACCGGTGCGACGACCGTGACGCTGCCCGCGCCGTTCCTGAACGCGCCGGGTGCCACCGCGCCGGCCGCGCCCGCGCCCGCGGCGAGCACCCCGGCCGCGCCCGAACCCGCGGTGACCACCCCGGTGACGCCTGAGCCCGCGGTGGCCGCGCCTGCTGTGGTCGAGCCCGCGGTGGCCGCGCCCGCCGTGGTCGCGCCGCCCGTGCCCGCTGGGCACGCCGCGCCCGCGCCCGCCGTGCCGCCCGCCGCCGCTGAACCGACGCCCGCCGGACCGACGCCCGCCGGACCCGCGGCGGCCGAGCCGGTGACCCCTGAGCCGGTGACCCCTGAGCCGGTGACCCCTGAGCCGGTGACCCCTGAGCCGGTGACCCCTGAGCCGGTGACCCCTGAGCCGGTGACCTCGGGACCGGTGACCTCCGAGCCGGTGACCTCCGGGCCCGCCGCGCCGGCGCCCGCGACGACGGACCCGGCCACCCCCGTGCCCACGGGCACCTTCGCCGAGGCGGCCAAGACCGACCTCGACAAGGCCAACACCGCGCTGGACGCGGTGGACAAGCAGGCCGTGCAGCTGGACCTCGACCGGCAGGGCATCGAGGACCTGCTCAAGCTGGTCTCGCAGGCGCGCGCCCTGGTCGACACCGTGCACACCAAGGCGGTCAGCGACCTCGACATCGAGCTGAAGTTCGGCAACAACTGGGTGAGCGAGGCGATCAGCCGCAGGCTGCGCGAGGTCGCGGTCGGCGACGAGTCGTCGGCGGTCAACGTGATCGGCGACTTCATGCAGGTGCTGTTCGAGGTCGAGGAGACCATCCGCAGGGCCGCGCGCAACCTCCAGGAAGCCGACGACGACGCGGCCGACACCTTCGGTTCCGCTGGGGAGGCCAAGGGCTGATGGGCAACAACAACAACGGCGGCCACGACAACGGCGACCACGACAAGCCCAGCAACCTCGGCGACCCCGTCGACTGGATGATCTACTCCCACCAGCAGCTGTGGAACATGATCAACACCGGCGTCGACCTCAGGGCCGCCGGCACCGCCCAGTCCGACTGGACCGCCGTGGGCCAGGCGCTCAACGAGGTGCGCGACCTGCTGGCCACCGCGATCAACCGCTCCTCCCAGGCGTGGGAGGGCGGCACGGCCGACCGCGCCCGCGAGGCGCTGGAGTCGGTGGAGAAGTGGGCGCTCCACACGAGCGAGCACGCCGAGAACGTGGCCAAGTGCATCGCCACCGAGATCGAGCACGTGCAGACGGCGCGCGAGATGATGCCGCCGCCCGCGCCCGCGCCGCCGGTGGTCAACCCGGTCGTCGGCGTGCCGACCGCGTCGACGCCGGTCGCCGCCACGCCCCGGTCGCCGCTGGTCTCGTCCGCGGACTTCGGCAGCGCGGGGTACGACGCGCCGACCCCCGTCGACAGGGGCCGGGCCGGGATCGTGGCCGGGCACCACGCGACCACGACCGGGCACCACGCGGCCACGGCGGGGACCGGCGCGTTCACCGGCATCGACACCATCGCCGGCCCCGCGATCGAGTCCGTGGTGGTCGCCGACGCGACGCACCGCCAGGCCGCCGAGGTCATGGCGATGTTCCAGCAGAACTCCTACGCGGTCGACCGGACCGTGCCGTCGTTCAGCCCGCCGACCAACCCGGTCGCGCCGCCCACGCCGCCCGCGGTGACGACGATCCCGTCGACCACGGCGCCGACCACGGGCGCGGACGGCCACCCGGTGGTGGTGAACAACAACACCCCGGGGTCCCAGCAGCAGCAACAGCAGCAGGCCAACCAGCGGCCCGGCGGCGCGCCCGCGCAGTCCGGCCGCGGCGGCTTCGCGGCCGGCCGGGGCGGGTACGGCGGTCGCGGCGGCGTGCCCGCGTCCGTGGTCGCAGGTGGCAGCGGTGGCGGTGGCGGCACCGCCCTGGGCAGCCCCGGCGCGGTCAGCGGCGCGCTCGGCGACCGCGGCGGCCCCGCCAACCCGGGCGGCGTGACCAGCCAGTTCCAGGCGCCGAAGTCGGTGACGCCGCAGGCGGGCATGATCGGCGCCGCGCCGATCGCCGCGCCGCCGCCCGTCGCCGCGGGCGCGAATGACGACCGGGACCGCAACCGCCCCGGCTACCTCGAAGACGACGACAACGTGTTCGCCGCCGACCGCAAGGCCGCACCACCGGTGATCGGGCTGTGACCCAGCGCGTCTTCCGGCTCAGCGAACTGGAGTTCTTCCTGCTCTGGTGGTCCGTCCACGGCGACGCCCACCCCGTGCCGCTCGGCACCCGGCACTTCGGGCACACGCGGGCGGAGCGCGAGCGGCTCGTCGAGAGGGCGTCCCGCGAGCTCGCGGCCCGGGGTCTGGGCACGGTGCGGCGGCCCGACGGCGACCTGTACGGGCTGCTGCGCGGCCTGGCGGAGTTCGAGGTGGGCCTGGAGGTCTTCTTCACCCTGCGCGGCGCCCAGGCGCGCGGCCTGGCCACCGCCGCGTGGCACGGCGCGTTCGCGGGGCGGCTCGGCGACCAGGTGCAGGTCACCGGGTTCCGGTCGACCGCGCTCGCCGCCACCACGGTCAACACCCTGCCGCCCGCCCCGCCCGGCGGCGGCCGGTCGGTGAACGTGCGGTGGGACGACTACCTGGCCGCGGGCCGGGCCGGCGAGGCCGACGGCTCGGAGGGCTTCCTGGACGTGCTGCGCGGCGTCGGCCTGCGCGAGCCGGAGGCGAACACCCTGATGCGCGCGGTGACCACGCGCAGCGGCGGCGGGCAGGTCGGCGTGATCGCCCGCAACCGGGCCGGCTACCTGCACCCGACCGGCGCGGTGGTGTCGTGGCTGGACACCGCCGAGGGCCGCTACCTGGTGCGCCGCGACGACGGGTGGCTCGTGGTGGCGCCCACCGACGCGCCCAGGCTGATCTCCGCGGTCGAGCGACTGGTGGTGGGCGCCGGCCGGAACTGATCCGGTGTGTGGACGCGCCCTGTGGTTCCGCGGCGGTTCTTCGGCTAGGAACTCCAGGTATGACCGAGATGCGTGCCGGCGCCGCCGCCGGCGAGGCGGAAGTCCTGTGGCGCCCGGATCCCGACCGGGTCGCGGCGAGCCGGATGACCGCGTTCCGCGCCGCCGTGGCCGAGCGCCACGGCCTGGACCTGCCCGACTACGAGTCGCTGCGGCAGTGGTCCACCTCCGACCTGGAGGGTTTCTGGGGCGCCGTCGCCGAGTTCTTCGGGGTGCTGTTCCACCGCGGGTGCGACCGGGTGCTGCCGGACGAGGCGATGCCCGGCGCGACCTGGTTCCCCGGCGCGACCCTGAACTACGCCGAACACGCCCTGCGCGGACCTGAGGACGCCCTGGCGGTCGTCTTCCACCGGGAGGACGGCCTGACGGTCGAGCTGACCCACGGTGAGCTGAGGCGGCGCGTGGCGGCCGTGCGGGCCGGGTTCGCGTCGCTCGGGGTCGGCGTGGGCGACCGCGTGGTGGCGCTCGTGCCCAACTCGCCGGAGGCGCTGATCGCGTTCCTGGCGGCGGCGTCGCTGGGCGCGACCTGGTCGTCGTGCTCGCCGGACTTCGGCGTCCGGGCGGTGACCGACCGGTTCGCCCAGGTCGAGCCCAAGGTCCTCGTCGCGGTCGACGGCTACCGGTACAACGGGCGGGCGTTCGACGTGCGGCCGGTGGTGGAGCAGCTGAGGGCGGCGATCCCGTCCCTGCGCGCCACGGTCGTGGTCGACTACGTCGGCGGCGCCCCCCTGCCCGGCGCGGTGACGTGGGACTCCCTGCTCGCCGACCACGACGGCGCCGAGTTGGCCTTCGACCCGGTGCCGTTCGACCACCCGCTGTGGGTGCTGTACTCGTCGGGCACGACGGGGCTGCCCAAGGGCATCGTCCAGGGGCACGGCGGCATCGTGCTGGAGCACCTGAAGATGCTGGCCCTGCACAGCGACCTGGGCCCGGGGGACCGGTTCTTCTGGTTCACCACCACCGGCTGGATGATGTGGAACTACCTCGTCTCCGGCCTGCTGGTCGGCTCGACGGTCGTGCTGTTCGACGGCAGCCCCGCGCACCCCGACCTCGACGTGCTGTGGGGGCTGGCCGAAAAGCACCGGGTGACGTACTTCGGCACGTCGGCCCCGTACATCCAGTCGTGCCTCAAGGAGGGCCTGAACCCGGCGGCGGCGCACGACCTGTCCTCCCTGAGGACCGTGGGCTCCACCGGCGCGCCCCTCACGCCCGAGGGCTTCAGGTGGATCGCCGACGCGGTCGGCCGGGACGTCCAGATCGCCTCGGTCTCCGGCGGGACCGACCTGTGCACGGCGTTCGTGGCGGCGGCCCCCGACGTGCCGGTCTGGCTGGGCGAGCTGTCCTGCCGGGCCCTGGGCGCGGCCGTCGCGGCCTACTCCGAGGAGGGCGAGCCGGTCGTCGACGAGGTGGGCGAACTGGTGATCACCAAGCCCATGCCGTCCATGCCGGTGTTCTTCTGGGGCGACGAGGACGGCGCCAAGCTCCACGACGCCTACTTCTCGACCTTCGAGGGCGTCTGGCGGCACGGCGACTGGATCCGCATCACGGAACGGGGCTCGGCGGTCATCTACGGCCGCAGCGACTCCACCCTGAACCGGGGCGGGGTCCGCATGGGCACCAGCGAGTTCTACCGCGTGGTGGAGAGCACACCGGGAGTCCTCGACTCACTGGTGATCGACACCTCCGGCGCCGGCCGCACCGACGGCGAACTCCTCTGCTTCCTGGTCCTCGACGGGGAGACGAACTTCACAGAGCTCGAACCGACCCTGCGCGCCGAGCTGAGGACCAACCTGTCACCGCGCCACGTGCCCAACAGCTTCATCGTGGTCGAAGAGATCCCCAGGACCCTGAACGGCAAGAAGTGCGAGGTCCCGGTCAAGAAGATCCTGGCCGGCACCCCGCCCGAGCGGGCGGTGAGCCTGGACGCCCTGCGCAACCCGGACTCCCTCCGACCTTTCCTGGACCTGGCCTCCCCACCCGCCGGCTGAACCGCAGGTGAACGCCCCCTCCTGCCATAGGCCTGCTCTGACCTGCGGAAACGCGGCAGGGAGGGGGGCGTTTTGCTAACCGGTCGGGGGCATGTGTAATCTATGCGTCGTAGCCGAGGGCTCCGGGAGGCTTCGCCTAGTCTGGTCTATGGCGCCGCACTGCTAATGCGGTTTGGGTTCACCCCCATCCCGGGTTCAAATCCCGGAGCCTCCGCAACACCTGGCTTCGGCCGGGTGACAACTGAAGAACGATGCGCTCGTAGCTCAACGGATAGAGCATCTGACTACGGATCAGAAGGTTGCAGGTTCGAATCCTGCCGAGCGCGCCATGGTTAGTCCAGGTCAGGGCCTTGTTCCGGTTAACGGAACAGGGTCCTGATTTGTTGTGTGGAGGGGCTGCTGCCTCACATCTTCACACGAACGCTCGTACTGCTGCTCAGCCGTAGAGCTTGCGGAGCGCCTCGGTCCTGCTGTGGAGATGGACGATCCGCTTCACGCCGGCTCGCTTGGAAAGCCTGCCAACCTCGTCCACGACGACGTAGCCGCTGTTCTCGCACCCCTCGCCGACCGCCGGCTTCTCCTCGGCCTGGATCTGCTGTGACAGCAGTCGGGTGATGTGCTCGGCGACAGCGACTGGTCCGTCACCCTGGAACAGCTCCGCCGGCTCCACGTTGCCCGACACCCGCTGAGGTCAGGCGCTGGCCCGCGACAGTGAACGTGGCGAAGGCGGCGAGCGCGTTCGGCATCTCGCGCAGCCACGCCTGTGAGCTGAAGGAGGTGGCCCCGATCGGAGGCACCTCCTGCTGCGCGGGCAGACCGCCGGTGGCTTCAGGCAGAGTCGTCCAGCCACACGAGGTGCACTCTCACGCCCCTGGGGCGGGAGCCGATCTCGAAGACCGTCCGCGCCTCCTCCGCGCTCTCGGTCCTCAACGGGAATCTTCGGGCGTGACCAGCCACATCGCCCGGGTTTCACCGATGGTCGCGGTGTCGATCGGCCGCAACACGATCTTGTCCGCAGGCTCACCCGACGCCGGGTCGACGAACTTGCCGTTCCGCCACACCGCTCCGGGTATTACCGGCCAGCCCATCCCGGCGTACACCAGTGCGGCCGTCATCGGGTCGGTGATCTCCTGGGTGGCTTTCGGCACGGTCGGTCCTCTCTTCCTGCTGGGGAATGTCGAGGCCGGTCCGTCGGAACTCGGGTGCGACTTCGAACAGGTCCTCGAACCGCATCGGCGCCAGCGCGGTCAGCGCGCCGCCGATGAACGCGGGACCGGGCTGGAGCGCACCGCTCCTGACCCGCGTGACGGTTGAGCGGTTGAGCCCCATCGCGCCGGGCAGGCGGTAGTCGGAGCTGAATCCGGCGAGCTGCGCCGCTTTCGCGAAGGTCTCGGCGCGGAGCCTGACGGTGTACGGCTTCGGCTCGACTGGCACAGTCGTCCGCCTCCTCGTCCTACGGCCTCGATGAGCGACTACCGGCGCCAGGGGATGACGCAGGTCCGGGGGCACTTCCTGGCTGATCACCCGGCGCCGGCGCCGAGATCAGGGTCGCCGTCAGACCGATCGGGCGGAGTCGCCGCCGGAGGGGCCATATGGCCGGAGAGGGGCCAGGAGAGGTGGCCACAATGGTGACGTTCCACCTCTTCACCAGTCAGGATGGCGACATGCGCGGGCCGACGAGCATCGGCGCGCTCCTGCGCCACCTCCGCGAGGAGACCGGCCGCTCGCAGAGCGAGCAGGCCGATGACCTGTCCGTACGTGCCGGCCGTGCGGTCACCCGGAACGAGGTGTCCCGCTGGGAATCCGAGAAGCGCCTGGTGACGCCCTGCTGGCAGCAGCACTGCGAGAGCAGCTTCGGAATTCCGGTGGAAGTGCTCGCACGGGCGGTCGCCGTCGCCAAAGCGCGGCGTCGCCTCGCCAAGCGCGCCGAAGACTCGTCCGGAGGGGACAGCGTGGAGCGGCGTGAATTCATGGGAGCCCTGGCCGGGTTGGCGGCCTCCTCCCTCCCGGGTTTCCCGTCCTCGCGGTCTATCAGCCGTGCCTCGGTGGATCCCGAGATCATCGACCACTTCGTCTCGCTCCGGGACGCCCTGGTGTCGGCGGACAGCCTTCTCGGCCCCGGTGACCTGGTCCGGTCAGCGGGGGAGCAGGTCGGCGATCCGGCAGCGCCACCATCGCGGCTTACGTCCTCATGCGGATGAGTCAGCAGGCCCAATTCCTCGGAGAACGCGCCCGAGCGGTCACGCTCGCCCAGGCGTCCATCCGTTACGAAGCCAAGGTATCCAGCCCACAGGTACGTGCGGCCATCCACCAGCAGGCCGCGCACGCAAGCGCGCTGGACGGCCACGAGCACACGGCCATGACCTACATCGACCGTGCGCAGGCCCTCTCCGAGGCCACCACATCGACGCTCGACCCGTACTCGTTGGCGAGCTACTGCACACCCGGTTACGTGTCAGTGCAGCGCGCGGCCGTCTACGGCACCCTCGGCGACCACCAACGCGCCCTCGCCGAGTACGACCACGTCATGAGCCAGTGGCCCCGGTCCTTCCACCGCGAACGCGGCCTGCACCTCGCCCGCAGGACAGCCGTCGCAGCACGCGCGGGTCTCCCCGAAGCAGCGCTGGAGAGCGGCGTGGAGGCGCTCAGGATCGCCCGGGACACCCGGTCACACCGCACGGTCCGAGAATTGGCGACGAGCGCCAAGATCATGCGGTCGTGGACGGCACCAGCCAGTGGATCACCAGCCCGGAGAGCCGAGCCGAGGTCCACCTCCTCCGCGCGGGCTGCGACGCCACCGTGGTCGGCTAAGGCACCCGGCAAGCCGACAACCCCAACCTGGCCGTGCGCGGCAACGACGACCCGCGCCTGGACCTGTCCATCGTGAACGACCCGAAGCGCCAGCCGCTCCGCGTCGTGCTCGACAGCAACGCCAAGACCCCGGCCGACGCGAACGTCTGCAACGACGCCGCGTCCACGCTCATCGTCGTAGCTGAGGACGCCGACGCGTCACACCTCGACGGCGTGGTGGACGTGCTGAAGGTCAAGCGCGCGAACCAGGGCCTCGACCTGCCGTCCGTCCTCACGGGCCTCCACGACCGCGGCGTGCGGGCGATCTTCCTCGAAGGCGGCCCCACGCTCGCCGGCAGCTTCATCGCCCAAGGCTTGATCGACCGCGTGGTGAACTACGTGGCCCCCGCCCTGCTCGGCTCTGGCAAGAGCGGCCTGGAGAACGCCGGCATCCACAGCATGTCCGAAATCCTTCGCCTGGAGCTGCTCGACGTGGCCCGCTCAGGGAGCGACGTCCGCCTGGTGGCCCGTCCTGTTCGATAGCCGCACTGCCCGAACCGCATGGCACCTGTGGGGGACGACCTGGTCGAGGAGTCGCGCGCCCGCAAGGCCGCCGAACGCGGGGGCCTCGCCGGAGCCGTCCATGTCGGGAAAAGCCGCCCGCGGAGGACCCCGACAAGCTGCCCCCCAGTCCTGGGAGGACGGCTACCTGGTCTACGGCTACGGCGACAGCGCCCTGCACCGGGGGTCGACCCCGAGCTGGAGGCGCTCGCCTCGATGTTCGACGAGATCCCTTCCAGGCCCGCACCACGTCCGTCACGGCGCTCACCGACGACGTCGTGGTGCTCTACCTGGACCACTACCGGCACCAGAGCTCCCTGCACGCCTGCTCCGCGACGCTGCCGAACGCCCGGCGCGGTCCGGGACCGGTCGAGGCAACGCCGGGGGCCGTCCGAGGCGTGTACCCAGTGATCGTCTCCGATCACCGGGAGGACACATGAGGACCGTCAAACCCGCCTTCGTCGTGGCGCTGGCCGCCGCCGGGCTGGTCGCCTGGAGCGGCTCGGCCACGGCCGGCGCGCTCCACACCGTCACGGCGTGGCACGACGTCAACATCCGGACCTGCCCCTCGACGGCGTGCGGGACGGCGGGGGCGCTGGTGGCCGGGCAGCAGCGGAAGGTCGAGTGCTGGGTGCGCGGCGAGCCGGTCACGGACGCCGGCATCACCAACGACGTCTGGCTCCAGGTCGAGGACGCCGACGAGAACGGCCCGGCCCTGTGGTCCAGCGCCGTCTACTTCGTCGGCGACGAGTACGCCGGCCTGTCCGCCGACGCGCGGTGCGCCGACGCCCCGGCGCGCTGATCCCGGACGTCCCGGCCGGGACCGCGGTGGGCCCGCGGTCCCGGCCGGGACCGGATCACCGGGGTGTCAGCTCCCGTCCTCCAGCAGGGTGGACGGGACGGCCCCGTTGCGCGCGGGCGCTTCCGCGGAGGTGGTCAGGGGCACGTCGAGGATCGTCATCCGCGTGAGCGGAACGGCGTCCGCCCCCGTCGCGGGCACGGCCGTGCCCGGCGCGGTCACCGGGCGGACCGCGCGGGCGCCGTGCTTCCTGCGGCCCACGGCCGCCGGCCCCACCGGCAGGCCGCCCTTCGCGTGCACGTCGGGGTCCGTGGTCAGCCCCGTCATCGCGCGCTGAAGGTGCGCGGCCGGCCCGTCGCCGCCGCCGTCGCCGATCCGGGTGCGCGGGTACACGGAGACCAGGTCGTGGACCAGGTCCACCACCACCTTCGGCAGGTCGGGCAGGAACTCCGGCAGCGGCCGGCACCGCACCTGGCGCCGCTGGACCTGCCACGCGATCTCGCGCGCCGTGCCCCGGAGGTCCGCCTCCTGGTACGGGGGCTTGCCGGTGAGGAGGAAGTACCAGGTGGCGCCGACCGAGTAGAGGTCGGCCAGCTCCGCGTCGAACTCGCCACCCAGCAGCGCCTCGGGCGCGGTGTAGAGCGGGGTGCCGCCCGCCAGGGCCGTGGCCGCTCCCTGCTCCAGCCGGATCGAGACGCGCGCGAAGCCCCAGTCCACCAGCTTCAGCGTCGGTCCGTGCAGCACGGCGTTGGTGGGCTTGATGTCGCCGTGCGTCACGTCGTGCTCGTGCGCGTAGGTGAGCGCGTCCACCAGCTGCTTCACGTAGTCGATGGTGTGCTGGAGCGTGTACGCGCTCGGGTGCTGGTCCGCCGTGCTCTCGATCCACCGCACCAGGCTGCCGGGCTGGTAGAGCGGCGAGGCCGTCCACAGGTAGCCCTTGTCCAGGCCGGACGCGATGACCTGGCCGATGTTGAAGTGCGACAGCTTGCGCGCGGCGTCGACCTCGCGCTGCCACATCTCGCCGAGCGGGCTGCGCGTCCCGTCCCGGCCGTCGGTGTCCCGGACCGCCTTGATGACCACGTCCTGCCCGCTCTTCTCGTCCCGCCCGCGCAGCATCCGGCCGAACGCGCCGGGATCGGCGCCCCCCAGCGGCTCGACGGCCTTGTAGAGACCGCCGAACACGTGGCTCACCAGCGCCCGGTCCTCCTCGGTCCACCCCTCGGGCAGCCGCACGGGGGCGGGTTCCAGCTCCGCGGACGCGGGGGCGACGACCAGCCGGTCCGGTTCCTCGCGAATGGCCTCGACGGCCACCTCGTACCGGACGCGCTCGCGTTCCACCTCGATCCGGCGCCTGGTGCCGGCGCGCAGCCCCGCCAGGTCGACCTCCAGCTCCTCGTCGATCCGCTCGCGGTTCCAGGCCCGGCGCAGGTCCTCCTCGTGCCGGGAGGCGGCGACGGAGACCTCGACCTCGCGCCGCTTCCGGTGCGCCACCACGGTCGCGTCGTAGCCGGTGCGCCCGCGCCAGAGCTTGACCAGCAGCGGGATGAGGTCCAGCAGCACGCCGAACGCGATCAGCATGACGTGCATCCAGAACCCGGTCGGGTCGCTCGCGGTGAAGTCGTACATGGCGCGCCACCGGGCGGGCACGCCGTCACCGGCTTCCGCGACCCCCTGGGCTTCCCGCAGGTCGTCGTCCATCTCGGCGCGCAGCTCCCCGACCTGCCGCCGCAGGCCGGGCGCCCGGGTGTCGTACTCCCCGGCGGCGAGGTCCCGCGCGGACCCCGCGGCGTCCGCGGCGGTGTCGAGCAGCCGCGTCTTGTCGCCCTCGCCCGGGACGCCGGTGATCTTGCCCGCGGCCCGCAGGTCGTCGCAGCCGCGGGGGTCGCGCTCGCAGGCGGCGTGCCGCCGCGCGGCCTCGAAGTCCCGCTGCGTCCTCGTCCTGTCGTCGCCCAGGGCGGTGAGCTGCCCCTCCAGCTCCAGCAGCGCGGTCTGGCGCTGGCTGGGGCGGCCCTCCTCGCCGACGATCAGCCTGCGCGACTGGTCGACCTGCCGGGAGATCGTGTCGTTCATGGTGCGCTCGACGTCTTCGCGGAAGATCGCCAGCGCGCCCAGCTCGGCGATGACGAACCCGATGACGATCGCGCACAGGGCGCGGAAGAAGTAGCTGGACCTGCTGCGCCACGCGTTCTCGTCGGGGTCGACCACCTTCGCCGCGATGGCGCGGTCGAACGCCAGCACGAACAAGCCCCACGGGAACGTCACGGGCAGCGCGTCGGCGAAGTCCGGCACGACCTCCAGCCCGACCGCGGCCAGGCTGATCAGCGCCCAGGCCACGAAGCCGTTGAGCAGCACGAAGAAACCGGACAACTGGTAGGAGGAGCGCTCGTGCCGGCCTGCCACGGCGCGCCACGAGGCCCCGCCGAGCCACGCGAAGCCGTTGCCCAGCCACCAGAAGGGCAGCAGCGGCCAGCTCGGGCGTCTCGTGTCCAGGGGGCTGTCGGGGGCGGTTCTCTGCATGGCGCCTCGCTCGGTTCGCGGGGGGTGCGTCTCGTGGGTCATCCGGGTGCGCCGGGGCTCCGCGGCCGGTCGTGCCCGCGGTCGGGTGGTCCGGCGACCGGTCCTCCCCGCGCGGACGACTCGGCGGTCCCGCCGCGCCCCCGGGCGCCGATCTCCAGCCGCAGCCGGACGGCACGGCCGAGCCCGAGGACGTCGCCGTGGTGGAGGACGCCGGACGTCGTGGTCCTGGAGTTGATCGTGACCCCGTTGGCGCTGAGGAGGTCCTCGACCTCGAAGCCGTCGCCGCGGGGCCGGACGCGGGCGTGCTGCCGGGAGATGGTGGGCAGGTCGATCACGACCTGGCACGACGCCGCGTCGCGGCCGATCACCCCGCCCGCGGCGGGCAGGTGCAGGGACGTCGCGGGCTCCCCGACGAGGACGAGTCGCGCGGCGGGGGCCGCCGTCCGCTCCACCAGGGCCCGGGTCGGCGGCGCGGCGGTGGGCCGCTCGTCCGGGCTGACGTGCACGCGGGTGCGCGGCATGGCGTCCACCCGCAGGTACTCGCGGATGCGCACCCTGGTGCCCGAGCCCGTTCCCGACAGCCGCAGGTTGACCTCGAACTCGTCGTCGATGACGTCGCGGCCGAGCAGTTCGGCGTCCGCGGGGTGGGTGCGGACGGTGATGAACAGCGGCCGGCCGTCGGGGGGCGCGGGCAGGCGGGCCGCCTGCGCGGCCACCCGGTGCAGCATGATCCGGCGCTGGTGCGCGTGCTCCTCGTCCACTTCGAAGACCTCCCCCCGGCCGAGTCGCGGAATCCACGGGAATCGCAGCCGGGTCAGGTCGGGGAGTCCGTTCCGGTGGATCCGGAACAGCCCGAGCGCGATACCGGCGGCGGTGAGCAGGAGGAGCATGGTGACCATGCGCGTCACACTCGTTTCTGGCGAAGTGACCTGCCGGGGTCGTCCGGGCGCGCGGGGGCGCCCGCCGGGTCGTCGGTGGAGGTCGGTCGTTTCCGTATGCGCCTGTATCGACAGGTCCGCTTAATGCGTTTCAGTTCGGGGGAAAAAGTTTCCGGACATCTTCCCGAAGCACATCAATGACTGATTCTCATGTATCTCCGTCAGTGATGAACTAATGACTTCGCGTTGAAATCGGTCATGTCGGGGCCGTCTCCGATGACCGGTGGACCGGCGGTCGCCGACGATTGCCGGCGCCGTGCGGTGCGGGGGTCACCCGGTGAGCATGTCCCAGGGCTGGCCGTCGCGGGCGGGGGCGAGGGCGACGACGGTGCGGCCGTGCACCGCCACCGCCAGGTCGCCCGCAGCCAGGTCGCCCGCAGCCAGGTCGCCCGCAGCCAGGTCGCCCGCAGCCAGGTCGTCGGCCTCGGCGTGCCGGTGCCGCGCCCGCCAGCGGCGGGCGAGCGCCGTCGCCTCCGCCGACGGCAGCGGTCGGTCCAGCAGGGCCAGCAGCACCGAGCCGCGCGAGCCGCCGACCGGGTCCACCGGCGCCCACCGGCCGCGCGCGGTCCGCCCGGCCAGGGGCACGGGCGCGGCCGGTGCGGTGTCGAACAGCTGGTCCTCCACCGACCGCAGCGCGCTCGTGCCGACCTCGAACAGGCTCAGCGGGGAGAGCCGGTCGGGGGCGGGCCGGGGGAAGAGCTCCTGCTGCGCCGGCGCCGGGTCGACCTCGCGCAGCGCCACCTGCTCGGCCCGCGGCAGGCGCAGCCCCGCCTTGGGGTCCGGGGCGCCGATCGCGCCGCTCAGCCACTCGACCCCTTCCGCCGGGGCGAAGAAGTCGACCACCACGCCGTCGCCGTCGAGGTAGGCCCAGGTCATGACCATCGGGTGGCGGTGCACGTGCGCCCACGGCAGCAGCCGGTCCAGGCGCTCGCGCGGCAGCCTCGTCGAGCGCGGCGGTCTGCCGGACCGGCCCCTGGCCTCGCCCGCGAGCAGCAGGCCCGGCGCCTGGAACAGCAGGTCCGGCCGCACGCCCTGCTTCGCGGACGACGCGGCCAGCGTCATGGGCAGCGCGCTCAGGTCGCCCGGGTCGCCGTCGTTCCACTCGTAGGCCGCCTGGACCGCGGCGGTGAGCATCCCCAGGCCGAACGACTCGCTCACGAACCGCCGGATGTGCAGCGAACTGGACCGGAAGTCGTCCTGGCGCAGCCTGACGGGGCGACCCGGCGACGCGCTCAGGTAGTTCGCCAGCAGCCGCAGCTCGTCGAGCCGCGTGTCGAACCTGACCCTGGCGGCCGGGGCCAGGGCGTTGACGTGGAAGACCTCGGCCACGTTCACCGGCAGCCGCTTGCGGTCGCTGAGGGGGTGGACCTCCCCGACGCGCGGGTAGTCGTCCGCGCCGGTCCGGGTCGTCCAGCGGAACTGGCGCACGGTCACCCAACTCACCCGCGCAGTCTAGGCGGAACCGACCGTGTCAAAACTTCTTGACACGAGGTCAAGCTCGCCTGACACTGGTGATGTCAAATTCGTTTTACACGAGGGGTGGCCGGTGACGTACGAGGAGAAGGGCGCCTGGGTGTACCTGGTGGTCACCGCCGTGACCTATCTCGGGTACCTGGGGGTGATGGCCTCACGGGCGGGGGACGACCTGGCCGCGACCCCTTACGCCGCGCCGATGCTGTGGTCGATCGGGGCGTCGATCGTGCTCGCGGTCGTGGTCCGGATCGCCGTGGAGGTGGCCCGCCCCAGCGACGTGCACCGGGCCGACGAGCGCGACCGCGACATCGACCGGCACGGCGAGCGGGTGGGCTCCGGCGTGCTGGGCGTCGGCATGGTCGCCCCGCTCGCGCTCGCCCTGGTCGAGGCGCCCCACTTCTGGATCGCCAACGCCATCTACGCCGTGTTCGCGATCGGGGCCGTGGTCGGCTCCGCCGTGAAGCTCGTGGCCTACCGGCGGGGGTTCTGAGTGGGCAAGCCGACCAGGATCACCAACTCGATCCGGGCGCTGCGCTTCGCGCACGGCGAGATGACCCAGGCCGAACTGGCCCGCCGGGTCGACGTCACGAGGCAGACGATCATCGCCGTCGAGCAGGGCCGGTACTCGCCCTCGCTGGAGATGGCCTTCCGCATCGCCAGGGTGTTCGGGGTGCCGCTCGGCGACGTCTTCCAGTACCCCGAGGAGGACTCGTGAAGGCGATCGTGCAGGACAGCTACGGCGACCTCGACGAGGTCTTGCGCCTGGTGGACATCGAGAAGCCCGTGCCC
The DNA here is from genome assembly GCF_039527585.1 of Saccharothrix xinjiangensis. Taxonomy (NCBI): domain Bacteria; kingdom Bacillati; phylum Actinomycetota; class Actinomycetes; order Pseudonocardiales; family Pseudonocardiaceae; genus Saccharothrix; species Saccharothrix xinjiangensis. The sequence goes on along the minus strand of NZ_BAAAKE010000001.1, from coordinate 653,655 downwards.
GCCGCCGGCGAGGTGCTGGTGCGCGTGCGCGCCGCGCCGGTGGTCGGCGGCGACTGGCACCTGATGCGCGGGCTGCCCTACCTCGCCCGGCCGATCACCGGGCTGCGCCGGCCGCGCAACCGCGTGCCGGGGCTGGAGCTGGCGGGCGCGGTGGAGGAGGTCGGGCCCGGCGTCGACTCGCTCGACGTCGGTGACGAGGTGTTCGGCTGGTGCTCCGGCGCGTTCCAGGAGTACGCCGCGGTGCCCGCCGGCCAACTGGCCCGCAAGCCCGCGAACCTGACGGTCGAGCAGGCCGCGGCGGTGCCGATCTCCGGGTTCACCGCGCTCCAGGCCGTGCGCGACCTCGGTCGGGTCGGACCCGGGACGAAGGTGCTGGTCCACGGCGCCACCGGCAGCGTGGGCACGTACGCGGTGCAGCTGGCCAAGGTGTTCGGGGCCGAGGTCACGGCGGTGTGCGGCGCGGCGAAGGCGGACCTGGCCCGGGACCTGGGCGCGGACCACGTGCACGACTACGCGACCGGCGAGCCGCCCGGCGGGTTCGACGTGCTGGTCGACCTCTACGGCAACCCGTCGCTGCGCACCTGCCGGCGGCTGGTCCGCAAGGGCGGCGCGGTGGTGCTCGTCGGCGGCACGGGCGGGTGCTGGTTCATGGGCACCGACCGCTGGCTGCGCGCCCTGGTGGCCGCGCCGTTCCTGGGGTTCAAGGCGAAACCGCTGGTGCACAAGGACCGGCACGAGGACCTGCTGTTCCTGCGCGACCTGATCGAGTCCGGCCGGCTCACCCCCGTGCTGGACCGGACCTACCCCCTCGCCGACGTCGCGAAGGCCGTGGAGGACGTGCGGCGCGGCCGGGTGCGCGGGCACGCCGTCGTGACGCCCTGACGACACCGCCTCCCCGGCCGCCACCGGCGGCCGGGGAAGGCGCTCAACGCCCGCCCAGCTCGGCCAGCACCCCGTCGGTGAACGGCGGCCACGCCTCGACCGCCCACTCGCCGAAGTCCCGGTCGGTCAGCGCCACGCAGGCGACGCCCGCGTCCGGGTCGACCCACAGGAACGTCCCGCTCTGCCCGAAGTGCCCGAACGCGCGCGGCGAGCTGGACGCGCCCGTCCAGTGCGGCGACTTGCCCGCCCTGACCTCGAACCCCAGCCCCCAGTCGTTGTCCTTCTGGGACCCGAAGCCGGGCAGCACGCCGCGCAGCCCCGGGAACACCACCGAGGTCGCCTCCGCCACCAGCCCGGCCGACACCAGCTCCGGCGACTGCACCTCGGCGGCGAACCGCACCAGGTCCGACACCGTGGACGTGGCGCCCGCGGCCGGCGAGCCGTCCAAAGAGGACGACTCCATGCCCAGCGGCTCGAACACCGCCTGGCGCAGGTACTCGCCGAACGGGATCTCCGCCGCCTCCTCCACCGAGCGCGCCAGCACCTCGAACCCGGTGTTGGAGTAGATCCGCTTCGTCCCGGGCGCGGCCTGCACGGCGTCGGAGTCGAACGCCAACCCGGACGCGTGCGCGATCAGGTGCCTGAGCGTCGCGGGCCCGGCGGGGGCGTCCCACTCGACCGCGCCCTCCTCCACCGCCACCAGCACCGCGTACGCGGTCAGCAACTTCGTCACCGACGCCAGGGGGAACCGGTGGTCGACCGGGCCGTGCGCGCCGAGCACCTCGCCGTCCGCGCGCACCACGGCCGCCGCCGCGGTCCCCACCGGCCAGGACGACACCACCCGCAAGCTCTCCATGCCGCAGACTCTGCCACGTGTCACCCCGAGAGCTCGTCGTCCTGGGCACCGCCAGCCAGGTGCCGACCCGCACCCGCAACCACAACGGCTACCTGCTGCGCTGGGACGCGGAGGGCTTCCTGTTCGACCCGGGCGACGGCGCGCAGCGCCAGATGCTGCTCGCGGGCGTCGCGGCGAACGACATCACCCGGCTGCTCGTCACGCACTTCCACGGCGACCACTCCCTGGGCGTCGCCGGTGTGGTGCAGCGCCTGTCCCTCGACCGGGTGCCGCACCCGGTGCACGCCCACTTCCCGGCCGAGGGCGCCCACTTCTTCGACCGGCTCCGGCGCGCCACGTCCTTCCACGACGTGGCGGACGTCCGCGAGCACCCGGTCACCGGGCCGGGCGTGATCGCCGAGGGCGCGTTCGGCGTGCTCGAAGCGCGCCGCCTCGACCACTCGGTGCCCGCCTACGGCTACCGCCTGGTCGAGCCGGACGGCCGCACCATGGTCCCGGAGCTGCTGGAGGCCCGCGGCATCCGCGGCCCGGCGGTCCGCGACCTGCGGCCGCCGCTGCTGGACGAGGTCAGCGTGCCGCGCCGGGGCCAGCGGTTCGCCTTCGTCATGGACACCCGGCTGTGCGACGGCGCCTACGAGCTGGCCGAGGGCGCGGACCTGCTGGTGATCGAGTCGACGTTCCTGCACGCCGACGAGCGGCTGGCCGCCGAGCACGGCCACCTGACCGCCCGCCAGGCCGCGCGGGTCGCCGCCGAGAGCGGGGTGCGCAAGCTCGTGCTCACGCACTTCTCGCAGCGCTACCCGGACCCGGAGGCGTTCCGCGCCGAGGCGGCCGAGGTGTTCGGCGGTGAGCTGGTGGTGGCCGCCGACCTGGACCGGGTGGTCATGCCCAGGCGCAGGTGAGCAGGAGCTCCGGCGCCGCGCGGCGCTCGACCGCCAGCTGCCAGAGCTCCGGCGGGAACTCCGCCCGCCGCGCCTAGACCCCCTCGGCGCGGGGTCCTCCGGCGCGGGCCCTCTCGGCGGCCCACTGGTCGCGCACCACGTCGTCCAGGTCGGAGTGCCGCGGCGCCCAGCCCAGGGCGCGCAGCCGGGTGGTGTCCGCGCGCAGCTCGCGCACCTCGCCGGGGTGCGCGGGCCGCCGCACCGCGGGCGCCTCCCGACCGGTCACCCGCGCCACCGAGGCCAGCACGTCGGCCACCGACGCGGGCGTCGCGCCCACGTTGAGCACCTCGTAACCCGTCAGGGGCCGCTCGACCGCGGCGACGAACGCCCGCGCCACGTCCCGCACGTGCACGAAGTCCCGCACCGCCGACCCGTCGCCGAACACCTCCACCGCCGGCAGCCGCCCGGACGCCGCGCCGCACGCCCTCGTGACCACCCGCGTGTCGTCCCGGTCCCCGCCTCCCGCCACGTTGAACAGGCGCAGCGCCACCGCCGACACCCGGCCCGCCCGCGCGGCCCACCCGACCACGTCCTCGGCGGCGGCCTTCGACGCCGCGTACGGGTTGGCCGGCGCCCGAGGCACGTCCTCGGTGACGGGGCCGAGGGTCGCCGCGCCGTACACCCCGGCGGTGGACGCCAGCACGAACCGCGGCGGCGCGGACCGCAGCAGGTTCACCGTGCCGCCCACGTTCACGTCGTAGTACCGCACCGGGTCCTCGAACGACTCGCGCACCCGCCCGAGCCCCGCCAGGTGCACCAGGGCGTCCGCGCCGGGGAGCGTCGGGAGCAGCCGGACATCGCCCGGCAGGGGGATCGCGGTGTGGCCGGCGGTCGCCAACTCGGCGACGACCACCCGACCGACGTACCCCGAGGCACCGCTGACCAGCACGCGCATGGCGGACATCCCAGCACGCTCCGCTCAGGGGATGGTCGGGTGATCTGGTGAAAATTGACCCTAAAGGTGTGGACCGGTGGGGCCGATACAACCCGAGTGAGTTACCCGTACCCAGTCACGCACCCGAGCATCGACGTCGTGCTCGCGGAGCACGCCGCGCACGAGGCCAAGCGGCAGCGCTTCCTGGAGACGGCGGCGGCGATCGTGGCCGCCGCGCCACCGTCGGTGGACGACACGCTGCTGGGCCTCACCCTGCCCTTCCCCGGCCCCAAGGGCGCCAGGGCCTTCCTCAAGCGGGTTGACCAGGTACTTCGCGAAGCCGCTCGATGATCTCGCGCGCTCGCCGCTGAGCCCATCGGCAACTTTCATCCGGTCGTTGCCCGACCGTGCTGGGCCGTGTCCATCGCCTGCCTCTACAGTGCGTGGCACCCGGCGCTCGCCGGCTGTCTCGTCTGCTTCTCATAAAGCGAGTTCTCGGCGATGGATCACGTCTTCCGCGCGCTTCAAGCGCGCCTGCGCACCCTTTTCGGCGACCGGCTGGTCGTGCTCGCGGGCGGCACCCGGCTGAGCGATCGCGTGGCCGAGCTGCACCAGCTCGGCGCCCGCCGCACGCTCGTGCTGTCGACGGACGACCACGCTCCCCTGCACGACTCGGAGATCGCCCGCTGGGTGCCGCTGGGCATCGGCGGCGGGTTCGTCGCCACCGAGCAGAACCGGCTCACCAGGCTGCTGACCTCGCCCAACCGCGCGGTCCGCGAGGTGCTGTCCGACTTCGACCCGCGCGGCGAGGCCCTGGTGATCAGCACCCCGTACGCGCACGTCCCGGAGTTCGCGGGCCGGCCCGTGCTCAACGCCCGCCGCCACGAGTGGGTGGAGCTGGAGAACAAGACCACGATCGACGCGCTGTGGGACGAGCTGTCCGCGCCGCGCGCGCCCGCAGTGGTGCTGGGCCTGGACTTCGACGCCCTGTGGGACGCGAGCCTGCGGCTCGACAAGGGCGCGGGCGCGGTGTGGTCCGGCGACGGGCCGGCGATCAACGGCGGCGCGAACTTCGTGCGCCGGGTCCGCGACCGGGCCGAGGCGCGCGAGGCGTTCGACGTGCTCGCGGCCAAGTGCGAGTTCATCCGGGTGATGCCGTTCCTGGAGGGCATCCCGGTGAGCGTGCACGGGATCGTGTTCCCGGATGGCACGGCGGTGCTGCGGCCGATCGAGATGGTCGTGCCGCGCCGCGCCGGCCAGGCCCGGTTCCTGTACGCGGGCTGCGCCTCGCACTACGACCCGCCCGCCCGCATCCGCGAGCAGATGCGCAACCTGGCCCGCCGGGTCGGGGAGCGGCTGCGCGAGACCGTCGACTACCGGGGCACCTTCACCCTGGACGGCATCGCCACCGCCGACGGCTTCCTGCCCACCGAGATCAACACCCGCTACGGCGGCGCGATGGTGTGCTTCGAGGACGCCCTGCCGCAGCTGCCGCTGGCGCTCGTGCAGGTGGCCCTGGTCGCCGGGCACGACCTGGGCGTGTCGTCGATCGAGTTCGAGGAGCTGCTGGTCTCGGCGGCGGACGGCTACCGGCACGGTTCGGTCGGCGCGAACGTGCGCGCGGTTCACCCGACCGAGATGGTGGAGCGCCCGGTCGTGTTCACCGAGTGGTCGTGCCGGTGGGCGCACCCCGAGGAGGTGCCGCACGCCGTGCTGCGGCTGCGGCCGTCGCCGCTGGGCGCCCGGCTGGAGCTGGACCTCGACGCCGACGAGCTGCCGCGCGGCAGGCCGGTGGTGGCGCTGACCGTGGCCGCGTTCGCGCTGGCCGACCAGGACTGGGGCACCTCGCTGGGCCCCCTGGAACCGGCCGTGCCGATCGACGACGACGAGCTGGTCGCCCCCGTGGTGGAGCCGACCGCGGTCACGGCGTGAAGCACTCCTGGTCGCCGTACGCGGCCAGGTGGGCGTACCGGTAGCCCATGAGCTGGAGGGTCACCTCGGGCGGCTGGTTGACCGGGTACCGCTTGCCCCGGTACGCGCGCAGCAGCTCGGGGTTCCCGTGCGCGGTGGTGCGCAGCAGCAGGGGCGTGGTCGGCGCGCCGCCCACCAGGTGGCGCGCCACCCGGGCGGCCTGCGCCAGCAGCCGCGGCGAGTGGTCGTCGGAGGCGATGGCGTCGGCCACGTCGGACACGTGCGGCGGCACCACCTCGGGCACCGCGATGGCCAGCGCCATCGAGCACGCCACCTCGGCGCCCGCCAGCGTCTCGAACACCTTCGGCGCGCCCTTGGCGACGTCGTGCCGCGTCTGGGTGATCCAGTCCGGCGGCTGCCTCGGCAGCTCGCGGCCGAGCGCGTTCCACCGGCGCCGGGTGCGCCGGCCGTCGTCGGTGAAACCCGCGCCCGCCAACGCCGTCGCGGCCAGCAGGAAAATCATCCGATCGCGTGTGTCGGCGGGCACCCGGTAGCTCGCGCCCAGCTCCACCAGGAACGGCACGGCCCGCGCGCTCGCCTCGGACACCGTGTCCTCGTCCAGCAGGCGGTCGACCAGCTCGGCGCAGGCGGCCTCGCGCACGGCGCGGTCGTCGTGCACGGCGTCGCGCAACAGGTCGTCCACACCCGCCCCGCGGGAGAGGACCGACCAGGGCACGTCCTCCAAGCCGCGCAGGGGATCGGGCCTCTGCCATGCTGGTGGGAGCTGCATGTCGCGCAAGCTACGCGATTCGGCGAACCGGTACCGGTGGGATCACTCGTCAGCGGAACGGCCGGGCGGCCGTACGATCGCGCGGTGCGCGGACCCCACTTCAAGGTCGTCGACCTGTTCTCCGGCGCCGGTGGCATGAGCCTGGGCTTCCAAGCGCACCGGGACTTCACCGTCGTCGGCGCGGCCGACGCCCAGATCGGCAAGCCGTCCTCCCGGCTGGGCTCGTTGCGGTGCAACGGGATCTACCGGGACAACATCGGCGTCGACCCGCTCCAGGTCGACCTGGGCCGGCTCGACCCGGCCGTGCTGCGGCAGGTGTGGGGCCTGGAGCGCGGCGAGCTGGACGTGCTGGTGGCGTGCCCGCCGTGCTCCGGTTTCACCCGGATCTCGCCGAACAACCACCTGCGCGACGACCCGCGCAACTCGCTGGTGGGCCGGGTCGCGGCGTACGTGGCGGAGTTCCGGCCCCGGGTGATGGTGCTGGAGAACGCGCGCGAGCTGGTCAAGGGCAAGCAGCGGCACCACCTGGACGGGTTGGCCGACCAGCTGCTGGAGCTGGGCTACGAGGTGGACGCGTCGACGCACATGTTCTCCCGCTTCGGCCTGCCGCAGCTGCGGGAGCGGGCCATGGTGGTGGCGGTGGACTCGGGCGTGCCGCTGCGCACGCTGGACGACGTGTGGGCCGGCTGGGAGGTCAAGCAGGGCGCGACGAGCGTGCGGCGGGCGATCGGCAGGCTGCCGCTCGTCGAGGCGGGCGAGGCGCACCCGGACGACGCGATGCACGTGTCGCCGTCGTTCCGCCGGGACCGGTCGCTGGAGCGGATGCGGGCCATCCCCGCCGACGGCGGCTCGTGGGGCGACCTCGTGGGCTCGGCGTCGGAGCTGCTGCTGAACCCGGCCCAGCGCAAGATCATCCAAGAGGGCAAGTGGGGCTCGCACCCCGACGTGTACGGGCGGATGTGGTGGGACGAGCCCGCGCGGACGATCAAGCGCGAGTGCGGCCACGTCGGCAACGGCCGGTACGCGCACCCCGAGCAGCACCGGCTGTGCACGGTGCGGGAGATGGCGCTGCTCCAGGGGTTCCCGCGCAAGTTCCGGTTCGACGTGTCGGTGATCGGCAACGCCTACCGGCACCTGGGCGACGCCGTGCCGCCGCTGATCTCGTTCCAGCTGGCGGCCCTGGTGCGGTGGATGCTGACCGGCCAGGCGCCGACGGCGAAGGACCTGTGCCTGCCCGGGACGTCGCTGCGGGTGGGCGACATCCGGCCGATCGCGCCGTCCGCCCTGGTCGCCTAGATCACCTTTTGGCAACGGTGTGGTATCGAAGCAGGATTCCGGGGAATTGCGGGTCTTCTGTGGACCAAGCCGCTGAACTGCGGAAACCGGAGTTGTCCACAGGGGTCCGACGGGGCGTTTCGCCTTGTCCCGAAACGGACTTCCGCGATCGGCCTCGACGCGGTGTCGATCAACTAGGTCATCCACAGTGGACTGATAAGACCCGTTTCCGCTGGTCGGGTCCTGTGTGGAGGGCCTGTCGGCCTTGTCGGACCGGGTGCTGCCGGATCGGATAGGGTTCGGCCGATTCTGTCGATCCGGTGTCGAACCCGCGCGGAGGCGTTCCACCGATTTCGGCAGTCCGCCGCCTTGATCCACACCAACGGGCTACCCTCGCGAGCCTCAAGGAGACACATGGCATCCCGGTTGACTCCGAAGCGCCTCGGGGCAGCGGTCCTCGGCGCCTCGATCGCCCTGTCCACCGCCGCGCTCCCCGCCTTCGCCGAAGCGGTGCAGATCATCCCGATCGAGCGCAAGATCCCGGGCACCGAACAGGACAACCCCGAGTTCTTCAAGCACCACGAAGAGGGCATCGAGATCGCGCTGGAGGGCGAGGAGCGCGACTGGTTCGACGCCAACCTCATCCCGCTGTACGTGGTCGAGGACGGCGACAAGACCGTCGTCAAGGCCTACTGCGTCGAGCTGCCGACCACGCTGAAGGACGGCACGCCGCTGCACGAGGTGCCGTGGGACGAGCACCCCAACCCCCAGACGAAGTTCACCGAGAACGCCGACCGGATCAACTGGATCCTGCACAACAGCTACCCGCTGCGGGAGACCTCGGTCCTGTCCGGCGAGACCGGCCGCGACATCGACGAGCGCGAGGCCATCGCCGCGACCCAGGCCGCGATCTGGCACTTCAGCGACGGCGCCGCGCTGAAGTCCGGCACGGCCGCGACCAAGGACGAGGACGCCGGGGTCGACGAGGACGTCCGCGCGGTCTACGAGTACCTGACCGGCGCGGAGAACGTCGGCGTCGAGCAGCAGCCCGCGCCGACCCTGGAGATCGAGCAGCCCGGGTCCACCACCGGCAAGGCCGGCGGCGACCTGATCGGGCCGTTCGTCGTCAAGACCACGGCCGACTCGTTCGTCCTGGAGGCCGACCTGCCCCAGGGCGTCACCTTCACCGACAAGGACGGCAACCCGCTGGCCCCGGCCGACGGCGGCTTCCGCGCGGAGGCCACCGAGCCGCAGGCCACCGAGATCTTCGTCAAGGTCGCCGAGGGCACCCCGGTCGGCGAGGTGAAGTTCTCCGTCAAGGCCGACGCCGAGCTCCAGCACGGTCGCCTGTTCGTGTCCGTCGACTCGGACAAGAAGACCCAGTCCCTGGTGATCGCCAAGCCGTCCAAGGTCCAGGTCGAGGCCCAGGCCGGGGCGAACTGGGTGGCGGGCACCGTGGTGACCCAGCCGAGCACCCCGTCGCAGACGAGCTCCACCGCGCCGACCACCACCACGACGGCCCCGACCACCACGACCACCCCGGTCGTGTCCGGCGGCGGTGACACCGACGAGCTGGCCAGCACCGGCGCGTCGATCTTCGTGCCGCTCCTGATCGGCCTCGGGCTGCTGGGCGCCGGCGCGGCCGCCCTGCTGGTCGTGCGCCGCAAGCGCACCGCCTAGTCACAACGGGTGATGGCGGCCCCCTCGGGAACCCCGAGGGGGCCGTCCTCGTTTGTCGCTGGGTGTGACCGGGCGGTTCGGGTAGCCTGCCTTGGGGAGTGCGAAGGAGCACCATGAACTTCGATGAGATCAAGGGCAAGGCGTCCGGGCTGCCGGGGCGGGACCGCGTGGAGGCGGCCGCCGGCGTCGGCCGGGCCGCCGGGTTCGCCGCCGACCGGTCCGGCCACCAGGCGCAGGCCGAGCCGGCCGAGGACATCCTCCCGGGTGGGCAGTGAGCACGGCCGAGCAGGCGGCGCCGACCGGCGAGACCCGGTCCCCGGCCGCCCAGATGCTGACCTGGCAGGGCTACGACGTGCCCAGGCTGGAGCAGGTGCGGCTGCTGCTGTCCGAGCGCAAGCTGCGCGCGTCCGGCCGCCTGGTGACGGCGGGTCCGGCCGAGCAGTTCAGCGGCTCGTACGAGGTGTCGGTCGGTGAGACCGGCGCGGTGAAGCGGGTCCTGCTGCGCACCGCGACGCTGTCCGAGGAGCGGCACGTGTCCATCAGCCGCTCGTCCGAGGGCGTCTGGCTGGTCGACCACGGCCAGGGCGCGGAACGGGCCGACTTCGAGGGGGCGCAGGACGTGGACGTGCAGTTCGCGGTCCTGTTCAACGCCCTCCCCGTGCGGCGGCTCAACCTCCACCTGGAGGAGGGCGAGCACGAGTTGTCGATGGTCTACGTGACCCTGCCGGACCTGTCGGTGCAGCTGGTGCGCCAGCAGTACCGCACGGTCACCCTCGGCGACGGCCGCTCGGTGGTCTCCTTCACGCACGGGGAGTTCCAGCAGGACATCACGTTCGACCAGACCGGCCTGGTGGTCGACTACCCCCGCATCGCCTACCGCATCTGAGCGGGGAAGCGCGAAGCCCTGGCTCCCGCCGCCCGACGGGCCCGCCAGGGCTCACTTCCCCGGTCGAGCGACCTCGGCCGCCCCGACCACACCGGGCGACCCCACCCCGCACCGTCGCTCGACCAGGCGATCGTCACACCCGGACGGCGATCGCCATCCCCTGCCCGACCCCCACGCAAGCCGCCGCCACGCCCAGGCCGCCACCGCGCGCCCGCAGGTGCCGGCACAGGTCCACCACCACCCGCGGCAGCGAGGCGCCCAGCGGGTGCCCGTAGGCGATCGCCCCGCCGTGCACGTTCACCTTCTCCGGGTCCACCTCCGGCAGGTGGTGCAGCACCGACAGCGCCATCGCCGCGAACGCCTCGTTGACCTCCCACAGCGCGACGTCCTCCGCGGCCACCCCCAGCCGCCCCAGCAGCTTCCGGATCGCGGCGACCGGCGCCAGCGTGAACCGCTGCGGCTCGTCCGCCGTCACCGCCGAACCGAGGAACTCGCCCAGCGGCGTGACGCCCAGCTCCGCCGCCGCCGCCTCGTCGCCCATGAGCAACGCCGCCGCGCCGTCGTTCAGCGGCGACGCGTTGCCCGCCGTCACCGGGCCGTCGTCCGAGAACGCCGGCTTCAGCTTCGCCAGCTTCTCCAGCGACGTCTCCGGCCGCACGGACTCGTCCCGCCGCACCGGCGACCCGTCCGGCAGCAGCACCGGGAACGCGAACCCGTCGTGCACCCCCGCGTCCCAGGCCGCCGACGCCCGCCGGTGCGACCGGAGCGCGAAGGCGTCCATCCGGTCCCGCGTGATGCCCAGCGACACCGCGACGTCCTCGGCCGCCCGCCCCAGCGGCACGGTCCACTCGGCCTTCATCCGCGGGTTCACCAGCCGCCACCCGAGCGCCGTGGACACCGACTCCAACCGGTCGGCGAACGCCCGGTCCGGTCGCGGCACCACGAACGGCGCCCGCGTCATGCCCTCCACGCCACCGGCGACCAGCAGCGACGCGTCGCCCATCGCCAGCGCCCGCGCGGCCTGCGCGATCGCCTCGCCGCCCGACGCGCACAGCCGGTTGACCGTCACCCCGGGCACCGAGGTGGGCAGCCCGGCCAGCAGCGCCGCCATCCGACCGACGTTCCGGTTCTCCTCGCCCGCGCCGTTGGTGTTGCCGAGCAGCACGTCGTCGATCCGGGCCGGGTCCAGCGCGGGGTGCCTGCGCAGCAGCTCGGTGATCGGCAGCGCGGCGAGGTCGTCCACGCGGACCCCGGACAACCCGCCGCGGTAGCGGCCGAACGGGGTGCGGGCGGCGTCGAGGATGAGGGGCCGTGGCATGGCCCCATCTTGTCACCGGCCGACGAAGAAGGGGATGAACGCCGAGGTGGGGCGGGTCTCACCCGATGTGCCGAACAGCCGGACCTCGATCATGTGCGGCCCGGCCGGGAACCCGGAGGTGTTCAGCGCCAACCGGTACCGCCCGACGATGCCCGGACCGCCCCGGTCGGTCGGCACCGCGGCCACCCGCTCGCCGTCCAACCACACGCCGAACCCCGCCAGCCCGGCGAGCGGCGCACCGGACCGGCCGCTCAGCTCCAGGTCGAGCACCAGCCGCCCGGGTCGCACGGCCGCGCCGGGCGGCACGGCCCCGCCGCCCGCGTCCAGCACCGCCCCGTCGACGCGGGCCAGCTCCGGGCCGGGGGTGGTCGGGGCCGCGGTGGCGGGCGCGGGGCGCGAGGGCGTCCCGCTCAGCTCCAGGTCCACGTGCGTCACCTGCACGCGCAGCCGGGTCAGCACCGTCACGACGAGGTCCTCCGGCGTCACCTCCAGCGCCTCCGCCGGCAGGTCCGCCACCACCGGGTAGACCACGCCCGCCCGCCACGGCGTCCCCGGCACGGCGGGCCGCAGCGGCACCTCCACCCCGGCCACCGACGCGCTCAGCGCGGGCGCCTCCGGCGACGCGTCGGTGTGCAGCAGGCCCATCCGCAGCTGCCCGCCGGTCACCCCGGGCAGCGGCGCGCCCTCCCCGCGCGCCCGCGCCCCGGGCGCCACCTCGACCTCGACGTCGGGCGCGGGCACCAGCGGCGGCGGCGAGGCGGGCGCCGCGTCGAACGCGACGAGGCTGATCGCCACCCGCTGCCCGGTCGGCCCGGAGACGGACACCAGCGCGGTCGCCTCGGACCACGTCGGCACGACCGGGCTGGTCGCCACCAGCTCGCCGTCGAGCAGCACCCGCGCGCCGTCGCGCCGCAGCACCAGTTCCCACCGGTGGGTGAAGCCGGGGTCGAGCGCGGGCACCTCGCGCACCGCCCGGGTCGGCGCGCCCCCGGCGGTCCGCACCCCCACCTCCGTGGTCCCGTTGCCGGTCTCGACCAGCAGCCGCACCGCGCCCGGCGGCAGCCCGTCGCCGCCGACCACCGACACCGGTCCGGGCACCAGGTCCAGCGCCAGCTCGCCGTCGGAGCCGGGCGCGTCGGTCTCCACCGCGAACCGGCCCAGCTCGTCGGCGTCCCGGAGGACGAACGGCGCCCGCGCCCGCAGCGTGGCCGGCGCCGCCGCGCAATTGCTGGCGAGCACCAGCCGCCGGCCGTCGTCGCCGCGGCCGGGCGTGGCGCGCGCGCAGTTGGGCCGGGACAGCAGCCGCCACCGCGTCGGGTCGGGCGAGTCGTCCCGGTCGAACGGGTCGGCCGACGCGTAGCCGTCCGCCGGCCGGCCGTGCGGGGTGCCGGAGGACCTCGCGGGCGCGGACCGCTGCCCGAACGCGTCCACCGCGTACACCTCGACCACGTGCGGCCGCTCGTCCTCCAGGCCGTCGAGCTGGACGGCGGACCGCGTGACCAGCTTCGACCGGTCGGCGCGGTCGGTGCCCCAGCGCACCTCGTAACCCGGCGCGCCGCCCTCCCAGCGCAGCTGCAACCGCCGCGGCCCGGACGTCACGGCCAGGTCCCGCGGCGCTTCCGGCGGCGCGCCCGCGGTCGGCACGAGCACGCCCTCGGCGGCGAACGGCGCGAGCGACGTCGGCGGCGGCGCGGAGGTGCCGGTCGGCGGGCCCGGATCGCCCGCGTCCGCGGTCCGCAGGACCCCGACCAGCCCGCCGAACAGCACCGCGCCCGCGGCGATGAAGGCGATCCGGCGACGGTCCACAGGGCAAAGCTAGGTGCCGGGGTGACGGCGGTCACCCCCCGTTGCGGAGCCGAGACCTACAACGGCCGGATCTGGAAGCTGTGCCGGTGCTTCCGCACCTCGCCCCGCTCGGCCACCGGGAGCACCCGCACCTCGACGTCGTGGCCGCCGGTGGGCACGTCGTCCAGCGGCAGCGCGAACTCGTGCCGCCCGCCCGCGGACCCGTTCGTGGGCAGCGTGGCGATCCGCTCGCCGTCGAAGTCGACCTCGACGCCCTTCACCGCGGCGACCTCGCGCGCCGCCGGGTCGCCCAGCTCGACGACCACCCTGGCGACGCCGTCCTCGCGCACCACGGTGATCGACGGCGCGGGCACCCTCGGCGCGGGCGTCGGGAGGTCGGTGACGGGGGGCAGGGGGCGGCGCGCGTCCGGGCCGTCGGAGATCACGAGCCGGGTGTCGGACGCGTGCGCGTACCCGCCCGCCCGGAGCCGCACGCGCCGGGGCTCCGGCTCGTCCGACGCGGTCAGCGGGAAATCGGCGTAGACCACGTCCTCGTCGGACCCGGAGCTGTCCTCCGGCATGCGCGTCGCGGGCGCGGAGTGCGAGCCGAACTCGAAGGTCATCGGCACGTCGGAGGGGGCGAACACGGTCGCGACCACGCGGACCGAGGTGCCGCCCGACAGCCGCGAGTCGGGCGCGGAGCCCAGCAGTTCGCCGTTGCCCGAACCGAGCCGCACCACCGAGGCGGGCTCCGGGTCGGCGGGGACGCCACCGACGCCGAACGAGTCCAGCAGGGTCTCGCGGGCCTCCCGGAACACCAGGCGTGGGCGGGCGACCCGCCAGGGCACGGCCACCGACGCGCCGGCCAGCGCCACTCCGTCGCGCAGCGCCACCACGGCGCCGGGCAGCACGCGCACCTCCCAGCGGTGCCGCACGCCCGACGACGGCAGCGTGAACGTGCCCGCGACGGGCGCCACCTCGTCGGTGGCGGGTACGCCCTCGCCGATCTCGAAGCGCGCGCTCGTCGACGTGAGGCGCAGGACGACCGCGCCCGGCGGCGGTCGTTCCGCCAGGGAGGGCAGGTCCTGGAACGGCTCGGGCAGCAGGGCGATCGACACCTCGCCGTCGGAGGTCAGCGGGCCGTCGGTGGTCAGGACGACCCTGCCGACCGCCCCGTCCGGGCCGGGCTCGCCCAGCGCCATCGGCACGTTCGACTGGAGTTCCAGCAGGTCGCAGGTGACCTCCAGTCGCCGGCCGTTGAACGGGCGCAGGCCGAGGCAGTCGGTGCTGTCACCGGTGGTGTCGTAGGGCTTGGCGGCGGTCAGGACGCGCCAGCGGTGCGGCGAGAGCGCCGCCGGACCGTCGAACACGTCGACCGGCCCGAACAGGTCGTCGTCCTGCGCCTCGTCGTGCGCCAACCGCGGCACGGCGGTCGCGGTGGCGGGCTCGGACCGGTTGCCCAACCCGTCGACGGCGCGGACCTCCACGGCGACGTCGGCGTTCACGTCGAGGTCGGTCAGCTCGGTCTCCGTGCCCTGGACCAGGCGCGTGGCACCGTTCCAGCGGACCTCGAAACCACCGTGGCCGAGGCCGCCCGCGGCGGTCCAGCTCGCGCGCAGGCTGGTGCGGTCGAGCGCGGTCAGCGCCAGGTCGGTGGGCGCGCGCAGCTCGTGGGTGTCCGGCACGTGCTCGACGCGGTCGGCGAGGAAGCGCTCGAAGGTCGGGGGAGGCGGCGGGGCGGACTCGTCGCGCAGCAGGGCGACCGTGCCGCCGAGCAGGACGACACCGCCGACCAGTGCGACCAGCTTCCGGCGCTCCACGGGGCGAACTCTATGGCCGCGCGCGTGGTCAGGGTGTGAGAGCGAGCGCGGTTGAGCCGTTCAGGCCAATGACGCGGCCACCGCGGGCGCCCAGGTCGCGCAGGGTCGCCAGGGCGCCCGGGGCGGTCAGGTCGACCGCGGCCTCGGCGAGCCGGGGCCGGTCCTCCAGGGCCAGGCGGGCGGTGTGGCCGGCCTCCACGGTCTTGGCCAGGCCGCCGGTCGAGGCGAGCGACCCGCGGGCCGCGCCGAGCCTGCCCAGCGCGTCGTCCACGGCGCCCAGCAGCGCGGCCCGGTTGCCCTCGCACATCGCCAGGACCAGCTCGGGGCGGCTGCCCGCGACGCGCGTGCCGTCGCCGAACGAGCCCGCGGCCAGGGAGAGGGCGAGCGGGCCGCCACCCGCGCCGACGCTGGCCAGCACGGCGGCGAGCACGTGCGGGAGGTGGGAGATGCGGGCCACCGCGGCGTCGTGGTCGGCGGCGGTGGTGGGCACGACGTGGGCGCCCGAGGCGAGGGCCAGGCCGATGACGTCGCCGAGCACGTCGAGGTCCGCGCCGTCCTCGGCGGTGACGACCCAGGCGGCGTCCCGGAACAGGTCCGCGCGGCCCGCGTCCCAGCCGGACCTGGACGTGCCCGCCATGGGGTGGCCGCCGACGTAGCGGGCGTGCGGCGCGACGCGCGCGACGAGGTCGGCGACCGGCCCCTTGACGCTGACGACGTCGGTGAGGCGGACGCCCCCGGGGAGGGCGCGCAGCACGTTCTCCACAGCCGGCAGCGGAACCGCCACGACGACGAGCGCGTCCTGCGCAACCGCGCGCTCAAGGGCGGCGGCGAGGTCGACGACGTCGTGACCGTCCCGGCGCGCGGCCTCCGCGTCGTCGTCCGAGGCGGTCGCGCCCCAGGTCACGAAGCCCGCGGCGGCTGCCGCGCGCAACACCGACCCGCCGATCAACCCCAGCCCGACCACGCACACGCTTCGCACGCCCCACATCCTGCCGGCGACACCGCCCAACCCCTAGTCGTCCACAGGCCGAGGAGTTGTCCACAGGTCGCGGATCGCCCCTCGCGCCCCCTCCCCGCCGCCGGCACGGTCGAAGCCATGAACCCGACTCCGACCGCACCGCTCACGACCACCGGCCTGCCCGCCGCCACCGGCCTGCTCACGACCACGGACCCGCTCTCCGCCACCGTCCCGCCCGTCGCCACCGGCCGGGCCGCGGTCGGTTCTCCTCCCGCGGCCCGGACCGGCCCGTCACCTCACGCGCCCGCGGCCACCCTCAGCGGGGGCGCCCCTCCACCGCCGGGCCTCCCACCGCCGGGCGGTGAGGAGGCGCCGCCGGGCGTCTCACCGCAGGGCATCCAGCGCGAAGGCGGTGTAGACGACCACGCCGTGCTCCATGGCCGCTTCGTCGAACAGCACCCGGCTGGAGTGGTTGGGCTCCGCCTGCGCCAGGTCGACCCCGCGCGGGCAGGCGCCCAGGAACGCCATCGCGCCCGGCACCCGCTGCAACACGTAGGAGAAGTCCTCCGCGCCCATCAGCGGGTCCTCCATGGGCGCGGCCCAGCGAGGGCCGAGCGCGGCGGCCGTCACCTCCATGACGTGCGGGCCCACCTCGGCGTCGTTCACCGTGACCGGGTAGCCGGGCACGATCGAGACGTCGGCGGTGCAGCCGTGCGCGGCGGCGACGTGCTTCACGACCTGCTGCAACTCGCGGTGCACCAGCTCCCTGGTGTCCTCCGACAAGGTCCGGATGGTGCCCTCCACGAGGGCGGTCTCCGGGATGATGTTGGTGGTCGTGCCCGCGGCGATCCGGCCGATCGTGACCACCGCCGGCTGGTGCACGCTGACCCGCCTGGCGACCATCGTCTGGAGCGCCCCGACCATGGCGGCGGCGGCCGGCACCGGGTCGATCGTGTCGTGCGGCATGCCGCCGTGCCCGCCGCGGCCGGTGACGGTGACGTGGAAGGTGTCGGCAGAGGCCATCGTCGGGCCGGGGCGGCTGATGACGACGCCGGACTGGAGCGTCGAGGTGATGTGCAGGGCGAACGCCTTCTCCACCGGCGTGCCCGCCGCGTCCAGCACGCCCTCGTCGAGCATGTGCCGCGCGCCGTGGTGGCCCTCCTCGCCGGGCTGGAACATGAACACGACCTGCCCGACCAGCGCCTCGCGCCGCGAGGACAGCAGGCGCGCGGCCGACGCCAGCATGGCGACGTGCGTGTCGTGGCCGCAGGCGTGCATGCTGCCGTCGACCTCGGAGGTGTACGCCAGGCCCGTCTCCTCCTGGAGCGGCAGGGCGTCCATGTCGCCGCGCAGCAGCACGGTCGGCCCCGGCTTGGCCCCGCGCAGCACGGCGGTGACCGAGCTGCTCGACCGGCCGGTGGTCACCTCCAGCGGCAGGCCGGACAGCGAGTGCTGGATCGCGGCCTGGGTCGCGGGCAGGTCCAAGCCCTGCTCGGGGTGCCGGTGCACCTGTCGGCGCAGCGCCACGGTCCTCGGCTGGAGGGCGCGGGCGGCCTCCACCAGCCCCGTGAAGCGGGGCTCGGGAGCGGTCGTCAAGGCGTGCGGCAGAGTTGTGCTCATCCCTCGATAGTGACACCGCGAGCCCCCGGTCGCCCGCGCCCGCGGCCCCCGTGCTACCGGCCATGTGCCCGTGGCCCTACGGTGTGCACATGGCACACCAGGAGCCGGTCAACGGCTTCGCTGCCGCGGTGGTCCGGGAGGACGGTCGCTGGCGGTGCAGCAAGATGGACAGCTCCGCGCTGTCCGAGCTCGACGCGGCGATCACGGAACTGCGCCAACTGCGCTCGACAGGCGCCGCCTTCGGGATGTTGGCGGTGGACGACGAGTTCTTCATCATCCTCCGCCCGGTCCCGGGTGGAGTGGCGCTGCTGCTGTCGGACGCCGCCGCGGCGCTGGACTACGACATCGCCGCCGACGTCCTCGACCTGCTGAGGGTGGACCCGCCCGACGAGGAGGACGACGAGCTGTGGCCGGAGGGCGACCTCGCGGTCCTGGCCGACCTCGGCATGCCGCAGCACGAGTTGCAGGTGATCGTCGACGAGGTCGAGCTGTACCCGGACGAGCAGCTCCAGATGATCGCCCAGCGGTGCGGCTTCGGTGACGAGTTCACCAAGCTGCTGGACAGCATCCAGGCGTGACCACCGGCAAGCCGTACGAGGCCATGGTGGAGGCCGCGCTGGAGGTCGCCGCCGAGGCCCCGAGGACCGGTGACATCCCCATCGGCGCGGTCGTCTACGGCCCGGACGGCGGGGAACTGGCCAGGGCCTGCAACGCCCGCGAGGCCCTGGGCGACCCGACCGCCCACGCCGAGGTGCTGGCCCTGCGAGCCGCCGCGACCGCCCACGGCGACGGCTGGCGCCTGACCGGCTGCACCCTCGCCGTCACCGTCGAGCCCTGCACCATGTGCGCCGGCGCCCTGGTCCTCGCCAGGGTCGACCGCGTGGTCTTCGGCGCCTGGGAACCCCGCACGGGCGCCGTCAGCTCCCTGTGGGACGTGGTCCGCGACCGGAGGCTCAACCACCGACCGGAGGTGGTCGGCGGTGTCCTGGAGGCCAGGTGCGCGACCTTGATGGAGTCGTTCTTCAAGGACCTCTGAGCCCCAACCAGCCCTCCTGACCAGCGTTTCCAACTCCAACCGACCCCCGTTTGGGTCATCCGGGGGCGGTCTTGTATTGTTCTCGGCGGTGGCGTGTCCGAGCGGCCGAAGGAGCACGCCTCGAAAGCGTGTGAGGTGAAAGCCTCCGTGGGTTCAAATCCCACCGCCACCGCTGCTCAGAGCCCCGCTCACCGAACCCGGTGAGCGGGGCTCCGACGTTTCGCCCCAGTCCTGGTCTCGACCCCCCCGACCACGGTCATTGGTCGTCGACCGGGGAGATCCGTGAGGCGCGGGTTCCGGTCGCCTGCACGGGGACCCGCGGGGTGGGGCTTCGCGGATCTCGTCCGCACCAACCGAAAACGGGGCCTGCCCGCTCTTCGGCGGACAGGCCCCGGTCTCCCGGCTCAGCGGCGGCTCGACCTCGACCCCCTGACCTGCCCGCCGGGAACTCGGCCGATCGTGATCTCCGGTTTCGGGAACAGGCGGATGACCACCTCGTCATCCCTGCCCTTCTTGCTCAGCACCAGCCACACCACACTGAAGACGAACACCAGGATCAGCGCGACGACGACCACGAACGCCCATGGATAAGCGCCGACAAGAGCTGCCATGGGGCAAGAGTAGGGTGTGAATGCGCGCGCACCGTGATCACCGGATCTTGGAATGGCACGGAGAACGGCGCCCGTGGCCGGTAACCGTGGCAGCGGTAAGAACCTTTTTAGACCACATCCAGGGCTGGGGCAAGATTAATTCCGGTAGTCCACACTCCCGGGCTACGGGTGACAGCGGAGCGTGGAAAGATCGACACGGCGGGCACCGGGTTGAATTGCATCTGTGATCTGCATCACACATGTTGAACTGGAAGTGCGCTGGTCCACGCGTTGTGACTCGATGACGACGGGTCCGGCGGCTCGCTCGACCGGTCGGTGCGGCGCCGGACCGCCAAGGTGCTCCGCTTGAATTCGGTCGAAACCGGCAATGTGCACGAGAACTGCGCGCTCTACTGATACTAGACCCCTGCCGGAATGATCGACAGGTGAACCGCGCTGATTCACGCGAAAAGCGGATGGTGTGGTTGCCGCGGGCGGTGCGCCCTTGATCGGGAACGGGTTCCGCGCTCCTGGGGGCGGAGGAGGCGCGGTTGCCGTAAGGTCGACCGGAACTTCCGGCCGCGCGGTGTCGCGCCGGCGGGAGCGGGAACGGCACAGGGGCGCCGAGCCGCACCTCGTCAGGCCGGGCCGGCGCCCCTGTCGTGCGCACCGCGCCCGCTCCGGCGCTGGGAGGGCCACCGGTCGGGCGCGCGTCCGGCACTCTACCCCATCACTCGAACACACGTTCGAGTGAGTGGCCTGTGCTCAAGAGGGGGTCAACAGTTAGTGACGGCGACTACCGCCGTTCACTCGATCCGGGGAGGATGCGCGAACCCGCCAACCACCGGAGGACCCCTTGAGACCCACTCCGCTCCGCCTCGGAGTAGCGGTCACCGCCGCCTCGGCCGTGACGCTCGCCCTGGCCACGCCGATCCTCGCGGCCCCGAGCCCGGACGCCCTCGTCGCCGAGGTCTACGGCGGCGGCGGGAACTCCGGCGCCACCCTGACCCAGGACTTCGTCGAGCTGGCCAACCGCGCCGCCGCGCCGGTCCCCGTGGACGGCTGGAGCGTCCAGTACCTGCCCTCCGGCGCGAGCCCGAGCAGCCAGTGGCAGGTCACCCCGCTGACCGGCTCGATCGCCCCCGGCGGCAGGTTCCTCGTCGCGCAGGCCAAGGGCTCCGGCGGCACGGTCGACCTGCCCGCGCCGGACGCCGTCGGCACGATCGCCATGTCCGGCACCGGGGGCACGATCGCCCTGGTCACCGGCACCGCGGCGCTGACCTGCAAGACCGCCGCGGACTGCGGCGCCGACACCCGCGTCCGCGACCTGGTCGGCTACGGCACGTCCACCGTGGTCCGCGAGGGCACGCCCACCGGCAACCTGGGCAGCACCACCTCGGCCGCGCGCCCCGCGCTCACCGACACCGACGACAACGCCGCCGACTTCACCACGGGCGCGCCGACGCCGGTCAACTCCGCCGGCCAGGGCGTGGGCGGTCCGGACCCGGACCCCGAGCCCGAACCCGGTGACGAGCGCATCCGCGACATCCAGGGCACGACCCGCGTCTCGCCGCTGGCGGGCCGGCGGGTCGCGGGCGTGCCGGGCGTCGTCACCGCCGTCCGCGCCACCGGCGACCGCGGCTTCTGGTTCCAGGACACCGCGCCGGACGGCGACCCGCGCACCAGCGAGGGCCTGTTCGTCTACACCGCGGGCCTGAACCCGACCGTGGAGCCGGGCGACGACGTGCTGGTCACCGGCACGGTCGCCGAGTACCGGCCGGACGGGGACGCGCCGTCCAACTCGCTGCAGACGCTCACCGAGCTGACCGGCGCCACGGTCACCGTGAAGTCCAAGGGCAACGCCCTGCCCGCGCCGGAGGTCCTCTCCGTGCCCGCCGGCTACCTGCCGACCGCGGGCGGCGGCACCATCGAGGCGCTGCCGCTCGACCCGGCCACCTACGCGCTGGACTACTTCGAGTCCCGCGAGGGCATGTACGTCCAGGCGAACGACCTCCGCGTGGTCGGGCCCACCAACAACTTCAACGAAACCTTCGTCACGCTGAAGCCGGACCAGAACCCGACCGCCCGCGGCGGCACCATCTACCTCGGGTACGACCAGCCGAACAACGGCCGGATCAAGGTCAAGCCGGGCAGCGCGACGCCGGTCAGGAGCAACGTCGGCGACACCTGGCGCGGCGCGACCGTCGGCAACGTCGAGTACGGGAACTTCGGCGGCTACGCGCTGGCCGCCAAGTCGGTGGGCGAGCACGTGTCGGGCGGCATCCGGCCCGAGGTCACCGACGCGCAGCGCGGTTACGAGCTGTCCGTGGCCACCTACAACGTGGAGAACCTGGCCGCGACCAACGACCAGGCGAAGTTCGACCGCCTGGCCACCGCCGTGGTGGCGAACCTGGCCAACCCGGACGTCGTCGTGCTGGAGGAGATCCAGGACGACAACGGCACCGCCAACGACGGCACGGTCACCGCCGAGGCGACCCTCGCCAAGTTCACCGACGCCATCGCGGCCGCGGGCGGCCCGCGCTACCGGTGGCGCCAGATCAACCCCGTGAACGGCGCGGACGGCGGCGCGCCGGGTGGCAACATCCGGGTCGCGTTCCTGTTCAACCCGGACCGCGTGTCCTTCGTCGACCGGCCGGGCGGCGACGCCACCACGCCGGTCGAGGTCGTGAAGCAGCACGGCCGCGCGGCGCTGTCGGTGTCGCCGGGTCGCATCGCGCCCGCCGACCAGGCGTGGGAGTCCAGCCGCAAGCCGCTGGCCGGCGAGTTCAAGTTCCGCGGCCGCACGGTCTTCGTGGTCGCGAACCACTTCAACTCCAAGGGCGGCGACCAGGCCATGCACGGCCGCTACCAGGAGCCGACCCGCGGTTCCGAGGTGCAGCGCCTCCAGCAGGCCGCGCTGCTCAAGGGCTTCGTGGACCGGGTCAAGGCGGTCGACAAGGGCGCCAACGTCGTCCTCGCGGGCGACATCAACGACTACCAGTTCTCCCCGGTCGTCAACGCCCTGACCGCGGGCGGGCAGGTCGTCGCCCTGATGAACACCCTCCCGGCCGCCGAGCGGTACAGCTACGTGTTCGAGGGCAACTCGCAGACCCTCGACCACATCCTGATCAGCTCGAACATCACCCGCTACCGCTACGACGTGGTGCACGTCAACGCCGAGTTCGCCGACCAGGCCAGCGACCACGACCCGCAGGTCGTGAAGCTGCGCCCGAGCACCGGCAACGCGAACGTCGACAAGGTCGTCTTCCTGCTGGAGGACGTCCTGGAGTGCCTGCCCCGCGGCTGAACCGGGCAACGACGAGGCCCCCTCGGACGCGGAGTCCGAGGGGGCCTCTCCTGTCGCGGCGATCAGCTCCGGGTGGGCGCGGCCGTCGTGGTCGGGAAGGCGGTGGTGGGGAAGGCCGTGGTGGGCGGGACGGTGGCGGTGGGGGGCGCCGTCGTGGTGGGGAAGGCCGTGGTGGTGGTCGGCCTCGGCGTGGTGGTGGGCGCCTGCGTGGTCGTGGTCGTGGTCGTGGTCGGCCTCGGCGTGGTGGTCGTCGTGGGGGGCTTCGGCGCGTCAGCGCACCGCGCGTCCCGCGGCAGGCCGGCGTACTCGTCGCCGGCGAAGTAGATGGCGCTGGACCACTGCGTGCCGCCGTCCTGCCTGCCGACGTTCAGCCACACGTCGTTGGTGTAGCCGAAGTCCGTGACCGACTCGCCGTGGACCCAGCAGTACGCGCCGACCGTCCAGCCGGCCAGGATCGGGCTCCCGGGCGCCTGCGTGCACGCGGTCGAGGGGCAGTGCCGGACCTTGACGTCGTGCCACGCCCTGGCGCTGTACTGCGCGGGCCCGCTCGCACCGACCTCGGCCGAGGGCGTGGCCGCGGCGACACCGGTGGCGACCACGGCTGCCGCTACGGCCGCGGCTGCCGCGGCAGCCGTCGTGACGATCCTCATGTGCGTGTCCTCCCAGTAATCAGTCGATCACTGGTTAAACGCCCCAGGGCCCTGTCGCGTTGCCTCCAGGACAAGACAGGGCCCCGGTCACCTGGTGGTGACCGGGGCCCTGGTCTGCGGAGGATACGGGATTTGAACCCGTGAGGGGGTTAACCCAACACGATTTCCAGTCGTGCGCACTAGGCCACTATGCGAATCCTCCGTCGAGGAGTCTAACGGAAGGGTCCGGCCCGGCCCAAAACGGCTGGTCCGCTCGCGTTCCCCGTTGTGGAGCACGAGGGAATCCCACCGAATTCGCCGGGCGGGACGGTGGTGGCGGGAGAGCTGAGGGCACGCGCGGGACGACCTTGCTCACAGCACCGCCTCTCCGTGCGGCCACAACCACTTGTTCGGTTAGGCTCACCTAAGGAGGTGCAAGGTGAAGCGTGGTTTCGCAGTCGTGGTGTCCGCCCTGCTGCTGGCCGCCTGTGGCGGCGGTGGTGGGGATGACCAGGGGAGTGGGGAGGGCGGCGCCGCTCAGGGGGCGGTGACGGTCGACACCCGCTTCGGCCCGGTGACCGTCGAGGAGCCGCCGACGCGGGTGGTCGCGCTCGGCTGGTCCGACGCGGAGACCGCGCTGGCCCTGGGCGTGCAGCCGGTGGGCGCGAGCGACTGGCTCGGGTTCGGCGGCAAGGGCGTCGGCCCGTGGGCCGAGGACCTGTACCGGCAGGCGCCGCGGCTGCTGGGCACCACGGAGATCGACTACGAGGCGGTCGCCGCGCTCCAGCCCGACCTGATCCTCAACACCCGGTCCGACAACGACCAGGTCAAGCACGAGACGCTGTCGAAGATCGCGCCCACCATCGCCGCGCCCGAGGACGTGATCCAGTACGGCACGACGTGGGAGCAGCAGGTCGAGCTGGTGTCCAAGGCCCTGTTCAAGGAGGACGAGGGCCGGGAGCTCGTCAGCGACCTGGAGGCGAAGTTCGCCGACAACAAGAAGTTCGACGGCAAGTCCACCGTCGTCGGCGCGTACTTCGACGGCAAGTTCGGCGCGTACGTCTCCGGCGACGCCCGGACCGACTTCATGAAGGCCATCGGCTTCACGCCGCGCCAGGACGTCGAGGACCTGGCGTCCGGCTCGTTCTACGTCGACATCTCGGCGGAGCGGCTCGACCTGCTCGACGCCGACCTGACCGTGCTGTTCCCGATCGGCGGCGACGCGAGCGCGCTCAAGGCCAACCCGCTGGTGCCGGAGAAGGCGCTGGTCCTGGAGGACAAAGCCCTGGTCAACGCCTTCTCCAGCGGTTCGACGCTCGGCACGGCCTACGCGCTCGACCACGCCGTGCCGCTGTTCGGCCAGGCGCTCGGGCTCTAGCAGAACCAGCCGTCGGCCACCCAGCCGTTCGCGTTGATGTGGCCGTAGGCGAAGCCGTAGACGTAGTTGCCGACCTTGGGCCCCTTCACCAGGAACGTCTGACCCCGGTAGAGGGTGCCCATCCACGGGCCGTCGTTGGGCGCGGTGCGGACGTAGAGGTCGGTCGCGCACACGGTCTCGCGCTCACCGACGGTGCCGTTGGCCGCTTGGGCGGGTGCGGCGGTCGCCACCAGGGCGACCGCCGCCACGAGCAGCGCTTTGCTCACCACGAGTCGTAACCCCCGATGCACTCGGCGCGGAGGTAGCCCCAGTCGTTGGGGCCGAAGTCCATGCTCGCCGCCCAGCCGTTGTAGACGGGGTGGGCGCCGGGCGTGTGGCCGATCTTGTTGCCGTAGGTCAGCGTCCGCTTGAACTCGACCGGGCCGGACGCGTGGTTGTAGTTGCCGTAGAAGCTCGCCGTCTGGCAGACGACGATGGCGTGCCTGGGCACGACCGGGTCGGCCGCCGCCGTGCCGGCGGCGAGGAGCAGGGTGGCGCACGCGAGGATCAGGACCCTCATGGCGTTCCTCCTTCACCGGGAGTTGCCGATGTCGGTGAAGAGTTTCCCGTGCCCGGTGTGAAGCCGTCCAGGGCGATTGGCTACACTGGCTTCGGACCTCGTGCGGCACACACCCCATGAACCTCCCCAGGGCCGGAAGGCAGCAAGGATAAGTGGGCTCTGGTGGGTGCACGGGGTCCCCTTTTGTCTTCTCGCCCGGCCCGGCGGCGATGTCGGACCCTCCCGGTAAGGTCGCCGACGTGGCGCTCGCCCTCTACCGCAAGTACCGTCCGGCCACCTTCGGCGAGGTGGTCGGGCAGGAGCACGTCACCGACCCGCTGCGCACCGCCCTGGGCGCGGGCCGGGTCAACCACGCCTACCTGTTCTCCGGGCCGCGCGGCTGCGGCAAGACCTCCAGCGCCCGCATCCTGGCGCGCTCGCTGAACTGCGTGACCGGGCCGACGCCCGAGCCGTGCGGCGAGTGCAACTCGTGCGTCGGCCTCGCGCCCAACGGGCCGGGCAGCGTGGACGTGGTGGAGCTGGACGCGGCGAGCCACGGCGGCGTCGACGACGCCCGCGAGCTGCGCGACAAGGCGTTCTACGCGCCCGCCGAGTCGCGCTACCGGGTGTTCATCATCGACGAGGCCCACATGGTCACCACGCAGGGCTTCAACGCCCTGCTGAAGATCGTGGAGGAGCCGCCCGAGCACCTCATCTTCATCTTCGCCACCACCGAGCCGGACAAGGTGCTGCCCACCATCCGCTCGCGCACCCACCACTACCCGTTCCGGCTGATCCCCCCGAGGGACATGCGGGCGCTGCTGGAGCGGAACTGCGCGGCCGAGGGCGTGGCGGTCGAGCCGGCGGTGTTCCCGCTGGTCATCAGGGCCGGCGGCGGCTCGGCGCGGGACACGCAGTCGGTCATGGACCAGCTGCTGTCCGGCGCCGGGCCCGAGGGCGTCAGGTACGAGCGGGCGATCTCGCTGCTCGGCGTGACCGACGTGGCGCTGATCGACGACGTGGTGGACGGCCTGTCCCACGGCGACGGCTCGGCCGTGTTCGGCACCATCGACCGGCTGGTGGAGGCGGGCCACGACCCGCGCCGGTTCGCCTCGGACCTGCTGGACCGGCTGCGCGACCTCGTGCTGCTGCACGCGGTGCCGGACGCGGGCGAGCGCGGGCTGGTGAACGCGCCGGCCGACGAGCTGGCCAAGATGGCGGCCCAGCGCGAGGCGACCCGGCCGGCGACGGTCACCCGGTGGGCCGAGGTGCTGCACCAGGGCCTGACCGAGATGCGCGGCTCCACCGCGCCCCGGCTGCTGCTGGAGCTGGTCGCCGCGCGGATGCTGCTGCCCTCGGTGGGCGACGTCGAGTCGGGCCTGCTCCAGCGGGTCGAGCAGCTGGAGCGCCACGGACCGCCGGCCGGCGGCTCGGGCGGCGCGCACGCGAACGGCTCAGGGCCCGCGAACGGCGGCGGACCCGCTGCCGGGCGGATGTTCCAGCGCCCCTCGCAGCGGGGCCCCGAGGCGCCGCAGACCGCCGAACCCCACGCCGCCGAACCCCAGGCCGCTCCTCACGCCACCGCGTCCCAGGCCGCTCCTGCCGCCGCGCTCCACACCGTCCCGCCGCAGGCCGCGCCCCAGGACGCCGCACCGCAGGCCGCCCCGCCCCAGGCCCCGGCACCGCAGGTTCACGCGCCCCAGCCGGCCGCGCCCCAGCCGGCCGCGCCCCAGCCGGCCGCGCCCCAGCCGGCCGCGCCCCAGCCGGCCGCGCCCCAGCCGGCCGCGTCCCGCCCATCGGAGCCGCAGGCCCCGGCGCCCGAGCCGGCCGACCACCCGGCCGCGCCCCCGGTCCGACCGGCGGAACGACCCGCGCCGGCGCCCGAACCGCAGGCCCCCGCCGCCGAGACCCCCGCCGCCCCGGCCCCGACAGCACCCGCACCGACCGAACCCGCCCCCGCCGCCTCGGCGGGCGTCGACGTGGCCGAGCTGCGCCGGCGCTGGTCGGAGCTGCTGGGCGTGGTCCGCGGGGCCAGCCGCAGCACCGAGGCGATGCTCACCAACGCCGCCGTGGCCGACGTGGACGGCACGGTGGTCACCCTCACCCACCCGTCCGCCCCGCTGGCCCGCCGCCTGGCCGAACCGCGCAACGCCGACGCCATCGCCGCCGCGCTCGCCAAGGTCCTGGGTGGCGCGTGGCAGGTGAAGTGCGTGCACGGCGAGCCGAGCGCCGCACCCGCCCGCCCGGCGCAGCAGAAACCGCAGCGACCCGCCCCGACCAGGCCCAGCCAGGCCCAGCCGCGCCGGTCCGAGCCGTCCAGGCAGGGCCCGTCGACCTCGTCGGCGCCCGCCGACGACATCCCGCCGCCGCCCGAGCCGCCCGAGCCCGACGACCCCCTGCCGCCGGAGCCCGTCGACGAGGAGGAGATGCTCGCCGAGGCCGCCCGGCCGACCGAGGAGGGCAGCCAGGGCCTCGACCCCGAGGCCGTCGTGCTCAAGCTCCTGGCCGACGAGCTGGGTGCTCGCCCGTTGAAGGGCTGATCGACGCGGCTACGCTGGTGAACGGCGGCAAACCCGGAAGAGAGGAACCCGCGGTGCAACCCGGTGGGCCCAACATCCAGCAGATCCTCCAGCAGGCGCAGGAGATGCAGCAGAAGCTCGCGGCCACCCAGCAGGAGCTGGCCGAGTCCGAGCTGACCGGCACCGCGGGCGGTGGTCTGGTGACCGCGGTGGTGTCCGGCGGCGGTGAGCTCAAGCGACTGGAGATCGACCCGAAGGTGGTCGACCCGGACGACGTCGAGACGCTGTCCGACCTGGTCGTCGCCGCCGTGCGCGACGCGAACCGAGCCGCCCAGGAGCTGGCCGCCCAGAAGATGGGCCCGCTGGCCGCGGGCATGGGCGGGATGGACGACCTCGGCGGTCTCGGGAAGCTGTTCGGCTGATGTACGAGGGGCCCGTCCAGGACCTGATCGACGAACTCGGCCGGCTGCCGGGCGTCGGTCCCAAGAGCGCGCAGCGCATCGCCTTCCACCTGCTCGCCGCGGAACCGGCCGACATCGGCCGGCTCCAGGACGCCTTGCAGAAGGTCAAGGACGGCGTGGTGTTCTGCGACGTGTGCGGCAACGTCTCCGCCGAGACGACCTGCCGCATCTGCCGCGACCCGCGTCGCGACCTGACGCTGATCTGCGTGGTGGAGGAGCCGAAGGACGTGCTCGCGGTGGAGCGGACCCGGGAGTTCAAGGGTCGCTACCACGTCCTGGGCGGCGCGCTCGACCCGCTGTCGGGCGTCGGGCCGGACCAGCTGCGGATCAAGCAGCTGCTCACCCGCATCGGCACGGACGTCAACGAGATCATCATCGCCACGGACCCCAACACCGAGGGCGAGGCGACCGCCACCTACCTGGTGCGGATGCTGCGCGACTTCCCCGGTCTCACCGTCACCCGGCTGGCCTCGGGCCTGCCGATGGGCGGTGACCTGGAGTTCGCCGACGAGCTGACCCTCGGCCGGGCGCTGTCCGGCCGGCGCAGCATGTGAGGCTCGTCGCGGTCGACGGCCCGTCCGGCTCGGGCAAGTCGACCTACGCGGCGCGGCTGGCCGGGGAGCTGGGCGCGCCGGTGGTCCCGACCGACCACTTCGCCACGTGGACCGACCCGGTCGCGTGGTGGCCGCGCCTGCTGCACGGCGTCCTGGAGCCCCTGTGGCGGGGCGAGCCGGGGCGCTACCGGCGCATGGACTGGTCCGAGGGGTGGCCGCGGCTCGGCGAGTGGGTCACCGTGCCGGTCGCGGGCGCCCTGGTCGTCGAGGGCGTGTCCGCCGCGCGGCGCGCCATCGCGCCGCGCCTGGACGAGGCCGTCTGGGTGGAGCTGCCGGACCCGGCGGAGCGGCTGGCCAGGGCCGTGGCCCGGGACGGCGAGGCGAGCCGCGCCCACCTGGAGCGCTGGCAGGCGTTCGAGCGCGGCTGGTTCGCCGTGGACGGCGCCAGGGAGCGCGCCACCCGCGTCGTCACGGTCGCCTGAGCGCCGCGGGCCCGGGGGCTGACGGTCGCCTGAGCGCCGCGGGCCCGGGGGTTACCCGAGCTGCCGGCGCACGACCTCGGCCTCCGTCGGGCAGCCGACCGCGCCGAACCCGTCCAGCGCCGCCCGCCAGCGCGCCACCGCGCCGTCCCGGTCGCCCGAGACGGCCAGCGCGTCGCCCACCAGGTGCTCCGCCCGCGCCCGCACGAACCGCTGGCCCGTGTTCCGGCTCAGCTCCAGCGCCCGCAGCGCCAGGTCCAGCGCCTGCGCCGGGTCGCCCTGGTCCAGCCGCACCCGCCCCAGCACGGTCAGCACGTCCACCTCGGCCAGCCGCAGCCGGTAGCGGACGGCGCTGTCCAGGGCCTGGTGCGCCGAGTAGCGGGCCTCGTCGAGCCTGCCCGCCGCGCGGTGGGCCAGCGCGAGCCCGCGGCGGGCCACGCAGATGCCCATCGGGTAGCCGGTCTCCTCGGCGACCCGCAGCGCCTCGGTGGTGCGCTCCACCGCCTCGTCCAGCCGCCCCAGCCCGCACAGCGCCTCGCCCAGGGCGTTCGTCGCGTCGCACACGCCCTTGAGGTTGTCCAGGCCCTCCGCGATGGCCACCGCCCGGCCCGCCTCCGCCGCCGCCTCGGCGAACATGCCGCGCATCAGGCAGGCCAGCGCCAGGCCCTCGTGCGAGAAGTGCGCGAACCGCCGCGCGCCGGCCCGCTCGTACAGCTCGCCGCACCGCTCGTACAGCCGCGCCGCCCGCTCCGGCTCGCCCAGGAACAGGTGCGCCTCGGCCAGCGCCCGGTGGCTGTCGGCCTGCGTCATCCACGCGCCCAGCCGGTTGCCGACGTCCAGCGCGCCCTCGAACGACGACACCGCCCGGTCCAGCTGCCCGAGCTGCATGTAGACGCCGCCGAGGTTGAGCTGCGCGATGCCCTCCTGCTGGAGCGCGCCGATGGACCGGGTGATCACCAGGGCCCGCTCCAGGTGGTCGGCCGCCAGCTCCAGCTCGCCGACCTCGATGTAGACCGCTCCCAGGTTCGCCAGCACGGCCGCCTCCGCGGCGGGCGCGGCGCCGGTGCGCTGCTGGATCGGGATGGTGCGGCGGAAGTGGTCCACGGCCACCCGGTGCTGGCCGATCGCCCAGTACAGCGTGCCCAGGGAGGACAGCATCGCCACCTCGCCGACCGGGTCCTGCGTCGCCTGCGCCACCGCCAGGCCCGCCCTGGCCGTGGCCAGCCACTCCACCGGCAGCCCGGTCGGGTAGAAGTAGCGGCGCAGCGCGTCGGCCAGCTGCCACACGTCCGGGTCGGGCATCCGGTCGGCCGCGTGCACGACCAGCGCCACCAGGTTGCCCCGCTCGGCGTCGAGCCAGGCCAGCGCCTCCGCCGAGGACGCGAACAGCCGGGGCGTCACGCCCGCCGCCGCGCCGGTCCGAGGCAGCCGCAGCAGGGTGCTCTTGAACGCGTCCGTCGCGTTGTCCACGGACCTGATCGACCAGTCCAGCAGCCGCCGCACGGCCTGGTCCCGCTCGGCCGGGTCGTCCTCGAACTCCAGCCGCTCGGCCGCGTAGTCCCGCAGCAGGTCCTGGAACTGGTAGCGGCCGGGCGCGTGGTTGTCGACCAGGTTCGCGGTGGCCAGCCGGTCGAGGCGGCGCCGGGCGTCCTGCGTGGTCAGCCCGCCCAGGGCGGCCGCCACGTCCGGCGTGATGTCGCCGGGGGCCAGGCTGAGCAGCCGGAACAGCGCCGCCAGCTCGGGCTTCAGCGCGGTGTAGGACAGGTCGAACGCCGCGTGCACGGCGGCCCGCTCGTCACCCTCCACGGCCAGCGCCGCCAGCCGGTCGCCCGCCCGCAGCTCCTCCACGTAGGAGGCGATGGTGATCTCCGGCCGGGACAGCAGGTTGGCCGCCGCGATGCGCAGCGCGAGCGGCAGGTGCGCGCACAGGTCGGCCAGCTCGTCGGCGGGCCCGGACTGGGCGGCCACCACGTCCTCGCCGAGCATCCCGGCCAGCAGCGCCCGCGTCTCGGGCCGGTCGAGCACGTCCAGCCGCACGTTGGACGCGGCGTGGCTCACCGCCAGCCCGCGCAGGGTGTCCCGGCTGGTCACCAGCACCGCGCACCCCGGCGAGCCGGGCAGCAGCGGCCGGATCTGCTCGGCGTTGGCCGCGTTGTCCAGCACCAGCAGCACCTGCTGGTCGGTCAGCCGCGACCGGAACATCGCCTCCTGCTCGTCCTGGTCCAGCGGCACCTCGCCCGGCGGCACGCCCTGCGCCCGCAGGAACCGCGGCAGCACGTCGACCGCGCTCAGCGGCGGCCCCGGGGCGTACCCGCGCAGGTTCACGTACAGCTGCCCGTCGGGGAAGAAGTGCCGCAGCTTGTGCGCCGCGTGCACGGCCAGCGCCGTCTTGCCCACGCCCGGCGGCCCGGCCAGCGTGACCACCGGCACGCCCTGCGCGGTGCGCAGCAGCGCCTCGATCAGCTGGACGGCCTGCTCGCGGCCCACGAAGTCGCCGATGTCGGCGGGCAGCTGCGAGGGCACCACCCGCTCGCGCGCGCTGGGCGCGGACTGGCCCGCGCCGAGCGCGGGGGAGGAGCTCAGCACCTGCTGGTGCACGCGCCGCAGCTCGTCGCCGGGGTCGATGCCCAGCTCCTCGGCCAGCAGGTCGCCGACCCTGCGGTACGCGGCGAGCGCGTCGGCCTGCCGCCCCGACCGGTACAGGGCGACCATCAGCAGCGACCACAGCCGCTCCCGCAGCGGGTGCTCGGCGGTCAGCCGGTACAGCTCGGGCACCAGCTCGGCGTGCCTGCCCAGCTCCAGGTCCACCTCCAGCCGGCGCTCCTCGGCGTGCAGCCTGCGCTCGCCCAGGCGCGGGACCTCGTCGCGGTGCAGCACCTCCGACGGCACGTCCACCATCGCCGGGCCCCGCCACAGCGCCAGGGCCGCGGCGAAGATCGCCGACGCGGGCTCCAGCCTGCCCGCGGCCCGCTCCCGCTCGCCCTCCTCGACCAGCTGCTCGAACCGCATCACGTCGATCGTGCGCTCGTCGACGTCGATCAGGTACCCGTCGGGCACGGTCCGGATCGGCACGGCGGGCCCGAGCACCTGCCGGAGCCTCATCACGTACGTCTGGAGCGTGCCGCGGGCCCGCGCGGGCGGGTCGGCGCCCCAGATGTGCTCCGCCAGCTCGTCCACCGAAACCCCGGCCCCGGCCCGCATGAGCAGCGACACCAGCAGCGAGCGCTGCCGCCCCGCCCGGACCGCCAGCTGCTCGCCGTCGACCAGCACCTGGAGCGGCCCGAGGAGGCGGAACTCGACCACTGGGCTCACCGGCGACCTCCCTCCGCGCGAGTGGGGGTTTCTGTTGTCCGTTGTACAGCGTAGGAGAGCGTTTGCCGGATCCACCGTGGTCACGTTGGGTCAGCGCGAGTGGACCGTATGTATGAGAATAGGAGGCCACGTGGCCGGATCGTGACCTGTGCTGTCACAGAAGGGTTGTGGCGACCGGTTAGGGTCCCTGACCACACCGAGAGATCCCGGATTTCCATAGGGGTGTTTGATGGCTCATTCCCGAACGGCACGACGACGCTGGACGGCCGCGATCGGCCTGACCGGCGTCGCTGTGCTCGCACTGTCCGCCTGTGCGCAATCCGAACGTGGGGGAGACGCCGGGACCGGTCAGACCGGCGGCACGATGGTCTTCGGCGCCGCGGGCGAGCCCAAGAACTTCGACCCGATCTTCAACGACGACGGTGAGAGCTTCCGGCCTATCCGCCAGATGTTCGACACCCTCATCACCTACAAACGGGGCACCGCGGAGCTGGCTCCCGGCCTGGCCGAGAAGTGGGAACCGAACAGCGACGGCACGTCGTGGACGTTCACACTGCGGAAAAATGTGAAATTCCACGACGGCACCGCGTTCAACGCCGAAGCGGTCTGCTTCAACTTCGATCGCTGGTTCAACATCAAGGGCGCCGCCGCCCAGAGCCAGATGATCTACTACGGCGACGTGTTCGAGGGCTTCGCCGCCAACGAGGGCGACGCCGCGGGCGACCCGATCTACAAGTCCTGCGAGGCGACGGACGAGTCGACCGCCGTCGTCAACCTGAACAAGTACAAGGGCGCGTTCCCCGCGGCCTTCGGCCTGACCGCGCTGTCCATCTCCAGCCCCGACGCGCTGAAGAAGTACGAAGCGGACAGCGTCCAGCAGTCCGGCGACTCGTTCAGCTACCCGGCCTACGCGACCGAGCACCCGACGGGCACCGGCGCGTTCAAGTTCGAGAGCTTCGACCGGGCCAACAAGACCATCACCCTGGTCCGCAACGACGAGTACTGGGGTGAGAAGGCCAAGCTCGACAAGCTGATCTTCAAGATCATCCCGGACGAGAACGCCCGCAAGCAGGAGCTGAAGGCCGGCACGATCGACGGCTACGACCTGCCGAGCCCGGCGGACTACAACTCGCTCAAGGGCGACGGCTTCAACGTCACCCCGCGCCCCGCGTTCAACATCCTGTACCTGGGCATCAACGGGACCAACACGCCGGCGCTGAAGGACCTGAAGGTCCGCCAGGCCATCGCCCACGCGGTGAACCGCGAGCAGCTGGTGAAGACCAAGCTGCCCGCCGGCGCGCAGGTGGCCACCCAGTTCATGCCCGACACGGTCGCCGGCTACGCCGACGACGCGCAGGAGTACCCGTACGACCTGGCCAAGGCCAAGGACCTGCTGGCGCAGGCCGGCGCGGGCAACCTGTCGCTGAAGTTCTACGTGCCGACCGAGGTCTCCCGGCCGTACATGCCGAACCCGACCGAGCTGGCGGCCGTCATCGCCGACGACCTCAAGGCCGCGGGCATCAACGTCGAGCTGGTCTCCCGCCCGTGGAACGGCGGCTACAAGGACGACGTGCAGAAGTTCGGCAAGCACGACCTGCACCTGCTCGGCTGGACCGGTGACTACAACGACGCCGGCAACTTCATCGGCACGTTCTTCGGCCGCGAGAAGCCCGAGTTCGGCTTCAACGACCCGGCCCTGTTCGACGCCATCTCGGCGGCCGACGCGGTGGTCGACCAGACCGAGCACGCCGACGCCTACAAGCAGGTCAGCCGCGACCTCATGAGCAAGTTCCTGCCCGCGGTCCCCGTGTCCCACTCGCCGCCGGCGATCGTGGTGAGCAGCAAGATCTCGGGCCTCGTGCCCAGCCCGCTCACCGACGAGCGCTTCGACACGGTGAGCAAGGGCTGATCCGACTGGACGGCCGGTGGTGGCGCCCGCGACCCGGGCGCCACCACTGCTGTCCAAGGGGTTTCCATCATGCTGCGATTCATAGTCCGTCGCCTGTTCCAGGCGATCCCCACGCTGCTGGTCCTCTCGCTGCTGGTGTTCATCTGGCTGCGCTCGTTGCCCGGCGGTCCCGCCGGCGCGCTGCTCGGCGACAAGGCGACGCCGGAGAAGATCGACGCGCTCAACAAGGTGCTCGGGCTCGACCAGCCCCTGTTCATCCAGTACTTCAAGTTCCTCGGGCGCGTGCTCACGGGGGACTTCGGCAGCTCGCTGATCAGCGGTGAGCCGGTGCTGGCCGAGATCGGCCGGGCGCTGCCCGCGACCATCGAACTGTCCCTCGCGGCGCTGCTGTTCGCCATCGTGCTGGGCATCCCGCTCGGCTACATGGCGGCCAGCTACCGCGGCCGCTTCCTCGACAACGCCACCGTGATCGGCACGCTCGTCGGCGTCGCCGTCCCGGTGTTCTTCCTCGGCATCCTGCTCAAGCAGGTCTTCGCCCAGGACCTCGCGCTGTTCCCGCCCTCGGGCAGGCAGGACGTCACGATCGAGGCGACGCGCGTGACGAACTTCGCCGTGCTCGACGGCCTCCTCACCCAGGAGTGGGACGCCTCGGCCGACGCGCTGTGGCACCTGGTGCTGCCGGCGATCGCGCTGGGCACGATCCCGCTCGCGGTCATCGTGCGGATCACCCGGGCGTCGGTGCTCGACGTGCTCAACGAGGACTTCGTCCGCACCGCCAACGCCAAGGGCCTCCAGGCGCCGATCGTGCGGCGCAGGCACGTGCTGCGCAACGCGATGCTGCCCGTGTCCACGACCATCGGCCTCCAGACCGGGCTGCTGCTCGGCGGCGCCGTCCTCACCGAGCGGGTGTTCGTGTGGGGCGGCCTCGGGTCGCTGCTCGCCCAGGGCATCGAACGCCGCGACTACCCGCGCCTCCAGGCGCTGCTGCTGCTGGCGGCGGTGGTGTACGTCCTGGTGAACCTGCTGGTCGACGTCTCCTACGCGATCATCGACCCGAGGGTGCGGACGTCATGATGACACTGCTGAACCGCAAGAAGCGGCGAGTCGACGAACTGGCCGAGTCCGCGGGCACCAGCCTGGCGGCCGACGCGCTCAGGCGCATGGCCCGCAGCCCCGTCGCGATCATCGGCGCGGTGATCGTGCTGCTGTTCGCGGCGCTGTCGGTGGTCGCGCCCTTCATCGCGCCCAAGGACCCCTACCGCCGGTACCCGGAGCTGGTCGACGGCCTGCGCGCCGACTTCATCCCCGGTCCGATGCCCGGCTTCCTGCTCGGCAGCGACGAGCTGGGCCGCGACTTCTTCAGCCGGCTGCTGGTCGGCGCGCAGCAGTCGCTGTTCGTCGGCGTGGGCGCGACGCTCATCGGCCTCGTGCTCGGCATGCTGATCGGCGGCGCGGCGGGCGCGTTCGGCGGCTGGGTGGACAGCTGGCTGATGCGGTTCACCGACATCATGCTGTCCATCCCGAGCCTGCTGCTGGCGATCTCGATCGCGGCGCTGGCCAGCCGGGGCAGCCAGACCACGGTGATCATCGCGGTGGCCGTGACCACGGTGCCGATCTTCGCCCGCCTGCTGCGCGGCGCGATGCTGGCGCAGCGGCACAGCGACCACGTGCTGGCGGCGACCGCGCTGGGCGTGAAGCGCAGGACGATCGTGTTCCGGCACATGCTGCCGAACTCGCTCGGCCCGGTCATCGTGCAGGCCACGCTGACCCTGGCGACCGCCATCATCGAGGCCGCGTCGCTGTCGTTCCTCGGGCTCGGCGACCCCGACCCGGACCGCGCGGAGTGGGGCCTGATGCTGGGCAACTCGCAGCGCTGGATCGACGTTCGACCCGAGCTGGCGTTCTACCCGGCCATCGCGATCATCATCGTGGCGCTCGGGTTCACGCTGCTGGGCGAGTCGCTGCGCGAAGCCCTCGACCCGAAGAACAGGAGGTGAACCGCGGTGGCGATGCTCGAAGTGCGTGACCTGCGCGTGGTGTTCCAGCGCCGTGGGTCCGAACCGTTCAGCGCCGTCGACGGCGTCTCCTTCGACGTGGACCCCGGGCAGACCGTGGGCCTGGTCGGCGAGTCCGGCTGCGGCAAGTCCGTGACGTCGCTGGCGATCATGGGCCTGCTGCCCTCGCGCGGCAACAAGGTCACCGGCTCGGTGAAGTTCGAGGGCACGGACCTGCTCAAGCTGAGCAACCGGGAGATGCGGGACCGCCGCGGCCGCGACCTGGGCATGGTGTTCCAGGACCCGCTGTCGTCGCTGAACCCGGTGATCCCGATCGGGTTGCAGGTGACCGAGGTCCTGGAGCGGCACCGGAACATGCCGCGCAAGCAGGCGATGGTGGAGGCGGCGGAGCTGCTGGACAAGGTCGGCATCCCCGACCCGCAGCGGCGGCTGACCGAGTACCCGCACCAGCTGTCCGGCGGGATGCGGCAGCGCGCGCTGATCGCCATCGCGCTGGCGTGCCGGCCCCGGCTGCTCATCGCCGACGAGCCGACCACCGCGCTGGACGTGACGATCCAGGCGCAGATCCTGGCCCTGCTCAAGGAGCTGGTCCGGGACACCGGCACGGCGCTGATCATGATCACGCACGACCTGGGCGTGGTCGCGGGCCTGTGCGACGAGGTCAACGTGCTGTACGGCGGCCGCGTCGTGGAGGAGGCCGAGCGGCACCCGCTGTTCGCCGAGCCGCGGCACCCGTACACCCACGGCCTGCTCGCGTCCATCCCCCGCCTCGACGCCCCGCGCGGCGAGAAGCTGACCCCCATCAAGGGCTCGGTCTCGGACAACATCCCGTGGGACCACGCGTGCGCCTTCGCACCGCGCTGCCCGAACGCGCTGCCGGTGTGCCGCGAGGTCACCCCGGCGCTGGAGCGGGCCGACCTGCGCGCGCTGCGCTGCCACAACCCGGTGCTGCCGGGAACGCCCGCCGCCCAGGAGGTGCCCGCATGACCGCGGCTGTCGAACCGACCGCCACCGGGGACCACGCCGCGGGCGAGTCGCTGGTGTCGGTCGAGGGCCTGAAGGTCCACTTCCCGATCAAGCGGGGCTTCGTGGTGGACCGCACGGTCGGCCACGTCTACGCCGTCGACGGGGTGGACCTGAACATCCGGCGCGGCGAGACCTACGGGCTCGTCGGCGAGTCGGGCTGCGGCAAGTCGACCCTCGGGCGCGGCATGTTGCGCCTGGTCGAGCCCACCGCGGGCCGCGTGGTGTTCGACGGCACGGACCTCGTCGGCCTCAAGGGCGAGTCGCTGCGGCAGATGCGGCGGCGGATGCAGATGGTGTTCCAGGACCCCATGTCGTCCCTGGACCCGCGGCAGTCCGTGGAGTCGATCCTGGTCGAGGGCCTGCGGGCGCACGGCTTGGACAAGGGGCGGGAGGCGACCGGGAAGCGGCTGCGCTCGCTGCTGTCGGCGGTCGGCCTGCCCGTCACGTCGCTGCGCAAGTACCCGCACGAGTTCTCCGGCGGCCAGCGGCAGCGCATCGGCATCGCGCGGGCGCTGGCCGTGGAGCCGGACCTGATCATCGCCGACGAGCCGGTGTCCGCGCTGGACGTGTCGGTGCAGGCGCAGGTGGTCAACCTGCTGGAGGAGCTCCAGGACGAGTTCGGCCTCACCTACCTGGTGATCGCGCACGACCTCGCCGTGGTGCGGCACATCTCCGACCGGGTCGGCGTGATGTACCTGGGCGGGATGGTGGAGGAGGCGACCTCGGACGCCCTGTACGCCGAGCCGCTGCACCCGTACACCAAGGCCCTGCTGTCGGCGATCCCCGTGCCGGACCCGCTGGTGGAGGACCGCCGGGAGCGGATCCTGCTGACCGGCGACCTGCCGTCGCCCGCCAACCCGCCGTCCGGCTGCCGGTTCCACACCCGGTGCCCGTGGCGGCAGGCCACCAGGTGCGACACCGAGCGGCCCGCGCTGCGCGAGGTGCTGCCGGGGCACAAGGTGGCGTGCCACTGGGCGGAGGGGATCCGGTCCGGCGAGCTCCGCCCCCACGAGGTCGAACCGGTCCTCGTGGAGGAGGAGGGCATCTCCCCCGACATCCCCCTGATCGGCCCGTCCTCGGTGACCGAGATCCTCAACCCCTGACCCGAAGGGGGCGCCCACCCCCCAGCCGGGCGCCCCCTCCCCCCAAAAACCGCGCGAGTCGTACGTCCAGACCTCGCGTGTCGTACGTCCAGGACCCCCGAGTTCAGCGTTCGCGCCCCCCGCATCGGTCGTGAACATGCAACTCGGGGGTCTTGGACGTACGACACGATGAGTCCGGACGTACGACTCGCGCGGTTTCAGGCGGGCCAGGTGGGGGAGCGGCCCAGCAGGGCCACCAGGCGGTCGGTGACGGGGGCGTCCTCGGGGACGGGGACCGGGTGGGCGAACGCGGCGCCGGGGCCCCGGACGTCCGGGGTGTCGGGGTAGCGCAGGGCCATGCGGTGGGCGGCGTCGGCCAGGTCCGGGTCCAGGGTGGCGTCGACGCCGAGGGCGCGGCGCAGGTCCCAGGCGTGCACCAGGTTGTCGACGAAGTGCGCGGCCACCAGGTCCTTGCCCCGGCGCGGGCCGTAGCCCGGGAACGTGGCGGTGCGGTCGAGGAAGCCGTCCGCGCGGAACGCCTCCGTCGCCGCGTCGGCGGCCATCCGGTAGGCGGTGAGCATGTCGTCGCTCGCGGGCTCGATCGGCCCGGTCTCCAGCGCGGCGGCGGTGAAGGACAGCGTCGTCTCCACCTGGTGGCGCATCAGCTCGTAGACGGTCCAGCCGCCGCACGGCGTGTCCAGGTCGAGGCGGTCCTCGCCCACCTCCGCCCACAGCTCCAGGTTCAGGTCGAGCGCCGAGCGGTTCAGCTCCAGCAGGTCCATCGGTTCCCCCTTCAACTTGTACGAACGATCGTACAGTTAGTTTGATCGCGGTCAAGGGACGCCGGCGCGCGAGGGGTTAGCGTGGGGTCGTGAAGGTCGACGGACGGGTGGAGCGCGGCGAGCAGACGCGGCGGCAGATCCTGCGGCGCGCCGCGGAGATCGCGTCGGTCGAGGGCCTGGAGGGCCTGTCGATCGGGCGGCTGGCGACCGAGCTGGAGGTCAGCAAGAGCGGCGTGTTCGCGCACTTCGGCTCGAAGGAGGAGCTCCAGCTGTCCACCGTGCGCGCGGCGGCGGCGATCTTCGTCCGGCAGGTCGTGGAACCGGCGCTGGCCGTGCCGCCCGGTCCGGGGCGCCTGGAGCTGCTGCTGGACGGCTGGCTGGCGTACTCGGAGGGGCGCACCTTCCCCGGCGGCTGCTTCTTCTACGCGGTGCAGGCCGAGTTCGACGCGCGGCCCGGCCGGGTGCGCGACCAGGTCGCCGAACTGGGCGCCCGGTGGCACGAGCTGGTCAGGGACACCGCCGCGGCCGTGCCCGGCGTGCCCGACCCGGACCAGCTGGCGTTCGAGCTGGTCGCGTTCCTGGAGCTGGCCAACGCCCGGTCCGTCCTGCACGACGACCCGCGCGCCTACGACCGCGCCCGCGCGGCCGTCCGGTCCCGGCTCGACCACGCCGCCCGGGGCTGATCACCGGGTTCCCCGGCCGCCGCGCGAACGGCGGCCGGGGACGCCCGCTGCTACCGGTTGGCCCGGTTCAGGGCCGAGACCACCGCGCGCAGCGACGCGGACACCGTGGAGCTGTCGATCCCGACGCCCCACAGCACGCGGTCGCCCACGGCGCACTCCAGGTACGCGGCCGCCCGCGCGTCGTCGCCCGACGACAGCGCGTGCTCCGAGTAGTCGAGCACCCGCACGTCGAACCCGATCGTGGCCAGGGCGTCCACGAACGCGGCGATCGGGCCGTTGCCCGTCCCGGTGATCTCCTGGGTCTCGCCGTCGACCACCACGAAGGCCTTGATCCGCTCGTGGCCGCTGCCGTCGCCGGAGACCTTCTGGCGCAGCAGCTTCAGCGGGGCCAGGGCGTCCAGGTACTCGGTGGAGAACGCGTCCCACATGTCCTTGGGGCTGATCTCGCCCCCGTTGGTGTCGGTGACCTCCTGGATGACCTTGGAGAACTCCACCTGCAACCGCCGGGGCAGGTCCAGGTGGTGCTCGGTCTTCATCAGGTACGCCACGCCGCCCTTGCCGGACTGCGAGTTGACCCGGATGACCGCCTCGTAGCTCCGCCCGACGTCCTTGGGGTCGATCGGCAGGTACGGGACCTCCCACGGGAAGTCGTCCACGTGCTGCCCGGCGTCCTTGGCCGCGTCCTCCAGGGCCTCGAAGCCCTTCTTGATCGCGTCCTGGTGCGAGCCGGAGAACGCGGTGAAGACCAGGTCGCCGCCGTACGGGTGCCGCTCCGGCACGGGCAGCTGGTTGCAGTACTCGACCGTGCGGCGGATCTCGTCGATGTCGGAGAAGTCGACCTGCGGGTCGACGCCCTGGCTGAACATGTTCATGCCCAGCGTCACCAGGCAGACGTTGCCGGTGCGCTCGCCGTTGCCGAACAGGCAGCCCTCGATGCGGTCCGCGCCGGCCAGGTAGCCCAGCTCGGCCGCCGCCACGCCGGTGCCCCGGTCGTTGTGCGGGTGCAGCGACAGGATGATCGACTCGCGCCGCGCCAGGTTCCGCGACATCCACTCGATCGAGTCGGCGTACACGTTCGGCGTGGCCATCTCGACGGTCGCGGGCAGGTTGACGATCAGCGGCTTCTCGGGCGTCGGCCGGATGACCTCGGAGACCGCGTCGCAGACCTCCAGCGCGTAGGACAGCTCGGTGCCGGTGTAGGACTCGGGGGAGTACTCGTACCGGAACTCGGTCTCCGGGTACAGCTCCTCCTGCTCCAGGGCGAACCGCGCCGCGTCGGTGGCGATCTTCTTGACGCCCTCGCGGTCGGCCTTGAACACGACGCGCCGCTGGAGCACCGAGGTCGAGTTGTAGAAGTGCACGATCGCCTTGGGCGCGCCGCGCAGGGACTCGAACGTCCGGCTGATCAGCTCGGGCCGGCACTGGGTCAGCACCTGGATGGTCACGTCCGGCGGGATCGCGCCGTCCTCGACGATCTCGCGGACGAAGTCGAAGTCGGTCTGCGAGGCGGCCGGGAAGCCGACCTCGATCTCCTTGTAGCCCATCCGCACCAGCAGGTCGAACATCTTGCGCTTGCGCGCGGGCGACATGGGGTCGATCAGCGCCTGGTTGCCGTCGCGCAGGTCGACCGCGCACCACAGGGGCGCCTTCTCGACCCGCCTGGTCGGCCAGGTGCGGTCCGGCACGTCGACGACCTCCACCAGCTCGTGGAACGGCCGGTAGCGGTGGACGGGCATCGAGGTGCCGCGCTGCGGGTTCCACGCGGGCGCGCCCTCGACGGGGCGGGCCGGCGTGCGGATGCGGCTGGTCCCGGAGGCGTACGCGTCGGGGTTGCTGGTCATGACGGGGCTTCTCCTGCTGGTCGTGGGAGGAACGACCGGCGGCAACGCTCGATCCCGCGACGGGGGGCCGGTCTGGTCAGACCCCGTCACGGCGGCGAAGCAGGAGGCCGCGTGCCATGTCGACTAGGTTAACCACATCGCCGGGTGACGTGGAACCGAGCGCCCAGATGGTGGAACTTCACCCGGAAGAGTTTCACTCGATAGTGGCTTGGGCAGCCTCTTGACATGTCCAGATGGCGAACCTCAACGCGCAGCGGCAGCTACACCGCTGCCCGGGTGATCCACGGTGTTGGCGCCGTGTTCGCGCTCATCGAGGTCATCTACATCCTGATGAACCTCTTTGGGGCGAACCCGGCCAACGCGCTCTTCAAGTTCATCCAGCAGTTGGCCGAGCCGCTCGCGTTGTTCTTCCCCGGCCTGTTCCAGCTGGGCAACGCGAACCTCGACCTCATCGTCAACTACGGCCTGGCGGCGATCTTCTGGCTCGTCGTCGCCAACCTGCTCGCGAGGGTCGTCGCCCGGTAACCCGGGTCCGATCGACCGCGAGCACGTCTTGGGCTCCCGCCGCCCTCCCCCCTGCGGCGGGAGCCCTCGGCGTTTTCCCGGGCTTTTCCGGGGGAACGGCGATCGGCACGGGTCACTCGAAAGCCGGGCGACCCCATTCACCCGTGAACGCCGTTTCGGCCAGCGGTTTGCGCACGCGTTCCCGGCGCTCCCGGGCGGCCAGGTCCTCCGGCAGGTCGTCCGCGTCCCCGAGCACCCCGACCGCGACCACCACGACCGGCCGCGCGTCCCCCGGGATCGCGAAGGCCTCCCGCAGCGCCTCCGGCGAGAACCCGCCCACCTGGTGCGCGACCAGCCCGAGTTCGACGGCCTGGAGCACCAGGTTCTGCACCGCCAGGCCCAGCCCGAACTCGGTGTTCGGCAGCGGCCCCCGCTCGTCGACCGTGGCCACCGCGCCCACCAGCAGCACCGACGCGCGCCACGCCCACGTCCGGTTGCCGGGCCGGAGCGCCTCGAAGATCCGCTCGAACGTGTCGTCACCGCGGTACCCGACGAGGAACCGCGCCGGCTGGGTGTTGCCGTGCGAGGCCGCCCACCGGGCCGCCTCCAGCAGCACCCGGACCACCGGGGGCCCCACCTCGGCCGTCGCGTCGAACGCCCGGGGGCTCCACCGGGCGGCGATCAGGGGGTTGACCTCCATCAGATCGCGTACCTCCAGGCCGTGATCGCGTAGGCGCCGAACCACGCGCTGAACACCGACACCCCCACCAGCACCGCCACCACCGTCGGGGTGCGCCGCCGCGCCAGCGCCAGTGCCACCGGCACGAGCAGCGTGAACGCGGGCAGCAGCAGCCGCGCCTTGGAGTTCATCAGCCCGTTCGACCCGAGGTCCATCGCCAGCACGCCGGCCCCGTACACGACCAGCGGCCACTCCGGGCCGCGCCGCAGGCCCAGCGCCACCAGCACCAGGGCC
Organism: Saccharothrix xinjiangensis; assembly: GCF_039527585.1. Classification (NCBI taxonomy): domain Bacteria; kingdom Bacillati; phylum Actinomycetota; class Actinomycetes; order Pseudonocardiales; family Pseudonocardiaceae; genus Saccharothrix; species Saccharothrix xinjiangensis. The sequence continues at coordinate 610,441 of NZ_BAAAKE010000001.1, read as the reverse complement.
GCCACCAGGAACCACACCGTGGCCAGCTCCAGCACCGACCGCGGGTCGCCCAGGACGAGCAGCGCGAACTTCCACGTCGCCGCACCGCCGTCGAACCGCGAGTCCCACCCGTCCCGCTGCACCGCGAACCAGCCGTCCCAGCGGCCCGTCACCACCGCGACGTACCCCAGGTAGCCCGCCAGCCCGAGCGGCGCGAGCAGCCCGCCCGCCCACGGCCGCCACCCGTCGCGCCGCTGCCAGATCGCCGCCGCCGCCGCCGCGCACACCGCCAGCACCAGCGCGCCCGCCGTGGGCCGCACCAGCCCCGCGCCCGCGCAGCACAGCCCGGCGAGCAGCCAGCGCCGCTCCACCACGCCGACCAGCGACCACGCCGCCAGCGCGCAGAACGTCGCCTCCGAGTACGCCATCGACAGCACCACGGACATCGGCGACGCCGCGAACAGCACGACCAGCACCAGCCCGGCCCGCCGCGACCCGCCGAACACCGAGGCGCCCAGCCTCGCCAGCCCGTAGGCGCAGACCAGGCCGCTGACCAGGCTCACCGCGAACGCCGCGCCCACCGTCCCCACGCCGGGCAGGGCGTCCAGCCACCGCACCAGGACCGGGTAGCCGGGGAAGAACGCCAGCGGCGTCTCCGCCGACCGCCGCCCGAACGCGTCGACCAGCCCGCTCGGCACGTCCCCGTACCCGCCGCCCGCGATGCCCAGGAACCACTGCCCGTCCCACGAGGTCAGCGCCCCGGTGACGTCCTTGTCCCACCGGTCGGCCATCAGCCGGAGCGCCAGCAGCCCCAGCTCGCGCACCAGCAGGTACAGCACGGCGGGCGCGAGGAGCAGCGACACCCGGTGTCCGGCCACGCGCGCCAACCGCCCGCGCACCGACGACGCGTCCTCAGGCTCCACGTGCACGGCCTCCAGGGTTGCCACGGCGACGAGCGTAGTGGGGGTCACGGCGCCCCCTGTCCACTCCTCGGGCCGGGTACTCTCCCGGGGAGCTGGGCTTTCGCACCTGGGAGGAGAGGTCCTGTGGCGCTCGTCGTCCAGAAGTACGGCGGTTCCTCGGTGGGAAGCGCCGAGCGGATCAAACGGGTGGCCGAGCGCATCGTCGCGACCCGGAAGGCGGGCAACGACGTCGTCGTCGCGGTGTCCGCGATGGGCGACACGACCGACGAGCTGCTCGACCTCGCGCGCCAGGTGTCCCCGGTGCCGCCCGCCCGCGAGATGGACATGCTGCTCACCTCGGGCGAGCGGATCTCCATGTCGCTGCTGGCGATGGCGATCAGCTCGCTGGGCGCCGAGGCCCGCTCGTACACCGGCTCGCAGGCCGGCGTGATCACCACGTCCGTGCACGGCAAGGCGCGCATCATCGACGTGACGCCCAGCCGCATCCAGGACGCGCTGTCCGAGGGGGCCATCGCGATCGTCGCGGGCTTCCAGGGCGTCAGCCAGGACAGCAAGGAGATCACCACGCTCGGCCGCGGCGGCACCGACACCACCGCGGTGGCGCTGGCGGCCGCCCTGAAGGCCGACGTCTGCGAGATCTACACCGACGTGGACGGCGTGTTCTCCGCCGACCCGCGCATCGTGCCGAACGCCAAGCGGCTGGAGACCATCACCTACGAGGAGATGCTCGAGATGGCGGCCAGCGGGGCCAAGGTGCTCATGCTGCGCTGCGTCGAGTACGCCCGCCGCTACAACGTCCCCGTGCACGTCCGATCTTCGTTCAGCAACAAGCCCGGGACCATCGTGTCCGGGTCAGTGGAGGACCTTCCCGTGGAACAGGCGATGATCACCGGCGTCGCGCACGACCGGTCCGAGGCCAAGGTCACCGTGACCGCGGTCCCCGACCTGCCCGGCATGGCGGCGCGGATCTTCCGCGTCGTGGCCGAGGCGGAGCTCGACATCGACATGGTCGTGCAGAACGTCTCCCAGGCCGTCTCCGGCCGCACCGACGTGACCTTCACCCTGCCGAAGGACGACGGCCCCCGCGCCGTGGCCGCGCTGGAGAAGGCGCGCGAGGAGATCGGCTTCGACCAGGTGCTCTACGACGAGCACGTGGGCAAGGTCTCGCTGGTCGGCGCGGGCATGCGCTCGCACCCCGGCGTGACCGCGCAGTTCTGCGAGGCCCTGGCCGCGGCCGGGGTGAACATCGAGATCATCTCCACCTCGGAGATCCGGATCTCGGTCATCTGCCGCGACACGCAGCTCGACGACGCCGTGCGCGCCCTGCACGACGCCTTCGAGCTGGGCGGCGACGAGGAGGCCGTGGTGTACGCGGGGAGTGGGCGATGAGCGCGGGTCCGGTCCTGGCCCTGGTCGGCGCCACCGGCGCCGTGGGCACCGTCATGATCGACATCATCAACGGCCGGGAGTCCGTGCCGTGGGGTGCGATCCGGCTGATCGCGTCGCCGCGGTCCGCGGGCAAGAAGATCACCGTGCGCGGCGAGGAGCTGACCGTCCAGGCGCTCGCGCCCGAGGTGTTCGACGGCGTGGACGTCGCGATGTTCGACGTGCCGGACTCGGTGTCCGCGGAGTGGGCGCCGGTCGCGGTGGCGCGCGGCGCGATCGCGGTGGACAACTCGGCGGCGTTCCGGATGGACCCCGAGGTGCCGCTGGTGGTGCCCGAGGTCAACGCGGACGAGGTCGTCAACCGGCCCAAGGGCATCATCGCCAACCCGAACTGCACCACGCTGTCGATGATGGCGGCGCTGGGCGCGCTGCACCGCGAGTACGAGCTGCGCGAGCTGGTCGTGGCCTCGTACCAGGCGGCGTCCGGCGGCGGCCAGGAGGCGGTCGACCGCCTGTACGCCGAGATCTCGGCGCTGGCGGGCAAGGACGTCGGCGTCCGGGCGGGCGACGTGCGGGAGGCGCTGGACGCGGCGGGCCTGCCGGTGTCCGATTCGCCGTTCCCCGCGCCGCTGGCGCTGAACGTGGTGCCGTGGGCCGGGTCCCTGAAGGACGAGGGGTGGACCAGCGAGGAGCTGAAGGTCCGCAACGAGTCCCGCAAGATCCTCGGCATCCCGGACCTGAAGGTGTCGGCGACCTGCGTGCGCGTGCCCGTGGTGACCACGCACTCGCTGGCGGTGCACGCGACGTTCGCCCGCGAGGTGACCGTCGACGAGGCGCACAAGCTCTTCGCGGCTCAGCCGACCGTCGTGCTGGTGGACGACCCGGCGGAGAAGCGGTTCCCGACGCCCGCGGACGTGGTGGGCGAGGACCCCACGTACGTGGGGCGGGTGCGGCAGGCGCTGGACTTCCCGAACACGCTGGACTTCTTCGTGTGCGGTGACAACCTGCGCAAGGGCGCGGCGCTGAACACCTACGAGATCGCGGAGGAGCTGGCGACCCGGCTCTGACCCGGCGCGCGGGCGCCCCGGTTCGCGCCGGGGCGCCCGCGCCCGCTCGGGCCCCGCGTCCGCTCAGACCCCGTCCCACACCTGGCTGGGCGTGCTGTAGCAGGTGTGGACGACCGCGGGCGTGCCGGTGGCGTAGGACTGGAGGTCCAGGCACTCGTCGCCGCCGACGTTGCGGATCTTGCCCGCGGCGGTCAGGACCCACTGCTGGCTCGGCGCGCTGTAGCACGGGTACAGGGTGGCCGGGGTGCCGCTCGCGTAAGAGGAGAGGTCGAGGCAGCTGCCGTTCGACCCGACGTTCACCAGGACCACCGTGACCGCTTCGGCGCCGGCCTCTTCCGCGCCGGCCGCGCCGGTGGGTGTGATCAGGGCGGCGCAGCTGCCGCCAACCAGCGCGGGAATCGTCGGTCCATGACTGCCTCGTATTCTGTGCGAGAAGAAATTTTCTCGATGAACTGCCTGGTCAGCCTGGGTGTCGGCAGGTCGGGTCGTCAATCGTCGGATTGGGTTCGGTATTTGTGCGATATTCCGACCCGGGGTTTTCTTTCCCCGTGGGTTGGCATTGTGCGTGTCACCGGTGTGCGCGCCGGGTAGGTTCATGACCATGGCTGAGGTGGTGCTCGCGATCGACCTGGGTACGACGGCGACCAAGGTCATCGCGGTCGACCGGCACGCGGGCGTGGTGACGTCGGCGGAGCGCGGTTACCCGATGCGCACGACGCCCTCGGGCGAGGCGACCCACGACCCGGACGAGGTGCTGGGCGCGGCGCTGGCCGGGTTGCGCGAGGTCGTCGCGCAGGGGCACGACGTGCGCGCCCTGGCGCTGACCGGCGCGATGCACACGCTGATCGGCCTGGGGCCCGACGGCCGGCCGGTGACGCCGTCGCTGAGCTGGGCGGACAACCGCGCCGTCGAGCAGACCGCGCGGTTGCGCGGCACCGCCGCGGGCCTGGAGCTGCACCGCGCCACCGGCACGCCGGTCCACACCATGTCGCCGCTGGTCAAGCTGGCGTGGTTCGCCGAGCAGGGCTTCTCCGCCGACCGGTGGTGCGGGCTGAAGGACTACGTGGCGGCCGAGCTGACGGGGCGGCTGACCACCGAGCACTCGTCGGGGTCGGCCACCGGCCTGATGGACCTCCGCTCCCTGACCTGGCACCCCGGCGCGCTGGAGTACGCGCGGGTGACCGCGGACCGGCTGCCGGAGCTGCTCGCGCCCACCGACTGGCTCCCGCTCGCCCTCGACGTGCCGGGGCTGGTGCGCGGCACGCCGGTCGTGCTCGGCGGCGGCGACGGGCCGCTGGCCAACCTCGGCGTCGGCGCGGTGGTGCCGGGCGTGGCCGCGGTGTCGCTGGGCACGAGCGGCGCGCTGCGGGTGGTCCGCGACCAGCCCGGCGTGGACGCCGGGGGACGCGTCTTCTGCTACGCCATCGCCGACGGCCTGTGGGTGCTGGGCGGCGCGGTGAGCAACGGCGGCGTGGTCGCGCAGTGGGCCTCGGAGGCGTTCGGCGCGGACGTGGTGACGCTGCTGGAGGAGGCCGCCGCGGTGCCGGTGGGCGCGGCGGGCGTGACGGCCCTGCCGTACCTGCTGGGCGAGCGCGCGCCGTGGTGGGACCCGGGCGCGTCGTCGGCCGTGGTCGGCCTGCGGCGCGAGCACGGTCGCGCCGAGGTGACCCGGGCGCTGGTGGAGGGCGTGGCGCAGCAGCTGGCGCTGGTGCTGGACGCGGTGCGGTCGGTGGCGGACGTGCACGCGGTGCGGGTGACCGGCGGCGCGTTCCGCAGCGACCTGTGGGCGACCGTGCTGGCCTCGGCGCTGGGGCTGGAGCTGGAGGTCGCCGAGGACAGCGAGGGCTCGGGCGTCGGCGCGGCGCTGCTGGCGTGGCGGGCGCTGGGCGAGCTGCCGTCCCTGACGTCGGCGGCGGACCTGATCAAGCCGACGAAGGTGGTCAAGCCGGACGAGGGGGCGGTGCGGCACTACGCGGCCGCCCGCCCCGCCGTGGAGCGGCTCTACCGGGCGTTGAGGGAGCTGGTCTAGCGCCCGCGGAGAAGCCGGTCACCTTTCGCTCGCCGACCGGGGGCGGTTGGGGATGCCGATCAGGACGTCTTTGCCCAGGTGCTCCTTGATCAGGTAAACCAGGTGGTTCCCGTCGATCAGTTCGATCCGGCCGTGCTCATGGGCCTTCTGCTTGCACCCGGAGGCGAACCAGGAGGTCGTGACCAGGACACCTCGACCCGCCTTCTTCTCCTCCATCGCGCCCGCGAGTTCGCGGATGTGGCTCACGCCGACCACTTTGCTGTACCGCTTGGCCTGCACGATGCTCAAGCCACCGACCAACGGGTCGCGTCGCACGATCACGGCGTCGACACCGTCGTCTTTGCTCTGCTCGGTGGTCCACCCCTCGGCGCCCTGCGCCTCGGAGACCTGGCGCACCAGGTGCTCGAAGTTGGTGGGTGACATGTCCATCAGGTCCGGACGGGTGTCCAGCGTCGCCACGGCGTCCAGACCTTCGACGAACTTGTACTTGGTCAGGTCGAAATCGATGATCGGCTGGATCGGCTCCAGCTCGTACGGGTGGTTGGACACGATTGCCTTCAAGCCCTGCACACACGCCTCGGGCTGCACGCGGTGCAGGTTGCCGTCCAAGGGAAAAGCGTCCCGCGCAACTTCCAAACTGAGGATGCACGGATATTCCTGTTCGCCGGTGACGGGGTTGACGGCAGGTACGTGCCCGTTGAACCCGATCGAGCCCAGGGAGGGATCCGCGTTGAAGAGATCGCGTAGGCACGGCAATGCCACCTGGCTCACGATGCTTCGGTAGAGCTCGGCCACCTCCCTGGGTTTGCGCGGGATATCCCGGATTTCGTCCTTGGTCGGCAGGTAGCGGTAGGAAGCGGTGGTCGGCACCACCTCGCGCGGCGGGAGTTCACAGCGCACCACCACTTGTTCGGAACGCGGGTTGTAGGTCACCTCGTACCTGCGTGGGAACTTCTCGGGCAGCGGGGCGGTTGCGAGCACCTCTGACAAGTAACGCTCAACGTGCTCCTTCTGCCGGTCCCGCACCCCTCGCCGGAAACCTTCGACCTGCTCGTTGTGCCGGGCGGCGTCCCGCAGGAGGGTTTCCCTCTCCGCGGCGTGCCCACTTGCCGAGATCGAGCTCGGGCAACTCGGCGTTCACCCGCATCCGGTTCCAGTCCAATGCCGCGGGGCGATCGAGTCCGTTGACCAGGATGCCGCCCAGCAGTTCAACCCTGTCCCGGAGCCCGATCGTCTTCTTCTCGGCTTCCCGCGCGCGTTGCTCGACGTGCTGTCGCTTCTTCTCTTTCTCCTCTGCCACGTGTCGCCGTTCCGCCGCTGCCCGCGCGCGTTCGGCCTCTCGGGCGAGTTGTTGCCGTGTTCTTTGCGCTCCCGTCGACCCTCGTCCGGTACGTGCCACGATCAACCCCCGCGTCTGTCGGTCGCCGGTTATCGAGGGCAAGGAGAACCGCCAGGTATTCGCCCTGGTCTGTTCGGGTGGTTGTGAACGCGGATGTCATGGTCCATGTCCCAGCGGTAGGCGTAGCCGCCGACGCCGACGACCTGGTCCCCGTCGACCTCGAAGATCCGGGTCTCGCGGTCGAGGCGCGTCTCCGGCTCCCGGACGCGCCGTTCCAGGTGTTCGACGCGCAGCCGCTCGCCGTAGGCGGCGGATTCGCGACCGCGCTCGTAGCCCTCGCGGTAACCCCGTTCACAGGCGTCCGCGAGAGTTCGCTCCTGCTCGGTGGTGTGGATCTTGCAGGCGATCGCCCGGCCGTGCACCTCCGCCTTGCACGGCAGGCCGCTGCGCGTGGGACGGCCGCAGGCGCCGCTGCGCGCCGGGCCCTCGTCCATGTCCTGTTGATCGGTCCTGGCGAATGCGACGTCACAGGGCGCCCGCGAGAGCGGTGCGGCGGTCCAGCGCGATCGTGCCCAGCGCGATCGCCACCGCGCCCAGCCCCGCCACCGCGAACCCCCACCCCGGCGCGGAGTGGTCGATCACGAACCCGGTGAACGGCTGCCCCAGCGCCACGCCCAGCGTGAACGCCGACCCCTGCAACCCCATCGCCACGCCCCGCGCCGAAGCGGGCGCGTGCTTCGTGATCGCCTCGCCGGTCGCGGTGATCGTCGGCGCGCACAGGAAGTTCGTCGGCACCAGGGCCAGCGACAGCAGCCACGGCGAGGCGCCGAACAGGCCGATCGGGATGGCCAGCAGCCCCATGCCGCCCATCAGCGCCCACAGCGGCGGCACGCGCGGCAGCGCGCCGTAGACGAAGCCGCCGGCCAGGGACGCCACGCACATCACCGCGACCACCGCGCCGGTCCACCCGGTGAGCCCGAGCTCGCGCATGGACGCCACCACGGACACCTCGACGCCGGACAGCACGAACGTGGCGCCGCCCGCGCTGATCAGCACGCCGACCAGCCGCCCGTCGAGCCACTGCCGGACCGGCACGCGCTCGCTGCTCTCGCCTTCGTGCCGCACCGGCGGGTCCACCACCCACAGGACCACGCCGACCAGCACCATCGCCGTGCCGATCGCCCACATGGCGGTCCGGCTGGAGGCCTGGGTCACCAGCGCCACGCCCAGCGCCGGGCCCGCCATGAACGCGACCTCGACGGCCATCGAGTCCATCGCCAGCGCGGCGCGCCGGCCCGGCTCGGGCACCAGGGCGGTCAGGACCTGCCTGCCCAGCGACATGACGGGCATGATGGTGATGCCGGTGAGGAAGCACGTGACCAGCAGCACCGGGTAGTCGAGCTGCGGCGCGACGAACCAGAAGACGCCCTCGGTGACGATCGACACGGACACCATGGCCCGCAGCCCGCGCCGGTCGACCAGCCGCCCCATCAGCGGCGAGCCCAGCCCGGCGCCGATCGTGCTGAGCGCGCCCACCAGGCCCGCCTCGCCGTAGCCGCGCTCCAGGCCGAGCAGCACGTGCATGGTGATGGTCATGCCCGCCGCCGTCGCCGGTATGCGCGCGACCAGCATCAACAGCATGAGACCGGGTACGCGCGGGGTGCGCAGGACGGCCAGGTAAGGGGCGACGTTCACGGGGCCATCTTCACCCGACCGGGCAACAACTTTAACGAGTCGTTTTCTTGACTGATTCAAAAGAACGTGATGGAGTGGTGGAGCCATGACCCCAGGACCTCGTGAACTGCTCAAGGACGCCGGGCTGCGCGTCACCGCGCCCCGGCTCGCGGTGCTCGACTGGCTCGCGGAGCACCCCCACGCCACGGCCGACCAGGTCGCCGAGGGCGTGCGGGCCAGGTTGGGCTCCGTGTCCACGCAGGCCGTTTACGACGTGCTGCACGCCTGCTCGGGGGCGGGGTTGTTGCGCCGGATCGAGCCCGCCGGGCACCCGGCGCGCTACGAGACGCGGACCGGCGACAACCACCACCACCTCGTGTGCCGGGCGTGCGGGCGGACCGCGGACGTCGACTGCGTCCACGGCGCCGCGCCCTGCCTGGAGCCGTCCTCGACGGAGGGCTTCACCGTGGACGAGGCCGAGGTCCTGTTCTGGGGCCTGTGCCCCGGTTGTCAAGGGCACTGACTGCCGCACCCACAAAAGGAGCTGGAAGCGTGACCCAAGCGCGTCACACCACCAACAACGCGGGCATCCCGGTCGCCAGCGACGACCACTCGCTGACCCTCGGTGCGAACGGGCCGATCCTGCTTCAGGACCACTACCTGATCGAGAAGAACGCCCAGTTCAACCGCGAGCGGGTGCCCGAGCGGGTCGTGCACGCCAAGGGTGGCGGCGCGTTCGGCCACTTCGAGGCGACCGAGGACGTCAGCCGCTTCACCAAGGCCGCGCTGTTCCAGCCGGGCGTGAAGACGGAGGCGCTGCTGCGCTTCTCGACCGTGGCCGGTGAGCTGGGCTCGCCCGACACGTGGCGCGACCCGCGCGGTTTCGCGCTGAAGTTCTACACGACGCAGGGCAACTACGACGTCGTCGGCAACAACACGCCGGTGTTCTTCCTGCGCGACCCGATCAAGTTCCCCGACTTCATCCGGTCCCAGAAGCGCCGCGCCGACACCGGCCGCCGCGACCACGACATGCAGTGGGACTTCTGGACCCTCCAGCCGCAGACCGCGCACCAGGTCACCTGGCTGATGGGCGACCGGGGCATCCCGAGGACGTGGCGCCACCAGAACGGCTACGGCTCGCACACCTACCTGTGGGAGAACGCGGCCGGCGAGAAGTTCTGGGTGAAGTACCACTTCAAGACCGACCAGGGCATCGAGACCCTGACCTCGGAGGAGGCCGCGCGGATCGCCGGCGAGGACGCCGACGCGCACCGCGCCGACCTGTGGCACTCCATCGAGCGCGGCGAGTTCCCGTCCTGGACGCTGCACGTGCAGGTCATGCCGTACGCGGACGCGGCGACCTACCGGTTCAACCCGTTCGACCTGACCAAGGTGTGGCCGCACGGCGACTACCCGCTGGTCGAGGTCGGCAAGCTGGTGCTCGACCGGAACCCGGCCGACTACTTCGCCGAGATCGAGCAGGCCGCGTTCGAGCCGACCAACCTGGTGCCGGGCATCGGCCCGTCGCCGGACAAGATGCTGGTCGGCCGGATGTTCGCCTACCCGGACGCCCACCGCTACCGCATCGGCGCGAACTACAACGAGCTGCCGGTGAACCGGCCGAAGTCGCCGGTGAACTCGTACTCCAAGGACGGCGCGATGCGGTTCACCAACGCGTCCGACCCGGTCTACGCGCCCAACTCCTACGGCGGCCCGCACGCCTCCGCCGCGACGGCCGGCGAGGTCACCACGACCTACGGCGTCGAGGACGAGGCCGTGCGCTCGGCCTACAAGCTGCACCCCGAGGACGACGACTGGGGCCAGGCCGGCACGTTGATCCGCGAGGTCATGGACGAGGCCCAGCGCGAGCGGCTGGTGAAGACCGTGGTCGCGCACGCGTCCAACGGCGTGTCCGAGCCGGTGCTGGAGCGCGTCTTCGAGTACTGGCGCAACATCGACAAGGAGACCGGCGACAAGATCGCCGCCGCCTTCGGCAAGTGATCCACCACGAGCCCGGCGCATAGCCCTGCCAGGTGAGGCCGTCCGGTTCCGGCACCGGGCGGCCTCTTGGCGTCCGCGGTCCCGGCGCTCACGGGCGCGGCGGGACGGGCAGGGCGGTCAGCCGGTGACCCCGGGGCCCGCCGCCGACCGGGCGCAGCTCGTCGGACGGGATGGCGAGGCGGGCACGCGGGAAGTCCGCGCGCAGCACCTCGACCACCACGCGCAGCTCCCCGGCCGGCCCGCCCACCCGCGCGGGGAGGGCGGGACCGCCCGCTAGGCCGTCTCGTGCACGTCCTGCCGCGAGTTGGCCAGCGCCAGCCCGGTGCGCAGGGACCCGACCGCCTCGGCGACGGCCTCCCGGAACACCCCGCCGACGCCGAGGATGTTCGCGAAACCGTGGAACAGCCCGGGGTGCCGCCGCAGCACCACCGGCACGCCCTGCTCGGCCAGCCGCGCCGCGAAGGCCTCGCCCTCGTCGCGCAGCGGGTCGAACCCGGCCGTCGCCAGGTACGTCGGCGGCAGGCCGCCCAGGTCCTCCGCCAGCAGCACCGACAGCCTCGGGTCGGTGTGGGACTCGCGCGACGGCGCGTAGTGGTCCAGGAACCAGTCCATCTTCTCGTCGGTGAGGAAGAACCCGCGGCCGAACAGGTCGCGCGACCGCCGCCGCACCGAGGCGTCCACCGCCGGGTAGAACAGCAGCAGGAACACGGGCTTGACCTCGCCCGCCTCCAGCGCGGTCACCGCCGCCAGGTTCCCGCCCGCGCTGTCGCCGCCCAGCGCGATCCGCCGCGCGTCGACGCCCAGCTCGCCGGCGTGCGCGGCCGCCCACTCGAACGCGGTCCGCGCGTCGTCCGCGGCGGCCGGGAACGGGTGCTCGGGCGCGAGCCGGTAGTCCACCGCCAGCACCCGCACGCCGCCCTCGACGGCCAGGAACCGGCACAGGTTGTCGTGGCTGTCGAGGTCGCCGCTGACCCACCCGCCGCCGTGGTGGTAGACCAGCAGCGGCGAGCCCGCGGGCAGGTCCGTCGGCTCGTAGAACCGCGCGCCGACGCCGCCCGCCGACAGCGCGCGCACCGCCACGCCGTCGATGACCGGCCCGCACACCAGCTGGGTGCTGCGCGACAGCGCGAGGCGGTTCGCCGCGGGTGTCGTCGTGCGCCAGTCCTCGCCGCTGAGCTGCTGCAACCGCAGCAGGAGCTGGGCCTCGGGGTGCAGCCGCTGGCCGTCGACGGTGATCGGGCGGCCGGTGATCAGCCGCCGCAGGGGAGCGGGCAGCCCGAACGCGAAGCGCAGGGCGCCGGCGAGGACGCCGGAGGGTACCGATTCGGCGAGCTTCGACATGAGGCCCACGTTACTAGCCGGTAGACCCGTAGGCGAGGAGTGGACCTCGACCTAGCTGGAGGTGGCAGTATCGATGACCATGACGGTCACCGTGGTGGGCATCGGCGGGTCCCTCCGCCCCAATTCGCAGTCCGAGCGCGCGCTGCGCATCGCGCTCGGCGGTGCGGCCGAGGCGGGCGCCAAGACCATCGAGGTCCGCGGGCCCGACCTGGTGCTGCCGTTCTACGACCCGGCGGTGCCCGACCGCGCGGACAACGCCCGCCGGCTGGTCGAGGCGCTGCGAGCGGCCGACGGCGTGGTGCTGGTCTCGCCCGGCTACCACGGCACGGTGTCCGGCCTCGTCAAGAACGCCCTGGACTACGTCGAGGACCTGCGCGACGACGACCGCCCCTACCTGGACGGCCGCGCGGTCGGCTGCGTCGCCACAGCCATGGGCTGGCAGGCGTCGGTGACCACGCTGACCGCGCTGCGGTCGATCGTGCACGCGCTGCGCGGCTGGCCGACGCCCCTGGGCGCGGCGGTGAACTCGCGGGAGGTCGACTTCGACCTCGAAGGCGGCTGCTCGGCGCCCTCGGTGGCCGACCAGCTTCGCACGATCGGGCGACAGGTGACCGAGTTCGCCGTGTCGAGGGCGGGATGAGCGGGTAGCTCTCACCCGAGGGCGTGAGCTGCCGCACCACCTGGTGTGGATCAGCGCCGGCGCGGCGTTGCACGGGTTGCCGGGATCAACCACCAGCTCAGAGGAGAGCGTCAGATGCAGGTGCTCTACACGGCGGAAGCCGTCGCGGTCGGCGACGGGCGCAACGGCGAGGTCCGCTCGTCCGACGGCGTGCTCGACGAGCAGTTGGCCACGCCGAAGGAGCTGGGTGGTCCCGGCGGCGACAAGACCAACCCGGAGCAGCTGTTCGCGGCCGGTTACGCGGCCTGCTTCCACAGCGCGCTGAAGGTGGCCGCCCGCCAGGCGAAGGTCCCGCTCGGCGAGACGACGGTCACCGCGAAGGTGGACCTGGGCCGCGAGGGCGAAGGGGGCTTCCGGCTCGGCGTGGCGCTCGTCGCCCACCTGCCGGGCGTCGATCAGGGCACGGCCGACCAGCTGGTCGGCGCGGCGCACCAGATCTGCCCGTACTCCAACGCCACTCGCGGCAACATCGAGGTGGCCGTCACCGCCACCGTCTGAAGGAGGCGTCAGGCAATGAGCAAGAGCCCGATCACCAGTTCGCTGTCCGAATCCGACAAGGCGGCGGTGGGCGCGGTCCTGCAGGCCACCCTGGTCGACCTGATCGACCTGTCGCTGGTCGCCAAGCAGGCGCACTGGAACGTGGTCGGCAAGAACTTCCGCAGCGTGCACCTCCAGCTCGACGAGCTGGTGACCACCGCGCGGACCTACACCGACGAGGTGGCCGAGCGGGCCGCCGCGCTCGGCATCTCGCCGAACGGCAAGGCCAGGACGGTGGCCGAGGGCTCGGGCGTGCCCGGGTTCCCGGACGGCTGGCTGAAGGAGGACGACGTCGTCGGCGCGGTCGTGACCGCGCTGGCCAAGCTGGTCGAGCGGCTGCGCGCGCGGATCGACGAGACCGACAAGTCCGACCTGGTCACCCAGGACCTGCTCATCGAGGTCACCAGGAACCTGGAGCAGGCGCACTGGATGTGGCAGGCCCAGCAGGCCTGACACCGGCGTCGCGGCGCGGCCATCGGGGTGACCCGGTGGCCGCGTTCCCCTGTCCGCCCCGGAATTGTCGGTCCCCACCTCTAGGGTGAGGAGAGTGAAGAGGGGATCACTTGGCGTAGTGGCCGCTGCGGCGGTCGCGATCGCGATGGGGGTAATCGCACCCTTGCCCGCCCACGCGGCGGGCAACGAGGTGCTGGAGATCAGGGGCGTGGCCCTGGGGCAGTGCCTGGAGCTGGCGCCGGACACGGGGCGGCTGCGCGTCGGGCCGTGCACGGGCGACGCGCACCAGAAGTGGGAGCGGGTCCCGCTGGCCGACGGCACGTTCATGCTGCGCAACCTCGGCTACCCGGAGTGCCTGTGGCGCACCAACAGCTTCACGTGCGACGACGAGGACATCCACCAGCGGGTGACGTTCGCGCCGGCCGGTGACGGGGTCGTCAAGGTGGTGGAGGCGACCACGGGCCTGGTCGCGGACACGAGGATCAACGACTCGCACGGCGTGGTCGGCGTGCAGAGCGTCGACACCGACCACCAGCGCTGGCGGGTGACCGTGCTGCCGGAGGTCGTCCCGCCGCCCGTGGACACGGCGGGCCGGCTGATCGAGATCCGGAGCACCAGCGACGGCACGTGCGTCACCAACGAGTCCTCGGTGCTGGTCAAGCTCCGGGCCTGCGCGGGCACCGCCGGCCAGCGGTGGCGGCGGGTCGAGCTGGGCGACGGGGCGTTCGCGCTGCGCAACGAGTCGGCCGACCGCTGCCTCCAGCTGTACAGCAGGGGCTCGCGCGTGGACACGTGGGACCCGTGCGACGTGGCCGACCCGCGGCAGCAGTGGCGGTTGGAGGGCGACCCGCTCGGCCGCCACCGCCTGCGCAACGCCCACAACGGCGACTACGCGACGCCCTTGGGCGACGGGGTCACGACCTACCAGCTCTCGCCCGGCCTGACCTGGCAGAAGTGGGTGCTGACCGTCGTGTCCTGACCGCCGTGACCTGACCGCGGGTGCTCTCCGGTGGACCGTTCCCGGTCCACCGGAGAGCACCCGCGCCTCAGCCCAGCACGCGCCGCACGAACGCGACCTCCGCCGCGGTCTGCCGGATGGTCTCCGCGACCACCAGCGAGCCGTGGCCGGCGTCGTACCGGTACACCTCGTAGGTCGCGCCCCGCTCGGCCAGCCGGTCCAGGTAGTTGTCGATCTGCCGGATCGGGCAGCGCGGGTCGTTCTCGCCCGCCAGCACCAGCACGGGCGCGCGCACCGCGTCCACGTAGGTCAGCGGCGAGCACTCGCGGTACCGGTCGGGCACCTCCTCCGGCGACCCGCCGAACAGGGCCCGGTCGAACGCCCGCAGCGGCTCCATCTCGTCCTCGTACGCGGCCAGGTAGTCGGCCACCGGCACGCCGGCGACGCCCGCCGCCCACCGCTCGGGCTGGGTGCCCAGCGCGAGCAGGGCCAGGTAGCCGCCCCACGACGCGCCGTTGACCACGCACCTCGCCGGGTCGGCGAACCCGGAGGAGACGGCCCAGTCGTGCACCGCCGCCACGTCCTCCAGCTCGGTCAGGCCCGGCCTGCCCTCGATCGCGTCGCGCCACTTCGAGCCGTAGCCGGTGGAGCCGCGGTAGTTGACGTGCACCACGGCGTACCCGGCGTCCAGCCACACCGCGCGGTAGGCGGAGAACCGGTCCTCGTCGGCCGAGTGCGGCCCGCCGTGCAGGTGGAACACGGTCGGCAGCGGGCCCTCCGGCGCGCCGTCGGGCCGTGCGACGAGGGCGTGCACCTCGCCGACGAACACGTCCTCCAGGGCGGTCGACCCCGGCGCCCCGTGCCCGGGCGGCGAGAGCAGCACCCGCTCGTCGCCGTCCACGCCGAGCACCCGCACCACGCCGGGTCGGGCCGCCGAGGACCACGAGTACTCCACCGAGCCGTCCGGGCGCACGTGCGCGCCGCCGACCGTGCCCGGCGGGGTGGCCAGCGCGGTCAGCTCGCCGGTGTCCAGGTCGTAGCGGTGCAGCGTGTTGCGCGCCCGGAAGGTGTGCGCGACCAGCAGCGCCCGCGCGTCCGGGTACCAGTCGGCGCTGATCTCGCCGGGCAGGTCGATCACGACCTCGGTCTCGGCGCCCGCGGCGACGTCCCAGATCAGCAGCTCGTCCTTGCCGCGCCGCTCGTGCCCGACCAGCAGCCGGTTGTCGCCGCGCACCGGGCTGAACGCGATCGCGTCGAGGCCCTTGCCGGGGCCGTCCCACTTCTCCGCGACCCGCTCGCCGGTCGGCGTCACCACGCGCAGCGCGGCGTGCCGGTTGTCGCCGTGCTCGGAGTGCGACAGCGCGATCAGCGTCTCGTCCTTGGACAGCGCGGACACGCCGCCGTCGTTCTCGTGCCGGTAGACCACCTCGGCGGGGCCGCCGCCGCGCGAGACGTGCACGGTGGTGCCGTCGTCGGTGGAGGTGCCGACGACGACCACGTCGTGACCGATCTCCAGGCCCGCCGGGTACCCCGCGGGCACGCCCGGGACGGCGGGCTCCGCGTCGCGGCCCGCGCCGAACGGCTCGCCCACCCAGGTGCCGAACTCGTCGCCGTCGGTGTCGTCGAACCACCAGATCGCCTCGCCGTCGGGCGTGAGCGCGGCGTGGGAGGTGCCGTTCGGGCGGTCGGTGACCTTCCGGTGGGTGTCGGCGGCCCGGTCCCAGGCGTAGACCTCCCACACGCCGCTCGCGTTCGACAGGTACAGGTTGCGGTCCGGCGCGTCGTCCGCCCAGCCGGGCAGGCTGACGCGCGGCGCGGTGAAGCGGGCGCGCCAGCGCGCCTCGGCGTCTGCGTCGGGGAACAGCGGGTCGGGGATGTCGGCGGTCGGGTGCGTCGTCACGCCCCCGATCCTGCCGGCTTCACGCCGGTGACCAGGTAGTAGTCGAGCAGGCCGCGCTCGGCTGCCCGCCGGTAGGCGCGGTCCCACCCGTTCGGGTGAAGTCCGAGTTCGAGCCAGCGGTCCAGGCCCCGCCACACGTGCTCGCCGATGCTCGTCGCGGTCACGTCCGCGAACCCGGCGGCGCGCAGGTGGCCGAGCACGTCGTCGACGGGGTGGGCCAGGTCGAGGCCCCTGGCGAACGACCGGACCAGCCGGACCAGCTCCGGCACGGCGGCCGCGGTGGTGGCGAAGAACGTGGTCAGGGCCAGTCGGCCGCCGTCGACGAGCACGCGCGCGCCCTCCCGCGCGAAGCCCGGGACGTCCTCGAAGTGCTGCGCGGCCTCCACGGACAGCAGGCGGTCGAAGGAGGCGTCGGCGAACGGCATGTCGTGCGCGGCGCCGCAGGTGAACGCCACGCGGGGGTCGTCGTTGGCCGCGGCGGCGCGAGCCACCTGCTCCGGCTCCAGGTCCAGCCCGCGGACCAGGGAGGGGTCGTGCCGCAACGCGAGGCGGGCACCCACGCCGCGCCCGGAGCCGACCTCCAGGACGCGGTCGCCGGGACGGGTGGCGAGGGCGTCGAGGACGACGTCGTAGAGGGCTTCCTGGGTGGCGACGCGCTGCTCGGTGGTCAGCTCGCCGGCGAGGTCGACGTCGCGCCAGTAGCCGAAGTTGATGAAGCCGCCGGCGAACACGGGCAGGGCCGCCAGGTCGCCCTCGCCGTACATCCGCCGACGCAGGGCGTCGCGTTCCGCGCGATCTGTCACCCCCTGATTCATGGTTATCGGAGGGCAAAAAGCAACTCAGAGTGACCACTCGGATTCGCTCTCAGCGGTCCAGCTCCTCCTCGAAGATCCGCTCCACGGTCAGCGAGGCGTGGCGCAACCCGCGGACCGCGAGGGCCGAAACCGCGAGGAGGACGCCCGCCACGAGGCCGGACAGGGGCGAGGACAAGATCGCGACGGCGCCCGCCAACCCCAGGACGACCTGCGACCACAGCAGGAGGGAGAGCCGGTTCCTGGCGGTGGGGCGGGCGGCGGAGGTGATGCTCATGTGACTCTCCTCGGCTGGTCGGCGCCGGACCTCGGACCCCGGTCCCGGCGCACTGCCTCGTCGTCGCATGGATCTTGATGGCCGTTACGTTCAGTGAGTTGAATCGTCAACTGTTCACTCGATCGGTGTAACAGAACGTGACGACTCTTCGTCTCTCCCGCTGGTTTCCGTATGGCAACAGCGGGGAGTAATGCGTAACGCCCACGTTCGGACGAACGAAGTCCCGGACATACGCACCCGAACAGGGGAGGTCTGACCGATGATCGAGAACACGGTTCGACAGGGCGGCCGCGTGCCGTGCGTGGACGCCCTGGGTCGTCGACGGACCCTTGAGGTGTCCCTGACGGAAGACGGCGACGTGTGCATCCACACCCCGCCCGGCGAGTCGGCCAAGCTCGACTGGAACGAGGTCGGGGAACTGCTCCGCAAACTGGCCGAACTGCGCCCGCACGCGCGCTAGCGGTGCCTCGTGGGGGTGCAACCCCCACGCCCCGACCCGGGGCTGCGCCCCTCGGCGTGGCTACGGCGCTCCGCGCTCGCGCTGCGCCCCCGATGCCTTTCGCGTGTGGCTTCGGGGGCGCGCGTCAGGGGTGTGTCCGGGATTCGGTCGGGTCGAGGGCCAGGTGGTTGAGCTGTCGGAACTTGTCCTGGTAGGCGGTGACGAGTTCGGGTGCGTCGTGGAAGGTGGTGGCCAGGTCGGTCTCGACGTGGACCATCGGCCGGGCGGGTGGCTGGAGGGTGAGCAGCGTGGCCGGATGGCACAGGGCGGCGCTCAGTGGTTGGTGTCGCGGGATGACCCGGATGACCGTGTTCGGAGTTCCGGACAGCAGGGTCAGGTGCAGCAGCTGGTCCCGCATGACCAAAGTCGAGCCGACCACCGCACCCAGGGCGGCTTCGCGGAGGAAGACCGTCACCCTGCGCCAGGAAGGGGTCGCCAGGCTGCTTTGGCGCTCCAGTCGGGCGGTGACGGTTTCTTCGTCGTCGGTCAGGGCTCGGGTGTAGTCGTCGGTCTGGACGAGGGCGGGGATGCCGACCGGGTCGTAGGAGGTGACCGTGGTGGCCTGTTCCTCGTCCGTGCGCAGGCCGAGCAGGGTGTCCGGTGAGCTGTCGTGCACGCGCACGAAACTGCCGGTGTCGGGTGATGCGGCCAGCGCCATGATGCGTTCACGCATCGCTTTGTCCACGCCGCAGGCGCCGAGCAGGAAGGCGATCTCCTGCGGGTGCGTGTGCCGCGTGCCGCGCTCCAACTTGGACAACTTGCCCGCCGACCACGCCAAGGTCTCCAACAACTCCTTGAACGGGATCTCCGACCGCTTCCGGACCAGGCGCAGGTAAGCGCCCAGCTCACGACTGTGCGCGGTGCTCGGTCGAGTGCTTTCGTGCGAGGTTTCCACTGGCGTCCTCCATCGGGAGAAATCACTTTCGGTCGCCCTGGGAAGATGGCAGGACCGGCGGCCGCGTGGAAGTGGCGGAATTGCAGAGGAAATCCGAATGGAAGACCGGGCTGGGACGTGTTGTCCCAGTCCGGTTACACGATCGTGGCTATCCGCACAGTTAAAGGTCGATGTTCAACCGGTCGGCGAGTTGCAGCAGCGGTGTGCGCTTCCGCCGTGCCCTGTCCGCCAGTTCGCGCGCGGTCTGGCGGCTCAAGGTGTGGTAGCGCATCCACTCCGGCGCGATGCCCTCGGCGGCGAGGAGTTGAGCCGTGGCCGCTTCGTCGTGGCCCAGTTCGCTGTGCGCGATCGCGACGTCGAACAGGTGCCGCGCTTTGAAGGTCGGTGAGACCCACCCGTTCGTGGGCACCGCCTCGGCGAGTTCCAGGGCGTGCTCGAAGCGCTCGCCCTCCACCGCCGCGTCCACGGCGGCGATCCCGGCGTTCGTCGGCCCGAACGACGTGGCGTAGAGGTGGTGGTCCTTGCCGACCCGGGCGGCGGCCGCGCGTGCCAGGCTCAGGTGCTCCTCGGAGCGGTCGGCCTGCTTGTTCCGCACGGCGGCGGCCTCCGCGTCGTCCAGCCGCCCCTGCTTGAAGAACACCCACGACAGCGCCGACACGTTCATCGCCTGGAGCAGCTCGTCGCCGTCGACCGCGCGGGCGATGCGCGTCAGCGAACTCATGCTCGCCGTGTGCCGCACGCCCTGGTCGAGCTTGCGGACGAGGTCGACGCTCACGTCCGCCTTTTCGGCCAACTGCTCCTGGGCGAACCGGCGTCGTGTCCGGGCGCGCTTGATGCGCTCGCCGAGACTCAGGTCATCGGACACGGGCCGGGCGCCTCCCTGCCGGGACGGATGGGACCGCAGGTCAAGAATGCGCAGGTCAGAGGCACAACGAATGGCTGATGGAAGGTAGGACGTGGTGTCCTAGGAGCTGGGTCGGGACTGTTGTACCGGCCTGAAGTGGCCCGTGTTGACGACAGGAGAGCGAGGACAGGCAGTCGACGGACGTCGATCAAGCGAAGCAAGCGGCTCGTGAGCGTGTCCGGTCGTTGCCGGAGGAGCACCGAGCCGTCCCTCCTGGCGTCTTCGGCCGCATCCCGTCCTTCCGCGGAGCCCGGGAAGCCGCCGACCGCTTGGCCGAGCTGCCCGAGAGCGCGCACGACTTCCGCGTGGACGTGGTGGTCACCCCCGAGGACGTCATCCGGTGCCCGGACCAGAGGCGTCCGCGGGGGCTGCTCTGGGACGACCTGCCGGCCGAGAAGGTCGCGGCGATCCCGGTCCTGGCGGCACGCCGGAGGTCGGGCGGGTGCGCCGCCGGAACAGCGACCACCCGGGCGCCGGCGACGGACGTGGATCAGGCCGGCCCGCGCCCGCGCACGAGCGGCAGGAAGACCTCGTCCACGATCTCCACGAGCGTGTCATCCGGCACGGAAGCCAGGCCGCGCGTCACGTACTCGTTGCGCAGCAGCGCGATCGCCACCGTCGCCACCCTCGGGTGCAGTGCCTCCGGCGACGCCTCGCCCCGCCGCACCGCGCGCCCCAGCAGGGTCAGCCACGGCCCCGCGGCCGCGTCACCCAGCCTGCCCTGGATCTGGGCCAGCAACTCCGGTTCGTCCGCGATCCCCGCGAGCAGCCCCCGCAGCACGTCGCCCCGCGGCGACCCCAGGTCGTCGTTGACCTTGCGCAGCACCGCCAGCGCGTCGCCGCGCAGGCCGCCCGTGTCCGGCGGGCGCAGCTCCTCCTCCGCGAGCTGCCGGTAGGCGGCCACCCCGAGCGCCGCCCGGTTCGGCCAGCGCCGGTAGATCGCGTTCTTGTTCGTGCCCGCGCGCTTCGCGACGCGGTCCATGGTCAGCCCCGCGTAACCGGCCTCCAGCAGCTCGGCCACCGCGGCGTCCAGGATCGCCCGCTCCAACGCGGCCCCGCGCCGCCGCCCCTGGCCCTCCACAGAACCTCCTCAGGTACGACCGGTACCTTAGCGCACCCGCCACCGACCTCATTCAAGACATAGTTAAGGTACAACTAGTACCTTAAAGAGAGGGGTGGTCATGCGTGCCAAAGGCATCACCTACGACACCGGCTTCATCAACCGGGGCAGCACCACGAGGAGGCACTTCGACCCGTCCACGGTCCGGCACGAGCTGAAGGTCATCCGCGACGAGCTGCACTGCACCGCCGTGCGCCCGACGGGCGGCGACCCGGACCGGCTGGAGCTGGCCGCGACGATCGCCGTCGAGGAAGGGCTGGAGGTGTGGTTCTCCCCGTTCACCTGCGACCTGACCCGGGACGAGCTGTTGGCGTTCCTGGCGGACTGCGCGGACCGCGCCGAACGGCTCCGCGTCGCGGGCGGCGAGGTCGTGCTGGTCCTGGGCGCCGAGCTGACCCTGTTCACCAGGGGCTTCCTGCCCGGCGAAACCCTGGACGACCGGCTCGCGCTGCTCGGCGACCCCGCCGCGCTGCGCGCCGCCCTGCCCGCCGTGCCCGCGCTGGTCAACGAGTTCCTGGCCCGGGCCGTGGAGGTCGTGCGCCGGCGGTTCGGCGGCCGGATCAGCTACGCGTCCATCCCGTTCGAACAGGTCGACTGGACCCCGTTCGACTTCGTCGGCGTGGACCTCTACCGGTCGGCCGAGGTGGCGCACGTGTTCGAGGACGCCGTGCGCCGCCTGGTGGCGAGCGGCAAACCGGTGGCGATCACCGAGTTCGGCAGCGCGACGTTCCGGGGCGCGGCGGCCCGTGGCGCGCGGGGCTTCGACATCGTCCGCTTCGACGGCGCGGAACCGGCCGGCCTGCACGGCCAGCACGAGCGCGACGAGGAGGAGCAAGCCGGCTACGTGCGCGAGCTGCTGGCCCTGTTCGACGAGGCGGGCGTGGACACCACCTTCGTCAACACCTTCGCCTCGTACTTCCTCCCCCACCGCCCGACCCCGTCCGAAGACCTGGACCTGGGCAGCTACGGCGTGGTGAAAGTCCGGGACGACGGCACCTGGGAACCCAAGGCGGCGTTCGCGGCCGTCGCCGACCACCACGGCCGGATGTCCTGAGAGCACCGGCTCCGAACGGGAAGAGGCCCCTTCCTCCCGAAGGAGGAAAGGGCCTCTGACCAGTGTCGGGGTGACAGGATTTGAACCTGCGACCTCTTCGTCCCGAACGAAGCGCGCTACCAAGCTGCGCCACACCCCGGTCTCGCCCCACCGGCTTCCCGGCGGAACGAGGAGAACTCTACCTGATGCCCCCACCCACTCCGAACCGGGTATCCCTTTCCACACCGGACCCGTCCTGACCTGCGTCGACGGGCCGCTCCACCAGCGTCAGCAGGCTCGCCTCCGGCGGGCAGGCGAAGCGCACCGGCGCGTAGGGCGACGTGCCCAGCCCGGCCGACACGTTCAGCCACGTGTGCGCGCCCCACCGGGACACCCCGCGGGCCCGCGACCGGTCCAGGTCGCAGTTGGTCACGATCGCCCCGTACCCCGGCACGCGCAGCTGCCCGCCGTGCGTGTGGCCGGCCAGCACCAGGTCGTAGCCGTCGCCCGCGAAGCCGTCCAGGACCCGCGGCTCGGGGGAGTGCGTCACGCCCAGCCGCAGGTCCGCCGCCGGCACGTCGCCCGCGATCTCGTCGTACCGGTCGCGCTTGAGGTGCGGGTCGTCCAGGCCGGCCGCGAAGACCTCCAGGCCGCCCGCCCGGAACGTCCGCCGCACGTGCGTCAGGTCCAGCCAGCCGCGCTCCACCATGGCCGCGCGCAGGTCGCGCCACGGCAGCTGGATGCCGTGGATGCGCTTGGTCTTCGCCGACGGCAGCAGGTAGCGCACCGGGTTCTTCGGGCGCGGCGCGTAGTAGTCGTTGCTGCCGAACACGAACACGCCGGGCCGTTCGAGCAGCGGGCCCAGGGCGCGGATCACGGCGGGCACGGCCTGGAGGTGCGCCAGGTTGTCGCCGGTGTTCACCACCAGGTCGGGTTCCAGCTCGGCGAGCGCCGCGACCCACCGCTGCTTGGACTGCTGGCCGGGGAGCATGTGCAGGTCGGACAGGTGCAGCACGCGCAGCGGGGTCGAGCCCGGCGCGAGGACCGGCACCGTGGCCTCCCGCAGCGTCCAGCGCCGCCGTTCGATGCCCGCCGCGTAGGCGACGGTGGCGGTGCCGAGGGCGGTCGTGGCGAGGAGGGCGCGGCCGAACTTGTTCACGCCCCCGAGGGTAGGGGCTTGACCAATTCGGGGCGTGTCGGGTCGCCCGGTACCGTTCCCGACCATGGCGGAGTTGAAGGCGCGGCTGAAGGCGGACCTGACGTCGGCGATCAAGAACCGGGAGACCGTCCGGGCGGGCGCGCTGCGGATGGCGCTGACGGCCGTGACCACCGAGGAGGTCTCCGGCAAGACCGCCCGTGAGCTGAGCGACGACGAGGTGCGGAAGGTCATCACCCGCGAGGTGAAGAAGCGCAAGGAGGCCGCGGAGGCGTTCGCGGGCGCCGGGCGCGCCGAGAAGGCCGAGCAGGAGCGCGCCGAGTCCGAGGTGCTGGAGGCCTACCTGCCCGCGCAGCTGTCCGACGACGAGCTGGCCGCGCTGGTCGAGGGGGTGCTCGCGGGCCTGGCCGACGAGTCCGGCGAGCGGCCCGGCATGAAGCAGATGGGCCAGGTCATGAAGGCGGTCAACGCCGAGGTGGCCGGCCGCGCCGAGGGTGGTCGGGTCGCCGCGGCGGTCAAGTCGAAGCTGGCCTGAGCCGAACCCGGCCCCGAGGCGCAGCCGAACCCGGCCCGAGCCGACGGTGGGGTACCCACCGGTCTACCTGCCGGGTGGCTCGACCGGGATGGTGAACCCCGGCGGCTCGACGGTCCGGCCGGGCGCCGTCGGCCGCGGGTCGACCGGCTGCGTCTGCCCCGGCGGCGCGGTCGGGTTGGTCGGCTCCGCGGGCTGCGGCGGCGGCACGTACCCGGTGGACACCAGCAGCGTCACCACGGTGCCCTTCAACGCGCTGCCGCGCGGCGTCTGGCCGACCACGCGGCCCTTCGGCTGCTCGGAGTTGCGGTTCTGCACGGAGACCTTGTAGCCGGCCTCCTCCAGGGTCCGCGTGGCGTCGTTGACGTTGCGGCCCACCACCTCCGGGATGCGGATCTCGCTGCCGCCCTTGCGGTAGCGCTCCTCGACCGGCGGCAGGTCCCTCACGGGCAGTCCCGCGTGGACGTCGGTCATCGCGTCGAACCAGGTGCGCGCGGGGACCGTGCCGCCGTAGATGGTGCCCTCGCGGCACAGCCGCGGCGTGCCGCCCACGCAGATCGGGCTCGGGTTGGGGCCGTCGTTGAACGTCTGCACCGCGCCCGCGAACTCGGGCGTCGCGCCGATGAACGCCGCCGACTTGTAGTCCTCGGTGGTGCCGGTCTTGCCCATCATGGGCCGCTTCCAGTTGAACGCCCGCGCGGCCCCGGCGGCGGTGCCCGTGCCCTGGTCTTCCTTCGACAGCCCGGCCACCATGCCGTTGGCCAGCGGTTCGGCGACGACCTGCTCGCACGGCGCCTCGTTGACCGGCACCTGCTCGCCGTTGCGGTCGAGCACCTGCGCGACCGGCGACGGCGGGCACCACACGCCGCCGCTCATCAGCGTGGCGGCCACGTTCGCCAGCTCCAGCGTGCTGGTCGGCGCGGGACCGAGGGTGAACGACGCGCTGCCGCCGTTGGACTTGTAGAACTCGGTCTGCGACACCCGCAGCTTGTGGTCCTTGGCCCGCGAGTCCGGGCGCGTGCCCGAGAGGTTGGTGGCCATGGTCTCGCGCAGGCCCAGCCGCGACGCCATGTCCACGACCGGGTCCATGCCCAGCTGCTCCTCCAGGATCACGAACCCGGTGTTCGGCGAGGTCTGCAACGCCGTCTGCAACGTCATCTGCGCCGGGTAGTTGCTGTTGTTGTTGCGCAGGCAGTACCAGCGCGTGTCCGGTTCGCCGGTGGACGGGCAGCCGGGCGCGCCGCCCTTGAACACCCGCGACACGTACGAGGTGGGCGTGGCGACGGTGTTCTCGATGCCCATGCCCTTCTCCAGGGCGGCCGCCGCGGTGAACACCTTGTAGACGGACCCGGCGCCGAACTTGTTCTCCACCCCGGACGGCAGGTCGAACTGGGTCTGGAACTGGTCGGCGTCCAGCCCGTAGTCGCGGTTGGCGACGAGCGCCACCACCTCGTGCCGCTCCTTGCCGGGCCGCACGACCGCCACCGTGTTGGCGATGCCGTTGACGGACTTGGCCACCTGCGCCTCGGCGGCCTGCTTGGCGTGGGTGGTGATGGTGCGGTCCAAAGTGGTCCGCACGGTGTAGCCGCCGGTCTTGAGCTGCTCCAGGCTGAAACCGTTGCGCTCCAGGTAGTTCAGCGCGTACGAGCAGAAGAACCCGTTCTCCGGGCCCGCGCCGACGCAGCCGTTCGGCGGGGTGCGCACCGGCGAGGCGAGCCCCAGCGGCTCCCGCTTCGACGCCTCGGCGGTGTCCCGGGACAGCTTGTCGTTCTCGACCATCTTGTCGATGACCTGGTTGCGCCGCTCCAGCGCCTTCTCCGGGAACACCTCCGGGTTCAGCGCGGACGGGCTGTTGACCATGCCCGCGAGCATCGCCGACTGCGCCACGGTCAGCTTGTCCGGCGTGGTGCCGAAGTACGCCTGGGCCGCCGCGGCGATGCCGTAGATGGTCGAGCCGAACGGCACCACGTTCAGGTAGCGCGCGAGGATTTCGTCCTTGCCCAGCTTGGTTTCCAACTGGATCGAGATCCGGGCTTCACGCGCTTTTCGCGCGATCGTCTGCTCCTGCGCCTTTTGCTGTTCAACCAGGTTGTTGCGCGCCACCACGTGCACGAGGTAGTTCTTCACGTATTGCTGCGTGAGCGTGGACGCGCCCTGCGTCACGACCCCGCTGAACTGGTTGGTCAGGCCGGCGCGGATGGTGCCGCGCCAGTCCACGCCCTGGTGCTCGTAGAAGCGGCGGTCCTCGATCGAGACCAGCGCCGCCTTCATCGCGTCCGCGATCTTCTCCGGCGGGACCAGCACGCGGTACTGGTCGTAGAGGTAGGCGATGGGCACGCCGTCCTTGTCCGTGATCGTGGTGATCAACGGCGGGTCGGTGGTGACCAGGTCCGCGGAGATGCTGTCGACCGTGTCGCTGGCCCGGTTCGACACCAGCCCCAGCGAGCCGACCACGGGGAACAGCAGCCCCGACAGCAGCACACCGGCCAGCAGACAGAGGCCCAGCAGTTTCAGCACGCCGTTCCTGGCTCGCATGCAGGTCAGGGTACGCGCCACGCAAAGTGCGCGAGAGGTCGCGCACAGTTGATTACCCAGGATGAGTACTCGTACTCAAGACAGGTAACAGGTGGGCAACCCAGGGTTGGAGGTGGAACCAGAAGGCTCTACAGTCCGTCACTGTCCACGACAGCAGTCGGAGGTGCGACCACTCGACAGTGGTCAGCCTACGGCATCCGCGGCAGGGGTGTGGCGGATTTAGGAAGTCTGGACACTGTGTGAACCGAGGTGGGGGATATATGAATCAGGGGGATTGGCGGATCAAGGCTTCGTGTCGTGACGAGGAGCCGGACCAGCTCTTCGTGCGCGGCGCCGAGCAGCGCAAGGCCAAGGTGGTGTGCCTGGGCTGCCCGGTGCGCACCGAGTGCCTTGCCGAGGCCCTGGACAACCGGATCGAGTTCGGTGTCTGGGGCGGCATGACCGAACGCGAGAGGCGGGCGCTGCTGCGGCGCCGCCCGGACGTCACGTCCTGGCACGAGCTGCTGGCCAGCGCGCGCCAGGAGCACATCGAGGAGTCCAAGGTCGGCTGAGCCCCCACGGGGGTTCACTCGCCCGCGAGCCGCCTGCCGATCTCGTGCAGACCGCCAAGGTCGTGCACGTCGGTCGGCAGCGCGGGCACCCCGACCAGCGGCACGCCCGGGTGCGCCCGGGTGAACCGCGCGAGCAGTCGCTTCTCGCGATCGGCGACGGCCACGCGGTCCGCGTGCACCCGCAGCACCGCGGCGGCCAGCGGGGCGTCACCCGAGCGCTCCAGCCGGTCCGCCGCGGCCAGGGCGCTCGGGGCGGGCAAGGGGGCCAGCACCGGGTGCGTCCGGTTCGCGACCAGGCCGGTCAACGGCATGCGCTCCGCGCCCAACCGCTCCACGAAGTAGCTGGCTTCCCGCAGCGCGTCCGGTTCGGCCGCCGCGACCACCAGGAACCCGGTGCCCGGCGACCGCAGCAGGTCGTAGGTCGACTGGGCGCGCTGCCGGAAGCCGCCGAACGTGCTGTCGAGCGCCTGCACGAACGTCGAGGCGTCGTTCAGGAGCTGGCTGCCCACGATCGTCGACACGGCCTTGGTGAACAGGCCGAAGCCCGCGCCGACGATCTTGCGGATGCCGCGCCCGCCCGCTCGGGCGGGCGCCGACAGCATCCGGATCAGCCTGCCGTCGAGCACCGTGGACAGCCGCTGCGGCGCGTCCAGGAAGTCCAGCGCCGACCTGCTCGGCGGGGTGTCCACGACGATCAGGTCCCACTCGTCCAGCGCGACGAGCTGGCCCAGCTTCTCCATCGCCATGTACTCCTGCGTGCCGGAGAACGACGTGGAGATCGTCTGGTAGAAGGGGTTGGCCAGGATCTGCTCGGCCCGCTCGCGGCCCGCGTGCTGCCACACCATGTCGTCGAACGTGCGGCGCATGTCGAGCATCATCGCGTGCAGCTCGCCCCGGAACGCGCCCTCGACCCGGCGGGGGTTGTTGTCCAGTTCCCGCAGGCCCAGCGACTGGGCGAGCCTGCGGGCCGGGTCGATGGTCAGCACGACCGCCCGCCGACCCCGCTCGGCGGCGCGCACGGCCAGCGCGGCGGCCGTCGTCGTCTTGCCGACGCCGCCCGAGCCGCAGCACACCAGCACCCTGGTCGCCGGGTTGTCCAGCAGCGCGTCCACGTCCAGCCGGTTCACCGCACACCCCGCCCGACCATCACCTCGGCCAGCTCGTAGAGCGCGGCCACGTCCACCCCGTCGGTCAGCTCGGGCAGGTCCAGGGTCGGCAGGTCCGACTCGGCCAGCTTCTCCTTGGCCCGCTGCTCCGCGCGCAGCCGCGCGGCGTGCTCCTCGGTCTGCTCGACCAGGCCCTCCAGCACGTCCTCGTCCAGGTCGAGGCCCGCCGCCACCAGGCCGGCGCGCACCTGGTCCGCGTCGACCCGGCCCGCCGCCGCGGCGGCCACCGACCGGGCGGGCAGCCGCGGCGGGCGCACCCGGTTGACGAACACCGCGCCCGGCCGCAGGTCCGCGCCGTCCAGCTCGGCCACCGCGTCCAGGGTCTCGCGCACCGGCATCTCCTCCAGCAGCGCCACCAGGTGCACCGCGGTGTCGCCGGAGTGCAGCAGCCGCACCACGCCCTCGCTCTGGCCCTTGATCGGGCCGACCTTGGCCAGGTCGGCCATGGCGCGGGTGACGTCGAGGAAGCGGACCACCCGGCCGGTGGGCGGCGCGTCCAGCACGACCGCGTCGTACTCGTGCCTGCCGCTCTTGGTGGTGCGCCGCACGCACTCCTTGACCTTGCCGGTGAGCAGCACGTCCCGCAGGCCCGGCGCCAGCGTGGTGGCGAACTCGATCGCGCCCATCTTCTTCAGCGTCCGGCCGGCGAAGCCCAGGTTGTAGAACATGTCGAGGTACTCCAGCAGCGCCGCCTCCGGGTCGACGGCCAGCGCCCGCACCTCACCGCCGCCGGGCGCGGACGCGATGCGCTGCTCCGCGTAGGGCAGCGGCGGGCGGTCGAACAGCTGCGCGACGCCCTGCCGGTTCTCGACCTCGACCAGCAGCACCCGCCGGCCGCCGGTGGCCAGCGCGAGGGCCAGTGCCGCGGCGACCGTCGTCTTGCCCGTGCCGCCCTTGCCCGTCACCACGTGCAGGCGGGCGCGGGTGAGTTCGTCGGTCCAGCCGTCCACCAGGTCAGCCTAGGCGCGCGGACGGGTGACCCGCTGGGCGGAGGGAGCCGCCACGTCAGTCCCACATGGTGATGAAGACCACCGCGATGGCGGTCGCGCCCACCACGCCCCACGCCACCACGGACGGCAGCACGTAGGCGATGAGCACCGCGACGACCGCGACCACGGCGAGCCCGATCAGCGCCGCGCGCCGCACGTCGCCCGGGCGGACGCCCTTGCGGTCGCGGGCCTGCGCCATGCCCACGAGCACCATCACCAGTCCGCCCACCAGGAACGCGCTGGTGGCGACGATCCGCCACGTTTCCACGCGATCAAGGTAGCGCCTGGTCAGCGAGTCGTCACCTGCGGAAACCGCAGTGCTGCGCGGGAAGGGGTCCCCGGACTCGGCCGGTGGCCGTGCGCAACGGGATCGGCGGGCCCGTCGCGTGGGCCGCCCACGCCGGCGCCGGAGCAGCGGTCCCCGACCCCGACGAGCTGCCGGCCGACCTGTCGGGAGGCGACCGCCGAGGGGCGACCGAGCTGGTCGAGGGGATCCGGGCGGACCCCGATGGCCGGTAGCACCCGCCACCGCTCAGCGCGTGCCGCTAGGCTGCCCGCCATGCAGACGTGGGAGTACTCGACCGTCCCGCTGTTGATCCACGCGACCAAGGCGATCCTGGACCAGTGGGGCGCCGACGGCTGGGAGCTGGTCACCGTGCTGCCCAACCCGAGCGGTGAGCAGCACGTCGCCTACCTGAAGCGGCCCAAGGCATGAGCTGGCAGGCGCGGCTGGCCGAGCTGGGCGTCGAGCTGCCCGCGGTGGCGGCCCCGCTCGCCGCGTACGTGCCGGCCCTGCGCAGCGGGCAGCTGGTCTTCACGTCCGGCCAGCTCCCGTTCGTCGAGGGCTCCCTGGCGGCCACCGGCAAGGTCGGCGGCGACGTCAGCCCCGAGGAGGCCAAGGCCCACGCCCGCACCTGCGCGCTGAACGCGCTCGCCGCGGTCGACGCCCTGGTCGGCCTCGACTCGGTCGTCCGCGTGGTCAAGGTGGTCGGCTTCGTCGCCTCCGCCGAGGGCTTCACCGGGCAGCCCGCCGTGCTCAACGGCGCGTCCGAGCTGCTCGGCGAGGTGTTCGGCGACGCCGGTCGGCACGCGCGGTCGGCGGTCGGCGTGGCCGAGCTGCCGCTGGGCGCGCCGGTCGAGGTGGAACTGATCGTCGAGATCGGGGAGTGAGATGTCCGACACGTGCCACGAGCTGCTGCTGCGGTTGGCCGGGCGACTCCCGGACGACGTGCTGTGGCGGTTCCGCGACTGGGCCGCGACCGACGGGATCGTCGTGCTGGCCCGAGCCCTGCCGCGCACGCTGCTGCACGACCGCGTCGGCCTGACCGACCACGAGCAGCGCCTGCTCGTGGACGCCCTCGTGCCGCACGGCGCCGACCGGGCCGCCACCAGTTCCGTCAAGGGACTGGACGAACTGCCCGATCCCGGCTACACCTTCTCCCCGGAATCACCCGAACGGGTGTTGATGGGTGATTCCGCGACCGTGGTGCTCGGAGCGACCCTGCGCGGGCGGCCCGGTGTCGGCGAAGTCCGGTCCGCGTGGCGGCTGGGCGTGGGCGAACCCAGGCGGCTCGTCCTGGTCGCCGCCACCTCCGGGTTCGCCCGGCTGACCGGCGAGCTCCAGCGCGTGCTGCGGGCGCTCGGCGAGCACGACCCCTGTGTCGAGGTCCTGCCCGCCGGACTGGACCTGCCGCCCTACCACCGGGCGGCGTTGGCGGCCTCGGAGCTGGTGTGCACCGGCGCGGAGGCCGACGGGCACCTGGTGCCCGTCTAGAGCTCGGCGCTCCCCGCGCGGGCCGGAAGGAGAGCAGGCGTGACGAACGACGGAGTGGGACTCCCCGTCCGTTTACACGACCTCCTGTTGGCGTTGGCCGGACGAGTCGACGACGACGCGTTGACCCAGGCCCGTGAGCTGCTGGCGGTCGCCGAGCTGGACAGAGCCGTGGAACTGCTGGTCGGCTGCCTGCTGGCGGGGCGCATCCCGGTGTCGCCGCAGGAGCGGCACGACCTCGGCGCGCTGCTCGCCGAGGTGCGCTCCGACCCGGCCCTGGCCGACCGGCTGTTCGCGGTCGAGCACGTGCCCGTGCCCCGGCACCGGTTCACCGCCGAGTCGGACCCGGCCCAGGGCCTCGGCGAGGCGCTGGGCAAGACCCTGTCGGCGCTGCCCGACGTGCGCGGCGTGCGGGCGACCTGGAGGTCGAGCCCGTCCGGCGCCACGCCCGGACCGCTGCCGCAGCGGGTCGTCCTGGTGGACATCGGCCCGGCGGGCTTCGGGCCCGCCACCGCCTACCGGGTCGACACCGTGCTGCGCCAGGCGGGCATCCGGGCCGCCGTCGAGGTGCTCACCGCGGGCACGCCGCTGGGCGAGTACCACGCCGCGGCCACCACCACGGCCCGCGAGGTGTTCTTCCCGTCCGGCTCCACCACCCCGGAACCACCACCCGACCCGACGACCTGGTTCGACGGCGACGTCCGGGACCAGGCACCGGTGGTCGAGCCGGCACCGGTGCCTGCCGAACCCCAGACCGGCTCCAAGTCACGACGTTCCCGCGTCGACGCCTACGAGGGCGTGCAACCGTTCCCGCCGAAGCCGGTCAAGCGCCTGCCCGTGCGCGAACCGGTCGAGGAGGAACGGCGCCCGTTCGAGCCCTCGGGCGCCGTGCCCTCGGGCGCCGAGCCCCTGGGTGTCGAGCCGTTCGGTGCCGAGCCTTCGGGTGTCGAACCCCTCGGCGTCGAACCCTTTGGCGTCGAACCTTTCGGCGTCGAACCGGTGGTCGCCGAGCCCGTCGCCGTGGAGCCCGTGACCGCCGAACCGGCGATCGCCGAGCCCGAGCCCGAGCCCGTGGCCACCGAGCCCCGGACCGTCGAGCCCCGGACCGTCGGACCCCTGTCCATCGCGCCTGCGATCGTCACGCCGCTGCCGCTGCCCGACGACCACCCGCTGTCGCGGTCCGAGGTGACCACCGAGCTGGGTCCGGACGACCTGGCGGCGCTCCAGGCGGCGCTGGCGGACGGGCACGCGCCCGCGTCCGTGCAGCTCCCGCCGACCGTGGACGCCAAGCTCAGCGACCGCGAACGGGCGCTGCTCCAGCAGCTCCACGAGGAGCTGGCGCAGCGCGAGCAGCAGACGTGGCCCGGCGGACCGGAGTTCGTCAACGGCATGCCCAAGCCGAACAACGGCAGGCAGCCCGGCTAGGGGCGCGCGGAGCGTTCGACGACCCGGCCCCGGCCCCTCGCGGTGAGCGAGGGGCCGGGGCCGAGGTCACGACGGGCCTCCGCCGGCCCTCACGCCTCGCCGGCCGCTTTGCGGCGCGCCAGGTCGATGACCCGTTGCAGGTGCAGGCCGCGGCGCACGTCCAGCGGGTGCTCCGTCGTGCCGCTGTCGACCATGGCCACGAAGTCGTCCAGCAGGTTCGTGAAGCACTGCCGCGCGGTCGAGCCCCGGTCGGCGAGCACGCGGTGCCCGTGCTCGCCGTAGACGACGACCTCGGAGACGCCCGGGTCGAGCGGCAGGGTCATGGTCATCGTGGCCACGCTCGTGGCGCCGCCCTCGTGGCGCAGGACCACCTGCCACAGGCCGTGCTCGGAGCGGTCGGCCGCGACGACGTCGGTGATCGGGCCCAGGGCGGCGTCGAGCAGGTCGAAGGCGTGCGGGCCGACGTCGTCCAGCGGGCCGCGCTCGTGCCGCCACGCGGAGTGCGAGAACGGGCCGCCGAGCAGGGCGCCGGTCAGCCAGCGGGCGCTGCCGCCGACCCAGCCGCCCGCCTCGTCGAGCTGCGCCAGCTGCTCCCGGGTCTCCGGGGCGTAGCGCCTGGTGAGCACCACGAGCGAGGCGACGCCGTTGCGCTCGACGGCGTCGGCGAGGCGCTCGGCGTCCTCCAGGGTGGAGGCGATGGGCTTCTCCAGGACGAGGTGCCTGCCCCGCGCGGCGGCCTCGATGGCGATCGGCGCCTGCACCTCCGGCGGCACCGCGAACGCGACCGCGTCCACCTGGTCGAGCAGGTCCTCGGGGGTCGACGCGGTGGTCGCGCCGTAAGCGCCCGCCACCTGCTCGGCGGCCTCCGGTCGCCTGGCCCAGACGGTGGTCAAGCGGGTGCCGGGGTGGTCGGCGATGCCCGGCGCGTGCACCCGGGTGGCCCACGGACCGGCGCCGACGAGCCCTACGCGCAGCTGATCAGTCACACGACCGATCCTAAAACGCGCCCCGCCACCCCACCCGATCATTCATCGGCCGCCGACGTAAGCCTCGGCCGGCACGAAGATCCGCCCACCCGCGATCGTCCCGCCCCCACCGCTCCCGCCGTCCGCCTCCCCGGAACCGAACCGCAGCTCCACCCCCTCCGGCGTCCGGACGACCTCGGGCGCCGTGCCCCACGCGTCCGGGATGGGGACGACGTGGCCGTAATCCTCCGTCCGCCCCAACCAGACCTCGTGATCGGTGCCGCCCAACAACCGGGACCGCTCCTTGACGTACACGTTCGGGCTTCCCTCGTTCGTGGAAATCGTGGTGCTGGAAGGCAGGAACAGGACCACGCCCGCGACCGCCGTCAGCCCGGTGCCGAGGACCGCGCCGAAGCCGAACAGCAGGACGTTGAGCAGGCAGCCTTTTCGCGTGGTGTCCACGGGAGGTGATCCTCGTCGTAGGCTCGGGTCGTGCGCGAACTACCCGACGAACTGGTGCTGCCGCCGGGAATGGCCCCGGAGGCGCTCGACGGACCACCGGTCACGCCGCGCGACGCCGCGACGGTGGTCCTGGTGCGCGACGGTGAGGCGGGCGTCGAGGCCTTCCTCCTGCGGCGGGTCGCCGGGATGGCGTTCGCGGGCGGGATGACGGTGTTCCCCGGCGGCGGCGTCGACCAGCGCGACGCGGACACGACCGTGGCCTGGGCCGGACCGCAGCCCTCGTGGTGGGCGGAGAAGTTCGCCTGCACGCCCCGACTGGCCCGCGCCCTGGTGTGCGCGGCGGTCCGCGAGACGTTCGAGGAATCCGGCGTCCTCCTGGCCGGACCCTCACCCGATTCGGTGGTAGCGGACACCTCCGGTTACGCGGAGGCACGAGCGGCCCTGGTGGCGCGCGAACTGTCACTGGCCCAGTTCCTGACCTCGGCGGGCCTGGTCCTCCGAGCCGACCTGCTGCGCCCGTGGGCGAACTGGGTCACCCCCGAAGAAGAACCGCGACGCTACGACACCAGGTTCTTCGTCGCGGTGCTGCCGACGGGCCAACGCGCGGACGGCATGACCACCGAAGCCTCCGACGGCGAGTGGCAGGCCCCAGGCGACGCCCTGGCGGACTGGAAAGCCGGCCAACGCGCCCTGCTGCCACCCACCTGGGTGACATTGGCCGACCTGGCAGAACTGAATTCGGTGGCCGAGGTCCTGGCCGTGCCGCGCGAGGTGTCGAAGATCATTCCCAAGATCGTGCGAGAGGGCGGGGTGCTGAGGGTGATCGTGCCGTGAGCAACGTCGAGGACAACCGCGCCAACCGAGCCGGCACCCCGGAGCACGGCGCCGCCGACTCCCTCTCCAGCGCTGCCAATCCTGGGAGCAGCGCCGCCGACTCCCGCTCCAGCGCCGCCGACTCCGGGCCCGGCAGCACCAACCCCCGCCCCGGCAGCACCAACCCCCGCCCCAGCGCTGCCGGCCCTCGGGACAGCGCCACCAGCCCTCAGTACGGCGTGCTGCGCGAGGTCACACCGTTCGCGTCGGTCGTGCTGGCGGAGAACCCGGGCGTGATGACCCTGGAGGGGACGAACACCTGGGTCCTCCGCGCACCCGGTTCACCGACGTGCGCCGTGGTCGACCCGGGCCCCCTGGACCGCGCCCACCTCGACCGGGTGGCCGCCTGCGGCCCGGTGGACGCCGTCCTCCTGACCCACGGCCACCCAGACCACTCGGAAGGGGCACGAGCCTTCGGCGAGCTGGTGAACGCCCCCGTCCACGCCGTGACCCGCTCCCTCGGCACCGCCGCCCTGTCCGACGGCGACGTGATCGAGGCCGGAGGCCTGGAGATCCGAGCCCTGGCCACCCCCGGCCACACCGACGACTCGATCTCGTTCCTGACCCGGGACGCCGTCCTGACCGGCGACACCATCCTCGGCCGCGGCACCACCGTCCTCGACGGCAAGCTCGGCGACTACCTGGCCACCCTGAAGACCTTGGCCGCGCTCCCCGGGGGCACCACCGTCCTCCCCGGCCACGGCCCCGAACTGCCCGACGTGGTGGCGGTGGCCCAGGCGTACCTCAAGCACCGCGAGGAGCGGCTGGCCCAGGTCAGGGCCGCGGTCGAGCACCTGGGCGGGGCACCTACCGCGAGGCAGGTGGTCGAACTCGTGTACGCCGACGTGGACCGCTCGCTGTGGCCCGCGGCCGAGTGGTCGGTGAGGTCGCAGCTGGAGTACCTGGGGCTGTCCCCGGACGGGACCGCGCCTGTTCTCTGAGGGGTCGTGTGCCCGCGCTCCCGGTGAGCAGAGACGCAGAAGGTCTGAGCCTGGCCCTCAAGGCGTCTGGGTGGTTCTCCGGGGCGTCAGGTGGTTGGAGTGTCGGGTGGTGAGGCCGTCGGGTGGTTGGAGCGTCGGGTGGTGGGGGTGGCTCCCCCCGGAGGTCGTCGGGGGTGGCCTGGGCGGGTTGTCGGGATGGCGGGGTGGGTGGGCCGGGCTGGTGGCGGCGGCTCTGGGGGTGGTTGAGGTGGGCGGGGTGGTTCGGGGCTTCCTCATGGTTTAACCGATGATTGGTGACGGTGTTTTCGTACATTTTTTGCCGATGATCACCACATCGTGTGAACTTCGCCGACGCCCCGGCGGTCAGACGTTGGTTCGCAGGGGGACCACCAGGTAGGTCAGCTCCATGCCGTCGACGTCGGCTGGTGACGTGAGGACCGTGGAGCGCAGGCCGTCCTGGATGCGGAGTTCCACTCGGCGGCCGCTGAAGGCTCGCAGGGCGTCCGCCAGGTACCTGGCCTGGAACGTCTTGGTCACGCGGTTGCCGTCGATGGTGGCCTCCACCGACTCCTCCGACTCTCCCGCCTGTGGATCGCTGCCCCGCACCCGCAGCTCACCGTCGTGGAGCTGGAGGGTCACCGAGCCGTGCGGGCCCGCGCAGGGCACCGCTCGGCGCACGGCGCCCGCCAGGACGTCCGCTTCCACCAACACCGTGCTGTCGATGACCGCCTCCAGCAACTCGCGCACTCGATCGTCGGGTAACGGCGCGGCCGGCAGCGCGGTGCTCGCGCTGCCACCCGACCAGGACAGGGCGACGCGGTCGGGCTGCCTGGACGCCTCGGCCAGGATCACCGCCGGGGCCAGGACGCCCGGCTCGCCTGTCCGCGCCCACGGTAGCGAAGCGAATGCCATTCGATAACGATCCGTCGCGATCGGTTCCAATCGAGATGCCGTACCGTGCACGCGCACGCCCGCGGAGTACAGGGATCGCGTCGTCGAGCAGCAGGAGCAGGGGCGGGGGCAGGAGCGGGCGGCGCCGGTGCGGGTCGCCGGGCGCGAGCCCTCCACGAGCAGGCGAACCCGGGGGCGTCCGCACCGCGGCGCCCAGGGTCAGGTCCATGAGTGGTGGCGGTCACGTCCATGCGTCGAAGTCAGAGCCGACCACCGACAAAAGCCGGCCGCGTCCGCCCACCTGTGGACAACTGCCCGGACGGCCGTCAGGACAACCGGCCGGGAGGGCGACCACCGGGGGAGCGACAGCCTCAGCGGGAGGCGGCCAGCTCCACCTCGTCCCGCCTGGGCCGCGGCACGCCGGCCGCCACCGTGCCGCGGAACAGCCACACCAGGCCCGCGATCGCCACCCCGGACACCGCCGCCGCCACGAACGCCGCGCCGGTGCCGTGCGTCTCCACCAGCTGCCCGCTCGCCGACTGCCCGATCGCCAACCCGACCGTCACCGCCGTCACCACCCAGCCGAACGCCTCGGTGGCCGTCCCGTCGGGCGCGACCTGCTCGATCGCCGTCGAGTGCGTGGTCGACTGCGGCGTGATCAGGGTGCCCACCACGAACAGCGCGGCACCGAGCCCGATCAGCCCGGTCGGCACCGCC
Organism: Saccharothrix xinjiangensis; assembly: GCF_039527585.1. Lineage (NCBI taxonomy): Bacteria > Bacillati > Actinomycetota > Actinomycetes > Pseudonocardiales > Pseudonocardiaceae > Saccharothrix > Saccharothrix xinjiangensis. Next base: position 573,661 of record NZ_BAAAKE010000001.1, on the reverse strand, counting down.
AGCAGCAGCGACAGCAGCCCGAAACCGCCGAGCAGCACGGGCAGCCGCAGGTGCATCGCCCGGGGGAACGGCCTCATCGAGTACAGCACGCCGAACAGCACCGAGCTGACCGACCACAGGCTCAGCAGCAGGCCGCCCACGCCGGGGTGGCCCGCCTTGGTCGCGGCCGCGGGCACGGCCACCTCGATGAACCCGATCGTCACGCCGAAGCCGAGCGCGGCCAGCGCGACCGTCCGCATCCCCGGTGACGCCAGGGCGCCCAGCAGGCTGCGCCGCACCGGCTCGGGCCGCACGCCCCGCACGGTGGGGTTCAGCGCGAACCACAGCGCGCCGGCCACCATCGACGCCGCGCCGACCACCACGCCGGTGCCCGCCCACGGCGCCGCGACCAGCAGGCCCGCCAGGCCCGGGCCGAGGATGAAGAAGACCTCCATGCTGATGGCCTCGTAGGCGTAGCCGGCGAGCCGCGTCGGCCCGGCGGGCACCACGTGCGCCCACAGCGCCCGGGACGCCGACCCGACCATCGGCTCGGTGACCCCGACGGCGAACGCCAGCGGCACGAGCGCGGGCAGCGCCGCGCCGGCCTCGATCGCCGTCACGGCCACCGCCACGACCACCGCGAACAGCGACACCGAGACGATCAGCGGGCGCGTCGGCCCGAACCGGTCCATCAGCCTGCCCTGCACGATCGAGCCGACCGCGACGCCCACCAGCGCCGCCGCGGACACGAGTCCGGCGATGGCGAACGAGCCGCGTTCGCGCTGCACGTAGAGCAGCAGCGAGAGGCCGATCATGGCGATCGGCAGGCGGGCGAGCAGGGACGCGGCGACGGGGCCGCGCATGGCGGGGGTGGTCAGGGCGGCGCGGTAGTCGGAGAGGCGGGCAGAGTGGGACATGCGTACCAGTATGGGGCTGGTGGTACGCCCGTACCAGTCAATTGCCGGTGCGGTTCCTCACCGCCGGCGCGCCGGTTCCTCCCTGGTGATCTCGTCGACGACCTCACCCGCGCGGGGGACCCTGATGGCCTGATTCGACAGTGCGGTTCGGGAGCGGCGATGCGATGACCGGGTGAAACATGCAACGAAACCGCTGAACAGGGTGTCCCTGAGGGTGAAAGCCCTTGAGTTGCGGGAGGGGTCTCGTGCGATCGTTGGCGAAACAGCCTTTCCGCACCCGTTTCGGCCCAGGTCGCAGCGGGTAACCCAACCTCCTTCCGGCGCCAAGGGTCGGGGCCTGCGGGCGTCGGAGGTGTGGAGGCGTGGTCTGTCGGGGGATGGGCCGCGCGAACAACAGGGCCGGTGCGCCGCGTCGGGGGCGGCGCCCGGCCCTGTTGCCCCTCCTCTACCGGGCTCGGCGGGCCAGCCGCTCCGGGTCCAGGATCAGCACGCTCTTGCCCTCCAGCCGGAGCCAACCGCGGTGGGCGAAGTCGGCCAGCGCCTTGTTCACCGTCTCGCGCGAGGCGCCGACGAACTGGGCGATCTCCTCCTGCGTCAGGTCGTGGGTGACCCGCAGCAGCCCGGCCTCCTGGCTGCCGAAGCGCTGCGCGAGCTGCAACAGCGCCTTGGCCACGCGACCCGGCACGTCGGTGAAGATCAGGTCGGCCAGCATGGAGTTCGTCCGGCGCAGCCTCCGGGCCAGGGCCCGCAGCAGCTGCTCGGCGATCTCCGGCCGGTTGGTGATCCACTGCCGCAGCGCCGGCCGGTCCATGCTGACCGCGCGGACCTCCGTCACCGTGGTGGCGGTGGACGTGCGGGGGCCCGGGTCGAAGATCGACAGCTCGCCGAACATGTCGGACGGGCCGAAGATCCCCAACAGGTTCTCCCGGCCGTCGGGCGACTTCCGGCCGATCTTCACCTTCCCGGACTGGATGATGTAGAGCCGGTCGCCCGGCTCGCCTTCCGCGAAGATCACGTGGCCACGCGGGAATTCAACGGACTCCAGCGTCTGCGCCAGTGCCTCCGCTGCAGCCGGTTCAACCCCCTGGAAGATGCCCGCGCGGGCCAGGGTCTCGTCCACCTCGTCCCTCCTGTCGAGACACGGCGGCATGGTCGAGCGCGTTCCGCCTTCTGGCGGAGCAGCGCCTTGCCGCCGATCACTGAGAGCAGTCTAAGCGCTGTGGTGGGGATCGCCTTCCGGCGCGCCGCCCAGAGCGCTCGAGACAGCGCGACGAGGCCCGCCGGGGGTGACCCCGAGGGCCTCGCCGTTGTTGGTCCGGTCCGGCGTTAGCGGCGCACGCGTCGCTGACGCAGGTTCCTGGCGCGGCCGCCGAGCCGGCGCAGCCGGAACAGCTCCAGCGCGCGGCCGATGCCGTGCCCGTAGAGCGCCCTGACCTCGTCGGGGCGCGCCGACTCCAGGAACTCCTCGACCTCGTCCTCCTGCACCGCGACGTGCCGGAGACGGGCTTCGACGCGCTCCATGAAGAGCGCGAAGAACATGATCACGATCGGAACGGCGATGACGAACCAGGCAGTCATGATGGCTCCGATCCTTGCGCATCCGGTTGAGCGCGCATGAGGGGGGTCACTCCGGCGTGTCGTCGTGCGTTCTTACAGGGGACGTCCGTGGCGGGATGCTGGTTGCTCGCGGTTGCTGTTCCCCGCGATCGTGAGCCGGCAAACGCCCCCACCGAGCGATGCGCCACCACGCGAGGTGACGCGGTCCACGCAGTAGTGTTCGGGCATGGCCAAGAGCGCGGTGAAGCAGCCGGAGACGAGGTTGGGGCTGGTCCGCCGGGCACGCCGGATGACACGGGTCCTGGCCGTCGGCTACCCCGACGCGCACTGCGAACTGGACTTCACCACCTCGTTGGAGCTGCTCGTCGCCGTGGTGCTCTCCGCGCAGACCACGGACGTCCGGGTGAACCAGGTCACGCCCATGCTGTTCCGCCGCTACCGCACGGCCCAGGACTTCGCCTCGGCCGACCGGACCGAGCTGGAGGAGCTCATCCGCCCCACCGGCTTCTACCGCAACAAGGCGACCTCCCTGGTGGGACTGGGCGCCGCGCTGGTGGAGCGGTTCGGCGGCGAGGTGCCCGGCAGGCTGGATGACCTGGTCACGCTGCCCGGTGTGGGCCGCAAGACCGCGAACGTGGTGCTCGGCGACGCGTTCGGCGTGCCCGGCATCACCGTCGACACGCACTTCGGCAGGCTGACCCGCCGCTGGGGCTGGACCACCGAGGAGGACCCGGTCAAGGTCGAGCGCGAGGTCGGCGAGCTGGTCGAGCGCAAGGAGTGGACCCTGCTCTCGCACCGCACGATCTTCCACGGCCGGCGCGTGTGCCACGCCCGCACGCCCGCCTGCGGCGCGTGCCTGCTGGCGCCGCAGTGCCCGTCCTTCGGCGTCGGCCAGGTCGACCCGGTCAAGGCGGAGAAGCTGGTCAAGGGCGAGGAGGCGCCGCACCTGATCGCGCTGGCCGAGCGAGTCCGGGCGGGGGAGAAGTTGGCGTGAGCGCCCGAGCGCGGTGGGCGGTCGTCGTCCTGGTGCTGGTGGTGGCGGGCGTGGTCGCGCTGTGGCCGAGGGGGTCGGACCCGGTGGGCGCCGGCCCGCCGTCCCGGTCGGCGCCCGACCTGGGCCCGCTGCGCGAGCGGGCCGGGCTGCCGCCGTGCGCCGGCGGGCCGGGCGGGACCCCGGGCGGTCCCGCCGGGCTGCGGGGGCTCACCGCGACCTGCCTCGGCGACGGCGCGCCGGTCGACCTGGCCGCGGCCCTGCCCGGTCGGGCGCTGGTGAACTTCTGGGCCACGTGGTGCGTTCCCTGTCAAGAGGAGCTGAAGGTGCTCGACGCGTACTCGCGCGAGCCGGGCGCGGCGCAGGTCCTGGCGGTGCTCGTGGCGAGCAAGGAGGGTGACGGTCTGGAACTGCTGGCCAAGCTGGGCGTGCGCCTGCCGGCGGTCCACGACCCGGCCGACGCGGCGCGGCGCGCCCTCCGCGTGCCGCCCAGGCTCCCGGTGAGCTACGTCGTGGGCGAGGACGGCTCGCTGACCGAGGTGGCGGAACCGCTCGTGTTCGAGTCGGTGGAGCAGGTGCGCGAGGTGGTCGGGTGACCGCCCTGGTCGAACCGGGCGACGTCCCGGAGTGGATGGCCGGCCTGGTCAAGGCCACCGCCGAGATCGACGCCCGCGCGTTCACCCGCATCGCGCCGCCACCGCCGGGCACGGGCCGCCCGGCCGCCGTGCTCATGCTGTTCGGCGAGGGGCGCGACGGTCCCGACGTGCTGCTGCTGCGCCGCGCCGACACCCTCGGCTCGCACCCCGGCCAGGTCGCCTTCCCCGGCGGCGCGGCCGACCCGACCGACGACGGCCCGGTGGACACCGCGCTGCGCGAGGCGTTCGAGGAGACCGGCGTGCTGCGCGAGGGCGTGCGGCCCGTCGCGACGCTCCCCGAGCTGCACGTGCCGGTGTCCAACTTCGTGGTCACGCCGGTGCTGGCGCACTGGACCGAGCCGTCGCCGGTGGCGCCGGTCGACCCGGCGGAGACGGCCGCGGTGGCGCGGGTGCCGATCTCGCACCTCGCCGACCCGGCCAACCGGTTCCGGGTGCGCCACTCGTCCGGCTACGTCGGGCCCGCGTTCTCCGCACCCGGCATGCTGGTGTGGGGTTTCACCGCCGGGCTGCTGAACGGCCTGCTGGCGCTGGGCGGGTGGGAACGGCCGTGGAACGCCGCGGACGTGCGCGACCTCGACCTCGCCCTGCGCGCGACGGAGGTGCCGTGAACTGGGTCGACCTGCTCGTGCTGGCGCTCGCCGCCTTCGCCGCGCTCTCCGGCGCCCGGCAGGGCGTGGTCGTCGCGCTGCCCGCGTTCGCCGGCGTGCTCATCGGCCTGGTCCTGGGCACCCAGCTCGCCCCGCTGGTGGTGGCCGAGTTCGAGAACGTGGTGACCAAGGTCGTCTTCGCGGTCGGCGTCGTGGTGCTGCTGGTGGCCCTGGGCGAGACGCTGGGCGTCTACGTGGGCCGGACGTTCAAGTCCCGGGTCGACTCCAGCCCGCTGCGCGGCGTGGACAGCGCGCTGGGCGCGATCGTGCAGGCCTCGGTGGTGTTCGTGGTGGCGTGGATGATCGCCCTGCCGCTGACCATGGTCGCGGGGATGCCGGGCCTGTCCAAGGGCCTGAACCAGTCGGTGATGCTGTCCACGGTGGACGAGGCCATGCCGCAGGCGGCCCGGGAGCTGGCCGACGACCTGCGGAACCTGTTCGACGTGTCGGGTTTCCCGGCGGCGGTCAACCCGTTCGACCGCACCCCGCTGCGCGACGTCGAGCCGCCCGACCCGGCGCTGATCAGCGACCCGGTGGTGCAGCGGCTGCGGCCCAGCGTGGTGAAGGTGCGCGGCCGCGCGCCGGCGTGCTCGCGGGCGCTGGAGGGCACCGGTTTCGTCATCGCGCGGGAGCGGGTGATGACGAACGCGCACGTCGTCGCGGGCACCACCGACGTGTCGATCGAGGTCGGGCTGGGTCGCTTCGACGCGACGGTCGTGCACTACGACGCGCAGACCGACGTGGCGATCCTGGCCGTGCCGGACTTCGACGCCGCGCCGCTGGAGTTCCGCACGGACGAGATCGAGCCGGGCGAGGACGGGATCGTGCTCGGCTACCCGCTGGACGGCCCGTACACGGCGTCGGAGGCGCGGGTGCGGGAGCGGATCCCGGTGCTGCGCGGACCGGACATCTACGACGCGCAGACCGTGACGCGGGACGTGTACACGGTGCGGGCGAAGGTGCGCAGCGGCAACTCCGGCGGGCCCCTGGTCGACCCTCGGGGACGGGTGATGGGCGTGGTGTTCGGCGCCGCGGTGGACGACCAGGAGACCGGGTTCGTGCTGACCGCGCAGGAGGTCGCGGACGAGGTCGAGGACGCGCCCGCGCTGGTGCGGCGGGCGTCGACGCAGACCTGCGCCTCGTGACCTAGAACCCGCCCAGGAACTCGCTGATCAGCTTCGTCGCGGTGTTCGGCGACTCCTGGTGCGGGAAGTGCCCCACCTCGGGCAGCACGTGCAGGGCCGAGTTCGGTCCCGCCCACTGGCCCGACGCGGTCGCCGTCGACTCCAGCACCACCGGGTCGAGCGCGCCGTGCACCTGGAGCACCGGCACCTCCAGGCGGCGGTCGATGGCCTCGGCGAAGCGGCGGCCGTCGCTGCGCAGCTGCGAGCGCACGGCCCAGCGGTAGTACTCCAGGGCGCAGTGCGCGACACCCGGCACCAGGGCCGCCTCGCGGTTGCGCCGGACCACCTCGTCGAACTCCGACGACACCGTCCACTTCGGACCCGACCAGGCGGTGAACAGGCCGCCGACCGCGGCGGCGCGGTCCTTGGTCAGCCGGCGCTCGGGCAGGAGCGGCAGCTGGAAGCGGAACACGTGCGAGCTGGCCCGGCCCTGGCGGCGGGGGTGGCGGCGGATCGCGCGGCGCAGGGCCAGCGGGTGCGGCGCGGCCAGCGCGGTCACCGAGGACACCAGGCGGGGGTGCATCGCGCCGACCGTCCAGGCGAGCATGCCGCCCCACGCGTGCCCGACCAGGTGCGCCCGCGTCGCGCCGAGGGCCTTGACCAGCCCGGCGACGTCGCCGGCGAGGGTGAACCCGTCGTAGCCGCGCGGCGGCTTGTCCGAGTCGCCGTAGCCGCGCAGGTCCACGGCCACGGCCCGGTACCCCGCCTCGGCCAGCGCGGGCAGCTGGTGCCGCCACGTCCACCAGAACTCGGGGAACCCGTGCAGCAGCAGCACCAGCGGTCCGTCGCCCATCTCCGCCACGTGCAGGCGGATGCCGTTCGCGGACACGTCCCGGTGCGCCCACGGGCCGGGCACCCGCGAGGTCGACGGGTCTGGCGGCGGCCGCACGGCCGTCAGCGGCTCTCGCCGCGGTGCCGGATGGCGGCGACCGCGTCCCTGGCCGAGTCGATGGTCCGCTGCGGCGCGCGCAGCTTCCGCACCTTGCGGACCCCGAGGAACGCGAACCCGCCCGCGACCACCAGCATCAGCCCGAACACGATCAGGAACGCCGCCCACCGGGGCAGCCACACGTCCAGCAGCTCCGCGCCGAAGAAGAAGAAGAAGAACGAGCTGAACAGCAGCACCGTCAGCGCGACGATGAAGTAGACGCTGCCCTTCACGCCCTTCTTGATCTCACCCGCGACCTCGGACTTGGCGAGTTCGACCTCGGCCCTGACCAGGGTGGACAGGTGCGCGGTCGCGTCGCGCACGAGACCGCCGATGGAGGTCTCGCCGGCGATCGTCGCCGGGCTCTCCGCGGTCAGCGGGATCGACGGGACAGGTGGCAGCCCGCTGCCGTTGGTGTTCTCCCGAGCGCTGGTCACCGCGCCATCGTGCCATGCACGGGCGGTCGAGGCCGCTCGACCGGCAGATCACCCCGCCGCGTCGGCGCGCCGGTGCGCGCGGCAGCGGCGGGCCGACAGGACCGGGGGGGAGCAGCGAGACCGCCGGGATCGCCCACGCGCGAACCACCTCGACGCGCGAAAGGGGCGCCTCCCGTCCGGGAGGCGCCCCTTTCGCGACGTGCTCAGTCCTCCGACGCGCCCGACTTCAGGCCGCTGGAGATGAGGTCCATGACGGACGAGTCGGCGAGCGTGGTGACGTCGCCGACCTGGCGGTTCTCCGCCACGTCGCGCAGCAGGCGGCGCATGATCTTGCCCGAGCGGGTCTTCGGCAGCTCCGGCACGACCATGATCTGCCGCGGCTTGGCGATCGGGCCGATCTCCTTGGCCACGTGGTCGCGCAGCGCCTTGATCGCCTCCGCGCCGTCGGAGCCCTCGGCCACGCCGCCGCGCAGGATCACGAACGCCACGATGCCCTGGCCGGTGGTCGCGTCGGACGCGCCGACGACCGCCGCCTCGGCCACCGTCGGGTGCGAGACCAGCGCGGACTCGACCTCGGTGGTGGAGATGCGGTGCCCGGACACGTTCATCACGTCGTCCACCCGGCCGAGCAGCCAGATGTCGCCGTCCGCGTCGTACTTCGCGCCGTCGCCCGCGAAGTAGAAGCCCTGCTCGCTGAACCGGGACCAGTAGGTGTCGCGGTAGCGCTCCTCGTCGCCCCAGATGCCGCGCAGCATCGACGGCCACGGCTCGTCGAGCACCAGGTAGCCGCCACCGCCCTTGCCGACCTCGTTGCCCTGGTCGTCGACGACCTTCGCCGAGACGCCGGGCAGCGGGCGCTGCGCCGAGCCGGGCTTGGCGGACGTCGCGCCGGGCAGCGGGGAGATCATGATCGCGCCGGTCTCGGTCTGCCACCAGGTGTCGACGATCGGCGTCCGGCCGCCGCCGACGTTCTCCCGGTACCAGATCCACGCCTCGGGGTTGATCGGCTCGCCGACGCTGCCGAGCACGCGCAGGCTGGACAGGTCGTGCTTGGCCGGGATGTCCGCGCCCCACTTCATGAAGGTGCGGATCAGCGTGGGCGCGGTGTAGTAGATCGTGACGCCGTACTTCTGGACGATCTCCCAGTGCCGGCCCTCGTGCGGGGTGTTCGGGGTGCCCTCGTAGACGACCTGCGTGACGCGGTTGGACAGCGGGCCGTAGACGATGTAGCTGTGCCCGGTGACCCAGCCGATGTCGGCGGTGCACCAGTAGACGTCGGTGTCCGGCTTGAGGTCGAACACGTTGTGGTGCGTGTACGAGGTCTGGGTCAGGAAGCCGCCGGAGGTGTGCAGGATGCCCTTCGGCTTGCCCGTGGTGCCCGACGTGTAGAGGATGAACAGCGGGTGCTCGGAGTCGAACGCCTCGGGGGTGTGCTGGTCCGACTGGCGGTCCACCACGTCGTGCCACCACACGTCGCGGCCCTCGGTCCACTCGACGTCGCTGTCCGTGCGCTTGACCACGAGCACGTGCTCGACGCTCCCGGCCTTGGACACGGCCTCGTCGACGGCGGGCTTGAGCGGCGCCGGGGTGCCGCGCCGGTACTGGCCGTCGGTGGTGATCACCAGCTTGGCCCGGGAGTCCTCGATGCGGGTGCGCAGCGCCTCGGCGGAGAAGCCGCCGAACACCACGCTGTGCAGCGCGCCGAGGCGGGCGCAGGCGAGCATGGAGAAGATGGCCTCGGGGACCATCGGCATGTAGATGGCGACCCGGTCCTCGGCGCCGACGCCCAGCTCGGTGAGCGCGTTGGCGGCCTTGGAGACCTCGCGCTGGAGGTCGGCGTAGGTGATGGCGCGGCTGTCGCCGGGCTCGCCCTCCCAGTGGATGGCGACCTGGTCGCCGTGGCCGGACTCGACGTGCCGGTCGACGCAGTTGTAGGCGACGTTGAGCTTGCCGCCGACGAACCACTTGGCGAACGGGGCGTTCGACCAGTCGAGGACCTGATTCCACTTCGTGTCCCAGGAGAGCCGCTCGGCCTGCTCCGCCCAGAACGCCTCGCGGTCGGCGTTCGCCGTGTCGTACAGCTCGGCGGTGGCGTTGGCCTGCGCGGCGAACTCCTCGCTGGGCGGGAACGTCCTGTTCTCCGTCAACAGGTTGTCCAGGGCGGCGTGCGGCTCTGTCATGGCGGGGCGTACCTCCTGAATCCGTGGGGTGCGCACCGACCGTAGTGCGATCCAGCTCACTGCGCACCCAAAAGGTTCAGACCAATTTCGGCGGGTTCCAAAACGCGTGGGTAACTGTGTAACCCGCTTCGAGGCCCCTGACCACAGTGTTCCCGCCGAATGACACGTAAGTTGCGACCAACGGCACGTGGCGTGAGCCTGGTCACGCGGCGAGGCGCTCCTTGAGCAGCGGCCACTCGTCGGCGGTCATCGAGTAGACCACGGTGTCGCGCAACGTCCCATCCGGGCGGACCCGGTGCACGCGCAGGACGCCCTCGCGGGTCGCGCCCAGGCGCTCGATGGCGCGCTGGGAGCGCTCGTTGCGCAGGTCGGTGTGCCAGCCGACGCGGTGCGCGCCGAGGTCCTCGAACGCGCGCCGGAGCAGCAGGAGCTTGGCGTTGGTGTTCAGCGCGGTGCGCTGCCAGCGCGTGCCGATCCAGGTGTGGCCGATGTAGAGGCCCCGGTGCCGCGGGTCGATCTCGTAGTAGGAGGTGGTGCCCGCGACCTCGCCCGTGCGCGGGTCGACCTGGGCCCAGGGGAGGCGGTCGGGGTCGGCCAGGGCGCGCTCGACGTAGGCGCGGGTGTCGTCCAGGTCCTTCGGCTGCGGCGTGCTCAGCCACGTCCAGGTGTCCGGGTCCTTGCCGGCCTCGTGCAGGCCCTCCGCGTGGTGGGGCCCGAGGGGTTCCAGGCGGACGTGGGGGCCGGTGAGCACGGGACGGTCGTACCAGGTCATACCTGGACGCTAATACCGGAAGTGGCTACCTGTAATGGCCAATCCCAGGGACGTTCGGCATTCCACTTACCGGCGGGTAGTGTTCGGTGGCGTGACCGACCCGCTCGCCCCGCTGCTGGACCTGCCCGGTGTGCCCGAGGCCGTCGACTCGGCGCGCGAAGCCGTGTTCCAGGTGCACCGGCACCGCGTGAACCTGCGCGGCTGGGCGACCACCGCGGCCGAGGCGTCGGTCCGGGCCGCCCGCGCGTCGGCGGCCATCGACGGCGGCCCCGTGGAGATCCCGGCCGACGGCGCCGTGACCGACCCGGTGCTGGCCGGCTCGCTGCGCGTGGCCGAGGCCCTGGGCGTGCTCCTGCCGACGTGGCAGCGGGCGCCCCTCCAGGCCCTGGCCCGGCTGCACGTGCTGGCCGCGGCCGACCTGGACCCCGACCCGGGCCGGCCCCGCCTCGTGCCGGGCGTCTCCGAGCGCCTGGACCTGCTGGCCCGCCTGGTCACCGGCGGCACGTCGGTCCCCGGCCCGCTCGTCGTGGCCGTCGTCCACGGCGAACTGATGTCGCTGTCGCCCTTCGCCACGACCAACGGCGTGGTCGCCCGCGCCGCCGCCCGCCTGACCGCCATCGCGACGGGCCTCGACCCCAAGTCCCTGGGCGTCCCCGAGGTCATGTGCCTGCGCCGCCGCGACGACTACGCCGCCGCCCTGCACGCCTTCTCCACCGGCGACCCCGAGGGCGTCCGCCAGTGGCTCCTCTTCCACTGCCGAACCCTGGAAGCCGGCGCCCGGGAAGCCCGCGGCATCGCCGACGCCGCCACCACCTGACCGCGAGTCGTACGACACGGTCGACCTGAACGTACGACTCGCGCGGTCAGAGGAGTTCTTTCAGGGTCGCGGCGGCTCGTTCGGCCTCGTCGAAGGTGTTGTAGAGCGGGGCGAAGCCGAAGCGGAGCACGTCGGGCGGCCGGTGGTCGCCGATGACCTGGCGCTCGACCAGCCGGTCCACCAAGCGCTGGGCGTCGGGGTGGCGGAGGGACACCTGGTGGCCCCGCCACTCGTCGGCCGGGGTGATCACCTCGATGCCGGGCAGGTCCTCGACCAGGGCGCGGAAGTGGGCGGTCAGGGCCAGGCCCTTGGCCCGCACGTCGCGCAGGTCCACCTGGTCCCACACGTCCAGGGCCGCGTCCAGGGCGAGCATCGAGATGATGTCCGGGGTGCCGACCCGCGCCCGGGACACGCCGGGGTCGGGCCGGTACTCCGGGTCCATCGCGAACGGCACCTCGTGCCCGGTCCACCCGGTCAGCGGCTGCTCGAACGCGGCCTGCCCGTGCTTCGGCACGTAGATGAACGCCGGCGACCCCGGCCCGCCGTTGAGGAACTTGTACGTGCAGCCGACCGCGAGGTCCACGCCCAGCGCGTCCAGCTCGATCGGCAGCACGCCCGCGCTGTGGCACAGGTCCCACACGACCTTCGCGCCCACCGCGTGCGCCTGCTCGGTCAACGCCGCCATGTCCAGCAGCCGCCCGGTGCGGTAGTCGACGTGGTTGAGCAGCACGACCGCCGTGGTGTCGCGCAGGTCCAGCTCCTCCGGCGGCGCGGGCCGCAGCGCCAACCCGGTCAGCTCGGCCACCGACCGCGCCACGTACCCGTCGGTCGGGAACGTCCCGGCGTCCACCACGATCTCCGACCGGTCGGTGTTGCGCACCGCCGCCATGAGCGCCTTGAACAGGTTCACGCTGGTCGAGTCGGCGACCACGACCTGACCGGGCCCGGCGCCGACCAGCCGCCCGATCCGGTTGCCGACCCGCTCCGGCGCCTCCCACCAGCCCTCGGACCAGGACCGGATGAGCCGCCTGCCCCACTGCTCCCGCACCACCCGGTCCACCCGCGCGGCCACGTTCCTCGGCGGCGCGCCCAACGAGTTGCCGTCGAGGTAGACGACGTCGTCGTCCAGGTCGAACAGGTCGCGGACGTGCGCCAACGGGTCGATCACACGTAGCTCCTCGCGGTCCACAGCTCCGGGAACACCGAGCGCCGCGTGCGCTTCTCCAGCCACGCGACCCCCGCCGAACCACCGGTGCCGGCCTTGGCGCCCATGGAGCGCCGCGTGGCCAGCAGGTGGTCGTAGCGCCAGCGGGCGAACTCCTCGGCGACGTCGGTCAGCGCCTCGCCCAGTTCTAGCAGGTCGCCGGAACCGCCGCGGTAGACGCCGGCCCACACCTCCTCCACGGCGGCGTTCGGCTCGTACGCCTGGCTGAGGTCCCGCTTCAGCACCTCGTCGGGGATGGCCAGGCCCTGCCGCTGGAGCGCGGCGAGCACGTCGTCGTACAGGCTCGGCTCGTGCAGCAGCGCCTCCAGCGCGTCGTGCTGCGCGGGCACGGCCCGGTGCGGCACCAGCATCGACCGGGACTTCTCGCCGAGCAGGAACTCGACCTCGCGGTAGCGGCCGGACTGGAAGCCGGAGCCCTCGCCCAGGGCGTCGCGGAACGAGTTGAACTCCGCCGGGGTCATCCGCGCGATCGGCCGCCACGCCGCGTTCAGCGCCTGCATGTGCAGCTCGCTGCGGCGCAGGGTGCGCACGGCGGCGCGCACGTCGTCGACCCGCAGCTCCTTCTGCGCCTGCCGCCACTCGAAGCACAGCAGGCCGAAGTACAGCTCCATGACCTGGGTGATCACCAGGAACGACATCTCACGCGGGTCGTCGGACCACTGCCGCTGGAGGTCGTGCAGCACGGAGGCGTGCACGTAGTCCTCGTAGGGGGTCGTGCCGCCGAAGTCGAGCTTGGGTGAGACGGGACAAGTCATGACCTCAATGATGGGCGCGCGATCGGGTGAGTTGAAGGGGCGACGCACGTTGTCCGGCACCCATCTTCTCGCGTCCGTGAAGCCGTGGGGTCGGTAGCTTTTCATTCGTGAGCATCGAGCTGGATCGCGTGGACTGGGCCCTGCTGGAGGCCCTCCAGGAGGACGCGCGCCTGTCGTACAACGAGCTGTCCCGACGGGTGCACGTCTCGCCGCCCACGGTCGCGCAGCGCGTGCGGCGGTTGGAGAACGCGGGCGTCATCACCGGCTACCGGGCGGCGGTCGACCCGACCGCGGTCGGCCGCTCGGTGGTCGCCCTGGTGCGGATGAAGTGCTACGGCCCGAGGTGCATCACGGTGCACCCGGAGCTGCTGGACGACTGCCCCGAGGTGGTCGAGGTGGTGCGGCTGACCGGGGACATCTGCTCGGTGGTCAAGGTGGTGACCACCTCGGTCAGCGAGCTGGAGCGGTTGCTCGTGCGGCTGGGCGGCTACGGCGAGACGTCCAGCGCGATGGTGCTGTCGACGCCTATCCCGTGGCGCCCGGTGACAGCAGGGTGAGCGCCTGCCGGACGTGCCCCTGGGTGCTCTCCAGCGCCTCGGCGGCCCTGGCCGCGGGCACGCCGGACAGCAGGTGCACCAGGGCCACCTTCAGGTCGCCGCCCGCGTCGGCCAGCGCGGCGGTGCACTCGTGCTCCGGCAGCCCGGTCGCCTCGCGCAGGATGCGCACGGTGCGGCCGCGCAGCTTGGCGTTGGTGGCCCGCATGGACACCATCAGGTTCGAGTAGGTGCGCCCCAGGCGGACCATCACCGCGGTGGAGAACGAGGTCAGCACCAGCTTCTGCGAGCTGCCCGCCTTCATCCGGGTGGAGCCCGCGATCGCCTCGGGACCGGTGTCGACCGCGATCAGCACGTCCACGTCGACCGGCGCGGGCGCGGTCGGGTTGTTCGACACCAGCACCGTCCGGGCGCCCAGCAGCCGGGCCTCGGCCAGCGCCGCCAGCACGAACGGGGTGCGGCCGGACGCGGTCACGCCCAGCACGACGTCGCCGGGCGAGGCGTGCCGCCGGATCTCGGCCGCGCCGCTGGCGGCCTGGTCCTCCACGTCCTCGACGGCGTGCACCAGGGCCTCGCGGCCGCCCGCGTGGTGGGCGAGGAACCAGTCCGGCGGCGCGTTGAACGTCGGCACCAGCTCGGCCGCGTCGAGGGTGGCGAGCCTGCCGGACGTGCCCGCGCCCACGTAGTGCACCCGCCCGCCCGCGCGCAGCGCGCCCACGGCCAGGTCGGCGGCCCGCGCCAGCTCGGGCAGCACGGCCGCCACGGCGTCCGGGACCAGGTGGTCCTCGGTGTTGATCAGCCGCAGCACCTCCAGGGTGGAGAGCCGGTCGAGGTCGCCGGTCCTGGGGTTGCGGGCCTCGGTCGGCGAGTCCACGCGGACCGCGACGTCCTCCCGGGGCGGCGTCATTTACCCGGCTCCCGACGCCGCCTGCCGTCCGGCCGGGCGCCCAGCCGGTGCCCCGAGACCGCGTCGTAGGTGGCCTCCAGGGCGGTCTTGGCGCTGTCCACGTGCAGCTGCGCGACGCCGATGAAGAGGCAGTCGATCACGGTGAGCTGCGCGATCCGGCTGGCCATGGCGCCGGAGCGGAACGTGGTCTCGCGCGCGGCCGTGGTCAGCACGTGGTCGGAGGCCTCGCTGATCGGCGAGCGCGGGAAGTTGGTCAGCGCCACGGTGGTCGCGCCGTGGTCGCGGGCGACCCGCAGCGCCTCCACCGTCTCCGAGGTGGAGCCGGTGTGCGAGATGCCGACCGCGACGTCGTCGCCGGTCAGCACGGCGGCGGAGGTGAGCGCGATGTGCGTGTCGTTCCAGGCGAAACATGTTCGCCCGATCCGGTGAAGTTTTTGCTGGAGGTCGAAAGCGACGAACGCGCTGGCCCCGAAGCCGTACACGTCGACCCGCCGGGCGCCGGCGACCGCGTGGACGACCGCCTGGAGCGTCTCGACGTTCAGCTGCTCGGCGGTCTCCTCGACGGCCCGCGCGTCGGCGAACGCCACCTTGCCCACGACCTGCCGCAGGTCGTCGCCCGGCCCTATGTCGCCACCGAGGTCCCGGTCGGTGCGCGCGGCCGTGCGGGCGGCCGTGCGGGCGGTGTCGGCGGCCAGCGCGATGCGCAGCTCCGGGTAGCCGCCGACGCCGATGGCCTTGCAGAAGCGGGTCACCGTGGTCTCGCTGGTGCCCGCGGCCTCGGCGACCTCGGTGATGCTGCGGTGGGCGACGGTCGCCGGGTTCTCCAGCACCACCTTGGCGACCCGCTGCTCCGCGCGGGCCAGGCCCGGCAGCAGGGAGCGGATGGTCACCAAGGGGCTGGACTCGGCGGTGCTCTCGGTGGACACGTGGGAAACTTACTAACCGTTCAAGGAGTGGTCAACGGAGAGTGGGCCTATAACACCCCAAACCGTGACCTTGGGTGACTAGCGGTCCGCAACTCGCCACCCAGTGGAGTGAAGTCCATGGGGTTCGCGTTCCGCGTCGAGCAACACTCCGTGTCGGTCGGTGATGCGCACGGCGTCCACGTAGACGCCGCGGCCGTGGTAGCCCGTGCCCCGGACGTAGCGCCAGCGGTAACGCAGCGCCGCCTCGGCCACCACCTCGACCCGCTGCCACCGCCGCTGCCCGTAACCGGCCAACACCTGGACATCGCGCCAAGCGGCCCCGTCGTTAGTCGCCTCCACGACAACCCGGTCGCCGGGGTCGAGGTCGACGAACGCGGAGAACGACAACCGCTGCTCACCGGCCTGCCGCGAGAGGTCGCGGGTGCTCAGCACGGCGCCGTCGACCTCCGGCGCCCACGCGGTGCCGCGCCGCGGCGCCACGGCCATCGCCCGCGCCAACCCGTCGGCCACCACGCGCCGCGCCGGGTTGATCGAGCCCCAGTCGCGGGTGGGGTGCACGCGGTTCGTCAGCAGGATCGCGATCGACCGGGACAGCGGGTCGAGCACCAGCGTGGTGCCGGTGAACCCGGTGTGCCCGGCGGCCCGCGGCGAGGTCAGCGCGCCCATGTACCAGCGCTGGTCCAGCTCGAAGCCCAGGCCGTGCGAGTTGCCGGGGAAGCCCTGGTTGAAGTCGGTGAGCATCAGCTCGACGGTCTCCTCGCGCAGGATCCGCCTGCCCGCGTGGTGGCCGCCGTTGAGGATCGCCTGGCCGAGCACGGCCAGCTCGCGCGCCGTGGAGAACACGCCCGCGTGGCCCGCGACGCCGCCCAGCGACCAGGCGTTCTCGTCGTGCACCACACCCCTGACCACGCCCCGGCCCGCCTGGTGCTCGGTGGCGGCGATGCGGTCGAGCTTGCTCGCGGGCGGGTTGTAGCCGGTGTCCCTCAGACCCAGCGGCGCGGTGACGACCTCGCGGACCAGGTCGTCCAGCCCCATCCCGGACCACTTCTCGGCCAGCACGCCGAGCGTGATCAGGTTCAGGTCGGAGTACAGGTACTTCGTGCCGGGCGGGTTGACCGGCGTCGCGTCCATCACGGCCTTCAGCCGCGACGGCACGTCCGGGTACCGCGACCACAGCGGCAGCCACGCCACCAGGCCCGACGTGTGCGTGAGCAGCTGCCGGACGGTGATGTCCCCCTTGCCGTTGACGCCGAACTCCGGCAGGTGGCGCGCGACCGGGTCGTCCAGCTCGAATTTCCCTCGTTCGTGTTGCCGCATCACCACGATCGAGGTGAACAGCTTCGAGATCGACGCGAGGTCGAAGATCGTGTCGCGGGTCATCGGCACCCGCTGGTCCTCGGGCAGCTCGGTGGCCGCGTCGGCGTAGCGGACCGCCCACCCCGTCGGCTCGTGGGTGACCACCGCGCCCTCGTGCGCGTACAGCGTGACGGCGCCGGAGAACAGCGGGTGGCCGCTCGCGTCGGCCCGCGTGTAGCGCTCCACCTGCGCCAACGCGTCGTCCAGCGGCGCCGGGTCGAGTCCCACGCGCTCCGGGGTACCCGTTCGCAGCACGCTGTTCGACCAGCCCTCGTGCGGCCGGTCGAACCGGGCCTCGCGGCCGGTGCCGGCGTGCGCGGGCACGCCGGTCAGCAGGGTGGTGGCGATCAGCAGGGCGGGTACGCGCATCGCTCCTCCATCTACCGGTAGCGCAGGTGGGGCCGTCGGGTGCGCTCGAACGCGGCCAGCTCGTCCTGCCAGGCCCCGACCACCTCGTCGGCGCCCGCGCCCGCGTCGACCATGCGGCGCAGCCGGTCGGAGCCGCTGAGCTTGTCGATCCAGTTGTCCGGCCGCCAGGCGAACCGGTCGGGGTAGCGGCGCCTGGCCGCGACGATCATGGCGACGGCGGTGCGCGGCGCGTCGAACCGGCTCGCGTCGGTGAGGTGCAGGGCCACCCCGCCGCACAGCTGGTTGGCGAACTTGTGGAAGGTCGGCGTGAAGTGGGCCTCGCGGAACCGGACGCCGGGCAGGCCCAGCGCGTTCAGGTCCTCGGCCCACCGCCAGTCCAGGCCCGGCGCGCCGATGGTCTCGAACGGGCGCGTCGTGCCGCGGCCCTCGGAGAACAGCAGGCCCTCGAACAGGCACGTGCCCGGGTAGACCAGCGCGGTGTCGCGCGTGGGCATGTTCGGGCTCGGGGCGACCCACGGGACGCCGGTGTCCAGGTCGTCGCGGCGCCAGCCCCGCACCTCCACGACGTCGAGGCGCTCGACGCGGCCGCCGTCGTCGGGCAGGAACTCGTCGTTGAACAGCAGCGCCAGCTCGCCGACGGTCATGCCGTGCTGCTGGACCACCGGTTTGCGGCCGACGCCCGTGGCGTGCGCGGGGTCGAGCTGGGGTCCGCGGGCCGTGCCGCCGACCGGGTTGGGCCGGTCGAGCACGACGAACTCGGCGCGGGTGGCCGCGGCGGCCTGCATGGCCGTGTACATGGTCCAGATGTAGGTGTAGAAGCGCGCGCCCACGTCCGCGATGTCGAACACGACCGCGTCGACGCCCGCCTTGGTGAACATGGCGGCGAGCTTGGTGGCGTTCGCGCCGTACGCGTCGTAGACCGGGACGCCGGTGCGCGGGTCCAAGTAGTCGCCCTCCGAGCCGCCGGCCTGGGCCGTGCCGCGGAAGCCGTGCTCCGGGCCGAACGCGGCCACGGGCGGGCGGCCGGCGGCGACCATGGAGTCGACGACGTGGCCGTGGTCGCGGAGCACGCCGGTCGGGTTGGTGACCACGCCGACCCTGCGCCCGGCGAACCGCTCCCAGCCGCGCGCGGCCAGCAGCTCCGCGCCGGTCTCGACCCGGTGCGGGCGGCGCGGCCCGCGGCCCCCGGCGGGAGCCCCGAGCGCGGGCACGGCGAGCGCGCCCGCCCCTGCCGCGAGGAAGTGCCTGCGGTCCACCGGCCTCACCAACCCAGGCCGTGGCCGAAGGGGTACGGCGTCGGTCCCGGCACGGCCACCGGGAGCTCGCCACTGGGTCGGACCTCGCCGGTGATCACACGAGCGAGTGATTCCATCGCGACGGCGCCGTAGGAGTAGGTGGCGAGCCACGTCGGCGCGTCGGTGTGAGCCACGTCGTACGGGTTCTGCACGGCCACCGCGACCACGGGCTTGCCGGTCGCCAGCAGCGCGGTCAGCAGGGCCCGCTGCGCGGGCTGCCGGGACAGCGCGTTGGTGAGCACGACGACCAGGTCGGCGTCGCCCGCGGCCCGCACCGCGGCGGTGACCTGCGCGTCCGTCGGCGCGGCGCCGGTGGGCAGCGCGGCGCCGCCCAGCGCCGAGGCCAGGGTGCGGGTCGTCGTCTCGCCCCAGCCGGTGACCAGCGGCGCGGTCGGGCGGGTCGCCAGGGGCAGCACGCCGGCGTCGTTGCGCACGGCGGTGACGGTGCGGTCGGTGATCTCCCGCGCGGCGGCCAGGTGCTCCGCCGCGCCCACGGTCGAGTCGACCCGCGCCCGGCTGGTCGGCGGGCTGGTGAACATGCCGCGCAGCAGCTTCATCCGCAGCACCCGCAGCACGCTCCGGTCGATGCGCTGCTCGGTCAGCTCGCCGGCGCGCACCGCCGCGACGACGCGGTCGACCGCCTCGCCGAGCTTGACGGGCATGAGCAGCTGGTCGACGCCCGCCTTCAGGGCCAGCACGGGGATCTCGGCGTCGGGGTGCAGTTGGCGGACGCCCGCCATGGCCAGCGAGTCGGTGATGACCACGCCGTCGTAGCCCAGGTCCTCGCGGAGCAGGTCGATGGCGGGTTTGGACAGCGTCGCGGGCTCGCCCGACGGGTCGATCCCCGGCACCCTGATGTGCGCGGTCATGATCGAGTCGACGCCGGCGGCGATGGCGGCCTCGAACGGCGGGGCGTCCAGGGCGCGCCACTGCTCGGCGGTGCGGTCGACCACGGGCAGGCTGGTGTGGCTGTCCTCGGCGGTGTCGCCGTGGCCGGGGAAGTGCTTGGCGGTGGCGCTGACCGCGTGCGGTGACAGCGGGTGCTGCTGGTAGCCGCGCACCTGGGCGGCGGTCAGCTCGGCGGTGAGCGCCGGGTCGCTGGAGTACGAGCGGACGCCGATGACCGGGTTGGCGGGGTTGGAGTTGACGTCCGCGTCCGGCGCGAAGTCCTGGTTGACGCCCATCGCGCGCAGCTCGCGGGCGGTGATGCGGGCGGCGCGCTCGGCGTCCCGCGCGCTGCGCCCCGCGCCGAGCGCCATGTTGCCGGGGAACTGGGTGGCGGGCGCGCCGATGCGGGTGACGATCCCCATCTCCTGGTCGGTGGCGATGGCCAGCGGGATGCGGCCGGCCGCCTGGAGGCCGTTGGAGAGGGCGGCGACCTGGCGCGGGGTGTCGATGTTGTCGTAGCTGGAGTTGTTGAAGTAGACGACGCCGCCCGGTTGGAACTTCGCCACGACCTCGGCGGGGGTGGCCACGCCGAAGTCGCGCAGGTTGCCGGGGTGGGCCTCGTCGGCCGACTGGCCGTGCACGTAGGTGACGAACAGCTGGCCGACCTTCTGCTCCAGCGTCATGCCGCGGACCAGGGCGGTGGCGCCGCGGACCCGGTCGGCGCCGTCGGCCTGGTCCGGGACGGGGGTCGCGCCGGCCGGCGCGGACGCGGCGGAGGCCGCGACCACGACGGCGGCGAAGAGCGGACGGAGCACTTCGGCCTCCCCACTGGAAATCATCAACCACTAGTGGCGACGTTTGGCAAGTTACCCACGTCACAGGAGCGGGTCAACGGGTCGCCCGACGTGGGAATCGTGCTGGGGGGCACCGACAAGGCCGCGTCGTGCGCGGCCATTCGATCGGGTGAAGTTGGTGGGGTTCAGGGCGCACAAACAGGCGGTGGGCCCCTCCGAAGAGGGGCCCACCGCCGTGGCGCGGGCTGTCGAGTTACCAAGCGTGCAACTCGTGTCGTACCGACCTGGCCTCGGCGTCCGGCGTCCCGGTACGCAGGCCCTAGACGACAAGCCTCCCGCGGCGTGCTGCGCGTGGGTGTCTCGAAGTCCGCGCACGGAGCTCTGCCGGGGTGGGCGAGGCTTCTCCTCCGCTTCGCCCCTGGCCGACCCGAGGTCCGCACTTCATTTGTAATCCGTGTTCGGCGTCACAGCAAGAGCTCGATGGGGTGCACCGGTCAAGCGACGTTCCGTAGCGGTTTTCCCGCCGGGGCAGGGATTCCCGCCCGCGCGCGGGTCCGGGTACCGCTGTCCGGGGCGGGCGCGGGGTGAATCAGCTCCGGCGACGGCGGCGCAGGCCGTACCACGCCACGCCGGCCGCGGTCGCCGCGCCGAGGCCGATGGCCGTCACCGCGACCGCCGTGCCCGAGGGGCGGGGGATGCGCGCCCGCAGCGACACCGGGTCGGAGAAGGTCAGCACGGGCCACCCGCGCTGCGCCGCGACCTTGCGCAGCGCGCGGTCCGGGTTGACGGCGGTGGGGTGGCCGACCGCCTCCAGCAGCGGCAGGTCGCTGATCGAGTCCGAGTAGGCGTAGCAGCGGGACAGGTCGTAGTCGTGCTGGTCGGCGAGCTGCTTGACCGCGATGGCCTTGTTCTCGCCCGCGCAGTAGAAGCCGACCTCGCCCGAGTAGCGGCCCTCGGCGACGACCATCCGCGTGCCCACGCTGAGCGTCGCGCCGACCATGGTGGAGATGGGCGCGACCAGCTCCTCGCCGGAGGCGGACACGACGACGACGTCGTGGTCCTGCTCCTTGTGCTCGCCGATGAGCTGCGTGGCTTCTTTGTAGACCAGGGGATCGACGATGTCGTGCAGCGTCTCTTCCACGATCGAGCGAACCTGCCCGACGTCCCAGCCCTCGCAGAGCGCGGTGATGTGCGAGCGCATCCGGTCCATCTGGTCGGCGTCGGCGCCGGCCAGCATGAAGACGAACTGCGCGTAGGCGCTCTTGAGCACCGCACGCCGGTTGATGAGGCCCTCTTGGAAGAAGGGCCGGCTGAACGCCAGCGTGCTCGACTTGGCGATGACCGTCTTGTCCAAGTCGAAGAACGCGGCGACGCGACTGCCTTCGGTGGCGAGATCGGTCACCGGTCCAGCTTAGGCCGGGTGGCGGTGCGGGCCCGTTCGCGGTCGTTCGGCAGTTTACGAACTGAGTGTGCGGTCCACCGAATTTTCCGCGTCCCTCTAACGGAAGACACGCAAGACCCTGGCCCAGGGGGATACAGTAGATGGGTCCGGCTCGACCGGACAGGTTCAGTCCGACCCCCCGGGACTGAACCATCGACGACCCCCGTCCCTCCCCCCTGGCGGGGGTCGTCCCATGTCCGGGGTCGGTTCCCCGGCCCCCTCGCCGGACCGCCGAACGCGTTCGCGGCGGTTTCCATCGGCTTCTGAAGCTTTTTCGCATCCGCGGTGCGCGCCGGGCGAGTCCAGGCGACTTGTCCACAGGCCACCGAGTTGTCCACATCTTGATCTTGCTCCGTTGTGTCCTTCCTCACCGCCCGAGACCGTGGAACCCGAAGATCCACGACTCCTGCCCGGGAGGGGCGATGAAGCGACCGGTGGCCTTGGTAGCCGACGAGGTGTTGGTCGACGAGGTGTTGCACGCGGCGGCGGTGGCGGGCTGCGAATTGGAGCGGGTGGCCGACGTGGGCGAGCTGCGCGGCCGGTGGGCCGGCGCGCCCGCGGTGGTGCTGGACGAGGACGCGGTGGCCGCGTGCGCGGCCGGTGAGCTGCCGCGCAGACCGGGCGTGCTGGTGGTGAGCGGGGGTCCACCGGGCTCGGGGACGTGGCGGTGCGCCCTGGCCCTGGGCGCGGAGCAGGTGTTCGAGCTGCCCGACGGCGTGGTCGGGCTGGGCGCGGCGCTGGCCGACGCGGTCGAGGGTTCGGCGGGCGACGGCAAGGTGCTGGCCGTGGTGGGCGCGCGGGGTGGCGCGGGGGCTTCCGTGCTGGCGGTCGCGGTGGGCCAGGCCGTGCTGGCCGCCGGCGGCCGGGCCCTGCTCGTCGACTGCGACCCGCTCGCGGGCGGGCTGGACCTGCTGCTGGGCGCGGAACGGCAGGACGGCCTGCGCTGGTCCACGTTGCAGCTCAAGGAGGGGCGGGTGCCGGCGGCGGCGCTCCACTCGGCGCTGCCGGGGCGCGAGCGCGGGCCGGGCAGGCTGTCCGTGCTGTCCTGCGGCCGGACCGGCCCCGGCCCCGCGCCGGAGGCCGTGGCGGCGGTGGTCGAGGCGGGCAGGCGCGCCGGCGGGACGGTCGTGTGCGACGTGCCGCGGCAGCTCACCGGGGCCGCCTGCGCGGCGCTGGACCGGGCCGACCTGGCGGTGCTCGTGGTGCCCGCGGACGTGAAGGCGTGCATGGCCGCCAAGGGCCTGGTCGAGCAGGTGGCGGCCCGCGGCGTGCGGTTGCGCGCGGTGGTGCGCGGCCCGGCGCCCGGCGGCCTGTCGACGGCCGAGGTGGTGGACGCGGTCGACCTGCCGCTGCTCGCCACCATGCGCTCCGAGCCGGGGCTGGCGGCCGCGCTGGACGAGGGCCGCGTCCCGGGCGCCGGGCGGGGGCCGCTGGCCAAGGCGGCCCGTGAGGTCCTGGCGGTGCTCGATGCCTGCTGACCGCGGACCAGCCGTGGTGCGGCACCCGCTGCACCGCCCGCGCCCGGGGTTCCGCACCTGCCGCCCGCACGTGCCGCCGGACGAGCGGTCGGCGCCGTCGGGGTTCTCCCGGGCCCCGATCGAGGACCGCTTCGCACGGCTCGTGCGCGCGGAGGTGTTCGGCCGGTCTGCACCGGACACCGATGAGCCGCCGCACGGCAGTGCGTTCGGTTCACCGCAGGGCAGTGCGTTCGGCCTGCCGCACGGCAGTGCGTTCGCTCTGCCGCATGGCGGCTCGTACGCCTCGCCGCACGGCGGCGCTTTCGACCCGCCGCACGGCGGCGTGTTCGACCCGCCGCACGGCGGCTCGTTCGCCTCGCCGCCGCGTCCCCGGCACCCGATCCTTCCCCGACCGCAGTCCCGATCCCGGTCTCGACCCCGGCCCTTTCCCGACGATCCGACCGATAACACCGTTTTCTTTGTATCGCAACGGAACCACCACCGAGGAGCGGGTCATGGCTGACTTGGTGGAACGCGTCCGCCAACGCCTGGCCAACGGCCCTGCCGCCCTCACCTCCGCCTCCGTCGCGGCGGCGGTGCGGGGCGAGGCGGGCGGCGTGCTCGGCGACGAGGACGTCCGGCGCGCGCTCACCGTGCTGCGTCAAGAGTTCGTCGGCGCGGGGCCGCTGGAACCGCTCCTGCGCGACCCGGACACCACCGACGTCCTGGTCACCGCGCCCGACCAGGTGTGGGTCGACGGCGTCGAGGGCCTGCGCCGCACCGGCGTCGCGTTCCCCGACGAGCCCGCCGTCCGCAGGCTCGCGCAGCGGCTGGCGGTGGCGGCGGGCCGCCGGCTGGACGACGCCGCACCCTACGTGGACGGCTGGCTGCCCGGCTCGGTGCGGCTGCACGCGGTGCTGCCGCCCATCGCGCCGACGACCTGCCTGTCGCTGCGCGTCCTCCGCCCGGCGGCGCACGACCTGGCGACCCTGGGGGCGAAGGGCACGTTCGACCCGGAGATCGCCGACCTGCTCCGGTCGATCGTGGTGAGCAGGCAGGCGTTCCTCGTGGTCGGCGGAACGGGCTCGGGCAAGACCACCCTGCTCGCCGCCCTCCTCGGCTGCGTGCCGCACCACGAACGACTGGTCTGCGTGGAGGACGCCGGTGAGCTCCAGCCCGGACACCCGCAGTTCGTCCGCCTGCTGGCCCGGGGCCCGAACATCGAGGGCGCGGGCGAGGTGACGATGCGCGACCTGGTCCGCCAGGCGCTGCGGATGCGCCCGGACCGGATCGTCGTGGGCGAGGTGCGGGGCCCGGAGGTGTGCGACCTCCTGTCCGCCCTCAACACCGGCCACGACGGCGGTGTGAGACGGCGTCAAGAAGTTCAGCGCGTCACTGATTCGTTCAGCGTGTAGTTCAGCATTGTCATCGAATCGTTCAGCAGGGAGGGGTACAGCCCCCGCTGGCACCGGGGTGGAGGACACGCCGGGACCGCACGGATCCCGCATGGCGATGGGCGGCCCAGCTAGGGCCGCCTGTCGGCCTCATGCCCGGTGTCGGCGCCGACACTAGGAGCAACCGCGATCACCGCGCAGTCATCCCGGCGCGGGTCGAGGTCTGGTGCCGCTGGAACGACGCTCCAGCCACAGGTTGGACATCCGGCGGGATGTGAGGTCGATCCGGCGAGGACGTGGCGGGGCACACATTGTCGTCGTCCGCTGTTAAGGTGCGGTTCCTCGGTCAGCCCTCGTGACCTCGGGTCTCCACAGTTGACAGGCGATCCTGACGGCGCGTCGGCGCCGACCGCCATGACCAGGCAGCCCTCGACCCGGAGGGATCCCGATCGCGGAGGTGTCCATGAGTGCGGGGGAGCGACGGGCATTCAACGGCGGCGAGCGCATTGCCCTGTACCTCACCGCGGATGGCCGCTGCGAGGCGTGCGGGGCTGACCTCGAAACAGGATTCCACGGCGACCACGTGATCCCGTACAGCAGGGGTGGCGTCACCGATGTCGTCAACGGCCAGGCGCTGTGTCCGCCATGCAATCGGAAGAAGGGCAACTCCACGATGACCCAACGTCGCCTCCGCGCCTGGCAGAAGCGGGCCCTCGACGCCATGGACCTGTCGCCGGGGCCGAACTTCATGGTCACGGCCACGCCGGGCGCCGGGAAGACGACGTTCGCGCTGGCGGCGGTCGAACACTTCCGTCGCGGCTGCCGCAACATCGTGATCGTCGTGCCGACGAGCCACCTGCGCTACCAGTGGGCGAACGCCGCCGCGCAGTTCGGGTTGCAGCTCGACCCGAAGTTCGAGAACTCCAACCTCGCCGTGAACAGGACCTACGACGGCGTGGTGGTCACCTACGGTGCGGTCGCCAGCCAGCCACACGTGTACCGGCGGATGAGCCAGAGCGCCTTCGTCGTGCTGGACGAGGTGCACCACGCCGGAGAGGACCGGTCGTGGGGCAATGCGGTGAAGACGGCATTCCAGAACGCCACCAAACGACTGCTGCTCACCGGAACCCCGTTCCGTTCGGACGACAACCCGATCCCGTTCGTGGCCTACGAACCCGACGAGAACGGGATTCTGGTCTCCAAGTCCGACGTGCAGTACAACTACGGCGACGCCCTGGTCGACTCCGACGGCGTGGTCCGCCCGATCGTGTTCCCCGCACTGGACGGGGAAGGCACCTGGGACGCCGGTGGGGTCACCACGAGCGGGCGCATCCACAACGAGCAGGACCCCAAGGAAGCCAAGCGCGCACTACGGACAGCCCTGGCCCCCGACGGGAAGTGGATCCCCTCGGTGATCGAGCAGGCCCATCGCGACCTGATCGACGCACGCAAGGAGACCCCCGACGCGGGCGGTCTGATCATCGCCGAGGACCAGGCCAAGGCCAAGCGCTACGCCGAGGTGCTGACCAGTATCACCGGCAGGGCTCCCGTACTCGCGATCTCCGAGGACCCGTTCGCGTCGGACAAGATCACCGCGTTCGCCAACAGCCGCGATCCCTGGCTCGTCGCGGTGAAGATGGTCTCCGAGGGCGTGGACATCCCCCGTCTGATCGTCGGCGTGTGGGCCACCAACGTCGAAGCCGAGTTGTTCTTCCGGCAGGTGGTCGGCAGGTTCGTCCGCACCCGCCGCAGCCCCTCGGGCGAGCCGGACACGTCGATCGCCACGCTGTTCATCCCGTCGCTGCCGTCGATGATCCAAATGGCGAAGAAGATCGAACGCGAGATCGACCACGCCCTGTCCGACAAGGCCAAGGACGACGACGTCCCCGCGGGCAATGGCGGCGGCGGGTCGACCCAACCGCAGGGGATCATCCCCCTGGACTCCACGCGCGCCGAGCACCACGCGACCATCCTGTCCGGCGAACAGTGGCTGACGCCGTCGATCGAGGAGGCCACGCGCCGGGTCACCGAACTCGGCTTCACCCCGACCTCCACCAACGTGGCGTTCGCGGCCAAACTCACCGCGAAGATCATGTCGGAGGCGGCGGTCGTTGCGCAGGCCCCTGCGGTGCCGGCGGCGCCCGGGATGCTGTTCGACATGGCCACGCCGACGACGGAGCCGGTGGCCCCGCCGGCGCCGGCCGCGCCGGCCGCGCCGGCGGCACCCGCGGTGCCGAACTACAAGAAGGTTTCCGCGCTCCGGCAACAGATCAACATTATTGTGAAGCGGATGTGCAAGACCAAGGGGATCGAGTACAGCGCCCTCAACGGCGAGCTCAACAGGAGAGTCGGCGTCGAGAAGCGCGAGAAGGCCACGATCCCCCAGCTCGAGGAGCTGCTGCGGATCGTGACCGACATGGACCGGGGGCGCTAGCAGTGGCGGACTTGCAGGACAACTGGCGGATCGTGAGAGCCACAGGCGAGGCTCTCAAGTACGGCACCGACGGGCTCAAGACGGTCCTGCTCGGCCTGGGCCGCCTCATCGACGAGGAACCCTGGCGCGAGTACGTCTACGCCGACGGCAGCGTCGTGAAGTTCAGTTCGTTCGCCAAGTTCGTCACCAGCCCCAAAGGGCTCAACACGACTCCGACGCGGATCAAATCGCTGATCGCCTCCGATGTCGAACTGCTCGACAGGTTCGACCAGGCACTGGGCTCGCACCAGGGCGAACGCCGTGACCTCGCGGCGGCCCGCGCACCCGAACGGATCGACGTGGTCGCCGAACCGGATGGCGACCACCCGTCCACAGACACGGAAGACACAGGCAACTTCGTTGATAATATCAACGAAGTTGCCCCCTCTCGGCCGACAGGCACATCGCGGCAGGCCGCGTTGCGCCGACTCCGCAAGGACGCACCGGAGTACCACGCGAAGGTCATCGCCGGAGAGATGTCCGCCAACAAGGCGATGATCGACTCAGGGCTCCGCCAACCGCCGCCCAAGGTCCGAGTGCAGAAGACCGCGTCGATACCCGAGATCGCCGCCGTGCTGCGCAACCAACTCTCCCGAGACGAACTCCTGGAACTGCTCAAGCTGCTCAGCAGCTGACCACCGCAACGCGCCGTGGCGGACCGGTGACGCCACGGCACCGCGATGATGCTCCGATCAGGTGGAATAGAACCACCGTCGAGTGTCACCCCAACTGCCGTGGCATCGTGCTGACCACAGGGCAGGCGGTGAAAGGTACGCATGACCGGGGTAGACACGGAGCAGCACGACGACGTCGACGACCAGGCGGACACCGGTCTGCCCAAGTCCGCGCGCCAGGAACAGTTCAGCCTGGGATTCGTGCACATGGTCGCGGCGGCGGCGGGCTGCTGGATCAAGACCCACGCCACCGACTACGACGGCGTCGACATCACCATCGCCTCCTCGGTCCGCTACAAGAAGTTCTACGGCCCCCAGTTCGAGTTGCAGCTCAAGTGCACCACCCAGCACCGCTACCTCGCAGCCGATCACCTGGCGTGGCCGATGAAGGCCAAGGCGTACACCAAGCTCGTCTCCCCGGACCGCTTCATCCCCGCTTATCTCGGCGTCCTGCTCGTCCCCGTTGACGGCGACGACTGGTTGGACCAGGACGACGAACGCCTGCTCACCCACAGCCGCCTGTACTACCAACGCGCCACGAACCTCGGTGACCTGCTCCCGGGACAGGACAGCAGGACAGTGCACCTACCGCGCAGTAACCTCTTTGATGTCGCTGGCCTGGAGGCCATCATGGCTGCTATCGGGGACGGAGGTGACTGGTGAGCGCATCGACCGCGAACGACTACCGCGAACTCGCGACCACACTCGCCCCGTCTGCGGTATCGCAGTACCTGGCCAGCCACGATTGGCAGTTGGAGTCCCGGCGTGACGCCGTCCGTGAGATATGGCGCCTGCCGGGAGCCCGCGGCGACCTCGCCCGCATCATGCTGCCGCTGGCCACCGGATACGCCGACTTCGCCGACCGCTTTCAGGATGCCCTGATCGCGCTGTCGGAGGTCTACGGCGTCGGTGCGTCACAGTTGGCCGACCATATCGTCTCCGCCCGTGCGGACCTGTTCTTCGTCCGGCTCGATCAACCCATGGCCGACGGCACCATCCCGTTCAAGCAGGCCGAGACCACGATCGACGCGCTGTACAAGATGCTCAAGGCCGCCGCGACGACCGCCCACGACCCCAACCACTCCCACAAGGGTCGCCGGTCCAACGTCGTAAACGACTTCCTCGACCACGACGTCCGCCTCGGCCACACCCAACGAGGCAGCTTCGTGTTCACCATCCTCGCCCGCCTCGGAGACCCCGCCGAACCCGCGCCGGCCGCGGACGCGGCACAGCCGACCGTGGCCCCCGCCTTCTCCCGCTCCGCGATGCAGACCCTGGCCCAGGCGCTGGAGACGACCCGGAACCTGACCCGCGCACTCGACGAGTCCGTGATCGAGTCCGCCGCCCAGTTCGGCCTCAGCGCCGGCGTGGTGGAGTCGCTGGAGGACATCACGGCCCCGCAGTCGCTGCGGTCGTTGGACCTGTCGTTCCGCTGGGCAGCCAGCGAACCCGCGCCTGCCGTGGGCACCCGGGCCATCGTTCTCGACCGCGACGCCATCAACGGACTGCCCCAAGTGCGCGAACGGCTGGTACGACGGGAGGAACCACCACGACGGGAAACCCTGATCGGCTCCGTCCGGTCACTCACTCGCGAGGACACCGCACCCGACGAACCCGAATCCGCCACGATCGTGCTGGTGGCCGACGTCCGCGGCAAGACCCGCGCGGTCAACGTGACCGTCACCGGCCAGGACCACGACTGGGCCATCCTGGCGTACCGGAGCAAACTCCCCTTCACCGTCACCGGAGACCTGTCGCGTGAAGGACGCGGCTGGCGCCTAAGCGATCCGGTCGTCGACGACGGCTTCCTGCGGCACCACAGCGGCGAACATCTCTAGAACACGCGCAAGCGGTTCCGTACGGCTCTGTCTCCATGCGTTGCCCGATCACACATGGTGCCTACCGAGAATCGCCCGACTGTCGTCGTCGCCCCTGTGCTCACTGCCACATGGCGCGCGCACAGGCTACTCCGGCGTACACGCGGATGGCGTGAAGGAAGTACACCTGCGGATCTTGGTGCCCACCGGCAAGTTGACTACTTACGGCCGGGCTCGGACCACACGTTTGGTGTCTATGGTGTCACTGTGCGCGCTCTCGTCTTAGCTCTGACCTTCGCTGTAGCCGCCGTTTCTGTCTTCCTGGTGTTGACCACGACGGTCCGAACCACCGACGTCCTGGTGGGGTCGGTCGACGCGAGACAGGTGGGCGTCGCCACCGTGTCGTCGTGTACCGAGCACGGACCGATCGGGAGGTGGGGGTTCGGCACCAGCTACGAGTGCACTGCCGACGTGCGTTGGGAGGACGGGCATACTCAGCAACTCGCGTTCCCGCCTGGGCAGCTTAAGCCAGGTGAGCGTGATGTCGCGGTCTTCTTGTCGAACCGGGATCCCGGGCGCAACGACAGCGGGCGGTGGTTTCTCGCCGGGCCGCTCGCGGCCGTAGTACTCGGGCTGCTGATCGCATGGCTTTCCTGGGCGGCGGTTCTTCTGCTCGTTGTTCCGACCGGTGAGCGCAAGAAAAAGGAGCCTGAGCAACAGTGGCCGGTGACCAAGAAGGACGTGAGGGTAACTCCTGTTACGCGGCGTGTCCGGCGGCTGCGACTGTACGCCTGGCTCGGGCTCGCCACAGCAGCGGCGGAGGGGTTGGCGTCGATGCCGTTCTTCGATGCGCCGCGTCGAGCTGGCGCCTTCGTATCGCCGTGGCCTGAGTTGGAGGACGCCTGGCTTGTCGACCCGCCCTCTGGAGTGCTCGCGGGGTTCGCCGTGCTGGTAGCCGCATTCGTCGGGGTGATCGCGGACAGTGTGCACAAGGATGCCGCGCGGATCGTACGATACGGACAGCCGTACCTCGACTCAAGGACGCCGGTGCCCGACGGTGGCACTAGTTGGGTACCGACTGTATTGATCGGGATGCTCGTGGCGGGCGCGATCGTCAAGGCCTCGCTCTCTGTGCCTGCAGAAGCTCCACTCCTAGTATGGCTAGCAGGCGGTAGAGACGCAGTCGTCCTGCTGGCAATGTTGATCATCACGGTCAGCACCCGGCAGTCTGCAAAGGGCATGGTCACCCAACTGGTTGACAGGTAGAGAGAGCTTTGTGCTCTAACCTCATCAGGCATGAGCTCCGCGGAAATGGGTGCTGGACAGCAGCGCCTTGACGAGTACGTGCGTCGTGTTAACGACATTCAACAGCGGGCCGAGGAGACGCAGGCTCAGCTCAAAGCGTTGCGAGCACATGTGAGCAGTCCGGACCGTTCGGTCGCTGTGACGATGGCGCCGGGTGGTCGATTGGAAAAGCTGAGCCTGAAGCCTTCGGCAATGAGGATGTCTCATGACCGGCTGGCTGCCGTGATCACTGAAACCATCAGCAGGGGGCATGCGGTCGTTGCCGAGAAGATGGAGGCAACGATGCGACCTCTGATTGGTGACACTGCCGCCATGGACTTCCTGCGCGAACAGGTCACTGCGGCGCAGCAGCCGGAAGAAGTCGAAGATCGGCAGCAGCAGTGGCAGCGACCGCGAAACCCTAACGATGATGAACCGTTCGGAACCATCTACCGGTAAGGGAATCCAATGTCGGAAAGCTTTGAAATGGTGCCCGAAGATATAATAAACCATGCTGTCAATGTGCAGTCGATAGGCGCGGAGCTCGCGAAGGTGGCTACGCGAGGCGAGAGCGTAGAACTTGGTACCGAGACTTATGGGCTCATCGGTCAGGTGTTCAGCGTGCCCGTGCGCATTCACATCGCGTTGATCGCTAAATCGGTCAACGAACTGGCCTCGGCGCTCCCCGATATTGCCGACGCATTGCGCGACTGTGCAGATACCACCCAGCAGACCGACGACGACCACGCAAAGCTATTCGGCAAATTCATGGGGGAATGATGGTTTTTGACGTCAGTGCTGACAACGCCACCGAGGGTGCTCGTATCATCGACTCCGTCTGGAAGAGCGCCGAAGACCTCAAAAACCCCAGTGATTGGGCGTTCGATGGTGTTGCGGCGAGCCTGGACTTACTCGGATTCATTGCCAACCCGCTGGGCACGCTCGGGGGCGCGGGTATCGGCTGGCTGATCGAGCACGTGTCATTCCTCAAGGAACCGCTCGATGACCTCGCTGGCGATCCAGGTGCGATCAATGTCGTCGCAGCCACCTGGGGTGAAGTCGCGAAGGCGTGCGTGGAGGTAGGCAACGACTATGCGCAGATCGCCACTAGTCAGACCTCAACGTGGACTGGTGCATCCGGCGATGGTTACCGCAAGGCCGCGGCCACGCTCGCCGACCAGATCAAGGCGTTGGAGGGTACTGCAGACGCAGTTGCCACCGGTGTGCGGTTTACCGGAATGCTGGTTGCTGCGGTTCGTGGGGTTATCCGCGACATTATTGCTGATGTTGTGGCGGAGTTCCTCATCGCTGCGGCGACCGCGATCGCGACGAGTTGGTGCAGCTTCGGGGCCTCGATCGCCGCGTTCACCGGGTGGGCGGTGGCACGAGCAGCGGCGACTGCAGGCAAGATCGCGGGCAAGGTGAGTAAGCTGTTGATGAAGCTTGCACTGATCGTTCGCAAGTTCGATAACCTTAAAGGAGTGTCGGACGCGCTCGCCAAGGCTGCGGTTGGTATCGGTCGCAAGGCCAACAGTGTCGGTCAGGCGATCGGTAAGAACCACGCTGCGGTGAAGAAGATCGAGGAGCCTTTGTCTCGGATCAACAACGCTATCCGCGACAAGGTTACGTTAGGTGAAGACATGCTAAAGAACGCAGCCAGCAGGACGGACGACATCATGGCCCCGCGTGGGCGCGATGGATTCGCGGATACGATCAATACTGCATCGCTCGGTCGTGCAGCTGGTTCCGAGTTGTTTAAGGAAGGTGGAAACTGGGATGAGAACTATGAAAAGGGTCAGCAAGAGGTCAAGAGGGAGAAGTAGTCGCACAATTCGAGCGGACTTGGCATGTTCGTGATCTCGCACTGCTCGCGTCATGGAAGCGGGTTTTAATTGTACGCTTGAGCGTTCTCCCTGTGCTGTAGTAACAAATTTCCGCCGTAGCTGGCAAGTTGGTACTCGGAGGTGTCAACTGCGGGCCTGAGCCGCCAGCGTTGCAAGTGGCAGGATTGTTGAATCAAAAGCGCGCGGTTGCCTTCTTCTTGACGGCAACTCTGCGGGCTAGGGCCTGCGAGGTAGGCAATCGGACATTTTCGACGCAATAGGGAACAGTGAAGGTGTGGTCGAGTGCCGCGGTAAGGCAAATCTGCGGCTATGAAGGTTATGTGGGTGGCCGTCGTATTTTGCACCCACTGTACATGGTGCACCCTACAATCTAACGTTCCTGCGTTACTGTTATTGTGGAGCATCGGTGGAGAACTCTTGACGAGCGCAGATTCCGAAAGAGCGGGTGCCGGCCTCTATGTGGTGGCACGGCAGCGATTCACCGGCGTAGGGGTGTTCCCCGATCGAACACGTGTGTGGTGTCCCGTGCGGCGTGTCGCCTGTCTCTATGGGTGTCCGAGGCCATGCTGATCGCGACATCGAGAAGGGCGAGGAGGCGCGAGCGGTGAGCACGGTGTACCAGGGCCGTATGCCCGAGCACTTGAAGACGACGGACCAGTTGCGGCGATCGGGTTTGCGGCCTGGCAATCCGGCTGTCGCAGGCGGTTGGCTGGAGAGGGTGTTCGAGGGCGACGTGTGGCGCACGGTGCTCTACGACGTGCGTTCGGCTCGCCCCCTGGCACCGCCGACGTCCGTTCCGAGGTGGGACTCGCTCCCGGTGCACGATTCCACGCCGAACACCCGGCCGGAGGGCGGGGAGGACGTGGCGGCTTGGGCGCGACGCGTACTCCGCGACCCGTCGGCGGTCGTCCTGGACACCGAGACCACCGACTACCACGGCAGGGTGATCGAGATCGCCGTGCTGGCCACCGATGGAACCGTACTGCTGGACACCCTGGTCGACCCCGAAGGCGCGGTGATCAACCCCAGGGCCCAGCAGACCCACGGCATCACCGCGGCCATGCTCGTCGGCGCACCGACGATGGCACAGCTGTGGCCGCGCCTGGACGAACTGCTGCGGGACCGGTCGGTGATCGCGTGGAATGCACCGTTCGACCAGGGTCGCCTCCGCGCCGAGCACCGGCAGGTCGTGGGCGGTACCGCGCAACCGGCGTGGCTGGTGGGGGCATGGGAGTGCGCGATGCGCCGCCACGCTGCTTGGGCCGGCGACCGAAACAGCCGGGGTTCCGGATTCCGCAACCACAAGCTGGAGGGCGGGCACCGGGCCGCAGGAGACTGTCGGGCTGCACTCGACCGGCTGCGGTCGATGGCGGGCTCCCTTCCTGCACCGCCGAGCACTCCTGTCGGTCAGGCCGGTACCGGCCCGGACGCACACGCCATGCGCGAAGCATGGCCACGAATGCTGGAACAGATCAGGAGCCACAGCCGGTCCGCCGAGGCCATGCTGACCAACGTCGTACCGGACCTGATCGAAGACCGCACGCTCATCGTGCGGCACCAATCCGCCCCGATCGCCCGTCGACTGGCCGAGGAACGCAACCTGGGACTGCTGCGCGACGCTGTGGCGGCCGTGATGGGGCCGGGCTGGAACGTGCACGTGGAGGCGCCGGGGATGCAGCCCTCGACGTCGAAGCCGGTCCGGCATCGTGCACGGCCGTCGTTGCCGGCCCCACACCGTCCGCGCCCCGCGGTCCCCATCGACTACGACCTCGTCGATCCGGACGGAGCGGATGCACACGGTGGCGAGCCGTACCACGACTGGCAGGACTGCCCCGGAGGAATGAACCTGGAGAGCTGGATCTGCATCGACCCTAGCGCGCTGTGCCCTGCGGTAGTGGAGCCCCAGCACTCCGACTCGGCCAACGCGCGGGCCATGGCCTTCTACGACATCAACCACACCGCCCACTGCGCCCCCGACGCCATGTGCCGGGCCATCCTGCGGCTGGCCGAGGAAGGACGTTTCGACGAGGCGGAGAACTTGGCCGAGGACCACGTCCTCGGTGCGTGAGACGCGATCTCTCGCAACGTCCTGGACCCGGCTGCCGAGGCGGACGACGACTCCTCCACACCCGTCGGGTCGCGCAGGGCCACCGCGACGTGCCGCCGCTCACGACGAACGGACCAGGCAGCTGAACGGTGCAGCCCTGCCGAACCGGCCGGCTGGCGACCCGGGACGACACGGGCGCGCGGTCACCACCGACAGTGACCGGTCGACACGCCATTCCGGGGTCACAGTCCATTGACGCCTCATATCGTGTATCTCTTCACCTGTGTTTGCTTGGCAGCAGGCCCGGGTTCGGCTTCTGGAGACCGCCGACCGGATGGAGGTGGCCAGGGCGGCTCAGCGTGAGCAGGAGGAGGAACTGCGCGCCGCCAGGCTCCGGTGGGCTCGCGAACAGGGGCTGAAGTCCCGTCGGCTGGCCTGCGTCCCGACTCCGCAATGCGGTGAGGCGTTCGCCTCGTGGGTCGCTCGTTCGGCGGATACACACAAGGTCACGATCGACCAGATGCTGGGGTATCTGGAGTTGCCGACCAACGTGTCGGTGGTACGCAACGGCGTGGAGTTGACTGCTGAGCGCTTGGAGTCGGTGACGGCCGCGACGGGCCTCGACGAGCAGCGGGTGCGGGCGATGCTCCTGACGGCTGGGGTAAGGGAAACCGGCCCCCGCTTGCTGACTTGGAATTGGAACCGGTCGCGCGGCCGTCCTCCGTGGCCGTTGCGGGCGACCGGTTCGGCTGTGTGCCCTGAGTGCGTCGCGCAGGAGCCGACGATCTGGAAGAGGGACTGGCGGTTCCTCACCGTCGTCGCGTGCACCGAACATCGGCTCTACCTGCACAGTTGGTGTCCCGCCTGTCGGACACCCATCCAGATCGGCCGCCAGACGCGGTACCTGAGCACCTGTGGAGGGCCGACTGCCGAGTTCGTGAGGCGCCGGTCGCTCGACGGGAAGTGGCGCCAGCGGAACACCCGGGCCGGGGGGCGTCGTGTGGCCGGTTGTGGTGCACGCTGGGACGAATTGCCCCGCTACCCGGTCACCAGCGACCGGGTGCTCACCTTGCAGGACATGTTGACCGGTCGGTTGGAGGCGGCAGACTTGTCGCCTGGGTACGGGAATGACCTGCACATGGCGCTGAGGCTGGCGGTGCAGCTCGGTGTGGTGGACATGCTCGGACCGGATGTCGACCCACCTGTGTGGTTGGCGTACTCGCTGTTCCAGCCCGTGAGAGACCAAGTCGCTCGGATGGCCGGCGCCGAGGCGGAGTTCCAGTACGCGAGCCTGTATAGCCACCAGCCCGGACCGATGTTGATGGCGGCGGCGATGAGCATCCTCGACGCGTTGTGGGACGACGAGAGCCAACCGATCCAGGCGGCCCAGTACATCGTCGAGTACTACACGAATAGGCTGGCCACACCCGCGTTCCGGCTCCTGGAGCGGGCCTTGGTCGCAAACTACGTCTTCGGCAAATCAGCGGTACAGGCGATACCCGGCCTGCGAGTCCTGGACATGGAACCGCAGCCGGCCTGGCGGGACGAGTTGCTGTTCGACGAGGACGAGGGCGTCGCCAGACAATTCGCCAATACCGAATTGCTGGTGGCGATGGGGGAATGGGCGATCGCGGTGACTTCCCCGGCAATCGTCTCGCCGTCCGCGCAAGAGAACGCGGACTCCACGGACAGCACGGCACAGCCGGACGCCGGCACAGCCGGATGGTCTGTGGTCCCCGCCGAGGAGGACGGGACGCCACAGGCCACCGAGACGGACCGGCTGCCGTGGGAGTGGGTGGACCGGCCGCGGCGGCGCTGGGAACTGCGGCGGAGGAACCTCCTGACGGCGCCGGTGTTCACGCCTCCGCGGGGCGACCCGAGGAACCGCGACGACCGTCGTGCCGACTGGTCACCACGCTGAAGGAGGCCCTGCTGTTGACCCGCGTCCTCCTCAACCGCATGACTATGCCGACGTGACCTCAGCCCGCTCCGACGGACCTGCTGGCCTCTATCGAGCGGAACGCGGCTCAGCCGAGCGTGTGCCAACGGGCGGACCGGTCACCGATGCGCAAGGACCGGACGCGGTGGTGTGGTTCGACGGCCGCGAGCGGGTTGGCTGAAGGCCAGGCGGATGTAGGCCCCGAGAGCCTGCAGATCGGTCGGAGTCCAGTCGGGCCGCCCGCCCCGGACGAACTGTTCAGCGGAACGCCCTACTGGCACTGTCGGCGGACCACCGAGCCGAGGACATCGCCGCCCCGCCGCGCGTGGAGCCCTACGGTTGAGACCGAGTTGGGGAGGCTGAGCGCTTGTCGGTGTGGTGGCCGCAGACACCGCCACACCGACCCTCGCCTCACGGCTTCCCCAAGTGCCTGCCAGCCGCGATTGTCTCCATGGCTAACCTTCCTCATGTGGCAGACGACGAGCGAGAGACCCCGCAGGAGATCGAAAAGACCCCCGAGGGCGCCAGAGTTGCTCAGTTGACACCAGAGCAACAGGAAGAACTTCGCAAAAGCCTGGCGCAGGTCCAGCAGTTCCTAAGTCGAACGGCCGCCTCACTGTCCGTCAACAGTGAGGCCCTGATGGCGGTCGCCAGGGCGCAACAGGTAGTCGCTGAAAGCGTCGCCGCACCTCTCCTCAGCGCACAGAGTGCAATGCAGAAGCAACTCTCCACCATTATCAACAGCGACCTTTTCAAGACCAGGGCGCTCCTGCAGGCGAACCTCAACGGCATCGCCGAACAGTTGATCAAAAACGTTGACTTCCGCATCGGCAGCATGGCAACCGGGGCCCTGTCGAATTTCGCTGGACAATACGCCGACTTTCTGGCGAATGTACAAGCATCGCTTGCCAAGGTAGAATTTTCCTTCTACCCCCCGAACCTGCGGGAAATCGAGAACCTCAAGTTCGAGCAGGTTGAAAGCGTCGTCATGGTTGACGGCATCCCGCTCTACGGCATCCCGCGCGCTTCCACTGCCGAGGAACTCATTCTCGCCGACAGCGCGAGCAAGCGCAGAATGCTCCTTGAGCAGCACTGGAAGAGCATCTCGGAAGACTGTCACGAACTAGTCGCCGCCTGTACGGCAGAATTCACCGCGCCGTATGTGCCGTTTGTGGTTGCCGCCCTCGACGCCCTCGACGCGGGCCATGCCGAGGCTGCGCAGGCGCTGGCGAGTTCCCTCATCGACGCCCTCGTCGGTGCCCACTTCGGAGACGATCGCAAAAACTACACCCCCGATCGAAGCGGGAAACGCACCACAGAAGCCTACGACGACCTCGAAATTCACGAGTTCATCGCATTCGCCCCTCTGTGGCAGGCGTACCAGCAGTTCTTCGTAGAGAAAGGCGACGCCGTGCCGGAGACCTACAGTCGCCACGCAACGGCACATACCGTCAGTCCTCGTCAGTACAATAGGTGCAACGCCATGCAGGCACTGATGTTCGCCTGCTCTATGCTGTCTTACCTGGATTTCGAGAGGTCGCAAATTCGGGCAGCCTAAAGCCGATTTGTCCGGAGACGTGCGTAAGCTCAAAGATCGGCGTCAGAGTGAACGAGAATAAACAGGGCGAAGGAAGTCGAGACGACAGTCGGCCGGTAGCCGACGATTTGGAATCATTTAGCGACAGGGCTTTTTCGGCGGTGCCGGAGCTTGGTTCGGGGCGGCGCTGGCAGGACGCGCTGTACAATGTTCTTTCCTGGATCGACAGTTCATGGCGCGCAAAGCTAGTTCCGCACCGGGGGCGACGATGGATCAATCGTCGCATGGTGTCGTTGATGACTTTTCGCCAGGCGGAAGTGTACAGGGCGTGGAGTCCGGACGACCCTAGGCAGAACCTGATTGTGGCCGATGACGAGCATGTCCATATTCCGGCGCTGTGGTTGGTGGAGTTCTTCCCGCCAAGTCAATTTGAAAACCTCGCCTCCGCGTTGAAGCGCAAGTCGTGGGGAGAGTATCACGCATGGACGGGTAGCGGGCCTACAGGCAGGGAAATTCTTGAGCAATCCCGTACGGGGAAGGGTTGGTCGTGGTGGAGACTCGCGGATGTGATCGACCCGGACTCGGATAGATGGTCGCCGGACAGCCTGCGCGAGAAGCTTCCCGACCACTTTGACCAAGTGAGTCTGATCGCTATCCAGATCGGAGCGGGTCTCACTGCCGTACTGGCCAGGTTCGACATAAACAAGGAGTCCGCGAAAGCGGTGGACGATATATGGCACGAAACGCATGAGCCGGAGGTCGTGCGAAACTTCGGCCGACCGATGGCTCAGGGTCGAATGTGGACGAAGTTCCGAAAAACCCAACAGGCGAGGAGGTCAATCCACGACGCGGCTCGTAGATGGCTGGCGGACTCGTGTCCAGGATTTTTCGCCGCACACTCCAGGCTGCATCCTCTAGTCGATCTCATACTGACGGAACAGGGCGATCCGTTCGCGGATTCCGACTCTGAAGCTGCGCAGCGGGAATCCATGCGGGCGCTCGGGTTGACCGATTACTCAATTCGTTCTCGGACCTCGGGGGATCTGCCGGGACTGGTGGTCGAGCCTGCAAGCAAGACTCTCACACCTACAATAGGTGGTGCGGAAACGTGGGCGATCTGGGGAAACAGGAACACCGTGGAGGAGCGAATGGAAAATCTCGCTGCTTACGGAGGCGGTGGGATCGACGGTATCGTTCACGTCACCCAAGAGCACGCTCGGAACTTTTTCGTGTTGCTGGCGGTGTCGCGTATGGCCATGCATATGGACGAAGATTATGCAAGGCTTCGGGATGAAGCGCAGACCCGGCACGGCCGCTTCAAGGGAAAAGGGCTGAAACTGCTTCGGGCGTCATTTCTCACACTCAGCCTGGACTTGACGAGCGTCGCTCGCGATCTGCAACGGTTCCATGGTCGGAAGTGGCGCGACACAGGAGATGCGCAGTTCATGGTGGGCTGGTTCCCGCAGAGCGCTGACGCTTATGCCGCCCAGGGGGGCAAAGTGCCCGAGCCGACCAGCATGAATGAGGAACTGGAGCAACGCCAGTCCGAGTGGTTCGAAGATCTGATTGCTGCGGACAGGGACTAC
The DNA here is from genome assembly GCF_039527585.1 of Saccharothrix xinjiangensis. Taxonomy (NCBI): domain Bacteria; kingdom Bacillati; phylum Actinomycetota; class Actinomycetes; order Pseudonocardiales; family Pseudonocardiaceae; genus Saccharothrix; species Saccharothrix xinjiangensis. Next base: position 534,034 of record NZ_BAAAKE010000001.1, on the reverse strand, counting down.
CGGGAGATTCTTTCCACCGTGGCGGCGCTTGGTGCGTCCAATGACTCTCTTAAGATTAGTCGTGTTGCGCTCTGGCTTGCATTTGTTTCCCTTATGATTGCGATGGTCACTCTTCTGGTCGCCGAAGTCAAGCCGCAGAATCTGCTGTCATTTATAGTCGAATGGGTGGCGTCGCGGTTGCGTTAGCTTGGAAAGTTCAAGAATCCCATACGGGGGTGCGCGAACCGGTGGTGCGGGTTCGGAAGACCATGCTGCACGTGGGCGACCCCCGCCGAGGTGTGGGTTCCGCCGATGGTCGGTTGGTCAGGGGATCGCGCGCCAGCGGGCGGACCGGTCTCCGGTGCGCAGGGACCGGACGCGGTGGCGCAGTTCGGCGGCAGCGGCCGACTTGCCGGGGGCCAGGCGGATGTAGGCGCCGAGGGCGTGGAGTTCGGTGATGTCGCGCAGCAGCACCCAGCCGGGCCAGTCGAGGATGTTACGGCCGTAGGCCGCCAGGAACCGGGTCCGCTCGGCTTCGGGTTCATGGAAGTGGTCCGGGATGCCGGTGACCAGGTCCAGTTCGCGGGGGCCGAGGCAGGCACCGTCCCAGTCGATGAGCAGCCAGTGGTCGTGGTCGCGGACCAGGTTTTCGCTGTGTGCGTCGGCGTGGACGAGCCCTTCGCCCAAGGGGAAGGAGGTGGTGGTGAAGGTGTCGACCAGGGTGTGGGCGCGGTCGAGCAGCCAGGCGCGGTCGTCGTCGGTGACGGCCGGGTGCGGGCGCCTGCGGTCGAGGTCCACGGCCTCGAACAGCCGCAGTAGCGGCTGGTAGCGGGGCAGCGGAAACGGCGGGATGGGCAGCGTGTGCAGGCGGCGCAGCGGCGCCGCCAGGTCGGCCGGCGTCGGTACCGGCGTGGTGGGCCGGTGGGGCCAGAAGGTGGCCACCGCGTCGGCGGCGAGGACCGGTTGCTCTCCGGGCGCCGGTGCCAGCGCGACCGGCTCGGACTGGTCGGCCAGCCAGCGGGTGACCTCGACGCTGGTTCGGGCGCGGCGGCGGCGCACCGGGGTGTCCGGGGCCAGTCGGGCGACGAGGTGGTCGCGGGGCAGCAGGTACACCGCGTTGGACCGCTGGTGCAGCAGGCGGGCACCGGCAGGGTCGGCGCCGAAGATCCGGCACGCCTCCCGCAGCGCGGGCACGCCGGGCAGACCGGAGTCCTCCTGACGGGCGGGTAGGGCCATCGGCGGCCTATGCCGCCGTGCTGGCCAGCGTCCTGCGGATGTGCTCGCGCAGGTCGGCGACCTCCGGCCGGCCGCTGTGCGGGGCGGCGACGGTGTCCAGCACGCGCAGCCTGGCGTAGCCGCGGGTGGAGGACAGCCCGGTGATCGCATCCACCGCGTCGTACCCGGTGGCCACGGCGACATCGAGGTCGCCGGCCTGGAACTGCACCGAGGCCAGCGGGGGCAGGATCACCGCGCGGCTGCGCTCGTACGCAGCCCCGTATCCGGTCGCGGCGCTGGTCAGCTTCTCAATCGCCTCCGGGGCGAACTCCGGGCGTTGAAGCGACAGCAGGTACAGCGAGTGGCCCTGTTGGGCGGTGATCTCGGCGTCGGTGACGAACCATGCCCACGGCGGGGTCGTGGCCGGGTCGGCGGCGGCGTAGGTGTCCTGGGCGTTGCCGATGGCGCGGCGGGTCGAGTCGGCTTCGCCGAGCGTGGCCCGGCACCATCCGAGCACGGCGGAGATGTAGCCGGAGGTGATCGTGGAGACCGGGTGGCGGCGGTTGGCGGCGGTGGCCGAGGCGAGCTGGACCAGATGCAGCGCCTCGCCCGCCCGGTCGGCGTGCTCGACCGGGTCCAGGCCATGCAGGTGCAGCGCCTGGTGTGCCATGTCCAGCAGCACGTCCACGGCCAGGTCGGGGGCGCGGGGGTGGTCCTCGGCGCGGCGGGCGGTGTCCAGGGCGTAGGTCCACAGGCGGCGGGCGGCGTCGTGGTCCTCGACGTCGTAGGCCAGCCATCCGGCCATGCTGGCCAGCTCGGCGACCGCGACCAACAGCCGGGTGCGGACCTCCGGAGTGCACACGGCGTCCTCCAGCCGGCGCACCTGGTGCAGTTGCGTGACCGCGGCGGCGCGGCACAGGCCGCCGCCGTGGGCGAAGTCCGAGCGGCGGAACCCGTCGGTGATCGCCTCGATCGCGTCGACGTCGGCCGCGCCGATACGCGGCCGGGTCACCGGCTCGACCTGATCCGGCAGCAGCGAGCCCAACCGGGCCAGCTCGGGATGCAGGCTCGATCCCAACGTGGCGGCCGTGACCAGGGCGAGGAAGTCCCTGCGCTCCAACCAGCTCACCTCCTCCTGTGTCGTCACGCTACCGCCGGTCCCGACGGGGAAGCCGAGCAATCCCGGCGGGATGCGCAGGATGGTGGCCAGACGGGCGACCAGCTTGACGTGCGTCAGCCGCCGCTCGCCCCGTTCCACGGCCGACACCCTGGACTGGGACAGATCCAGCAGGGCGGCGAGCTGGAGCTGGGACAGCCCGGTGTGCTGCCGCACCGCGGCGAACACCGCGCCGAAGTCGTAGCGGGCCAGCGCGGCGCGCAGGTCCGCGTCCTCGTAGAACCCCTTCGGGATCGGTTTGCGGAACCCGGCGGCGCGGGCGCAGGAACCGCACATCGGGTCGGTGGCGGCGGCCGGCGCGGTGCCGCAGAACCGACAGCGTTGTCGTCCCGGACCAGTCATGACTCGCCTTCCGACGCCGAACGGTGTTCGCGCAGGTTCACAGCGTGGCCCCCGCTGGATACCAGCCAGTCCTGTCCAGTCCGCGATGTCAAGCCCCAGTGGGGCTAGCACCGCTGGGGATCGGGAAGGTCGACGCGAGCCGCGACGGTGGACGTCATGGCCACGCCGACGCTGATGACCGACCAGCCCGAACCCGGGCCGACCCTCGCTGGTCCCCGCCGCTGCGCAACCGGGCCGGGCTCGTCGAAGGCAGCGGCCGACACGAGCCCCCGGTGGCCCGACGCGGACCCCCGACCCGGGTCGGGCCACCGGGCTCCCACCTCACCGGCACCGGCCGCACGCCCGATGCTGACCTTCCCCACCGGCGGCCACCGCTGCGGCCTGTATCGGCTGGTGTGCGGGTTCTACGAGTGCGTGCACGGCCACGTCCGCCGGATCAACGCCCCCACCGGCGCAGGTGCGCGATGAGCACCCTGAACCCGGCCCTGCACCGCAACCGCCACCCGACCATTCGCTCCGGTCCGACCGGCCCGCCGGTCGCGGCGCCGAGCATCGCCGGGACGCGGTCGCCGGACTGGTCGACCCGCCGACTGGATACGCCGTGCCCGCCAGCGCTGCCGACCGGTGACGGCAGCGCCTCGGCGGGAGCGGTGGCCGAGCGGCCCCGTACGCGGCAGGCGTGATCGGGGTGCGGTCGCTGATGCAGGACAGGACACCGGTCCACTCCGTCGGACCGTCGACGGGGTGGTGGGGGACCAATCGGCCCGGCGGCACCTTCTACGCTGGCCGTGCCCACGTCGTGCATCCCGGTCAACCGACGGTCGGGTTGTGCGGCCTGCCCGTGGACGACGTGTGGGAACTGCGCCCGCCGACGCCCGAGCACCTGTGCCCGGACTGCTGCGTGCTGGCGATGGCCGCCTCCCACCCGCCGTTTCCACTCACCCCCGCGCCCCCGCTGCCCAGGAGGGCAACCGGCCCCGACCGGCCGGTTGCGGCCGAGTCGCCGGCCGAGCGGACAGCCGCGATGCCGGTGACCGGCAAGGACGCCGATCCATGAAACCCACCCGTGGGACAGGGGCCCGCGGCGGTGCTGCCCGCCGCCCACGACCTCGACGACCCGACCGCGGTACCCGACGACGCGACCGGCGAACGCGCCGCCGCCGTGGACGCCCTGCGTAACCCCCGCCGGATCGACCCGGTGCTGCTGCAACACGTACTCGACGGGCTATGGCGGCTGTGACCAGGAACGGAGGACGTGCAGGTGCCCGAGGACGACCATCGTCGCGCGATCCACGCCACCCCGACCAGCGCGCTGCGGGCGGTCGCCGTCCTGCCGGCGGTCGTGCTGCTGCCGGGCGCCGCCCTGGCGATCCTCGATGAGCTGTCCCCGCCCGGCCCACCCGGTGCCGCCACCCGCCTGCACATCCAGCTGCCGGTCCGGCACCTCGTCCCGATCGACTCCTCTCCCGCCCCAGGAAGAAGCCGGCCTTGACTCCACCGATCCCGCCAGCGCGGCCACGGACGCTGCTGGACCGCGCCGGACGCCTCTGGCAGTGGAACCCGACCCTGTCGCGGCGTCCCGGTGACCCACCGGGCGTGTTCTGCCATCGCGGGCACCGGCGCACCGAAAAGGAACTGGAGAACGAGGCCGAGCCGATCATCGAGGTCCGCGACCCGCGCATCCTGGCCGTGCCCCTGGAACCGGTGCCCGCCCGCCAGATCCGCCTCAACGACCTCGTGGTGCTGCCCGGCCTGGGCGAACTGTCCCCGGTGATCGGCGTCTGGCCGTGCACCGATCGGTACGCGAGCCTGCTGTACGTGTGCACCGACAACGGCGACTGGGCACACCGACGCGCGGACAGCCCGCTGCTGCGCGCGGACATCAGAACCCCGGGCCGTCCCGGTCTCCTGGCCGCCGCCCCGAACGGTCACGGTCCCGAAAGCTCGGCGCTGCCCGGCACCACAGGACGAGGAGCCCCGTGATGGATGAGATCCCGGCCGACACCGTCCGGCGCGCGGTGCACGACCGCCTGGACTACCTGGACAAGCCGGCCACCGACGGCGACCTGCGTCCCCGCGCCGCGCCAGCCGGTACCGGGATCACCCGGCCGGCCTCGGCGTGGCGCAGCCTGCCGGACGCCCACCGACCCGACCAGCACGGCCGCTGTCGGCAGTGCTCGGGCCGGCTTCGCCCCCGCCCCCGCACCGTCCGGACCACCGCCCACCGGCACCCGATCGCCGCCGACGGTTCTCCCGCCCACCGAACCGGCAGGTACGCGACTGCCGCCGGCCGGTCGACCGTCGCGGGACCGGAGGCTTCCCGACCAGGGGATATGCCACGCCCCGAGTGCGGCGTACCGCCGGTCCAACCGGCTGTGAACCGGCGCGTCATCGAGACCACCCCTCTGAAAGGGTAACCAGGTGAACACTCTCCGACATGACGACGCGAGCGTCTCAGAGTTCCGCGACGCCCTCGTGGACAAGCTCCTCGACCGCCGCATGATCACCTCGCCGGTGGTGGAGCGGGCCTTCCGTACGGTGCCCCGACACCTGTTCGTCGCCGAGGGCACGCCGCTGGACGTCACCTACAACGTCGACAACCCGGTGGCGATCAAGCGCGACCCCGACGGTGTGATCATCTCCTCCACCAGCGCGGCGTACATCCAGGCCCGGATGATCGAGCAGGCCGAACTCGGTCCGGGCATGAGCGTGCTGGAGATCGGGTCCGGCGGGTACAACGCCGCGTTGTTGGCCGAGGTCGTCGGCCCGGCCGGGCGGGTCGTCAGTGTGGACATCGACCCGGAGGTCACCGACCGCGCCCGCGAGCTGCTGGACGCGACCGGATACGGCAGCCGGGTCGCCGTGGTGCAGGCCGACGCGGAGAACCCGCTGCCGGGGCTTCACGAGCCCTTCGACGCGATCCTGGTGACGGTGGGGGCGTGGGATCTCGCGCCGGCCTGGCTGGAGCACCTGTCCGCGGACGGCAGGATCGTCGTTCCGTTGCGGATGAACGGCATCACCCGCGCCATCGGCTTCCGCCGCGAGGGCGATCACCTGGTGAGCACGTCGGCGGAGGTGGCCGGGTTCGTCCCGATGCAGGGCGAGGGCGCCCGCGACGAGCGGGTCTTCCTGCTGCCCGACCGCAACGGCCGGCACGTCAAGCTGCGCTTCGAGGGGGACGTGCCGCAGGAGATGAGCCTGCTGGACGGCGTGCTGGCCACCGACCGCGGCGAGGTCTGGTCCGGCGTCACGATCAGGCACGGCGTGTCCTTCGCCGACCTGCACCTGTGGTTCGCCGCGTTCCTGCCCGGCTTCTGCAAGCTGGCCGTGGACGAGGGCACCGACATGGCCGCCGAACGCAAGGGCTGGTTCCCCTTCGGCGTCGTGCGCGAGGACTCCTTCGCCTACCTGGCCGTGCGCCCCCTGCCCGAAGGCGGCGGCGTGGAGTTCGGCGCGCGCGCCTACGGCCCGCACGGCGAGGCCGCCGCCACCGCGATGGTCGAACAGATCCGGGCATGGGACCGCACGGCCCGCATCGTCGAGCCCGCCTTCGCCTACTGGCCGGCCGGCTCACAGCCTCCCGAGCCCGGCGAGGACACGGCCGTGCTGGTCAAGGCGCACGGCCTGGTCACGATTTCCTGGCCGCCCACGGTGGACGCCGCGGCCGGCCAGGGCGCCCTGCACAACCCCGAGAAGTGAGGAGCGAACCGAATGACAGCAGCACTGGCCGTTGACCACTCGGAGTCCCTGGACACCGCGGTCGACGACGCGGAGTTCGAGCTGGACATGCGCGTGGTGGAGTCCACCACCAGGCTCGTGATCATGATGTGCGACACGAGCGACGGATGCGGCGACACCTGCAACACCAGCGCATGCAGCACCGGCTCCAACGACCCGTTCTGATCCAACCCCTTGCCGCCGTCGGTGTCCCGGGCTGTGCCCGGGTGCCGACGGCGGTGCCTGCGACCGACCGTGACCGGGTGAGGAGAACGAATCGCCATGACCGTGTCCCCGCGCTATCAGCACACCGGCCTCGTGCTGGCCCGCGTCACCACCGATCCCGGCGACCTTGACCCGGCCACGCGGCTGAACCCGGCGGACCCGGTCGCGGTGGAACAGGACGGCCGTGCGTGGCTGGCGAAAGTGTGGGCGCGCCCGGAGGCCCGCGACGCGCTGACGCTGGCCAGCCCCGTCCTGGGCGCGCGCCTGGACCGGATCCTGGGCGAGGACACGAGCACGCCCACGGCGAAGGAGTTACGCCGTGCCGTGATCTCCGTGGCGTCCTACCTGCTGCGCTGGCGGCGGCGGGCGACGCCGTTCGGCCTGTTCGCCGGGGTCGGGCCGGTCGCTGTCGGGCCCGCGACGGCCGAGGTGGGAACACGTCACCGGGCCGTGGCGCGGGTGGACGGCGAATGGCTCACCACGCTGATCGACCGGCTCGAACGGCACCCCGGTCTGCGCCCACGCCTGACGGTCGTGGTCGACACCGCGCGGGTCGTGCGGGATGGGCGGGTGATCGTGCACCGGCGGGCCGAGGTCGGGGCCTCCACACCGGGGCCGCTGCGGGAGTCGTCGGTCCGGCTCACCCGTCCTGTGCAGTTCGTGCTGGCCGCGGCCGGTGCGCCGATCCACTTCGACACGCTCGCCGAGAAGACGACCGTCCGGTTCCCCTCCGCGGCCCCCGACAAGGTCCACGCACTGCTGCACGGCCTGGTCGACGCCGGTGTCCTGATCACGAGCCTGCGGCCCCCGATGACCGGCGTCGACGCCTTGTCCCATCTGATCGGTGCCCTGCGCGCGGCCCAAGCGCACACCCTGGACGACCTCGCCGCGCCACTGCACGAACTCGACGCGATCCGCGCCGATCTCGCCCGGCACAACACCACCGGCGACCCCGCACGGGCACGCCGGATCCGCGCGGCGGTCGTCACGCGGATGACCGCCCTGGTCCCCGGAGTCGGTCATGCGCTGGCCACCGACGTGCGCATCGACGCCACGATCGCCATCCCCGAGCGGGTGCTCGACGAGGCAGCGCGCGCCGCCACGGTGCTGCTGCGGACCAGCACCCAACCCTTCGGGTCGGCCGTGTGGCTGGACTACCACGCCCGGTTCCGCGCCCGCTACGGTCCCGGCGCGCTGGTGCCGGTGCGCGACCTGGTCGCCGACTCCGGCCTCGGATACCCGGCCGGCTACCTCGGCGCGCCCCGCGCCCGACCCGCGTGGCGCGTGCTGACCGACCGCGACGCCGCCCTCCTGTCGCTGATCCAGCAGGCCACCCTGACCGGGGCGCGGGAGGTCGAGTTGACCGACGCCGACGTCGAGGCGCTGACCGTCGGCGAACACGCCGACGCCGTCGCGCCCCAGCGGATCGAACTGGGAGCCGAGGTGCACGCCGCGTCGACTGAGGCGCTCGACCGAGGCGAGTTCCGGCTCCGCGTCACCGCCGCGCCGCCCGCCCACACCAGCATGGCCGGACGGTTCGCCCACCTGCTCGACGACGCCGACCGCGCCCGCCTGGCCGCCACCTACACCGCCGGACCGGCGCGGCCCCCGAGCCGGGAGGCACCCGACACGGTGGTGGCGGTGCAGTTGTCCTTCCCGCCGCGCCGTCCGCACAACGAGAACGTGGTGCGGGTGCCGCCGCTGCTCGGCGAGGTCGTGTCGCTGTCCGAGCACCCCGGGCACCCCGGACCGGCCCGCCCCGACCTCACCGTCATCGAGGTGGACGACCTGGCGGTCACCGCCGACGCCGAGCAGATGTACCTGGTGCAGGTCTCCACCGGTCGGCGGGTGATGCCCCGCATTCCGCACGCCCTGGACACCGCCGTGCAAAGCCCGCTGCTGGCCCGGTTCCTCGCCGAGGTCGCCGACGCCCGCAGCGCGGTGTTCCGCGGCTTCGACCTCGGCGCCGCCCGCGTCCTGCCCTACGTGCCGCGCATCCGCTACCGGCGCACGGTGCTCTCCGCCGCCCGCTGGGTCCTCACCGCCGCCGACCTCGACGCCCGCCCCGAAGCCGACCGCCCCGGAGCCCGGGGCGGCGAGCAGGCGTTGCGGTCGTGGCGGCAGCGGTGGGGCGTACCGGCACGCGTGGTGCTGGTCCAGGGAGAGCTGCGCCTGCCCGTGGACCTCGACCACGTACTGGATCGTGCGCTGCTGTACGCCCGCCTGGAGCGCACTGACCGGATCGAGCTACACGAGGACGGCCCGCCGGACGGGCAGGGCTGGATCGGGCGACCGGCGGAGCTGCTGATCCCGATGACCGCAATCACCCCGCCCGCACGGCCGCTGCCCGCCACCGCGGCACCCGGTGCCGCCCTCCAGCCCGGCGACTCCGCCCTGGTCCACGCGCAACTGGCGGGCAACCCGGCCCGATTCGACGAAATCCTCACCGCGCACCTGCCCCGGTTCGTCTCCGAACTCCACGACCCACGTGACCCGGACCTACCGGTCCGGTCCTGGTGGGCGCGACGGCACCGCGACATGATCCGGCCCGACACCGATCACCACCTCGCCGTGTTCCTGCGCCTGAGCGGCCCACGGCACTACGCAGCCGTCGCCGCCCGCCTGGCCGCGTTCGCGGCCGACCTGGACTCCCGCGGACTTCCCGGCCAACTCACCCTCGCCCCGATGCCGCAGCACCCCGCCCGCTACGGCGACGGCCCCGCACGGGCGGCGGCCGAGCAGGTGTTCGCCACCGACACCACGGCCGCCATCGCGCAGCTCGCCGCAGCGCAGGAATCAGGGATTCCCGCCCAGGCCCTAGCCGCGGCCTCGATGGCCCATCTGGCCGCCGCGTTCGCGCCCGACCCGGTGGCCGGGCACCGGGCGCTGCTGGAATGCCTGCGTCAAGAGCACGGCCCCCTGGACCGGGCCCTGCGCGACCGGGCGCTCGCCGTGGCGGACCCCGGACAGCAGTACCACGCCGTTCGCGCCCTGCCGGGCGGCCAGACGGTCGTCGACGCCTGGCACGCCCGCGACACCGCACTGGGCACCTACCATCGTGCGCTGGTCCAGCAGGGCCGCGAGCCGGGCACGGTGTTGCGCACGCTGCTGCACGAGCACCACATCCGCGCCGTCGGCGTCGATCCGATCTTCGAGAAGGAGACCGGACGACTCGCCCGCGCCGTCGCGCTGCGCCGTCTCGCCCTGGCCGGCGTCCGGTGAGCGCCGACGCGAACTTCCGCCCGGACACCGGCGAGGTGACCTTGACCCGCGACGAGGTGACCGGCCAGTCCCTGGCCCGCGGTGCGGTGGGAACCGCGCTGCTGCATGTCGAACGCGCCCGGACCGGCTCCGGCAGGTGGGAGACCGCACAGGCCCACATCCGGGGGGTGGTGACCGGGCCGGTCGACGCCGCCGAACACGCGGGCCTCTACTACGGGGCGCCCGCCGTCGCGTTCCTGCTGCACACGGTCGCCGACCGTCACCCCCGCTACCGCGCCGCCGGCCAGACGCTGGACGAACACGTGCTGCGCCTGACCCGGCGGCGACTGGCCGTCGCCGCCACCCGCATCGACCGCGGAGGGTTCGCCACATTCGGCGAGTACGACCTGTTCTACGGGCTGACCGGCATCGGCGCCCTGCTGCTGCACCACCACCCCGACAGCGACGAACTGGCCGGAATCCTGCGGTACGCGGTCACGCTGGCCACCCGGCCGTGCTCCGAGGACGACGAACTGCCCGGCTGGTGGGTGGCGCACGACCCGGACGAGATCCTGCCGACCCCAGGCGGGCACGCGAACTTCGGCATGGCCCACGGCGCGGCCGGCCTGCTGTCCTTGCTCGCCCTGGCCACCCTGCGCGGGACTGTGGTCGACGACCAGCACGAGGCGATCGCCGCGCTCACCGCGTGGTTCGACCGGTGGCGGCAGGACGGACCGGACGGCCCCTGGTGGCCGCAGTGGATCACCCGCGAGGAACTGCGCGCCGGCTGCCCCGCCCACACCCATCCCGGCCGGCCCTCCTGGTGTTACGGGACGGTCGGCATCGCCCGCGCCCAGCAACTGGCCGCCCTGGCCACCGACGACCCGCGACGCCGGCACGCCGCCGAGGACACCCTGGCTGCCGGCCTGACCGACACCCAGCTCGACCGGATCACCGAGCCGGGCCTGTGCCACGGCATCGCCGGGGTGTACCAGACCGCCTACCGCGCCTCCCACGACGCCCTCGGACCCGCCCTCGCCCGCCGGCTCCCTGTCCTGGCCGCCCGGCTCGCCCGGCACGCGCCGTCGACCGGCGACGACCCGGAGGGCGACGACGCAGCCGCCGGGCTGCTGACCGGGCGCGCCGGAACGGGCCTGGCGCTGGAGACCGCGCGGCACAGCACGCCGCCTCACACCGGATGGGACACATGCCTGCTGATCGCCTGACCGCCACCTGCCGCACAGCCCCGCCCACCGAACTCGCCGCCGCCGTACTGGCGGTTCTCGCGGGCACCGATCCCGCCACCGTCGCGGCCGGCCACGACCTGGACCCGGCCGACCTCGACGACGCGGTGCACACCTACCGGGCCGCCGGGCTCGCGGCGCTGGAGCGAGCCGCCGAGAACACCTGGTACCAGGTCCGGGTCCGGTTCGCCGACTGGTCGCACGCCGAGACCGCCGGCGCCACGACGCTCGGGCCGGCCCTGGACTGGCTCCGCGCCGACGGGGCGGTGGCCGGATGGTGGTTCCTGCGCAAACACCCCTGCTGGCGGCTGCGGCTGCTGCGCGCGGACACCGCGGCCGTCAACGGGGTACTCGACGAACTGGCCGACACCGGAGCCGTCATACGGTGGTGGCCGACGGTGTACGAGCCGGAGACCGCCGCCTTCGGCGGCCCGGCCGGCATGGACACCGTCCACGATCTGTTCTGCGCCGACAGCGCCGGCGTGCTCGATTACCTGCGCCACGACGCTCCCGGCCTCGGCCGCCGGGAACTGTCCATCCTGCTGCTGAGCGGGCTGATGCGCACCGCCGGGCTGGACACGTTCGAGTGCGGCGACGTGTTCGACCGGGTCGCCAGGCTACGCCCCGCGCCCACCGACGCCGACACGGCACGCACCGGCACGCTCGTGGACAACCTACGCGTGCTCCTGTCGATCACCGACCTTGCCGACAGCGAGCTGTTCACGCCCGGCGGGCCGGTCGCGCACGCCGCGCCGTGGCTCGCCGCGTTACGCACCGCCGGCCAACAGCTCGGCCACGACGCCGCAGACGGCGTCCTGGACCGCGGCCTCCGAGCGATCCTCACCCACATGGTGATCTTCCACTGGAACCGATTCGGCCTCTCGGCCACCAGCCAGGGCATCCTCGCCCGCGCGGCGAGCACCGCCCTGCTGCCCCGGAGCTGACCATGACCCCCGCGCCGAACTCGTCCGCGTCGGCGGCCGTGATCCGCCGCTTCCCGATGCTGGGCCGTCCCCGACCCGCCTGCCCGTCCTTGCCCGAACGCGTCCAGGAGATCGCCGACAGCGCCCGCGCCGCCAGACACGACAGCGCGGACCGATTGACCGAAGGCACCCACGCCCTGAACAAGGCCGCGCTGATCGCCAGCGACTGCGGCCTGCCGGACCTGGCCCGCGACCTGTGCCGGCAGCACATCGACCTCTACCGCGCCGCCGACCGGCCGCTCAGCGTGCTGCACGCCCGCCACATGCTCGAACCCGTCGTCAACCTCGCCCGGCTCCGGCTGCGCGCCCACGACGGCGACCAGGCGCTGCGGCTGCTCACCGCGATATTCCAGGCCGTCAAGTCCAACACCGACCTGGTCGTCGACGGGCACATCCTGCCGCTGGCCGACCTGACCGGCAGCCGCGCCGAACACCACAAGCTGCGGGAATGGGTGTGGCTGCACCTGCTCGGAGACGGCATCCGGGCCTTGGTCCTGGCCGGACGGTGGGACGACGCGCTCGCCCTTGCCCACGCTCACCGTGGGATCGGCCTGCACCTCATGGAGGGCCGCCAGACGGCGATTGTGGCCCCCTGGGTGAACGGAGACCTCACGGCGGCACGGGCAGCCCTGGCGGACAGCACCCCGCAGCAGCCATGGGAACTCCAGGTCGCCTCCTGCCTGACGGTGATGTGCACCGACACGGACAGCCCGTCGCGGCGACGGGCCGTCGCCACAATGATCACGAGGTTCGTCGAGCGCTGGCCGATCCCCGGCTACGCCTTCTTCCGAGCCCAACTCGGACTCACCGTGGCCACGCTCGCCGACACCACCGACCCCGAGGCGGCCAACCGGGTGCTCCTCCAGGTGGTTGACGAGGCGATCGGGGCGGCGGACGGATACGCCGCTCGGGAATTACTGCGGCACCCCGGCACGCAGGCCGCTGCGACCGGTGGGCAGCGCGCAGCGCTCGCCGCGTTGGTGGACGCCTCCGGCCTGGGAACCGGAACCATGCCGGAACCCCTCCGGCAGAGCCTGCTCGACTCCACCCGGGCAGCGGCCTGGGCGTTGCACCTATCGCTGCGGCAGCCCGAGGGGGACAGCCGGAATACGCCGGAAACCTGCCACGAGTTCGAATAGTTGCCGATCAGGGCGTTACAGCGGCAGGTACTCGCGGATCTTGCCCTTGACGTGCGGCCGGTTGCCGCCGAGCGAGAGCCCCCGGGGGGAGTTGCCGGGCGATCTCCAGGTCGGTAGGCAGGGCGATGGTTGGAAGACTCATGTGCGAGACCTGGAGGTTGTCCAGCTAAAACTGCCCGACGAGGCAGCGAAGTGATCAACAATGCTCTCGACGCGCACATGCGCATAAGTGGATCATCTACCGGTCGACGCAGGTCGTAGGGCCCTTAGGGGTCCCCTTAGCTTGTTCGGATGATCTTTTGCTCCGACCTCGCGCGAACGCTATTTATGACTAGGCGACGCATGGTAGAACAACGACTGCCCGGTTCTTGCAACTCGCCGAGGAAGGTCGACCGTCCATGTCTAGAAGGTTTCTCACCTTTTCGGTGCTGACTGCTGCATCCTTTTCGCTACTACTGGCTGGCTGCGGTGCCGACGCGGCACGGTCGCACCCGTTGGCCGGGTTGCCTGAACCGCCAGGGCAGACTGTCGAGAAGAAGGCTGAGGGCCTGCCCATCAGCGGCAGCATTGCCGTGCAACTACCCTTCGCTCCGATTGAGTTCTCGCTGGACACGACTGGAAAATTTTCCGTCAAGGTTTCGCATAAGATCGTGACACCCTACGGACAGGTGTCCTTCAACGGCGAAGTGCCCTTGGCGCAAGGCGGCGGTCCCGGCCCTGCCGACCCTCAGGATGCGTCGCAGTTGTTCATCTGTCAGAAAGGTACTAACAGGCAGGTGTGCGAGGCATACCAACTCGGCAGTGGGCGAACCATGCGGATTGAGCAGGACGGCCAGTTCGTGCGGGAAGTCAGCCGGGACCGGGTGATCGTGGAGGCTGCATCCGGATCAAAGATCGCTGTCATCGATGCAGGCCCCCCGAAGTCGACCGAGCCACGAGGGCCTGCCGAAATCGCTGTAAAGAAGTTCCATTTTCATGAAACCAGTGCTGAAACGGTCGTTGACCTCGAAGCTGATTTCGGAGGGGTGGGCGGTGACATCTCTTACGATCACGTGACGGGCGAGCTCAAGGCTTACGGGGCGGCAAGAATTGCCCGGTCGACCAAATATGATGAAAAAAAGTGGAATGACAGGCCAAGCTGGCTCGAAAACTTTGCTCTCAAAAAGGAGGATCACCCGGTTCCTGACGGGTACCTTCCCGGGGAAAAGGACTGCGCGGAGGTCAAGCCCGAAGATTGGAGGGAAAATTTCGCGGCCGACGAGCTGGGCAGCTATGCGCTTGTCGCCTGCATTAAAACTGCTGAGGCAGATCTAGGTTACCTGGTTGTACGTCCCGAGGACGGCAAGCCGCGTGGCTACCATGTGTACAGTCGCATCTGGGTACGGCGTTAGTTCCAGGCCGTCTGAGCCTCCTCCGTGCAGAGGATCACGGCCGAGTTGCCGGTCCGTGCGGTGACGGCACCTCACTACTCCGCAGCGACGTCGTCGGGCAGGCCGAGCCCGGCGCGAGTCTGACCGAGGCGGTGATCACGCGGAACGGTGTAGTTCATCGTCGGTGAGCGGATTCTGATCACAGAATTGCGCACCTGGGACGGGACGATCGGCATTCAGCGGTTCCGGCGCGGCAGCACGGTGTCGAGCAGGCGGTGGCCTACGGCGACGCCGATGCCGGTGGCCACGCCGGTGAGCAACCGGACCGCCACGCTCACCTCACCCCGGACCGGACCCGCCGATGGAGCGGGCATAATCGGAGCGTCGGATGGTTCGTGCTCGTGCTGCCCGCCGGCATCCTCGGTGGGGGTGCCGGTCGGGCGGGCGAGGCGATGTACGTGGTGGGCGCGCTCGGCCAGCCGGGTGGCGACGGGTTGGCCCTCCCAGACCAGCAGTTCGACGCGGCCGAGCCCGGCGAGTTCGACGAAGCGGCCGTCCGCGCTGCCGACGAGGAAGATCCGGCCGCCTTCGGTGTGGACGTGACGGGCGTGCGCGAGCAGCGCCACCTCGGCTCCGTCGGCGCCGGGCGGCACGCGCAGCGGCGCGATGCGCAGCTCGGCCAGCAACGACGCCAACGGGTCGGTGTCCTCGCCGGTGGGCAGGGCGTAGGCGGCGACGGCGTGGTGGATCTCGCCCGCGGCGGCCAGCAGCGTCTCCAGCCGTGCCCGCAGCGGCCGGGGCCGCAGCCGCACGGTGCCGAGGTTTTCCAGGTCCAGCAGCAGGACGCGATCGTCGGCGTTCACGACGGCTCTACGGGAAGCAGCAGGTCGGTGCTGTGCATGGTCGTCCTGCCGGAACTACAAGCCGTAGGGCCGGTAGGGCAGCACGCGCGGTTCGCGCGGGGGAGCGACGAGGTCGTCGCCCGGCCAGAAGGGGCCTTCCGCGGCGAACCGGTGAACGTGGCCGGTCAGCTCGTCCAGGTGCTGTTGCCGGTCGTCCGGCCCGGCCTGGGAGCGGGAGCCGTCCGGGTGGTACAGCTCGTGCACGGTGTTCGGGCCGCCGCCCAGCAGGACGGCCGCGACCTGCGGCAGGCCCAACGGCACGGCGTCGCAGCCTTGGTGGCGAGCGATGTGTACCACGGCGTCGACGACACGTTCCCAGTCGGCGACCTCCGGCCACAGCCGCCCGCCGTCCAGCTCGAAGGTCAGCGTGGACAGCGGCACCACGCAGCCTGCCGTGCGGCCGGGGAACTCGGTCAGGCACCGGTACATCCGGCCGCCGTCCGGCTGCGGCACCGCCGGGTGCAGCAGCGTCAGGGCGTGCACGATCGTCGCGTCGATCGGCACCGGGTGTTGTGGGGACCGGTAGGGCCCGTGCAGGGCGAGCAGGTACACGTCCTGGACCGTCACGTGTTCCCTTCCGTCGGCGTCGGCGTCCCGGTGCGCCCGTCTGGTCGGCGGGCCGGGCGAGGCGTCCACCGCCCATCCTGTCGCATCCCGGATTCGCCCGGTCACCAAGGGTGAGGACCGGGCGGGCGCTGTGGTGCGCGCAGGCCCGGGACGGTGCTCAGGTCCCCGTCGTCGGGCGGCCTGCGTCGGGCGCGGTCCGGGCGACCTGCCGTGCCGTGTCGATGATCGACCACCACGGGTGGTCGGGGACCTGCTCGTAGAACACCCGAGCCCGGCTGGTGCGGGGGAGTTCGCGGACCATGCCCAGCGTGACCAGGGTGGCCAGCTCCTTGCGGATGTAGGGCTGGTGGGTGCCGACGCCCTCGGCGGCCTCGCGTTGGAAGAACGGCCCGGTCCGGCCACGGACCCACACGGCCAGCGGCAGGCGCACGGCACGGCCGAACAACGCGGCGCTGAGCTCGTGCAACGCGTCCGGTGGGACCCGGTCGGCCATCACACCTACTCTCTGATAGTTTCTATAAACTATAAGCACATTGGCCTGGTGCTACCGGAAGGGTAGGCGGAGGATGGCAGGATCGGCCGCGGCATCCCGCTCGGCGTCCCCGTCGTCCTCCGGCGCCACCTCCCCGGCTGTCGCCGTCGCGGACACCGCACGCGCCGAGGTCACCGCCCTTCCCGCCGGCCTGCCGCGCCGCGTCGCCGTGGTGATCCTGCCGCGTGCCGGGGAGTCGTTCGCCTCCTGGGTGGACCGCTTCGCCGCCGAGCACCGGATTCCGCCGGGCACGGCAGCAACCCTGCTCGGCTTGGAGGTCCGCGGCTACCGGACCTCCGACGTGCGGCCGGTGTTCTACGGCCTGGCCCTGTCGGCGACCACCCGGCGCAGGCTGGTCGCCGCGACCGGGCTGGAGGCGGCGGTGCTCGACGACATGCAGCTGGCCCGCTACGACGGCACCGCCCTGAACCTGACCGGACTGGACCTGAGCAGCGAGACCAGCCTGCGGCGGCTGCTCAAGCGGGAGTGGTTCCTGCCGCACGGCAGCCGGGCCTGTCCGCGCTGCCTGGCCGAGGCGCCGGTGTGGCCGACGTGGTGGCGGCTGGGGATCGCCGCGGTCTGCCCGGTGCACCGGGTGCTGCTGCTCGATGTCTGCCCGAGCTGCGGCATCCCGCTGCGCCGCGGCTATGCCGGTCACCCCCGTGGGCTGTCCAGGGCGGTCCTCATCGACCCGCGCGTGTGCGGTAACCACATCGGGCCGGGCCGCTGCGCCCAGCCGATGGGCGCGATGCCCGCCACGCCGGTGGAGCAGCACCTGGTCGCCGCCCAGCAGGCGGCGCTGTGGGCGGCCGAGGGCCGGCCGGTGCCCATCGCCGGGGAATCTGTGGAACCGGCCCAGTGGTTCCAGGCGGTGAAGTACCTCGCCGGGATGATCCGGTTCACCGGTGCCGTCGTGCGCCTGCCGCGTCGGGCGGAGGCGAGCACACGGGCGTGGATGCGCACGTTCGCCTGTGAGTACCGGCAGCGCCGCGAGGCCGGCAAGGTCGTGCCCGGCAGCCTGCGTGCCATCCCGGCCGGCGCCGAACACGCCGCCGGGCTGCTGGCCGCCGCCCACCACGTCTTCGCCGCCCCGGATCGCCGGGCGTGCGCCCACGGCATCGCCCCGCTGGTCGAGGCCATGACCGCCACCCGGCGCAGGTCGGGCGGGCACAACCCGCTGCGGCACGTACGCGCCCCCGAACCGCTGGCCGCCGTCCTGGACGAGCTGGTCCCGCCGTCCTCCCGTGTCGCCGGGGCGGTCCCGGTCCTGACCGATCCCGGGGCAGTCGAACTCCGACACGTGCCCCAGCAACTCGACCGCGCCGACTACCGCGACCTGATCGTCCGCCATCTGCCCGGCACCGCCGAACCCAGCGGACGCAGGCTCGCCGCGCTGGCCGTGGCCCGCCTGGTGGGCGCGGCGAGCTGGCCGGAGGCCGGACGGCAGCTCGACATGGACCCGCGCAAGGCCGCGCGCGCCTCCGACACCGTGCTGCGCCGGATCGGCGACGTCGGCGCGTTCTGGGACGCGATCAGCGAGGCCACCCGCCGCCTGGGCCGGCGTCCGCTGGTCGACTACGCCGACCGCCGCCGTCGGCTCCGCTCCCTGCACGAGGTTCCCGAGGCCGTACTTCGCCCGACGTGCGCCCGGCTCGGGTTCCCCGTGACCCCCGCACGCCGCCGCCACGCCGCCGCCTGGATCTGGGCTCGGCTCACCGACGGCGACATCCGCGATGCCCCCGCCTACCGGCACGGCTGGACGGCCACCCCCGAATCCGTGCGCGAGACATCGCGCCGGTTCGCCCGGTGGCTGCCCGACGAACTGGCCGCTGACCTGCTCACCTGGGCCACGACCCACTTCCTCGACGGAGAGGGGCCATGACACCGATCATGCCGCGCTGGCACACGATGGGCACCGGCACCCGCACGGCGGTGTACTACCGCGAGCCCGGCGGCGCCGACCAGGTGATCCCGCTCGCGCAGGCCCGCGACGTCGCGTTCGAGCACTGCCCGCCCGCCCGCGTAATCCCGCACTACATCGGCTCCCGCCACACCCCCGGCGACTACTGGTCGGCCACCACGGGCCGCCTGGTCGGCTACGAGAGCTGGCTGGAGTCCAAGTGGATGACCCTGCTGGACTTCGACCCGGACGTGACCGCGTTCGTCGGCCAGCCGCTGACCTTCGACGGCGTGGACACCGACGGCCCGTGGACCCATACGCCCGACCTGTTCGCCCGCCGCGTCGACGGCAGCGTACTGCTGCTGGACGTCAAGAACCCCGGCAAGCTCGACCACCTCGACGTGCAGCGCCAAGCCCGCCGCACCCGCGCCGCCTGCCGGGAACTGGGCTGGGACTACGGCCTGGTCGGCGAACCCGACCCGCAGTTGTGGGCGACCGTGTCCTGGCTGGCCGGATTCCGCAGACCTCCGCACGCCGGCGCCGAGTACCTCCCCCAACTGCTGGCACTGGCCCACAAGCCGGTCCCCATCGGTGACCTGTGCAGCTTCACCGAAGTCCCCGAGCTGGCCCGGCCGGTGCTGTTCCACCTGTGCTGGCAGCAGCAGATCGTCTTCGACCTCACCGAACCACTGCGGGAATCCACCCCCGTCCGGGCCCGCGCCGACGGCCCCGCCCAGCACGTCGACCCCCATCGGCAATCCAGCGCGCCGGCTCCCGACCAGTCGTGTCACCGACCCGTCCACCACCGGAGGCCAACCGTGACCCGGCCGCAGAAACTGACCCTGCACCAGTGGATCCGGTTCGAGGACGACGACCACCAGATCGTCGGATTCCTCGACACCGCCGTGCGACTGCGCTCGGCCAGCGGCGTCACCCAGATCATCACCACCGCCGCCCTGCTCGCCGACCTCTCCTTCGCCGCGGCCCCGACGCCCGCCACGGCACCCACCACCGACCTCACCGCCGGGAACGCCCCTGGCGGGACCGACGCGGACCCGCCCCTGGACACCGCGGCAACACCCGGCTGGGACCAGGGCGCGCTGTGGGACGACCTCGCCGACGACGTGCGCGCCGCCGCGTTCGAGCTGGAGGACCACCTGCGGGAGGCCACCACCGGCTACCGCTCCGGTAACGCCGCCGACCCGGCTCCCGGCGAACCCCGGCCCGCCTACGACCCCGCACGAACCCAGCGGGACCGGCTGGAAGCCAAAGCCGACGAACTGGGACTGAGCAGCCGCTGGCTGTGGAAGCAACTGCTGCGCTACCGCGAACACGGCGTCATGGCCCTGGTCGACCAGCGCAAGCAGCGCGCCCGCAACCCGCTGGCCCGCCTCGACCCACGCATCATCGACGCCATCCTCGACCAGGCCGCCTACGAGGAGAACGACTCCACCGGCACCCTGCTGCGGTTCTACCGGCGCGTCCAGAACCGGCTCGACGCCGCACACGGGCCCGGCGCGGTCGTGCTCCCCTCCGAGTCGACCTTCCGCCGGGCGACCAACCTGCTGCTGAAGAACCGCCACACCTTCGGCCTGTCCAAGACCCGCCAGACCACCGCGAACCAGCCCGACTGGTCCTTCGGCCACGTCGTCGCCCATCGCCCCGGCGAAATCGTCATGCTCGACACCACCCGGCTCGACGTCTTCGCCTACGACCCGATCACCGACGAGACCGTGCCCGTCGAACTCACCGTCGCCCTCGACCTGTTCTCCCGGTCGCTGCTGGCCTGGCGGCTCACCCCCGAAGGCACCAAGGCGATCGACATCGGGCTGCTGGTCGCCGACGCGATGACCCCCGAACCCATGCGGCCGGGCTGGGCCGACACCCTGCGGTTCTCCATGATGCGCATCCCCAACGAGCGCCTCCTCAAGATCGACCAGCGTCTCGCCGCCGCCGCGGCCCGACCGGTGATCTACCCCGAGACCCTGCTCGTCGACCACGGCAAGCCCTACAAGTCCGACGTCGTTCGCCGCGCCTGCACCTCGCTGGGCATCAACTTTCCCCTGGCACGCAAGGGAAAGCCCACCGACAAGCCGGAAGTCGAAGCGGTGTTCAACACCATCCGCCAGCAGTTCAGCGAACACGTCGCCGGCTACAAGGGGCCCGACGTCGCCCGCCGAGGACGTGATCCCCAGGGCGTGGCCCGCTGGACCATCGCCGAACTCGAAGAGTTCTTCGCCGAGTACGTCGTCGCCGTCTACCAGCGTCGCTGGCACGCCGGGCTGACCGTGCCGGGCTACCCGTCGGAACGGCTCTCGCCCAACCAGGCATACGAGCTGGGCGTCAGCCTCGCCGGGTACGTCACCTGCCCCAGCGACCCCACCATGTACTTCCAGCTCATGCCGATCGCGTGGCGCAAGATCCACCCGGACGGCGTGGAGAACAACCACCTGACCTACTACGACGACGTCCTGTACCGCTACCGCAACGCCACCTCGCCCTACCCCAACTCGGGCGGCAAGTGGCCGATCCGGTTCGACCCGCGCAACGCCCTGCACGCCTACTTCTGCGACCCCGCCGACGGCCGCTGGCACATGCTGCGCTGGACTCACGCCCTCGACGAGCACCAGCCGTTCACCGACAACACCCTGCGCGAGGTCACCCGGCTGATCGCCGGCCGCGGCAAACGCAAAGCGGACCAGGCCGAGGTCGCAGCCGCCCTGCTCGACCTGCAAAACCGCACCGACGCCCCGGAGTCCTGGACCAGCCAGGACCGCCGCCGTGCCGCACGCGACGCCGAACGCGCCCGCGCCTCCGCCCGAGACCACCACCGTGCCCTGGCCGGCGCGGCCGACACCCCGGACGAGCACAAGGTCCCGCCGCTGCGCGTGGTGCCCGACCTGGCCGCCCCCACCCCCGACGACGACTTCGACGACTTCGACTTCGGCGACATCACCCCGGCCAAGACCTGGGTGCCCCGACACCTCCGGGAGAGCTGATGCATCCAGGACTGGCCGAGCCCGCCACTAAGGAGGAGTGGCGTCGCTACCTCACCGCCACGCCGCCACCGGCGCCCGACATGCCCTCCCCGACCGAGTACCACGACATGTCCTCCGTCGCCCGTGCCCAGTTCAACCGGGCACGCAAAGCCCACCACAGCGCCGGCGTGCTGGTACGGACGCCCGACATCGAACGCCTGCACTACGAGCTGCACCGCCGCCTCGACGTCAACCGCTACCAGCCCGCCGGAGCCCGGCGCGGCAAGGTCATCGACGGGCCACCGACCACCGGCAAGTCCACCCTGGTGAAGCTGTTCGCCGCGGACTACGAGAACGAACTCCGCGAGACCGAGCCCGAGCGGTTCGTCACCGACGAGGGGCAGGAGTTCGTCCGCGACTACGTTCCGGTCGTCTACATCAGCATCCAAGCCCAGACCACCCCAAAGGACCTGTCCATCGCCATCGCGGACTTCCTCATGCAGCCCTACCGGAAATCCGCGACCAAGTCCGAGATCACCACCCTGGTCCTCAGGGCCATGCGCATCGTCGGCACCGAACTGGTCATCATCGACGACGCGCACTTCCTCGACGTGTCCCTCAAGGAGGGCAAGGTCGCCAACGACCACCTCAAGTACCTGGCCAACTACACCGCCGCCACGTTCGTCTACACCGGGCACGACCTCGAAGAAGGCGGCCTCTTCCTCGAAGGCAGCGCCAAGTCCCGCGCCACACAAACCGCCGGACGCAACGACCTACACCGAGTCACCCCCTTCTCCATCGGCACACCGGCACAAGCCAAGGAATGGGTCGGCGTGATCGCATCGATGGAAGCCGCACTGCTGCTCTACCAGCACCAACCAGGCAGCCTCACCCGGCACCACGGGCGATACCTCCACGAGCGCACCGGCGGCAGCATCGCCAGCCTGTCCAGCCTGATCCGCGAGTCCGCCATCGAAGCCGTCAACAGCGGCGCCGAGGCCATCACCCGCGAGGTCATGGACCGCGTCACGGTCGACAAGTCCGCAGCCGAGCACTTCGAGAAAGCCACCAAGCTCCGGACGCGAAAGCGGAACCCGCCCCCGGCGCGGCCAGGACGAGCGGTCGAAGCACCAGCGTAGGTTCGGACGCCAACCGCCCGGATTGCTGAACGGTTCGCTGACACGACACCCGCACACCGGCCTGTCGTTGAACCGTTCACTCACCAGGTCACAGCGTCGCCCTGCTGAACTCCTCGATGACGTCTCACAGGCGGGGCGGGCACCCTGCACGCCAACTCACCGGCCGAGGTCCCCGCGAGGCTGGAGGCGCTGGCCGCCCTGGGCGGACTGGACCGGCACGCGCTGCACAGCCAACTGGCCGCAGCGGTCAAGGTCGTGCTCCACGTGCGCCGCGCACCGGACGGCGCCCGGCACCTCGCGGAAATCGGCGTCCTGCACCGCCGTGGCGGTGACCTGGCAGTGGAACCGGCCTGGCGGCGCGACACCGGCTGGCACGAGGCCGGCGCCGTCCTCAGGTCACTGGTGGGCCGGTCGAAGCCGCATTCCGCTTCGCCTCCGGCGCGAACGGAAGGCAGGACGGAAAGCAGGGCGGAACCGGTGGGCACGTGGCAACCACCGGCCGACCGGGCAACGCCGGCCGACCAAGCGCGACCGGCCGACCAAGCACCGCTAACCAGCCGGACACCACCAGCCGAGTCGGCACCACCGGCCGGCATGGCACCGCCAGCCGGCGCGCTACCGCTGGCCCGCGTGGCACCGCTGGCCGGCACGGCACGTTCGGCTGGTGCGGCGCTGCCGACCGGTATGGCATCGCCGCCTGGTGTGGCGCTGTCGTCCGGTGCGGCATCGCCGCCTGGCGGGGCGCTGTTGGCCGGTGCCGTGCTGTCGTCCGGCGGGGCATCGCTGTCCGAAACCCAACCCGTGGTCAGGGCGAGGTCCAAGGCAGGTGCGCCATGAGCTTCCTGCTGTTGGCAGCCGCCGTCCTGGTTTATCCATCACCATCGGCGAGGCGGCGCTTGGCGCTGCTCCGGGGGCGGCCGACCCGCCGTTGGCGACTGCCGACTCCCGGCCGGCCTGCGGTGGTGGTGGCGGGGGCGGCCGTTGGTCTTCTCGTCGGTGTCGGGGGTGCGATCGCGGGCGCTTTGCTGGCGGCCACCGCGTGGCACCACCGCCGCGAGACCGCGCGTTGTCGCGCTCGGCTCCGGGCTTCTGCGGCGTTGGCCGAGGGCTTGAGCGCCTTCGCGGCCGAACTGCGCACGGGCGCGCACCCGGCCAGGGCGGCCGCCTGTGCCGCCGAGGACTCGGAGTCGCCCGCCACCGAGGTCTTGCGCGCCATCGCCGCCGCGTCCGCCCGGGGTGGTGACGTGGAGGTGGCGTTGGCGGACTTCCCCGATGCCCGTCACCTGGCGCGGGCGTGGCGGTTGGCCGTGGACCACGGCGTGCCGCTGGCCGACGTGCTGGAGGCGGTGCGCCGGGACCTGGACCGGCGCGTGACGTTCACCAGGCAGGTCCAGGCCCGCATGGCGGGGCCGCGCACCAGCACCGCCGTCCTGGCCGGTCTGCCGCTGTTCGGCGTCCTGCTGGGCGAGCTGACCGGCGCGGGGCCGCTCGCCGTGCTGACCGGTAGCGCGGCGGGTCAGGTGCTCCTCGTCGTCGGTGCGTTGCTGATCTGCGCGGGTCTGCGCTGGAGCGGTCGGCTGACCAGGCAGGTGATCGCATGAGCCTGTTGCTGCTTGCCCTGGCGCTGCTCGTGTTCCCACCGCCCCGGAGGGCCGCGTCGAGGCTCAAGCCACCTCGCGCCCGCCCGCGCCGGCTGAAACCCGTCCCACCGGACCCGCTCGCGGCGGCGGCGACCTGGGACCTGCTCGCCGCGGCGCTCCGGGCGGGGCTGCCCGTGGCCAGGGCCGTGCACGCCGTGCGCTCAGGTGTGCCGCCCGGCCCGGCCGAACGCCTGCGCGAGGTCGGCGACCTCCTCGCCCTGGGAGCGGACCCGGTGACGGCGTGGGCCGGGGCCCTGGGTCACCCCGACATCGCACCGCTGGCACGGGCGGCGCGCCGCACGGCCCGTTCCGGCGCGGCTCTGGCGAGCGCGGCGGCGGACCTCGCCGCCGAGGCGCGGGCGAAGGTCGCCGACCGGGCCGAGACCCGCGCGCAACGGGCGTCGGTCCTGGTCGCGGGACCGCTGGCGCTGTGCTTCCTGCCCGCCTTCCTGTGCCTCGGGGTGCTGCCGGTGGTGATGGGGCTGATCGGTGGCATGGGCGAGTGATGAAGAGTGTCCACTGTGGATGGAGGAAGAAGATGTCGTTGGACGACAAGGGGACGGTGACGGTGGAGTACTCGCTCTGCCTGCTCGCCGCCGCGGCGCTGGCCACGGTCCTGCTCGTCGCCTTGAAGGGCGACTGGGTGGTCGGGTTGGTCCAGGGGATGCTGGAACGAGCCTTCGAGGTGAGCGCATGAGGACCGGCTGCGCGGCGGACCCGGGAAACCCGGCTGTCACAGGGGAAGGCCGGGAGGAACGGCGGCTCGACCCGGTCCGCGCCGGGCCGGGGGACGAGCTGACCCGGAACAACTCGCCCACCAGGCCGATGCCGATCAAGCCGATACCGATCGAGCCGATGCCGATCAGGTCGCCGCGAGCAAGCGTGCTGCCCGCGCGAACCACGGCGACCACGACAACGGCGGCGACCACGGCGACCACGGCGACGGCGGCGACCACGGCGACCACGTTGGCTGTGCCGGCAGCGGGGAGCGGTGGGCGCGCTGCGGCCGGCGGTGGGCGACCGGTCGGGGGAGCGGGTAGGCGATGTCCCGGCTCGCTGGTGCCGGAATGTCGGCTGCGGTCGGTGTGGCGGTCTCGGCGGCGCTCGGGCTCGCGGCGGCGGTGGCGGTCGCGCTCGGTGTGGCGGGGGTGTGCGGAGTCGCGGTGGTTGCCGCGCGGGGATCGGGGCGCGGTGACCGTCGAGGCGGCGGTCGCGATGTGCGGGTTGGCCGTCGTGCTGGTGCTCGGGGTGACGGCGGTGATGGCGGTCGTCGGGCAGCTCCGGTGCACGGACGCGGCTCGGGAGGCGGCTCGGCTCGTCGCTCGCGGGGAAGGGGGGCGGGTCGGCGGTGTGGTGGAGGCGATCGCTCCGGCGGGTGCGCGGGTGGCGGTTCGGCGGGAGGGGGACGGGGTGTGGGTCGAGGTCGCCGTGTCCCGGTTGGGCGTCGAGTTGCGGGCCCGTGCTTACGCGGTCGTGGAGCCGGGGGTGGTGGGTGTGCGGTGAGCGGTGTGCGGAGGTGGTGGCCCGGTGACGACCGCGGGACGGCGTCGGTCCTCGCGGTCGCGGTGGCGGGGGTGTGGTTCGGGCTCGTCCTGGTGGGGGTGCACGTCGGGGCGGCCGTGGTGGACCGGCACCGGGTGGCCGCCGCCGCCGATCTCGCGGCGTTGGCGGCTGCCGGGCACCTGGTGGCCGGGGTCGGGGCTGCTTGCGGGCAGGCCGAGGCGGTGGTCGGGCGGATGGGCGGTCGGTTGGCCGGGTGCGAGGTGGACGGGTGGGAGGTGAGCGTCCGGGTGGTCGGTGAGCCGTCGGTCGTCGGTGGGACGAGGCTCTTCGGCGGTCGTCCGCTGTTCGGCGCGCCGAGCGCGCGGGCACGGGCAGGTCCGGCTGAAGGCTGAACCCCTGCTCCCGCGACGAGCGGTCGTTCGTCGGCGATGAACGGGTGGACCAGGCCGCAGATTCGCGGCCTCGCGGTGGATCAGCAGTTCCCGCGCTGTTCTGCCGCTCGTCCGCCGCTGTTTCGCTCGACGTGCCGAATCGACCAGTTGTCGACTGGCGGTTACCAGAACCGCCGGTCATGTCGTTAGTTCAAGTGGCGACACCGACGCGGTGTCGAGGAACACCAGACGCGGTGTCGCGGGTTCACAGGAGGCGAACGGACGATGGAGTGGTCGGATAGCTGGCGCGGGGCCTTCCGCATCGAGCTGCGCGCGGAGGCGGTCACCCTCGCGTGGCACGGGTGGTCCGTGCTGCCGGGCACCTATCCGGCGGGTGAGCGGTGGGCCGGGCCCGACGGTGTCGAGGACCGCGGGCCGGTGCCCGTCCACCACGACTGGCAGGACCGCATCGGCACCCGCGCGGACCAGGTCGCCACCTGGTGGAGCGGCCAGTCCTACAGCATCCTGCTGGCCACCGGGCACGGCGTGGACGCCGTCGAGGTCGACGCCGAACTCGGCCGGCGGGCCGCGGTCGCGCTGCGCGCCACCGGGATCCCCGTCCCGATCGTGGCCACGCCCGCCGGGCGCTGGATGTTCCTCGTCGCCTCCGGCGGCGTGCTGATCGCCGACCCCGGCGTCACGCACCGCGCCCAGGGCGAGTACGTCCCGCTGCCGCCGAGCCCGGCCCACCACGGCGTCGTCCACTGGCGGGTCAAGCCCCACATCTGCGCCTGGCAGCTGCCGCACGCGAGCGTCGTGCACGAGGCACTGCTCAGCGCACCGAGCTACGACCTGGTCGCCGCCGACCGGTCGTGATCACCGTGGCCGTGCCGGGCGTCGCCGGGGTTCACCCCGACCGCCCCGATCACGACGTCCAGCACGGCCACCCCGCCAGCCTTGTCCAGCGGATCGTTGCCATTCCCGCACTTCGGCGACTGAACGCAGGACGGGCACCCGGCCGGACACGCGCAAGCAGCGATGGCCTCCCTAGTAGCGATCAACCACGGGACGACCGCGTCGAAACCGCGGTCGGCGAACCCGGCACCGCCCGGATGACCGTCGTGCACGAACACCGTCGCCTCCCCGGTGTCCTGGTGCAAGGCGGTCGAGACACCACCGATGTCCCAGCGGTCGCAGGTCGCGAAGAGCGGTAGCAGGCCGATCGCCGCGTGTTCGGCGGCGTGCAGTGCGCCGGGGACGCGCGCCGGAGCCAGACCGGCGCCCCCCGGCGCACTGCCCAGCAACCCCGCCGACACCGCGTACCAGACCGCCCGCGTCACCAGCGTCAACGGCGGCAGGTCCAGCGGCACCGAGTCGACCACCTGGCCGGACGGCAGCTTCCGCAGGTAGCCGACCACCTGCGAGGTCACCTCGACCTCGCCCAGGCACACCTTCACGCCCGGGAACTCGCGCTCCTCCAGCACCCGCACCACCGAGATGTCCTTGGTGTCCCGCGCCGTGGTCGACCACTCCGGCCGCTCCGCGCGCACGAGCGCGATGCCGGTCCCCAGGTCCAGCTGGTCCACCACGTACGACTCGCCCTGGTGCAGGTAGACGGCGCCGGGGTGCACCGTCCAGTGCGCCGAGCCGGGGTCCACCGTGCCGAGCATCCGGCCCGAGTCCGCCTCCACCACCACGACCTGCTCGCCGCCGGAACCACGGATGTCGACGTTCGCGTGCGGCCGGTCGTGCGACGTCCAGTACCAGCCGTTGGGCCGTTCGCGCAGGACGCGGTCGGCGGTCAGGCCCTCGACGACCGCGAGCGCCGCGTCGCCGCCGAAGTCCGCCAGCGAGTCCGGCGTGAGGGGCAGCTCCGCCGCGGCGCACGCGAGGTGCGGCGCGAGGACGTACGGGTTCGTCGGGTCCAGGACCGTGGCCTCGACCGGCTTGTGCAGCACGGCCGACGGGTTGTGGACCAGGTAGGTGTCCAGCGGGTCGTCCCGGGCCACGAACACGACCAGGGCGTCCGAGTCGCCGGTCCGGCCGGCGCGGCCCGCCTGCTGCCAGAACGAGGCCAGCGTGCCCGGGAAGCCCGCCACCACGACGGCGTCCAGGCCGACGATGTCCACGCCCAGCTCCAGGGCGTTCGTGGTGGCCAGCCCCAGCAGCTCGCCCGACGACACGGCCCGCTCCAGCGCCCGCCGCTCCTCCGGCAGGTACCCGCCGCGGTAGGCGGCGACCCGGCCCGCCAGCTCCGGGTCGACCTCCGACAGCAGGCGGCGGGCGCCGATCGCGGTCAGCTCGGCGCCGACGCGGGAGCGCACGAACGCCAGCGAGCGCGCGCCCTCCACGGTCAGGTCGGCCAGGATGCGCGCCGTCTCCGCGCCCGCCGACCGGCGCACCGGGGCGCCGTTCTCGCCTTCGAGGTCTTCGAGCAGCGGGGGTTCCCACAGGGCGACCGTGCGACCGGCGCGCGGCGAACCGTCCTCGGTGACGGCGACGACCTCCACGCCGAGCAGCGCCCGCGCCGACGCGGCCGGGTCCGCGACCGTGGCCGAGGCGAGCACGAAGGTCGGGTTCGCGCCGTACCGCGCGGCCACCCGGCGGAGCCGGCGCAGCAGCAGCGCCACGTGCGAGCCGAAGACCCCGCGGTAGGTGTGGCACTCGTCGACCACCACGCAGGTCAGCCGGCGCAGGAACCGGATCCACCGGGCGTGGTTCGGGAGCACGCCCCGGTGCAGCATGTCGGGGTTGCTGAACACCCAGTTCGCGTGCGCCCTCACCCAATCGCGCTCGGCGATCGGCGTGTCGCCGTCGAACGACGCCGCGCGCACGCCGGGGAGCCGCAGCTCCTCCACCGACCGCAGCTGGTCAGCGCCGAGCGCCTTGGTGGGCGACAGGTAGAGGGCCGTCGCCCTCGGGTCGGTCGTCAGCGCGCTCAGCACCGGCAGCTGGTAGGCCAGCGACTTCCCCGAGGCGGTGCCGGTCGCGACCACCACGTGCTCGCCGGCCCACGCGCGTTCGGCGGCCTCGACCTGGTGCCGCCACGGTCGGGTCACGCCACGCTCCACCAGGGCGGACGTGACGGCCTCCGGCACCCAGGACGGCCAGGGCGCGTGCTGCGCGGGGCGGGGTGGCAGGTCTTCGGTGTGCGTCAGCGGCGATTCCCCGGTCGGCACGCCGGCGAGGACCCGGTCCAGCAAACGACGTCCCTGCTCCGCCACGTCCGGCAGCTTCGCACACCGGTGCTCCGGGTGGGCTTCACGTGCTGGGGGAGGGGCGGGGAGGTGGGGGGCGGGAAGCGGGAAGCGGGGGTGGTCGGAGGCGGGGCAGGGAGGTGTGCGTGTGGGGAGGAGCCGGATTCGGGTGGTGTTTTCACAGGGTGTCCGGGTACTTGGCGGGGTGCTCCGCGTCCTGTGTGGATAACGGTGTGTGTACGGATCGACGCGCGCCGTTGCCCTGTTGCGCGCTATGAATAGACTCCGCCGCTATCGCATCCAATGAGGGATGCATCACGTTGTGACGAGGGTGACAGGCACGGAAGTGACCGGCCTCACATCAACGTGATGGCCCTCATTGGGCCAGAAAAACTCACCAGGAGGACGGATGTCCCGGCAATTCCTCGCGGAGGGCTTGGAGCTCTCCGGGGGTGATCGCGGCCTCGTGGCCGTGGTCGCCGTGGTCGCGCTGGCCGCCCTGGCCGTCGGGTACGTGCTGCTCCGGGAGGTGCTGGCCGCGGGCCAGGGCACCCCGAAGATGCAGGACATCGCCAAGGCGGTCCAAGAGGGCGCGGCGGCCTACCTCAACCGGCAGTTCCGCACGCTCGCCATCTTCGTGGTCGTCGTGTTCGTGCTGCTGTTCGCGCTCCCCGCCGAAGACATCGGGGAACGCATCGGCAGGTCGCTGTTCTTCATCGTCGGCGCCGTGTTCTCGGCGATCATCGGCTACCTCGGCATGTGGCTGTCGACCCGTGCGAACGTGCGCGTCGCCGCCGCGGCCAACGAGGCGGGCGGCCGTGAGAAGGCCACGCGGATCGCGTTCCGCACCGGCGGCGTGGTCGGCATGTTCACCGTCGGCCTCGGCCTGTTCGGCGCGGCGGTGGTCGTGCTGGTCTACGCCGGTCAGGCCCCCAAGGTGCTGGAGGGCTTCGGCTTCGGCGCGGCGCTGCTCGCGATGTTCATGCGGGTCGGCGGCGGCATCTTCACCAAGGCCGCCGACGTCGGCGCCGACCTGGTCGGCAAGGTGGAGCAGAACATCCCCGAGGACGACCCGCGCAACGCCGCGACCATCGCGGACAACGTGGGCGACAACGTCGGCGACTGCGCGGGCATGGCCGCCGACCTGTTCGAGTCCTACGCGGTGACGCTGGTGGCGTCGCTGATCCTGGGCACGGCCGCGTTCGGCGTGCAGGGTTTGCTGTTCCCGCTGATCGTGCCCGCGATCGGCGTGTTCACCGCGGTCATCGGCGTCTACATCACGAGGGCGCGCGTCGGCGAGAGCGGCCTGGCGGCGATCAACCGCTCGTTCTACATCTCGGCGCTCATCTCCGCGGTGCTGTGCACGGTGGCGGCGTTCGTCTACCTGCCCTCGTCGTTCGGGGCGCTGGAGGGCGTGTCCGAGGCGGTGGCCTCGACCGGCGGCAACCCGCGGTTCATCGCGGCGATGGCCGTGATCATCGGCATCGTGCTGGCCGGCGTCATCCTGTGGCTGACCGGCTACTACACCGGCACCGAGCACAAGCCGGTCAAGGAGGTCGGGCGCACCTCGCTGACCGGCGCGGCGACGGTCATCCTGTCGGGCATCTCGGTCGGCTTCGAGTCCGCCGTCTACACGGCGCTGGTCATCGGCGGCGCGGTCTACGGCGCGTTCCTGCTGTCCGGGTCCGTGGTGGTGGCGCTGTTCGCGGTGGCGCTGGCCGGCTGCGGCCTGCTGACCACGGTGGGCGTCATCGTGGCCATGGACACCTTCGGCCCCGTGTCCGACAACGCGCAGGGCATCGCGGAGATGTCCGGCGACGTGCACGGCGAGGGCGCGCAGATCCTGACCGAGCTGGACGCGGTGGGCAACACCACCAAGGCCATCACCAAGGGCATCGCGATCGCCACGGCCGTGCTGGCCGCGACCGCGCTGTTCGGCTCCTACAAGGACGCGATCTCGCAGGCGCTGGCCCAGGTGTCGGTCGGGCTGGACGAGGTGCCCGTCTCGTTCTCCAACCTGGTGTCCGACCCGAACGTGCTGGTCGGCGTGGTGATCGGCGCGGCGGTCGTGTTCATGTTCTCCGGCCTCGCCGTGAACGCGGTGACGCGGGCGGCCGGTGCGATCGTGTTCGAGGTGCGGCGGCAGTTCCGGGAGAACCCCGGGATCATGGACGGGACCGTGAAGCCGGAGTACGGCCGGGTCGTGGACATCTGCACGCGCGACTCGCTGCGCGAGCTGGCCACCCCCGGGTTGCTGGCGGTCATGGCGCCGATCGCGGTCGGGTTCGGGTTGGGCGTCGGGCCGCTGGCCGGGTACCTGGCGGGCGCGATCGCCACGGGCACGCTGATGGCGGTGTTCCTGGCCAACTCCGGTGGCGCCTGGGACAACGCGAAGAAGCTGGTCGAGGACGGCAACCACGGTGGCAAGGGGTCGGACGCGCACGCGGCGACCGTCATCGGCGACACGGTGGGCGACCCGTTCAAGGACACCGCCGGGCCGGCGATCAACCCGCTGCTCAAGGTGATGAACCTGGTGTCGGTGCTGATCGCGCCGGCGATCGTGACCTACTCGGTGGGGGCGGACGCCTCGGCCGGGGTGCGGTACGCGATCGCGGCGGTGGCCGCGGCGATCATCGTGGCGGCGGTCGTGGTGTCGAAGCGGCGTGGGACGGCTATCGCGGACGCTCCGGCGGAGGCCACCACCTCGGCGTGAGCTGGGTGGTCGGGTTGAGCTGGGTGGTTCGGCCGAGCTGAGTGGTTGGTTGGTCGAGCTGAGCGTGCGGTTGGGCCGGTTGGGTGGTTGAGCCGGTTGGCCGGTGGGGCGGGGCGCCCGGTGTGGGCGCCCCGCCCCTTTCGCGTTGGTGGGGCAGACTGGGGTGGTCCAGAGGTCGAGGCCCCGGGTCGGGGTGGGATCCCCGGGCGAGAGGTGGGAGTGCCCTGATGAGGTTTGTTCCGCTGGTGGCCGCGGTGCTGGTGGTTGCCGGGTGCGGGTCAGGGGGTGACTCCACCGCGCCGTCGTCGTCCGCCCCGCCGGGGGACG
This sequence comes from Saccharothrix xinjiangensis, assembly GCF_039527585.1. Classification (NCBI taxonomy): domain Bacteria; kingdom Bacillati; phylum Actinomycetota; class Actinomycetes; order Pseudonocardiales; family Pseudonocardiaceae; genus Saccharothrix; species Saccharothrix xinjiangensis. The sequence goes on along the minus strand of NZ_BAAAKE010000001.1, from coordinate 501,673 downwards.
AGGCGGCGGTGGCGTACATGGACAAGGTGTGCACGGCGGCTTCCGCGTTCGTGACGACCCCGAAGACGCCGCCCCGGCTCGACGGGGGCGACCCGGCCGCGCTGAAGGCCGACATGGCCGTGTACATGGGGCAGATGGCCGACGCGTTCACCCGGACGGCTGGTCAGCTGAGGGAGGTCGGGCCCTCGCCCGTGACGGGCGGGGACGAGCAGGTCGAGCGGATGGCGGTCACGTTCACCGACATCGCGAAGAACTTCGGCGACGCCAAGGCGGCGCTGGAGGCGGCTGACGCGAACGACCCGGTGGGCGGGTTGCAGGCCGCTGGTGAGGCCATCACGCGGTTGGACTCGTTCGTGGAGCCGCTGAAGCAGTTGGAGGCGTCGCCGGAGCTGGCCGCGGCGGCCGAGAAGGCCGACGCCTGTCAGTCGTTGCGCACGTTGACGCCGCCGGAGAGCGCCGCGCCGACCACGTGAGGCTCACCTGGATGTGGCGCGGTGCGGTTGTGGGTTACAGGAGTGGCTGTTCGTGGGTACCTGTGCGGTGATGGCCGTAGCAGGCGTCCTGTAAGCGCGGTGTAGGGGTCGTAGTAGGTTGCGCCCTCTGACTTCACCCTAATGGGGGGTAATTGTGAAGAGTGCTCTGAAGCGCCGCGCTGCGGTCGCCGGTGTGCTGTCGGCGGCCCTGGTGACCGCCGCGTGCGGCGGTGGCAGCGGGTCTTCGGCCTCGGGCTCGGGCTCGTCGACGGCGACGACGACCAGCACCACGGCGTCGGCCAGTGCCGACCCGGTGGAGTGGGCCGGCACGTTCTGCGAGGGCATCGGGCCCACGGTCGAGGGCGTGATGAACCTGCTCAAGACCATGTTCGAAGGCGGCGCCGAGGACCCGGCGGTGCAGAAGCAGGCGCTGCTCGACTACAGCGGACCGGCCGGCAAGTCGCTCACCGACGCCGGGGAGAAGCTGGAGGAGATGGGTGCGCCGTCGGCGGACACCCAGCAGTTGCACGACGAGCTGGTCAAGTTCTTCAACGACTCCGGGGAGACGTTGACGCAGGTCAACGACGAGTTGGCGGCGCTCGACCCGAATGACCCCGAGTTCGCCACCAAGCTGGAGCAGTTGGGCGGGGACCAGGCCGACCCGTCCAAGTTGCAGGAGCAGGTGAAGAAGCTCCAGGACGACCCGGAGCTGGGTGAGGCGTTCAAGCAGGCCCCGCAGTGCGTGGAGATGACGGAGATGCTCCAGTCGCTGGGCGGCTGAGTGCCGGCCGGCTGGGTCTTGGGCGGCTGGGTGCCGGCCGGCTGGGTGCTGGCCGGCTGGGTGCCGGGCGGCTGAGTCCTGGGCGGTGGTTCAAGCCCGGTGGTGGGAAGCCGCTGGTGAAAGCCCCGGTGGTGGCGAAGGCCTCGATTTGACATGGGGCCCTTACGAGTACCGGAGGCAGGCCGCAGCCGGCAGGCACGGCGGGGAAGAGCGTCCCGCCGAGCCTGCCGGCTCCGACCAGCCTATGGCACTCGAACCCATGTCAAATCGGGGCCGCCGGCCGCTGCCGGTCCCGTTCTACCCGCGTGTCGTCCAGTCGGGCATCGCGTGTCCTCCGGTCCGGCATCGCGAGTCGTCCGGTCCGGCATCGCGTGTCGTACGTTCCGGTTGGGCGTGTCGTACGTTCAGGTCGCGCGTGTCGTACGTTCGGGACCGGTGAGTTCTGGGTTCGGGACCCCTGTGGTTGGTGGGGCTGGTGTGTTTCAGCCCTTCGGAGACTGGTGGGGGTCGAACGTGTGTTCTACGCTGCTTGGCCGTGGGGCAACTGTCCTTCTTCTCGGCCGAGGCCCGGCAGCCTTGTGTCGGTGACCTGGCGGGTCTGCTGTGCGGACCCGGTCAGGCGCTGGGGTTCGCCCGGGGGCGGGCGGCTCGGGTTGTGGTGGGGGTGGACACGGAGGCTCGGGGGCGGGCTGTTGCGGGGGCGTTGGCCGAGCGGGGGGTTGAGGCTCGGGTTGAGGTCGGGGATGGGGGTTTGCGGGTCTCGACCGCTTTTCGAACTGATTTGACCGGATTGGCCTCGCAGTGGCTTGATGGTGGGCGGAAGGTCGTTCCACCCGGTTTCGCCCTTGACGGTGGTGTGCTCCGCTTGTGGGCGCTGGGGGCCGGTCGGTGGATCGAGTCCGGGTATTTCCTGGGGCTCGACGCCGGTGCGCCGGAGACGCACGAGCCTTTGCGCGAGGCATTGGGTTGGGCGGGGTTGCCCTCGACCATCTCGGGCGGACCCGCACTTCGTGTGGTTGGTCGCAGGAGGCTCGAACGGCTCGCTGAGCTGGTCGGACGGGCTCCTCGGGGTGTTGCGGAGCGCACCTGGCCGGCCGCGTAGCGCGTCCTCCCGGCGGAAGATGGGGCACAGTTGTGTCACCCTGTCCCGACCAGGGCTGCCCAACGGCGACAAAGGACAGTGCACACTGGCGGGTTGGGACACAGTGTTCGAAGAGAGCGGGACGGCGTGGCTGGATCGACACGGGCGAAGAGGACAAACGGGGGCACGGGCAACCGGCGGTTGGTGATCGTCGAGTCGCCCACCAAGGCGCGCAAGATCGCGTCTTACCTCGGACGGGACTTCGTCGTGGAGTCGTCCAGGGGGCACATCCGGGACCTGCCCAGGGGCGCCGCCGACGTGCCCGCGAAGTACAAGGGCATGCCCTGGGCCCGGTTGGGCGTCGACGTCGACAACGCGTTCGAGCCGCTCTACGTGGTCACGCCGGACAAGAGGGCGACCGTCGCCGAGCTGAAGGAACTGCTCAAGGACGCCGACGAGCTGTACCTCGCGACGGACGGCGACCGCGAGGGCGAGGCCATCGCCTGGCACCTGCTGGACACGCTGAAGCCCAAGGTGCCCGTGCGCCGGATGGTGTTCCACGAGATCACCGAGCCCGCGATCCGCGCGGCCGCCGCCAACCCGCGCGACCTGGACCAGAGCCTGGTCGACGCCCAGGAGACGCGCCGCATCCTGGACCGCCTCTACGGCTACGAGGTCAGCCCCGTGCTGTGGAAGAAGGTCATGCCGAAGCTCTCGGCGGGCCGCGTGCAGTCCGTGGCGACCCGGATCGTGGTCGAGCGGGAGCGCGAGCGGATGCGGTTCGTGTCCGCCGGGTACTGGGACGTGTCGGCGGTGATGGACGCCGGGGCCGGGGCGGCGCCGCGGAACTTCGCGTCGCGCCTGGTCGCGGTCGACGGGGTCCGGCTGGCGGTCGGGCGCGACTTCGGCTCGGACGGGCGGCTGAAGGACGGCGCCGAGGTCCGGGTGCTGGACGAGGCGCGGGCGCGGGCCATCGCGGAAGGCCTGGTCAACGCGTCGCTGGCGGTCTCCTCCGTGGAGGAGAAGCCGTACTCGCGGAAGCCGTACGCGCCGTTCATGACCTCCACGCTCCAGCAGGAGGCGGGTCGCAAGCTGCGGTTCTCCGCCGACCGGACCATGCGGACCGCCCAGAAGCTGTACGAGAACGGCTACATCACCTACATGCGCACCGACAGCACGACGCTGTCGGAGACGGCGATCACGGCGGCGCGGGCGCAGGCCACCGAGCTGTACGGGGCGCAGTACGTGGCGAGCGCGCCGCGGCAGTACAACCGCAAGGTCAAGAACGCGCAGGAGGCCCACGAGGCCATCCGGCCGGCGGGCGAGGTGTTCCGGACGCCGGGCCAGGTCGCCGGCGAGCTGGACTCCGACGAGTTCAAGCTCTACGAGCTGATCTGGCAGCGCACGATCGCCTCGCAGATGGCCGACGCGCGGGGCAACACCACGTCGGTGCGGATCACCGGGCGGGCGGCGGGCGGCGAGGAGGTCACGTTCGCCTCCTCGGGCCGGACGATCACGTTCGCCGGGTTCCTGAAGGCGTACGTCGAGACCGTCGACGCGGAGGCGGGCGGCGAGTCGGACGACGTCGAGTCGCGGCTGCCGCAGCTGGTGAAGGACCAGGTGGTGACGGCCGCCGAGCTGTCGGCGGACGGGCACTCGACGTCGCCGCCGCCGCGGTTCACCGAGCCCTCGCTGATCAAGACCATGGAGGACCTCGGCATCGGGCGCCCCTCCACGTACGCCTCGATCATCAGCACCATCCAGGACCGCGGCTACGTGTGGAAGAAGGGCTCCGCCCTGGTCCCGTCGTGGGTGGCGTTCGCGGTGGTCGGGCTGCTGGAGCAGCACTTCGGCCGGCTGGTCGACTACGACTTCACCGCCGCGCTGGAGGACGAGCTCGACGGGATCGCCGCGGGCCGGCAGGAGCGGACGACCTGGCTGTCCGGGTTCTACTTCGGCGGGAACGTCGGGCCGGAGTCGTCGGTGGGGCGGTCCGGCGGCCTGAAGAAGCTGGTCGGGTCGAGCGTCGAGGAGATCGACGCCCGGGAGGTCAACTCGATCCCGCTGTTCGCCGACGAGGAGGGCCGCACGGTCTACGTCCGGGTCGGCCGGTACGGGCCGTACCTGGAGCGGGAGGTCGACGGCGCGTCGCAGCGGGCCAACCTGCCCGACGACCTGCCGCCGGACGAGCTGTCGCCCGAGATCGCGGAGAAGCTGTTCGCCACCCCGCAGGAGGGGCGTTCGCTGGGGGTCGACCCGGTCAGCGGTCACGAGATCGTGGCCAAGGAGGGCCGGTTCGGGCCGTACGTGACCGAGGTGCTGCCGGATCCCCCGGAGGGCAAGAAGGCCGCGAAGCCGCGCACCGGGTCGCTGTTCAAGTCGATGTCGCTGGACTCGGTGACGCTGGACGACGCGCTGAAGCTGCTGTCGCTGCCGCGCGTGGTCGGCAAGGACCCGGAGACGGGCGCCGAGATCACCGCGCAGAACGGGCGGTACGGGCCGTACCTGAAGAAGGGGACCGACTCGCGGTCGCTGACCGGCGAGGACCAGCTGTTCACGGTCACCCTGGACGAGGCGCTGAAGATCTACTCGGAGCCGAAGAAGCGGGGTCGGGCGGCGGCCGCGCCGCCGCTGAAGGAGCTGGGCGCGGACCCCGTCTCGGGCAAGCCCATGGTGGTCAAGGAGGGCCGGTTCGGCCCTTACGTGACCGACGGCGAGACCAACGCGTCGCTGCGCAAGTCCGACAGCGTGGAGGGCCTGTCCGACGAACGGGCGGCCGAGCTGCTGGCGGAGAAGCGGGCGAAGGGCCCCGTGACCAAGAAGAAGGCGCCGGCGGCCAAGAAGGCACCCGCTCGGAAGAAGGCCCCGGCCAAGTCCAAGGGCTAGTCTCGGGGGTCGGCGCTGGGAGGTGGCGTGGACGAGTTCGGTCCGGACGGCACGCAGGCCCTGCCACCTCCCCCGTCCTTCCCCGACCCGCTGGCCGGGCTGGTCACGGGCGAGGGGCCGCCCCACCGGGAGGTCGTGACCCCGGTGGAGCCGGCCCGGCCCGTGGCGCCGCCGGTGGTGGCCGTCCCCGCGCCGGTGCAGCGGGGGCCGGCACGGCGGCGGCAGGTCCCGCGGCCCGACCCTCCCGCGCCGACGCTGCACGCGGCGTTGCCGGCGGAGCCGAAGAAGGGCCGCGGCGCGCTCGTCGGGTGCCTGGTCGTGCTGCTCGTGGTGAGCGGACTGCTGGTCAACGTGCTCCGTGAGATCATCGGGGCCGTGGCCGACCTGCTGAGGTGATCTCGCTTCGGTCACCCGTGAGGTGGTTGTGGCCATCCGGGTGAATCGCCCCGGCTACGCTGGTGGCCTGGCACAACGGGGGTGAGCACGATCCAGGACGGCGGCACAGCGGCTTCGACCAGCCACCGGATTCGCAGCGTGTTGGCGATCCGGCCGTTCCGCAGGCTGTGGGCCGTCACCTATCTGTGCAGTGTCGGTGACTGGCTGTCGTTCCTGGCCTTGACGGGCCTGGTCACGCAGCTCACGGACAGCTACCAGTGGCAGAGCTTCTCGCTGAGCCTGGTGGTGCTGACGCAGCTGCTGCCGGGCATCCTGTTCGCCCCGGTCGGCGGCGTGCTGGCGGACCGGTTCGACCGCCGCAAGGTCATGGTCGTCTGCGACCTGCTCCGCGGCGGCCTGTTCATCTCGATCGCCCTGGTCGGGACCACCTGGTGGCTGTTCATCGCGAACTTCCTGGTCGGCTGCTGCGCGATGCTGTGGATCCCGTCCAAGGACTCCGCGGTGCCGAACCTGATGCGCCGGCCCGACCAGGTGGAGACGGCCAACCAGCTCGGCCTGGTCATGACCTACGGCATCTCGGTCATCTCCGCGTCCGGCCTGTACGCGCTGATCTCGGGCATCCCCGGCTACCTGAACCTCCAGAGCTCCAACCTGGACTTCCGCATCGCGACCATCGCCGTGATGGTCAACGGCGCGCTGTACGTGTCCGCGGCGATCATGGTCGCCACCCGCATCCCCGAGCTGTCCGGGCGGATCGCCTCGGTGAACCGGCGCAAGCGCGAGGACGGCGAGGCGGACGGGTTCTTCGCCATGATGCGGGACGGCCTGAGGTACGCGGGCCGCACGCCGCTGGTGCGCGGGCTCGTCATCGGCATGGTCGGCGCGTTCGCCGCGGCGGGCGCGGTCATCGGCACCGCGCCGCTCTACACCCAGTCGCTGCTGGGCGGCGCGTCGACGTTCGGCCTGCTGTTCGTGGCGGTGTTCGTCGGCCTGGCGCTCGGCATGGGCTCGGCGCCCCGGATGGCACGGCAGCTGTCGCACGACCGGCTGTTCGGGCTGACGATCCTGGTCGCGGGCCTGAGCCTGGTGGTGGTGGCGCTCGCGCCGCACCTGTGGGTGGCGCTGGTCGCGGTGGCATTCGTCGGCGCGTCGGCGGGCGTGGCGTTCCTGACCGGCCTGACCATCGTCGGCTCGCAGGTCGAGGACGCGATGCGCGGCCGGACCGTGGCGCTGCTCCAGTCGCTGCTGAAGGTGGTGCTGGCCATCTCCTCGGCCGCCGCGCCGCTGCTGGTGTCGCTGGTGCAGCAGCGCACGATCACCGTCTTCGGCCACCCGATGCAGGTCGACGGCACCCGGCCGGTGCTGTTCGGCGCCGGGTTGCTGGCGGCGCTGCTCGGGCTGGTCGCCTACCGGCAGATGGACGACCGGCGCAGCGAGCCGATCCTGTCCGACCTGCTCTCGGCCCTGCGCGGGCGCGGGCGGCGCAAGGGCGGCGTGCTGATCGCGGTCGAGGGCGACACCCGGCTGGACACCGCCGCGCAGTCCCGGCGGCTGGCCGAGGCGCTGCGCGCCCGCGGGCGCGACGTGCTGCTGGCGTCGGACCCGGACCTGGACGAGCAGCGGCTGCGCAACCTGCTGACCACCGCCGACCTGGCCGGCGTGCGGGCGCATGCCCTGGTGGCCGCGGCGGTGCGGGCGGACGTGGTGGAGCGCGAGGTGCGGCCCGCGCTGGACCGCGGCGCGCTGGTCGTCATGGAGCGGTACGTCGACAGCCCGCTGGCGCACTTCAGCGCGGTGGGCAGCGTCGAGCCGCGCGAGGTCGAGGGCCTGGTCGACTGGGCCACCGGTCGGCTGCGGCCGGACGTGACCGTGCTGCTGGACCGCACGCCGTCGCAGGCGCGGTCGGGCGGCGCGATGGAGAACGCCGAGCACCACTGGCGGGTGCGGGAGCTGCTGGCCGAGATGGCCGCGGCCGACCCCGAGCGGTACGTGGTGGTCGACGCGGACGGCACCGAGGACGAGGTCGCCGAACGGGTGGCGCAGGCGGTGCTGCCGCTGCTGTCGGCGCGCGCCGGGACGACGTCCCGACCGGTGGCCGAGAGGTCCTGACGGATCGGTACGGTCGCCTGGTGAACCGTGGTGTGTGGGGCGAGGTCGTCGGCCAGCCCGAGGCGGTCGCGGTGCTGTCGGCGGCGGCCGAGGCGGCCGCGTCGATCGTGGCGGGCGGCACCCCCGCGCCGGGCGCGATGACCCACGCGTGGCTGTTCACCGGGCCGCCGGGGTCCGGGCACGTCGACGCGGCGCGGTCGTTCGCCGCGGCGCTCCAGTGCGCGGTGACGGACGACCGGCCGGGCTGCGGCACGTGCGCCGGGTGCCACACGACGCTGGCCGGCACGCACGCCGACGTGCGCGTGGTCGCGCCGGAGGGCCTGTCGATCTCGGTGGCCGAGATGCGGTCGCTGGTCCAGGTGTCCGCGCGGCGGCCGACGTCCGGGCGCTGGCAGGTGGTGCTCGTCACCGAGGCGGACCGGCTCACCGAGGGCGCGGCGAACGCGCTGCTCAAGGCCGTGGAGGAGCCGCCGGAGCGGACCGTGTTCCTGCTGTGCGCGCCGTCGGGCCACCCGCACGACGTGTCGGTGACCATCCGGTCGCGGTGCCGCGTGGTGTCGCTGGGCACGCCCCGGCCCGCGGCCATCGCCTCCGCGCTGGCGGAGGAGGGCCTGTCGCCCGAGGTGGCCTCGTGGGCGGCCTCGGTGTGCGGCGGGCACGTGGGGCGGGCGCGGCGGCTGGCGACCGACGAGGCCGTGCGGGCGCGGCGCGAGTCCGTGCTGCGCATCCCGCTCGCGCTGCGCCGTCCCGCGGACGTCTTCACGTGCGCCGACCAGCTCGTCAACGCCGCCGAGGCGGACGCGGTGAGCGCGCACGAGGGGCGTGACGTGGCCGAGCGCGAGGCGCTGGAGACGGCCATGGGCGCGGGCGGCACCGGCAAGGGCACGGCGGCCGCGACCAGGGGCGCGAAGGGCGCGATCAAGGACCTGGAGAAGCGGCAGAAGTCGCGGGCCACCCGCACCCAGCGCGACTCGCTCGACCAGGCCCTGATCGACCTGGCCGCGTTCTACCGGGACGTGCTGGTCACCTCCTCGGGCGCGCGGGCCGTGCTGAACCACCCGGACCGGGCCGACGACGCGCGGCGGGCCGCGGAGGCGTGGACGCCCGAGTCGGCGCTGCGCCGGCTGGAGGCGGTGCTGGGCTGCCGGACCGCGCTGGAGCGCAACGTCAAGCCGCGCATCGCGGTCGAGGCCATGCTCGTCGCGCTCCAGCGCGGCTGACGCCGGTCTCAGCCCGACGGGGGCCGCTCGGTCGACCGGGCCGGGACGGCGCGGCGGGCGGGCAGGGCGGCGACCAGCACGACGCCGAGCAGCAGCAGGGCGGTGCCGGTCCAGAAGATCGGGACCGTCTTGTACGCCGCGTTGGTGTAGGCGAGCTGCTGCTTCGGCGGCGCGGCCTGGCCGCCACCGCCCGGTTCCGGCTGGGTGGGCGTGGGCGCGCCGCACACCACCCCGCCGGTCGGGGCGGCCGCGCGCACGATCTGCTCACCCAGGGACACCTGCGCCAACGCCGACGGCAGGTTCGGCAGCCCGAGGGCATCGGTCGGCAGCAGCTGGAGGTCGAGCAGGCGCGCGGTCGCCCCGAGCATGAACCCCTTGATGGCGGGGCCGCCCTGCTGGAGCGGGCCGTCGATGACCTGCTCCTTCCGGTTGAACTGGGCGACCTGGAGCCGCAGGACGCCGATGTCGAGGGCGTCGCCGAGGTCGCCGACCAGGGGCAGGTCCCGGCCGGGCAGGACGCCGATCGGCACGTCGAGACCCGGGTTGGCGGCGTCGAGCGTGCCCAGTTCCCGGCCGCCCTGGCTGACCCTCAGCACGGGGGCGCTGTAGGTGACGGTCGAGGTGGCCGGGTCACCGGTGGACAGGGCGGTGAGCGAGGGCTGGGAGACCACGTCGACGCGCAGCTCCGCCGGGGTGCCCTGGAGCAGGCGGATGCTCGCCGCCTGGAGCGTGGAGGTGGACTTGACGGCCTTGTTCGCGCTGCCCGGCAGGTCGACCAGCTCGACCTTGGAGTTGGCGCCGAGGGTGTCCGGGAGGCTGAGCAGCGAGCCGTTCGCGCCGCTGTCGGGTGTGCCGGAGAGCAGGCCTCCGAGCCTGCTGAGCGGGCCGGCGAGCTGCTTGAGGTCGTCGACCAGGGACCGCTTCGCGCCCTCGTCCAGCTTGGGCGTGTCCTGGGTGAGCATCCCGGTCAGGTCCTGCGAGCTCGGCAGGGTCGGGATGGCGTTGAGCACGCTCAGGCTCGCCACGGAGGTCCTGGCGTCCGCGACCGGGCTCACGCACGGGCCCAGTTCGTCGTGCCACCGGGCGTGCGCGCTGCCGTTGAGCAGGCCGACCTTGAGCAGGGCGTCCAGCGGGGTGGCGGGCGGGGCGAGGACGCCGGCGAGGGGCTCGGCGTTGTCCGGCGAGGCGGTCTGGACGAGCGTGCCGGGCGTCTGGGGCGCGCGGCCCTGGACGGCGAACCCGAGCGGCGACGCCTGGGCGACCGCGCGCTCGTAGCTGAGGAACGCCTCGGTGTTGGCCTGGGCGCTGGCCAGCCCGACCCCGATCTCGGCGGCCGACTGCTCGGGCAGCTGCTCGCCGAAGCCGGGCAGGATCGAGTTGGTCGGCGTCGAGCCCGGCGCGAGCCGCACCACCGCCAGCCCGGTGCCCGCGTCGCCGATCGCGTGGGTGACCAGCTCGGGTCCCGAGGACGCGGGCGGCTGACCGGGGTTTTGCGGCGCCGGCACCGGGGTGGTGACCACGGGTTGGGCGAAGGCGGGGGAGGCGGTGAGCGCGACCAGCAGGGCGGCGGCGGGCAGGGCCAACGGGCGCATGTGGTCTGGTACCTCCCGTGACGGCGGCGTCAGCTGTGGCGGACACGTGCATCCGTCACGTTCGGGGTAACGACCGACCCCCCGGTCAGGTGACGCCGGCGCTTCGGCTATAGTTGTCACGTCTCGCCGCCTTAGCTCAGTCGGCCAGAGCGGCTCACTCGTAATGAGCAGGTCATCGGTTCGATTCCGATAGGCGGCTCGCGAGATCCGAAGGCCCCGGACCCCGGTCCGGGGCCTTCGTCGTGCCGGTCCTCGGCGCGGGAGGTTGCCAGGCTGCTCCATCGGGGTGACACTTCTGCCATCGGCGTCAGGGTCGGGCGACCGTGCCGTTGCCAGCCTGGAGGTGATCGCCAATGGGCACGATGATCCTGGTGACGGTGCTCGCCCTGCCGTTAGCGGTGGTGGCGGCGAGGGTCGGGCGGCGGCGGTGGGTGAGGCCGCGGGGCCGGACCGAGCTGTTCCGGCACCGGGTGCTCGGTGACGAGCCGAGCGGGGGCCACCTCATCCGGTCCTGACGGCGGCCGGCGTCGGCGCGGCGCTCCTGGTGACCAGGCCGCCGTAGCGGCGGGCGTACTCGATCCGCACCTCGGCGGGCGTGCCGACGATGGCGAACGCGTGCAGCACCTCGTCGGGCACGAGGCCGGCCATCTCGTCCCACCGCCCGTCCAGGGACAGCAGGTGCAGCTCCTCGTGCAGGTCGCCCCAGCCGTGCAGGTCCAGGACCTTGCGGTAGGCGGGGGTGGAGCCGTAGAACGCGATCAGCCGCCTGATCCCGGTCACCGACCGGTCGTCGTAGGCGATCAGGGAGGGCCCCTGGACCTCCAGGGGCGGCAACCCGTCCGCCTTGGCCCGGCCTCGGGCCAGGGCCGGGAGGGTGACCTCGCGCAGGTACCGCTCGGTGGTGAAGCTGTGGCACAGGAAGCCGTCCGCGACCTCGCCCGCGACCTCGGTCATCAGCTCGCCGACGCCGGCCAGCCACACGGAGGGGTTGCCGAAGGGGTTGGGGCCCGGGTTGAACACCGGTGTCATCAGCGTGTGGGTGTAGAACTCGCCGCGGAACCCGAGCTGCCCGCGCGTGGCCCAGCAGTGCCAGATCGCGCGCATCGCGAGCACGAACTCGCGCATCCGCGCCGCCGGTCGTGACCACGGCATCCCGAACCGGTTGGAGACGTGCGCCTCCACCTGGGTGCCCAGGCCCAGGTGGAACCGGCCGCAGGAGAGCAGCTGGAGGTCGTTGGCCGCCATCGCGGTGGTCATCGGGTTGCGCGCGAACGCCACCGCGACGGCCGTGCCCAGGTCCAGCTCCACCTCGCCCGCGACGCGGCCCAGCGCGATGAACGGGTCGCGGGAGGTCTCGGCCACCCAGAACCCGTCGCAGCCGTCCTCCTCGGCGGTGCGCGCGAGGTCGAGCACCCTCGTCGGGTTCGGGCTGACTTCCAGGCGGTCGGTCTTCACGGCGCGGAAGCTACTGGCGCGCCGGGGTGTCCGGGCGGTCGCCGGACGGGCGCGTCGCGATCATCAGCGGATCGGGCGACGGCGGGGCGCCGCTCACCCGGTCCTGAGCACGGGCGCGGCGACCCTGGTGACCACGTCGCCGTAGCGGCGGGCGTACTCGGCCCGCACCTCGGCGGGCGTGCCGACGACGGCGAACGCGTGCAGCACCTCGTCGGTGACCGCGTCGGCCATCCCGGTCCACTCCCCGCGCCGGGACATCCGGTGCAGCTCCTCGTGCAGGTCGCCCCAGCCGTGCAGGTCCAGGACCTTGCGGTAGGCGGGGGTGGAGCCGTAGAACGCGATCTGCCTGCGGACCTCCGCGACCGACAGGTCGTCGTGGGCGACCAGGGACGGGCCCAGGACCTCGACGTCCGCCGCGTGACCCGCCTTGGCCCGGCCTCGGGCCAGGGCGGGCAGGGTGACCTCGCGGAGGTACCGCTCGGTGGTGAAGTTGTGGCACAGGAAGCCGTCCGCCACTTCGCCCGCGACCTCGGTCATCAGCTCGCCGACGCCGGCCAGCCACACGGAGGGGTTGCCGAAGGGGTTGGGCCCGGGGTCGAAGAAGGGCGTCATCAGCGTGTGCGTGTAGAACTCGCCGCGGAACCGCAGCCGGTCGCCGGTCGCCCAGCTGTGCCAGACGGCGCGGACCGCGAGCACGAACTCGCGCATCCGCGCCGCCGGCCGCGACCACGGCATCCCGAACCGCTTGGTGACGTGCGGTTCCACCTGCGAGCCCAGGCCCAGGTGGAACCGGCCGCCGGAGAGCAGCTGGAGGTCGTTGGCCAGCACGGCGGTGCTCATGGGGTTGCGCGCGAACGCGACGGCGATGGCCGTGCCCAGCTCCAGGTCGACGGCGCCGGCGACGCGGCCCAGCGCGAGGAACGGGTCGTGCCTGGTCTCGGCGACCCAGAACCCGTCGCAGCCGGCCTCCTCGGCGGCGCGGGCGGCGTCGGGGACGGTCGTCGGGTCGGGGTCGATCTCCAGCCGGTCCACCTTCACCCCGGTGAAGCTACCGCCCCGCACCGCCGGGCCCGCGTCCCGCGACGGCGGCCTCAGCGGTTCGGGCGCAGCGTCCAGACGACGGTCACCTCGCCGGTCGTGACGCCCTCGGCGTTGGTGATCGTCACGTGCACGGGGAACTCCGGCCGCGTGCCGCCCCCCAGCTCCGCCACCACGTCCGCGGCGGGCCTGCCCAGGACCGCCTCGGCGCGCAGGACGCCCAGCGCCAGCTTCCGGTAGGCGATCTCGGAGCGGACGACCAGCGGCGTGGCCCGGTCCAGGTGCGGCGCGAACGCGGCCATCACCACCGCGCCGGACGCGGTCTCGGCGACGCCGAACACCACGGCCGCGTGCGGGCCGCCGACGTGGTTGCGCAGCTCCTCCCGGTCGGGCAGCTCGGCCACCACCCGGTCGCCCCCGACCTCGACGAACTCGATGCCCGTGGTCTTCACCCACGGCACCGCCTGCTTCATCGCCTCGGCGACGAACGAGTGATCAGCGCTCATGGCCGTCATATTACCGGTCAGTAACCCGTGAGACGCGCGTCACCGGCAATTCGTTTGCCGGAACCCCGCGCGAGGTTCATGCTTGTACTCAGCAACTAGTTGGTTGCTGCAAGCAAACGGAGTGTGGGACGGTGACCCCGGTGCGTGACGAAGGGCAGGCCGACGACCTGCTGAGCGCCGACCGGCTGGGCATGGCGCTGGTGCGGATGAACAAGATGCACGCCTGCGTCGCCTCCCACCTGAGCAAGTCGGGCGTGGACAAGTCCGCGTTCATCCTGCTGGCCAACCTGAACCAGCTGGGACCCTCGCGGGCGAGCGCCCTCGCCGAAGCGGTGTTCTCGGACCCCTCCACGGTCAGCCGCCAGGTGGCGGCCCTGGTGAGGGAGGGGCTGGTCGAGCGCCGGGCCGACCCGGAGGACGGCCGCGCCAGCGTGCTGGCCGTCACCGAGGCGGGCGCCCGGCTGGTCGCCGAACGCCGCAGGCAGCGCAACGAGGCGCTGATCCGCCTGTTCGCGGACTGGGACCCGGAGGACCGGGACCGGTTCGTCGAGTACTTCGAGCGCTTCGTGGGGGACTACGAGAAAGCGCTCCCGTTTTTCATCGCTGAGGGCGGGCTGGGGCCGCGCTCAGAAGGGGAGAGATGACCATGTCGGAAGCGACAACCCGAGCGGACGCGCCGCCACCCGGCGCCGCGCTGCTCACCCACCGGCAGATCCTGACCATCCTGTCGGGCCTGCTGCTGGGGCTGTTCCTGGCCGCGCTGGACCAGATGATCGTGGCCACCGCCATGAAGACCATCGCGGACGAGCTGCACGGCCAGACCCTCCAGGCGTGGGCGACCACGGCCTACCTGATCACCGCGACGATCTCGACGCCGCTGTACGGCAAGCTGTCCGACATCTACGGCCGCAAGCCGCTGTACCTGACCGCGATCTCGCTGTTCCTCGCGGGCTCGCTGCTGTCGGGCATCGCGGGCTCGATGTACGAGCTGGCCGCGTTCCGCGCGGTCCAGGGCCTGGGCGCGGGCGGCCTGATGTCGCTGGCCATGGCGATCATGGCGGACATCACCTCGCCGCGCGAGCGCAGCCGCTACATGGGCTACTTCATGGCCGTGTTCGGCGTCTCCAGCGTGGCCGGCCCGGTCGTCGGCGGCCTGTTCGCGGGCCTGGAGACGTTCCTGGGCACGGCCGGCTGGCGCTGGGTGTTCCTGATCAACGTGCCGATCGCGCTGGTCGCGCTGGTCGTCGTGGCCAAGGTGCTGAACATCCCGCACCAGCGGGTGAACCACCGGATCGACTTCGCCGGCGCGGCCCTGCTCACCGTGGGCCTGGTGCCGCTGCTGATCGTGGCCGAGCAGGGGCGCGAGTGGGGCTGGGCGTCGACCACCTCGATCGCCCTGTGCGTGGTCGGCGTGCTCGGCCTGATCGGGTTCGTCCTCGCCGAGAAGCGCATGGGCGACGAGGCGCTGCTGCCGCTGCGGCTGTTCCGCAAGCAGACGTTCGCGCTGGGCAACGCGGTCAACTTCGTGCTCGGCCTGGGGATGTTCGGCGGCATGGTCTCGCTGCCGCTGTACCTCCAGATCGTGAAGGGCTACTCGGCCACCGAGTCGGGCCTGATGATGGTGCCGCTGACCATCGGCATCATGACCGCGGCGGGCACCAGCGGCAGCATCACCTCCAGGACCGGCCGCTACAAGGTGTTCCCGGTGGTCGGGTTCGGCGTGATGACGGTGATGCTGTTCCTGTTCAGCTTCGTCGGCCCGGACACCCCGATGTACCAGCCGCTGGCGCTGATGTTCTTCCTGGGCATCGGCCTGGGCCTGAACATGCAGACCCTGCTGGTGGCCATCCAGAACGACGCCGAGCCGCGGGACATGGGCGTGGCGACCGCCTCGGCCACGTTCTTCCGGCAGATCGGCGGCACGGTCGGCACCGCGGTGTTCCTGTCGATCCTGTTCAGCACGGTCGGCGACAAGATCGGCGAGTCGCTGCGCTCGGCGTTCGGCTCGCCGGACTTCCAGGCGGCGCTGGCCCGCCCGGAGAACCGCGAGTTCGCCGGCGCGCTCCAGGGCGGCCAGGGGTTCGACCTGGACAACACCGAGTTCCTCAACGGGCTCGACCCGGTGCTCGCCCGGCCGTTCCTCGACGGGTTCTCCGGCTCGATCGACCTGGTGTTCCTGGTCGGCTCGGTGGTCACCCTGGTCGGCTTCGTGATCGTGTGGTTCCTGCGCGAGGTGCCGCTGTCCACGCGCTCCGGCCTGGAGCGGGTGAAGGACGCCGAGTCGCCCGACGAGCCCGCCCCGATCGCGATGCACTGACGCCGGAGCGGAAGGAGGCCCGCCCCCCGATCACGGGGGCGGGCCTCCTCCTCGTCGTCCACGCGCTCAGTGCTCCTCGCCGCGCGCCACGGCGTCCTTGAGGCGCTGGTAGGAGCGGACGATCTCGGCCTCGGCCTCGGTCCGGCCCACCCAGGTGGCGCCCTCGACGCTCTTGCCCGGCTCCAGGTCCTTGTAGACCTCGAAGAAGTGCTGGATCTCCAGCCGGTAGAACTCGCTCAGGTGGTGGATGTCGCGCAGGTGCTCGCTGCGCGGGTCCTCCGCCGGCACGCAGAGCAGCTTGTCGTCGCCGCCCTTCTCGTCGGTCATCCGGAACATGCCGATGGCGCGCGCGCGGATGAGGCAGCCGGGGAACGTCGGCTCCTGGACCAGGACGAGGGCGTCGAGGGGGTCGCCGTCCTCACCGAGCGTGTCGTCGACGAACCCGTAGTCCGCCGGGTACTGAGTGGCCGTGAACAGGGTGCGGTCCAGCCGGATTCGCCCCGTCTTGTGGTCCATCTCGTACTTGTTGCGGACCCCC
This sequence comes from Saccharothrix xinjiangensis, assembly GCF_039527585.1. NCBI lineage: Bacteria > Bacillati > Actinomycetota > Actinomycetes > Pseudonocardiales > Pseudonocardiaceae > Saccharothrix > Saccharothrix xinjiangensis. The sequence continues at coordinate 485,281 of NZ_BAAAKE010000001.1, read as the reverse complement.
TTGGGGATCTCGATGGTGACGTCGAACTCCACTGCGCGGTCCTCGCTCGTTCTCGCCGTTCGTTACGCCACTAGTGTGGACTACGCCGTCTCGTCAACCCTGAGCCGAGGGTGTGACGTTGCCCGTACTCGACCGCGGAGGATCGCGTTGCCCAACGAGCCGTCCTGGCCGACCGTCGACGGCGACGACAGCAACCACGAGCCGCCGACGGTGCAGGTCAGGCGGCCGGACCCGCCCACGGTCCGGATCCCGGCCCCGGTGCCCCCGGAACGCCGCCCGCCCGCGCCCGAGCCCGCCGCGCCACCCTCGCCGCCCCCGGCGCGGCCCGCGAACGAGATCAAGTCGGAACCTGAACCGGTCCCTGAACCGATCACGGAAAGTGAAGGGGAAGCCCCGACCGCCCGGCGCCGCAAGCGCCCGGTCCTGATCGCCGCGGCCGTGCTGCTCGTGCTCGCGCTGGCCGGCACGGCGGTGGTGGGCGCGCAGCGCGGGTGGTTCGACCGGACGCCCGCCGCGACCACCGCGGCGGCGCCGCCGCCCGCGCCGGTGACGCTCGCGGTCAAGGGCGTGGGCCCCGGCGGCGCGCGGCCCACCCCGGCGGGCGTGCAATCCGTGCTGGCCGGGCCGATGGCCGACGAGCTGCTGACCCCCCTGACGGGCACGGTGATCGACCCGGCGAGCGGCCAGGTGCTGTGGAACCAGGGCGAGACCACGCCGGCGACCCCGGCGTCCACCACGAAGGTCCTGGTCGCCGCGGCCGCGCTGCTCGGCCTCGACCACGCGGCCCAGCTGTCGACCAAGGTCGTGCGGGGCGCCGAGCCCGGCACGGTGGTGCTGGTCGGCGGCGGCGACCCGACGCTGTCGCCGCTGCCCGCGGGCGAGGCCACGGTCTACCCCGGCGCGCCGACCCTCGACGACCTCGTCGCCCAGGTGCGGGCGACCGGACCGGTCACCCGGGTGCTCTACGACGCGTCGCGGTACACCGGTCCGGGGCTGGCGCCCGGCTGGGCCCCCGCCGACGTGCCCGACGGCTACGTCTCGCCGATCCAGCCGCTGATGCTCAGCGGCGGCCGCAGCGACCCGCGGATGGCCGACGTCCGGCGCACCGGGACCCCGGCCGCCGACACCGCGGCCGCGCTCGCGCAGCGGCTGGGCGTGACGTCGGTCGCCGCCGGCGCCGCGCCGGAGGGCGCCGAGGTGCTCGGCGAGGTCAAGTCCGTGCCGGTGGGGCAGCTGGTCGAGAACATGATGCAGCTGTCCGACAACGTGCTCGGCGAGACGCTGTCCCGCGAGGTGGCGATCGTCCGCGGCGCGGAGCCGTCGTTCGCGGGCGGCGCGCAGGCGGTGCGGGACGTGCTCACCGAGAACGGGTTCGACCTCACCGGGGCCGCGTTCGAGGACGGCAGCGGGCTGTCGCCGAACAACAAGCTGCCCTCGCGGCTGCTCGCGGACATCCTCGCCGCGGCGGCCGGGCCCGACACCGCCGACCCGAAGACCGCGGAGCTGCGGCCGCTGCTGACCGCGCTGCCGGTGGCGGGCGGCAGCGGCACCCTGGCCGGCCGGTTCGCCGAGCGCGGCACCGGGGGACGCGGCTGGGTCCGCGCCAAGACCGGCACGCTGACCAGCGTGAACTCCCTGGCCGGCGTGGTGCTGGACACCGACGGGCGGCTGCTGGTGTTCGCGTTCATGTCGCTCAGCGGCGACGACACGACGAAGGTGCGCGGCGCGCTGGACCAGATGGCGGCGGCCCTGCGCACCTGCGGCTGCTAGGCGCGGGAGTGTCGCCCGACCGGGTCCGCGCCGGTAGCGTCAACGGGGTGAACCCGGCGACGCAGGACCGCAGCGCCCCGAGCGGGCAGGCCCCAGGCAACCGGACCACGGTCGACTGGGACCTGGCCGTCACCACCGCGACCAAGCTCCTCAGCCCCGGGCCGGTGGTGCCCAGGGCCGAGGCCGACGTGGCCGTGCACCGGCTGCGCGAGCTGGCCGTCGACGCCGAGGCGCACGTGCGCGAGCTGACCGGCCTCGGGCACGGCCTGCCGCTCAAGCCCGGCGAGGTCGTGGACCGGCCCGGCTGGGTGCGGGCCGCCGTGCAGGGCCTCGCCGCGCTGACCGACGGCGCGCTGCCCCGGCAGTCCGGCGCGCTCGGCGGTGTCCTGGCGGGCACGGCGGGCGTGCAGGCGGGCGTGGTCGTCGCGTTCCTCAGCGGCCGGGTGCTCGGCCAGTACGACCCGTTCTCCGACGGCGGCAGGCTGCTGCTCGTGGCGCCCAACATCGTCGGCGCCCAGCGGTCCCTGGACGTGCCCGGCGAGGAGTTCAGCATGTGGGTGTGCCTGCACGAGGGCACCCACCGGCTCCAGTTCACCGCCGTGCCGTGGCTCGCCGAGCACTTCTCGGGCCTGGTGGAGACCCTGCTCGGCACCATGGACGAGGGCTCCTCGCCGCGCCTGCGCGACCTGCCCAAGCGGCTGCGCGAGGCGGGCGGCGTGGTCGACCTGCTCCAGACCCCCGCCCAGCGGGACGTGCTGGACCGGCTGCTCGCCCTGTCCACGCTGCTGGAGGGGCACGCCGACCACGTGATGGACGCCGTCGGCCCGGACGTGGTGCCGTCGGTCCGCGTCATCCGCGAGCGCTTCACCGCCCGCCGCAAGGGCGGCGGCTTGCTCGACCGGGTGCTGCGCACGCTGCTCGGCGTCGAGGCCAAGGTCCGGCAGTACGCCGAGGGCGCGGCGTTCACCGGGCACGTGGTCGACGCGGTCGGCATGGAGCGCTTCAACACCGTCTGGACCGGCCCGGAGACCCTGCCGACGCGCGCCGAGATCGCCGACCCGGCCTCCTGGCTGCGCCGCGTCCAGCCGTGAGGCGCGTGCCGTGAACGGCCCGCTGGCCGAGGTGCGCGTGGCCGTGCGGAGGTTCCTGGACGAGCACCGCCCGGAGGCGGTCACCGTGGCGGTGAGCGGCGGCGCGGACTCGCTCGCGCTGGCCGCCGTCACCGCGCGGCTGACCGCGGCACGGGCGGTCGTGGTCGACCACGGCCTCCAGGACGGCTCGGCGCGGGTCGCCGACGACGCCGCGCGGACCTGCCGCGACCTGGGCCTGGACGCCGAGGTGCGCCGGGTCGAGGTCACCGGTCCGGGTGGTCCTGAGGCCGCCGCCCGGCGGGCCAGGTACGCGGCGCTGAGACCGGGGCGCGGGCTGGTGCTGCTCGGCCACACCCGGGACGACCAGGCCGAGACCGTGCTGCTCGGCCTCGGCCGCGGCTCGGGGCCGCGCAGCATCGCCGGGATGCGCCCGCACGACCCGCCGTGGGGCCGCCCGCTGCTGGGCGTGCCCAGGGCCACCACCGCCGCCGCCTGCGCCGAGCTGGGCCTCGTCCCGTGGCAGGACCCGCACAACGAGGACCCCCGCTACACCAGGGTCCGGCTGCGCCGGGAGGTGCTGCCGCTGCTGGAGGACGTGCTCCAGGGCGGTGTCGCGGACGCCCTCGCCCGCACCGCCGCCCAGCTGCGGGAGGACAACGACGCCCTGGACGAGCTGGCCGAGGCGTTCGACGGCGACTGCTGCGCCGTGGCCGAGATCGAGCCCCTGCCCGCCGCCCTGCGCCGGCGCGTGCTGCGGCGGTGGCTGCTCCAGCAGGACGTGCCCGAGTTGTCCGACTCGCACCTCCGGAGGGTGGACGCCCTTGTGGGGGACTGGCGAGGTCAGGGCGGGGTGTGGTTGCCGGGCGGCTTTGTGGCGCGGCGCGCGCATGGCAGGCTGGACGTGGAACCAGTGCAGGCATGACCAAAGGGGAACCGTCCGTGTACGACGGCGACATCAGCTCCGTCCTCATCACCGAGCAGGAGATCAGCGACAAGGTGGCCGAGCTGGCCAACAAGGTCGCCGCCGACTACCCCGCCGACCGCGAGCACGACCTGGTCCTGATCACCGTGCTCAAGGGCGCGGTCATGTTCATGACCGACCTGGCGCGGGCCCTGCCGGTGCCGGTGCAGCTGGAGTTCATGGCGGTGAGCTCCTACGGCTCGTCGACCTCGTCCTCCGGCGTGGTGCGCATCCTCAAGGACCTCGACCGCGACATCGCCGACCGCGACGTGGTCATCGTCGAGGACATCATCGACTCCGGCCTGACCCTGTCGTGGCTGCTCAAGAACCTGGCGTCGCGCAAGCCGCGGTCGCTGGAGGTGTGCACGCTGCTGCGCAAGCCGGACGCGGTCAAGGTCGAGGTGCCGGTGAAGTACGTGGGCTTCGAGATCCCCAACGAGTTCGTGGTCGGCTACGGCCTGGACTACGCCGAGCGCTACCGCGACCTGCCGTACATCGGCACGCTGGACCCGAAGGTTTACTCAGCGTAGAACTGCCGCTCCTCCGTCGCGGCGGCTCGGCCGCCGGGAAGTCGGCCTCGGCGGGCCGGTATCAGCAATTCGGCCGGCAGCGGCGTTGTGAGATGGCGTCCAGCAGCACGCCGCGGATGTCCTCCGGCTCCATGGCCTGGTAGGCCTTGCCGCCGGTGGCCTCGGCGATCTGCTTGAGCGCGTCCATGTCGGCGTCCTGCCCCAGGCCCACCATCATCATCGGCACGGGCCGGGCCGGGTCGGCTTCCTCGCGCAGCGCGGTCAGCAGCGAGGGCAGGTCGATGCTGGAGATGTCGTCGTTGCTGCCGTCGGTCATCAGCGTGACCGAGTTGATCATCGACGGGTCGTAGGTCCGCTGCACGTGGCGGAACGCGGCCAGCACCGTGTCGTTCAGCGCGGTGCCGCCGCCGACCAGCGCGGGCAGGCCGCCCGCGCCCTTCTGGAGCTGCACGCGCCGCGGCGCGCCCGCGATCGGCTCGCCCAGCGGCCCGATCGGCACCAGCTCGATCCAGTCGTTCGGCGGCTTCTTGTTCGTCGAGAACGCCCACAGGCCGATCTCCGAGGTGTCCGGCAGCATGCCCAGGGCGGTCAGCGCGGCCTCCTTGGCCGCGTCGACCCTGGTCTGGCCGTTGCTCGTGGTCTCGGCCATGGAGCCGGACACGTCCAGCACGGCCAGCAGCCGCGTGTCGAGGCTGACCGCGCCCCAGGTGCGCAGCAGCTCGGAGACCTCGTCGGGTGACGGCGTGCCCAGCGTGGCCACGTCGTCGCCGCGGACGCCGTCGACCTCGTTGGTCCAGCCGTCGGGCGCCTCGCCGCCGGGGGTGCGGAAGCCCTGCTCGGCGAACCGCCGGGCGGTGCCGCCGGCGCGCAGCGCCTCCTCGAAGCCGTCCGCGGCGGCCGCGGTGCCCGCCGGTTCGCCGACCCGGCTCACCCGCACCACCGGGAAGTCGAACGCGACCGTGCCCTCCGCGGGGTAGGAGGCGACGACCCGGCGCGTGCCGGCGGCCCGGTTGGCGTCGAGCACGGACTGCTCGGAGGCGGTGAACACCGGCGCGTCCTCGGCGCCCTGCACGACCTTGCCGAACGCGTCGCGCACGGACGGCAGCGCGTCCCGGCCGACCCGCAGCAGGGCGCCGATCAGCTCGGGCTTGGGCGTGCCGTCGGGGTTGCCGAGCTGCGAGCGCACGACCGCCAGCGTGGCCAGGCCCTCGGTGGACGTGGTCGGGTCGCTCAGCGTCACCGTCACCTTCGGGTCGACGACCCGCGCCCAGCTCACGGGGGTGACGGGCCAGCCGAGCGAGGCCATCGCCCGCTCGGAGCCCGCGATCACCAGCGGCGAGGTGGCCAGCGGGTCGCGGACCTCCAGCCGCGGCGCGTCCACGCCCTGGTCGCCGGCCTGCCGCTGGGTCTCCGCCGCCCACATGGACGAGTCCGGCACCCACAGCGCGGGCGGGTTGATCTGGGCGGTGGGCAGCTCCTTGGCCACGTCGGCCGCGCCGCGCGCCTCCACCTGCACCTGGACGCACTTGCCGTCCACCACGGGCTGGGTGGCCAGGTAGTCGTCGGCGGCGCCCCGGACGACCTCCTCGACCGCGGGCGTGACCGCGACCTTGAGCGGGAGGGTGCCCCGGCACTCGGGACCGCTGGTGGCCTGGATCGCCACGACGGCCGCGCCGGCGGCCGCCACGACGCCGAGCAGCGCGCCGACCGGCAGGGCGACGCGGCGGAGGCGACCGGGGGTCGCTCGGTTGCGCGCTGGCATGTTGTTCACACCTTCGCTCGGTGTTCACCCGGTTGGGCGCTACAGGGAACTGGCGGTAGTTGCCGAGGATGACACGCGTTGCTCACATGACAACCTCTCGTGTCCCATGTCACCCGAGTGCTGCTCATGTCCTCGCTACCTGCTGGTAACGCACCACCCCCGGTGAGTGTTACGGACCCGGACCCGAACCGGTTCACCCCCGGCGCCCCTCCCGGCTGAACCGGTTCGACCTGCGATCCGTGTCCGCGGTCACCGGGTATCCCGGGCCGGGAACACCGGGCGGCCCCCGCCCGTTGGTCCGGCAAGACACGACGGGTCCCGCACGCGGAGCACTCCGCCCGAGCACGGGCGGTAGGCTGGTCGGACGGGTGTGCCCGTCCGCGCCCGTCGACAAGTCAGGGAGGGTCGAGGCCGCCCGCCGGCCGTAAGTGCATGGACCGCAAGCGCCTGCTTCGCAACCCGCTGCTGTGGATCGTGGCGGTGTTGCTGCTCTTCTACGCCTTCAACGTGCTCTTCGACGACAACCGGGGCTACACCCCGATCAAGACGTCCCAGGCACTGCAACAGATCAGGGACGGCCAGGTCAAGGAAGCCACGATCGAGGACAAGGAGCAGCTGCTCAAGCTCACCCTCAACGACGGGGTGACCGTCGAGGGCAGCAACCGCGTGCGGGCGCAGTTCCCGGCGAGCTCCACGGACGAGATCTTCACCATCCTCGACGAGGCGCCCAACGACCCCGTCCTGGAGACCAAGGTCACCCAGGACTCGTTCCTGATGCAGATGCTGCTGTACCTGGTCCCGCTGGGCCTGCTGCTGCTCCTGCTGATGTGGATGATGAACAACGCCCAGGGCGGCGGCAACCGCGTCCTCAACTTCGGCAAGTCCAAGGCCAAGCAGCTCTCCAAGGACATGCCCAAGACGACGTTCGCCGACGTGGCGGGCGCCGAGGAGGCGGTCGAGGAGCTCTACGAGATCAAGGACTTCCTCCAGAACCCGGGCCGCTACCAGGCCCTGGGCGCCAAGATCCCCAAGGGCGTGCTGCTCTACGGGCCGCCCGGCACCGGCAAGACGCTGCTCGCGCGCGCCGTGGCCGGCGAGGCCGGGGTGCCGTTCTACTCGATCTCCGGCTCCGACTTCGTCGAGATGTTCGTCGGCGTCGGCGCCTCGCGCGTGCGCGACCTGTTCGAGCAGGCCAAGCAGAACGCGCCCTGCATCATCTTCGTGGACGAGATCGACGCGGTGGGTCGCCACCGCGGCGCCGGCATGGGCGGCGGCCACGACGAGCGCGAGCAGACGCTGAACCAGCTGCTCGTCGAGATGGACGGCTTCGACTCCCGCGGCGGCATCATCCTGATCGCGGCGACCAACCGGCCGGACATCCTCGACCCGGCGCTGCTGCGGCCGGGCCGCTTCGACCGGCAGATCCCGGTGTCCGTGCCCGACCTCAAGGGTCGCAAGCAGATCCTGCGCGTGCACTCCAAGGGCAAGCCGCTGGCCCCGGACGCCGAGATGGACGGCCTGGCCAAGCGCACCGTCGGGTTCTCCGGCGCCGACCTGGCCAACGTGATCAACGAGGCCGCCCTGCTGACCGCCCGCCAGAACGGCACCGTCATCACCAACGCCGCCCTGGAGGAGTCGGTCGACCGCGTGATCGGCGGTCCGGCCCGCAAGAGCCGGATCATCTCCGAGAAGGAGAAGAAGATCACCGCCTACCACGAGGCCGGGCACGCCCTGGCCGCGTGGGCGATGCCGGACATCGACCCGGTCTACAAGGTCACGATCCTGGCCCGCGGCCGGACGGGTGGTCACACCCTGTCCGTCCCCGAGGAGGACAAGGACCTGATGACCAGGTCGGAGATGATCGCCCGGCTGGTGTTCGCGCTGGGTGGCCGCTCCGCCGAGGAGCTGGTCTTCCACGAGCCGACCACGGGCGCGTCCAACGACATCGAGCAGGCGACCAAGATCGCCCGCGCGATGGTCACCGAGTACGGCATGTCCGCCCGGCTGGGCGCGGTCAAGTACGGCCAGGAGGGCGGCGAGCCGTTCCTCGGCCGCACCGCGGGCAGGCAGGCCGACTACTCGCTGGAGGTCGCGCACGAGATCGACGAGGAGGTGCGCGAGCTGATCGAGGCCGCGCACACCGAGGCGTACGAGGTGCTCAACACCTACCGCGACGTGCTCGACGCGCTGACCCTGGAGCTGATCGAGAAGGAGACCCTGCACCAGAAGGACCTGGAGCGGGTCTTCGCCTCGGTCGAGAAGCGGCCCCGGATCACCAAGTTCAACGAGTTCGGCAACCGCACCCCGTCGGACAAGCCGCCGGTCAAGACCCCGGCGGAACTGGCCAAGGAGCGCGGCGAGCCGTGGCCGCCCGCGATCGAGGACGTGCTCGACGCGGAGCCCTCCGCGCCGGACCCGACGCCCGCGCCGCCGGTCAACCCGAACGGGCCCAACGGCCCGAACGGCAGCAACGGCGCGCAGTACCCGCAGCCGCACCAGCAGCCGGCGCAGCCCGGCCAGCAGTACGGCGGCCAGTCGTACGGCGGCCAGCAGTACCAGGGCCAGCCGTACGGTGGGCAGCAGCCGCAGCCCCAGCCGTACGGGGGGCAGCAGCCCCAGCCCCAGCCGCCGCACGCGCCGTCGGCCGTCCCGCCGAACTACGGCGCGCCGCCCGGGTGGACCCCGGCGACCGCGCCGGGTGGCGGGGTGGCCCAGCCGCCGTGGCAGCCCCAGCCGGAGCAGCCGCAGGACGCCGAGGCCGGCAAGCGGAACTTCGAGACGGATCCGGACAACCGCACGTGACCGAGATCGACCAGACCGGCCTCCCCGTGAACGGGGGGGCCGGTCTCGCACGCCGGCCCTTCGACCAGAAGCGCGCCGAGGCCGCGGTGCGCGAGTTGCTGCTCGCGTGCGGCGAGGACCCGGAGCGCGAAGGGCTGCGCGACACCCCGGCACGCGTGGCGCGGGCGTACCGCGAGCTGTTCGCGGGCCTGTTCACCGACCCGGACAGCGTGCTGGCGAAGACGTTCGACGAGTCGCACGAGGAGTTGGTGCTGGTCACCGACATCCCGATGTACTCGTTCTGCGAGCACCACCTGCTGCCGTTCCACGGCGTGGCGCACGTCGGCTACATCCCGAACGAGCACGGGCGGGTGACCGGCCTGTCCAAGCTGGCGCGGCTGGTCGACCTGTACGCCAAGCGGCCGCAGGTGCAGGAGCGGCTGACGTCGCAGATCGCGGACGCGCTGGTGCGGCGGCTCGAACCGCGCGGCGCGATCGTGGTCGTCGAGGCGGAGCACCTGTGCATGGGGATGCGCGGCGTGCGCAAGCCCGGGTCGCGGACCACCACGTCGGCCGTGCGCGGCCTGCTGCGCGACTCGGCGTCGTCCCGCGCGGAGGCGATCGAGCTGATCCGGGGACGCCTGCGGTGAGCGTGGCCAGACCGGACCGCTGCGTCGTGGTGGGCGTGCTGAACGTCACCCCCGACTCGTTCTCGGACGGTGGCCGCTACCTGGGGTTCGACGACGCCGTGGCGCACGGCGTCGCCCTGTTCCGGCGGGGCGCCGACCTGGTCGACGTGGGCGGCGAGTCGACCCGGCCGGGCGCGGAGCGGGTGGACCCGGAGGTCGAGGCCGCGCGGGTCGCGCCGGTGATCCGCGCGCTGGTCGCGGAGGGCGTGCCGGTCAGCGTGGACACCACGCGGGCGCGGGTGGCCGAGGCGGCGCTGGACGCGGGCGCGTCCATCGTCAACGACGTGTCCGGCGGGCTGGCCGACCCGGCGATGATCCCGCTGGTGGCGTCGGCCCGCGTGCCGTACGTGCTGATGCACTGGCGCGGGCACAGCCGGGGCATGAACCGGCTGGCCGTGTACGACGACGTGGTGAAGGACGTGCGGGACGAGCTGTGCCGCCAGGTGGACGCGGCGCTGGCCGCCGGCGTGGCCGAGGACGACATCGTGCTCGACCCCGGCCTGGGCTTCGCCAAGGACGCCGACCACAACTGGCAGCTGCTCAACCGCCTCGACGCGCTGGTCTCGCTCGGGTTCCCGGTGCTGGTGGGCGCGTCCCGCAAGCGCTTCCTGGGTTCGCTGCTGGGCGGTCGCGAGCCGGACGGCCGCGAGGACGCGACCGCGGCGGTCTCGGCGCTGGCGGCGTTCAACGGGGCGTGGGGCGTGCGGGTGCACGACGTGGCGAAGTCGCTGGACGCGGTCGCGGTGGCCGGTGCGTGGAGGGCGGGCAGGGGTGGTTCCGGTGGCTGACCGGATCTCGCTGCGCGGCCTGCGCGTGCGCGGCTTCCACGGCGTGTTCGAGCACGAGAAGCGCGACGGCCAGGACTTCCTGGTCGACATCACCGCGTGGCTGGACCTGTCCCGCGCGGCGGCGACCGACGACCTGCGGGAGACGCTGCACTACGGCGAGCTGGCCGAGCGGGCGGCGGCGATCGTGGCCGGCGGCCCCTACGACCTGATCGAGACCGTGGCGGGCAAGGTCGCGGACGAGGTGATGACCGACCTGCGGGTGCGGGCGACCGAGGTGACGGTGCACAAGCCGTCCGCCCCGATCCCGCTGGTGTTCGCGGACGTGTCCGTGACCGTCCGGAGGACCCGTGACTAGGGCGGTCCTGTCGATCGGGTCGAACCTCGGCGACCGGCTCGGGCACCTGCGGTCCGCGGTGGAGGGCTTCGCCGGGTCGCTGGTCGCGGCGTCCCCGGTGTACGAGACCGCGCCGTGGGGCGTGACCGACCAGGACGACTTCCTCAACGCGGTGCTGGTCGTGTCCGGCGACGAGGACGAGTGGGGCTGGCTGCGGCGCGGGCAGGCGCTGGAGGAGGCGTCGGGGCGGGTGCGCGAGCGGCGCTGGGGGCCGCGGACGCTGGACGTGGACGTGGTGGTGGTGGACGGGGTGACCTCGTCGGACCCGTCGTTGCTGCTGCCGCACCCCGGGGCGTTCGAGCGGGCCACGGTGCTGGTGCCGTGGCTGGACGTGGAGCCGGGCGCGGTGCTGCCCGGACACGGGCGGGTGGCGGACCTGGTGGCGGGCCTGGACCTGAGCGGTGTCACCCGGAGGGATGATCTCTCGCTCCGGTGACCACCTACGAGCAACCAGCGGTGGGGTGTTCCGGCCTGCCGCGCGGTGTCGGGGACGATGGTGGGGTGAGGTTCACCAAGCCCCGTGACCTGCTCGCCGCCGGACTCGTCGCGGGTCTGCTCGCGCACCTGCTGATCAGGCTCACCTACGACACGCTGCCGCCGCTGCCCACGTTCGCCGGGTTCACCCTGCTGGTGATCGCGGCGGTGGACCTGTGGCTCGCGTTCTCGTTGCGCGCCCGCATCCTGCGCAAGCCCGGCGCGGAACCGGTGCAGCCGTTGACGGCGGCGCGCGCCGTGGCGCTGGCCAAGGCGTCGTCGCTGCTCGGGGCGATCATGCTCGGCGCGTGGGCCGGGGTGCTGGTCCACGTGCTGCCGGTGCGGGACGAGTTCGAGGCGGCGGGCCACGACGTGGTCAGCGCCGTCGTCGGGGTCGTGTGCGCCGCCGCGCTGATCGGCGCCGCGCTGTGGCTGGAGCACTGCTGCAGAACGCCGACCGATCCCCACCGCGACGAGTGAATACCGACGCCGAGGTCTCAATCGGATAACTGACCGGTACGGTAGACGCCATGACCGGGCGAGGCGCGTCGGACGATGACGACCAGCAAGATCACGGTCGTGGCTCCGGGCGACTACTGCTGGTAGCGGCATTGGCGCTCGCCCTGGGCGCCGCGGCGGTGCTCGTGCTCAGCGACAACGCCCGCTGGCTGCGCCTGGCCGTGGTCGCCGCGCTGTGGGCGGCCCTGGTGGGCGCCTTCCTGGCCGCCCGCTACCGCAGGCAGGTCGCCGACCGCGAGGACGAGGTGGCGGACCTCCAGTCGGTCTACGAGCTGGAGCTGGAACGCGAGGTCGCCGCCCGCCGCGAGTACGAGCTGGAGGTCGAGACCGAGGCCCGCAAGCGGGTCCAGGACGAGGCCAAGGACGACCTGGAGGCGCTGCGCGACGAGCTGCGCGCCCTGCGGGAGAACCTGGAGGCCCTGCTCGGTGGCGAGGTCCTGGTCGAACGGGTGGCGCTGCGCGCCGAGTCGACCCGGATGCGCGCCCTGTCCGACCAGTCCCGGCTGATGGCGCTGGGTGACCAGCGGATCATCACCGCGGGGCCCGCGCTGCCCGCCGCGAGCGCGAAGAAGGTCGCGAACAAGGTCGTGGCCAAGACCGCGGACAAGCCCTCGGCGGACCGCACCGAGCTGATCGAGCGGGTGGGCCACGACACGTCCCGCAAGGACCAGGTTCGGCGCCCCGAACCGGCACGCCCGGAGCCGGTGCGGCGGGAACCGGCCCAGCCGGCGCGCCGCGAGCCCGCCCGCGCGGCCCAGCAGCGCCCGACGCCCCAGGCGGTGGCGCGCCCCCAGGCCGAGCCGACCGAGCGCGTGGGCCGGGCGGAGGCGGCAGGACGGGCGGACGCGGCGAACCGGGTTGACGCGGCGAGCCGCCCGGCCCCGGCCGAACCGGCCCGAGCGCCGGAACCCGCCCAGGACGACTACGCGCAGGACGACCACGGCGGCCAGCGACGCAGCCGGGTGGCCGAGCGCACCGAGATGATCAGCCGGGAAGCGGTGGCCCAGGTGCGGCAGGCGGAGGCCCAGCAGGCGCGCCGCCCGGACGTGACGCGAGCCGACGTGACGCGAGCCGACGCGAATCGGGCTGACGCGAATCGGGCCGACGCGGCGCGAGCGGTCCCGGTCCGGCGGTCGCCCGCCGAGCGCGCGGCCGGCCGGTCGCCGGCGGAGCTGACCGGTGAGCACCGCCCGGTGGCCGAGGACCGCACCGGTTCCGCCCGGGTGGACCTGGTCGGCGAGCACCGCCCGGTGACGAGCGCGGCGGGCCGCCGCCCGAGCCTGGAAGCGCGCCGCGCCGAACTGACCGGCGAACACCGGCCCGTGACGGGGGACCCCCGGCGGTCACCCGGCGAGCCCCGACCGGCGCCGGGCGCGCACGCCACCCCGACCGGGACGCACCAACCGGTCACCGGGGCGCGCGCGAACCAGACCGGCACCCACCAGCCGGTGCCGGGCAGGCGGCCCGAGCAGACCGGCACGCACCAGCCGGTGGCGGGCGCACGTCCGGACCAGACCGGAACCCACCAGCCGGTGCAGGGCAGGCGAGCGGAGCAGCCGGGCACGCCCCCGCCGGTGGCGGGCAGGCGGGCCGAGCAGACCGGCACCCACCAGCCGGTGCAGGGCAGGCGGGCCGAGCAGCCGGGCACGCCCCAGCCGGTGACGGGTTCGCGCGCTGACCAGGCCGGGACCCACCGCCCCGTGGCCGCGGAGACGGGCCGCAGGTCCGCCGACGCCGCACGTCGCGCATCGGCCGAGCTGGAAGGTCGGCCGGGACGCCGATCGGTGGAGCGCCTGGAGGCGGAAGCCGCGCCCTCCGCAGGTCGCCGCCGGGCGCCGGAGCCCACCGAGGCGGGCGGTCACCGCCGTGCCGAGGACCGGGGCGACACGTGGGAGGAGATCTCCAAGCCGAGCCGGCGCAAGGCCCCCGAGCCGGTGGAGCCCGCAGGCGCCCACGCGGACGGCAAGTCGGTCAGCGAGTTGCTCGCCGCGTTCGGCGGAGCCGACTCGCCGCGCCGCCGCCGGCGTCGCGGCGAGGACTGAGCCGGGCCGGGATTGAGCCGGGCGGTAGTTGGGCTTGGTCGGGCCGGGGCCGGGCCGGAAGAGCAGGGGTCAGCCCTTCCCCCTGACTCGCCACCGGCCACCTGCTACTTGTCGATGTCGCCCACGACCACGGCGAACGACCCCAGCACCGCGGGCAGGTCGGCCACCCGCGTGCCCGGCAGCAGCGCGGACAGCGCCTGGACGTTGTTGAACGACGGCGTCCGCAGCTTCAACCGCCACGGCGTCTTCTCGCCCCGGGACGCCAGGTGCACCCCGGACGTGCCCAAGGGCGCCTCCACCCACGTGTACACCGACCCCTCGGGGGCCTTCACCGCCTTGGGCAGCCGCACGTTCACCGGTCCGCCCGGCAACCGGTCCAGGCACCGCCCGGCCAGCTCGACGGACAGGCGCACCTCGTCCACCAGGCACCGGACCCGGGCCAGCGCGTCGCCTTCCGCGCGCACCACCGGCCGCACGTCCAGGCCCGCGTAGCCGGGCAGCGGGTCGTCCCGGCGCAGGTCGAAGTCCACTCCGGACGCCCGCCCGATCGGGCCGGTCACCCCGAACGCCAGCGCGTCCTCCCGGCCGAGCACGCCGAGCCCCGCCAGCCCCGGCGGGGCCTCGCCGGGGTCCACTCCCGCCAGCACCTCGCGCACCCGGTCGGTCCAGCCCGCGGGGACGTCCTCGCGCAGGCCGCCGATCCGGTTGAACATGAAGTGGATCCGCCCGCCGGACGCCTCCTCCAGCACGGCCTGCACCGCGTCCCGGTCGCGCGTCCCGGTGAGCGGGGCCAGGAACACCAGGTGCGCCATGACCCGGTTCAGCTCGCACAGCAGGGCGCGCAGCACCTGGGCCCGCGGGGGCACCTCCATGCCGGTCATCCGCTCCACGGCCAGCGCGACGGCCAGCTCGTTGCAGAACGCGGCCAGCCAGTCGTGCCGGTTGGCGAGGGTCAGGACCTGCCGGTAGTCGCGGACCTCGAACAGCTTCTCCGCGCCCCGGTGCAGGTGTCCCACGAGCGGTTCGGCGGCGGTGATGACCTCGTCGTCGCGGACGGTCAGCCTCAGCCGGTACGCGCCGTGCGCCGACGGGTGCAGGGGGCCGAGGTCGACCACCCGGTCCACGCCCAGGTGGCGCGCCCCGGCTCCCACGCCAACGGTGATCTCCACCCGGTCATGCTCGCACGGCCGCTAGTCGCGGGTGACGGCGAACAGGAAGCAGCCGTGCGACGCGCTCCGCACCTGCACCTCGACCACCGCCGGGTCGTCGAGCAGGCCGCTGATGCCGTCCTCCAGCCGCTCCGGCGCGGCCACCTCGCCGCCGTGGATCCGGCCGTCCGCCGCGTACGCCCGCAGCAGCCGCTGCGCGTGCCGGAAAGCCTCCGGGAGCGCCGCGGTGGTCTCCGGCCCGCCGCACGGCTCGACGTGGGCGAACACCGGGCCGACCTCCTCGTACGGGCCGCGCCCGGCGGTCGGCGAGTAGCGGAACAGCACCACCGGCTCACCGTCCCCGGCGCGGCGCAGGCAGCACCGCAGCGGCGCGCCCGGCGACTCGGGGTGCAGCTCGTGGTGCTCGTCCGCGCCGGCTCGGGCGCGGGCGCGGTCCAGGACGTCGGCGGGCAGGGCGTGGATCCTCATGGCCCCAGGGTCGCCCGGGAGGGGATGCGCCGGCCGGCGGTCTTCGGCCCTGGCGCCGGCCGCTCGCGCGGAAGGCACCGGCTCGCCGCTCGCGCGGAGGGCGCCGGCTCGCCGCGCACGGCTCGCCGCGCACGGCTCGCCGCGCACGGCTCGCTGCGAACTGCCTGCCGTGCACCGCCCGCGGGCTCCCGTGCGGCACCGGCCCCGGCGAGACCGTCGTCGTGCCGCCGCACACCGGCTCCGAGCTGGTCGGGGAGCGGCGCCGCCGCCCCGGGCCCGGTGGCTTCACGGCCGCCAGGGCGGCAGGGGCGGCAGCAGGTCGGTCACCGGCACCCCCACCCCGTGCAGGAGCCAGCCGAACGAGCCCAGGCCGCCCACCGCCCGCAGCTCGGCGACCCGGGACGCCCGCTCGGCCGCCGCCAGCCAGTCGGCGGCGGCCGGGTCCACCGAACCGCCCTGGCCCAGCGCGCCCAGCGCGTCCCGCTGGGAGACCAGCACCCACTCCCCGCCGGCCGCCGCGCCGCACGCGTCCAGCGCCACGTGCGCGGTCAGGTCGCAGCTCCCGTCGAACACCGGCTCCACCCGCCGCCCGCCGCGGTAGGCCGCGAACGTGCCCGCCGCGTACCGGCCCGCCGCCCGGTCCGCCCGGACGTGCCCGTAGTCCACCGCCAGCGCCGCGCCGGCCGCGACCCGCGCCACGGCGCCCGCCCACGCCGCGTCCCGGGGCGCGCCCACCTCCGCCCGCTCGCCCTCCCGCACCGGCCACCACCGGGCCAGCCACCCGTCCTCCGACGGGCCGGTGACCAGCGGGCACGGGATCGCGTCCAGCCACTCGTGCCCCACCAGCAGCCCGCGCACCGACGTCGGCAGCTCCCGCGCCCACCGCACCCCCGGCAGGGACCGGGCCGGGCCGACGTCCACCGCCGTCACCACCAGCCGGGGCGCGAGCGACCCGGGCGCCAGGGCCCGCACCGCCGCGGCCAGCTCGCCGCCGCCCGCGCCCACGTCCACGAAGTCCACCCGGTCGGGCCGTCCCAGGGCGGCGTCGACCCGGTCCAGCAGCACGAGCAGCGCCTCGGCCAGCTCGGGTCCCACCAGGGGGGCGGTGCGGAAGTGGTCGGCGGGCACCTCGCCGCGCGTGAAGAACCCCGCCGGTCCGTACAGCGCCTCCCGCCAAGCGGATTCCGACTCCACCACCGGTCAAGTGTCCCTTTAAGGTTTGCGTCCGTGACCACTCCCGCCCGCAAGCGCGTCGACCAGCGCCGCTGGACCGTGCTGCTCCCGGTCGTCGGCCTGATCGCGCTGGGCGTGTCCGGGCTGGTGCTGCTCGGCCTCGGCACGAGCAGCGTCGGCCTGCTGCCCATCCTGGTCGGCGCGCTGGCCGCCCTGGTGCCGGTCCTCGCGGTCCTCGGCGCCTACCTGTGGGTGGACCGGTGGGAACCCGAACCGGCGAAGGTGCTGCTGCTGGCCTTCGCCTGGGGCGCGTGCGGCGCGACGATCACCTCGCTGGTGTTCAACCAGACCGCCTACGTGCTCGGCGAGCTGATCAACGGCGACGGCGCCACGTTCGCCGCCGTCATCGGGGCCCCGGTCGTCGAGGAGGCCGCCAAGGCGGCGTTCATCGTCGCGGTGTTCCTGCGCCGCAGGCAGGAGTTCGACGGCGTGGTGGACGGCATCGTCTACGCGGGCGTCACGGCCGCGGGCTTCGCCTTCACCGAGAACATCTGGTACTTCTCCCGCGTCTTCGCCGACAGCGGGTTCGGCGACCTGAGCAGCGGCGTGGTCGCCCTGTTCGTGCTGCGCGGCGTGCTCTCGCCGTTCGCGCACCCGCTGTTCACCTCGCTGACGGGCATCGGGATCGGCGTCGCGGCGATGACCGGCCACCGCGCGCTGAAGGTCGCCGCGCCCCTCCTGGGCTACCTCGCCGCGGTCGGCCTGCACTCGCTGTGGAACTTCTCCACCACGGTCGGCACCGGCTCCACGTTCATCAACCTCTACTTCCTGATCATGGTCCCGATCTTCGCGGGCATGGTGTGCATGGTCGTCTGGCAGCGCCGCCGCGAGCAGCGGGTCGTCGCGGCGCAGCTGCCCGCGATGGCCGAGCAGCGCTGGATCGCCTCCAGCGAGGTCACCCTGCTGGCCAGCCTCCAGGGTCGGCGGCGGTGGCGGCGCGCGGTCCGCCGCAAGGTCGGCGAGCAGGCGGCCAAGGCCGTCGCGGGCTACCAGGTGGCGGCCACGGAACTGGCGTTCCTGCGGCACCGGATGGCGCAGGGCACCGCGGGCGCGGACGCCGACGAACGTCACTCGAAGCTGCTGCACGCCCTCGTCGTCGCACGTCAGGCCGCTGTGGACGCGCCGGGCGCGCTCAAGGCCGCGGGTGGCGTTCGTCGCAGTTGACCACCGCGGACAACCCGTCGGATTACGCTCGCGGCCGTCGTCCGGTACCCGGTGGAAGGGACTGGAACGCCGCTTAAGGAGCTACGTCGCATGGACGCGACCCCCCGCCCCGCGCGGCTGGCCGTGGGAGTGATCTCGGCCGGTCGGGTGGGCTCGGTGCTCGGCGCCGCGCTGTCCCGCGCGGGGCACGTGGTGAGCGCCGCCTCCGCCGTGTCGCGCGATTCGCTGCGCCGCGCCGAGGAACTGCTGCCCGACACCCCGGTGCTGCCGCCGCCCGAGGTCGCCGCCCCCGCGGACCTCGTGCTGCTCGCCGTGCCCGACGACGAGCTGCCCGGCCTCGTCCGCGGCCTGGTCGCGACGGGTTCGCTGCGCCAGGGCCAGATCGTCGTGCACACCAGCGGCGCGCAGGGCGTCGCCGTGCTCGCCCCGGCCGCCGAGGCCGGTGCGCTGTGCGTGGCGCTGCACCCCGTGATGACCTTCACCGGCCGCGCCGAGGACGTGCAGCGGATGAGCGCCTGCTCGGTCGGCGTCACCGCGGCCGACGGCGACGAGGTCGCCTGGAGCGTGGGCGAGGCGCTCGTGGTGGAGATGTCCGCCGAGCCGGTCCGCGTGCCCGAGGCCGCCCGCCCGCTCTACCACGCCGCCCTCGCGCACGGCGCCAACCACCTGATGACCCTGGTCGCCGACTGCGCGGACCTGCTGCGCGAGGCGGGCGTCGCCAACGCCGAGCGGGTGCTCGGCCCCCTGCTGTCGGCCGCGCTGGACAACGTCCTGCGGCACGGCGACCGCGCGCTGACCGGCCCGGTGGCGCGCGGCGACGCGGGTACCGTGGCCAAGCACCTGGCGGTGCTCGCCGACCACGAGACCCTGCCCGCCTACCGGGTCCTGGCGCGCCGCACCGAGGCGCGCGCACGAACCGCCGGGCTGCTCAAGCCCGGACCGGCGTCCGACGTCCGCTCGACCCTCGAGGACTGAACAGGCATGACCAAGCCCCTCACCAAGGACGACTACAAGCCGGGCGACGTCACGGTGCACCACGACCCCCGGCGGCTGAACCGCGTCACGAAGGCGCTCCGGGCCGCCGGCCGCAACGTCGCGCTGGTGCCGACCATGGGCGCGCTGCACGAGGGTCACCGCAAGCTGATCCGCGAGGCCCAGGTGCTCCAGAACACCGTGGTCGTCGTCTCCGTCTTCGTGAACCCCGCCCAGTTCGGGCCGGGCGAGGACTTCGAGCGCTACCCGCGCACCCTGGAGTCCGATGTGGACATCTGCCGCGAGGAGCGCGTCGGCCTGGTGTTCGCGCCCTCCGCGGAGGACATGTACCCGCCGGGCGGCACGGTCACCGTCCACCCGGGCCCGCTCGGCGACGAGCTGGAGGGCGCGTCGCGGCCGGGGCACTTCGCGGGCGTGCTGACCGTGGTGGCCAAGCTGTTCAACATCGTGCAGCCCACCTACGCGGTGTTCGGCGAGAAGGACTACCAGCAGCTCACGCTGGTCCACCGGATGGCGCGCGACTTGAACTTCCCGCTGGACGTGGTGGGCGTGCCGACCGTGCGCGAGCCCGACGGCCTGGCGCTGTCCTCGCGCAACCGCTACCTGTCCGACGCCGAGCGGCACGCGGCGACCGCGCTGTCCGCCGCGCTGGTGGCGGGCGCGCACGTCAGCGGCCAGGGCGCGGGGGCCGTGCTGTCCGCGGCCCGCGACACGCTCGCCGCCGAGCCCGGCGTCGAGCTGGACTACCTGGAGCTGCGCGCGCCCGACCTCGGTCCGGCGCCCGAGAACGGTGACGCCCGGCTGCTGGTCGCCGCCCGCGTCGGCTCGACCCGACTGATCGACAACGCCGCCGTGCTGCTCGGCACCGGTGACGAGTAGATAGGGGGACCGCGGTGTTCCGCACCATGCTCAAGTCGAAGATCCACCGGGCCACCGTCACGCAGGCCGACCTGCACTACGTCGGCTCGGTCACGGTGGACGAGGACCTGATGGAGGCCGCCGACCTGCTGGCGGGCGAGCAGGTCGCGATCGTGGACGTCACCAACGGCGCGCGCCTGGAGACCTACGTCATCCCCGGCGAGCGCGGCAGCGGCGTGATCGGCATCAACGGCGCGGCCGCGCACCTGGTGAAGCCCGGCGACCTCGTCATCCTCATCGCCTACGGCCAGATGGACGACGCCGAGGCGCGGGCGTACCGGCCGAAGGTCGTCTTCGTCGACGCCGACAACCGGGTGGTCGACCTCGGCGCCGACCCCGCCCACGCGCCGGAGGGCTCCGGCCTGGTCAACGGCGGCACGTCCGCCCAGGCCACCGGGACCCAGGCCACCGGGGCGACCGCGAACGGGACCCACGCCAACGGGGCGCACGCCGAGGCCGCGCCCGCGGAGACCGAGGACGCGGCGGCGCTGGACGCGCTGATCCAGGCCGAGAACTAGGGGGGAACGGCTGTGCTCCTCGCCATCGACGTCGGCAACACCAACATCGTCCTCGGCCTGTACGACGGCACCGGGGACAAGGCCTCCCTGGTCCGCGACTGGAGGATGCGCACCGACGCGCGGATGACGGCCGACGAGCTGGCGCTGACCATGCGCGGCCTGCTCGGCGAGTACGCGGACAAGGTCACCGGCATCTCGGCGCTGTCCACCGTGCCCGCGGTGCTGCGCGAGCTGCGCGTGATGCTCGGCCGCTACTACTCGGCGGTGCCGAAGGTGCTGGTCGAGCCGGGCGTGCGGACCGGTGTGCCGCTGCTGGTGGACAACCCCAAGGAGGTCGGCTCCGACCGGGTGATCAACACGCTGGCGGCGCACCACCTGCACAGCACCGCGTGCGTGGTGGTGGACTTCGGCACCTCGACCAACCTGGACGTCATCTCCGCCAAGGGCGAGTTCCTCGGCGGCGCGCTGGCGCCGGGCATCGAGATCTCGGTGGACGCGCTGGCCTCCCGCGCCGCGCAGCTGCGCAAGGTGGAGCTGGTGCGGCCCCGGTCGGTGATCGGCAAGAACACCGTCGAGTGCCTCCAGTCCGGCATCGTCTACGGGTTCGTCGGCCAGGTCGACGGCCTGGTGCGGCGGATCGTGGCCGAGCTCCAGGCGAGCGAGCCCGGTCCGGTGACGGTGATCGCCACCGGCGGGCTCGCGCCCCTGGTGGTGACGGAGTCCGCCACCATCCAGGCGCACGTGCCGGACCTGACGCTGCTGGGCCTGCGCCTGGTGTTCGAGCGGAACATGCGCTGACGCGGCTCGGCGCGCGGGCTCGGCACGTCGACCCGGCGCGCCGGCTCAGCGCGTCGACCGCGCCCGCTTGACGAGGGTCGTCAGGGGCACGTCGAACCCGCCACCGGCGGTCTCGGGGTTGGCGGCGAGGAACGCGAGCACCCGGGCGTTGACCTCGTCGCGCTCCTCGGGCGGGATCACCAGCATGTGCGAATGGGTGTTGACGGTGGCCACCAACGACTCGGCCGTGCGCGGGTGGGCGTGCCGGAACTCCCGCTCGGCCACGTCGGCGAAGTCCTCGTGCGCGGGCATCCAGTCGCCGCGCGCGTCGTTCGAGCCGACGCTCGACCCGGCGACCCGGTCGAACTCGACGAGCCACGGCACCGACCGGTCCAGGTCGTTCCACAGCGCCGCCAGCACGCCGCCCGGCCGCAGCACGCGCGCGATCTCCGGGAACGCGCGCCCCGGGTCGAACCAGTGGAACGCCTGTCCCACCAGGACCGCGTCCACGGTGTCGTCCGGCAGCGGGATGCGCTCGGCGGAGCCCGGCAGCGCCCGCGCCGCGCCGTGCCGGCGCACCAGCTCGGCGAGCATCCCCTCGTCCGGCTCGACGGCGGTGACGTGGTGGCCCTCGGCGAGCAGCACGCCGGTCAGCTTCCCCGTGCCCGCGGCCAGGTCGAGCACCCGGAGCGGGCCGTCGTCGCCCAGCGGTCCCAGCGCCCACCGGACGGCGGCGACCGGGTAGTCGGGTCGGTGTTCCGCGTAGGCCGCGGCGTGCGCTCCGAAGGAGTTCGCCCGCCGGGCGCGCAAGTCGTCTGACGTCACCGGCCCGAGCCTAGTGAGAGCCGGTTCGAATACCGGGCGAGTTCTTCCGTACCCTTCCTCTCCGTGAGCGAGCAGCCGGCGATCCCTTCCGCGACCAGCGACGACGACCTCCCCGAGCAGATGCGGGTGCGCCGCGAGAAGCGGGCGCGTCTGCTGGAACGGGGCGTCGATCCCTATCCGGTCGAAGTTCCCCGCACGCACACGCTGCGCGAGGTGCGCGACGCCCACCAGGGGCTGGACCCCGACACGTCCACCGGTGACGTCGTGGGCGTGACCGGGCGGGTCATGTTCATCCGCAACACCGGCAAGTTGTGCTTCGCGACGCTGCGCGAAGGCGACGGCACCGAACTCCAGGTGATGCTGAGCCTGGACGGCGTGGGCGAGCGGGCGCTGGCCGAATGGAAGTCCGACGTCGACTTGGGCGACCACGTATTCGCGCACGGCGAGGTCATCACCTCCCGCCGCGGCGAACTGTCCGTGCTGGCCGACGAGTGGCGGTTGACGGCCAAGGCGCTGCGCCCGCTCCCGGTCGCGCACAAGGAACTCGCCGAGGAAACCCGCATTCGGCAGCGCTACGTGGATCTGATCCTGCGCGAGCAGGCGCGGAACACGGTGCGCAACCGGGCCGCCGTGGTCCGCTCCTTGCGGGAGTCGTTCCACCGGCGCGGTTTCGTCGAAGTCGAGACGCCGATGTTGCAGACGTTGCAGGGCGGCGCCACCGCCCGGCCGTTCGTGACCCGCTCGAACGCCCTGGACATCGACCTGTTCCTGCGCATCGCGCCGGAGCTCTACCTCAAGCGTTGCGTGGTCGGCGGTATCGAGAAGGTCTTCGAGATCAACCGCAACTTCCGCAACGAGGGCATGGACTCGTCCCATTCGCCCGAGTTCTCCATGTTGGAGTACTACGAGGCGTACGCCACCTACGACACGAACGCGGTCCTCACCAGGGAGTTGATCCAGGAGGCCGCGCTGGCGGTCGCCGGCTCGCACGTGGTGACGCTGGTCGACGGCGAGGAGTACGACCTCGGCGGCGAGTGGACCACGCTGGGCATGTACGAGTCGCTGTCGGAGGCGGTCGGCGAGGAGGTCTCGCCGGGGACCACCGCGGAGCGGCTGCGGGAACTGGCCGACAAGCACGGCTTCGAGGTCGATCCCGAGCTGGGCCACGGCAAGTTGGTCGAGGAGCTGTGGGAGCACCTGGTCGGCGACGGCCTGCACGCGCCGACGTTCGTGCGCGATTTCCCGGTCGAGACGTCACCCCTCACCCGGCAGCACCGCACCCGTCCGGGTGTGGCCGAAAAGTGGGACCTGTACGTGCGCGGTTTCGAGTTGGCCACGGGATACTCCGAACTGGTCGACCCGGTGGTGGAGCGGGAGCGGTTGGAAGCCCAGGCGCGCCTTGGCGCCGGTGGCGACGTCGAGGCCATGCCGGTCGATGAAGACTTTCTGCGATCGCTGGAGTACGGAATGCCACCGAGCGGCGGGGTCGGAATGGGCATCGACCGCCTCCTCATGGCGCTCACCGGTCTCGGTATCCGGGAGACGATCCTGTTCCCCCTCGTGCGCCCGGAATGAGTAACTTCTCGGACTCCGGGCGGCGGATTACGCTACTTGTGCGCTAACCTGCACTCGCCAATGCTTTAGGTCGCGGTCGGGGAGCACGCCGCGCATTCGAGTCCAGGAGGATACGCATGGCGCAGAAGGTCACCGTGACCCTGGTCGATGACCTGGACGGTGGGCAGGCCGAGGAGACGGTCGGTTTCGGTTTGGACGGCGTGTCCTACGAGATCGACCTTTCCGAGGGCAATGCGTCCAGGCTTCGCGAGGCCCTCGCCGACTTCGTCGCCAGCGCGCGCAAGGCCGGTGGCCGCAAGCGCGGTCCTGGTCGGCCCGCCGGTGTGAAGGCGGCGCGTCCGGCCTCGGCTGACCGGGAACAGAACCAGGCGATTCGGGAGTGGGCCCGCAAGCAGGGCATGAAGGTCTCAGACCGGGGCCGCATCCCGGCCGAGGTGCTGGAGGCTTACCACCAGCAGGGCTGACCACGGCGACGTGGCGCAGGCCACGGGCAATTACGCCAATCGACGAAGGGGCGCCGGGTATTCCGGCGCCCCTTGGTTGTTTTTCCGCACCGACTCGGTAGGGGGTCGGGGAGGCTTGTGCGGTCGTTCGGGTGAGGGCTTCGCGCGTGCCGGATGGGGGTGTCGACGGACTTGTGGGGGCTCGTGCCGGCCGAGTAGCGCGGGGTCCGATGAGGTGATCTTCCCGACGGCCGGCGCGCGTTGAAGATCCTTTTGTTCACCCGTTCCCCGCACGGCGATCTTCTGTTCGGTCTTCGGCCGTCTCGATTGGTTGTGGTGTTCGGCACGTCGGGCGCGGCGCCTCTTCCCCGGTCGGGTTCGGTTAGGCTGCCCTCACCTGGTCTGGACTGGTGAGGGGGAAACCTTGGGCCTCCGCGCCACCCGCCTGCTCTCGCTCCTCGGCGCGCTGTCCGGCGTGCTGGTCCTCGTGGCCCTGGCGAGCGTCGCCGTGGGCGCGCGGGACATCCCGCTGGACGAGGTGTGGCG
Organism: Saccharothrix xinjiangensis; assembly: GCF_039527585.1. Classification (NCBI taxonomy): domain Bacteria; kingdom Bacillati; phylum Actinomycetota; class Actinomycetes; order Pseudonocardiales; family Pseudonocardiaceae; genus Saccharothrix; species Saccharothrix xinjiangensis. The sequence goes on along the minus strand of NZ_BAAAKE010000001.1, from coordinate 460,851 downwards.
GGCGCTGACCGCCCGGACCGGCGCCGAGGACGACGTGGTCGTGCGCGAGCTGCGGGTGCCCCGGACGGCCCTCGGCGTGGCGGTGGGCGTGGCCCTGGGCGTCGGCGGCGCGCTGATGCAGGGCCACACCCGCAACCCGCTCGCCGACCCCGGCATCCTCGGCGTCACGCAGGGCGCGTCGTTCGCGGTGGTCCTGTCGATCTTCACCCTAGGGGTGGACAACCTCTACGGGTACGTGTGGTCGGCCTTCGCGGGCGCGCTGGTGGCGAGCGTGGTGGTGTTCCTGCTCGGGTCCGGCCGCTCCGGGCCGACGCCGGTGACCCTGGCCCTGGCGGGCGCGGCGGTGTCCGCGCTGATGACCGGCCTGGTGTCCGCGCTGGTGCTGCTGGACCGGCAGAGCCTGGACGCGTTCCGGTTCTGGCAGGTCGGCGGGCTCGCCGGGCGCGAACTGGCGGTGCTGTGGCAGGTGCTGCCGTTCCTGCTGGTCGGGCTGGTCCTGGCGGCGTTCAACGCGGGCGGGCTCAACGCGCTGGCCCTGGGCGACGAGGTGGCCCGGTCCCTCGGGCACCGCGTCGCGGCGACCCGGGTGGTGGGCGTGGTGGCGATCACGCTGCTGGTGGGCGGGGCGGTCGCGGCGTGCGGCCCGATCGGGTTCCTCGGGCTCGTGGTGCCGCACGTGGCGCGGGCGCTGACCGGGCCCGACCACCGGTGGCTGCTGCCGTTCTCGGGGGTGGTGGGCGCGGTCGTGCTGCTGGCGGCCGACGTGCTGGGGCGCGTGCTGGCGCGGCCCGGCGAGCTGGACGTCGGCATCGTGATGGCGCTGGTGGGCGCGCCGTTCTTCATCGCCCTGGTGCGGCGGCGCAAGCTGGTGGGGCTGTGAGCCGGGGCGGGGCGGCCGGCGTCGTCGCCGAGGCGCGCGGCGGGGGCGGGGTGCGCGTCGGGCCGGTGTCCTGGCGGCTGCGGTGGCGGCCGTTGGCGCTGGTCGTCGCGGGCTTGGCGGCGCTGGCCGTCGCGGGCGGGGTCGCGGTCGGGCTCGGCGACGTGCCGATCGGCCTGGGCCGGGTGTTCGACGTGCTCCTTGGCGGCGGGACGCGCGGGCAGCGGTTCATCGTGCTCGACCTGCGCCTGCCCAGGGTGCTGACCGGGGTGTGCGTCGGCGCCGCGTTCGGGATCGCCGGCGCGCTGTTCCAGGCGATCGCGCGCAACCCGCTGGCCAGCCCGGACGTGCTCGGGATCAGCGGTGGCGCCGCGGTGGGCGCGGTGCTCCTGATCACCTTCGCCGGGTCGTTCGGCGCGGTCGGCGGCGCGGCGGCGAGCTTCGGGGTGCCGCTCGCGGCCCTGGGCGGCGGGCTGGTGGCCGGGCTGCTGGTGCACGGGCTGGCGTGGCGGCGCGGCATCGAGGGGTTCCGGCTGGTGCTCGTCGGCATCGGCGTGGCCGCGGTGGCCGTCAACGCCACCAGCTACCTGCTGACCGTCGGCGACGTCACCGACGCGGCGCGGGCCGTGGCGTGGCTGACCGGCAGCCTGAACGGCCGCGGGTGGGAGCACGTCGTGCCGGTCGCGGCGGCGCTGGCGGTGCTGCTGCCGGTGGCGCTGCTGGGGTCCCGGTCGCTGGGCGCGCTGCAACTGGACGACGACACGGTGCGTGGGCTGGGCGTGCGGCTCGACCGGGCGCGGGCTGGCCTGCTGCTGCTGGCGGTCGTGCTGGCGTCCGTGGCCACGGCGGCGGCCGGGCCGGTGGCGTTCGTGGCGCTGGTGTCGCCGCAGGTCGCGCTGCGCCTGGCGGGCACGGCCACGCCGCCGGTGCTGGGTTCCGCGGTGGTCGGCGCGCTGCTGGTGGTGGCGTCCGACCTGGTCACGCGGGTCGCGTTCGGCGGGGTCGAGCTGCCGGTCGGCGTGGTGACCGCCGTGCTCGGCGCGCCCTACCTCATGTACTTGCTGGTCCGCAGTCGTCGGGAGGCACGGGTATGACCGGGGTTGGCGCGGCGCCGGGGGCCCGGCTGCGGGCGCGGGCGCTGTCCGTGGGCTACGGCGAGCGGCTGGTGGTGTCCGGGCTGGACCTGGACGTGCTGACCGGCTCGGTGACGGCCGTCATCGGGCCCAACGGGTGCGGCAAGTCGACGCTGCTGCGGGCGCTGGGGCGGTTGCTGCCCGCCCGCTCGGGCGAGGTGCTGCTGGACGGCGAGCGCATCGACCGCACGCCGACCCGCGAGGTGGCGAAGGTGCTGGCGACGCTGCCCCAGTCGCCGCAGGCCCCCGACGGGCTGACCGTGGCCGAGCTGGTGGCGCGCGGCAGGCACCCGCACCAGGCCTGGTACCGCCAGTGGTCGGCGGAGGACGAGGCCGTGGTCGCGTCGGCGCTGGAGATGACCGGGATGAGCGGGCTGGCCGACCGGGCCGTCGACGAGCTGTCCGGCGGGCAGCGGCAGCGGGCGTGGATCTCGATGGCGCTGGCGCAGGGCACGGACCTGCTGCTGCTCGACGAGCCGACGACCTACCTGGACCTGGCCCACCAGATCGACGTGCTGGACCTGGTCCAGCGGTTGAACTCGGAGTTCGGGCGGACCGTGGTGATGGTGCTGCACGACCTGAACCTGGCCGCCCGGTACGCCGACCGGCTGGTGGCGATGAGGGCCGGTGAGGTCGTGGTGGCCGGGCCGCCCGCGGAGGTGCTGACCGAGGAGACCCTGCTGGAGGTGTTCGGGCTGGACGCGAAGGTGGTGGTCGACCCGGTGGCGGGCACGCCGCTGGTGGTGCCCATCGGTCACCGGCACCGGTGAGCGGTCGCGCCGGTGAGGGGCCGGCACGAGCCGAACCGGTCAGCGCACCCTCGGGCACGTGGCGCAGGCCTCGGCGCCCGGCAGGACGTAGTGGAAGCAGCAGCTCTCGCGGCGGCGCGTCCAGCCCGTCTCGGTCGCCCGCAGGGTCGAGGCCGAGGTGAACGGCTCCAGCTTCGCGGGCAGCAGCAGCGCCGCGTCCACCACGCCGGAGGACTCGTCGCCGCACATCTGGCCCGCCGTCCACGCGGCGCTGTCCAGGGCGTCGGTGGCCGCGGCCCACAGCATCCGGCGGCCCAGCCGCACGGTCGGGCCGAACGCCGCCACGAACGCCGCGCCGTGCGCCGCGAACCTGGCCCGCAGGAGCGCGGCCAGGGCGTTCTCGTCGGCGACGACGGTGGCCGCCGGGTGGTTGCCCGCCGGGTCGTCGGGCAGGCACGCGAAGTCGTCGGTCAGCAGGGCCACGCCCATGGTGTGCGGCCGGCCGGAGCCGGCCACCTTGATGGCCACGTCGGAGGGGCGCAGCGACGGCACCCGGCGGGCCATGTGGAACAGCACCCCGCCCAGCACGCCGACGACGTTGAGGTACCAGCTCATGACGTAGCCGGCGGTGGTGCGCTCCGGCGCCTCGCCGTACTGGTCGCGCAGCCACTCGGCCAGCGCGCCGCGCCAGGTGTCGAACCGCTCCGGCTCGGAGGTGAACTCCGCGCAGGTCGTCCACGCCGCCCGCTCGACCGGGTCGACCGGCAGGCCGAACCGCACCTCGAACCCCGTGGCCAGGGACGCCGCCCTGGTCAGGGATTCGGACAGGGGGGTCGTCGCCTCGCGTGCGGTCACCCTCGCCGGTACGGTCATGTCCAGAAGGTCCTCAACGTCCGCGGGTCTTCGCCGGGTTGGTTCCCCGGGCTTCACCCGAGGGGTTCCTCAGGCTTGCCTAACCTTACCGAGGTTCCCCTAAGTTAAGCCCATCCGGTGACACCGGTCACGTGCGGGACGCCGAACGGCTGAATGTTCGCGCTGAGCGGACAGCGCCCGATCCGTGGAATCTCCCAGGCAGATCACACGTTGGCACCGATGTCAGAGATCCCCGAAGGCGACTGCGGGCGAAGGGGAACTGAGAGTCTCGGGGCCGGCGACTACAGTGGTCCCACGGTGCCGCGCTCTCCACGGTCTGCCTGTGGTGAGCTCGAGGACCGCCGGCGCAGCAGTCAGGGAGTGCGAATGTTCGAAAGGTTCACCGACCGCGCGAGGCGGGTGGTTGTCCTGGCCCAAGAAGAGGCCCGGATGCTCAACCACAACTACATCGGCACCGAGCACATCCTCCTGGGGTTGATCCACGAGGGTGAAGGTGTCGCCGCCAAGGCGCTGGAGTCGTTGGGGATCGCGCTGGAGGGCGTGCGCCAGCAGGTCGAGGAGATCATCGGCCAAGGCCAGCAGGCCCCTTCCGGTCACATCCCCTTCACCCCGCGCGCCAAGAAGGTGCTCGAGCTGTCGTTGCGCGAGGCGCTCCAGCTCGGCCACAACTACATCGGCACCGAGCACATCCTGCTGGGTCTGATCCGCGAGGGCGAGGGCGTCGCGGCCCAGGTGCTCGTCAAGCTGGGCGCCGACCTCAACCGCGTGCGCCAGCAGGTGCTCCAGCTGCTGTCGGGCTACTCGGGCGGCAAGGAGCCCGCCGAGTCCGGCGGCCGCGGCGAGGGCACCCCGTCGTCGTCCCTGGTGCTCGACCAGTTCGGGCGCAACCTGACCGCGTCCGCGCGGGAGGGCAAGCTGGACCCGGTGATCGGGCGCACCAAGGAGATCGAGCGGGTCATGCAGGTGCTGTCCCGCCGCACCAAGAACAACCCGGTCCTGATCGGCGAGCCCGGCGTGGGCAAGACCGCCGTGGTCGAGGGCCTGGCCCAGATGGTCGTCAAGGGCGAGGTGCCCGAGACCCTCAAGGACAAGCAGCTCTACACCCTGGACCTGGGGTCCCTGGTGGCGGGCTCGCGGTACCGCGGTGACTTCGAGGAGCGCCTGAAGAAGGTGCTCAAGGAGATCCGCACCCGCGGCGACATCATCCTGTTCATCGACGAGATCCACACCCTGGTGGGTGCGGGCGCGGCCGAGGGCGCCATCGACGCGGCCTCGATCCTGAAGCCCATGCTGGCTCGCGGTGAGCTCCAGACCATCGGCGCGACGACCCTCGACGAGTACCGCAAGTACGTCGAGAAGGACCCCGCGCTGGAGCGCCGGTTCCAGCCGATCCAGGTCGGCGAGCCGTCGCTGGAGCACACCATCGAGATCCTGAAGGGTCTGCGCGACCGGTACGAGGCGCACCACCGCGTCTCGATCACCGACTCCGCGCTGGTGGCCGCGGCGACGCTGGCGGACCGGTACATCAACGACCGGTTCCTGCCCGACAAGGCGATCGACCTGATCGACGAGGCCGGGGCCCGGATGCGGATCCGCCGGATGACCGCGCCGCCGGACCTGCGCGAGTTCGACGAGAAGATCGCCGACGTGCGCCGGGACAAGGAGTCCGCGATCGACGCGCAGGACTTCGAGCGCGCGGCGAAGCTGCGGGACCAGGAGAAGCAGCTGCTCGGCCAGAAGGCCGAGCGGGAGAAGCAGTGGAAGGACGGCGACCTCGACGTCGTCGCCGAGGTCGACGACGAGCAGATCGCCGAGGTGCTGGCGAACTGGACCGGGATCCCGGTGTTCAAGCTCACCGAGGAGGAGACCACGCGTCTGCTCCGCATGGAGGACGAGCTGCACAAGCGGATCATCGGCCAGGTCGACGCGGTCAAGGCCGTGTCCCAGGCGATCCGCCGCACCCGGGCCGGGTTGAAGGACCCGAAGCGGCCGTCGGGCTCGTTCATCTTCGCCGGCCCGTCCGGCGTGGGCAAGACCGAGCTGTCCAAGGCGCTGGCGAACTTCCTGTTCGGCGAGGACGACGCCCTCATCCAGATCGACATGGGCGAGTTCCACGACCGGTACACCGCGTCGCGGCTGTTCGGCGCGCCTCCCGGGTACGTGGGCTACGAAGAGGGCGGCCAGCTGACGGAGAAGGTGCGTCGCAAGCCGTTCTCGGTGGTGCTGTTCGACGAGATCGAGAAGGCGCACCAGGAGGTCTACAACACGCTGTTGCAGGTGTTGGAGGACGGGCGCCTGACCGACGGCCAGGGCCGGACGGTGGACTTCAAGAACACCGTCATCATCTTCACGTCGAACCTGGGCACGTCGGACATCAGCAAGGCCGTGGGCTTGGGCTTCACCTCGGGTCAGGACACCGCGTCCAACTACGAGCGGATGAAGAACAAGGTCAACGACGAGCTGAAGAAGCACTTCCGGCCCGAGTTCCTCAACCGGATCGACGACATCATCGTCTTCCACCAGCTCACGCAGGACGAGATCATCAAGATGGTGGATCTCATGATCGCCCGCGTCGAGCAGCAGTTGAAGAACAAGGACATGGCGATCGAGCTGACGGATCGCGCGAAGAAGCTGCTGGCCAAGCGCGGGTTCGACCCCGTGCTGGGCGCGCGGCCGCTGCGCCGGACCATCCAGCGCGAGATCGAGGACCAGCTGTCGGAGAAGATCCTGTTCGGCGAGATCCAGGCCGGGCAGATCATCATCACCGACGTCGAGGGCTGGGACGGCGAGACCGAGTCGGACGACAAGGCGCGGTTCGTGTTCCGCGGTGAGTCGAAGCCGATGCGGGTGCCGGACGCGCCGCCGGTGGACCTCGCCTCCTCGGGTGGCGAGGGCGGCGGGGAGTCCGACGCCGAGTCTGCTTGATCTGAGTTGCTGGAACGCCCCCGGGACCGTTGGTCCCGGGGGCGTTCTTGGTTCACGGGCGGAAAGATAAAGCGGCGCTCGCCGCTGGGCAGGCCTCCGGGGAGGACACGAGCGGCTTGGGGTTCGTGCTGCTAGTGGAGGGTGCCGCTGGTGGGGGTGTGGAGGTCCTGGGGGGTGGTGAGGGTGGTGCGGATGATCAGGTCCAGGGCCTGTGCCGTGGTGACCAGGGGGAGGCTGGGGGCTGTGGTGGTCTGGTCCGGGGTGTAGGGGACGTGGACGAAGCCCGCTTTGAGGTGGGGGTGCTTCGTCGCGGCCAGGTGCATGAGGCCGTAGAAGACGTGGTTGCAGACGAAGGTGCCCGCGGTGTGGGAGACGGCGGCGGGGATGCCCGCGGCGGTGAGGGCGGCTGTGCAGGCCTTGACCGGGAGGGTGCTGAAGTAGGCGGTCGGGGCGTCGGGGACCACCCTGGTGTCCACCGGTTGGTTGCCGGCGTTGTCGGGGATGCGGGCGTCGTTGAGGTTGACGGCCACGCGTTCCGGGGTGATGTGCGGGCGGCCCCCCGCTTGGCCCACTGAGACCACCACGTCGTAGCGGCGGGTGGTGAGGGCGTCTTCGAGGACCCTCAGGGACTCGTCGAACACGCAGGGCAGTCGCAGGGTGGTCAGGTCGTACCCGGACGGCCGGACGGCGTTCGCCGCGTCCCACGACGGGTTGGTGCGCTGGCCGTCGAAGGGTTCGAAGCCCGTCAGCAATACCTCCATTCGGGCAGACTAGATGTCGTGGTCGAACTGGAGGGACGCCGGACCAGGCGTGGCGGGACGACGTTCTTGCTGGTCATGGCCTCGGTGGTGTTCCTGGTGGCCGGGTTCGTGCGGCTGCTGGGCGTGGATGGCACTCGTCACATGGTGGCCGCCACGGCGTTGACGCCCTACTTCACGGTGGGTGGCGCGGTGCTGGGGGTGGTGGCGTTGCTGCTGCGCCGGTGGGGTGTCGCGGTGGTGGTGCTGTCGCTGGCGGCGGTGCTGGTGGCGGCGGTCGCCCCCCGGGCCTTCCCGGATTCCCGGCCGGTGGGCGTGGGGCGGGACGTGACCGTGATGGCGTCGAACTTCCTGGTGGGGAAGGCCGATGCCGAGGTCGTGGTGGACCTCGTCCGGCGGCACCGGGTCGACGTGCTGGCGATGCAGGAGTTGACGCCGGCGATGGTCGGTGACCTCGACCGGGCCGGGTTGGGGTCCGTGCTGCCCCACCGGCACCTGCTGGACGAGCCCGGCGGGTCCGGGTCGGGGATCGCGTCGCGGTACCCGCTGACGGCCCGGGAGCTGACCGCGCCGAGTTCGTTGCGGCAGGCCGGGGCGCTGGTGGACCTGCCCGGCGACGACCTCGAAGTGGTGTCGGTGCACCCGTTGCCGCCGGTGGTCGAGGCCGGGCCCGAGACGTGGCAGCGGGACCTGGCCGGGCTGCCGGAGCGGGAGCTGGACGGGCCGGTGCGGGTGCTGGCGGGCGACTTCAACGCCACGCTGGACCACGTGGGGTTGCGGCGGCTGCTGAACAGCGGGTACGTGGACGCGGCGGACCAGGTCGGGGCGGGGTTGACGCCCACCTGGCCTTCCGGGGCGCTGTGGCCGCCGCCGGTGGTGATCGACCACGTGCTGGTGGACGGGCGGTGCCCGGTGGACTCCTTCGAGGTGGTGGACGTGCCGGGGACCGATCACCGGGCGGTGGTCAGCCGGTTCGTCGTGCCAGCTCGGTGAGGGCTTCGCGGGCGCCCAGGGGCAGGGAGACGCCCCGGTCGTGCCTGATGCCCGGCTCGCGGGGGTTGATGCGGATCAGGTTGCCCGTGGCGGCGGCGGCCAGCTCCGCCTGGCGGCGGACGGTGGGGACGGCGGTGCCCGCGCCGATCTCGATGACGGTGACGCCCCTCTTCCCGCGGCGCCAGGTGGCGAGGGCGTCCAGGGCTTCCCGGGAGCGGTGGGGCACCCAGGACCGGTCGCCGAACATGAGGATGTTCGGCCTGGCCAGGCCGCCGCAGTTCGGGCAGGTGGGGAGTGGGCCCTCGGCCCGCATGGTGTCCGGGTCGACGGTGACGCCCCGGTCGTTGGGCCAGGTGTCGTCCGTGCACGGCCCGGTGCACTGGAGGTGGTGGATCGAGCCGTGGACCTCGGCCACGTCGGTGAAGCCGGCCCGCTGGAACTGGCCGTCGACGTTGGAGGTGAAGACGCGGGCGTTCCAGCTCTTGAGGACGTGGAAGCCCTCGTGGGGCGCCGTGGCGCGGTAGAGGGCCAGGCGGTGGCCGTAGAAGCCCCAGGCGAGCGCCGGGTCCTCGGCGAAGTGGACCGGATCCGCCAGTTCCTCGAAGCGCAGGCCGAGGCGGGCGTAGGGCGGGTACGCCTGCCAGAAGCCGGTGGTGCCCCGGAAGTCCGGCAGGCCGGAGTCCACGCCCATGCCCGCGCCGGCGCACACGAGGATCGCGTCGGCGTTCGTGATGAGGTCCGCGGCCCGGTCGAGGGCCTCGCTCACCCCCGGGGTCGGGGGGTGGAGCTGAGGACGACCTCGAACTCCAGCAGGTCGGAGCCGGTGCCGACGGGCTTGGCGCGCTCGCCCGCGTGGGCCTCCTTGGCGCTGCCGCCCAGCCAGTTCCGGAAGTCCTCCTCGGTCTCCCACTGGGTCACCACGAAGTACCGGGTGTCGCCCTTGACCGGCCTGAGCAGCTGGAAGCCGAGGAAGCCGGGCTCGGAGTCGACGGCGCCCAGGCGCGCGGCGAACCGCTTCTCCAGCTCCGGGCCCGAGCCGTCGGGCACGTGGATCGCGTTGATCTTCACAACCGCCATGGGTCCGACGTTACAGGGGTTCGGCCTCGCGGCGGACGCGGTGGGTGCGGACCTTGTGGCGGTTGCCGCAGCGCTCCATGGAGCACCACCGCCGGCTGCCGGAGCGGGAGGTGTCGAGGAAGAGCAGCCGGCAGTCGTCGGCCGAGCACTCGCGGATGGCGCCGGTGGCGATGGTGCGCACGGCGTCGCGGGCCGCCGCGCCGAGGACCTGGGCGCCGGTCACCGGGGCCGCCCAGGCGAGGGCGAGGGTCCCCGGGTCGAGGCGGGGGCGCGGCGTCTCGGCGGTGGCGGCGTTGAGGGCTTCGACGTGCGCGGGGTCGGGCGCGGCGCCGTGGGCCAGGGCCCGCGCCACGCGCAGGAACGCGTCGCGGAGGGCCTTGACGCGTTCGAGGTCCTCGTGGGTGACGTGGACGTCGGTGATCGGGGCGGTGGTGGTGAGGCGGCAGTCGCGCAGCCAGGTGGCGAGGTCCTCCGGCGCGTGCAGGACCTCGTACCGGCGGTACTCGCCCGGACCGCCGGTGACCAGCAGTTCGAGGCTGAAGGAACCGGGGTCGAAGCGGTAGCGCCGGCCGTCGTGCCCGGTGAGGGTCCTGGCCCAGGTCGGCATGTAACCACTGTAGGCGGTTTCCCTCTACCGGCTTACCTGGTTACATGGGCGCCGTGATGGACGAGCTGATCGGGTTGGAAGAAGAGCTGTGGCGCGCGAACCGCGAGGGCGACGGCGCGTTCTACGAGCGGTCCCTGCGGGACGACGCGGTGGCGGTGAGCCAGTACGGCGTGATGACCAAGGCCGACGCCGTGGCGACCATCGGGGCGAACCGCAACCCGTACCTGAAGACCGCGCTGTCCGACGTCCGCGTGGTCGGGGTCGGCGACGGCGGCGCGGCGGTCACCTACCGGGTGGACGTGGTGGCCCTCGTCGGCGAGCGCGAGGTGGGGTTCTCGGCGCTGGCGACGACCGTGTACGCCCGCGAGGGCGACGGGTGGCTGGTGGCGCTCCACCAGCAGAGCCCGCTAGCGGCGTAGCGAACCCGGGTACAGGTGCTCGTCGGCCGGGATCTCGTCGCCGCGGAACCAGGCCGCGAAGAAGGCGTCGAGGTCCTGGCCGGACACCCGCTCGACGTGGGCCTCGAACTCGGGCCAGGACGCGTTGCCGCCCCGGTGCTCGGCGATCCACCCCTTGAGCACCCGGTCGAAGTCCTCGTCGCCGATCTGGCGGCGCAGGGCGTGCACGGCGAGCCGCCCCTTGTCGTAGACGCCGCGGAACTCGTTGCCGCGGCCCATGTCGTAGAGCTTGCGCCCCCAGTAGGCGTCGCGGTCGGCGACCTCGTCGATCGTGCCGCGGTAGAGGGCGTCGAGGTCGGCGCCGTTCCGGGCCTCGTCCCACAGCCACTCCGCGTAGCTGGCGATGCACTCGTTCAGGCAGATGTCGGACCAGCTCTCCACGGACACCAGGTCGCCGAACCACTGGTGGGCGTTCTCGTGCACCACGGTGTCCAGGCTCGCCCAGCCCGCGTAGACGGGCCTGGTCTGGGTCTCCAGGGAGAACCCGATGTCATCGGCCAGGAAGATGCCGCCGGCGCTGCCGAAGGGGTAGGGGCCGAACTTCTCGGAGAGGAAGTCGAGGACCTCCGGGAGCCTGCGCTGGTGTTGGCGGGCGGCCTCGGCGCCGGGCGCGTAGGCGTCGACCACCGGGGTGCCGTCGGCGAGGGTGGAGCGCTCGAACGTCCACCGCTCGACGGCGATGGTGGTCAGGTAGGTGGCCATCGGCTCCTCGGCCGCCCAGCGGAACGACGTCCAGCCGTCGGCGGTGACGGGCTCCTCCCGCTCGGTCCCGTTGGAGACGACCGACCAGCCCTCGGGGACGCGGGCGGTGACGGCGAACGTCGCCTTGTCGCGCGGGGTGTCGTTGGCGGGGAACCAGGTCGTCGCCGAGTGGGGCTCGCCGGCCGCGAACGCGCCGCCGCCCCGCGAGACCTGCCAGCCGCTGCTGCCCAGGGCCCGGTCCTTGAAGACGGTGGGCTCGCCGCCGTACCGCACGGTCGTGGTGAACCCCTCGCCGTCGGCCAGCGGCGTCCCCGGGGTGATCACCAGCTCGTGCTCGCCCTCCTGGTGGAAGGTCGCGGGCACCCCGCGCACCAGCACCTCGGTGACCTCCAGCCGGTACAGGTCCAGGTTGAACCGGGTGAGGGCGGCGGTGGCCGTGGCGGTGACCTCCGTCACGCCGTCCAGCCGTCCGGTGGCCGGGTCGTAGGTGACGCTGACGTCGTAGCCGCCGACGTCGTAGCCGGTGTTGCCGTCCTGCGGGTAGTACGCGTCGCCCGCGCCGTCGCCGCCCTCGGCGCCGACCACGGTCGGCGTGGTCGGGCCGGTGGTCGTCGGGCCCGCCTGCCGGTCGTGCGGCAGCCTGGCCACGAGGACGCCGGCGACCACCAGCACCAGGCAGAGGACGAGCAGGTACGGGCGCGCCTTGGAGCTGATGGCCATGGCGACATGATGCACGCATGAGCGTGGTGGAGTTCGGCGGCTCGGGGCCCGGCATCCTGCTGCTGCACGGCCTCATGAGCCGGGCGAGCACGTGGTGGACGGTCGCGCAGTGGCTCAAGCCTCACGGCCGGGTCGTCGGCCTCGACGCGCGCGGGCACGGGCGGAACCCCCGGCGCGGTCCCTTCCGGACCGAGGACTTCGTCGCCGACGCGGCGTCGGCGATCGAGCGGCTGGACCTGGGGCCGGCGGTGGTGGTCGGGCACTCCATGGGCGGCCTGCACGCGTGGGCGCTCGCCGCGCTGCGGCCCGACCTGGTGCGCGGGGTCGTCGCGGAGGACGTCGTGCCGGACAACCGGGGCCGCTCGGTCGACGAGTGGCGCTGGTACTTCGAGGCGTGGCCGGCGCCGTTCCGGTCGTTGGCGCACGTGCGGACGGTGGTGGACGTGCCGCGGGTGGAGGAGCTGTTCGAGGAGCGGGCCGACGGGTGGCACCTGATCGCCGAGCTGGACGACCTGTACGAGATCGCCGCGGAGTGGGGCGAGCGGTCCTACTGGGACTTCGTGGACGCGATCCGGTGCCCGCTGCTGGTGGTCGAGGCCGGGCGGGGCGCGCTGCCCGCGGGGCAGATGGCCGAGGTGGTCCGGCGGTGCGCGGCCCGGGGGCTCACCGCGCACCACGTGGTGGTGCCCGAGTCGGGGCACGTGGTGCACGACGAGGCCCCGGAGGTCTACCGGGGCGCGGTGGAGGCGTTCCTGAGCGGGTCGATCCCGCCGGTCTGAGTGTCCACGACGGCCACCTGGCGGGCCTTGGCGCGGATCGGGGCGACCGGGTGCAGCTCGGCGAACGCGGCCTTGACCGCGTCGTCGTCGCCGGTGAGCAGGGTGCAGTGCGGGGTCCAGCTGCCGGGCAGGTGCCGGGCGGTCGGGTGCTTCACGCGGCCCGCCAGCACGTCGTGGATCGCCGAGTGCACGGCCAGCAGCTCGGCGTCGACCACGGCGCCGAGCACCAGGGCGTCGTCGGTGGCGCTGAGCGCGTGCAGCCACAGGTCGGGCACCCAGAGGCGGGACAGGTCCTCGCGCAGCTCCGCGCGAACCTTGGGGCCGATGACGGCGGCGGACGCGCACGTCAGGTGGGGCGGCAGGTCCGGCGCGACGCCGATGCGCCGCCACAGCTCCCGCACGGCCCGGTCGGCCCCGTCGTCGAAGAAGACCACGAGCAGGTGCACCTAGTGCTCCCCGGGCAGCGCGAACAGGCCGTCGGCGGTCTGCTCGACCAGGCCGTCGACCAGCAGCGAGTGCAGGCACCGGTCCCGCTGGCCCGCGTCGGACCACACCACGTCGAGCCCGGTCTTGGCGACCGGTCCGGTGGTGCCGCGCAGCACGTCCAGCAGCAGGCCGCGCACCTGCCGGTCGGTGCCCGCGAACTTCTGCACCGCCTTGGCCGGGCCGTCGTAGGCGGGGCGGCCGTTGAGCTGCCAGGCGCAGGTGGCGAGGACGGGGCAGACGGCGCACTTGGGCGCGCGGGCCGTGCAGACCAGGGCGCCCAGCTCCATGAGCGCGGCCGAGTAGGTCGCGGCCCGCTCGTCGGGCAGCAGGGCGTCGACGTCGCGCAGGTCCTTCGTGGTCGACGGCGGGCCCGCGTCGCCCGCGCCGTGCACCGCTCGGGCGACCACGCGTCGCACGTTCGTGTCGACCACGGGGCACTTCTTCCCGTAGGCGAACGCGGCCACGGCGCGGGCCGTGTAGGCGCCGATGCCGGGCAGCGCGAGCAGCGTGTCCACGTCGTCCGGGACCACGTCGTCGTGCTGCTCGGCGATGGCGCCGGCGGCGGCGTGCAGCCGGAGGGCGCGCCGGGGGTAGCCGAGCTTGCCCCAGGCGCGCAGCACCTCGCCCTGCGTGGCGGCGGCCATGGCGGACGGCGTCGGCCAGCGGGCCAGCCACTCGCGCCAGATCGGCTCGACGCGGGCGACCGGCGTCTGCTGGAGCATGATCTCGCTGACCAGCACGCCCCACGCGGTGCACTCCGGCCGTCGCCAGGGCAGGTCGCGGGCGGTGTCGGCGAACCAGTCGAGGAGGAGGTCGGCGTCCAGGCTCATAACGCCGACCAGTGTTCCACGAACGGGTCAGGCGACCTCGACCAGCTCACCGGTGTGCACGTCGTAGACGAAGCCGCGGACCTTGTCCTTGTGGATCAGGAACGGGCTGTGCCGGACGCGGTTCACCGAGCCCCGGACGCTGTCCTTGACCTCGCGGAACGCCTCGACCGACCAGGTGGGCCGCAGGCCGGAGTCCTGCTCCAGCTCGTCCTTGAACGCGTCCTCGGTGACCATCTCCAGGCCGCAGTTGGTGTGGTGCACCAGGAGGACCTCCTCGGTGCCCAGCTTGCGCTGGCTGAGCGCGAGCGAGCGGATCATGTCGTCGGTGACGACGCCGCCCGCGTTGCGCAGCACGTGCGCCTCGCCCTGCTTGAGGCCGAAGATCTCGAACACCCGGATCCGCGAGTCCATGCAGGTCAGGATGGCGATCTTCATCGACGGCCGCGGCGACGAGCGGTCACCGGGGACGATGTTGCCGATCTCGGCGTTGCGGCGGAGCAGTTCGTCGATCGCGGTCATCGCGCACCTCCATGTCTCCCTGGGATTGGAACCCGGCTCCCGCATGCCGGCAAGCGGATCGGGCCGAGATCACGTTCACCACATCGGGGGACCGCCGCTGAGCGGTCCATTCCAGGTCGCAAGGATATTTTCGTCGGGTGACCGAGCCAACGGGCCCTCTCCCGCCGTCGGTGTACCGGCGGCGGCGGGCCCTGGCGGTCGCGGTGGCGACGATCGCGCTGGTCGGCCTGGCCTGGCTGGTCGCCGTCCTGTCCGGCGACCCCGACCCCGCCGCGCCGCGGCCGGTCGACCCGACCCCGGCCGCACCACCGGTGACGCCGGCCGCCGCGCCCTCCACCGCCCCGGGCACGACGGCGCCCACCCCACCGCCCGGACCGCCGCCGCCGTGCGAGGACGCCCAGCTCCACGTGGTCGCCGAGCTGGACGAGCCCGCGGTCGCGGCGGGCGAGGGGGTGGGTCTGGCCATCGCGGTCTCCAACGCGGGGCAGCTGCCGTGCGCGAAGGACATCGGGCGGCACGTGCGCGAGCTCGTGGTCACCGCGGTCGACGGCGGGACCCGGCTGTGGTCGAGCAACGACTGCTTCGCCACCGGTGGCTCCGAGGTGCGCGTGCTGCGGCCGGGCGAGCGGTTCACCTACGGCCTGCGCTGGTCGGGCACCACGTCGGAACCGGGCTGCGGCGGCCACCGGCGGCTCGGGCCCGGCGACTACCTGCTGGTCGCGAAGGTGGCGGGCAAGGCGAGCGACCCGGTGGTGTTCCGGCTGACCTGATCACCCGGCCCGGTTCGGCTCCCACCCCAGCGCCGGGCCGAGCTTCGTGGCGATGTCGGTCAGGAGCTGCGCGTAGTCCTCGGGCCCGAAGGTGAACGGCAGGGCGAAGACCGCCTCGTCCACCTCCCGGAAGGCGGCGTCGGCGTACAGGCGCTCGGCGATCCCCTCCGCGGGGCCCACGAGGTCCGGCGCGAACCACAGGGCGTTCGGCCCCTGCGGGCTGCTGGTGCGCGGCAGGCGCCCGGCCGCGTAGCCCTCGTACTTCGCGCGCTGCTCGGCGGTCGCGCTGTCGGTGGGGATGACGACCAGCCCCTGCGAGACGCGGCCCGCGCCGGGGTGCGCGGCCCGGAACGCCTCCACGTGGGAGCGCTGGATGTCGGCGAACCCCTCCGGGCGGCCCTCGCCCTTGACCACGTTGCTGACCATGAAGTTCATCCGGTTCTCGCCCGCCCAGCGGGCCGAGGCCAGGCTGCCGCCGCCGTACCAGGCGCGGTCGCGCAGGCCGGGGGAGTGCGGTTGGACGCGCCGGGAGAACACCTCGATGCCCTCGGCGCCCTCGAAGTCGCTGACGGGCTCGCCGGCCAGCGCGTCGAGCAGGCGCCGGACGCGCCGGTGGCCGAAGTCCTCGACGTCGGCGGTGTCCGGGTAGAGGGCGTGCTTCACCTGCTCGTAGTGGATCGGCGGGCCGACGCTGACGCCGGGGTTGAGCCGACCGCCGGACAGCACGTCGACCGTTGCCAGGTCCTCGGCGAGGCGGACCGGGTTCTCCCAGCCCAGCGGGGTGACGGCGGTGCCCAGCTCGATGCGCGAGGTGCGCTGGGACGCCGCGGCCAGCACGGCGACGGGCGAGGAGATGCCGAACTGGAGGTGCCGGTGCCGCACCCAGGCGCTGTCGAGGCCCAGGTCCTCGCCCAGCCGGATGACGTCCAGCGTCGACTCGTGGCCGCGGCGGGGGTCGGCCTCGTCGAACAGGCCGATGGTCAGGAAGCCGAGGCGGCGGAGCGGCTGCGAGGGGAGCGGCATGGTCCCGATTGTCGTCCCGCGCGGCCGGGGGTCCACGTGGTGGAACGTCCACCCGGCGGCGTGCGGGGCCCGGCGCGCCGGGTTGCGGCACGGCGGAACAGGGGTCCCCGGGCGAGGACCCCCCGTGCGGCGGTCATGCGTGCGGTGCCCGGGCGGGTCAGGGCCCGAACCAGCGCTCCTCGGCCGTGCCGCGCGGTGGCGCGGCGGTGACGCCGTGGATCAGCTCCGTGGCCAGGGTGACCGAGCGGGGCCGGGTGCGCTCCGCCGAGTCCAGCAGCAGCTTGCCCGCCGCGCGGCCCTTCTCCAGCACCGGCTGCCGGACGGTGGTCAGGCCGGCCTGCTCGGCCTCCCGGATGCCGTCGAAGCCGGTGACGGTCAGGTCCTGCGGCACGCGCAGCCCGCGCCGCTGCGCCTCGCCGAGCGCGCCCAGCGCCAGGATGTCCGAGGTGCAGACCAGCGCCGTGATCTGCGGGTCGCGGTCCAGCACCTGGGCGGCGGCCGAGGCGCCCGAGGCGGTGGTGTGGTCGAAGCGCTCGACCACGGGGATCGCGTTCCAGTCGACGCCCACCGAGCCGAAGGCCTGCGCGAGGCCCGCCAGGCGCGCCCGCTGCACGTGGAAGTGCGCCGCCGCCTGCCGCTCCGCCGTGACGAAGCCGTCGTTGCGGTCGCGGGCCAGCCGCATGCACACCACGCCGACCCGCCGGTGCCCCAGCGAGATCAGGTGCTGCGCCAGGGAGTTCATCGCGGCCTGGTCGTCGATGCCGACGCGGTCGACGTCGTCGATGTCGGGCTGGTCGCACACGACGGTCGGCACCGGCCGCTCCAGCACGGCGGCGAGGTGCGGGTCGTCGTCGGGCACCGAGTAGACGACGAAGCCGTCCACCCCCGCCCGGTGCACCGCCGCCACGTCCTCGCGCTCGGGGTTCGCGGGCACGAGCAGCAGCCCCTGCCCGGCGTCCTCGCACGCGAGCGCCAGGCCCTCCAGGAACCCGATCGCCGCCGGGTCGCGGAACGCGTAGGACAGGTTCTCGGTGAGCAGCAGGCCCACCGCACCGGCCTTGCGCGTGCGCAGTGAACGGGCCACCGGGTCGGGGCCCGGGTAGCCGAGTCTTCTCGCTGTCTCCAACACCCGGCGTCGCAGCTCCGGCGAGAGCTGGTCGGGACGGTTGTACGCGTTGGACACCGTTGTCCGGGAAACACCCAGCTCCGCCGCCAGTGAGGCGAGCGTCGCCGGGCGTCGCACATGCATCGACCGCGCCATGAAGTGACCGTAACGGTTCAGAACCAATTACAGAAGTGGGGGTGACGGGCGTCCCTCAAATTCACCATCAGCGCAGGTGATTGCAGGTTACTTAACAGTACTTTGGTCTAAACCAATGAGGGTGGCGCGGACGACTCGCGCACCACCAGCTTGGGGCGGAACACGCGCGTGTAATTGCCCGCCGGCCGACGCCGCCGATCGGGGTCGAGCCGGTGCACCAGCTCGTCCACCGCGGCCGCCGCCATTTCCTCGATCGGCTGCGCCAGGGTGGTCAACGACGGCGAGCAGTACGACGCCAGCGGGATGTCGTCGAAGCCGACCACGGCCAGGTCGCCCGGCACCCGCAGCCCGCGGCGGTGCGCCTCCCGCAGCACGCCGATCGCCATGTGGTCGGACGAGCAGATCACCGCGGTCGGCCGCACCGTGTCCAGCAGCGCGGCCACGGCCGTCGCGCCGCCCTCCGGCCCGAACGGCCCGTGCGCCACGAAGTCCGACGACGCGGGCAGCCCGTCCTCCTCCAGCGCCGCCGCCCACCCGGCGCGCTTGAGCCGCGACGGCAGCGACCGCGCCGGCCCGGAGACGAACCCGATCCGCCGGTGACCCAGCTCCACCAGGTGCCGCGTCGCCGCGTACCCGGCGTGCTGCTCGTCCACGGTCACGTCCGGCACGTCCAGCGACGGCGTGGCCCCGTTGACGAACACCATGTGCACGCCGTCGCCCAGCAGCTTCGCGTAGTACGACGGCCGCGGCGCCTGCCCGAGCGGCACCTCCGTGTTGGTGATCTCCGGCGACACGAACACCATGCCCTCGACGCCGCGCGCGAGGAGCATCCGCACGTACTCCTCCTCGCCCATGGCGGCCGCGCCGGTGGCGCGCGTGTTGCACAGCAGCGACGAGTAGCCCAGGCGCGCCGCGCGGACCTCCAGCGCCTCGGCGAACGCCGGGAACACCGGGTTCGACAGCTCGGGCACCAGCAGCCCGATCACGCCCGTCCGCTGGAGCGCCCCCAACCCGCGAGGCGTGTAGGGCATCTCGGCGAGCACGGCGAGCACGCGCTGGCGCGTTTCGTCGTTGACACCCGCCCGGCGGTTGAGCACCCGGCTGACCGTCGAGATGCTCACCCCGGCTGCCCTGGCGATCTCGGACAGACCGGACACCATGCCTCCTCGCTTGGGTTGTGGGTGACGTGCAGCCTGCCGCCAGCGGCAAATTTTTGCAACGCCCATCACGGTTTCGCCCGGGATCGCCGGGCCGTTACGGCTTGGTTACCGTCCTGGCCTTGACCCGGCCCAGGTCGGCGGGATGAAATCCGCGTCAACAATTTCGCAAGTTCTTGCAAGAGCCTTCATCGCGATGAAGGTCCAGCAGGAGGGACGACAGCAACGATGCGACGTACCACCCTCGTGACCGCAGTGGCGGCAGCAAGCGCCCTCGTCCTCACCGCGTGCGGCGGTGGTGACGGCGGATCGGACGCCGGCGATTCCGGCGAGGTCACCTTCTGGGACACCAGCGGCCCCAACGAGAGCCCGGTGTTCACCAAGCTGGCTCAGGACTGCGCCACCAAGGGCGGCTACAAGGTCAAGGCCGAGACCGTCGCCTTCGACCAGGCGCTCAACAACTACCGGACCGCCGCGCAG
Source organism: Saccharothrix xinjiangensis (assembly GCF_039527585.1). Lineage (NCBI taxonomy): Bacteria > Bacillati > Actinomycetota > Actinomycetes > Pseudonocardiales > Pseudonocardiaceae > Saccharothrix > Saccharothrix xinjiangensis. The sequence continues at coordinate 441,674 of NZ_BAAAKE010000001.1, read as the reverse complement.
GGCGGCCAGGGCCCCGACGTGTTCCGCGCCGAGGTCGCCTGGGTGCCGCAGCTGGCCAAGCTGGGCTACGTCGTCGACCTGACCGGCACCGAGCTGGCGGGCGACACCTCCGACTTCCTGGAGACCCCGCTGGGCTCCACGAAGTTCGAGGGCAAGTCCTACGGCGTGCCCCAGGTCACCGACTCCCTGGCGCTGTTCTACAACAAGAAGCTGCTGGCCGACGCGGGCGTCGAGCCGCCGAAGACCTGGGCCGAGGTCCAGGCCGCCGCCGCCAAGCTCGGCGGCGAGAAGACCATCTTCATCAACAACGACGCCTACTACGCGCTGCCGTTCATCTACGGCGCGGGCGGCGACCTGGTCGACGCCGACGCGAAGGAGATCGTGGTCAACTCCGCCGAGAACGTGAAGGCGCTGGAGACCGCCAAGGGCCTGCTGGACGCCAAGGCCGCGACCACCGCGCTCGACCCGGCCAACTCCTACAACAACATGCAGGCCGCGTTCACCTCCGGCGAGGTCGCCATGGTGGTCAACGGCCCGTGGTCGGTCGCCGACTACCTCAAGGGCGCCGCGTTCACCGACGCCGCCAACCTCGGCATCGCGCCCGTGCCCGGCGAGACCGCCGGCGAGGGCTCCGCGCCGGTCGGCGGCCACAACTACGTGATCCGCCAGGGCACCAAGGCCAAGGACTCCTCGGTCAAGTTCATCGCCTGCATGAGCAGCGTCGAGTCGCAGGTGGCCGTCGCCAAGGAGCTGGGCCTGCTGCCCACCCGCAAGTCCGCCTACGAGAACGCCGACGTCAAGGCCAACGAGGTCGTCTCCGCGTTCGAGCCGGTCGTCACGTCCGCGCACGCGCGCGCCTGGATCCCCGAGGGCGGCCAGCTGTTCGACCCGCTGAAGATCGCCTACGCCGACTTCCTGGCCGGCAAGAAGGACGCCAAGACCGCGCTGGACGAGGTCGCCAAGGCCTACAAGGACACCGTCGTCCCCGAGTACACCGTCGGCTGACACGGCCCCGTGAGGGCTTCCCCGCCCGGGGGAGCCCCCACGGGCACGCGGAAGGGAGACTTCGGTGCGCAGGTTCCTGGACCGGCACTGGTACGCGTACGCGATGGTGCTGCCGGTCGTGGTGGTCATCGCGGTGCTGGTGCTGTTCCCGCTCGCCCAGGGCGTGTACTTCACCTTCACCGACATCAACGAGGGCAACATCGCCAACCCGGTCCTCGACCGGCCGGCGAGCTACGACTGGGTGGGGCTGGGCAACTACCTCAACGTCCTGTCCGGCGACACCAGCTTCGGCTCCTTCTGGGGCACGCTGGTCCGCACGCTGATCTGGACGTTCGGGTGCGTGTTCTGCCACTACACCATCGGCCTCGGCCTCGCCCTGCTGCTCAACCGGCAGGTGCGCGGGCGGGCGGTGTACCGGGTGCTGCTGATCCTGCCGTGGGCGGTGCCCGCGTTCATCAGCGCGTTCGCGTGGAAGTACATGTTCAACGCGCAGTACGGGATCATCAACCAGGCCCTGCGGGCCGTCGGCCTGCCCGACCCGGTGTGGCTGGGCCAGTCGGACTGGGCGCTGGTCGCGGTCATGGTCGTCAACACCTGGCTCGGCGTGCCGTTCATGATGGTGGCGCTGCTGGGCGGCCTCCAGTCCATCCCGGGCGACCTCTACGAGGCGGCCGAGGTGGACGGCGCCTCGGCGTGGCAGCGGTTCCGGCACGTGACGCTGCCCGGGTTGCAGGCGGTGTCCAGCACGGTGGTGCTGCTGGGCATCATCTGGACGTTCAACATGTTCGCGATCATCTACCTGATCACCGGGCCGAACCCCAACACGCGGATCCTCGTGACCTACGCGTTCGAGCGGTTCTTCTCCGGCGCGTCCCGCGACTACGCGGTGGCGTCCACCTACGGCGTGCTGATCCTGTCCGTGCTGCTCGTGTTCGCGGGCGTGTACCGGCGCGCGCTGCGCAAGCAAGGCGAGGTGTGGTGATGTCGGTCGAGGCGGCTTCCTTCACGGCGGCCCAGCCGGTCCGGGCGCCCAAGCGCTCCGAGCGGTCGAGGTTGGCCAGCGTCGGCCTGCACGCCGCGCTGGTCGTCGCGTCGCTGATCGCGGTGTTCCCGGTGTTCTGGGTGCTGGTGACGTCGTTCAAGCCGGACGCGCGGGCCGTGGAGACCACGCCGAAGCTGGTCAACGAGTCGAGCCTGGACAACTACGCGCGCATCCTGTCCGGGGAGAAGGGCGACTTCCTGGCCTGGTTCGGCAACTCGGTGCTGATCGCCCTGATGACCACGGTGCTCGCGGTGTTCCTGTCGGCGACCACGGGCTACGCGGCCTCGCGGTTCCGCTTCCCCGGCAAGCGGTCGCTGATGCTGTCGTTCCTGGTCGTGCAGATGTTCCCGTTCGCGGTGCTGATCGTGCCGCTGTACAACATCCTGCTCGAACTGGGGTTGCAGGGCACGTCGTTCGGCCTGGTGCTCGTGTACTGCACCACCGCGGTGCCGTTCTGCACCTACATGCTGAAGGGCTACTTCGACACCATCCCCGGCGACATCGACGAGGCGGGCCGCGTGGACGGCCTGTCCCCGTTCGGCGTCTTCTGGCGGCTGGTGCTGCCGCTGGCCCGGCCGGGCCTGGCGGTGACCGCGTTCTACGCGTTCCTCACGGCGTGGGGCGAGGTGGCGTTCGCGTCGGCGTTCCTGTCGGCGGCGGACGAGTCGAAGACGCTGGCGGTCGGGTTGCAGGTGTTCGTGCAGCAGAACCGGACCGAGTGGGGCCACCTGGCGGCGGCGTCGATCCTGGTGGCGATCCCGGCGATCGTGGTGTTCTACCTGGTCCAGCGGTTCCTGGTGACCGGCCTGTCGTCAGGCGCGGTCAAGGGGTAGGCCCGAGGCTGCGGTGGGCCCGCCGTCCCACCGCAGCCGGCAGACCGCCGGCATGGGCACGCCCACCAGGAACGGCCAGTCCACCGCGTGACCGGCGGCGAGCAGCGCGCGGGCGGCGAACGTGCCGTGCGTGCCGATGAGCACGACGCCGCCTTCGTGCTCGCGGGCGACGGCGTCGAGCGCTTCCAGCCCCCGGTCGGTGAGCGCGTTCGAGCTCTCGCCACCCTCCGGGTCGGCCCAGCTGCGGGCGTGGTGGCGGGCGTGGTCAGGGGTCGGCCGGGGTGGGGATCACGGAGCGGGCGTGGCGGACCAGGACCAGGTCGGTCGGCACGCACCAGGCATACCGGCCCGGTTCGGACCGCGATGACCTCGACCACGGGTTCCAGGCCCGCGAAGTCCTCCGCGTCGCGGGTGTAGGGGGCAGGTCGTTCGACGAGGCGATGGCCTCCCTCCCGTCGAAGGGCAGCGGCTCGAAGTTCGCGATGGCGGCGCTCCCGGGGGTCGTCGTCGCCGAAGCGTCGAAAACTAGACCAATCCACCCGTTCCCGTAAGCGCTTGCGATCCCTAACGTTGCGGCAAAGCTTGGTAGTGAAAGGTGCGTCACATGGCAGAGGTCGCCTACGTCAAGGCGTCGCGGATCTTCCCCGGCAACCCGCCGGTCCGCGCGGTCGACGAGTTGTCCCTGGATGTCGCCGACGGCGAGTTCCTCGTCCTGGTCGGTCCGTCCGGCTCGGGCAAGTCCACCGCGCTGCGCATGCTCGCGGGCCTGGAGGACGTCGACGAGGGCGCCATCCACATCGGCGGCAAGGACGTCACCAACGTCCCGCCGAAGGGCCGCGACATCGCCATGGTGTTCCAGTCCTACGCGCTCTACCCGCACATGACCGTCGCGGAGAACATGGGCTTCGCGCTCAAGCTGCGCGGCGTGAACAAGGCCGAGATCAAGGAGAAGGTCGCCGAGGCGGCCAAGATGCTCGACCTGACCAAGTACCTGGACCGCAAGCCGAAGGCCCTGTCCGGCGGTCAGCGCCAGCGCGTCGCGATGGGCCGCGCGATCGTGCGCGAGCCCTCCGTGTTCCTCATGGACGAGCCGCTGTCCAACCTGGACGCGAAGCTGCGCGTGGAGACCCGCGCGAACATCGCCGCCCTCCAGGCGCGGCTCGGCACCACCACGATCTACGTCACGCACGACCAGGTCGAGGCCATGACCATGGGCCACCGCGTGGCGGTGCTCAAGGACGGCCTGCTCCAGCAGTGCGACACCCCGCGCAACCTGTACGACAAGCCGGCCAACGCGTTCGTCGCGGGCTTCATGGGCTCGCCCGCCATGAACCTCAAGACCGTGCCGCTGACCGGCGAGGGCGCGAAGCTCGACGGCGTCGTGGTGCCGCTGGAGCGGCGCGCGCTGGACCGGGCCGCGGCCGAGGGCCTGTCCGAGGTCACCTTCGGCGTGCGGCCCGAGTCGCTGGGCCTGGTCTCCTCCGCCGAGCACGGCATGGAGATGGTCGTCGAGCTGGTCGAGGAGCTGGGCGCGGACGCGTTGCTGCACGGCTCGGTCCGCATCAACGGCACCCCCGAGCGGTTCGTGGTCCGCGTCGACGGCCGCACGCCGCCGACCCTGGGCCAGACGGTGAAGGTGTCCGTCCGCGACGCCGGCGAGGTCCACCTGTTCCACCCGGAGAACGGTCTGCGCCTGACCGACTGACACCGGTGTTCCCGGAGGGCCGTTCCCGCGTGCGGGGGCGGCCCTCCGGCGTGTCCTGGGCCACTCGGTCCCCACCATCACTCGGTCGGCGCCTTCCGCGGTCGCGGGGAGTTCTAAACTGAACTCGACAACGGTTTCCATTGCCTGTGGTTCCACCAGTCGAGGAGTGCGCTGATGACGGTCCGCAACACGATGCTCGGAGCGGTGGCCGCCGTGACCGCCGTCGCCCTCACCGCCTGCGGCGGCGGCGGCCAGGACGCGCCCGCCGCCGACGGCGCCGACCGGATCAAGGTCGTCGCCTCCACGAACGTGTGGGGCAGCGTGGTCGAGGCGGTCGGCGGCGACGCGGTCGAGGTCACCTCGATCATCGACGACCCGTCCGGCGACCCGCACTCCTACGAGAGCAAGCCCGCCGACGTGGCCGCGGTGCGCGACGCCCGGCTGGTCGTCTTCAACGGCGGCGGCTACGACGACTTCTTCGCCGGCCTGCTCGGCCCCGAGACCGAGGGCGCGAAGAAGATCGAGGCGTTCCCGATCTCCGGCAAGGGCTCCGGCAACGAGGAGCCCGGCCACGAGGAGCCCGGTCACGAGGAGCCCGGTCACGAGGAGCCCGGTCACGAGGAGCCCGGTCACGAGGAGCCCGCCGACCAGGGCGCCGAGGACGGGCACGGCCACGACCACGCGGTCAACGAGCACGTCTGGTACGACTTCGAGACCGTCCACAAGGTCGCCGAGCAGGCCGCCGCCGACCTGGGCGCGATCGCCCCGGACCGCAAGGCCGAGTTCGAGGCCAACGCGGCGGACCTCGGCGCGAAGCTCGACGAGCTGACCGCGCGGCTCGACGGCAAGGGCGCGGGCAAGGAGGTCCTCCAGACCGAGCCGGTCGCCCACTACCTGCTCGACGCGGCGGGCGTCGGGGACGCCACCCCCGAGTCGTTCAGCGACGCCGTGGAGGAGGAGACCGACGTGCCCGCCGCCGCGCTCGCGCAGGTGCTCGACCTGGTCAACGGCAAGCGGGTGTCGGCCCTGGTCAACAACGTGCAGACGGAGAACGCCGCCACCGGGCAGGTGGTCGACGCGGCCCGGTCCGCCGGGGTCCCCGTCGTGGAGGTGACCGAGACGCTGCCCGAGGGCGCGACCGGCTACCTTGACTGGATGACCAAGCAGGTTGACGCCCTCGTGGGTGCGCTCGGCGCATGACCGTTCGGGGCGAGGCTGATCGGGGCGAGGCGGATCGGGGCGAGGCGGATCTGGCGGCCGGCGCGCGGGCGGCCGTGGCGCTGCGCGGCGCGCGGCTGGCCTACGGCGACCGCGTGCTGTGGGACGGGCTGGACCTCGACGTGGCGCCCGGTGAGTTCGTGGCCGTGCTCGGGCCCAACGGCTCGGGCAAGACCAGCCTCATCCGGGTGCTGCTGGGCCTCCAGCCGCTGTCCGCGGGCACCGTGCGGGTGGCCGGCGGCAACCGGCGCATCGGCTACGTCCCGCAGCAGCGGGCCGTCGACACCACGCTCACGCTGCGCGGCCGCGACCTGGTCGGCTTCGGCCTCGACGGCCACGGCTGGGGCCTCGGCCTGCGCGGCAGGCGGGAGCGGCGGGAGAAGGTGGACGCGGCGCTGGCCGCCGTGGGCGCGACCAGGTACGGCGACGACCCGGTCGGCCTGCTCTCCGGCGGCGAGCAGCAGCGGCTGCGGGTGGCGCAGGCCCTGGTCGGCGACCCCGAGGTGCTGCTGTGCGACGAGCCGCTGCTCTCGCTCGACCTCGCCAACCAGCGCGTGGTCAGCGACCTGATCGACGCGCGCCGCCGGGCCGCGGGCACGGCCGTGCTGTTCGTGACCCACGAGATCAACCCGGTGCTGCCGCTGGTGGACCGGGTGCTGTACCTGGTGGAGGGCCGGTTCCGGGTCGGCACGCCCGACGAGGTGATGAACTCCCGGGTGCTCACCGAGCTGTACCGCACGAACGTCGAGGTGGTCCGCGTGCGCGGCCAGGTCCACGTGGTCGGCGCGCAGCACGTGTGCGAGGACGAGCCGCACCACGTGGCGGATGAGGGCTGATGGAGAACTTCTTCGACTGGCGGCTGACCGTCCAGCTGCTCGGCTACGACTTCGTGCGCGACATGCTCCTCGCGGGCGCCGTGCTGGGCCTCGTCGCCGGGCTGCTCGGCCCGCTGGTGGTGACGCGCCGGATGGCCTTCGCCGTGCACGGCACGAGCGAGCTGGCGTTCACGGGCGGCGCGGCGGCCCTGCTGCTGGGCGTCGGCGTCGGGTACGGGGCCCTGGCGGGCTCCGTGGTCGCCGCGCTGCTGCTGGGGCTGCTGAGCGTGCGCGACGCCGACCGCGACTCGGTGATCGGCGCGATCCTGGCGTTCGGCCTGGGCCTGGGCGTGCTGTTCCAGGCCCTCTACAGCGGCCGGGCGGCCAACAAGTTCGGCCTGCTCACCGGTCAGGTCGTCAGCGTCGGCTCGACCGACCTGTGGCTGCTGATCGGCTCGTCGCTGGCGGTGCTCGCGGTGCTGGCGGTCATCTACCGCCCGCTGCACTTCGCCAGCGTCGACCCGGCGGTGGCGGTGGCGCGCGGCGTGCCGGTGCACGCGCTGACCGTGGTGTTCGCGGTGCTGGTCGGCGTGGCCACGGCGTTGAGCGTGCAGGTCGTCGGCGCGCTGCTGGTGCTGTCGCTGATGATCACGCCGGCGGCGGCCGCGGTCCGGGTCACCGCGAGCCCGGTGAAGGCGACCGTGCTGGCCGTGGTGTTCGCCGAGGTGTCCGTGCTGGGCGGGATGCTGCTGTCGCTCGCGCCGGGGGTGCCGGTCAGCGTGTTCGTGACCACGGTGTCGTTCCTGATCTACCTGGTCTGCCGGGTCGCGGGCCGCAAGCGGGTGCGCGCCCGGTAGGGGCTCGATCCTCCTTCTCGGAAAAATCAGGAGTTTTCGCGTTAGAAGAGCCGAGAAGTGGGTACCCCACGACTGGGCCGCCAGGCCCGAGATGGTGACAGCGCCGGAACGAGCGCTCCATGACCTCGACGTTGACGTGCGGGCGTACGCGCGGCGGGCCCCCCGGAAGGGCCGCTGACCGCGCCCCGGGGCCTGTCCGGGCGCGGACCCGGTCAGGCCGAGCGGGTGACCTCGGCCTGCGCCTCGCCCACCGGCTGGTCCAGCCGGGGCGTGGGCAGCAGCCGGACCTCGCCCGCGGCCACGCGCACCTGGTTCCGGCCGTTCTCCTTGGCCGTGTAGAGCGCGGCGTCGGCGCAGTGCTGGGCGTCGACGAGGTGCTCGCCGTGCTCGGGCAGCACGGCGACGCCGATGGACGCGGAGATGGCCCGGACGTCCTGGTCGCCGCTCATCAGCGGCAGGTTCCGGCCCCGCAGGGTCACCGTGTTGCGGTGCTTGTCGGTGGTCATCACGGACATCTCGCCGATCGCCTCGCGCACCCGTTCCGCGATGGCCGTGCCCTGGGCGAGGCCGGTGTCGGCGAGCACCACGACGAACTCCTCGCCGCCGTCGCGCCCGGCCACGTCGCCCGGCCGCAGCTTCTCCCGCAGGATCCGGCCGACCTCGGCCAGCACGGCGTTGCCCGCCGGGTGGCCCCACGTGTCGTTGATCCGCTTGAAGTGGTCCAGGTCGATGGCCAGCACGGTCACCGGCTTCCCGTCGTGCCGGCAGCGCTCGGTGAGCCGGGTGGCGTACTCGGCCAGGCCGTTGGTGTTGAGCAGGCCGGTCCGGTAGTCGGTGTGCGCGTCCTCGGTGAGCCGGGCGTGCAGCTGCTGCTGCTCGCGCAGCAGCCGCTCCAGGTGCGCCCGCCGCTCGGCGGCGTGGTAGAGCAGCGAGTTGACCAGGATCACCGGGAACACCAGCAGCAGCGGGCCCACCCAGTGCGTGGTCATCAGCATCCCGAGCATGACGCCCGCGCCGAGCGTGGACAGCTCCAGCATGTTGTCCGCCCGCGAGCCCAGGAACTCCTGGATCCGGGTGTGCGGGGTGACGATCTTCAGCGCGATCGCGATGTTCATGCCCTGCGCGCCCCAGTTGACCACCGCCGCGGCGATCAGCACCAGCACGAGGCCGAGGTCGGGCACCACCCGGCCGGTCGAGCCGAGCGACACGCCGGACATGTGCACCACGGCCCACGCCAGCATGGTGCCGCCGAGGATGCTCGCCGAGGAGAACATGAACCGGTGCGGTTGTCGCCGCGCGATCGGCTGGATCAGGATGCGCATCCAGATCGTGGCGAGCACGGCCAGCGCGCCGGGCAGCGCTATGGCGGCGGCGAACGTCCACACGGACGTGAGGTCGATGTGCGGGCCCGCCGATTCGTCGCGCCGCGATTCCTCGGCGCGCCACACGACCATCAGGTGGACGGTGATGGCGAACATCACGGCGGCGAACCGCAGCCAATCGGCGTCCTGAACCGCATTGAGCGTGGTCAGCAGCCAAATGGCGGCAGCGGCTACGGCCGATTCGACGACCAGGAAGTAGGCCAGTGCGGCGGGTCGCAACGACCACAGGTCCCAGTTCCGAATCGAGGTCCAGCCGACTGCCCCAGAGGCCTTCCGGTCAGTCAAACTGTTCTTCACCACGACCCCCTACCCTCTGCGCGGCGCCACGTGGCGAACGCCGTTCGCAGCCGTGCGCCGGTGCCCGGGACGTGTTTCGAGGAGGTGTCCGCCATGCGCAACCGCGACATGTGATCCACCTTCCCTCTCACCGGACCGAACGTTCACCGTACGTGCCCGCTGCCTAGCGGGCCGCAGCCGAGGGGCCCTTCATGTTTGACAATCGCGATATGTGATGACTCCGTTTCAGATCGCCACCGTCTTCGGGTCGTGCCGGTTGCGCGCCCGACGCCAGGCTACGGTCGCCTGGGTCGCCAGCAGCAGCCCGATGCCCCCCGCGCCCGCGATGGTCGCGGTCACCGACCCGAGCGAGTGCGCCACGACGCCGGCCACGGCCATGCCGCCGCCCTGCGACGACCGCAGCGCGGCCCGGCCGATGCCGTACGCCCTGCCGCGGTAGGCGTCGGGCAGGATGCGCATCCACGCCGCTCGCGCCGGCGTGTGGTACGCCCCGGCCATGCCGGCGATGACCAGCAGGACGATGGTCCAGGTCAGGTTCGGGTTGAGCGCGAACAGGGTCAGCGGGGCCAGGGACAGCACGGCGAGCGGACCGATCAGCCGCTCGCGCTTCGCGGGGTCCCGCACCAGCCGGAAGAGGACCGCCACGCCCAGGACGTTGGCCGCGGGCTCGATGGCCAGGATCAGGCCGACGGCCCACACCGCGTCCAGGCTGGCCGCCAGGGGCACCGCGAGCCCCTCGGGGACCATGGCGAGCCCGGCGAGCAGGCGCATTCCCATCAGGCTCCGGAGCCGGGGCTCGGTCACCAGCAGCGTGAACGCGCCCTTGGGACCTTCGGGGTCCCGCTGCGAGCCGAGCGGGTCGGCGGCCGGCCGGTGCCGCACGGACAGCTGCACCAGGATCGCCACCCACACGAACGACGCCGCGTTGATCGCCAGCGCCAGCCGCGGGTCGGTGGTGGTCACCAGGAAGCCCGCCGCGGCCAGGCCCACCATCTGCGCCACGTCCACCGACGTGCCGAACAGCGCCACGCCGTCGTCGTAGCGCTTCTCCGGCAGCACGGTCGGCAGGCTCGCCTCCTGGGCGGCCAGGAACGGCGTCGAGATCATCAGGACCACGAACAGCAGCACGACCATGAGCCACAGCGGCACGCCGGGCACCGCCATGAGCGCCATCAGGACGGCCTGGAGCCACGCGCAGGTCACCATCACGGTGCGGCGGGGGAACCGGTCGGCGACCCACCCCAGCAGCGGACCGGAGAGCAGCGGCGGGAACAGCGTCAACGACCAGGTGAGGGCCGTCCAGGCGGCCGACTGGGTTCGTTCGAACACCAGGAAGGACAACGCCACGGCCGCGAGCTGGTCGCCCACGGTGGACACCGTCGAGCCGATCCACATGCCGCGGAACTCGCGGTTGCCCACGAGCGCGCGGATGGTTCCCCCGGAAGTCACGAGTGCTCCAGGTCGGTCGGCCTCGATGAGTGAGTCACGTTACCCCCACCCGAAGTAACAATTCCCTCGGTCAGCACGGTAGAAGCTGGCGGATCTGCAATCTCTGTCCTACCACAGTGTGTACCCGAACGGAGCAGGTCGGTTACATAAAGTAGTTACAATGGCGAAAAACCGGGCACTTATTCTTGACAGTTGACCGTAGGTGACCTGTTCGGGCAATGCTCGCCTACGGTGCGTTGAGGCGCGCCTCCATTGGGTCGGTCACCGCTGGGCCGACCGGTCCAGCGCCTTCCCGCCGCGCGCCGGTCCGGTTCGGCGCCGCCGGCGGGCAATTGTTCGGCGAGCCCCGGTCTAGTCGATCTTCAGAACTGGTAGTACAGGAACGGGCTGAAGGTGCCGCTCGCGACCAGGATCGCCGCGTAGGCCACACCGACCGTCATCAGCGACACCCTAGCGGCTTTGGCGATCTTCGCGCGAGAGGACTCCAGGTAAGGACCGGTCACGGGTTCGCTCGGCATAACGAGGACCACCAGTGCCACCAGGAGCAGAACAATGCGCTGATTGGTCGCCGCCGCGCTCACGGCTTCGGTCAGGCCTTCGAAATCCGGCAACAGGAGGTGGCCGATCATTGTGAACGCCGTACCGAGGTCCGCCGATCGGAAGAAGACCCAGCCGATAACCACCAGCGCGGTTGTCAAGACCCTGCGGGCAATTCGAGCCAACTTCGCTTCGGGCGCGGATTCCCACCCGAATCGGCGCTCCACGACCAGCAGCGCGCCGTGGAACACGCCCCAAACCAGGAACGTCCAGTTCGCGCCGTGCCAGAAACCGGTGAGCACGAAAACGACCGACAGGTTCCGGTAGGTCTGGAGCGCCCCGCCGCGGTTGCCGCCCAGCGGGATGTAGACGTAGTCGCGGAACCAGCGGGACAGCGACATGTGCCACCGCCGCCAGAACTCCGTGACCGTCACCGACGAGTACGGCCGCGCGAAGTTCTCCGGCAGGCGGAAGCCCAGCATCCGGCCCAGCCCGATCGCCATGTCCGAGTAGCCGGAGAAGTCGAAGTACAGCTGGAGCGTGTAGCCGATCGCGCCCAGCCACGCGACCGCCGTGGTCATCTGGTCGGCCGGGGTGGCGAAGCAGGCGTCCACCACCGGCGCCAGCGAGTCGGCGATGATCACCTTCTTGCACAGGCCCAGGGCGAACCGGGGGAAGCCCGCGGCGATGTCGTCCAGGCGGTGCGTGCGGGGCTGCGGCAGCTGGTCGGCGATCTCCCGGAACCGCACGATCGGGCCGGCGACCAGCTGGGGGAACATCGCGATGTAGGTGATGAACGCGACCGGATCGCGCAGGGCCGGGCGTTCGCCGCGGTAGACGTCCACGACGTACGAGATGTGGTGGAACGTGTAGAAGGAGATGCCGATCGGCAGCGCCAGCTCCACCACCGGCAGGTCGGCGCCCACGACCGAGGCGATGTCGTGCAGCTGCTGCGTGGCGAACCCCGCGTACTTCCAGACCAGCAGCACCGCCAGGTCGACCACGACCGTGCCGACCAGCACCAGCCTCCGGTCACCGCGGCTGCCGGGCTCCAGCCGCAGGCCGGCCAGGTAGTTGACCACCATGCACCCGAGCAGCAGCAGCGTCGTGCCGCCCGCGCCGGACACGTAGAACAGCAGGCTCGCCACGGCGACCACGCCGTTGCGCCGGTTCCTGGGTGCGACGAGGACTGCCGCGAGCACGACCGGCAGGAAGAACCACAGGAAGAGGGGCGTGGCGAAGGACATCGCCGCAAACTCTAACGGCCGCCCCGCCCGCCCGGAGCAGTTCTCCCGACAAACCCCTCACACCACCGCCAAAACCCGGCGTGTCCTCCACTCAGGCACTGCGTGTCCTCCGCCCGGACACCGCGAGCCGTCCATTCCGACCGGCCGGTTCACGGTGCCGGACCGGAGGACACGCGATGCCGGACCGGAGGACACGCGATGCCCGAGTGGAGGACACGCGCGGTGAGGTCAGGCGCGGGGGGTTTGGCGGCGGCGGCGGGCCACCTCGGCCAGGACCACGCCGGCGGCCACGGAGGCGTTCAGCGACTCCACGCCCGGCGCCATCGGGATGGACACCGTCTGGTCGCACGTCTCGCGCACCAGGCGGGACAGGCCGCGCCCCTCGGAGCCGACCACGACGACCAGCGGGCTGGTCGCCAGGTCGAGGCCGTCCACGTCGACCGTGCCGTCCGCGTCCAGGCCCACGACCATCAGGCCCGCGTCGGCCCACTCCTTGAGCTGGCGGGTCAGGTTCGTGGCGATCGCGATCGGCAGCCGCGCCGCCGTGCCCGCGCTGGTCCGCCACGCCACCGCCGTGATGCTCGCCGACCGGCGCTGCGGCAGCACGACCCCGTGCGCGCCGAACGCCGCCGCCGACCGCACCACGGCGCCGAGGTTGCGCGGGTCGGTCACGCCGTCCAGCGCCACCAGCAGCGGCGGGTTGCCCGACTGGCGGGCGGCCTCCAGCAGGTCGCGCGGGTCGGCGTACTCGTACGGCGGCACCTGGAGCCCGAGGCCCTGGTGCATCGCGCCGCCGGTGATGCGGTCCAGCTCGCCGCGCTGCACCTCCAGCACGGAGATGCCGCGCGACGCCGCGATCTGCACCGCCTCGGTGACCCGGTCGTCCGCCTCGACGCCCAGCGCCACGTACAGCGCCGTCGCCGGGATCTCCGCCCGCAGGCACTCGACCACCGGGTTGCGCCCGGCCACGATCTCCGGCCCGCTCTCGGCGGCCCTGCGCCGCTGCGTCCGCTGCTGCTCGGCCTTCGCCGCCGCGTTGGCCCGCCGGTGCGCCGGGTGGTTGGGGCGGTCCGCCGCCTTGGGCGTGGGCCCCTTGCCCTGGAGCCCCTTGGACCTCTGCCCGCCGGAACCGACGACCGCGCCCTTCTTGGAACCGGGCTTGCGCATCGCGCCCTTGCGCTTGGAATTACCAGCCACGAGCTCAGTCGTCCTTCAACGTCCACTTTGGACCGTCGGGGGTGTCCTCGACGGCGATCCCGGCCAGGAGCAGGTGGTCGCGCAACGCGTCCGCCCGCGCGAAGTCCCGCTCACCGCGGGCCCGCTGCCGTTCCTCCAGCAGCCGGTCCACCAGCACGCCCAGCGCCTGACCGGCGGCGCCGTCCGCGGAGGACGACGCGTCGTGCCACAGCGGCGACAGCGGGTCCAGGCCGAGCACCTCGGTCATCGCCCGCACCGACCCGGCCGCCGCACGCGCGCCCCGGTCGTCGCCCGACTCCAGCGCCGTGTTGCCCTCGCGCACCCGCCGGTGGATGGCGGCCAGCGCGCCCGGCGTGCTGATGTCGTCGTCCATCGCGGTCACGAACGGCTCCGACAGCTCGCCCGTGACCTCCACGGCCCCGGTCCGCTCGACCACGCGCCGCAGGAACGACTCGATCCGCCGGTACGCCGAGACCGACTCGTCCAGCGCCTCCGGCGAGTACTCGATGTGCGACCGGTAGTGCGGGCCCACGAGGTAGTAGCGCAGCTCGGGCGCGCGCACCTTCTCCAGCATCACCGGGATGGCCACCGTGTTGCCCAGCGACTTCGACATCTTCTCGCCGCTGAGCGTCACCCACGCGTTGTGCATCCAGTAGCGGGCGAACCCGTCGCCGGCCGCGCGCGACTGCGCCTGCTCGTTCTCGTGGTGCGGGAAGATCAGGTCGATGCCGCCGCCGTGGACGTCGAAGGTGCCGCCCAGGTACGCGGTCGCCATCGCCGAGCACTCCAGGTGCCAGCCCGGCCGCCCGGGACCCCACGGCGTCGGCCACGACGGCTCGCCCGGCTTGGCGGCCTTCCACAGCGTGAAGTCGCGCGGGTCGCGCTTGCAGGTGTTCCCCGACTCGCCCTGCGACACCTCGTCGAGCTTCTGCCCGGACAGCGCGCCGTACTCGGGGAACGACGTCACCGAGAAGTACACGTCGCCCTCCGCGGCGTACGCGTGGCCCTTCTCGATCAGCCGCTCCATCAGCTCGACCATCTGCGTCACGTGCCCGGTGGCGCGCGGCGCGTACGACGGGGGCAGGCAGCCCAGCGCGTCGTAGGCGGCCTCGAACGCCCGCTCGTGCCGGTACGCCCAGTCCCACCAGGCGGCGCCGTGCTCCCCGGCCTTGGCCAGGATCTTGTCGTCGATGTCGGTGACGTTGCGCACCAGGTGGACGGTCGAGCCGTCACGGCCCAGCCAGCGGCGCAGCACGTCGAAGTTCAGGCCGCTGCGCACGTGGCCGATGTGCGGAACGCCCTGCACGGTGGCCCCACAGACGTAGATCGACGCCGTTCCGCTGACCTGCGGGACGAATTCCCGCATGGACCGGGTCGCGGTGTCGAAGAGGTGGAGGCTCACACGCGAATGGTACGGGCGTTGGCCAGGGGGTATTGAATCGGCCGGTCAGGTGTGCTTGCGGAGCACCCGCAGCAGCGCGTCCGGACGAGCGGCGGTCGGCAGCGGGTCCACGATCTCCACCGCGCACCCGATCGCCGCCGCGCCGCCGTCGGCCTCCGGGCTGTCGCCGACCATCAGCGCCTCGCTCGGGTGCACGCCGAGCCGGTCGCAGGCGATCCGGAACAGCTTCGGGTCGGGCTTGGCGAACCCCTCCTGGTAGGACAGCACGTACTCGTCCACCCGGTGCTCGACGCCGTGACGTGCGAAGACGGTGCGGATGTCCCACGCGATGTTGCTCACCACGGCGGTGGGCAGCTCGCCGCCGAGCGCGTGCGCCGTGTCGGGGTAGGGCTGCCAGAACGCCGGGCTGAGCAGGTTCTCGTAGAACCCGGCCGGGTCGGTCGCGCCCGCCTTGGCGAGCACCGCGAGGTGCAGGTCGCGGTGCGCGACGGGGTCGAGGTCGCGGCGCTCCCACTCCGCCTCGTCGACGTCGAGCCCGTCGGCCACGCCGACCGGCGCGGTGAGCGCGCGCATCAGCTCGTCGTGCCCGGCGAGGGAGTCGTGCTCCAGCCGGAACAGGGTGCCGGAGAAGTCGAAGAGGACGGCACGGATGGTCACCCGGTCACGTTACGAGGTCTGGACCACAGGTGGGGACAACCGAGACCAGGCTCACCGACCGCGCCGGCGCCGGCCGCGCCTGCGCTCGATCGTGCGGGCGCTCGATCGTGCGGGCGTTGGACCGCGTCGGTGCTGGACCGCGCCGGCGCTGGGCCACGTGGGCGCTGGACCGCGCCGGCGTTGGACCGCGCGTCGGCGCTAGGCCGCGCTGCCGGTGACCCTCGTCGGCGTCAGCCGCAGCACCACGCGTTGCTGGCCCGGCCGGTCCTCCGGGAAGTCCCGGCCGTCGTACTTGTGCGACAGGTCGTTGGCCAGCCGGCGGCCGACGTCCTCGGTGATCGTCACCGTGCCGCGGACCTCGGCGTACACCTGCGGGTCGGCGCCGCTCAGGATGCTCGCGCTGGCCCGCGGGTCGCGGCTGAGGTTCAGCGCCTTCGCCCGGTCGCGCAGCGTGGAGAACAGCAGGTCGTCACCGTCGCGGGTGACCCACACGACCGAGGTCTGCGGACTGCCGTCCGGGTTCGTCGTCGCCAGCACGGCGAAGTTGGGCGCGTCGACGAGGTCGCGCGTGACCGGGCTGAGGGTGACCGCCATGTCGATCACAGTACTGGGCGGGGACCGCGCGTCGAGGTGCCCGGGAGCCGCGCGTCAGGCGTCCAGCGGGACCAGCAGCGCGGTCGCCACGGCGGCGATGCCCTCGCCGCGCCCGGTGAGGCCCAGGCCGTCCGTCGTCGTGCCGCTCACCGACACCGGCCCGCCGACCGCCGCCGACAGCACCTCCTGCGCCTCCTGGCGGCGCTTGCCGACCTTGGGCGCGTTGCCGATGACCTGCACCGCCGCGTTGCCCACCCGGTAACCGGCGTCGGTCAGCAGCCGGCGCACCTCGGCCAGGAAGTCCACGCCGTGCCGCCCGGACCACCGCGGGTCGCTCGTGCCGAACACCGCGCCCAGGTCGCCCAGGCCGGCCGCCGACAGCAGCGCGTCGCACAGCGCGTGCGCGGCCACGTCGCCGTCCGAGTGCCCGGCGCAGCCGTCCACGCCCTCCCAGCGCAGCCCGACCAGCCAGCACTCGCGGCCCGCCTCGACCTGGTGCACGTCCGTGCCGATGCCCACCCGGGGGAACGCCGGGCCGGTCACCGGGCTCCTCCGCCCGGCCGGGCCAGCAGCGCCTCGGCGACCGCCAGGTCGAACCTCGTGGTGATCTTCATGGCGTCCTGGTGGCCCGGCACCGTGACGACCGGCACGCCCAGCCGCTCCACCAGGCCCGCGTCGTCGGTCGCGTGCAGGCCCGACTCGTGCGCCCGCAGCAGCACGCGCGCGTCGAAGCCCTGGGGCGTCTGCACCACCCGCAACACCGCCCGATCGGGTGTGGCCACCACCACGCCGTTCGCGTCGACCTGCTTCACCGTGTCCGCCACCGGCAGCACCGGGATCACCGCCGGGTGACCCGCGGCGACCGCGTCGACCACCGCCCGCACCACCTCGGGCGGGGTGAAGGCCCTGGCCGCGTCGTGGACCAGGACGATCGAGGTGTCGGGTATCTCACGCAACGCGTGCTCCAGCGCCAGCCGGACCGAGTCGGACCGCTCGGCGCCGCCCGCCACCACGTGCACCGCCCCGCCGGCCTGGGCCAACGGGGCGGTGACGGTGCTGACGGTGTCCACATCGGATGGGGGCGCGGCGATCACCACGTGCTGCACGCGGCCGGACGCCAGCAGTCCGCGCACCGCACGTGCCAGCAGCGGAACGCCGTCGACCGGGACCAGGGCCTTGGGCATGCCGTAGCCCAACCGCTCACCCCGGCCCGCCGCGGGCACGAGCGCGACCACACCCATGATTCGCGGCTTCCCGAATTGTCCCTCGAACGATCAGGACGCGGTGGCGAGGACCTCGTCGAGGAGGACCTCCGCCTTGTCCTCGTCGGTGCCCTCGGCCAGCGCCAGTTCACTGACCAGTATCTGTCGAGCCTTCGCCAGCATCCGCTTCTCACCAGCGGACAGACCGCGATCCTTCTCGCGCCGCCAGAGGTCGCGCACCACTTCGGCCACCTTGTTCACGTCGCCGGAGGCGAGCTTCTCGAGGTTGGCCTTGTACCGCCGGGACCAGTTGGTCGGCTCCTCCGTGTGGGGAGCACGCAAGACCTCGAAGACCTTGTCGAGACCCTCCTGGCCGACGACGTCGCGCACGCCCACGATCTCGGCGTTGTCGGCGGGTACGCGGACCGTGAGGTCGCCCTGGGCAACCTTGAGGACGAGGTACTTCTTCTCCTCGCCCTTGATCACGCGGGTCTCGATTGCTTCGATGAGGGCGGCACCGTGGTGCGGGTAGACGACGGTCTCTCCGACCTTGAAAACCATGTGTCCTCTGCCCCTTTCGCTAACCCCATACTAACACGCCGAGCAATCCCCTCTTCGGCGTCCGGAGATCGGTTCGCGCTGGTCAGGGCCGCGCGGGGGGTTGACAAATCACCCGGTCGCATGCAACGCCCGAGGTCGATCTTGCTCCACAGTGGACGGGTGGTCACCCCTGCGGGGCACCACGTGCCGCCGACTCCGCGCCGTCCCGTTAGGCTCCCTCACTGGTGGTCGCGCCGTGCCCTACCGGGTGCGACCCGCCTCGTCAGCAGACCGGGAAGGATCCGAGCAGCCGTGGGTCGCGCACACCAGAAGTCCCCAGCGCCTCGTCGTCTGGCCGTCGTGGCCGCGCTGGCGGCGGGCCTCGGCTTGGTCGCCGCAGGTTGCAGCGCAGGTCAGATCACGCAGACCGACACGCAGGTCGCGGCGGTGAACGGCGCGAGCGGTGACGTGGGCTTCATCTCGGTCCGCGACGCCCAGCTGCTGTTCCCGGCCGAGCACGGCCTGTACGAGGAGGGCGAGGGCGCGCCCATGGCCCTGCTGATCGCCAACAACGGCGGCGAGGTCGACAAGCTGCTGGCCGTGACCAGCGACTCCTCGGAGCCCGCCGAGGTCACCGGCGACGCGCAGCTGGAGCCCGGCTCGTCGATCCTGGTCGAGGCCGACGAAGCCGACCTGGGCAGCCACTCCGGCACCACCGCCCCGTCCGGCCGGACCGGCTCGTCCTCGCCGTCCGTGACGACGACCACCCCCTCGTCCGGTTCCTCCTCGTCGTCGGTCACCGGCACGTCGACGCCGACCTCGGGCAGCAGCGCCACCACGACCACGGAGGCCGACACCGCCTCGCAGTCGAACAACATGCCGACGACGGCGACGAAGATCCCCTCGTCGGTCGACCCGACCGAGCCCGGCCTGGCCAAGATCGTGCTGAAGGGCCTGACCAAGCAGCTGCGCCCCGGCCAGACGATCCTGGTGACGTTCCTGTTCGAGAAGGCCGGCGAGCTGACGCTGGAGGTGCCGATCGGCGCCACCTCGGAGCCGCGCCCGGCCGCCGAGTCCGGCGGCGGTCACTGAGCGGGTCCGGGCTCCGGCCCGGGTCGTCCTCCCCGGGCGGGCCGGCGCGCTGAGCGGGCCGGCCCGCCGAGCCCGGCCCGGAACTGTCGGGGGCGCCGGATAGCCTCGGGCACCGTGGCGAGAACAGCACGCGTGGCCAAACCGACGTACCGGTGCGCCGAGTGCGGGCACGAGGTGGCCAAGTGGGTGGGCCGCTGCCCGGAGTGCCAGGCCTGGGGCACGGTCGAGGAGCGGGGCGTCAGCCGGGCCGCCCGGGTGGTGGCCGGCGCGCCCAGCGCGCCCGCCCGCCCCATCGGCGAGGTCGACGTCGAGTCCGCCCGCGCCAAGCGCACGGGCGTCGACGAGCTGGACCGCGTCCTCGGCGGCGGCTTCGTGCCGGGCGCGGTGGTGCTGCTGGCCGGTGAGCCGGGTGTCGGCAAGTCGACCCTGCTGCTGGAGGTCGCCTACCAGTGGGCCGCCAACTCCGGCACGCGCTCGCTCTACATCACCGGCGAGGAATCGGCCGGTCAGGTGCGGTTGCGCGCCGAGCGGACCGGGAACATCCACGGCTCCATGTACCTGGCCGCGGAGAGCGACCTGGGCGCGGTCCTCGGCCAGATCGAGGCGGTCGACCCCGGTGTGCTGATCGTGGACTCCGTGCAGACCATGTCCTCGCCCGAGGTGGACGGCACGCCCGGCGGCGTCACGCAGGTCCGCTCGGTCACCGCGACGCTGGTCGCCGTGGCCAAGGAGCGGGCGCTGCCGATCGTGCTCGTGGGCCACGTCACCAAGGACGGCTCGGTGGCCGGGCCCCGGGTGCTGGAGCACCTGGTGGACGTGGTCCTCCAGTTCGAGGGCGACCGCCACTCCAGCCTCCGCCTGGTCCGCGGCATCAAGAACCGCTTCGGCGCGGCCGACGAGGTCGGCTGCTTCGAGCTGCGCGACGACGGCATCGTCGGCGTGCCCGACCCCTCCGGCCTGTTCCTCAACCGCCGCGACCAGGACGTCACCGGGACGGCGGTCACCGTGGTGGTGGAGGGCAAGCGCCCGCTGCTGGGCGAGGTGCAGGCCCTGGTCACCCCGACGAACCTGCCGTCACCCAGGCGGGCGGTGAGCGGGCTCGACTCGGCACGCGTCGCGATGGCGCTGGCGGTGCTGGAGAAGCGCGGGCGGATGGCCATGCACAACAAGGACGTGTTCACCGCCACGGTCGGCGGGATGCGGCTCACCGAGCCCGCGGTGGACCTCGCGGTGGCGCTGGCGATCGCCTCGGCCGCCACGGACACGCCGCTGCCGCACGACCTCGTGGTCGTCGGCGAGGTCGGCCTCTCGGGTGAGCTCCGCCGCGTCAACGGCGTGGGCCGCAGGCTCACCGAGGCCGCCCGCCTCGGCTACACCAAGGCCCTCGTGCCGCCGGACGCCGGGCCGCTGCCGGGTGACACGCGGGCGCTCGTCGCGCACGACCTGTTCGAGGCGCTCCAGCTGCTCAAGCTCAAGAAATGACGGACGCGCCCGGTGCGGGGCACCGGGCGCGTCCGACGGGGAACCGCTACTTCGCCGCCAGCAGCTGGGCGCAGCGGATCAGGCCCAGGTGGCTGTAGGCCTGCGGGTGGTTGCCCAGGGAGCGCTCCGCGATGGGGTCGTACTCCTCGGGCAGCAGGCCGGTGGGACCGGCCGCGTCGACCATCTGCGCGAACAGCTCCTCGGCCTCGGTGCGGCGGCCGGTGAGCAGGTACGCCTCGATCATCCACGCCGCGCACAGGTGGAAGCCGCCCTCGTCGCCGGGCAGGCCGTCGTCGCGCCGGTAGCGGTAGACGGTGGAGCCGGAGCGCAGCTCGGCCTCGATGGCGGTGACGGTGGCCTGGAAGCGGTCGTCCGCCGGGTCGACCAGGCCGGTCAGGCCGACGTGCAGCGAGGCGGCGTCGAGGTCGTCACCGTCGTAGGCGGTGGTGAAGGACTGCGCGTCCTCGCTCCACCCCTGCTTGAGCACGTCGCCGGCGATGGTGTCGCGCAGCACCGGCCACGACGGGTCGACCTCGCGGCCGTAGACCTCGGCCAGCTTCACGGCCCGGTCCAGGGTCACCCAGCACATGACCTTGGAGTACACGTGGTGGCGCGGCGCGTGCCGCTCCTCCCAGATGCCGTGGTCGGGCTCGTGCCAGCGGCGGGCGACCGCCTCGGCCATGGCCTGCACCATGCGCCAGTCCTGGTCGGTCAGCGAGCCGCGCGCGGCGGCCAGCTGCGCCACCAGGTCGACCACGGGCCCGAACACGTCCAGCTGCACCTGCTGGTTGGCCAGGTTGCCGACGCGCACCGGCCGCGACCCGGCGTACCCGGGCAGCGTGTCGATGACGGCCTCGGCGCCCAGCATGGTGCCCTGGAGCGTGTACAGCGGGTGCAGGCGCTCCGGGCCGGGCAGGGTCTCCAGGACGCGGTGCAGCCACTGGAGGTACGCCTCGGCCTCGCCCAGGGACCCGACCGACACCAGCGCCTGGGCGGTCAGGGCGGCGTCGCGCAGCCAGCAGTACCGGTAGTCCCAGTTGCGGATGCCGCCCAGCTCCTCGGGCAGCGAGGTGGTGGCGGCGGCCATGATCGCGCCGGTGTCGTGGTGGACCAGGCCCTTGAGGGTCAGGGCCGAGCGCAGCACCAGGTCCGGTTCGACGGTGGGCAGCTTCAGCGTCGCGGCCCAGTCCGACCAGTGCGCGCCCGCGCGGGCGCGCCGCTCCGGCTCGCCCAGGGTGGACTCGGACAGGTCGTCGGTGCCGCAGCGCAGCTCCAGCAGGATCGGCGCGCCCTCGCGCGGCCGGACGACCGCGGTGGCGGTCTCCTGCTGCCCGTCGGAGGTGATCTGCCAGTCCACGCCGGGCGAGCGCAGCACCATCGGCTCCGAGGTGCCCACCACGCGCAGGCCCTCGCGCTCGCGCAGCAGCCTCACCGGCACCTGCCCGAACTCCGGCCGCGGCGCGAAGGTGATCACCGCGTTGGTCGAGCCCGAGATGCGCCGCACCAGGTCGGTGCGGTGCGCGGGCACGTCGTGGTCGAGGTAGTCGGTGACCAGCAGGCGCGACCAGCGGGTCTCCACGATCATCGTGCCCGGCACGTACCGCTGGCCCAGCGGCAGCGACCCGTGCTCCGGCTTGATCGAGAAGTGGCCCGCGGACGGCCCGCCGAGCAGGTCGGCGAACACCGCCGCCGAGTCCGGCTCCGGGTGGCACAGCCAGTTCACCCGGGCGTCCGGCGTCAGCAGCGCCACGGACCGCTCGTTGGACAGCATGGTCATGCGCTCGATCGGCACGGCCTGGTCGCCGTGCAGCCACGCGCGCCGCTCCTCCAGCAGGAACGCCAGCACCGTGGCCACGTCCAGCGTGTCGGAGACGGAGTACTCGGCCAGCGACTCGCCCTCGCCGACCTTGATGCCCACGTCGGGCCCGGTCAGGCGGGCAAACGCTTTCTCGTCGGTCACGTCGTCGCCGACGAAGACGGCCGCGGTCGCGGACGCGCGGTGCCGCAGCACGTCCAGGGCGTGGCCCTTGTCGGTCTGGACCACGGCCAGCTCGATCACGGCCTTGCCCTCGGTGACCTGCACGCCGTCCCAGGTGGCCGGACCGGTGCGGACGGCGTCGAGCACCTGCTCGCCCACCGCCTGGTCGGCGCGGCGGACGTGCACCGCGATGCTCGCGGGCTTCACCTCCAGGCCGATGCCCTCGCGGCCGGCGACGACCTCTTCCAGGGCTGTCTCCAGGCGGCGGTGCAGCGCTCGCGCGTCCGCGTCGAGGGCGTGCACGAAACCGACGTCGAACTCGGATCCGTGCGAGCCGACCAGGTGAACCTCGGACGGCAGGCGTGACAGGGTCGCCAGGTCGCGCAGCGCGCGCCCGGAGATCACCGCGGTCGTCGTCTCGTGCAGACCGGCCAGCGAGCGCAGCGCGCCCACCGACTCGGGCAGCGGACGGGCGTCCTCGGGGTTGGCCACGATCGGAGCCAGTGTCCCGTCGTAGTCGCAGGCGACCAGCAGGCGCGGGGTGCGGGCCAGCTGCACGATCGCACGGCGAAGCTCGGCGGGGAGGGCCTCGGCGGTCAACGCCCCTCCTCAAATGCTCGGTGGGACAGGTAAGGGGTGGTCTGAACTGAATGGAGATTCAGATCGCGGTCTGCGTGCCCAGTGCGTCAAGGAACGATCGCGCCCAGCGGTCTACGTCGTGCGTGAGGACTTGGCGTCGCAGCGCGCGCATCCTACGGCGGCCTTCGGCCGGATCGAGTGTGAGGGCGGATTCCAACGCGTTCTTCACGCCGTCGAGGTCGTGGGGGTTGACGAGGAACGCGCTCGTCAGCTCGGCGGCCGCGCCCGCGAACTCGGAGAGCACCAGGGCCCCGCCGAGGTCGTACCGGGTGGCGACGTACTCCTTGCAGACGAGGTTCATGCCGTCACGCACCGGGGTCACCACCATGACGTCCGCGGCGGACATGAACGCGGTCAGCTCGCGGCGGTCGACCGATTGGTGCAGGTAGTGGACGATCGGGTGGCCGACGGTGGAGAACTCGCCGTTGATCCGGCCGACGATCTGCTCGATCTCGCTGCGCATCTGCTTGTAGTGCTCGACGCGCTCGCGGCTCGGGGTGGCCAGCTGCACCATGGTCACCTCGGTGGGGTCGACGCGGCCGTCGGCGAGCAGCTCGTAGAGCGCGCGCAGCCGCACGTCGATGCCCTTGGTGTAATCCAGCCGGTCGACGCCCAGGAAAATCTTCTTCGGGTTCCCGAGGTCTGCCCGAATTTTGCGGGCGTGCTTCTGCACCTCCTTGTCGCGGGCGAGCGCGTCGAGGCCGGCCGAGTCGATGGAGATCGGGAACGCGCCCACGCGCACCGTGCGGTCGCCGACCTGCACGACGCCGGGCCGGGTGCGCACGCCGACCGCGCCGCGGCTCGGCTCCAGGCCGACCAGGCGCCGCGCCAGCCACAGGAAGTTCTGCGCGCCGCCGGGCCGGTGGAAGCCGACCAGGTCCGCGCCGAGCAGGCCGCGGATGATCTCGGTGCGCCACGGCAGCTGCATGAACAGCTCGACCGGCGGGAACGGGATGTGCAGGAAGAAGCCGATGCGCAGGTCGGGGCGCAGCTCGCGCAGCATCGCGGGCACCAGCTGGAGCTGGTAGTCCTGCACCCACACGGTCGCGCCCTGGGCGGCGACCTTCGCGGTCACGTCGGCGAACCGCTGGTTCACCCGCACGTAGGCGTTCCACCACCGCCGGTGGAACGCGGGCGGCGCCACCACGTCGTGGTAGAGCGGCCACAGGGTGCCGTTGGAGAAGCCCTCGTAGTAGTCCGCGACCTCGGTGGCGCTCAGTGACACGGGGTGCAACTGGAGGCCGTCCTCCTCGAACGCCTCCACCTCGGCGTCGGCGATGCCGGGCCAGCCGACCCACGCGCCGCTGTGCGTCCGCAGGAACGGCTCCAGGGCGCTGACCAGGCCACCGGGGCTGTGCTTCCACCGCTGGGTGCCGTCCTCCAGGCGCTCCAGGTCAACCGGGAGGCGGTTGGCCACGACCAGGAAGTCCGCGCCGTTCTCGCCAATGCTGCTCACCGGGTAGCGCCTCCTCAGGGATTCGTCTCGCCCACGTCGAGGTTAGTGGGAACGCGCAGGTTGGATGCCCTGCCGTCGGTCCTGTCACACTGGGTTGACTTGACGAAAGCACGTCAGGTGGGCGACGTCACGTGGAAACCGGGTGATCAGGCTCTACCTGCGCACACGGGCCACGAGCCGACCCACGCCGGAGCGCACGGGGCGCCCCAGATGTTCACCCAGAACGACGCCGCTGGCGAGCGCGAGCGCGGTGCCCGCGGCCAGCACGAGCGTCGACAGGCCGGCCGGGTCGCCCTCCGCGGTGAGCTGGTAGAGGCCCAGGTAGGTGGTGTAGCCGGGCAGCAGCGGCACCACCCCGGCGACCGCCACGACGGTCGCGGGCACGCGCAGCCGGCGCGACACCACCTTGCCGCCGAAGCCGACCACCGTGGCCGCGACGGCGGAGCCGGTGACGGCGTTCGTGCCGGTGAGGGCGAGCAGGCCGAAGCAGGCCGTGCCGACGGCGCCCGCCGCGGCGGCGAGCAGCAGGGCGCGCGGCTGGGCGTAGCTGGCCAGGGCGAAGCACGCGGACGTGGCCGCGCCCGCGGCGAACTGCACGGGCAGGTCCGAGATCAGCGGCGGCAGCGGGTCGGCGACCCTCGTCTGGACGCCCAGCTGCACGCCCGCCCGCAGGGTGAGCGCGACGCCCGCGATGAGGCCCGCGGTGAGCAGCGCGACCTCGACCGTGCGGGCCGCCGCGGTGAGGTTGTAGCCGGTGATGGCGTCCTGCACGGTGCCGACCAGCGACAGGCCGGACAGCAGCACCACGATGCCGGTGGCCACCAGCAGCGACGGGCGGACGCCCGGCAGCAGGTCCGTGGCGACCATGGCCAGGGCCGCCGCGGTGGCCAGGGCGCCGCCGGCGACCTGCTGGAAGAAGAACGGGAGCGCGCGGCGGTTGAGCACCCTGCCGACCCGGTCGATGACCGCGGTGACCGCGGCGGCGGTCAGGGCCAGCGGCGGCCCGCCGCCGACGAGGAAGGCGACCGCGGCGGCCATGCCCGCCCAGGCGAGCGTGGAGACCCAGCGCGGGTAGGGGTGGTCGGCCCGGGTGACGCGGTCGACCTCGGCGTGGGCCTGGTCGGCGGTGACGAGGTTGGCGGAGATCCGCCGGATCAGGTCCTCCACGGCGGCCAGGCGCGTGTAGTCGAGGCCGCGGGTGCGGACCACGCGCATGGACGTGACCGGCGCGGCCTCCGTGCCGCGCAGGCACGAGACGGTGATCGAGGTGTAGGTGACGTCGGCCTCGGTGTGGGGCAGGCCGTAGGCGTCGGTGACCGCGAGGATGGTGGCGGTGACGTCCGCCGCGCCCGCGCCGCCGGCCAACTGGGCCTCGCCGACGCGCAGGGCGAGGTCGAGCACGAGGTGGACGGTCGAGTCGTCCGGGAGGGACGGTCCCTCGACCGGCCGCTCCGGCTCGCCCTGCCGGTGTCGACGCCACAGCCGCACCCGGTGCCTCCTCGTCGGGGTCGGTCCTCCTCGCCACGCCCGACCGCCGGGCAGTCGTGCCTGTGTCCTGCGCCACCCTCGGACGAGGGACCTGGACAGGGCGATCAGATCGCTCGCCGTTCAATACTGTTGATATCGCCGGCCAGCGGTTTTACGCTCCGGTGGCACCACCCGGACGGTACCGCCACCCTCCGGACGGACCAACGCGGGGACGCGCTGAGCAGACCGTTCGCCGCAGGTGGCGCCCACCGGTGGCGCTTACGATGTTCCCGGCCTCCGGGCCGTGCCGGTGTAGCTCAATTGGCAGAGCGCTCGCCTTGTAAGCGAAAGGTTGCGGGTTCAAGTCCCGCCACCGGCTCCACGCGGTTCCGGCCGCCCCGTCGACGGCGGGGCGGTGGCCGGGTCGCCCCGGCCGCCCGGCGGCCGGAGTGCGGGTCGTCTTCTCGGAGCAGGGGGATTCCGGGGTCTTGTGGCCCGGGTCACAATGCGCAACCCGGATAAGGCTCCCACGTCTTTCCGGTTGACGCAAATGGCGTCCTTCGCGAAATCCACGCGCTCGTCGTGGTGTGGTCAATTCCAGGGGGGAATTGATTGTGGAGTCCGTCGTGCCCGTGCCCGCCCTCGCGCCGGCCGAGGGTGGCGCGGTCGCCGCACCCGGCCGGTTCGGCTGCGGGACCGACGACAACCGCGCGCCGGTCACCGCCACCACGTGGCGCTACCGGGAGGCCGACCGCTACGAGGGCGCGCGCGTCGTGCGCGGTGGTGTCGCCACGGAGGTTTCGCGGGCCGCCTT
This sequence comes from Saccharothrix xinjiangensis, assembly GCF_039527585.1. Taxonomy (NCBI): domain Bacteria; kingdom Bacillati; phylum Actinomycetota; class Actinomycetes; order Pseudonocardiales; family Pseudonocardiaceae; genus Saccharothrix; species Saccharothrix xinjiangensis. Next base: position 414,767 of record NZ_BAAAKE010000001.1, on the reverse strand, counting down.
GGACGTGGCCCCGGGCGGCCCGGTCTTCGACCTCGACGGCGAATCCTGCGAATAATCGGTTTTGCCGCGATCGGTTCTCGAATATTTTGACGAGATAGGCCCGAGGGGAAGTTGTGGAGGGGATCGTGTTCAGGGGAACGGAACAGGACGGCGACATCAGCACGCAGCAGCGGTGCGTGCGACCGGTCCTCGGTGGGCGGTCGGCGAACCGGTAGGCGCCTCACCGAGGGGGCGGGTCCCGGCACGTCCGGGACCCGCCCCGACCGGCACGGCGGGTGGGGACCGCGCGTGCGAAGGTGGGGGGCATGTCCTACCGACCCGACGGAACGCGGTACGACCGGATGACCTACCGCCGCTGCGGGCGCAGCGGCCTCAAGCTGCCGGCGGTGTCGCTCGGCCTGTGGCACAACTTCGGCGAGGACCGCCCCCGCGAGCTGGGGCGCTCGATCATCCGCCGCGCGTTCGACCTCGGCATCACGCACTTCGACCTGGCCAACAACTACGGCCCGCCCTACGGCAGCGCCGAGTCCAACTTCGGCCGCGTCCTGGCCGAGGACCTGCGCCGCCACCGCGACGAACTGGTCATCTCCACCAAGGCGGGCTACGACATGTGGCCCGGCCCGCACGGCGAGTGGGGCTCCCGCAAGCACCTGCTGGCCTCGCTGGACCAGTCGCTCGGGCGGATGGGCCTGGACTACGTCGACATCTTCTACTCGCACCGGTTCGACCCGGACACGCCGCTGGAGGAGACGGTCGGCGCCCTGGTCAGCGCGGTCCAGCAGGGCAAGGCCCTCTACGTCGGCATCTCCTCCTACTCGGCGACCAAGACCCGCGAGGCGGCCGAGCTGCTGCGCTCCGCGGGCGTGCCGCTGCTGATCCACCAGCCCTCGTACTCGATGCTCAACCGGTGGATCGAGCGGGAGCTGCTGGACGCGCTCGGCGAGCTGGGCGTCGGCTGCATCGCGTTCTCGCCGCTCGCGCAGGGCATGCTCACCGACAAGTACCTGGACGGCATCCCCGAGGGCTCCCGCGCCACGCAGGGCAAGTCGCTGTCCACGGACCTGCTCGGCGAGGCGAACCTGGCGCACGTGCGGGCGCTCGCCGAGATCGCGACGAGCCGCGGCCAGTCACTGGCCCAGCTCGCGCTGACCTGGGCCCTGCGCGACCCGCGGGTCACCTCGGTGCTGATCGGCGCGAGCAGCGTGGCGCAGCTGGAGGACAACGTCGCCGCGCTCGACGGCCCGCCGCTCACCGACGACGAGCTGGAGCGCATCGAGGAGCACGCCGTCGAGTCGGGCATCGACCTGTGGGCGCAGTCGTCGAACGCCGGCTAGCGCGAAGCCCCACCGCGAGCAACAACCGGCAGCGAGCAACAACCGGCAGCGAGCCACTGCCGGCAGCTGGCCACTACCACCAACCGCGAGGCCGCGTCGGGAGGTCGAAGCACCTCCGCCGGCGATCACGCTCTTCGATCGTCGGCGGAGAGGCTTCGACCTCCCGACTTCAGGCGGCCGAGCCGCCGTGGCGGAGCCGCGGCAATTCAACGGAGAACACAGTCGAGCCCGGTCCGCTGTCCAACTCGACCGTCCCGCCGTGCGCCACGACCAGCGAGCGCACCACCGCCAGCCCCAGCCCGCTGCCGCCCCGGTCCCGCGTCCGCGAGTCGTCGACCCGGTAGAACCGGTCGAAGATCCGGCCCTGGTCGGCGGCCGGGATGCCGGGGCCCGAGTCGCTCACCCGCAGCACCACCCGCCCCGGCGGCGTCGACAGCGACAGCGACACCGCGGTCCCGGCCGGGGTGTGCACGGCGGCGTTGGTCAGCAGGTTGTCCACCACCTGCCGCAGCCGCACCGGGTCGAACACCAGCCGCACCGGGCCCGGTGGCGCGGTCACGCTCAGCGGGTGCGTCGGGCGGGACGCCCGGAACGCGTCCGCCGCCTCGTGCACCAGCGCGACGAGGTCGTCGTCGGAGAGGCGCAGCGGCGTCTCCACCTCGGCCGCGTCGAGCCGGGCCAGCAGCAGCAGGTCGTCCAGCAGCACGGTCATCCGCGCCGCCTCCGACCGCAGCTTCTCCAGGTGCGCCGCGCGCTCCTCCGGCGCGTTGGCCGCCGCGTACCGGAACAGGTCGGCGTAGCCCCGGATCGAGGTCAGCGGCGTGCGCAGCTCGTGCGAGGCGTCCGCGATGAACCGCCGCAACCGCTGCTCGGCGGCCGTGCGGGCGGCCAGCGACGTGTCGATGTGCTCCAGCATCGTGTTGAACGCCGTGCGCAACTCCTCGACCTCGACGCCGCCGCCGTCGCCGTGCGCGCGCACCGGCAGCTGCGCCGAGTCGGTCAGGTCGTGCGAGGTGATGTCGTGCGCGGTGCGCGCCATGTCGCTCAGCGGCTGGAGCCCGCGCCGCAGCACCGCCCGCCCGATCACCACGAACGCGACCAGCGCGAGCGCGAACGCGGCCACCTCCACCAGCACGAGCTGCCGCATGGTGGTGGTGATGTCGCGCATCGGCGCCGCGCTGACCATCACCACGCCGTCGGACACCTCGCAGCCGCGCAGCCGGTACGCGCCCAGCCCGTCCAGGTACCCGGTCCGGAACGCCGGCTCCTCGCCGCCGATCACCCGCTGCGCCACGGCGGCGAACTCGGCCGAGTCGGCGGAGTCGTCGGGCAGGCCCGAGGTGTCCAACGGCCGCGGTTGGCCGTCGCGCACGTCGTAGAGCGCGGAGTACCAGCCGTAGACGGAGCTCTTGAGGTTCCGGCTGCGGTCGTACTCCTTCTTCAGCGACACCTGCGTGGTGGCCATCTGGTCGTCCATGCGGCGCGCCAGGTAGTCCTCCATGGACTTCACCGTCACGGCGCCGACCACGGCGAACACGGCCAGCGCCAGCGCGCCGAGCCCGAGGGCCAGGCGCGTGCCCAGGGGCATCCGGCCCCACCGGGACAGGAGCTTCACTCCGCGGCCCGGCGCAGCACGTAGCCCACGCCGCGCACGGTGTGGATCAGCGGCTCGCCGCCGTCGTCCAGCTTGCGCCGCAGGTGCGACACGACCAGCTCCACCACGTTGGACCGGCCGCCGAAGTCGTACTCCCACACGTGGTCGAGGATCTGCGCCTTGGTCAGCACGGTCGGCGACCGGCGCATCAGGTACCGCAGCAGCTCGTACTCGGTCGGCGTGAGCGTGACCAGCCGGCCGCCCCGGCGGACCTCGCGGGTGTCCTCGTCCATCGCGAGGTCGGACACCTTCAGCACCGACCGCTTCCAGGTCGGCCCGGTCGACCGCCGCAGCACGGCCCGCAGCCGCGCCATCAGCTCCTCCACCGAGAACGGCTTGACCAGGTAGTCGTCGCCGCCGCGGGTCAGGCCCGCGACCCGGTCGGCGGTGCCGTCGCGGGCGGTCAGGAACACCACCGGCACCATCGCGCCGGACGACCGCAGCCGGTCGAGCACGGTGAAGCCGTCCAGGTCCGGCAGCATCAGGTCGAGCACCACGATGTCCGGGTGGAACTCGGTGGCGGCCCGCAGCGCCGCCTCCCCGCTGCCCGCGGTGGCGGCCTGCCAGCCCTCGTACCGCGCGACCGTCGCGACCAGGTCGGCGATGTGCGGTTCGTCGTCCACCACGAGCAGTCGAACCGGGTTGCCCTTGTCCACGTGCCCATGGTGCGCCACCGCGCGCGACCGCGCGGCGGGCCCTCCGGATCAACAGGGTTTCGACAGGAGGGGGACAGGGAGGGCACAGCTTCTCCGCGCAGGCTCGGTGGTGTGCCCCCACCGGACCTCAGCGAGACGGCCGCCGCGCCCGAGACCCCCGCCACGCCCGAAACGGCCGCGCCCGCGACGACTGCCGTGCCTGCGGCGACCGCCGTGCCTGCTTCGGCCGTGCCTGCGCCGGCCGCCGCGCCCGCGAGGTCCGCCCGCCCGAGAGCGGTGGCCGGCGCCGGCCTGGCCGTCGTGCCGGCCGCGAACGCGGCCGTGGTGCTGGTGCTGTTCGCGCGGGCCGGCGCCTCGGCCAACGCGTTGATCCTCCTCGGCAGGCTGACCGGCCTGTTCGGGGCCCTGCTGATGGCGTTCCAGCTGCTGCTGGTCGCGCGGCTGCCGTGGCTGGACCGGCGGCTGGGCATGGACCGGCTCACCTCGTGGCACCGGTGGGTCGGGTTCTCGCTGCTGTGGCTGCTGGTGGCGCACGCGGTGCTCGTCACGACCGGTTACGCCTCCCTGGCGTCGCTGCCGCCGGTGGACGAGCTGGTGTCGCCGGCCACGACCGTCGAGGGCGTGCTGCGGGCGGTCGTGGCGCTGCTGCCGGTCGCCGTGGTCGGCGGGGTGTCCGCGCGGTTCGCCCGGCGGCGGATGGCCTACGAGACGTGGCACTTCGTCCACCTCTACGCCTACGTGGCCGTGGTGCTGGCGTTCTCGCACCAGGTGGCGGTCGGCACCACGTTCACCTCGTCGCCGTTCGCCACCGCCTACTGGTGGACCCTGTGGGGCCTGGCCCCGGGCGCGGTGCTCGCCGGGCGGGTGGTGCTGCCGCTGCGGCGGAACCTGCGGCACCGGCTGCGGGTCGCGGCGGTGGTGCCCGAGTCGGACGACGTGGTGTCCGTCCACGTCACCGGGCGCGACCTGGACCGGCTGCCCGCGCGGGCGGGCCAGTTCTTCCTGTGGCGGTCCCTGACCCGGGACCGCTGGTGGCAGGCCAACCCGTTCTCGCTGTCCGCCGCGCCGGACGGCCGGTCGCTGCGGCTGACCGCGAAGGCCCTGGGGCCCGGCAGCGCCTCGCTGCGGTCGCTGCGCGTGGGCACGCGCGTGTTCGCCGAAGGGCCCTACGGCGCGTTCACCGCCCTGCACCGGACCCGGCCGAACACGCTGCTGGTGGCGGGCGGGGTCGGCGCCACGCCGGTCCGGGCGCTGATGGAGGAGCTGACCGGGCACGTCGTGCTGGTCTACCGGGTGACGCGGGAGCAGGACGCCGTGCTGTTGGACGAGCTGCGCGGGCTGGCGCACGCGCGCGGCGCCGTGCTGCACGTGGTGACCGGCCCGACGCGCGACGACCCGCTGGGGCCGGGGCCGCTCGGCCGCGCGGCGCCGGACGCGCGCGACCGGGACGTGTTCGTGTGCGGGCCGCCCGGGATGACCGCCGCCGTGCTCCGGGCCCTGCGCGAACTGGGCGTGCCCCGGCGGCAGGTGCACGCCGAGCGCTTCGGCCTCGCCCGCTGACCCCTGCCACCCGGGAGGACTCCCGGTGAGGAGAGCTGCCCGGTGAGGAGAGCCGTTCCCGTCCTGCTGCTGACCGTGGCCGGCCTCGTGCCGCTGTGGCGGTTCGAGCCGCGAGCCGACACCGTCACCGCCGCCGTCGAGCAGCCGGCCGCCGGGCAGCCGGTTCCCCGGACCGCCGAGACCGTCGAAGGCCCGCTGGTCCGCACCCGCCACGGCGACGTGCAGGTGGCCGTGGTGTTCGAGGGCGACCGGATCACCGGGGTGCGGGTGGTGCGGCAGCCGGACAGCGCGCCGACCAGGCGGGCGTTGCCCGTGCTCGTCGAGGAGGCCCTGGTGGCGCAGAGCGCCGACGTGGACGCGGTGTCGGGCGCGACCACGACCAGCGAGGCGTACGTCGAGTCGCTCCAGGCCGCGCTGGACGCGAGGGGGTGAGCCCGGACCTGGCGCACGTGCTGGAGCTGTGCGCGCACTACGAGCGGGCCACCGGGGGCGCGTTCAGCGCCCGCGTGCCGGGTCGCGGCCTGGACCCGTGCGCGGTGGTCAAGGGCTGGGCCGTGCAGCGGGCGGCCGACCTGCTGGTCGAGGCGGGCGCCACCCGCCTCGTGGTCAACGCGGGCGGCGACGTGGCCACCGCGGGCGGCCCGTGGCGGGTGGGTGTCCGGCACCCCGGGCGGCCCGACCGGCTCTGCGCGGTCCTGGAGGTCACCGACCGGGCCGTGGCCACCTCCGGGCGGTACGAGCGCGGCGACCACGTCGTCGACGCCCGCACCGGCGCGCCGGTCACCGGACTGCTGAGCCTGACCGTGGTGGCGCCGACGCTCACCGAGGCCGACGCCACCGCCACCGCGGCGTTCGCCCTCGGCGCGGCCGGGGTGGGGTGGGCCGCCTCGCGGCCGGGCTGCGAGGTCCACGCCGTCGACGCGGCCGGGCGGGTCCACCGCACCCCCGGCCTGCCGGTCGCCGGTGCGGTAGACAGTGGGGGGTGAGCGGGCCGACAACCCGACCCCCGCGGGGCTTCCGGGCGCTGGTCGACGAGGGCACGTGGCGGGCGCTGCTGGAGCGGGGCGCGGCCCGCGAGTACCGGCGGGGTGAACCGCTGCTGCGGCAGGGCGAACCCGGCACGGTGGTGCTGGCGCTGGTCTCGGGGCGGGTGAAGGTGCTCCGGTCCGAGCCCGAAGGCGGTCAGCTGCTGGTCGCCCTGCGCGGTCCGGGCGACCTGCTGGGCGAGATCGCCGTCCAGTCGTCGGTGCCGCGGACGGCCACCGTGCGCGCGATCGACCGGTGCGTCGCGAGGGTCGTGGTCGCGGCGGCGTTCGACGCCTTCCTGGAGGAGCGCCGGGCGCGCAGGCAGCTGACCGACTACGGCTTCGCGAAGCTGTCGCAGGCCGTGCCGTACCAGGTGCGGCTGGTGCACTTCACGCCCGAGCGCAAGATCGCCCGCCTGCTGCTGGAGGTGGTGACCCTGGCCGACGACGGCAGCCCGCGGGTGCCGTTCTCGCAGCAGGAGGTCGCCGACGGGCTGGGGCTCGCGCGCAGCACGGTGGCGCTGAACCTCCAGCGGCTGCGGGAGAGCGGCGCGCTCCGGCCGGGACCGCGCCTCGTGGTCGCGGACCTGGAGAAGCTCCGGGGCCACGCCGGCATGTGATCCGCGTCACCTCCGTTCTGTCCGTCGGCGGACAACCCCGCCGGCGCGGAGCCGCGACCCTCCTCACCAGACCCGGGACGAGGAGGAAGCGTGGAGCGCAAGTGGGTGCCGCTGCCGCCGTACCGCTCGCTGCTGGTGGTGGACGTCAAGGACTTCAGCGGCCTGCCCGGCCGCGACCACGCCGCGGTGACCGACGCGATCCCGGACATCCTCTACGGGGCGTTCGAGCGCGTCGGCGCCGTGGACGAGTGGGCGAGGCGCCGCTTCGCGCAGAGCACCGGCGACGGCCTCTCGGCCGCGTTCGACTCGGCCGTGCTCCCGCTGCTGGTCGACCCGCTGCCGCGGGCGTTGCAGGAGGAGCTGGAGTTCCGCGCCCAGGTCGACGGCCTGCCCGGGCTGCGGATGCGGATGAGCGTCGCGGTCGGCCCGATCACCGACCCCAACCCGGACGGGGTGAGCACCGGCAGCGGCCACGCCCGCGTGGAGAACCACCGGCTCCTCGACGCCGACGTGGTCAAGGACCTGCTCGCCCGGTCCGGCCCGGCCACCCGGGTCGCGGCCGCGATCTCCAGCAGGGCCTTCGAGGACGCCGTGGTCTCGGGGTACGCGGGCGTCGGCGAGGACCGGTACGTCGGCGTCCCCGTGCGCGTGAAGTCCTTCGACGGCACCGTCTACCTGAGGGTGCCGCTGCCGACGGGCGACCTGCTGCGCAGCGGCTTCGAGCCGTCGGCCGCGGTGGACGCGCCCGCGCCCGCCCCCGCGGACCGCGACACCTGGAGCAACCACGTGAGCGGCGTGGTCCACGGCGACGTCGTGCAGAGCCGCGACCACCACTACGGCGACCGCTCCACCTACACCGCGCACGGCGACAACAACGTCAACAGCGGCTCCGGCACCCAGTTCACCGGCGACGGGGTCCGCTACTACGGCCGACAGCGGCCATGACGCACCCGAACGGCGTCCGGGACGTGCACGGCGACGTCGTGCAGAGCCGCGACCACCACTACGGCGACCGCACGACCTACACCGCGCACGGCGACAACAACGTCAACAGCGGCCCCGGCACCCAGATCAACCACTTCTACGACGTCGTCCGGCGCAAGCGCCGCGAGGCGCGACCCGTGGCCGACGACCACATCCGGTCCCTGGCCGGCCGGTTCGTCCGACCCGGCCGGTTCCCGGAGGACCTGTTCGCCGAACCGGGCACGGTCGTCCTGACGGGCCCGCCCGGCACGGGGTGCCGCACGGCGGCGTTCATGCTGCTCACCGCGATGGGCGCCACCGGGCTCGCCGCCCTCAAGGAACTGCCCGACCGGGCGGACGACCCCGAGGAGCCGGCGCTCGACCCCGAGGACGTCGACGAGGACGACCGGCTGCTGCTCGACCTCACGGCGCTCGACCGGGAGGGGGTGGGCCGGCTGCGGCCGGACCTGGAGGCCGTGCGGGCCGCGGTCGCCGCCAAGCGGGCGCGGCTCGCCGTGGTCGCGCGCCGGGACCAGGAGGACCTGCTGGGCGACTCGCTCGTCCCGCTGGTCGTCCGGCTGGACCCGCCGCCGGCGATCGACGTGCTCAAGGCGCACCTGGGGTTCGACGACCTCCAGGCGCCCGACGAGGTCCACCGGCACCTGTCCGGCGCGACGCCGGGTGAGGCGGCGGACCTCGCGCGGCTGACCCTCCAAGCGCGGGACGCCGAGCCGCACGCGGGCGTCGCGGCGTGGCTGCGCGCGGCGGTGGAGGCGCAGACCCGCCGCGACGAGGTGGCCGCCGACCTGTTCCGGGCGCACCGCGACGGCGCCACCCGCGCGCTGGCCGTGGCCGCCGCCTTCCTCTCCGGCGCGCCGCTGGAGGCGCTGGCGCGAGCCGAGGCGCACCTCCGCGGGCTGGTCGCGCTCCCCGAGGACGACACCCACCCGTTCGAGGGCCCCTACCTGGCCGAGCGGATGACCCGGGTCGGCCTGCGCACCGGCGGCGCCCGCCGGGTCGGCTTCACGTCCCTCGCGCTCGACGCCGCGGTCCGCACCCACTTCTGGACCTACTTCCCCCGGCTGCGCGACCGGGTGCCCGGCTGGGTGGAGGTCGTGGTGGGGCTGCGCGAGGTGGACGACCGGAGCGCGGCGGACCTCGTGGCCAGGTTCGCCGACCAGGTGCTGGCCACCGGGCGCGTCGAGCACCTGACGGCGCTGGCCCGCCGGTGGGGCGGCCACCGGCCGGACCTGGCGCTCCAGGTCCTCACCACGGGCCTGGCGCACCCGGGGTGCGGCGCGGCCTTCCGCGAGGAGGTCTACCGCCGGTCGAAGAGCGCCGACCTGACGCCCCAGCACGCCCAGGTGCTGATCACCGCCTGCGTCGCCGTGATCGCGCCGGAACGGCCGACCGAGGCGCTGGTCCGGCTGCACCACCTCGCCCGGCACCGCGACGACGCGACGCGCGGCGAGGCCCGCGAGGCGCTGCTGGACCTGGTGCGCCGACGAGGGCTCCACCGCCGGCTGCTGCGCCGCCTCGTCAAGTACGGGGTGCGGCCGGCCGACCACGCCATCGTCCACGACCTCGACGTCCCGCCCGCCGTGGCGCGCGCCCGCCGTGCCCGCCGCGACCTGGTCGCGGTGTGGGGCGAGGTGCTGGCCGCCGGGGCCGGCGCCGTGCCGGGGCACGTCCTGGGCCGCCTGCTCGACCGGGACCCCACGCTGCCGGTGGACGCCTGCGCCGGCCGGGTCCGCCTGCTCAACGACCTGTACCTGGCCGCGCTGGCGCACCTGCGCGACGCCCCGGACGCGGAGCTCCTCGCGTCCTGGGTGGTCCGCGCCCGGCGGCTGCGGCGGCACATCGACCTGGCATTGGGGATCACGCACGTGGAGGACGGCCGATGAGCGATGACACGACCGAGGTCCTGCCGGCCGCGACGGCCTGCCTGGTGCTGCCGGCGCTGGTCGGGGTCGCCGCGGGCTGGCCGGTGTGGGTGGTCGTGGCGGTGGTGTGCGCGCTGCTGGCGACCACCGCGGCGGTGATCAGGCAGCGCCGGTACCGGCGCGGGCAGCGCGCCCTGCTCGCCGAGCACCTCGACCCGGGGGAGGAGCGGGTGACCGCGCCGCCCCCGCCGCCGGAGGTCGAGCCGCAGGAGTGGGAGATCACGCCGGTCACCCTGCCCAGCGCGGTGCCGGACTACCGGTTCACGTTCGGCTGCGTCGTGCGCTGGAGCCCCCGCCCGCACGGCTTCGGGCACGCCGCGCCGGACGCCGTCGCCGCCGACGCCGTCATCCGGCGCGCCCGTTCGATCAGCGCGCGGTGCCACCCGGAGGACGACGGCGCGGTGCACGCCGTGGCGGCCGCGCTGGGCGAACCGGAGGCCGACCCGGGGCAGCACGTCCTCGCGTGGGCCACCGACGTCCGCCTGGACGTCGCGCCGGAGGACCGCGAGCACCTGCGCCGGGAGGCGGAGGTGCGCAAGCGGCGGCACGCGTGGGAGCAGGAGGTCGCCGCCGAGCGCGCCGTCCGCGCCTACCTCGGGGAGGAGGTGCTGACCAGCACCGGCAGCGCGGTGGTGTGGTGGTTGGCGCGCAACACCGACGAGGTCAGGGAGACCGTGGACCTGATCGGCACCCTCGCCCGGTTGTCGGCCGCGGCGGGGGACCGCGAGGTGGGGCGGTTCCCCGAGCACCCCGGCGGGACCGCCCTCGACGGCAAGCCGTTCGCCCCGGTCCCGTTCGGCGTCAACGGGTCGGGCGTCAACGGATCCGGCGCCAACGGGGGAGCGGTCCCGTGCGACGACCTGCTGCCCGCGCCGGACGACGACCGGGCCCTGTTCGGCAGCCAACTGGCCGACCTGCTCGAACGGCACGACGAGGTCGACCGCGCGCACCAGGCCCGGTACCGCTACGGGGTGCCGGACCTGGGCGCCGAAGAGCCGTGGCCCTTCCCGCCCCCGGAACGACCGGACGACGAACCACGCGACGAACCGGACGACGGGCGACCGGGCGACGGGCGCTGAGCGGTCCGGCGGGCGGTCCGGCGGGTCCGGTGGGCGCTGAGCCGTCCGCCGGGTCCGGCGCCACGCGGGCCGTTCCCCCTGCGAGCGCGCCCGCGCTCCCCCGCCGCACCACCCGTCCGGTGGCCGCACGCCCCGCCGGGGCGGGGCCGCCGGTAAGCGCTCATTCGCGCTCTGCTACCGTGCCCGCACGGGTTTTCCCGCTCCACGGCAGGTCAGCCGGGATTCGCGCTCGGGGCGTGCCCCGCCGCAGACCACGTGGAGAGCCGGCCTCGGTCGCACGGATTCGGGACCGTGCGCGCCGAGGCCGGCCCAGTACCCCTCACGCGTAGCGGTGGAGGTCGAACTCCTGCCCCGTCACCGACCGGCCCAGGTCGCTGCCCAGCCGCGTGAGCAGGTCCACCAGCTCCAGCCCGGCCAGCCAGTCGCGCGGCAGCGCCGCGGTGCCGTGCAGCGCGCCGAGGATGTTGCCGGTCAGCGCGGCCGTGGCGTCGCTGCCGCCGGAGTGGTTCGCCGCCGCCCGCATCGCGTCCACGAACTGCGACCGCTTCGGGTACACCAGCACCACGTGCACGGCGATCGCCAGCGCCTCCGGCCCGGTCCACCCGCTGCCCAGCCGGTCCACCCGCACCGACTCGAAGCCCTGCGCCCGGTGCTCCTCGGCGAACACCACGGCCCGGTTGAGCGTGTTCGCCGTGTACGGGTCGCTGCGCAGCACCCGCCCGATGACCTGGTCCACGGCCTCCCGGAACGGCCGCCCGCGCACCGCGAGCAGGTGGATCAGCAGCGCGAACGCCCCGCCGGACACCCAGCCCCCGGTGCCGCCGTGGGTCAGCGCGGCGAACCGGCAGCCCAGGTCGTAGGCGATCTCCGCGCTCGGCGCGAACCCGGCGGGCGCGGTGCGCGTCACGCCGTTGCAGCCGGACGACTCGTTGTGCGGCTCCTCCGGTGAGGGCGGGCTGTCCGCGGCCAGCGCGCGCAGGCACGTCAGGCCGGGCGACCGGCTGGAGTACAGCCGCTCGTCCGAGACCAGCCCGGTCGCGCCCGCCTCCGGCGCGGCCACCTGCTGGGTCACCAGCCACCGCCGGTAGCTCCGCCAGACCACGTCGACCGGGTCCCACTCGCCGGTGGTCCGCCCGCGCACCCACGCCCGCAGGTAGCCGTCCGCCGTGAACAGCGTCAGCTGGGTGTCGTCGGTCACGAGGGCCGGTCGCGGCGGCTCCAGCACGCCCTCCGGCCCGTGGTCGCGCTGGATGTCCGCCCACCCCAGGTACTGGACGGGCGCGCCCAGGGCGTCACCCAGCGCACCGCCCAGCAGGCAGGCGGCGCCACGGTCGACCACGTTCACCGGCTCGCGCGGCACTCGCCCTCCTGGTTCGCCTGAGCCCGACGTGGACGGCCGGGGTGCAAAACCCTAGCCGTCGCGGCGGCGCGCGGTCAGGTCGGCGCACCTAGTTGAGCAAACAACAACTACCGACAGGTATCCAGGGGGTCACCCGGCGCACCTGATCCAGTGACCGCGTCGCGACGCCGACGGGCGCGCGGCGCCACCGCGGGCACCCGCGCCGGGGGGCGAGGGGACGGGCCGGGGGGGCGGGGGAACGGCCGGGGCCACGTGGGCCAGGACCGGGCAGACCTAGGGACCGTGCGAGCCAGGACGGGAAGCACGAGGCGGGGGGAGGGGCATGACCGACCGGAGCAGGAGCGGGCTGGAGTTCGGTGTCCTGGGACCGTTGCAGGTGATCGCGGACGGCCGGCAGCTCGTGATCGGTCGCAAGGGGATGCGCGGCCTGCTCGCCATGCTGGTCCTGGAGGCCAACCGGGTGGTGCCGATCGACGAGATCGTGGACTGCCTGTGGGGCGACGACCCGCCCGCCACGGCCCGCACCATCGTGCACGGCTACGTGTCGAGGCTGCGCCGGGTGCTGGAGCAGGCCGACCCGGCCGGTTCGGCGCGGATACTGACCACCCCGCCCGGCTACCAGCTCGCGGTGGACCCGTGGCGGCTGGACTTCCACCGGGCCCGGCAGCTCGTGTCGTCCGCCCGGGGCAAGCCCGCGGCCACCCGGGCGCAGCTGCTGCGCGAGTCGCTGGGGCTGTGGCGCGGGCCGGTGCTGGGCGACGTGCCCGGCGACCCGGTGACCACCGACCTGGAGGAGCTGCGGCTGGCCGCCCTGGAGGAGCGGATCGAGGCGGAGCTGGAGCTGGGCAGGCACCTGGAGCTGGTCGGCGAGCTGCGGCAGCTGGTGACCGGGCACCCGTTCCGGGAGCGCCTGGTCGGGCAGATGATGCGGGCGCTGTACCGGTCGGGGCAGCGGGCCGACGCGCTGGAGGCCTACCAGCGGTTCCACCGCCGCGTGGTCGACGAGCTGGGCATCGACCCCGGTCCCGGCCTGCGGCTGCTGCACGAGCAGGTGCTGCGCGACGACCCGGCGCTCAGCTCGGCGGGACCGGCGGAGGCGGTCACGGTGCCGCCCCGGCCCGGGGTGGTGGTGCCCTCCCAGCTGCCCGCGGCGGCCGGCGGGTTCACCGGTCGCGAGGAGGAGCTGGGCTGGCTGGACCGGCTGTGCGACGTGCGCGACCGGACCGCCACCACGATCGTCGTGGTCAACGGCGCGCCGGGCATCGGCAAGAGCGAGCTGGCCGTCACCTGGGGCCGCCGCCGCGCCGAGCAGTTCCCCGACGGGCTGCTGTTCGGCCCGCTGCACGGCTTCGCGCCCGACCGGGACCCGGTGGAGCCCGCCGAGGTGCTGGCCCGGTTCCTGGTGGCGCTGGGGGTGCCCGCCGACAGCCTGCCGCGCGACCTGGACGACCGCGTCGGCCTGTACCGCTCGGTGCTGGCCAAGCGGCGGGTGCTGGTCGTGCTGGACGACGCCTACGACCCCGGGCACGTGCGGCTGCTGCTGCCGCCCGGCGCGGGCTCGGTGGTGCTGGTGACCAGCCGCAAGCGCCTGGAGTCGCTGGTGGTCAGCAACGGCGCCCGGATGCTGACGCTGGACACGCTGACCGACGAGGAGTCGGTCCGGCTGGTGGACGAGGTGGTCGGCAAACCGCTGTCCGAGCAGGAGCCCGCGGCCGTGCGGATGCTGGCCGAGCTGTGCGGGAACCTGCCGCTGGCGCTGCGCATCGCCGCCGCCAAGCTGGTGGTCAGTCCGGAGTGGACGGTCGAGGCGCTGGTGGCGCAGCTGTCCGACGACGACACCCGGCTGCGCACCCTGGACCTGCCCGACACGGGCGTCGGCGTGGCGCGGGCGCTGGCCGTGTCCTACCGCAACCTGCCGCCCGAGCTGGCGGAGACGTTCCGCGCCGCCGGCGTGGTGCCCGGCCGCTGGGTGAGCCCGCACGCCGTGGCCGCGGTGTGCGACGTCGACCTCGGCACGGCCGCGGGCAGGCTCGCCGACCTCGCCGACGCGCACCTGGTGGTCGAGCAGTGGCGCGGCGGGTTCGTGCTGCACGACCTCGTGCGGCTGTACGCGCGGGAGGTCGTGGACGACGCCGCGTCCGACCGCGCCTTGCGCCACCTGACGGAGCACTACCTCGTCGCGTGCGACCACGCGCGGCGCCTCATCCGGCCGGTGGCCGACGGCCTGGACTTCACCGGCGACTCCGCCGCACCCCGGCCGGCCACCGCGCAGCAGGCGCTGTCCTGGTTCGACAAGGAGTGGCCCAACATCATCGCCCTGGTGCACGCCACCGCCGAGGCGGGCCTGCACCGGCAGACCTGGCAGCTGGTGCGGCTCGTGCACACCTACTGCCTCACCAGGCTGGTCCGCCGCGAGTGGCAGGCCGTCGCCGAGTTCGGCCTGGCCTCCGCCCGGGTGGTCGGCGACCGCCGCGGCGAGGTGCTGGTGCTGCACGCCATGCAGGACATCGACAACCGCACCGGCTCCCTGCGCGGCACCCTGGAGCGCGCCGAGCAGGCCCACCGGATCGCCGTCGAGCTGGGTGAGACGCGGTACCTGGCGATGACGCTGGACAAGCTCGCGCTGACCCTGGTCGCCGAGGGCCGGCCGGTGGAGGCCCTGGACCGCCACCGCGAGGCCGTCGAACTCGCCCGGTACGACGTGGACCCGACCGGCGAGGCCACCGTGCTCAACAACCTGGCCCAGACCGAGCAGCTGCTCGGGCAGCGCGAAACCGCCGCGCAGCACCAGTACCGGGCCATGGAGATCTACCACCGCATCGGCGACGAGCGGGCCTACGCGGTGGCCGTGAACAACCTCGCCGAGCTGTACGCCGAACTGGGCCTGCTGCCCGAGGCGGAGGAGCACGCCCGCCAGGGCGTCGAACTGGCCCGCGGCGGATCGATGCAGTTCGAGGAGGCGTTCGGCCGCCAGGTGCTGGGCCAGGTGCTGGCGGAACGGGGCGAGCGGGTGGCCGCGCAGGCCGAGCTGGCGGAGTCGTTGCGGCTCTTCGAACGCCTCGGCTCACCTCGGACGATGTTGGTCCGAACGGCCCTTGAAGCGTTGACCTCAGGGATTTAGCCGACGTTTAGCTCGACCGGGCGAAGTCGTGGGAAGTTTGATGGGCGCTGATCAAGCCTCCACGGCGGTCGGCGCCGGGTGGCTCTTGGAGGGGGACCAGGGGGGAAGCCACCCAACCCGTCCGGCCGGCGTTCGGGGGAGAGCGCCGGCCGGACGGCCCGCTGCCCGGCCGGCCCGCTGCCCGCCGCGCAGCCCGAGCAGGCGGCTCGACCCGCGCAGCCGGCCAGCCCGAGCAGCCCGCTCAGTCCGAGCAGACCGGCAGCAGCTCCGGCCGCTTGGGCGCCAGGCCGTCACCCATCGACTCGCCCCGCAACTGGCGGCCGATCCACGGCACCACGTGCTCCCGCGCCCACTTCAGGTCGTGCCGGCGCTGGGTCATCCAGTCCTCGTCCGCGGGCGGCGGCGGCCACGGCGTGTTCCAGTCGCCGCCCGTCCGGCACCCGAGCACCTCGGCCGCGCGCAGCGCCACCCGCCGGTGCCCCTCGGCCGACAGGTGCAGCCGGTCCTCCGACCAGGCGCGCCGGTCGTTCAGCACGGTCATCGACCACAGGTCGACCACCTCGCAGTGGTAGCGCTCGGCCACCGACCACAGGTGGTTGTTGTAGATGGCGATCTTGCCGCGCAACGACCGCAGCAGCGGCGTGTGCTTCGGGTCGAACCCGGTGAAGACCAGCACCTCGCAGCCCGCCGCGCGCAGGTCGGCCACCGCGATCTCGTACACCTCGGCGACGGCGTCCGGGTCGCTGCCGGGCACCAGGATGTCGTTGCCGCCGCCGCAGAGCGAGACCAGCCTGGGCTTGAGCGCCACGGCCAGCGGGATCTGCTCGTCGACGATCTCCTGGAGCACCTTGCCGCGGATCGCCAGGTTGGCGTACCGGAAGTCGCCCCGGTCCGCGGAGAGCAGGGCGGCGAGCCGGTCCGCCCAGCCGATGAAGCCGCCGTCCGGCGCGGGGTCGTCCAGGCCCTCGGTGAAGCTGTCCCCCAAGGCGATGAAGCTGTCCGGACCAGGCATGGTTCCCTCCCCTGTGCGCGGCGCCCCCGTGACCGCGCAGGACAGCATGCAACGCGGCGCCGGACCTACGCCACCGTCGGTTCGCGACGCTGTCACGAAGGCGTCACCCAGCGGTGTCGGCCGCCGTCGACATGGGGTGTTTCACCGCGTTCGGGACCCGTGGGTGTGGCGCAGATCGCCCTGACGGCCGCCCCTCGGGGCAGGGCGGTCCAGGGGCAGGGCGGTCCAGGGGCAGGGCGGTCCAGGGGCAGGGCGGCCCAGGGGGTTCGGCCCGGTGAAGGGCCGGCGCGGGGGAGGGCCGCCGCCGTGGTTGCTCCCCCGCGCCGACGTCATCAGCCGCCCGCGACCAGCGCCGCGGGCTCCCGGTAGGCGGTGCGCAACCGCGGCTCGGCCGCCGGTTCCGCGCCCAGCGCGTCCAGCCCGAGCAGCGCGGCCCCGACCACCGGCGGCACGTCCACCACCCGCACCCGGTCGGCGGGCACGGGCAGCCGCGCGCGCACGGCGTCGACCACCGCGTCGCCGGCGCCGGTCAGCACGCCGCCGCCGAGCACCACGTCCACCGGCTCGGCCGACAGCCCCAGCCGCGCGAGCGACACGCGCGCCAGCAGCACGACCTCCTCCACCAGCCGGTCCACCACCGACCGCGCCGCCGGGTCACCGGCCGCCGCCACCTCGAACAGCAGCGGGCACAGGTCGTTCGGGTCGAACTCGACCTCGCCGAAGTGCAGCCGCTCCACCGCCTCGGCCAGGGTGGCCGTGCCGAAGTGCGCGACCACCGCGTCCAGCAGCGCGGTCGGCTCGCCGCGGCCGTCGTCGGCGCGCGCGGCCAGCCACAGCGCCTCGGACCCGAGGTGCGCGCCGCCGCCCCAGTCGCCGGAGATCCGGCCGAGCGCCGGGAACCGGTGCACCCGCCCGTCCGGTGCGACCGCCACGCAGTTGATGCCCGCGCCGCACACCACCGCCACCCCGATGCCGTCGGCGGTGCCCGCCCGCAGCAGCGCGAACGTGTCGTTGCCGACCACGGTCGTCGCCGACCAGCCGCGCGCCTCGATCGCCGCGCGCAGGTCCTCCTCCTCGCGGGGCAGGTCGGCGCCCGCGAGGTAGGCGGCGGTGTGGGCGGCGATCGGCTCGCCCGGCGGCAGCCCGGCGCGCCGGGCCACCTCGCGCGCCAGGCCCTCGAACACCTCCAGGCTCCGGTCGAGGCCGATGTTCTGCGGCGACGCGCCCGGTCCGCGGACCTGGGCGAGCACCCGCCCGTCCAGGTCGACCAGCGCCATCGCCGTCTTGCTGTTCCCGCCGTCCACGGCGAGCACCCGCTCCGTCACGCGCGTCCCCTCGCCCACGGCAGGAAGTCGGCGTTGCGCGCCACCAGCTCGTCGGCGAGCCGCTCGGCCACCGCGTGCTGCCCGACCAGCGGGTGCGCCAGCAGCGCGTCCGCCACCCGGTCCCGGCCGCCGCGCAGCGCCGCGTCCAGGGCCAGGTGCTCGTAGGCGGTCACGTGCGCGATCAGGCCGGAGGCGGTCGGCGGCACCGGCGGCACGGGCAGCGGCTTCGCGCCGCCGCCGTCGACCACGGCGGGCACCTCGACCACGGCGTCGTCGGGCAGGAACGGCAGGGCGCCGCCGTTGCGGACGTTGACCACGTGCTGCGACGCGCCCTGCCCGCCGGTCAGCGCGTGCACCAGCTCCACCGCGGCCTCCGAGTAGTACGCGCCGCCCCGCTGGTCCAGCTGCCGGGGCTTGGTGACCACGTCGACGTCGCGGTACAGCGCCAGCAGCTCCTCCTCCACGCCCGCCACGACCTCGGCCCGCGGCGGTTCGGTCCGTTGTCGCCGCACCACGTCGTCGTGGTCGTAGAAGTACTTGAGGTAGTACGACGGCACCATGCGCAGCCGCCGCATCAGCTCCGCGGGCAGCCCGATGTGCCCGGCCAGCGCCTCGGCGTGCCGGTCGAGCAGCTCGGGCAGCCGGTCCCGCCCGTGCACGAACACCCCGGTCTCCCAGGTCAGGTGGTTGAGGCCCACGTGCTCCAGGCGCACCGCGTCCGGCTCGACGCCCAGCAGCGCCGACGTCCACCGCTGGAACGTGATCGCCACGTTGCACAGGCCGACGGCCCGGTGCCCGGCCTGGAGCAGCGCCCGCGTCACGATCCCGACGGGGTTGGTGAAGTTGACGATCCAGGCGTCCTCGCCGGCCACCGCCCGCACCCGCTCGGCGATGTCGAGCACCACCGGCACGGTCCGCAGCGCCTTGGCCAGCCCGCCCGCGCCGGTCGTCTCCTGGCCCACGCAGTCGCACGCCAGCGGGAACGTCTCGTCCGACGCGCGCGCCGCCTGGCCGCCGACGCGCAGCTGGAGCAGCACGGCCGTCGCGCCGTCCAGGCCCGCGTCCAGGTCGGTGGTGGTGGTGACGCGGGCGTCGTGGCCGGCGTGCCGCAGCAGCCGCTGGGCGAACGCGCCGACCACGGCCAGGCGCTCGGCGTTCGGGTCGACCAGCGCGATCTCGTCGACCGCGAGGCTGGTCCGCCTGCCCGCGATCCCGTCGACCAGCTCGGGCGTGTAGGTGGACCCGCCCCCGACAACGGTCAGCTTCATCCTTTGACTCCGGTGAAGGTGATGCCCCGGACGAACGAGCGCTGCGCGAACGCGAACAGCACGATCGCCGGGAGCATGATCAGCAGGGTGACGGCCATCGACAGGTTCCACTCCACCTGGTGCATCCCCTTGAACGACGACAGCGCCAGCGACAGCGTCCACTCCTCGGGGACCTCGCTGGTGTAGAGCAGGGGGCCGAAGTAGTCGTTCCAGGTGTAGAGGAAGCAGAACAGCGCGGTCGCGGCGATGCCGGGGCGCGCCATCGGCGCCACGACCCGCAGCAGGGTCTGGACCTCGGAGCACCCGTCGACGCGGGCCGCGTCCACGTAGGACTGCGGGATGGTCAGCATGAACTGCCGCAGCAGGAAGATGGAGAACGCGTCGAACAGGAAGTACGGCGCGACCAGCGGCCACAGCGACCCGGTCAGGCCGAGGCTCGACCACGCGTCGTACAGCGGCACGGCGGTGACCTGCGGCGGCAGCATCATCGCGGCCACCACCAGGAGGAACACGGCCTCGCGGCCGCGCCACCGCAGCTTGGCCAGGGCGTAGGCCGCCGGGATCGACGACAGCAGCATTCCCGCGGTGGCGAGCAGCGAGTACAGCAGGCTGTTGCCCAGGTACGTCAGCAGCGGCGCGGTCTCGAAGACCTCCGCGAAGTTGCCCCAGTGCCACTCGCGCGGCCACAGGTCCTCGCTGAACGCCTGCTCGTCCGACATGACCGCGGTGAGCAGCACGAACACCACGGGCAGGGCGAACATCAGGCCCAGCGCCAGGCCGAGGCTGTGCACCGCGACCCACTCCAGGGCGGCGCGCCGGCGCACCGGCCGCCGGGGGGTGGCGGCGCGGTCGAGCACCGCGGTCATGCGCCCTCCTCCTGGTGCGAGGCCCGGCGCATCCGCTGCACCAGCACGGCGGTGATGGAGAACGACACGACGAACAGCACGGTCGCCATCGCCGCCGCGTAGCCCATGTCGAAGTAGCGGAAGCCCTGGGTGAACAGCCACACGGGGTAGGTGAGCGTGGAGTTGCCCGGGAAGCCGAGGTCGCCGGTGCTGCCGGTGACGTTGGCCGAGCCGCTGGCCGCCGAGCCCGCCACGACGGCCTGGGTGAACAGTTGCAGCGCCAGGATCGCCGAGTTCACCACGCCGAACAGCAGCACCGGCGAGATGGCGGGCAGCGTCACGTGCCACCAGCGCCGGACCGGGCCCGCGCCGTCCAGCGCGGCGGCCTCCTGCTGGTCGCGCGGCACGTCCAGGATCGCGGCCAGGATGATGATCATCAGGTCGCCGGACACCCACAGCACCACCGCGGCGATGCCGGGCTTGGCCCACGCCGGGTCGGAGAACCACAGCGGGCCCTCCACGCCGAACCAGCCCAGCAGCGAGTCGACCGGTCCCTCGTTCGGGCGGAACAGCAGGAAGAACACCAGGGTCGCGGCGACCGGCGGCGTGAGGGACGGCAGGTAGCACAGGGTGCGCACCAGGCCGACGCCGCTGCGCAGCCGGGCGACCACCGACGCGACGCCCAGCGCGAACACCACGCGGCCGGCGGTGAGCACCACCACGAACCACAGCGTGTTGCGCACGGACGTCCAGAACAGCTCGTCGCCGAACATGTAGGCGTAGTTCGCCAGGCCCGTCCACTCGGGCGGGTTGATCAGGTCGTACCGGGTGAACGAGAACACGACCGTGGCGACCAGCGGGTAGCCGAAGAAGAGGACGAACCCGAGGCCCGCGGGCGCGAGGAAGCCGAGGACCGCGAGGCGGTGCCGGGTGCGCCGCGGCCGGCCCCGGGCGGCGCGCGACGCCGCGGCGCGCTCCAGGGTCGCCGTCATTTGCCGCTCTTGGCGATCTGCTCGTCGATCCGCCGGTCGACCTCCGCGAGGCCCGCCAGGAGGTCGGGCACCGCGCCCGACTGCCAGGACGAGGCGAAGTCGCCGACGGCCTTGATGTGCGCGTTGCCGATCGGCGTGACCGGGTTGCCCCGGAGCTTGTCGGAGCGGGCCAGGTCGACGAACGTCCGGAAGTCCTCGTCCACCTCCAGGCGCGGGTCGTCGAGGGCCGCCTTGGTGGTCGGGATGTTCTTGATGCCGTTGGCCAGGTCGACGATCGCGTCGGTGTTGAAGGAGAGGTGCTTGATCAGCTCCCACGCCGCGCCGGGGTTCTTCGCGCCCTTCGGGATGCCCATGATCGAACCGGTGGTGAAGCCGGTGCCGTGCATCTCGGGCTTGCTCGTCGGGAACGGCGCGGTGCCGTAGGCCAGGTCGGGCGCCTGGTCGTCCAGGAACGCCGTCCGGTACTCGCCGTCGATCATCATGGCGATCTTCCGCTGGTGGAAGGCGTGGTCGGGCGAGTACTGCTGGCCGAGGCCGGCGCGGAACCGCTCCAGGTCCTCGTACCCGTAGAAGTCGACCAGCTCCTTCTGGAAGCGCAGCATCTCGGCCCACTCGGGCGTGGCGAGCGACGACTTGCCGTCCGGGCCCGCCCAGGCCGCGCCGAAGTGCGGCGCCCAGTTCTGCGGGTTGTTGGCGTAGAACGGCATGGTGGGCAGGAAGCCCGCCACCTCGATGGAGCCGTCGGCGGCCCGCTTCGTGGTGCGCTTGGCGTGGTCGAGCAGCTCGGCGGTGGTCCTGGGCGGCCCGGTGAGGCCGGCCTCGGCGAGCATGTCCTCGTTGTAGTAGAGCCCGTAGACGTCGCTGAGCAGCGGCATCGCGCAGCGGTTGCCCTTGTACTCGGTGTAGGAGCGGACCGCGTCGTGGATCTGCCCGAGGTCGACCCGGTCGCGGTCGACGTAGGGCTGGAGCGGCTGGAAGGTGCCGGACGAGCAGAACTGGCCGATGTTGTCGGTGGCCCACGACATGGCCACGTCCGGCGGGTTGCCGCCGCGGATGCCCGCGGTGATCTTGTCGTCGTCCTGGCTGCCCTCGTGCTCGATCTCGGCGTTGGGGTACTTGGCCTTGAAGCTCTCCAGGGCCTTGGTGACCTCGGCCAGCTCGCGCCCGGAGTAGTTGCTCCAGACGGTCAGGGTGAACGCCTCGTCGGCGCCGGGCGCGGCGGCCGGGCCGCCGGCGGTGGTGTCGCCGCCGGAACCCGCCGCGCACGCGGTCAGGGACACCGCCGCGGCCACGAGCAGCGACGTCGCGCGGTGGAGCTTGCGCATGTGCTCTCCTTCGTCTCAGGGTGACGTCGGTGCGAGCCGGTGAGCTGCCGGGTCACTCCTCCCCGGGCGCTCGGTCCGGCTCGCGGAAGGGCTCGGTCGTGGCGGCGGGCAGACCGAACACCTGTTCCCGGGCGACCGACAGCGCGGCGTGCAGGGCGCCGGAGCGCACCGGTTTGCCGGTCACCTGGGCGAGTTGGACGGCGGTGCGGGGCACCACCAGGAGGCGCAGCTCGGCGGCGACGAGGTCGGCGAGGACGGTGCCGCCCGCCTGCGCGACCTCGCCGGAGAGCAGCACCAGCTCGGGGTCGACCACGGCGACCACGTTCGCCACGCCGGTGGCGATGCGGCGAGCCAGGTCCACCAGGAACTCGCGACCCGCGGCGCCCTCGCCGAGGGCCTTGGCCACGGCGGCGCGGCCGGTCCGGGCGGACACGCCGTGCGCGCGGGCGAGCCGGGCGATGGCGGCGCTGTCGAGCAGGTCGCCGTAGCGGCTGCCGGTGCGGGTGGTGCCGGTGTCGGCGTGCGCGTGGTCGGGCACCCGCATGGCGTCGATCTCGCCCGCGCCGCCGGTCGCGCCGCGCAGCAGCGACCCGTTGACCACGACCGCCGCGCCGACCGCGTCCGCGGGCCACAGCAGCACGAAGTTCCGGACCTCGCGGGCGCGGCCCGCGACCATCTCCTCCAGCGCCACCAGGTTCACGTCGTTCTCGACCGTGACGCCGGCGCCGAGCGCGGCCCGGAGGTCGCCGGGCAGGTCCTTGTCCTCCCAGCCGGGCATGTGCGGCGCGTAGTTCAGCCTGCCGGTGGCGGGGTCGACCGCGCCGGGGCTGCCCACGACCACGTGGTGCAGGGCGGAGGTGGTGAGGTCCACCTGCGCGGCGGCCTTGGCGACCGCCGTCCGGAACGCCTCCAGCACGCCGGTGCGGGGCATGGGCGCGCGGTGCTCGGTGAGCACGGCGCCGGAGATGTCGGCGATGGCGACGTCGATCGAGTCGGGCGCGAGGTCGACGGCGGCCACGTGGGCGAGCGCGCCGTTGACCGACCACAGCTGGGCGCGCGGACCGCGACCGCCGCCGCGCAGGCCGCTGCGCAGGACCGTGCCCTCCTGCTCCAGGCGGGTCAGCAGCTGGGCGGTGGCCGGTTTGGACAGGCCGATGACGGCTTCCAGCTCGGACCTGGTGAGGGGGCCGTTGCGGAGCAGCGCCTCGATGGCGGCGCGGTCGTTGATCTCGCGCAGCAGCCTCGGGCTCCCGGCTCGCATCCGCACTCCTGTCTGTTAACTTTCCAGACTATTTACGGGGACCGTAGTGACCGGTGTCACCGGCGTCAACACCGGCGTCAACACCGGCGGGGCAGGCGGTGGGGATGCGGTCGGCGCCTTGGTGGGATGCGGTGGGGTGAAGCGAGGTGGGGCCGAGCGGCGGTCGAAGCGGGGGTGCGGCGAGGCCGGGTTCGGCGAAGCCGCCGCGGGCGCACCGGCGGCCGGCTAGCGTGTCGGCGCATGGCGAAGATCCACGCGGGCGCGACGCTGACCCCCGGTTTCCGCGAGTTCCTGCCGCCGTGGGTGGCGCGGCAGCCCTGGTACCGGGGCTCGGGCGTGCCGGCCCTGTCGCCGGTCGGGTTCTTCCGGTTCGAGGACCCGGCGGGCGAGGTCGGGGTGGAGACCCACCTGCTGGCGCACGGCGCGGACCTGTACCACGTGCCGATGACCTACCGGGGCGCCCCGCTGGCGGGCGCCGCGCCGGGCGCGCTGGTCGGCACGACCGAGCACAGCGTGCTGGGCGCCCGGTGGGTCTACGACGCCGAGGCCGACCCGGTGTGGCGCGACCGCGTGCTCGACCTGGTCCGCACGGGCGGCGTCGCCGACCCGTCCGGCCGCGGGGGCGTGGGGCCCGCCGGGGCCCGGGGCGAGCCGCTCGGGCCGGTGACCGACGGCGCGCGGGTGGAGCTGGTGCGACTGCCGACGCCCGGCGTCCCCGAACCCGGCCCGGACGTCGTCGGGCTGGTGACGGGGACGTGGCGCCCCGGCGGCCCGGGCGCCGAGGCGGTCGGCGGGTGCCTCGTCGTGGTCCGCCGGGCGGCGTGACGTAGGGGGCCGGTCGCGGGTGCGGGGCCGCTACCCGGCTTAGGGTGGCCTAAGGCACCCTGGTGGCATGACCGACACGCGTCAGGACTCGCTGGCCGCACTGCTGGGCGGGCGGGGCGGTGCGCTGGACGCCTCGCTGCCGCCGCTGGCGTTCGTGCTCGGGTGGTTGCTGTTCGGGCGCTCCGTCGAGGCGGGCGCGGTGGCGGCCGTGGCCTGCGGCGTGGTGGTGGGCGCGGTGCGGGTGGCGCGCGGCGCCCGGCCGCGGGCGCTGCTGGTGTCGGTGACGCTGGTCGTGCTGGCGGCCTACGTGGCGTTGCGCACCGGTCGGCCCGAGGACTTCTTCCTGCTCCAGATCTTCCTGAACGCGGCGTCCGCGCTGGTCTGGGCGGTGTCCATCGTGGTCCGGTGGCCGCTGCTGGGCGTCGTCGTCGGCCTGGTGACCGGGCAGGGGACCCGCTGGCGGCGCGACCCGGACCTGCTGCGGGCCTACCGGGTCGCGTCGTGGCCGTGGGTCGGCCAGTACGTGCTGCGGGTGGTCGTGTTCGGGGCGCTGTGGCTGGCGGGCCAGGTCGTGCTGCTGGGCGTCATGCGGGTCGCCCTGACCTGGCCCCTCCAGGTGGCGTGCGTCGCGGTGAGCTGGTGGGTGCTGCGCCGGGCCCTGCCCGACGACCACCCGGGGCTGCGGCACCCCCGCGACGGGCACCACCCCCGCGAGCAGGACTAGGAGAACGCGGCGGTGATGATCCTGACCGCCGCGGCCGGCTGGCCGCCGCCCATGCTCAGGGTGTTCACCGAGTAGACCAGCGCGCGGTCGCCGTCGAGGGTGCCCGCCACGCCGTTGTTGTAGCCGGGCCGGTCGCCGCTCTTGCCCCACACGACCAGGCCGGGCGCGAGTTCGATGCGGGTGATGCCGAGGGCGTGCGTCGCGCCGGGCGCGTCCGGCACGGCCAGCAGCTCGGCGCGCTGCGCCGGGGTCAGGAAGTCGCCGCGCAGCAGGGCGCCCAGGAACCGGTCCAGGTCGGGCGCGCTGGAGATCGCCTCGGCGGCGGCCCACTGGAGGGTCGGGTTGACCTCGGTGACGTCCACGTGGCCGGTCGCGGTCCGCTCGTAGCCGCGGGCGTGCGCGCCCCTGATGCGGTGGTCGGCCCCCGGCAGGTAGGTGTCGCGCAGCCGCAGGGGCCGGATGACCTCCTCGCGCACGGTCTCCGCGTACGGCCGCCCGGTCACCGCCTCGATGACCAGCCCGGCCACCAGGTAGCCGGCGTTGCCGTACTCCTGGCGGTCGCCGGGGTCGAACCGCGGTCCGCGGGCGACGCCGAGCCCCACCACCTCCCGCGGGTCGAAGGTGTCGTAGCGGTGCTCCAGGAACCACGCCGGGTCCTTGTGCGGCAGCTCGTGCCCGGCGATGCCGTGGGTGTGGTTGAGCAGCTGCCGGACGGTGACGGGCTTGAAGTCGGGCGTGAGCAGGCCGGGCAGGTAGTGCTGCACGGTGCGGTCGAGGTCGAGCCGGCCGGAGCCGGCGAGCTTGAGCGCGGCGGCGGCGGTGAACAGCTTGGTGATGCTGCCGACCCGGAACCGGCCGTCCGGGTGCACGGGCTGCCGCGTGCCGAGCCGCGCCACGCCGGACCAGACCGCCGGTCACAGCCCCAGCTCGGCCCAGAGCGCCTCCGGCACCTCCGCGCCCGAGGTGTTCGCGCGCACCTCGGCGGCGGTCCGCATACCCAGCAGCACCGACTCGACGGCCCGGTGCCGCAGCGGGAAGCGCAAGGCCGCCAGGGGCAGCGGCACGCCGTGCCGCTCGCACGCCCGCGCCATGCCCCGGGCCCGTTCGACCAGGTCCGGCGGCGCGTCGCGGTAGTCGTAGGTGGCGTTGGCGCCCGGCGCGGCGAGCAGCCCCGAGTTGAACACGCCCGCCGCGACCGCGGAGACGCCGCGCTCGGCGCACAGCTCCAGCAGCTCCAGCCCGGACCGGTCGAGCAGCGTGTAGCGGCCGGCCAGCAGCACCACGTCCAGGTCGGTCTCGCGCACGAACCGCGCGGGCATCTCCCACTGGTTCATGCCCACGCCGATCGCGCCCACGACGCCCTGGTCGCGCAGCTCGACCAGGGCGGGCACGGCCTGCGAGACGGCCTGCTCCCAGTGCTCGTCCGGGTCGTGCACGTACACCACGTCCACCCGGTCCAGCCCCAGCCGGTCCAAAGAGGACTCCAGGGAGCGCCGCACGCCGTCGGCGCTGAAGTCCCACACCCGCCGGTGGGTGGCGGGCACGGCGAACGAGTGCGCCCCGTCGTCGCCGCCGCCGTCGAAGGGCTCCAGGACGCGACCGACCTTGGTGGACACCGCGAACTCCGCGCGCGGCCGGGTGCGCAGGAACGCGCCCAGCCGCCGTTCGGACAGCCCGAGGCCGTAGTGCGGCGCGGTGTCGAAGTACCGGATGCCCGCGTCCCAGGCGGCGGTGAGCGCGTCGGCCGCGTCCTCGTCGGACACCTCGGTGAACAGGTTGCCGATGGGCCCGCCGCCGAACCCGAGGCGGGAGGGCGTGACGCGCCTCATCGCGGGCGCAACCGCAGGCCGTGCATACCGCCGTCCACGGCGAGGACAGTACCCGTGGTGGAGCCGGACAGGGGACTGGCCAGGTAGGCGATCGCGCCCGCGACCTCGTCGGCCGAGACCAGCCTGCCGTGGGGCTGCCTGGCCTCCAGCGCGGCCCGCTCCGCCTCCGGGTCGGGCGCCGCGTCGAGCAGGCGGCCCACCCACGGCGTGTCGGCGGTGCCGGGCGCCACCGCGTTGACCCGGATGCCCTCGCGCACGTGGTCGGCGGCCATGGCCAGGGTGAGGGCGTGCACGGCGCCCTTGCTCGCCGAGTACACCGCCCGCTGAGGCAGGCCGGCCCAGGCCGCGATGGACCCCGTGTTCACGACCGCCGCCGCCGGCGACTCCCGCAGGTGCGGCAGCGCGGCGCGGGTGACCCGGGCGATGCCGAGCACGTTGACGTCCAGCACCCGCAGCCACTCCGCGTCCGGGTTCGCGGCCACGTCGCCCTGCGCCCCGACGCCCGCGTTGTTCACCAGGACGTCGAGCCGCCCGAACCGCTCGACCACCTCGGCGATCGCGGCGCGCACCGAGCCGTCGTCGGCGACGTCCGCGCGGACGCCGTGCACGGGCGGGTCGACCTCCGGGTCCAGGTCCAGGGCGACGGCGGTCGCGCCCCGGTCCGCGAGCAGCCGGGCGGTCGCCAGGCCGAGGCCGGACGCGCCGCCGGTGACCACCGCCACCAAGCCCTCGAACTCGCTCACCGCGCCTCCAGGTTCGTCCACACCGGACCGTCCGGGTAGCGGAAGTCGGCCAGGGTCCGGTCCTTCACGCGCGCCGAGAAACCGGGTTCGGTCGGCGCGCGGTACCGGCCGGCCCGGACCTCGGCCGGGTCGGTGAAGTGCTCGTGCAGGTGGTCGACCCACTCGACGGCCCGGTCCTCGGTGGTGCCGGAGACCGCGACGAAGTCGAACATCGCCAGGTGCCGCACGAGTTCGCACAGGCCGACGCCGCCCGCGTGCGGGCACACCGGCACGCCGAACTTGGCCGCCAGCAGCAGGATCGCCACGTTTTCGTTGACACCGCCGACCCGGCAAGCATCGATCTGCACCACGTCGACCGCGTCGGCCTGGAGCAGCTGCTTGAAGACCACCCGGTTCTGCACGTGCTCGCCGGTCGCGACCTTGACGGGCCGCACGGCCCGCGCGATGGCCCGGTGGCCGAGCACGTCGTCGGGCGAGGTGGGCTCCTCGACCCAGTACGGGTCGAACGGGGCCAGCTCGCGCACCCACGCCACGGCGGCGCCCACGTCCCAGCGCTGGTTGGCGTCCACCGCGATGCGCACGTCCGGGCCGACGACCTCGCGGGCCAGCCGCAGCCGGCGCACGTCGTCGGCCAGCGAGCCGCCGACCTTGAGCTTGATCATGTCGAAGCCGTCGGCGACCGCCCGCCGGGCCAGCTCCGCCATCTTGTCGTCGGAGTAGCCGAGCCAACCGGGCGAGGTCGCGTAGGCGGGGTAGCCGTCCCGGACCAGGGCGGCGGTGCGCTCGCCCTTGCCGGGTTCGGCCTCCCGGAGCAGGGCCAGCGCCTCGTCGGGGGTGAGGGCGTCGGAGAGGTACCGGAAGTCGACCAGGTCGACGACCTCGTCCGGGGTCAGCGCGGACAGGAACCGCCACACCGGCAGGCCCGCGCGCCGGGCCGCGAGGTCCCAGGCGGCGTTGACCACCGCGCCCAGCGCCATGTGCGCGACGCCCTTCTCCGGCCCGAGCCAGCGCAGCTGGGAGTCGCCGACGAGGTCCCGGTAGAGGGCGGCCAGGTCCCGCGCCGTCTCCGGCACGGGCCTGCCGACGACGAGCGGCGCGAGCGCCCGGATCGCGGCGGCCTGCACGTCGTTGCCCCGGCCGATGGTGAACGCCAGGCCGTAGCCGTCCGGGCCGCGGTCGGCGCGCAGCACCACGTACGCGGCCGAGTAGTCGGGGTCGGGGTTCATCGCGTCCGAGCCGTCCAGCTCGCGCGAGGTCGGGAACCTGACGTCCAGCACGTCGAGGCCGGCGACCCGGGCCATCACGCCTGCCCGAACGTCTGCCGCTGCGCGCCCAACCCGTCGACCTCCAGCTCCACCACGTCGCCCGCCCGCAGGTAGGGCTTGGGCTCGGGCTGCCCCAGCGCCACGCCGGCGGGCGTGCCGGTGTTGACCAGGTCGCCCGGCCGCAGCACGAGGAACCAGCTCAGGTAGCGGACCAGCTCCGCCACCGGGAAGATCATGTTCTTCGTCGACGAGTCCTGGCGCGGCGTGCCGTTGACCCGCAGCCGCAGGCCGAGGGCCTGGGGGTCGTCCACCTCGTCGGCGGGCACCAGCCAGGGCCCCAGCGGGTTGAACGTCTCGCAGTTCTTGCCCTTGTCCCACTGCCCGCCGCGCTCGATCTGGAACTCCCGCTCGGACACGTCGTGGGAGATGGCGTACCCGGCGACGCAGGCCATCGCCTCCTCGGCCGACTCCAGGTACCGGGCGGTGCGGCCGATGACCACGGCCAGCTCGACCTCCCAGTCGGTCTTGGTGGAGCGGCGCGGGATCAGCACCTCGTCGTCGGGGCCGACGATCGTGTCCGGCGCCTTGAGGAACACCACCGGCTCGGCCGGGATCGGCAGCCCGGTCTCCTCGGCGTGGTCCCGGTAGTTCAGGCCGATGCAGACGATCTTGCCCACGTTCGCGACCGGAGGGCCGACGCGCAACCCGTCCACCACGATCGGCTGGAGTTCGCGACCCGCCAGCGCGGCGCGCACGCGCGCGATGCCGTCATCCGCTAGGAAGTCGCCCGTCACGTCGGTCGTCAACGGGGTCAGGTCGTACGTGGCACCGTCGTCGGCCCGAACGGCGGGGCGTTCGGAACCGGCCGGTCCCAGACGCAGCAGTTGCACGGCAGACCTCCTCGAAGTCGGTCGACACATCGGATGTATAGCGCTTGCGCGCGGTCGCCGTCCAGAGGGTTCCGAATAGTGGTCCGATGAA
This sequence comes from Saccharothrix xinjiangensis, assembly GCF_039527585.1. Classification (NCBI taxonomy): domain Bacteria; kingdom Bacillati; phylum Actinomycetota; class Actinomycetes; order Pseudonocardiales; family Pseudonocardiaceae; genus Saccharothrix; species Saccharothrix xinjiangensis. The sequence continues at coordinate 385,057 of NZ_BAAAKE010000001.1, read as the reverse complement.
TCCCGGTCGGGACGAGTCGGCACGACAGCGAGAGGACGAGATGAACCACCACCGCGCGGGGCGGACTCCTGCCACCACCGCCGCGACCTGTGCGACGGCCGCCGTCCTGCTGCTCCTCTCGCTCGTGGCGATCCCCGACTCCGTGGCGCCCGCGGGCCTGCCCGAGCCGTCCCCCGCGAACGGCGACCGGGCGCCGGGCGACGGCCCGGGTCGGGGCGGCACCGGAACCGGGACCGGCACCGGCACCGGGACCGGCACCGGCACCGGGACCGGGACTGGGACTGGGAACGGCACCGGCACCGGTGCGGCCCACCTCGCGCCCGGTCAGGAACCGCCCGCCGACCCGCCGCGCGTCGCGCCCGCCCTGGCCCGCGCCACCGGCCCCGTCACCGCGTTCGTCGAGCTGGCCACCACCCCCGCCGCCAGGGCCTTCGGCGAGCAGCGGGCCCGGGGCGCGGGCGACCCGGTCGCCGCCGCCGTCGCCGCCCGCCGCGTCACCGACGACGTCGCGGGCCACGTGCTGGCCGCCCTCCGCGGCGCGGACCGCGCCGCCCGCGAGGTCGCCACCACCCGCAACGCCGTGCCCGGCGTGATCGTCACCGCCGACGCCGCGCGGCTGCGCGAGCTGGCCGACCGCCCCGACGTGCGCGCCGTGCGGCCCACCGTGCCCAAGGTCCTCCACAACGCCGCCGCCGCCCGGCTCACCCGCGTCGACCGGGCTTGGCGCGACGCGGGCCGGCGCGGCGCGGGCACGCGCATCGGCATCGTCGACACCGGCGTCGACTACACGCACGCCGACTTCGGCGGCCCCGGCACCCCGGAGGCCTACGACGCCGTCGACCGCGCCGCGCCGTGGACCCCGACCGCGAAGGTCGTCGGCGGCCACGACTTCGCGGGCGACGACTACGACTCCAACGACCCGGCCCGCGCCACGCCGAAGCCCGACCCCAACCCGATGGACTGCCAGGGCCACGGCACCCACGTGGCGGGCACGGCCGCCGGGTACGGCGTGACCGCCGACGGCTCCGCGTTCGACGGCGACTACGCCTCCCTCACCCCGGAGGCGCTGGACGGCATGGCGATCGGACCCGGCACCGCGCCCGAGGCCCGGCTCTACGCGCTCAAGGTGTTCGGCTGCTCCGGCTCCACCGCCCTGCTCGGCCCGGCCCTCGACTGGTCCCTCGACCCCGACGGCGACGGCGACTTCGGCGACCACCTCGACGTGGTGAACCTGTCCCTGGGCGTGGACTTCGGCGCGCCGGACGACCCGGACGCCCTGTTCGTGCGCAAGGTCGTCGAGCACGGCGTGGTGGTCGTGGCGTCCGCGGGCAACGGCGGCGACTTCTACGACGTCGGCGGCGCGCCGGCGAACGCGCCCGGAGCGCTGGCCGTGGCCAACACGCGCGACGCGTTCACGCTCCTCGACGGCGTCGAGGCGGACGGCGCGCTGCGGTCCGGCCAGTACAGCGTCGGCTACACCGGCTACGGCTCCCTCGACCGCGAGCTGCCGGTGGCGCGGGTCGCGGACCAGGGCAACGCCGACGGGTGCGCGCCGATCGACGAGGACCTCACCGGGCGGTTCGTCTGGCTGGAGTGGGACGAGGACGACGCGACCCGCGAGTGCGGCTCCGGTCCCCGCACCGACCACGCCGAGAAGGCGGGCGCGGAGGGCGTGCTGCTGCCGGCCACCAGCGCCGTGTTCAAGGCGGCCATCGCGGGCAACGCGGGCATCCCCGCCTTCCAGTTCACCGCCGCCGCGACGAGCGACGTTCGCCCGGCCCTCGACGCCGGCACGCTCCGGGTGCGCATGGCGGGCGCGCTGCGCGAGGCGTCGCCGACCACCACGCCGAACCTCGCGGACACCATGACCCCGTCCTCGTCGCGCGGTTCGCGCGGCCCGCTCGCCGCGAAACCCGACGTGGCCGCGCCCGGCGACACGATCCTGTCCGCCGCCGTCGGCACGGGAGCCGGCTCGGTGAGCCTGGGCGGCACCTCGATGGCCGCGCCGCACGTGGCGGGCATCGCCGCGCTGGTCCGCGAGGCCCACCCGGACTGGACGGTCGAGGAGGTCAAGGCCGCGGTGGTGAACACGGCGGGCGGCGTGGTGACCGACGGCGACGACCGCACCACCGGCACGCCCGAGGCCCCGATGCGGGTCGGCGCGGGCCGGGTGGACGCGGCGCGCGCGGTGGCGGTGGACGTGCTGGCGATGGTCCGGGACGACGCGGGCGCGGTCGGCGTCACGTTCGGCCCGGTCGAGGCGGCGGCCCCGGTGGAGCTCACCAAGGTGCTGGAGGTGGTCAACAAGTCGTCCGCCTGGCGCACGGCCCGGCTGTCCTACGAGCCGGCGACCACCGTGCCGGGCGCGGACTTCCGGCTGTGGCCGCCGGTGCTGGTGGTGCCGCCCGGCGGGACGATGACGGCGGAGGTGACGCTGCGCGTCGAGCCCGGCGAGCTGCGCAAGACCGCCGACCCGACCGTCGAGAAGCGGCAGGCGGACCAGGCCAGGCAGTTCCTCGCCGAGGCGTCCGGCCGGGTGCTGGTGCGCGCGGGCGGTGCGGAGCTGCGCATCCCCGTGTACGCGGCGCCGGAACCGGTCGCGGACGTGGAGGCGACCGACCTCGGCGGCGACGCGGTGCGGCTGGTGGGCCGGGCCCTCGACCAGGGCGAGGGCGACGAGGCGTACCGGTCGCTGATGACCGCGTTCGAACTCCACGGCACCAGCCCGGAACTGCCGGACTGCGCCGGCGAGGTGAAGGTCGACTGCGCGTTCAACGCCTCCGCGAGGGGCGGCGACCTCCGGTACGTCGGCGCGGCCTCGGACGGCGAGCTGCTGGCGTTCGGCGTGGCGACCTGGCGCTCCTGGGTGACGCTCGGCGCGGTGAACTCACCGTGGATCCGCGTGGACACCAACGCCGACGGCGCGCACGACTACGTGGTCGAGGCGGTCAAACCGACCGACGCGCTGGGCACGGTCACCGCCGACGTGTGGCTGGCCCGCACCACCAGGGTGGCCGACGGCGCCGTGGTGGACGAGCAGCCGCTCAACGGCGAACACGGCGACGTCGACACCAACCTGATGGACAGCGACGTCGTGGTGCTGCCGGTGGCCCTCACCGCGCTCGGCATCGACCCCGCGTCGGGTTCCGCGCGCATCGGGTACACGGCCGGGGTGTCCGGCCAGTACCCCGCGCCGGGCAACGAGGCCGGCCTGGTCGACCGGATCGGCGAACCGATGGCGTTCGACCCGCTGCGGCCGGGCCTGTCCCTGCGCGGTGGCTGGTCGTTCACCGCCAGCTCGGGGGCCGAGCTGGCGGTGGTGCGCGAGCCGGGGGAGCCGGGGGCGTCAGGGGAGGGGCGGGCGGACAGCCTTTTGCTGCTGCACCACCACAACGCCACGGGCGACCGGGCGCAGGTGCTGAAACCGACGGGCTGACCGGCCGCCGGGACCTCGCCGGCCTCGCCTGCCGACGGCCGGCGCCCCTCAGGTGTTGCTCGCCGCCGCAGTCGTGTTCGGTCCTTTCCGCACCGCCCCGCTTCCTTCCCCTCCAGGCCGCCGAATCCTCGATCCCGATCACGGAGAGCCAGGTCAGGCGCACCCGGTTGGTCGTGCCAATCACACGTGCCTGATCGGCATACTCTGGCGAATGAGCTTCGTGGTCGGTCTGGACGCGGGTGGCACGAGCACCAGGGCCCTGGTGCTGGACCTGGACGGGACCCGTCTGGGCGCAGGCGTCGCGGGCGGCGCGAACCCCAACTCGCTCCCTCCCGCCATCGCCGCCACGCACGTCCGACAAGCCCTGACCGCCGCCCTCGACGGCCTGAACCCGGCGAAGGTCGAGGCCGGCGTGCTGGGCATGGCGGGGTCGAGCAAGGTGCTGTCGGACCCGGCGGTGGGCGAGCTGTTCGAGGCGGCGTGGAGCGACGCCGGCCTGCGCTGCCCGCTGCGCGTGGTGACCGACTGCGAGGCGGCGTTCGCGTCCGGTTCGGACACACCGGACGGGACGGTCGTGGTGGCGGGCACGGGTTCGATCGCGGCCAGGATCGAGAATCACACGTTGGTGTCAACCTCCGGCGGCTACGGCTGGCTGCTGGGCGACGAGGGATCGGCGTTCTGGCTCGGACGCGAAGCCGTGCGCGCCACCCTGCTGGCCCTCGAACGGGACGAGCCGGACGGCCTCGCCGCCGCGGTGCTGCGCCGGGCCGAGATCCCCGAGGGCCCACCCCGCGACCGCTGGCGCAGGCTGATCACCGCCGCGAACGCCGCGTCACCGATCGAACTGGCCGGCTACGCCCCCCTGGTCACGGCGCACGCCGACGTGCCGTCGGCGGACCGGATCATCAACGAGGCCGTCGAACACCTGGCAGGCCTGGCCGAGTCCACCCGCAAGGGTGACGACAACACCCCGATCGTGCTGATGGGCAGCCTGGTCCACACCCACGCGCTCGGCTCACGCCTGAAGCGAGAACTGGCCACCCGCACCGGGGCCCCGGTGCGGACCGCCACCGAGGGCGCGGCAGGCGCGGCGTGGCTCGCGGCAGTGCGAGTCCTGGGCGAAGCCGCACCCCGCCCCACCTGAAGCCCAACCGGCCACCCGCTGCCCGCCACCGACCACCCGCCACCGACCACCCGCCACCTGCTGCCGGCCGCCCGCTGCCCGCCACCGGCCACCCGCCACCGGCCACGCGCCGCCGCCCACTGCCCGCCGCCGGTCGACTCCACCTCGCCCTACCGCCGCCTCATCCGCCTTGCCCGCTCATCGCTCTCGTCAGGCGGTCAAGTCAGGTCGGACAGCCACTGCTCGACACCCGCGACGTGCACCGTGGCCCAGGACCGGGCCAGTTCGGGCTGGTGCGCGGCGAGCGCGTCGACGATCGAGCGGTGTTCGGCGACGGTCCGCGCGACCGCCCCCGCCTGCGTGATGCCGCGCCAGACGCGGACCCGCACGGTCGGGCCGGCCAGCGTGTCCAGCAGCCGGGCGAGGTAGGAGTTGCCCGAGCACCGCGCGATCGCCCGGTGGAATTCCAGGTCGTGCTCGACCAGTTCTTCCACCGTTCGGGCGAATTCGGCGGTGTCGCACAGCGCCCGCAGTTCGGCGATCTCCTCCGACCCGACCCGCTGGGCCGCCATCGCCACCGCCGCCGGTTCGAGGATGCGCCGGACCTGGAGGACCTCCAGCACCGAGTCCTCGCCACGGTGCAGGTCGAGCACGAACGACAGCGCGCCGAGCAGGTCGTCGGCACGCAGGCTGGACACGTACGTGCCGTCGCCTTGGCGCACGTCCAGCACCCTGACCAGGGACAACGCCTTGACCGCCTCGCGCAGGGAGTTCCGCGAGAGGCCCAGCCGCTCGGCCAGGTCGGCTTCGCGCGGCAGCCGGTCCCCCGGTTTCAGCTCCCCGGAGACGATCATCTCCTTGACGCGCAGGATCGCGTCGTCGGTAACTGCCACGGCGTCCTCGACTCGTCCATAGACCTCGGATGTCTGGCGCCAAGTATGAGCCCACGCGGTTGCGGCGCGAGGGCGGACCGTCGACGACGAAGATTAACCTGGTACTACTTTATTCCGTTATCTTATAACCGAACGTGACGCACCCGCCAGTAACGGCCATAATGGTCTGGACCATTTGAGGAGGGACCTTGGACACGGTTGTCGCAGCTCCGCGAGCACTGCTCGGTCGCACCATCACCGGTCCCGCCTGCGTTCGGATCAGCGCGGGCCGGATCGTCGAGGTGATCCAGGGCGCGCCGCCCGGGGACGCCGAGGTGCTGACCGACGGCCTGCTCACCCCGGGCCTGGTGGACCTGCAGGTCAACGGGGCGGTCGGCGTCGACTTCGCCGAGGTTGACCCCGAAGGCATGGCGGCAGTGGCGAGAGCGCTTCCACACACCGGCGTGACGCGCTTCCTGCCGACGTTGATCACCGCCCCGGTGCCGGTGGCGATCCGCCAGGCGCACGCCGTGCTGGCGGCGGCGGCCACCCTGGCCCAGCACGTCGGCGCCAAGCCGCTCGGCGTGCACCTGGAGGGGCCGTTCCTGTCGCCGAAGCGGGCGGGTGTGCACGACCCGGCGCTGATGGTGGCGCCCGGACCGGCCGAGATCGACCTGCTCCTGAACGACGAGGTGCTGCGCCGCGCCCTGCGCATGGTGACCCTGGCGCCCGAGCAGCCGGGCGGCATGGAAGCGGTGCGCCGCCTCGCCGCCGCCGGCGTGCTGGTGGCGGTCGGCCACAGCGACGCCACGGGCGAGCAGACCAGGGCCGCCGCCGAGGCGGGCGCCCGCATGGTGACGCACCTGTTCAACGCCCAGCGCCCGCTCGGCCACCGCGAACCGGGCGTGCCCGGCGTCGCCCTGGTGGACGACCGGTTCACCCTGGGCCTGATCGCCGACCTGGCGCACGTCGGCCCGGACGTCTGCCGCCTGGTGTTCAACGCGGCCGGCCACCGGGTCGCCCTGGTCACCGACGCGGTGGCCGCCGCCGGCATGCCGCCGGGCCGCTACCAGCTGGGAGGCGCGGACGTCCTGCTCACCGAGGACGGCGTGCCGCGCTCGCCGGAGGGCACCATCGCGGGCAGCGCCCTGACCCTGGACCGGGCCGTGCGCAACATCGTCTCGGTCGGCGTCGACGTCGCGGACGCCCTCGCCGCGACCACCGTCATCCCGGCCGACGCCATCGGCGAACCCACCCTGGGCCGCCTGGAGCCGGGCGCGGTGGCCGACCTCGTGTGGTGGGACGAGGACCTGCGGCCCCGCAAGGTCTGGATCGACGGCGAAGTCGCCTACGACAGCACCCGGGAGCTGGACGCCGCGCGAATCCCCCTCAACACCGCCACGGTGGGCCTGGCCGCCGGCCAGTGACCACCCCGCACCGGTCCGGGCCCTGCCCACCCCACCCGGACCGGTGCCCCACCCCGAGCCGAACGCCCAGAACCCCGCGTGTCCTCCACTCGGGCATCACGTGTCCTCCACTCGGGCATCGCGAGTCGAACGTTCAGGACCACCGTGTCGAACACTCAGGACCCCTGAGTTCAACGCTCAGGTGAACTGAGCAGCCCCCGAATCAATCCAAGCGCGGCCCACCGACAGGATCGGTGGGCCGCGCTCGGGTCTGTGGACAACTTCCGGCCCTGTGGACAAGTGGCAAAGGCGCAGGTCAGCGTCAACGCCCGGCATCAGCGACCCGCGTCGACGACCAGCATCAGCACCCGGCGTCAACGCCCCCGAGGCGCCTGCCCGGAACCACCTGCCCGGAGCGACCTGCCCCGAGCCGCCTGCCCCGGCCTCAGGTCACCTGGTCCGGGTCACCTTGTTCAACCCGCGAGGGCTGTCCGGGTCCCCGCCGCGCGCCAACGACAACCCGTGCGCCACCCGCTGCACCGGCAGCACCTCCAGCACGGGCGCGACCTCCTCGGCCGTCTCCGGCACGGGGATCCGCAGCGCCGCCGACACCTTGTCCGCCCCCGACCCCACGGCCACCACGTCCGCACCGCGCCCGTGCACCGCGTCCAGCACCTCGTGCATCGCGTCACCACCGCGCCCGGCGCTCGTCACCGCCAGCACGGCGGTCTCCGCGTCGACCGCCGCCACGGGCCCGTGCAGCAGGTCCGCCCCGCTGTACGCCCGCGCGGCCAGGTACGACGTCTCGGCCAGCTTCAGCGCCGACTCCAGCGCGGTCGGCAGCGAGTACCCGCGACCGGTCGTCAGCACCCGGTCCACGAACCGGTACCGCCGCACCGCCTCCGCCACCGCGTCCGCCGACTGCTCCAGCGTCGCGGCCGCCAGGTCGCCCAGCGGCGCCGCCGCCGCGCCGTTCCCGCCGCGGATGGCGTCCACCAGCAGGTACAGCGCGAGCAGCGTCGCCGAGTACGTCTTGGTCGCCGCCACGGCCCGCTCGACGCCCGCGCCGACGTCCACCGACAGCTCCGCCGCCCCGTTCAGCGGCGACGACGCCGTGTTGGTCACCGCCACGGTCAGCGCGCCGCGCGCCCGCGCCGACTCGGTGACCTCCAGCAGGTCCGGCGACCCGCCCGACTGCGACACCGCCACGACCAGCACGTCCCGCAGATCCGGCTGCGCGCCGTACAGCGTGGTCGTCGACGGCGACACCAGCCCGGCGGGCAGTTGCAGCAGCACCTCGGTCAGGTACTTCGCGTACAGCGCCGCGTGGTCGCTCGACCCGCGGGCCGCCAGCAGCACGAACCGCGGCCGCCGCGCCGAGATCACCTCGGCGACCGACGCGATCTCGGACCGCCGCGCGACGAGGTCGGCGAAGACGCGGGGCTGCTCGGCGATCTCGGCCGCCATGTGGGCGCCGGGCTGGTGCTCGCTCATCGGGAATTCCCCCTACCGGGACGAGGTGGCGGCGGCGATGCGCTCTGCCGCGGCGCGCAGGCACACCCGGGAGCCGCCGTGGGTGTCGACGCGGGCGGTGGCGCCCAGGTCCGGACCCGGCACGCCGGTCTCGACGTGCACAAGGTCTAGACCAATCTTAGCGAGAGAGGTCACCACGTCGCGAGCCCACGGAAAGCGGTGTGCCTCACGTGTCACCACCACGACCGGACGGCCCGCGGCCGCCGCCGCGATCTCCGGGGCCGACGCCGACGCCACCACCGACGTGCCCGGGACCAGCTCCTCCAGGTACGGCCCGAGCCCCCACGGCACGTCGCCGACCGCGATCGACGGCTCCACCGCCAGGTCCACCACCACCGGCGGCCCCGACAGCCGCAGCGCGCCGCGCACCTCCAGGGCCGCCCGCGCCGCCTTCAACCCCAGCGACGGGTCGTGCCCCTCCACGGCCGACGGCGGCGTGCCCAGGGCGGCCGTCCGCCGCGCCGCCTCCTCCAGCCGCTCCCGCGGCAGCACCCCGGACTCCACCGCGGCCACGATGGCGTCCACCAGCCACCGCAGCCCGTCGTCGTCCAGCGGCTCGCCGCCCAGGCACAGCGCGTCCACCCCGGCCACGAGCGCCCGCACGGACCCCTGCGCCAGGTCGCCGCCCACGGCCTTCATGTCCAGCCCGTCGGTGATCACCGCGCCGGTGAAGCCCAGGTCCTCCCGCAGCACGCGCAGCGCGGCCGGGTTCAGCGTGGCGGGCTCCGGGCCCCACTCCGGCACCACGAGGTGCCCGGTCATGATCGACCGCACCCCCGCCGCCACGGCCGCCCGGAACGGCGCCAGCTCGACCTCCGCCAGCTCCGCCGCCGTCCGCGGCAGCACCGGCAGCGCCGCGTGGGAGTCCACGGTGGACGCGCCGTGACCGGGGAAGTGCTTGGCGCACGCCGCCACGCCCACGGCCTGCATCCCGTCGACGAACGCCGCCACGTGCTCGCCCGCCACCTCCGGGTCCGACCCGAACGACCGCACCCCGATCACCGGGTCGTCCAACGTCAGCACCAGGTCCGCCGACGGCGCGAGGTTCAGGCTCACCCCGCACGCCGCCAGCCGCGACGCCATCGACGCCGCCACCGCCCGGGTCAGCGCCGGGTCGCCCGCCGCGCCCAGCGCGTGGTTGCCCGGCACCTCCGACCCGTGCCCGGCGTCGAGCCGGGTGACGTCGCCGCCCTCCTCGTCGATCCCGATCACCACGTCGGCGCGGGCCGACCGCAACTGCGCGCCCAACGCGGTCACCTGCGCGTCGTCCACGACGTTGCGGCCGAACAGCACCACACCGCCGAGCCCGTCCGCCACCCGCTTGACCAGCCAGTCCGGCGCCGAGGTCCCGTGGAACCCCGGCAGCAGCACACCCTGCGCGAGCCGGTGCAACGACATCCGGTCCTACCCCTTCACCGCACCGGCCGTGACACCGGTGACCATCTTGCGCTGCACGATCAGGAAGAACACCAGCACGGGCAGCGTGAACAGCGCCGAAGCCGCCATCGCGCCACCCCAGTCGGTGCCGAACTGGGACTGGAACCCCGACAGCCACACCGGCAGGGTCTGGAGGTCCTGGTCCCGGATCAGCGACAGCGCGAACAGGAACTCGTTCCACGCGGTCACGAAGGCGAACACCGAGGTGGCCACCAGACCCGGGCCCAGCAGCGGCAGCGTGACCCGGCGGAACGCGCCCCACCGGCCGCAGCCGTCCACCATCGCCGCCTCCTCCAGCTCCAGCGGGATGCCGTTGACGAACCCGCGCAGCGTCCACGCGCAGAACGGCAGCGTCACCGCGAAGTAGATCAGCGTCAGCGAGGGCAGCCGGTTGAGCAGGTCCAGGTCCCGCATCATCAGGAACATCGGGATCAGCAGCGCCTCGAACGGCGCCATCTGCGCCACCAGCATCATCATCACGAAGCCCTTGCGCCCCCGGAACCGCATCCGGGACAGCGCCACCGCCGCCAGCAGGCCCACCACGAGCGCCGCCAGCACCGCCGTCAGCGACACCAGCAGGCTGTTGCCCAGCGCGCCGAGGAAGCCCGGCTTCGTCCACGCGGTGGTGAAGTTCGCGTTCGTCACCGAGAACGGGATGAGGTCGTAGCCGGTGGTCAGCAGCTCGCTGCGCGGCTTGAGCGCGGTGGCGACCATCCAGTACGTCGGGAACGCGAAGAACAGCGCCACCAGCAGCGCGACCGCGTTCGCGGCCACCTTCTTGGCGATCACAGCGACCCCTCCTGGGAACGGACCAGCCGGCGCAGGTACTGGAAGGTCAGCAGCGCCAGCAGCGCGACCATGACCACGGACACCGCCGCCGCCACGCCGAAGTGGCTCTGCGAGATGCCCTCCAGGTACTGGTAGACGGGCAGCGTGGTGCTGCCGCCGTCCGGGCCGCCCTTGCGCATCGCCCAGATCTGCGTGAACACCTTGAAGTCCCACAGCAGCGACAGGAACGTCACCATCAGCAGCAGCGGCCGCAGCTCCGGCCACGTCACCGCGCGGAACGTCTGCCACGCCGAGGCCCCGTCGATGCCGGCCGCCTCGTACTGGTCCTTCGGGATCCCGATCGCGCCCGCGTACAGGGAGAACGCCAGGAACGGGATCGCCTGCCACACGATCAGCAGCCCGATCACGGCCAGCGTCGACGTGCCCGTGGAGAACCACGAGAACCCGGTGAAACCGTCGAACCCGAGCTTGACCAGGGTCTTGTTGAGGATGCCGTACTGCTGGTCGAAGATCCACTGGTAGACGGTGGTGGCCGCGAGCAGCGGCATCGCCCACGCCAGCAGCATGGCGACCTGGAGCACGATCCTGACCACCGCGCTGATCTGCCGCATCAGCAGCGCGATCAGCAGGCCGGCGAGCACCGACACGGCCACCACCGCGGCGGTGAACACCACCGTGCGCAGCGCGATCAGCCAGAACCCGGGGTCGGACAGGATCTCGGCGTAGTTGTCGAAGCCGGTCCACACGACCTCGCCGCGGGTCAGCTCGCGCAGGTTGAGCCTGCGGAAGCTGGTGACCAGCACGGACAGGACCGGCCAGCCGATCAGCCACAGGATGGCGACCAGCGCGGGGGCCAGCAGCAGGTAGGGCAGCGCCCGGTCGAAGGCGCCGCCCCGACGGCGCGGTGCGCCGTCCGGACGCGCGGCACGCCGCGGTGCCGACGAGGGGTTCGTCGGCACCGCGGCGCCGGTCGTGTCAACGGCCGTCATGCGCTCGTCAGCCGGCCAGCGTCTTCGACAGCGAGGCGTTGGCGTCCGAGGTGGCCTGGTCCAGCGGCTTCGCGCCGGTCAGGTACGCGGTCAGCATGTCCTTCAGCGGGTTCTGGCCCGCCTCGACCGCGGCCCACGCCGGCGTGGTCGGGGTGACCTTGCCGTTCGGGGCGGACTCGGCCAGCGCCTTGCCCAGCGGGTTGGTCGCCAGCTTCTGGGTGTCGGTCGAGGTGCCCGGCACCGAGCCGCCCTCCGCCAGCATGTCCTGGTACTTCTTGCCGCTCAGCAGCTTCAGGTACGCCTTGGCCAGGTCGGGGTTCTGCGAGCCGGCCGGGATGGCCAGGTTCGAGCCGCCCAGGAACACCGGCGCGGCCTTGCCCGCGGTCTTCGACGGGATCGGGAACGCGGCGGTCTTGCTCTCCAGGTCCGGGTTGGCCTTCACGGCGCCCGCGAGCTCCCACGGCAGGCCGATCATCATGCCGACCTTGCCCGTGCCGAAGACCTCCATCTGCTGCGGCGTGGCCTCGTCGGCGTCCTTCGGGGCCTTCGTGCCGGAGACGTCGACCAGCTTCTTGTAGAACTCGACGCCGGCCTTGGCCTGCGGGGTGTCGAGGGCGCCCGCCCACGCCGAGCCCTGCGGCTTGGCCACGTCGCCGCCCTCGTCCCAGATGAACGACAGCAGCGAGTACCAGGACTGGCCCGGCAGGTACAGCGGCTGGAAGTCGGGGTCGGCGGCGTTGGCGGCCTTCAGCTTCTCGATCGCGGCGACCCACTCGTCGCGGGAGGTCGGCGCGCTCGCGATGCCGGCCGCCTCGAACAGGTCCGTCCGGTAGATGACCGTCCGGTTGGCGGCGTAGAACGGCATGCCGTACTGCTTGCCGTCCCAGGTCAGCGAGTCCTTCAGACCGCCGAGCCACTGGTCGCCGTTGAGGTCGTTGACGTCGCCGGACAGGTCGTACAGGGTCTCCTCAGCGGCGAACTTCGCCGTCTGGGTGTTGCCCAGCTCGATCACGTCCGGCGGGTTGTTGCTGGTCAGAGCGGTGGTCAGCTTCTCCTGGATGCCGTTCCACTTCTGGACCTCGTACTTGACGGTGACGCCCGGGTTGGAGTCCTGGAACTCCTTGTTCAGCGCGTCGGTCAGGGTGGTCGGCGCGGAGCCGTCCATCAACCAGACCGTCAGCGTCTTGGGTGCGCCGGGGTCCCCACCGGCGTTGTCGGAGCTCGTGCCGCACCCGGCCACGGCCACCGACAGCGCGGCGGCACCCACGGCCAGTCCTCTCCAGCCCTTCACAGTCTGCGCCCTTTCCCAATGCCCGGTCCGTAGAGACCGGAACGCCCTAAGTGGTGTAGACCAATGCGGCCTAGAGTGTGCCTCGCCACAGGGCATGTCAAGGACGTTGCTGGACCGTTGCAAAGTCATCGGGTCAATTTCCCGGGGCATGTCGGGGGTTCGGGTCCATGATCCGGGGCGGACAGGGCATCCTGTCCTTGGGAGCGCTGTGCACGAGGACTTCGTGTCTCGAGCACTGGCAAGGTCGAGGAGGAAGCATGCTCGAAACGAGCCCGGCGACCGGCGTGGACGCCAGGTCACGCGCGCAGCGCGAGCCGAAGTACTGGGGACTCAAGCGGCACCTGCTCGACCTGCTGCGCGCGCTGCCACCGGGTTCGCCGATCCCGACCGAACGATCGCTGGCCGCGGAGTTCGACGTGTCCCGCACGACGGTCCGGCAAGCGCTTGCCGAGCTGACCGTGGAGGGCCGGCTGCTGCGCGTGCAGGGCAAGGGCACCTTCGCCGCCGAGCCCAAGGTGGCGCAGCGGCTCCAGCTGTCCTCGTACACAGAGGACATGAAGGCCCAGGGGCGGCAGCCGTCGTCGAAGCTGATCGAGGCGTCCGAGATGCCCGCCGAGGCCGAGCTGGCCCGGCTGCTGGGCGTCCGGGCGGGCGCGAAGGTGCTCCGCCTGCACCGGCTCCGGCTGGCCGACGGCGAGCCGATGGCGATCGAGACCACCCACCTGGCCCTGGGGCGCTTCCGCGGCCTGCGCCGCTACCTGGCCCCCGGCGCCTCCCTCTACCAGGTGCTGCGCGAGCGCTTCGGCGTCGAGATGGGGCACGCGGAGGAGACCATCGAGACCGCGCTGGCCTCACCCGAGGAGGCCGAGCTGCTGGGCGCGGACATCGGCCTGCCGATGCTCCTGCTCTCCCGGCACTCGTTCGACACGGAGGGCAACCCCGTCGAATGGGTGCGCTCGGTCTACCGGGGCGACCGCTACAAGTTCGTGGCCACCCTGAACCGCCCCGCGGGCTGACCAGACCTCCAACCTCTACCCCTCTTCCCCCCTTCTTTCATCCCCTTAACCCCCCTCACCCCTCCGATCACCCGCGCGAGTCGAACGTTCCGGTCCACCGTGTCGTACGTTCCGGACCCCCGAATTCCACGTTCGCGCACCCGTCAACCCGGCCAGGTTCGTCGCGAGTGTCGAACTCGGGGGACCCGGGCGTTCGACACGGTGGTCCTGAGCGTTCGACTCGCGACGCCCGGGTGGTCAGGCGAGGAGGGTGAGGAAGGTGGCCGGGTCCACGTTGCCGCCGGAGACGATCGCGGCGGTGCGCGGGGTGGGGGAGGCCAGGTAGGCGGCCAGGGGGACGGCGCCGCTGGGTTCCACGACGAGGCGGGAGCGGAACGCCAGCCGGCGGACCGCGTCGGCGATGGCGTCCTCGGGGACGGTGACCACGTCGTCCACGTGGGCGAGGACGTGGGCGAAGGTCAGGGGCGAGGGCTCGGCCCGCAGGCCGTCGGCGACGGTGCGCGCCCGGTCGGCCGCCGGCCAGCCGGTCAGGGTGCGGGCGCGGAAGGACGCCGCGGTGTCGCCGGCCAGTTCGGGTTCGACGCCGACGACCCGGGTGGCGGGGCTCAGGGCCTTCACGGCCGCGGCGACGCCCGAGATGAGGCCGCCGCCGCTCACCGGGACCAGGACCGTGGCCACGTCCGGCAGGTCGGCGACCAGCTCCAGGCCGATGGTGCCCTGCCCGGCGATCACGTCGGGGTGGTCGAACGGCGGGACGAGGGTCGCGCCCAGCGAGGCCGCCAGCTCGTGCGCCCGCGACTCGCGCTCGGCCGGTGGCACCTCCACCACCTCGGCGCCGTGCGACCGGGTGGCCTCCACCTTGACCCGCGGCGTCGTGTCGGGCACCACGACCGTCGCGGGCACCCCGAACAGCTTCGCCGCGTACGCCACGGCCTGCGCGTGGTTGCCGCTGGAGTAGGCCACCACCCCGCGCGCCCGCACGTCCTCCGGCAGCCGGGCCAGCGCGTGGTACGCGCCGCGCACCTTGAACGCCCCGACGGGCTGGAGGCCCTCCGGCTTGAGCCACAGCCCTTCGTCGAACCTGAGCAGCGGGGTGCGGACCACGGCGGGGGCGATGAGGGCGGCCGCGGCGCGGATGTCGGCGAGCGTCACGAGTTCCATGCCGACGATCCTCACCCCGGCGGCGGCTTCCGCTTGAGCCGCTGGTCACCGGAACTCCTTCGGCCTCACCCGCTTGGAGCAACAGTTCTCACACTTATGGGCAGCCGATCACCGAATCCTTTACTTCTGGCAAAACCGCCCGAATCGGTGATCGAATCACTACCTTGAGTGAGAGTTAACTGTCAAACGCTACACAGCGCAGTCATATCAGCGTGGGCTGTGACACACTTCCCCCTCGGATGGCCTGAACCGTAATAGGTAACAGGGTCATAACGTCGCTCGAACGGGCGAGTACTGGTCGGTAGCGACCGGGAAGGAGGGGTCGTGCGAGACAGCTGGACCCCGCTCGTCACGTTCGCGAGCCAGGTTCCGGGCACCGGTCCGAGGGCCGGGCGGAGAAGTGGAACCGGCGAAGTCACCGGGAAGAGAAGTGGAGGGGTGGGGCGACCCCTGCCGCCGCCCCACCACCCGTCCCCCTAGAGCCCCCGAGAGCGGTCCCTGCAACCAGGCTCTCGGGTTCCCTGCACCCGAAGATGAGGGAGACGCCTAATGAACCGCACGAGTGCGGTCCGCCTCGCCACGGCAACCCTGCTCGCCGTGGGTTCGGCTACAGCGCTAAGCGTACCGGCGATCGCGGCGCCGTCCGCCCCCTATGCGCAAAGCCCTTCCGACACGGAGAGCTACCCTGCCGAGTTGCTCCAGGCAGCGCAGCGTGACCTCGGCCTGTCGGCCGAGCAGGTGACCGCCCGTTTGTCCAGTGACACTCGGGCGGGTGAGATCGAATCGGCCGCGAAGTCGGCGGTCGGCAGCGCCTACGCGGGCTCGTGGATCAACCCCGCCACGGGCAAGCTGGTCGTGGCGGTCACCGACGCCGCCAAGGCGGACGCGGCTCGCGCCGCGGGCGCCGACGTCAAGCGCGTGGCCTTCTCGCACCGGCAGCTGGCGGGCGCCAAGGCGTCCCTCGACGGCCTGGCCTCCGCGCCGAAGTCCATCACGAGCTGGCGGGTCGACGAGCAGACCAACTCGGTCGTCGTCGAGGTCAACCGCAACCAGCGCGACGCGGCGGCCGAGGCGTTCCTGGCCCAGGCCAAGTCCGTCAGCCCGTCGGTGCGCGTGGTCGAGGTCGCCGAGTCCCCGACGACCCTGTACGACACCCGCGGCGGCGACGCCTACTACATCGGCTCCGGCCGGTGCTCGGTCGGCTTCGCGGTGAGCGGCGGCTTCGTGACCGCGGGCCACTGCGGCCGCACGGGCAGCGCGACCACCGGCTTCAACCGCGTCTCCCAGGGCACGTTCGCGGGCTCGTCGTTCCCGGGCAACGACTACGCCTGGGTGCGCACGAACTCCAACTGGACCTCGCGCCCGTGGGTGAACCGCTACAACGGCTCCAACGTCACCGTCAGCGGCTCCACCTCGGCGGCGGTCGGCGCGGCGATCTGCCGCTCCGGCTCCACCACCGGCTGGCGCTGCGGCACCGTCCAGGCCAAGAACTCGACGGTGAACTACCCGCAGGGCACGGTGTCCGGCCTGACCCGCACGAACGCCTGCGCGGAGCCCGGTGACTCGGGCGGCTCGTGGGTGGCGGGCTCCGGCTACAGCCAGGCCCAGGGCGTGACCTCCGGCGGTTCGGGCAACTGCTCCTCCGGCGGCACGACCTACTTCCAGCCGGTCGCCGAGATCCTCAGCGCCTACGGCCTGAGCCTCACCAGGGGCTGATCGGACCCGCGCGGCCCGATCGCGCTCCGCTCGAAGCCGAACACCCCCGGCCGCAGCTCTCCCGCGGCCGGGGGTGTTCGGCGTCCGGGCCGGGTTCAGGAGAACTGCACCGACCGCTTGGACAGCCCGTACCAGAAGCCCTCGACGGTCGT
Source organism: Saccharothrix xinjiangensis (assembly GCF_039527585.1). Lineage (NCBI taxonomy): Bacteria > Bacillati > Actinomycetota > Actinomycetes > Pseudonocardiales > Pseudonocardiaceae > Saccharothrix > Saccharothrix xinjiangensis. The sequence continues at coordinate 368,136 of NZ_BAAAKE010000001.1, read as the reverse complement.
GGCGGCCTCCTGCGCGCCGCTCGCGCCGAGGGACACGAACAGCGGCGCGAAGTGCTCGGTGCGCGGGTGCGCGACGACGGCCGCGGGCGCCTTGCGCCGGAAGTCCAGCAGCGCGTCCACGTCGCCCGCCGCCAGCGCCCGCCCGGCCCAGTCGTCGAACTCGGCCGACCACGACGGCGGCCGGTGGTCGGGCCCGGTGGACATGTCCACGCAGCTCAGGTTGTGGGTCATGAACCCGCTGCCGACGATCAGCACGCCCTGCTCGCGCAGCGGCGCGAGGCGCCCGCCCAGCTCGAACAGCTCCCGCGGGTCCAGGCTCGGCATGGACATCTGGAGCACCGGCACGTCCGCCTCGGGGAACATCTCCTTCAGCGGCACGTAGGCGCCGTGGTCCAGGCCCCGCCCCTCGTCGTGCGAGACGGGCCGGTCGAGCAGCCCGGCCACCGCCCGCGCCAGCCCCGGCGCGCCGGGCGCGGGGTAGGCGACCTCGTAGTACCGCCGGGGGAAGCCCCAGAAGTCGTAGGTCAGCGGCACGGTCGTGGTCGCGCCCAGGGTGAGCGGGTCGTCCTCCCAGTGCGCGGAGACCACGAGCACGGCCTCCGGGCGCGGCAGCGTCGCGGACCACGACCTCAGCTCGCCGGTCCACCGTTCGTCGTCGGCCAGCGGGGGAGCCCCGTGGCCCAGGTACAGCACGGGCATCACGCCGACGACTGTACGCCATCTAGTTGAAATTTCAACCAAGAGGCGGCGGCGCGGGGGTCCTCGGCATCGGTGATCGCCCGCACGACCACGACCCGCGTCGCGCCCGCGGCCAGCACCTCGGGCAGCCGCTCCCGGTCGACGCCGCCGATCGCGAACCACGGCCGGTCGGTCGCGCCGGCGGTCGCGCGCACCAGGTCCAGGCCCGGCGCGGGCCGCCCCGGCTTGGTCGGCGTCGGCCAGCACGGCCCGGTGCAGAAGTAGTCCACGCCCGGCTCGACCGCCGCCGCCCTCGCCTGCGCCACGTCGTGCGTGGAGCGGCCGATCACCACGTCGTCGCCGACGACGCGGCGGGCGAGCGGCACGGGCAGGTCGTCCTGGCCCAGGTGCAGCACGTCGGCGTCCACGGCGAGCGCCACGTCGGCCCGGTCGTTGACCGCGAGCAGCGCGCCGTGCCGCGCGCACGCCTCGGCCAGCACCTCCAGGGCCGCGATCTCCTGCCGGGCCTCCAGGCCCTTGTCGCGCAGCTGGACGACGTCGACGCCGCCCGCGAGCGCGGCGTCGGCGAACTCCGCGAGGTCGGGCCGGTCGGGCGTGCAGAGGTAGAGCCGCGCGTCGGCGAGCCGCCGCCTGATCCGTACTCCGTCGAGTCCTGGCACGGCCGCACGGTAACGGCCGCGGCGTCCCGTGCGCTACGGTGGAGGTGGTCCGCACGGGAGCCCGGAGATCACCGGGCTGAGAGGGAGCGTGGTCCGCTCCGACCGTCGAACCTGATCCGGGTCATGCCGGCGCAGGGAGCGTGAGTGCCTTTGACAACGCGGGTGACCGTCCTGGGCGGCGGTGTGATCGGCCTGTCCGTCGCGTGGTGCGCGGCGCGCGACGGGTTCCGGGTCGAGGTCGTCGACCACGGCTCGCCGCACGGCGGCTCCCGGGTGGCGGGCGGCATGTTGGCGCCGGTCACCGAGGCGTGGCCGGGTGACGAGGAGGTGCTGCGCCTCGGCGTCGAGTCGCTGGCCCTGTGGCCGGGGTTCGCCCGCGACCTGGGCGTGGAGCTGTCCCCGGCGGGCACGCTGGCGGTGGCGGTGGACCGGGCGGACGCCGAGGTGCTGGACCAGCTGTGCGCCTACCTGGGCACGACGGGCCGCTCGGCGCGCCGGCTGACCGGCCGCGAGCTGCGGGCGCTGGAGCCGGGTCTCGGCGCGGTCCGGAGTGGACTGTCCGTGCCGGGCGACGTGGCCGTGGACAACCGGGAGCTGCTGGGCGCGCTGCGCGGGGCGTGCGAGCTGAACGGGGTGCGCTTCCCCGCCGAGCCGGGCGAGGCGGACGTGACGGTCATCGCGGCCGGCGCGTGGAGCCGCGACCTGCACCCGGCGCTGCGGACCGTGATCCGCCCGGTCAAGGGGGAGATCCTGCGGCTGGCGGCCCGGCCGGGCGCGCTGCCGCCGCCCCGGCACACCATCCGCGCGCACGTGTCCGGCCGCCCGGTGTACCTGGTGCCGCGCCGGGACGGCTTCGTGCTGGGCGCCACCCAGTACGAGGCGGGCTTCGACGGCGACGTGACCGTCGGCGGGGTGCGCGACCTGCTGCGCGACGCTGAGGTGGTGTGGCCGGGCATCGCCGAGTACGCGCTGGCCGAGGTCGCCGCCGGGTTCCGGGCGGGCAGCCCCGACAACGCGCCGGTGATCGGCTGGCTGGAACCCGGCGTGCTGGCCGCCACCGGGCACCACCGCAACGGCCTGCTGCTCGCGCCGGTGACGGCGCGGCGCGTGGTCGCCCTGCTCCGCGAAGGAGGAAGCAGTTGCTGAAGGCCAAGGTCAACGGTGTGGAGCGCGAGCTGGCCGACGGTGCGACCGTCGACGCCGTGCTGGCGCTGCTCGGCGCCCCGGCGAGCGGGGTGGCGGTCGCGGTGGACGGCGAGGTCGTGCCGCGCGCGGCGTGGGGCACGACCGCGGTGCCCGAGGGCGCCGTGGTCGAGGTGCTGACCGCGGTGCAGGGTGGCTGACGTGGACGACCCCTTGGTGATCGCGGGCCGGGAGTTCGGCTCGCGCCTGGTGATGGGCACGGGCGGCGCGGCGAACCTGGCCGTGCTGGAACGGGCGCTGGTCGCCTCCGGCACGGAGCTGACCACGGTGGCCATGCGGCGCCTGGACGCCGGCGGCGGCGGGGTGCTGGAGCTGCTGTCGCGGCTGGGCATCGAGGCGCTGCCGAACACGGCGGGCTGCCGCACCGCGGCGGAGGCGGTGCTGACCGCCCGGCTGGCGCGGGAGGCGCTGGGCACGGACTGGGTGAAGCTGGAGGTCCACGCGGACGACCGGACGCTGCTGCCGGACCCGGTCGAGCTGCTGGACGCGGCCGAGCGGCTGGTGGACGACGGTTTCACGGTGCTGCCCTACACCAACGACGACCCGGTGCTGGCGTGGCGGCTGGAGCAGCTGGGCTGCGCCGCGGTGATGCCGCTGGGCTCGCCGATCGGCACCGGCCTGGGCATCCGCAACCCGCACAACATCGAGCTGATCGTGGCGCGCGCGTCGGTGCCGGTGGTGCTGGACGCGGGCGTGGGCACGGCGTCGGACGCGGCGCTGGCCATGGAGCTGGGCTGTTCGGCGGTGCTGCTGGCGACCGCGGTGACCAGGGCGCAGGACCCCGAGCGGATGGCGGCGGCGATGCGCGCGGGCGTGGAGGCCGGTCGGCTGGCGCGGTCGGCGGGGCGCATACCCAAGCGGTTCTGGGCGCACGCGTCGAGTCCTGCGGTGGGGTGATTGCCGGGCACGGCATGATGGGTGCTCCACCGCCGCCTGCCCGAGGAGGACTGTCCCGTGACCGCCGACCAGGTCGAGGACGCCACCGCCCGGCTGTACCTCGCGATCGGCAGGCTCTCCAGGCTGCTGCGCCGCACCGGTTCACCCGGCCTGGGCCCCGGCGCGGTGTCCGCGTTGGCGACGCTGGCGCGTTGCGGGCCGATGCGGCTGGGCGACCTGGCCGCGAAGGAGGGCGTCGCGCCGCCCACGCTGTCCCGCATCGTGGCGTCCCTGGTGGAGGCGGGCTACGTGCGGCGCGAGCCCGACCCGCAGGACGGGCGCGCGTGGCTGGCGACCCCGACGCCGGAGGGCGAGACCATGGTGTCGGGCGTGCGGTCGGCACGGGTGCGGGAACTCCGGCGCCGGATCGAGGAGCTGCCGCCGGAGCACCGCGACGCGCTGGTGGCCGCCCTGCCCGCGCTGGAGGTGCTGGTCGGCGAGGCGGGCTGACCGGCGCGGTGGGGTGATCGGCGTTCCCGCCGGTCGGGTCCTCGCCGGCTTCAGAAGCGGTAGCGCAGCATCCGCCCGACGTCCTTGAACCCGGGCAGCAGGCCCATGACCCGCAGCGGCAGCCGGGACTTCAGCGGCAGTTGCCCGACGCCCGGCATCGCAAGGCTGCGCAGCGCGTCCACGCACCGCAGCCCGGGGTGCCACGACTCCACGACCGCCGGGTCGTCCAGCCCCCAGTGCAGCGTCGCGCCCGCCCGCCGCACCGCGGGCACCAGCTTCTGCAACCTGATCCCCATCGGCCCGTACACGTCGAACAGCAGCTCGCCGGAGTCGAACCGCCCGGCGACCCGCCGCACCAGGCCGCGCGCCTCGTCCTCGGTCAGGTACATGGACAGGCCCTCGAACACGGCCACGGTCGGCCGGTCCGCGGGCACCTCCGCCCACCACGCCTCGTCGGTGACCGACGCCGGGACCAGCCGGTAGTCGCCCGGCGGCGGCGTCAGCAGCCGTTCCCGCACGGCCACGACCTCCGGCAGGTCCACGTCGACCCACCGCACGCCGGGGCCGAACGCCAGGCGTTGCGCCCGCGTGTCCAGCCCGCACGCCAGGTGCAGCACGGTCGCCTCGCCGACGCGGGCCAGGAACTCCGCGGTCCAGTCGTCCAGCAGCTTGGCGCGCAGCGCCACGCCGGCCGCGGTGCGCTCGTCGATGCCGGTGCGGCGGAAGTCGTACTCGATGCGCGACACCGCCTCGACCGCCGCGGTGTCACCCAGGAGGGGACGTGCCGCGCGGGCGTCGAGCGCCCGCGCGTACAGCGTCGCCAACATCGTCGCCGGTGCTCCGGACAGGTCTACCTTCACACCGCCAAGCTAGCCCTCCAGCCGCCACAGCGGCGACACCGGACCGACGCCGCCGCCCAGCGGGTAGGCGGCGGCCACCGACCGGACGATGAAGTCCTTGCCGAACCGCACCGCCTCCGGCACCGACTCGCCGCGCGCCAGCCGCGAGCAGATCGCCGACGCCAGCGTGTCGCCGCTGCCGTGGGTGTCCGTCACGTCGTAGCGCGGCCCGAGGAAGTCGATGAACTCCTCGCCGTCGTAGAGCACGTCCAGGCACTCCGGGTCGTCCCACAGGTGCCCGCCCTTGACCAGCACCCACCGCGGGCCCATGGCGTGCAGCGCCTCGGCGGCCTTGCGCTGGTCGGCGCGGCTGCGCACCTCCAGGCCGGTGATCAGCCGCACCTCGTCGAGGTTCGGCGTGACCAGGGTGGCCCGCGGGAACAGCAGGGTGCGCAGCGCGTCGAGCGCGTCGTCGGCGAGCAGCTGCTGGCCGTGCATCGACGCCGCCACCGGGTCCACCACGAACGGGCCGACGTCGACCCGCTCCAGCGCGCCCGCCACGGCCTCGATGATCGCCGCCGACGCGAGCATCCCCGTCTTGGCCGCGTCCACGCCGATGTCGGTCGCCACCGCCTCGATCTGGGCGGCCACCACCTCCGGCGGGATCTCGGTGTAGCCGGTGACGCCCAGCGAGTTCTGCACGGTCACCGCGGTGACCGCGGTCATGCCGTGCACGCCGCACGCGAACAGCGCCCGCAGGTCGGCCTGGAGGCCCGCGCCGCCGCCGGAGTCGGACCCGGCGATGGTGAGGACCCTCGGCGGCGTCACCGCCGTCGGTCGACCCGCCATCAGTCCACCACCGGCAGGTACACCTTGCCGCCGTGGTCGGTGAACTCGTGCGACTTCTCGTCCAGGCCCGCCTCGATCGCCTCCACAGTGGACAGGCCGCGCTCCTCGGCGTACCGGCGGACGTCCTGCGTGATCTTCATCGAGCAGAACTTCGGCCCGCACATCGAGCAGAAGTGCGCGGTCTTCGCGGGCGCGGCGGGCAGCGTCTCGTCGTGGAACGACCGCGCGGTGTCCGGGTCGAGCGACAGGTTGAACTGGTCCTCCCACCGGAACTCGAACCGCGCCTTGGACAGCGCGTCGTCCCAGTCCTGCGCCCCGGGGTGGCCCTTGGCCAGGTCGGCGCTGTGCGCGGCGATCTTGTAGGTGATCACGCCGGTCTTCACGTCGTCCCGGTTGGGCAGGCCCAGGTGCTCCTTCGGGGTGACGTAGCACAGCATCGCGGTGCCCAGCCAGCCGATCTGCGCCGCGCCGATCGCCGAGGTGATGTGGTCGTAGGCGGGCGCGATGTCGGTGGCCAGCGGCCCGAGGGTGTAGAACGGCGCCTCGCCGCACCACTCCTCCTCCAGCCGCACGTTCTCCGCGATCTTGTGCATCGGCACGTGGCCGGGGCCCTCGATCATCACCTGCACGTCGCGGGCCCGCGCGACGTGCGTCAGCTCGCCCAGCGTGCGCAGCTCGGCGAACTGGGCCTCGTCGTTGGCGTCCGCGATCGAACCCGGCCGCAGGCCGTCGCCCAGCGAGAACGTCACGTCGTAGGCGCGCAGGATGTCGCACAGCTCCTCGAAGTGCGTGTAGAGGAAGCTCTCCCGGTGGTGCGCCAGGCACCACGCGGCCATGATCGACCCGCCGCGCGAGACGATGCCGGTCACCCGCTTCGCGGTCAGCGGCACGTACCGCAGCAGCACGCCCGCGTGCACGGTCATGTAGTCGACGCCCTGCTCGGCCTGCTCGACCACGGTGTCGCGGTAGACCTCCCACGACAGCTTCGCCGGGTCGCCGTCGACCTTCTCCAGCGCCTGGTAGATAGGCACGGTGCCGACCGGCACCGGCGAGTTGCGCAGCAGCCACTCGCGCGTCTCGTGGATCCGCTTGCCGGTGGACAGGTCCATGATGGTGTCCGCGCCCCAGCGCGTCGCCCACACCATCTTCTCCACCTCCTCCTCGATCGAGGAGGTCACCGCGGAGTTGCCGATGTTGGCGTTGATCTTGACCAGGAACTTCTTGCCGATGATCATCGGCTCGGACTCGGGGTGGTTCCGGTTGACCGGGATGACCGCCCGGCCGCTCGCCACCTCGTCCCGGACGAACTCGGGGCTCATGCCCTCGCGCGCCGCGATGAACCGCATCTCCGGCGTGACGACCCCCGCCCGCGCGCACGCCAGCTGGGTCACCGCCCCGTTCACCGGCTCCCGGCCCGCCACCCAACCCGCCCGCAACCTCGGAAGTCCACTGTGGACGTCGATGGTCGCGGACCCGTCGGTGTAAGGCCCGGAGGTGTCGTACAGGTCAATGTGCTCGCCGTTGGTCAGCCCCACCCTGCGGAAGGGGACCCTGATGCCCTCGCCCGCGTCCCGGTGCACCTTGGTCGACCCCGAGATGGGCCCGGTGGTGACGCTGGGCTTGACCGAACGGTCGTCGAGTGCCGTCACGACATGTCCTCCCTACGCCGGCATTACCCGGTCAGGTTCCGGCGGTCGGCGGCGCCAGGTGTTCAGCCGCCCTCTCAGCCCGCTGTGGCGCGAGCTCCCGCGTGTGTTGAGTTGTCCGACCGACCATAGCCACGGCCCCGCTCCGGTGCCAAGGTGCGGATGCCAACGACGACCGTTTGCGCGTACCTTTCTCCGCGTGGCTGATCACCAGCCGTTCCCGCCCGGCGCGCGGCGCGTGGCGCGCCCCGCCGCCGTCTCGCCGTGCCCGTCGTGCGGCGACCTGGCGGGTCGCGGCTACCCCGGGTGCCGGTTCTGCGCGGAGCTGGTGGACCAGTACTGGCTGCTCGACTGGCAGGAGCTGCTGGCCGCCGAACAGCTCACCGAGGGCGGCGCGGGCGAGCGCGAACTCGCCGAGCTCGTCCTCGCCGACGAGGTCGGCAGGCACCCGTGGACGTGCACCGACTGGGCGATGACGCTGGTCGCGTGCTCCCAGTGCGGCGACGAGCTGGGCGCCGGCCCCACCGACTGCTGGCGCTGCGCCGTGGCCGACGGCCTGCGCTGGTCGTGGGACCACACCGGCTACCCGGCCGCGATGACCGCCGGCGAGCACGTGCTGCGGGTGGCCAGGGCCGCCCTGCGCGCACCGCACCGGCGGCGCGGCGCGGTCGTCCGCGCCTGGCGGCTGCTCATGCCGTTCCTGCTGGCCGGGGACCTGCCCACGGTCGGGCAGCTGCGGCGCGTCCGGGCCGCGGTCATCGCCGGCGACTACGCTGAGCTGGCGGCCTGCGCCAGCCACGTCGAACTGGCCTCGTTCCCCGAACTGCCGTGGCGGCGGCCCGAGCGACCGGCGCGACCCGAGCACCGGCCGGAACCGGAGCGGGACGACGCGGACCGGGCGCCCCGGGCCTCGGAGCACCCCGTCCCCGACCAACCGGCCGCGGACCCGGTCTAGGCGCCGCCCCGGCCCCGCCGCCGGCCGCCGTCACCAGCCGTCAGCCGTCGTCAGTCGTCACCAGTCGTCAGTCGTCGTCATCGTCGGCGAACGGGTCGTCCGAGGTGGCGGGGTCCCAGGACAGGCCGGGCACGCCCCACCCGTTGGACTTGAGCATCCTCTTCGACGCCCGCTTGTGCCGCCCCACCAGCCGGTCGAGGTAGATGAGGCCGTCGAGGTGGTCGGTCTCGTGCTGGAGGCAGCGCGCGAAGTACCCGGTGCCCTCCACCACGATCGGCTTGCCGTCGGTGTCGACACCGGTGACCTTCGCCCACGACGCCCGACCTGTCGGGTACGACTCGCCCGGCGCGGACAGGCAGCCCTCGAAGTCGTCGTCCGGGTCCGGCATGCCCAGCGGGATCTCGGAGGTCTCCAGCGCCGGGTTCACCACCACGCCCCGGAACTGGTTGCCGTCGTCGTCCGGGCAGTCGTAGACGAACAACCGCAGGTCGACCCCGACCTGGTTGGCCGCGAGGCCGACGCCGTTCGCCGCGGCCATGGTCTCGTACAGGTCCTCGACCAGGGTGCGCAGCGCGTCGTCGAACACCTCGACCGGGCGGGTCGGGTTGTGGAGCACGGGATCTCCGGCGATCCGGATCGGGAGAACTGCCATGGCGGGAAGCCTATCGGCGCGTTGTCCGGACGCGCCGACCGATGAGCCGACCCCGATCACGATCACGTGATGTAATGGCCTCGACGCACGGGACACGGCTGAGGAGCCAGAGTGGACGCCGCAGAGGCACTGGCGCCGGCGGAGGAGCCGGACGACGGTTTGAACGACCGGGAGCGCGAGATCCTGGCCTTCGAACGCCAGTGGTGGAAGTACGCGGGCGCCAAGGAACAGGCGATCAAAGAGCTGTTCGACATGTCGGCCACGAGGTACTACCAACTGCTCAACGCGTTGATCGAGAAGGAAGAGGCGTTGGCCGCGGACCCGATGTTGATCAAGAGACTGCGCAGGTCACGATCCGGCAGGCAACGCGCCCGCGCGGCGAAGCGGCTGGGTGTCGAGCGCCGATGACGAACCCGGAACAGCCCGCGAGCACCGCCCAACCCGCCCGCGCCGCGGGGTACGCGCTGCTCGGCCTGGCGGCGATCGCCCTGGTCATCGGCGTGATCAGCCTCTTCGGGGGCTCGGACGACGAGCCGCCCGCCGCCCAACCGCCCCCGCCGTCGGCCACCGCGCCCGACTCGCAGGCCCCGTCGCCGAACCCCGAGTCACCGACCACCGGGTCGTCGACCAGCGGGTCGCCGGCCACGTCCGCCCCGGCGCCGACCACCGAGCCGTCCGCGCCCGCCCCGACGACCGCGCCACCCACCACCGGCGCCCCGGCGGGCCAGGCCACCGACCCCCCGCCGCCCCCGGTGGTGGCCAGGCCCCCGGTGCGCGTCTACAACAACGGCACGATCAGCGGCCTGGCCGCCCGCGTGTCGAACGACGTGCGCGGCGCCGGCTGGGAGGTCGCGGAGACCGCCAACTACTCCCAGGGCCTCATCCCGACCACCACGGTCTACTACCGCCCCGGCACCGACGAGGAAACCTCGGCCCGCCTCCTGGCCGACGTCCTCCAGGCCCGCCTGGAACCCCGCTTCGACGGCATCGAGGACGCCCACCCGGGCATCATCGTCATCGCCACCAACGACTACCAGGGCTCCTCCGGCAAAACCTCCTGACCCTCGCGAGTCGTACCCCCAGACCCACCGTGTCGTACGTCCGGACCTCGCGAGTCGTACGTCCGCGCCCGGCGAGTCGTACGTCCGGGACCCCTGAGTTCACCGTTCGGGCCCGCCGGGGCGGTGTCGTCGCGGGCTGAGCCGGTCGGTTCGGCCAGGTCCGGCCCGGGTCGGTTCAGCCCGGTCCGGCCCGGCCCGGTCCGGCCCGGGGCAGCCCGGTCGGCTCGTCCCGGTCGGTTCAGCCGGCCAGGACGACCCACCCGCCGGGCTCCAGGCGTGCCCGAGCCGCCGGCGTGCCCGGCGCGTCGAGCCGAGCCCGACCGGCCAGCACACCACCAGCCCCGGCTCCAGCCCCGGTTCCCGCTCCCGGCACTCGCACCTCGACCGGACCTCCGGCGGTGGACAGCGCGACCACCACGCGTTCCCCCTCCTCCGCCGAGGCGTACGACAGGAACTCGTTCGACACGTCCAGCACCTCCGTCCGCGCCCGGTGCAGCCACGGGTGCCTGCGCCGCAGCCCCAGCAGCTCCTGGTGCAGGTGGAACACCGGCAGCCCCAGCGGCGACAGGTCGGCGGGCGAGGCCGGGAACGGCGGCCTGACCTCGTCGTCACCACCCGCCCGGTCCTCCTTGACGCCGCGGAAACCGTGCTCGTCACCCGCGTAGACCGCCGGGGTGCCGCCGGTGGTGGCGAGCACGACGAGCGCGTGCGCCAGGTGGGCGGGGTCGGTCAGGCGGCTGGCGATGCGCGTGACGTCGTGGTTGCCCAGGAACGTGTAGGGCACGAAGTGCTCCAGGAACCCGTCGTGCCTGCGCAGCGCGTGCGCCAGCTCGTGGAAGTTGCGGTCGTTGAGCGAACTCCACACCGCCTTCCACAGCTCGTACTGCGTCACCGAGTCGAGCCGACCACCGTCGACGAACGCGGTGTAGTCGCCGTGGATGACCTCACCCATCAGGTAAGCGTCGGGGTGACGGGCCCGCACACGCTCGGCGACCTGCGCCCAGAACTCCACCGGCACGGCGTAGGCGGCGTCGAGGCGCCACCCCGCCGCGCCCCGGTCGAGCCAGTGGTTCATCACGTCGACGACGTGGTCGACCACGGCCGGGCAGGAGTGGTCGAGCGCCACGAGGTGGCGGTGACCCTCGAAGTCGTCGTGGTCGGGCTCGACCCCGGGCTCCCACGGCGCGTCCGGCCAGCGCAGGCGGAACCACGGCGCGGTGGCCGCCGAAGGACCCCGCTCCAGCACCGCCCGGAACGCCGGGTGCCCGCGACCGACGTGGTTGAAGACGCCGTCGAGCAGGACCCGGACACCGCGGGCCGAAGCGGCGGCGACGAGCGCGTCGAAATCGCCGTCGTCACCCAGCCGCGGGTCGACGCGGTAGTGGTCGGTGGTGTCGTAGCCGTGGGTCTCCGACGCGAAGACCGGACCCAGCGCCAACCCGGACGCGCCCAGCTCCACGAGGTGGTCGAGCCACCCGACCAGGTGATCCAGGCGATGGGTGACCGGCGTGTCGGCGGTGAGCCGGGGCTCGGCCCCGGTGAACCCGAGCGGGTAGACGTGCCACCACACGACGTGCCGAACCCAACCCGGCCCCGAAGCGAACACCCGCTCCCGCCTCTCCCGCCTCTCCCGCCGCTCCCCGTCACCACTCACCCGTCCACCCTCCTCCCACGCCCCCCGATACTCCGCCCACCCCGGCGTGTCCTCCACTCGGACACCGCGTGTCCTCCACTCCGGCACCGCGTGTCGTCCACTCCGGTATTGCGTGTCCTCCGGTCCGGTATCGCGTGTCCTCCGGTCCGGTATCGCGTGTCGTCCGGTCGGGCAGCGCGTGTCGTCCACTCCCGCCGGCGGTCGGTTCAGCCCTTGCGGGACTCGGCGTAGGCCGCGAGGGTCGCGAGCTGAGCCGGGTCCAGCGACGGCCGGACCGCGGTCCGGGCGGCGGCCAGGTGGGCGCCCGTCACCTCCGTCGCGGACAGCGACTCCCGCATCGCGGTCAACGCGGCCTCCCTGATCAGCGCCGCGCAGTCCGCCGCCGAGTACCCGTCCAGCTCCTCCGCCAACACCGCCAGGTCCACGTCCCCGGCCAGCGGCGTGTTCCGCGCCGACGCCCGCAGGATCTCGGCCCGCGCCTCGGCGTCCGGCGGCGGCACGTACACGAGCCGCTCCAACCGGCCCGGCCGCAGCAACGCCGGGTCGACCAGCTCCGGCCGGTTCGTCGCACCCAGCACGATCACGTCCCGCAGCGGCTCGACCCCGTCCAGCTCGGTCAGCAGCGCCGCGACCACCCGGTCCGACACCCCCGAGTCCGACGACTGCCCGCGCCGGGGCGCCAGCGCGTCGACCTCGTCCAGGAACACCAGCGCCGGCGCGGCCTCGGCCGCCCGCCGGAACAGCTCCCGCACCGCCCGCTCCGACTCGCCGACGAACTTGTCCATCAGCTCGGCGCCCTTGACCGACAGCACGTTCAACTGGCCGGTGCCCGCCAGCGCGCGCACCAGGAACGTCTTCCCGCACCCCGGCGGCCCGTACATCAGCAACCCGCGCGGCGGCGCGACCCCCAGGCGCGCGAAGGAATCCGGGTACTGCAACGGCCACAGCGCGGCCTCGGTCAACGCCTGCTTGACCTCGACCATGTCACCGACGTCCGCCAGCGTCAGCCCGCCCGTCCTCAGCGTGTCCGAAGTGGACATCGAGATCGGCCGGACGGTCTCCAACCCGCCCAGCAGGTCCTCCTGCGCCACCCGGGGCTCCTCGGCGTCCCGCTGGCGCAGGACCGCCCGCACCGCCGCCTCCCGCCGCAACGCCACCAGGTCCGCCGCCACGAAACCCGGCGTCCGGTCGGCCACCGCGCCGAAGTCCACATCGGACTCGACCGGCACGTCCCTCAGCAGCACCCGCAGCAGCTCCGTCCGCGCCGCCCGGTCGGGCAGCGGCAGCACCAGCTCGCGGTCCACCAGCTCCGGCGCGCGCAACCGCGGGTCCACCGCCTCCGGGTGCGCGCTCGTGACCACCAGGGCGACCCCCTCGGGCCGCCCGCGCAGAGCGTCGAGCACCACCGTCGCCACCGGCGGCGGCGTGGTGGCGGGCAACAGCGCCTCGACGTCGGTCAGCAGCAGCACCGCGGGCGCCTGCGCCGAGGCCGCCGATCCCAGGGCGTCCGCCAGCCGCTGCACGGTCGCGTTGGCCTCCAGGACCGCGATGCTCGGCGCGGCGAGCTCCACGACCACCGCCCCGGCCGCGTGCGCGACGGCCCGCACGAGCGTCGTCTTGCCGACCCCCTCGGGGCCGTTGACCAGCGTCGCCAGCCGAGGGGTCGCGCCGAGCCTGGCCAGCAGCTCCGGGTGGCTGAACGTCAGGTCGAGCCACTCGGCGAGCCGCTTGGCGGCGTCCTGCTGCCCCACCAGGTCCGCGACCGGCACGGGCGGCCCGGCGGTCACCACGTCCCCACCCGCCTCCGCCGCCGCACCGGTCACCGCCGCGCCGAAGCCCGCCGACCCCGCGCTCGAACCCCCACCCGGACCGCCGTTCGCAGAACCCGAACCCGCCGCCCCGGCGCCTGCCCACCCCGCACCCGAGCCAACCCCGCCATACCCGACCCCGCCGCGTCCGACCCCTGCCCCGGCCGAACCCGAACCACCCCCGGCCGCGCCGACCCCACCCGCTCCCGACCCACCGACCCCGACCGCACCGGCCCCACCTCGCGCCGAGCCCGGCGCGTCACCCGTGCCGGCCCCGTCGCGCCACGCCACGACCGTCGACGGCTGCACCGCCACCGGCACCCCGGCGGGTTCGGTGGCGGTGATGGTCAGCAGCTCGTTCGTCCACGTCATCCCGATCGCGTTCGCCAGCTTGCGCCTGGTCGCGCTCAGGTCCGTTCCCGGCGGCGGGGCCAGGTCCTGCGGCAGCAGGGACACCGCGTCGCCCACCGTCAGCACCTTGCCGGTCAGCGCCATGCGCAGGGTCTCCGGCGCGAGCGACGTGCTCGCCAACCGCGACCCGGCGACCACCACCCGCCGGGCGGCGGAGACCTCCACCGGGGCCACCACGACCTCCGCGCCTTCCACGACCCCGATGTTCGACAGGGTCACGTCGTCCAGCAGCACCACCCCGGGCGGGCCGTCGCCGGCGGCGGCCAGGGCCGCGCTCACCCGCGCGCCCGTCAGGCGCACCGCGTCCCACGCGCGCAGGCCCAGCGCGTCCAACACCTCCGGGTGCAGCCGCACCACGCCGCGGCGGGTGTCCAGGGCAGAGGGGGACAGGCGGGCCGTCAGGGTGATCACGGCGTCGAGCGTAGTGCGAGGGCCGAGGTCACACGGGGTGGGCCGAGGGCGGGGCCGGGGCGTGTAGAGCTCGCCGGGCCGGAGCTGGGGGCCGGGGCGTGCGGTGCCGGGCCGGGAGCGCGCGGGGCTCCGTCGGGGTGGGGCCAGGCCAGGCCGGTGCCAGGCCTGGAGTGGGCGGGTCGGGCTGGGGCCAGGTCTGGGGTGGGTCAGGCCTGGGTCGACCGGGTCGATCGGGGTGGAGGTGGTCGTGATGGAGGTGGTCGGGTCGGCGGGGCGGGGCTGGTCGGCGGTTCCTTCATATCCAACCGAGAACGGTAACGGCGTTTCCGTACATCTTGCCGACGACGATCACTCGATCGTGTTGAACGACGTCAGCGCAAGATCAACGGCAACCCGTCACAGGCGGTCGTGCCTGCGCAAACCCATCTGCCGCCACCCGCGACGCTTGCCCGAGCCCGAGCCCGAGCCCGAGCCCGAGCCCGAGCCCGGTCGCCCCTGACCATTCGTCTCCGACCCCTGCGTGGAGTCGATCCGCCGGGGCCGCCGGACCGCGCGCAGCGCCGCGCCGGCCACCCGCCCCCGCAGCGGCTGCCGCAGCCCCAACCGCCGGGCCGCCACGCCGTGCGCCCGCTTGATCGCCCGCCGGTCGGCCGCGGGCACCTCCCAGGCTTCCGGGTGCTTCGCCAGCCACCGGTACCGGCGCACCGAGTACGGCAGGTGCGCCAAATACAGCAGCATCGCCGCGATGAGCGCCACCAGCGGGAACGTGATGACCGCCGCCGCCAGCAGCCCCACGAGCACCAGCAGCGGCGCCACGAACCTCGGCGGCACCTTGATCGTCTTCACCGACAGCGTCGGGATCCGGCTCACCAGCAGCATCGCCACGGCGACCGTCCACACGCCGACGACCACCGGGTCCGACCACCAGCCCGGTCGGCGCACCTGCTCGTCCACGATCAGCGGCAGCAGGAGCAGCAGGCCGCCCGCCGGTGCGGGCACGCCGACGAAGAACTCCTTGGTGAACGGCGGCCGCTCGACCTCCAGCAGGGTGTTGAACCGCGCGAGCCGCAGCACCATGCACACCGCGAAGATCAGCGAGATGACCCAGCCCTCGCGGGCGCCGTCGAACTTCCACACGTAGACCACGAGCGCGGGCGCGACGCCGAACGAGATCGCGTCGGCCAGCGAGTCCAGCTCCGCGCCCATCTTGCTGGTCGCGTCGAGCATCCGGGCCAACCGCCCGTCCAGCCCGTCGAACACCGCCGCCGCCGCGATGGCGGCGATGGCCGCGCCCCACATGCCGACGATCGCGAAGTGCACCGAGGACAGCCCCGAGCACATCGCGAGCACCGTGATGGCGTTCGGCAGCAGCCTGATGCCGGGCCCGCTGGGCGCCATCCGGTCAGCCCTCCGAGGGGAGTTCGGCGAGCACGGTCTCGCCGCCGATCGTCCGCTGCCCGGCCTCGACCAGCACCCGGCTGCCCGCCGGCACGTACAGGTCGACGCGCGAGCCGAACCGGATCAGCCCGTAGGTCTGCCCGGCGGTCACCTTGTCGCCCTCGGCGACGTGGCACACGATCCGCCGCGCCACCAGGCCGGCGATCTGCACGACCACGACGTCGTGCCCGTCGGCCGTGGTCAGCCAGACGGCGTTGCGCTCGTTGTCCTCGCTGGCCTTGTCCAGGTCGGCGGACAGGAACTTGCCCGCCCGGTACGACACGCGGCGCACCAGGCCGGCGACCGGCGTGCGCTGCACGTGCACGTCGAACACGGACAGGAACACGCTGATCCGGGTCATCGGCGCGTCGCCGAGCCCGAGCTCGGCGGGCGGCAGGGCCTCGACGACGTGGGACACGGTGCCGTCGGCGGGCGCCACGGCGAGGCCGGCGCGGGTGGGGGTGGTGCGCGCGGGCTCGCGGAAGAACCACGCCACCCACGCGGTCAGGACCGCGCCGACCACGCCGAGGCGCTTGGAGTACCGGCGCAGCAGCAGCGTCACGACGGCCGCGCCGGCCACGAACGGGCGGCCCGCGGGGTTCATCGGGGGGACGATCCCCTTGGCGAGGTCGAGGAAGTGGGAGACGGCACCACGGTTCTGGTCGGTCATGGCTCTTCCGTGTCGGGGCGGTTCCGGCCCGTCACACGCTACGCGGCCGAGCGCTCGCGCGTGCGGCCGCCGGTGGGGCACACCGTGCGCCCCTCGACGAAACGCACGGACCGGTCGTCCGGAAATCGTCACCAGTGTGATACTAGTCACACTCGATGATCGGCACGCAAGAGTGACACCCGATTACTCCCCGTACAACATGTGCACGGTGACCTCGTCGCCCTCGGCCAGGTCCGACACGTCCTCGGGCACCTCGATCAGGCAGTCGCTGATGGCCAGCGCCGACAGCAGGTGCGAACCGGGGCCGCCCACCGGCGTCACCACGCGCCCCGACACCGGGTCGTAGGCGCCGCGCCGGAACTGCGTGCGCCCGACGGGCGAGCTGACCGGCGCGCTCAGCCGCGCCACCGCCGCCGGCCGCGCCACGCGCGTGAAACCCATCGCCGCCCGCAGCGCCGGCCGGACGAACACCTCGAACGACACCTGCGCGCTCACCGGGTTGCCCGGCAGCGTCGCCACCGCCACACCCCGGTAGCGGCCCGAGCCCTGCGGCCCGCCCGGCTGCATCGCGACCTTCGTGAACTCCACGCCCCGACCGGAGAACGCGTCCTTCACCACCTCGTACGCGCCCGCGCTCACCCCGCCGGAAGTGAGCAGCAAGTCGAACGATTCGATTCGCGATTCGACCGCCGCGTGGAATTGTTCGACGTCGTCCGGCACGAAACGCAGCAATTCCGCCTCACCGCCCGCTTCTCGCACCGCGGCGGCCAGCATCACGCCGTTCGACTCGTAGATCTGCCCCGGTTCCAGCGGCGCGCCGGGCCCGACCAGCTCCGAACCGGTCGACAGCACCAGCACCCGCGGCCGCCGCCGCACCGGCAGCGCGCCGAACCCCAGCGCCGCCGCCAGCCCCAGCTGCGCGGGCCCCAGCGGCGCGCCCGCGCCCAGCACCACCGCGCCGGGCGCCACGTCGTCCGCCGCGCGCCGCACGTTCTGGCCCGCGACCACCGCCCGGTCCACCCGCACCGCGGACGTGCCCGCGTCGGTCCACTCCACCTGCACCACCGCGTCCGCGCCCGCGGGCACCGGCGCGCCCGTCATGATCCGGTGCGCGGTGCCCGGCTCCAGCGGCGGAACATCCGTGCGACCTGCGGGGATGTCCTGCGCCACGGGCAGCGTCACCGGCGTCGCCGCCACGTCCGCCGCCCGCACCGCGTACCCGTCCATCGCGGAGTTGTCGAACGGCGGCAGCGCGATCGGCGCCACCAGGTCCCGGGCCAGGGCCAGGCCCAGGCAGTCCGCGACGGGCAGCTCCACCACGGGCAGCACACCCACGAGCCCGGCCACGCGGGCCCGGTGATCGGCGACTCTGGTCAGCTCAGACACGTCCACCATCCTGCCCCGCCCGTGGCAGACTGCTCCGAGCGGTTGATCGAGGCAGGGGAGAACGTTGCAGGTCCGCACGCGCCACACCCCGAGCGCGGGGGTGGCCCGACTAGTGCTCGCACCGGGCGAACCGGTGCTCGTCGAGCGTTCCTCGGTGCTCGCCACCAGCTACGGCACGGCGGTCGACGTCCGCGCCAAGGCGCCCGGCGTCAGCGCCGCCCTGTGCACGGCCGGCGCCGAGGGCGGCTGGGTGGACGTCGTCCCGCCCCTGCCCGGCGACCTGCACGTGCTGGAACTGGACGGCAAGGCCGGCTGGTGCGTGTCCAGGACCGCCTGGCTCGCCGCCGCCGCCACCGCCCGCCTCGACCCCGCCGCCCCGCCCGTCCGCGCCCTCCACGGCGGCGACAGCGGCGCGTTCACCTACGCCTACGGCACCGGCCCCGTGGTGCTGTCCTGCTACGGCACGCTCGACGTGGTCACCCTGGAGGCGGGCGAGCTGGTCACCGTCGACTCCGGGCACGTCGTCGCCTTCGCCGACACCCTCCAGTGCCGGTTGCGCGCCGTTTCCCCCGATGCGCCCCAATCCCTGCGGAATGGCGAGGGGCTGGTCCTCGACTTCGCCGGACCGGGACTGGTGCTCACCCGAACCCACAGCCCGCGCTCATTGGCCACTTGGTTGCGGGACAACGGATTCAGTACGCGCGCATGACTCCATAAGGAGGTATCGGCGGACCCCCTCGTGCCTCTAGCGTGGCGGTTTGCTCAGGGTATTTCTCAAAGGAGGACGTCTTGGCTGTCGGCACGGTCAAGTGGTTCAACTCGGAGAAGGGGTACGGCTTCATCGCCGCCGACGGCGGGCCAGATGTGTTCGTGCACTACTCGGCGATCCAGATGGAGGGTTTCCGCACGCTGGCCGAGGGCGACCGCGTGGAGTTCGAGATCCAGGCGGGCCGCGACGGCCGCAGCCAGGCGTCGGACGTCCGGAAGGCCTCGTGACCCCCGCCCGGCCCGCCCCGCGGCGGGCCGGGCGATTCACCACGAGGACGACCACGGGGTCGACCACGGCGTTCACCACACGACCCACCGGGGGGTCCGCCGCGCCCGCCGGGAGGTTTGCCGGGAACCCCGCGCACGTCGCGGCACGCGGACGTTAGGCTGCCCCGCGTGGCGGAGGACCTGACTGGGCGACGGCTGGGGCACTACCGCATCGACGGGGTGCTCGGCCGAGGCGGCATGAGCGTGACCTACAAGGCCACCGACGTGCGGCTCGGGCGCAAGGTCGCGCTCAAGGTCATCGGCGAGCACCTCACCGCCGACGCGGAGTTCCGCGAGCGGTTCGTCGACGAGGCGCGCAACACCTCGGCGATCGACCACGCCAACATCGTCCCGCTCTACGACTTCGACGAGGTCGACGGGCTGCTCTACATCGCGATGCGCCTGGTCGACGGCCAGGACCTCGCCGCGCTGATCAAGGACGGCCCGCTGACGCCCGCGCGGACCCTCACCCTGCTCGGCCAGGTCGCCGAAGCCCTCGACATGCTGCACGGCAAGGGCCTGGTCCACCTCGACGTCAAGCCCGCCAACGTGCTGGTCACCACCAAGGAAGCCTCGCGCGAGCACGTCTACCTCGCCGACTTCGGCCTGACCCGGCGCGGCGCCACCGGCCACCGCACCCGCACCGGCGACTTCCTCGGCTCGCCCACCTACGCCGCGCCCGAGCACCTGCGCGGCGAACCGCTGGACGGCCGCACCGACCAGTACGCGCTCGCCTGCATGCTGTTCGCCTGCCTGTCCGGGCGGCCGCCGTACCAGGGCGGCGTGCAGGAGGTCATCCAAGGGCACCTCGCCTCGGAGACCCCGTCGCTGAGCGCCCAGGTGTCGCTGCCGCCCGCCATCGACGACGTGCTGCGCCGGGGCACCGCCAAGGACCCGGCCCAGCGGTTCGCCTCCTGCGCCGAGCTGGTCAACGCGGCCCGCGCGGCGCTGTCCGCCGCGCCCCAGACCGCACCGCCCGCCCGGCGGCCCGAACCCGGCCACGGTCCCGGCTCCGGCCACGGCCCCGGCCCGCAGACCGGCGGCGTCGCCGCCCAGCCCTACCGGCCCCCCTACCAGCAGCAACAGCAGCAACCCGGCTTCCTCCAGGAACCCGTGCGGCTGCGCCCGCCCGCGCAGGTCGGCAGCAGCGCGTTCACCAACACCGACAAGGGCAGGCCCGCCTGGTTGGCGCCCGTCCTCGTCGGCGCGGTCGCGATCGCCGCGATCGTCGTCCTCATCGTGATCCTCACCCCCAAGGACGAGCCGCCGAGCGCGCCCACCCAGAGCACCAACCAGTCGATCGACGTCGGCGAGACCACCTCCGGGCGAACCCTGCCCACCAGCGTCCCCGTCCGCACGTCCCGCTGACCTGCTCTTCTTGCACTCTCCTCCGTCGAGTGCTAAACACGGTGTTGGCACTCGGGCCCACCGAGTGCCAACACGCAGGCTGGGACGGTGAGGCCGGCTCCTCCAGCAGGAGCAGGTCGTCCGTCGCGGGCACCGAGCCTGGCCGAAGCACCGTGTTCCGCTGCGGGCGAGCGTCCGCAGTGGCCCCATTCGTAATCAGGCGGAGGAACACACCGCAATGGCCAAGATGATCGCGTTCGACGAGGATGCCCGCCGCGGTCTCGAGCGTGGCATGAACATTCTCGCCGACGCCGTCAAGGTGACGCTCGGCCCCAAGGGCCGCAACGTCGTGCTCGAGAAGAAGTGGGGCGCGCCGACCATCACCAACGACGGCGTCTCCATCGCCAAGGAGATCGAGCTCGAGGACCCGTGGGAGAAGATCGGGGCCGAGCTCGTCAAGGAAGTGGCGAAGAAGACCGACGACGTCGCCGGCGACGGCACCACGACCGCCACCGTCCTCGCCCAGGCCCTGGTCCGCGAGGGCCTGCGCAACGTGGCCGCGGGCGCCAACCCGCTCGGCCTCAAGCGCGGCATCGAGCAGGCCGTCGAGGCCGTCATCGAGCAGCTGCACAAGACCGCCAAGGAGGTCGAGACCAAGGAGCAGATCGCCGCCACGGCGTCCATCTCCGCGGGCGACTCGACCATCGGCGAGCTGATCGCCGAGGCCATGGACAAGGTCGGCAAGGAAGGCGTCATCACCGTCGAGGAGAGCAACGCGCTCGGGCTCGAGCTTGAGCTCACCGAGGGCATGCGCTTCGACAAGGGCTACATCTCCGGTTACTTCGTGACCGACCCGGAGCGGCAGGAAGCGGTCCTCGAGGACCCGTACATCCTGCTCTACGGCTCCAAGATCGCCACGGTGAAGGACCTGCTCCCGCTGCTGGAGAAGGTCATGCAGTCCGGCAAGCCGCTGCTGATCATCTCCGAGGACGTCGAGGGAGAGGCCCTGGCCACCCTGGTCGTCAACAAGATCCGCGGCACCTTCAAGTCCGTCGCCGTCAAGGCCCCGGGCTTCGGCGACCGCCGCAAGGCCATCCTCCAGGACATCGCCACCCTCACCGGCGGCCAGGTCATCACCGAGGACGTCGGCCTCAAGCTGGAGAACGCCGACCTGTCGCTGCTGGGCAAGGCCCGCAAGATCGTCGTCACCAAGGACGAGACGACCGTCGTCGAGGGTGCGGGTGACGCCGAGCAGATCCAGGGCCGCGTCAACCAGATCCGCGCCGAGATCGAGAAGTCGGACTCCGACTACGACCGCGAGAAGCTCCAGGAGCGCCTGGCCAAGCTCGCGGGTGGTGTCGCGGTCATCAAGGCCGGCGCCGCCACCGAGGTCGAGCTCAAGGAGCGCAAGCACCGCATCGAGGACGCGGTGCGCAACGCCAAGGCCGCCGTCGAGGAGGGCATCGTCGCCGGTGGTGGCGTGGCCCTGCTCCAGGCCGCCGAGGCCGCGTTCGAGGGCCTGCGCCTGGAGGGCGACGAGGCCACCGGCGCGAACATCGTCAAGGTCGCCGTCGAGGCGCCGCTCAAGCAGATCGCCGTGAACGCCGGCCTCGAAGGCGGCGTCGTGGTGGAGAAGGTCAAGGGCCTGCCCGTCGGCCACGGCCTCAACGCCGCCACCGGTGTCTACGAGGACCTGCTCGCGGCCGGCGTCCCGGACCCGACGAAGGTGACCCGCTCGGCGCTCCAGAACGCCGCGTCGATCGCCGCGCTGTTCCTGACCACCGAGGCCGTTGTCGCCGACAAGCCGGAGAAGTCGGGCGGCGCCCCGGCCGTCCCGGACGCCGGCGGCATGGACTTCTGACCGACGACCCCGCTCGACCCGACCCCGTTCCGCCCGCTGGTGGGCCGGGCGAGGTCCGGGTCGGCCCGGTTGGCTGGTCGAGGCCGGAAAGGGCCCGGTTCGCTTCGCGCGAACCGGGCCCTTCCTGTTGTAGTGGGTGGTCGCGGGTGGGATTGGGCGGCTGTGGGGGTGGCCGGGACACGATCGGGTGATCATCGCCCGGGAATGTACGGAAACGGCGTTACCGATATCGGTTAGAGAAATCGACGCCCGAACCACCCGGTCATGACCACGACCCGCCGTGTTCCTGCTCCTGCCCGGGGCGGGTTGGCTCTGGGGGTGGAGAGGGGCCCCGGGGCTGGCAGGAGATCCGGACGGGTCCGGAGCGGGCCAGGGCTGGTCGGGCTGACTGGGCCGGGCTGACTGGGCTGCGGCTGACTGGGCTGGGGTTGGTTGGCGCGGGATCCGGGCTGGCCGGGCCGGGGGAGCTGGGCGAGCCGGGGGAGCTGGGCGAGCCGGGGGTGGCGCGTGGAGGGGCGGGGGCCTCGGCCGCCGGGGTGTTCGGCGTTCATGGGTGGGGTGAGCGCGTTCGGGGGAGGCGTTGTCCGCGGCACGTGGGCGTGCGGGGAAGTGGACGCGTCACGAAGAAGTGGACACGTCCTCGGCGCTGGAGCGCGGAACGTGTCCTGGGGCCGGTGTCTCGGCCGGTGGGGCTTGGGTGAGGCTTGGGTGGGGCTCGGGTGGCGAGGCTCGGTCGGCTGAGGTTCGCCCGGCTGAGCGGGTTCCGAGCTGAGCGGCAGGCCCCGAGTCAGGCCCGGAGTTGCGCGGCAGGCCCCGAGTTGAGCGGTCCCGAGTTGAGCGGTCCGGGTCGAGTCGGCGGGAGCGCGAGCGCGAGCTCGGCAGGCTCCGGTTGGGGCTGGTGGGACGGGGCAGGGCCGGCCCTCCGACAGCGGTTACAACATGATCGTGGGCGTCACGACCGTGCGGCCGGGTTCGCCGCGCGAGTTCACCAGGTGCACGACGATCTGCGTGGTCCCGGCGGGCACGTCGGACAGCACGAACCTGCCCCCGTCGTCGGCCTTGGTGGTGCTCGACTCGTGCTCGGCGACCCTCACCTCGACCGTGTGCTCACCCGCGGGCACGAGCCAGCCGTCTATGCGGTGCCTGGCGCCGGTCGAGGTGAAGTTCACCATCAGGGTCAGGTTGTCCACCGTGAACGTGATGGTGCCGGGACTCCCGCCGCGCACGCCGGCGAACGAGCCGGCCCGTTCCCAGCGGGCCACCTCGACGTCCAGGTTCTCCAGGGCGACCGCGAACTGGATCCGCTCGACGAGCCCCGGTGGGGGCGCGTCCAACTCGTACACCAGGCGGTTCAGTTCAGTGAGGACAGCGGTGTCCTCTTGGCCTCTGCGGTCATCGCGCGGGTCGATGTCGTTCACCGCGATCCTCCTTCCGCTTCGAGATGTGCGCGCAAAGCGGTCAGGCACCGGCCCCTGGTCGGGCCGATGCTGCCGCGTGGCATGGACAGTGCTTCGGCCACCGCGCGGTACTCCGCCCGCCCGGCCAGCACGGTGAGTCGCAGGAGTTCCTGGCACCTCTGCGACAGCCGCCCGAACGCCCGCCACAACCGGTGGTCCCGGTCGTCGACCAGGGCGGCGTCCTCGGGCAGCCCGTCCTCGCTCTCCAGTTGTTCCGCCAGCTCGTCGTTCAGCGAGGCTTCCCGCCGGCTGGGCGTCCAGGTGCGCTGGGCCTCGCGGCGCGTCGTCACGACGAGCCACCCGGCCAGCGCGCGGGGTTCGATCAGGCGGTCGAGGTGCCGCAGCAGCGCGAGCCACACCGTCTGCACCACGTCCTCCGCGGTGCTGCGGTCCAGCCCGTGCCCGCGGGCGATGTGCCACACGAGCGGGGTGAGGTCGGCGATCAGCACGTCCAGCGCCCTCCGGTCGCCGTCGCGCGCGGCGATGACGCAGGCGGCGTGGCGGTCCGTCCCGTCCAGGCCCTCCCATGGTGGGCGCTCACCGGCCGTGCGGAGTTCTCCCACGTCCTCACCTCCTCTTCGCGTCCCCCGTCCGAAGTCGATCGTCACACACCTTCACCACCATCGCGGCGGCGGCCCGCGATGCCCCCCTCGCACCGCGGACCGCCGTCCCCCCTCCTCGGGCGGCGTCCGATCGGCACCCCTCGAAGCCGATCGACCGCCTCCCCTTCCCCCAGAGCCCCGGGTCACCGGTAGCGGTGAGGACCTGTCACCAGACAAGGAGTGAGTAGTTCTACGCTGGATACAAGGTCGGCCATTAACAGTTGACATCTTCCGATACTCACCCCCCGGCTCGCTATGGTCCAGACCATGTTGGAAGTCATCGCGCTGCACGCCGCCGACGCCGAGGCCGCCCAGGCCGGCGGGGCCGACCGCCTGGAACTGACCGTCGACATGGCCGCGGACGGGCTGACGCCGCCGGTGTGCGTGCTCCGCGACGTCCTCAAGGCCACCGACCTGCCGGTCCGGGTGATGCTGCGCGACGCGCCCGGGTTCGCCCCCGGCGACCTCGGCCGGTTGCGCCGCGACGCCGCGGCGCTGCGGGAGGCGGGCGCGTCCGAGTTCGTGCTCGGCTTCCTCGACGCCCGGCGGCGGGTCGACGTCGCCGCGTGCGCGGAGGTGCTCGAAGAGCTGGACGGGTGCGCCTGGACGTTCCACCGGGCGCTGGACAACTCCGCCGACCCCGGGGCCGCGTGGGACGTCGTCGCCGGCCTGGGTTGCGACACCGTGCTCGCCGCGGGCGACCCGCGCGGCGTGGCCGACGGGCTCGGCGTCCTGGAGCGGCTGGCGGCCAGGCGGGACGGCGTCCGCCTGCTCGTCGGCGGCGGCTTGAAGACCGGGCACGTCGCGCCGCTGAAGGCCGTCGGGGTGACCGCGTTCCACGTCGGCGGCGCGGTGCGCCCGGCGGGCTGGGACGCCCCGCTGTCCGCCGACGCGGTGCGCCTTTGGGCGGATTTGGTCTAGACCGATTGCCGATTCGGTCATAGCATCCCCGTTGCTTCCCTTGAAATAGCCGTTGCACAATACGCAATGCACCTGAGAAGAGGTGGCGAGGATGCGGTTCGCAGTCGCAGCAGCAGCCGTGGGTGCCGCCGTGCTGGCCGGGTGCGCCCCGGTCCAGTCCGGTCCGGCCACCACCGGCGCCGACGAGCAGTCCGGTCAGCTCCGGGTCTGGTTGTTCGACGAGGTCAACCGGGGTCCCAAGGAAGCGGTGGTGGCGGAGGCCGTCACCGAGTTCCAGAACGCGCACCAGGGCGTCACGGTCGACGTCCAGTACATCCAGGTCCAGACCCGCGCCGAGCGCTTCAAGGCCGCCTTCAGCGACCCGCAGAGCGCCCCCGACGTGGCCGAGTTCGGCAACACCGACCTCGCCGGCTACGTCGCGGGCGGCGGGTTCGCCGAGATCGACGTGACCAAGTGGGACGAGGGCGAGGACCTCCTGCCCGCCGTGCTCGACACCGGCAAGGTGGACGGCAAGGTCTACGGCGTCCCCTGGTACGTCGGCGTGCGCGCGCTCTACTACCGCACCGACGTCTTCCAGGAGCTGAACCTCCAGCCGCCCGCCACGCTCGACGACATCGCGCCGCTGGCCCGCCGCATCCGCGAGGCGAAGCCCGACCTGCTCGGCATCTCCGCCGGCGGCAAGTACACCTACGGCGCCATGCCGTTCGTGTGGGCCAACGGCGGCGACATCGCCCGCCAGGAGGGCGGCGAGCACGTCTCCGCCATCGACAGCGCCGAGTCCAAGGCGGGCCTGCGCCAGTACACCGAGCTGATCGCCGACGACATCTGCCCGCCCGCCCAGTGCGCCGGCAACGGCGGCGACGCCAGCGTCGAGGCGTTCCGCGCGGGCAAGGCCGCGATGGTCATCGGCGGCGACTTCAACCGCAAGTCCGTCGACGCCTCCAGCGCCGCCGGCAAGTACGCCGTGGTGCCGCTGCCCGGCAAGACCCCCGGCTCGATCGCGCCCGCGTTCTCCGGCGGCAACCTGCTCGGCGTGCTCAACGGCTCCCAGCGCAAGACCCTCGCCACCGAGTTCGTCCAGCTGCTCGGCGGCAAGGCCTACCAGCGCAAGATGTTCGACGCCATGGGCAACCTGCCCACGTTCGGCGACGTGCAGGAGGAGGTCGCCCAGGCCGACCCGGCGCTGGAGCCGTTCATCAAGACCCTGGAGGCGGGCACCAGGTTCGTGCCGGTCACCCCGGACTGGGCCAAGGTCGACGCCCAGGCCGTGCTGCCCAACCTGCTCCAGAAGGTGGCCGCGGCGGGCGAGGACCTCGACACCGCGGCCACGGCGGCGGCCGACGAGATGAACGCCGCGTTCGGTTCATGACGGCCGGGACCACGACCGCGCCGGAGGCGCCCGCCCGGAAGGCCCCGACCGGGAAACCGGCGACGAGGGGCAAGCGGGGCGAGGGCCGGATCGCGCTCACCTACCTCGCCCCGGCGCTGCTGATCCTGGTCGGGCTCATGGGCTACCCGATCTACCAGCTCGTGCTGATCTCCCTGTACGACTACGGCCAGGAGCAGGTCAGCGGCGGCGCGCCGCTGGAGTTCCTGGGCCTGGCCAACTACGCGAACCTGCTCGCCGACGACCGGTTCTGGGCCGTGCTCGGGCAGACCGTCGGGTTCGCAGCGGTGTGCGTGGTGGGGACCCTGCTGGTCGGCGCCGCCCTCGCGGTGCTGGCCACCAGGGTCCGCACCTGGGCCAGGACGGTGCTGTTCCTGGCCGCGCTCGGCGCGTGGTCCACGCCCGCGGTCGCCGGGTCCACGATCTGGCTGTTCCTGTTCGACGCGAACCTCGGCTTCGTCAACGAGCTGCTGGGCACGACCGGCTTCTCCTGGACCTACGACCGGTGGGTCGCGTTCGGCCTGGTCGCGGCCCAGGTGATCTGGTGCTCGTTCCCGTTCGTCATGGTCACCCTGTACGCGGGCATCAAGTCCATCCCCGGCGAGGTGCTGGAGGCGGCGGCGCTGGACGGCGCGTCCACGTTCCGGACCGCCACCGACGTCATCCTGCCCCTGCTGCGGCCGCTGCTGGTCGTGGTGACCATCCAGTCGGTCATCTGGGACTTCAAGGTGTTCACCCAGATCTACGTGATGACCAACGGCGGCGGCATCGCCGGGCGCAACCTCGTGCTCAACGTCTACGCCTACCAGCAGGCGTTCGCCGCCTCCGAGTACGGGCTGGGCGCGGCGATCGGCGTGGTCACCACCGCGATCCTGCTGCTGGTCACCGTCGGCTACCTGCGGGCGCTGCGGCGGAGCGGGGAGGCGCTGTGAAGCGGGGTGCGTCCAGGGGCATCGCCGAGACCGTCACCGTCGTGGTGGCCGCGGTCGTCGCGTTCCCCCTGTACTGGATGGTGCTGACCGCGTTCAAGCCCGAGGCCGAGGTCATCTCGGCCGACCCGCGGCCGTGGACGCTCGCGCCGACGCTCGACAGCTTCGTGCGGGCGCTGACCGTGCAGAGCTTCGGCCGCTACCTGGTCAACAGCCTCGTGGTGGCCGTCGCGGTGGTGCTGCTGAGCCTGCTGATCTCGTTCCTGGCGGCCACCGCGCTGACCCGGTTCCGGTTCCGCGGCCGCACCACCATGCTGGTGATGCTGCTGGTGGTGCAGATGGTGCCGGTGGAGGCGCTGACCATCCCGCTGTTCTTCGTGATGCGGTCGGTGCGCGACGTGGCGCCGGTGTTCGGGCTCAACCACCTCGGCTCGCTGGTGCTGGTGCACCTCGCGTTCAGCCTGCCGTTCGCGATCTGGATGCTGCGCGGGTTCGTCGCGGCCGTGCCCGTCGAACTGGAGGAGGCCGCCACGCTGGACGGCGCGTCCCGGTTCCGGTTCCTGTGGCAGGTGCTGTTCCCGCTGGTGGCGCCGGGTCTGGTGGCGACCAGCGTGCTGTCGTTCATCCACGCGTGGAACGATTTCCTCTTCGCCAAGACCTTCATCATCTCCGCCGCGGAGAACCAGACGCTGCCGCTGGCGCTCCAGGTGTTCGTGAAACCCGACCAGAACGACTGGGGGGCGATCATGGCCGGATCGACGCTGATGACGATTCCCGTGCTGCTGTTCTTCATCCTCGTGCAGCGGCGGCTCGTCGCCGGCCTGGCCGGGGCGGTGAAGTCGTGATCCTGCTGCCGCGGCCCGTGTCGTGGACCGCCGACGGGACGGAAATCGATTTCCACGGTGATTTCCGGGTCGAGCGCGTCGCCGGGCCGGTCGAGGGCTACCGGCTGTCCGTGACGCGCGAGCACGGCGTGCGGGTCCAGGCGTCCGACGCGGCGGGCGAGTTCTACGCGCGGCAGGCGTTGCGGCAGCTCAGCGGGCCCGCCGCGTTCCGGGCCGTGCCGCCGGGACCGGTGCGGCTGCCGGTGTGCGAGGTGGTCGACCACCCGCGGTTCGCGTGGCGCGGCGCGATGCTCGACGTGGCCCGGCACTTCCTGCCGAAGCACGACCTGCTGAGGTACGTCGACCTGCTCGCCGTGCACCGGCTGAACGTGCTGCACCTGCACCTGACCGACGACCAGGGGTGGCGGTTCGAGTCGAAGCGCCACCCCCGCCTGCACGAGGTCGGCGGCTGGCGCCCGGACTCGCGGTTCGGCGACCGCAGGTCGGGGGGCACGGCGGGCCGCCCCCACGGCGGCTACTACACCCAGGACGACCTCAGGGAAATCGTTTCCTACGCCGCTGAGCGGCACATAGCGGTCGTTCCGGAAATCGATGTACCCGGTCACAGCCAGGCGGCGATCGCCGCCTACCCGGAGCTGGGCGTCTCCGGCGGCCCGGTGTGGACGGACTGGGGCGTCAACCCGAACGTGCTCAAGGCCGACGAGCCCACCCTGGACTTCTACCGGGACGTGTTCGACGAGCTGCTGGAGGTGTTCCCGGGCGAGGTGGTCGGCCTGGGCGGCGACGAGGCCGAGGGAGGCGACGGCCGGTTCGTCCGGCGCATGGCGCAGCACCTCGTCGAGCGCGGGCGGCGGCCGTTCGGGTGGGACGAGGTGCTGGACGCCGGTCCCCTGCCGGCGTCGACGGTCGTCGCGTCGTGGCGCGGCGAGGAGCCCGGCCTGCGTGCCCTGGACCGCGGCCACGACGTGGTGATGTGCCCGGAGCAGCACGTCTACCTGGACTACCGCCAGTCCGACCACCCCGACGAGCCCATCCCCGTCGGCACCGCCACCACCCTGGAGGACGTGTACCGGTACGAGCCCGCGGCGGCCGACCGGGTGCTCGGCGCGCAGGCGAACCTGTGGACCGAGCACCTCGACTCGCCCCGGCGGCTCGACTACGCCGCGTTCCCCCGGCTGAGCGCCTTCGCCGAGGTCGTGTGGAGCCCGCCGGACCGCGACGAGGCGGAGTTCCTGACCCGCCTGGCCGAGCACCACCTGCCGCGGCTCGACGCGCTCGGCGTCGAGTACCGCCCCCTCGACGGCCCCCGGCCGTGGCAGGCGCTCCCGGGCGTGCCGGGCTTCCCCCGGTGAGCCCGCTCGGGCTCAGACCTCCTCGGGGACGAGGATCCAGCACGCGAGGTACAGCACCGCGCCCGCGCCGAACCCGAACAGGGTGGCCGCGACCAGCAGGATCCGCAGCAGCGCCGCGTCCACGCCGAGGAGCTTCGCGACGCCGCCGCACACGCCCGCGAGCATCCGGTCGCCCCGGCTGCGGCGGAGCTTCTTGACCCTGTCGGTGGCCTGGCCGATCACGTCGTTCGTCATGGCCCAAGAGTGCTGGACCGGGGCTGCCCGCACATCGGGGAACGACCCTGGTCCAGCCTCGGGGTTTCACCAGGACCCCACCCCGGAGGGGCCCGGCCCGCCCGAGGAGCCCGGCCCGCCCTGGAGGAGTCCGGCCCGCCCGAGGAGCCCGGCCCCGCCCCCCGAGGAGTCCGACCCCGGACCTGCGGCGCGGGCCGGGGCGGGCTTTCGGGACGTGGGCCGCCGGTGACCGCCCCGACGGCCGCCACCGGCTCGCGCAGCCGGCCCGCGCCGGTGGGTCGGCAGCCGGCCCGTGCCGCCGAGTCGCCCGCGCCCCCACCCGGCGCCCCGATCCGCCTACCCTCGTGGTCGTGACGCCCGAAGAGCTGGCCGAGGAGCTGGACCGCGTCGGCTACCTGCCCGACCCCGGCCTCGCGACCGCCGCCTTCCTCGCCCTGCGCATGCACCGCCCCCTGTTCTGCGAGGGCGAGCCGGGCACCGGCAAGACCTCCCTCGCCGTCGCGCTCGCGCAGGCCCTCGACCTGCCGCTGATCCGCCTCCAGTGCCACGAGGGCATCGACGCCTCCCAGGCCCTCTACGACTGGGACTTCCCGCGCCAGCTCCTGCACCTGCGCGCCCTGGAGGCGGCCGGCCCGGTGGACGTCGAAGCCGCCGAGGCGTCCCTCTACACGCGCCGCTTCCTGCTCGCCCGCCCCCTCCTCCAGGCCCTGGAGCGGTCGCCGTGCGTGCTGCTGGTCGACGAGGTCGACCGGGCCGACGACGAGTTCGAGGCGTTCCTGCTGGAGGTGCTGGGCGAGAACGCGGTGACCATCCCCGAGTTGGGCCGCGTCACCGCCGCCACCCCGCCGCTGGTGGTGCTGACCTCCAACCGCACGCGCGAGGTCCACGACGCGCTCAAGCGCCGCTGCCTCTACCACTGGCTGGAGCACCCCGACCTGGCGCGGGAGGTCGCCATCCTGCGCCGCAGGCTGCCCGGCGTCGACGAGCGCCTGGCCGCCCAGGTCGCCGGGGCCGTGCGGCGGCTGCGGGACCTCGACCTGGTCAAGCCGCCCGGTGTCGCCGAGTCGATCGACTGGGCGGCGGCGCTGCTCGCCCTCGGGTGCGCGGAGCTGGACGCGGAGACCGCCGCCGTCACGCTCGGCGCGGTGCTGAAGTACCGGGAGGACACGCGGCGCGCCCTTTCGGCCGGTGTCCTCACCGGCTGACCGCGCGCACAATCGGGTGATGACCGACGCCGGCGCGGTGACCGGGCTCGTGGGTTTCGCCCGCGCGCTGCGGCACGCCGGCGTGGCGTGCGGGCCGGACCGGGCGCGGGCCTTCGTCGGCGCCCTCGACCACCTCGACCTCACCGCGGAGCGCGTCTACTGGGCGGGCCGGCTCACGCTGTGCTCCGAACCCGACGACCTGCCCCGCTACGACGCCGCCTTCACGGCCTGGTTCGGCGGCGAGCGGCCGCGGGCCCCGCACGCCCGTGACCGCGCCCGCCGCACGAGCGACGTCGCCACCCTGAGCGCCGACGCCGGGCAGCACGGGCGCACGCCCACGCTGAAGGTCGCGGCCAGTGACGCGGAAGTGCTGCGCCACAAGGACATCGCCGCGCTGGGCCCGGCCGAGAAGCGGCACCTGGCGGAGCTGCTGGACGCCCTGCGGCCCGTCGCGCCCCGGCGGCGGTCCCCGCGCGCCGAACCCGCGCGGCGGGGCGACCTGGACCCACGCCGCACCCTGCGCGCCCTGCTCGCCACCGGCGAACCGGTCCGGCTCGCGCGCCGCCGCCGCGCCGACCGGCCGCGCCGGGTCGTGCTGCTGGTCGACGTCTCCGGCTCGATGAAGCCCTACGCCGACGCGCTGCTGCGGTTCGCCCACGTCGTCGCCCGCGCGATGCCCGCGGAGGTCTGCACGCTCGGCACCCGGCTCACCCGCGTCACCCGCCAGCTCCGCCACCGCGACCCCGAGCGGGCGCTCGCCGCGGCCGCCCGCGCCGTGCCCGACTTCGAGGGCGGCACGCGGCTCGGCGAGACGCTCAAGGCGTTCCTCGACCGGTGGGGGCAGCGCGGCGTCGCGCGGCGGGCGGTCGTGGTGATCTGCTCGGACGGGTGGGAGCGCGGCGACCCGGCGCTGCTCGCCGAGCAGGCGCGGCGGCTCGCACGGCTGGCGCACCGGGTCGTCTGGGTCAACCCGCACGCGGGCCACGACGGGTACCTGCCGGTGCAGTCCGGCATCGCCGCCGCCCTGCCCCACGTGGACCGGCTGCTCGCCGGGCACAGCCTCGACACCCTGCGGGAACTGCTGGAGGAGGTTCGACTTGCGTGATGTCCTCGACGAACTGGCCCGTCGCGTCGAACGGGGTGAGACCGTCGGCGTCGGCACCGTGGTGGCCACGTTCAGCTCCGCGCCGCGCCCGCCCGGCGCGGCCATGCTGGTCGGCGCCGACGGGGAGGTGGTCGGCAGCGTGTCCGGCGGCTGCGTCGAGGGCGCGGTGTACGAGCTGGCGCGGCAGGTGGTCGCGGCCGGCCGGCCGGTGCTCCAGCGGTACGGGGTGAGCGACGACGACGCGTTCGCGGTCGGCCTGACCTGCGGCGGGATCATCGACGTCTACGTGGAGCCGGTCGGCGCGGGCACCTTCCCCGAGCTGGCCGGTGTGGTCGACGCGGTGCGGGCCGGTGAGCCCGTCGCCGTGGCCACGGTCGTCGAGCACCCCGAGTGGGTCGGCCGCCGCCTGGTGGTGCGGCCCGACCGGGTGGCGGGCGACGTGCCGTCCGACCGGGCGCGGGACGCCGTCGCCGACGACGCGCGCGGCCTGCTCGCCGCCGGTCGCAGCGGCGCCCTGCGCTACGGGCCGGACGGGCAGCGGCGCGGCGAGGGCCTGACCGTGTTCGTCAACTCGTTCGAGCCGCCGCCCCGGATGCTGGTGTTCGGGGCGATCGACTTCGCCGCCGCCGTGGCGCGGCTCGGCTCGTTCCTCGGCTACCGCGTCACGGTGTGCGACGCGCGGCCGGTGTTCGCGACGCGCACCAGGTTCCCGGGCGCCGACGAGGTGGTCGTGGACTGGCCGCACCGCTACCTCGCCGAGCAGGCCGGCGCCGGGAAGGTCGACGGGCGCACGGTGGTCGCGGTGCTCACCCACGACCCGAAGTTCGACGTGCCGCTGCTGGAGGTCGCGCTGCGGCTCGACCTCGGCTACGTGGGCGCGATGGGGTCCCGCCGCACCCACGACGACCGGCTGCGCCGCCTGCGCGAGGCGGGCGTGGCGGAGGGCGACCTCGCCCGGCTGTCCTCGCCGATCGGCCTGGACCTCGGCGCCCGCACGCCCGAGGAGACGGCCGTCTCGATCGCCGCCGAGATCATCGCCCTGCGGTGGGGCGGCGGCGGCGCGCGGCTGAGCCGGACCGAAGGCGCCATCCACGGTTGAGGCCCCGAGGGTTGTCCGGCGCGGCGACCCGGAGCAGGCTCGGTGTGACCCCCATCACCACCACCGTCGGGAGGGTTCATGCGGATCACCGTCACCGTGGACGGGGTGGCCTACAGCGACGAGGTCGAACCCCGCGCGCTGCTGGTCCACCACCTGCGCGAACGTCTGGGCAAGATCGGCACGGTCATCGGCTGCGACACCGGCAACTGCGGCTCCTGCACCGTCCACCTGGACGGCCGCGGCGTGAAGTCGTGCGCCGTGCTCGCGGTGCAGGCCGACGGCCGCGAGGTGACCACCGTCGAGGGGCTGGCCCGCGACGGCCGGCCGCACCCCGTGCAGGAGGCGTTCCACGACAACCACGCCCTCCAGTGCGGCTTCTGCACCCCGGGCATGATCATGCGGGTGGTCGACCTGCTGGCCGACGACCCGGACCCCGACGACGACGCCGTGCGCCACGGCCTGGAGGGCAACCTCTGCCGCTGCACCGGCTACCAGAACATCGTCCGCGCGGTCCGCGACGCCGCCGCGCGCCTGAACGCCGCCGGGACGGGCGCCGCCGGGGCGAACACCGGGGCGAACGCGGGTGACGCGGCATGACCGCCACCGCGGGACCCGAGATCGGGAAGGCGCGCCGCCGCAAGGAGGACGCCCGGCTGATCACCGGCGCGACCCGGTGGACCGACAACCTCCAGCTGCCCGGGATGCTGCACCTGGCGGTGGTGCGCAGCCCCGTCGCGCACGCCCGGATCACCTCGGTCGACGTCGCCGCCGCGGCCCGGATGCCCGGCGTGCTGGCCGTGCTCACCGGCCGGGACCTGGCCGACGAGCAGGGCAGCCTGCCGTGCGCGTGGCCGATCACCGAGGACATCCTGATCCCGCCCGCGCCGGCGCTGGCCGTGGACGAGGTCAACTTCGCGGGCGAGGCCGTGGCGCTGGTCGTGGCCCGGAGCGCGGCCGAGGCGCAGGACGCGTTGCCCGAGGTCGACGTGGACTACGAGGAGCTGCCGGTCGTGCTCGACGTGGTGGCCGCGGCCGCCGACGGCGCCGACCCCGTCCACGCCGACCTCGGCACGAACACCTGCGCCACCTGGGTGTTCGACTCCGCGGAGGCGGGCACCGGCGCCGACGTCGACCGGGTGATCGCGGACGCCGAGGTCGTCATCAGGCGCACGTTCCGCCAGCAGCGGCTGATCCCCGCGTTCCTGGAGCCCCGCTCGGTGGTGGTGGACCCGGCGCCGGACTCGGTCACCGTGTGGTCGTCCACGCAGGTGCCGCACGTCCTGCGCTGGATGCTGGCCACCGTCACCGGCATCCCCGAGCAGCGGCTCCGGGTGATCGCGCCGGACGTCGGCGGCGGCTTCGGCGGCAAGCTCCAGGTCACGCCCGAGGAGGTGCTGACCCTGCTGGTCGCCCGCCGCCTCGGCAAGCCGGTGAAGTGGACCGAGACGCGCACCGAGTCGATGCTGTCCGGCCACCACGGCCGCGACCAGGTGCAACGCCTGACCCTCGCCGCCCGCCGCGACGGCACGGTCACCGGCCTGCGGGTGGACCTGCTCGCCGACATGGGCGCCTACCTGCGCCTGCTCACGCCGGGCGTGCCGATCCTGGGCGCGTTCATGTTCAACGCCATCTACAAGTTCGCCGCCTACCGCTTCACCTGCACCAACGTGTTCACCAACAAGGTGCCGACCGACGCCTACCGCGGCGCGGGCCGCCCCGAGGCCACCTTCGCGATCGAGCGGCTGATGGACGAGCTGGCCGCCGAGCTGGGCCGGGACCCGCTGGAGCTGCGCGAGCAGAACTGGATCCGGCACGACGAGTTCCCGTTCACCACGGTCGCCGGCCTGACCTACGACACCGGGAACTACGAGGCCGCCACCGCCCGCGCCAAGGAGCTGTTCGGCTACGACGCGTTGCGCGCCGAGCAGGCCGAGCGGCGCGCGGCGGGCGACCCGGTGCAGCTCGGCATCGGCGTCTCCACCTACACCGAGATGTGCGGGCTCGCGCCGTCCCGCGTGCTCGGCGCGCTGCGGTACGCGGCGGGCGGCTGGGAGCACGCGGCCGTCCGGGTGCTGCCCACCGGCAAGGTCGAGCTGATCACCGGCACCTCGCCGCACGGCCAGGGCCACGTGACGGCGTGGAGCCAGATCGTGGCCGACCGGCTCGGCGTGGCGTTCGAGGACGTCGAGGTGCTGCACGGCGACACCCGCGTCGCCCACCGCGGCATGGACAGCTACGGCTCCCGGTCGCTGGCCGTCGGCGGCGTCGCGGTCGCGCTGGCCGCGGACAAGGTGCTGGCCAAGGCCCGGGCCGTGGCCGCGCACCTGCTGGAGGTCGGCGAGGGCGACGTCGAGTTCGCGAACGGCGCGTTCGGCGTGCGCGGCACCTCGACCACGATGTCCCTCGGCGACGTGGTGGTCGCCGCGCACGTCGCGCACGACCTGCCCGAGGGCGTGGAACCCGGCCTGGACGCCGAGGCCACGTTCGACCCGGACGACTTCTCCTACCCGCACGGCACCCACCTGTGCGCGGCCGAGGTCGACACCGAGACCGGCGCGGTGCGGATCCGCTCGTACGCGTGCGTGGACGACGTCGGCAAGGTGGTCAACCCGCTGATCGTCGAGGGCCAGGTGCACGGCGGCCTGGCGCAGGGCATCGCCCAGGCCCTGTTCGAGGAGGCCGTGCACGACGAGAACGGCACGCTCACCACGGCCACCCTCGCCGACTACCTGCTGCCCTCCGCGGCGGACCTGCCGCACTTCACCACCGACCGCACCGAGACGCCGGCGGCGTCCAACCCGCTCGGCGTGAAGGGCGTCGGCGAGGCGGGCACCATCGCCTCCACCCCGGCCGTGGTCAACGCGGTCGTGGACGCGGTCCGGCACCTGGGCGTGACCGACGTGGAGATGCCGTGCACGCCGATGCGGGTGTGGCGGGCCGTCCACCACCGGGGAACCGACCTGCCCGCCACCCCCGGCGCGGGCGGCGGCCTGGGCTCCCTCGACGCGAGCGGGGGCGCCCGGTGATCCCCGCGGCGTTCGACTACCTCGCGCCCACCTCGGTCGACCAGGCCGTGCGGGCGCTGGCGGAGGGCGGCGAGGACGCGAAGGCCATGGCGGGCGGCCAGAGCCTCATCCCGGTGCTGCGGATGCGGCTGGCCGCGCCCACCCTCGTGGTGGACCTGTCCCGGCTGGTCGAGCTGGCCGGCGTGTACGACGACGGCGACTCGCTGCTCGTCGGCGCCCTCACCACGCACCGCGAGGTGCTGCTCGACCCCCTGGTCGCCGGGCACGCCGGCCTGCTGCGGCTGGCCACCGGCACCGTGGCCGACGCGCAGGTCCGGAACCGGGGCACGTTCGGCGGCTCGCTCGCCCACGCCGACCCGGCGGGCGACCTGGCCGCGCCCGCCCTCGCGCTGGGCGCGGTCATGGTGTGCGAGGGGCCAGGCGGCACGCGCGAGGTGCCCGCGGCGGAGTTCTTCGTCGACCACTTCACCACCGCCCTGGCGCCCGACGAGCTGCTGACGCGCGTGCGCGTGCCGAAGCTGACCGGCTGGGGCGCGCGCTACGAGAAGTTCGCCCGGGTCGCCCAGGCGTGGTCGATCGTGGGCGTCGCCGCGGCCGTCGAGGTCGTCGACGGCGGGGTCGAGCGGGCCAGGGTGGCGCTGACGAACATGGGGCCGACCCCGCTGCGGGCGCACGGCGTGGAGGAGGCGCTGGTCGGGCAGCCCGCCGACGCCGGCGCCATCGCCGCCGCGGCCGAGCGCGCCGCCGAGGGCGCCGACCCGCCCGTGGACGCCGACGCCGACGCCGAGTACCGGTCCCACCTGGCCCGCGTGCTGACCCGGCGTGCGCTGGCCGCGGCCGTCGAGGCGGCGGTGGAGTCGGCGGTGGGCGCGTGAAGCTGGAGCACCGGTTCACCGTGCCCGCGCCCGTGCCGGCGGTGTGGGAGGCGCTGCTCGACCCGGAGCGGGTCGCGCCGTGCCTGCCCGGGGCCACCCTCACCGGCGTGGACGGGCGGCGGTTCACCGGCACGGTCAAGGTCAGGCTCGGGCCCGTCACCCTGCTCTACCGGGGCGCGGGCGAGTTCACCTCGGTCGACGAGCGCGTGCACGCCGCCGTGCTCAAGGCCTCCGGCAAGGACACCAGGGGCAACGGCACCGCGTCCGCCACCGTGTCGGTCGCGCTCACCCCGGTCGCGGCGGGCACCGACGTCTCCGTGGTCACGGACCTGGCCGTCACCGGCCGGCCCGCCCAGCTCGGGCGCGGCCTGATCGGCGAGGCCGGCGGCAAGGTCGTGGCCGAGTTCGCCGAACACCTGGCGACGCGGCTCGCGCCGGCGGAAGCTGAGGAGGTGACAACCCAGGAGAGCCGGCCCCACCTGAGGGCGGTGCCGGACGAGCCCCTCGACCTGATCGACGCGGCCGGCGTCCCCGTGCTCAAGCGCGCGCTGCCGGTCGTGGCCGGCGTGGTGGCGCTGGCGCTGCTCGTCCGCGGCCTGCGCGGGCGGCACCGCTGAACGCGCGCGGCAGGCGGCCGGTCCTCGGGCTGGTCGCCTGCGCCGCCGTGACCTGCGCCGCCGTGGCCTGCACCGGCTCGCCCGTGGTGGTCACCACGCCCCGGACCGCGCCGGCCACGACGTCCTCGGCCGCGCCCGAGCCGCCGTCGTTCACGCTCGCCGCGGGCGGGGACGTCCTGATCCACCCGGCGCTGACCGAGCAGGCCGACCGGGACGGCGCCCGGAACTTCGTGCCGCTGCTCGAAGGCCTGCGGCAGGCCGTCGACGCCGACGTGTCCCTCTGCCACCTGGAGACGCCGCTGTCCGCGCCGGGCGCGCCCACCTACGGCTACCCGGCGTTCAGCGCGCCGCCCGAAATCGCGGCGGCGCTGAAGGACATCGGCTACGACAGCTGCTCCACCGCCTCCAACCACACCCTCGACCGGGGCGCGCCGGCCATCAGGACCACGCTGGACGTGATGGACGCGGCGGGCCTGGGGCACACCGGGTCGTTCCGCTCGCCGGAGGAGGCCGCGACCCCGCTGCTGCTGGACGTCGACGGCGTGAAGGTCGGGCACATCGCGTTCACCTACGGCTTCAACGGCATCCCGCTGCCGGAGCCGTGGATGGCGAACCAGCTGACCACCCAGGGCGTGCTGGAGGCGGCGCGCACGGCCCGCTCGGCGGGCGCCGAGGTGGTGGTCGCGAGCCTGCACTGGGGCAACGAGTACCAGCACGAGGCCACGCCGCAGCAGCGCCAGGTGGCCCGCGAGGTGCTGGCCGACCCGGCCGTGGACCTGATCATCGGCACGCACGTGCACGCCGTGCAGCCGATCGAGCAGGTCAACGGCAAGTGGGTCGTCTACGGCATGGGCAACGAGGTGGCGCGCCACTCCGAGCCGCGCGGCATCACCGAGGAGGGCATCGTCACCCGGTTCCGGTTCGTCAAGGGCCCCTCGGGCTGGTCGGTCGCCGAGGCGTCCTACGTGCCGACCCTGGTCGAGTTCGGCCCGCCGATCCGCGTGGTCGACCTGACCCGCGTCCCCGCCACCCCGCGCCGCACCGAGGCCCTGACCCGCACCGACGGCATCGTCCGGAGCCTGGGCGCGCCCATCACCCACCCCTGAGCCCCCGCGAGTCGAACGCCCGGGTCCACCGTGTCGAACGCTCAGGACCCCCGAGTTCCGCGGTCGAGCACACCCCGGACCCGGTCGAGCCGGTCGAGCCAGCGGGCCGCCGTCGCCCCGTCGGCGGCGAAACCGGCGAACAGGTCGGGCGCGGGCGGCCTCGACGGCACCGGCAGCCTGCCGCCCACCGGGCGCAGCGAGTCGGTCGTCACGTCGCCGTCCAGCAGGGACGCGGTGCCCAGCCCGCACGCGAAGTCCAGCTCGGGCAGGGCGCCGGCCAGCGCCAGCCCCGCCGCCAGGCCCACCGACGACTCCACGGCCGACGACACCACGCACGGCAGGCCGCACGCCTCGGCCACCGCCAGCGCCCGCCGCACCCCGCCCAGCGGCGCGACCTTGATCACCGCCACGTCCGCCGCGCCCGCCACGGCCACCCTCATCGGGTCCTCGGCCCGCCGGATCGACTCGTCCGCCGCGATCCGCACGTCCACCCGCCTGCGCACGGCCGCCAGCTCCCCGACCGACCGGCACGGCTGCTCGACGTACTCCAGCCCGCCCGCCGCGCGGTCCAGCTCGCGGACGGCGGCCACGGCGGTGTCCACGTCCCACGCCGCGTTCGCGTCCACCCGGACCGCGCCGGCCGGGCCGAGGGCGTCGCGCACGGCCGCCACCCGCTCCAGGTCGTCGCGCAGCGGCGTGCCCGGGTCGGCGACCTTCACCTTGGCGGTCGAGCAGCCGGACGCCGCGACGATCTCGTGCGCGCGTCCGGGGGAGACGACCGGGACCGTGCAGTTGACGGGCACCTCCGAGCGGACCGGCGCGGGCCAGCCCCGTTCGGCGGACTCCAGCGCGCACGCCAGCCACGGCGCGGACTCGGCGTCGGAGTAGTCCTCGAAGGCGCAGAACTCGCCCCACCCGGCGGAGCCCTCCAGCAGCACGCCGTGGCGCACCGTGATGCCCCGGAACCGGTTGCGCATCGGGATCGAATACACCAGCACCGGGGGATCCTAGAGCGGGTCGAGGGCCGCCACGCGGCGCAGCGCGCTGTCCGACAGGTCCGGGTCGGGCGCTTCCACGTCGAACTCCTCGGCGAGCACGCGCAGCGCGTCGGCGAACCGGTCCACGCGCCGGTCCAGCTCGCCCAGCTCCCGGGTCGCCCCGGCCAGCTCGGCGGCCAGGCCGGGGCGGTTCCCGGTCCGGCGCAGGGACTCCCGGCGCCCCTGCGAGTCGCGCAGGGCGACCAGCGCCCGCCACAGCTGGTGCTCGACGCGCGCCACCCGCCCCGGGTCGAGGCCGCGCACGGCGTCGAAGTGCCCGCACATCCGGCTCGCGCGCCGCCGCTGGTCCGGGTCGGTGAACTGGAGTTCGTGCACGACGTCGGTGTCGGCGGCGGCGAGCGCCAGGTCCCGGTCGGCGACGCGGCCGGGGAAGGCGGCGACCAGGCACACGACCACCACCGGCGCGCACGCCAGGCCGACCGACCACCACGGCGACGGCCCGACCACCGCCAACGCGCACGCCACCAGGGCGGCGGGGAGCAGCAGGGGGCCCACCTGCGCCCGCCGGAACCGCCGGCGGGCGACCCGCGCGGCGGGCGCCCGGTCCGACCCCGGTCGCCACATCCACCAGCGGGGTGGCCGCGTCACCGGTCCTCCATCGCGATCACGAGTCCTTCACGGTCCGCCCGACCCAGCGGGTCGAGTCTCCCGCCCCGCACCCGCGAGCGCGTGGGCGGCGCGCCGCTAGCCGACCTCGGGGAGCTTCGGGCCGAGGAGGTCGTCGGCGTCCACGATCCGGTAGGCGTAGCCCTGCTCGGCCAGGAAGCGCTGGCGGTGGGCGGCGTAGTCGGTGTCCAGGGTGTCGCGGGACACCACCGAGTAGAAGTGGGCCTGCCTGCCGTCGCCCTTGGGGCGCAGCAGCCGGCCCAGGCGCTGGGCCTCCTCCTGCCGCGACCCGAACGTGCCGGACACCTGCACGGCCACCGACGCCTCGGGCAGGTCGATGGAGAAGTTCGCCACCTTCGACACCACCAGCGTGCTCAGCTCGCCCCGCCGGAAGGCGTCGAACAGGGCCTCGCGCTCCTTGTTCTTCGTCGAACCCTGGATCACCGGCGCGTCCAGGGCCTCGCCCAGGTCCTCCAGCTGGTCCAGGTACGCGCCGATCACGAGCGCCGGCTCGCCGGGGTGCCGCCCCAGGATCGCCTTCACCACGGGCAGCTTCGTGCGGGCCGTGGAGCACAGCTTGTAGCGCTC
Organism: Saccharothrix xinjiangensis; assembly: GCF_039527585.1. Lineage (NCBI taxonomy): Bacteria > Bacillati > Actinomycetota > Actinomycetes > Pseudonocardiales > Pseudonocardiaceae > Saccharothrix > Saccharothrix xinjiangensis. Next base: position 327,155 of record NZ_BAAAKE010000001.1, on the reverse strand, counting down.
CTCCGGCTCGGCCGTCGCGTACTCCAGGCGCTCGTTGTCGGTGAGGGTGACCCGGACCTCCGTGCACTCGGCGGGCGCGATCCAGCCCTGCGCCTCGATGTCGCGCCACGGCACGTCGTAGCGCTTGGGCCCGATGAGCGAGAACACGTCGCCCTCCTGGCCGTCCTCGCGGACCAGCGTCGCGGTGAGGCCGAGGCGGCGGCGGGACTGGAGGTCGGCGGTCATCCGGAACACCGGGGCGGGCAGCAGGTGGACCTCGTCGTAGACGATCAGGCCCCAGTCGCGCGAGTCGAACAGCTCCAGGTGCTTGTACTCGCCCTTCGACCTGCGGGTGATCACCTGGTAGGTGGCGATGGTGACCGGGCGGACCTCCTTGCGCTCGCCCGAGTACTCGCCGATCTCCTCCTCGGTCAGCGAGGTGCGCGCGATGAGCTCCCGCTTCCACTGGCGACCGGCCACGGTGTTGGTGACCAGGATCAACGTCGTCGCGCCCGCCTCGGCCATGGCCGCCGCGCCGACCAGCGTCTTGCCCGCGCCGCACGGCAGCACGACCACGCCGGAGCCACCCGCCCAGAACGCCTGCGCGGCCCTGCGCTGGTAGTCGCGCAGCTGCCAGCCGTCCTCCTCCAGCTCGATCGGGTGCGCCTCGCCGTCGACGTACCCGGCCAGGTCCTCGGCGGGCCAGCCGATCTTGAGCAGCAGCTGCTTGAGCCGGCCGCGCTCGCTGGGGTGGACGATCACGGTGTCGTCGTCGATGCGCGCGCCCAGCATCGGCTTGACCTTCTTGTGGCGCAGCACCTCCTCCAGCACCGCGCGGTCCAGCGAGGCGAGCGTCAGGCCGTGCGCCGGGTGGTTGGCCAGCTGGAGGCGGCCGAAGCGGCCCATGGTGTCGACCACGTCCACCAGCAGCGGCTGCGGCACCGGGTAGCGGGAGAAGCGGACCAGGGCGTCGACGACCTGCTCGGCGTCGTGGCCGGCGGCGCGGGCGTTCCACAGGGCCAGCGGCGTGACCCGGTAGGTGTGGACGTGCTCGGGGGCCCGCTCCAGCTCGGCGAACGGCGCGATGGCGGTGCGGGCGTCGTCCGACAGCGGGTGGTCGACCTCCAGCAGGAGGGTCTTGTCCGACTGGACGATCAAGGGGCCGTCGGTCACTGGTGCGCACTCCCGTCGATTGGGTACCTCCAGTGTGCCCACCACGTGCAAGTCCGGTGCCCGACCGCGTGTGCGCCTGGTCACGACCCTGGGACTACCTTCTGGGTCGTCACGCGCACCCGTCCAGCGAGGATGATCATGAGCAACGAGCCGAACCAGCCCGCCGAGGACGCGCCGAAGCCCACCCCACGCGGGTCCGCCTCGCCGAACGCGCGGGACGTGCCGCCGGCCGACGCCGAGCGCATCGCCGCCTCCGAAGCCGCCGCCGCGACCGCCGACGGGCCCGGGTTGACGACCCCGGCGTCCACCGGCCTCGGCTCGGGCGCCGGGGAGCCGGAGGTCCGCCCCGAAGCGGGCGCGGGCGCGCGGGAGCAGCCGGTCGCCGGCAACGAGCCCGCCACCCCCGCCGGCCCCACGGCCGTGACCGGCGCCCGACCCGCGCCCTCCGCCGACCCGGTCGCCACCGGGACCGGCGAGCCGGCCGCCGACGAGCCGCCGACCGGGGGCGGGGTGGCCGCCGCGTCCGCCGTCAGCGGTGCGGCGGCCGACGAACCCGCCGGCCGTGCGGGCACGACGGGTGGCGCCGGCTCCGGCGTGGCCGGAGGCGCCGACGCCGGGGTGGCCGGGAATGCCGTTGCCGCCGGTGGCGCTGCTGCCGGCGCCGCTGTTGCCGGTGGCGGCGTGCCGCCCGCCCGTCCGGTCGGCGAGGTGCCGCCCGGCCCCGGCGCCCCGGCGCCCGGCGCCGCGCCCGCCGACTCGATCGACGACTCGATCGCCCCCGGCTCGACGGCGACCCCCGCTTCGACCACCGCCGGCTCGACCAGCTCCGGCGCCACCGCCGCCGGCGGGACCTCCGCGCCCGCGCCCACCCCCGCCGACCCCGGTTCCGCCGCCGTCCCGAAGGCGGGCGACGCGGGCGACCGCGACGACCGGCCGTCCGGGACGGGCAAGAAGGTCCTCATCGTCGCCGCGATCGTCGTGCTGGCCGCCGTGGTCGTGTTCGGCGTGGTCCGGTTGGCGGGCGGCGGTTCGACGGAGGCGGGCGACTGCGTCGACGTCACCTCCGAGTTCGAGGACAACCCCGAGGTCAAGAGCCTCGACTGCGACGACGACCAGGCCTCGTTCAAGATCGGCGCGGTGGTCGACGACATGGAGGCCGCCTGTCCCGAGGAGGGCATCTACTCCGAGGTCGCCGACGGCGACGGCGGCAAGAAGCTGTGCCTGCTGCCGAACATGGTCGAGGGCGCCTGCTACCAGCCCGAGGAGGCCGGCACGGGGTTCGACCAGTCCGAGTGCGCGGGCGCGGAGACGATCAAGGTCACCCGGGTGATCCAGGGCTCCGCCGACCTGGAGGCCTGCCCGGACTCCGCCGGCATGTCCTACCCCCAGCCGCCGGTCACCTACTGCCTCGCGCCGGCCGAGGAGTGAACACGCGCGGGTGAACCCGCTCAAGTCGCGTCGCGACCGCGCCGATGCCCCGGATCATGCGCACGAAGATCCGGTGGGGCGTCGGCGCGGTCGCGGTGGTCATCGCGCTCGCGTTCGCGATGCCGCTGCTCGGCGGCGGTGACGGCGACGCCTCTTCCCCCGGCCCCGCGCCGGGCTCCTGCGGGCGGGTCGAGGGCAACGGCGACAAGGACCGGTACGAGATCGCGGACTGCTCGGACGCCACGGCCGCCGTCAGGGTCGCCAAGGTCGTCGACGAGGCCGCGCAGTGCCCGGCCGGCGCGCCCTACACGACCTTCACCAGCGAGTTCACCCTCTGCCTCATCCCCAACTTCGTCGAGGGCTCCTGCTACGTGCGGGACCCGCGCACCGGCCTGCGCAAGGTCGACTGCGGCGCGGCCGGCGCGGTCCGCGTGCTCAAGGCCACGAAGGGCATCGTGGACTGCGGTGACAAGCCCACGGTCCGCTACCCCGAACCCGAGGTCACCTTCTGCCTGAGCAGCCCCCTGTGACCGGCCGCTGATTCGGCTGCGCCGGGGCGCCGCCCGGAGGTACGTTCCGCTCGCCTACCGAGAGGAACGCAGGTGACCACGCCCCCGAACCAGCCGCCTTACGGCGAGCCCCAGGGCTTCCCGCCACCCCAGCAGCCGGCCTGGGGCCAGCCGTCGCCGCAGGGCTTCCCCGGCCACCACCCCCAGCAGCCCGGCCAGCCCGGCCACCCGCAGCCCGACCAGGCCTACCCGCAGCCCGGCCACCCGCCCGCCGGCCAGGCCCAGGCCTACCCGCAGCCCGGCCACCCCCAGGGCTTCCCGCCGCCCGCCTACCCGCCGCCCGGCCAGACCGGCTACGCGGCCCCGGCCCAGCCCGGCCACCCCCAGCCCGGTCACCCCCAGGGCTACCCCCAGCCCTACGCCCAGCCCGCCCACCCCCCGTACCCGGCGGGCGGCCAGCATTTCCCCCCGCCCAAGAGGGGCCTCTCCCAAGGCGTCAAAGCACTGGTCGGCGTGGTCGTGCTGGGTGTCGCCGGCCTCACGGTCGTGGGCATGATCGGCAACGCCGGCGGTCCCGGCGGCGCGGTGGAGGGCGACTGCCTGAAGATCGACTCGGTGAGCGTGACCGAGTCCGAGGCCGAGCAGGTCGACTGCGGCGCGCCCGAGGCCGCCTTCAAGGTGGCGACCCGCCTGGGCAGCGGCGCCGACGCCTGCCCGGAGGGCGACTACACCGAGTTCTACAGCACCGGCGGTCGCCGCAGCGACGGTTACAAGCTGTGCCTGGTCCTCAACGCGGCGGAGGGCGACTGCTTCAAGCAGGAGGGCACCATTGTGGCGGCCAAAACCACCAAGGTGACCTGCGGTACACCCAACGCTTTCAAGGTCGAGCGGGTCATCGGCGGCAGCGACGAGAACGCGTGCGCGAGCGGTGACACGGTGGTCGTTTACTCGCTCCCGGCAACCACGATCTGCCTCACCCGCGCCTGAATGCGAAAAAAGAGGGGGCCTTCTCGCAATTGAAGGCCCCCTTATGACTCTCCGTCGTTAAGTGGTTCCCGGCGGCAACATGTCGCTGATCTCCAGCCGCTCGGGCAGCACCTCTTCGGTGTCCATCATGTCCGCGACCCGCTGGAGCCGGGCCGGGTTGAGCGACAGCGGGAACGTGCCGATGGACACCAGCGCGGCGGTCTGCTGGTCGACGTCCATGTAGCTGGTGAGGACGTCCTGCACGGACAGCTTGTCGTTCGACGCCGCCTCCTGCGCGTCCCGCAGCACCTGCCGGAACAGGGTGAGCGTGCGCGGGTTGGCCTCGGCGAACTTCTTGCTCGACGCGTAGCCGGACACCGGGAAGTCCTTGGTCGGGCCGATCGCGGTGTCGGCCAGGACGCGGGCGCCCGCGTTGCGCTGCGCCTGGGTGATGAACGGCTCGGTCATCCAGGCCGCGTCCACGGTCCCGGCCCGCATCGCGTCGACCATCTGCTCGAACGGCATCTCCTGGAGCCGGATGCCCTGCTTCTCCACGCCGGCGGTCCGCAGCATGGTCGTCGTGGTCAGGGCGCCGATGTTCCCCAGCGTGTTCACGGCGATGCGCGGCGAGGCCAGCTTGTCCGGGCTGTCGTAGGCGTTGTCCAGGGTGACCAGCGCCATCGTGTTCGAACCGGCCTGGTAGGCCTCGCCCTGGAGCTGGAGCTGGGTGCCCTCGGCGAACGCGCGGAGCAGGTTGACGTGGCTGCCCCAGGTGATGTCCAGGGTGGTGTCGAGCTGCTTGATGCCCTCGGTCTCGTCGCCGACCGTGACCAGCTGCACCTGGAGGCCGGCGCGCTCGAACAGCTTCTCGTTCAGGGCGAGCCGCAGCGGTGCGACGTCCACCACGGGCAGGACGCCGATGCGCAGCGTGTTGCGCTCCACCTCGGGGCGGTCGTCACCGTCGGTGCCGGGCAGCAGTCCGCACGCCGTCAGGGTCGCGGCACACGCGAACAACGCTGCCGCACGTCGCAGAACACGCGCTGGGGTAGGCATGGCACCTCTCGCCTGGATGACCTCGTGCAGCGGGGTCTTTTTGATCAACGAATATTTCGACGCACTTGTCGATGCGGGGGATGGTAACCACCCAGAGGTATGAAACGACAGCCCTGCTCCGATACGGTGAGTGCTTCCGGAGTCTTCCCCGGGGCAGGGGTCGCGCACTACGCTGCCGGCCGGTGGCACCGGTCGTTGCGGACGGTCGTGCCCCTGTGCGGGGGAGGGGTGCCTAGCCGGCACCACCCCTCCTGTGCTGCAATTCGGCCCTAATTCAGAGTCCATGCTTCGGTCCTTGGGGAGAGGCCGGGGAACCACTGCTGTCGGAAGAGGAAGCCCAGGGTGGCCCGTCGAGAGAGAGGTCCCAGCCAGTCAGGCGTGGGGATTCCACCGCGCTCGGAAAGCCCCGGAACGGGTGACGGACTGGCTGCGCTGAGTGATGGAACTGTGACCGAGTCCCCGGGTGCCGGCCCCAGCACCGAAGCGCGCGAGCAGCAGGCGCGCCCCGCCGCGTGGCGGCTGCGCAACTGGCGGCTGCCCACCAAGCTGGCGGCCGTCCTGCTCATCCCCACCGTGGCCGCGCTCGCCCTGGGCGGGCTGCGGGTGCAGTCCGACCTCACCGACGCGACCGAGTTCAACCGCCTGGCCAACCAGATCCAGCTGGAGGCGGCCGTCGCGGACCTGGTGCAGCAGCTCCAGCGCGAGCGGGACCTGAGCGCCAGCCACGTGGCCTCCGGCAAGGAGCTGGACCGCGTCGTGCTCGACCGGCAGCTGCGCCGCGTCAACGACGAGATCGACGCGCTCAACGGCCGCATCCTGGAGCTGAGCGGCGACCTGGAAGAGGACGTGGTCACCCGGTTCCACCGGGCGTCGGACCAGCTCAACCGGCTCAACAGCCTCCGCAACGCGGTCCGCGACACCCAGTACCCGTCCGACGCGGTGCTGCGCACCTACTCCGAGTCGGTGGAGAGCCTCCTCGACCTCGGCGAGCAGGCCATCGCGGGCATCAACCACCCCGAGCTGGTGCGGCTGCACCTGGCCACCAACGCCATCGCCCGCATCAAGGAGCAGGAGTCGCGCAAGCGCGGCATCATGCTCGACGTCTTCCAGCGCGGCACGTTCAGCGCGGGCCAGCAGCGCCAGCTGCTCGCGGCCAACGCCGAGCTGGACGCCGCCCGCAACGACTTCCGCAAGTCCGCGACCCCCGACCAGGCCAAGATCTACGACGACACGGTCACCGGTCTGATCGTCGACACCGCGAACGACATGCAGGAGACGGCGCTCAACCTGGCCGGCGCGGGCCGCAACCTGGAGACGCTGCGCCCCGAGAAGTGGGACATCGCCTCCACGCTGACCGTGAACCTCACCCGGGACGTGGAGGTCCTGCTCCTGGAGCAGCTCCAGAGCCGCACCAACGAGCTGACCGGCTTCGCCCGCGCCGCGGCGTTCCGCGACTCCGGCATCGTGCTCGGCGCGCTGCTGCTGGCCCTGGTCATGGCGCTGTTCGTGGCCCGGTCGATCCTCAACCCGCTGCGCGTGCTGCGCCGCACCGCCCTCCAGGTCGCCGATCGCGGCCTGCCCGAGGCGGTCGGGGCGATCCTGAAGGCCCCGAACCCCGAGGAAGCCGCCAAGACGGCCATCGCGCCGGTGCCGATCACCACCCGCGAGGAGGTCGGCCAGGTCGCCCGCGCGTTCGACGCGGTGCACGGCGAGGCGGTGCGGCTGGCCGCCGAGCAGGCGCTGCTGCGCGACAACGTCAACTCGATGTTCGTCAACCTGTCCCGCCGCTCGCAGGCCCTGGTCGAGCGCCAGCTGAACCTGATCGACCGGCTGGAGCAGGACGAGCAGGACCCCGACCAGCTGGCCAGCCTGTTCGAGCTGGACCACCTCGCCACCCGGATGCGGCGCAACAGCGAGAACCTGCTGGTCCTCTCCGGCACCGACCTGTCGCGCCGGCTCACCCGCCCCGTGCCGGTGGCCGAGGTGCTCGGCGCCGCGGTGTCCGAGGTCGAGCAGTACGCCCGCGTGCAGGTCGGCCAGGCGCCGGAGCTGACCGTCCAGGGCCGCGCGGTCAACGACCTCGTGCACCTGATCGCGGAGCTGCTGGACAACGCCACCGTGTTCTCGGACCCGGTGACCAAGGTCACCGTGCGCACGGCCCGCACCCGCAAGGGCGAGCTGGCCGTCGAGATCCAGGACCGCGGCGTCGGCATGGGCGAGCAGGAGATCAACGACGCCAACGAGCGGCTGGCCGACCCGCCGGACGTGGACGTGTCGGTGTCCCGCCGGATGGGCCTGTACGTGGTCGCGCGGCTGGCCAAGCGCCACGACATCCGGGTGCGGCTGCGCCCCAACGAGGACATCGAGGGCGGCACCACCGCGCTCGTGCTGGTGCCCGAGACGCTGGTCCAGCAGCCCGGCGCGCCGATGGAACCGCCGCCCCCCGCGTTCGGCGGCGGCAACTCGGCGCAGCGCGCGTCCGGCATCGCCGGCGCGTTCGGCCTCGGCGGCTCGACCCGCCCCGACGACGAGCCGAGCTTCCCCAGCTTCCCGAGCCTGCCCCGGGTCGAGGACGAGCAGCCCGCGTTCCCGGTGAGCCTGGTGCGCGGCGAGGGCGAGCACGACGCGGCGCGCCTGCCCGCGTTCGGCGAGGCGCCGGTCGCCGAGGCGCCGGCCGAGACCTCGCAGGAGATCTCCCAGCCGTGGCTGCCCGCGTCCGACGCGCGCGACGCGGAGCACGAGCCGTCCGGGTCGTTCGGCGAGCCGACCCTGTTCACCGCCTACGAGGACCGCGACGGGCACGACCCGGCCTACGAGCACGGGTTCGAGACCGCGCAGTTCGCCGCGGCGGTGGACGCGAACTTCGACGCGAAGCCGGACGTGACGCCCGCCGCGGGGTTCGGCGCGGACTTCACCGCCGACGAGCCGGGGCCCGCGCACCGCAACGGCACCTCGCCCGTGCCCGCCCGGCCCGCCGACGTCGAGCTGGACGCGCCCACCGAGCGGCTGCCGATCTACGAGGCGGTCCTGTCGCAGTGGTTCCAGGCCGTGGGCAGCGAGACCTCCGCGGCCACCGCGCAGGCCGTGCCGCCCGCCGTCGAGCCCGAGGCGGCGGCGCCCCTGCCGACCCGTCGGTCCAGGTCCGCGACCCCGGAGGCGCCCGCCGAGCAGGCGCCGACCGGGTTCGGGCGGACCGCGCCGGGCCGGGACGCCTCCGGCTTCGCCGACCCGGCGATCGGCGACACCTCCTACGTCGACCCCGGCGACGCGCTCGCGCAGCGCGGCACCCTCGACGTGAGCCAGAACGGCAACGGGCTGCCCGAGCGCGACGCCGAGAACGGCACGCCTACCCTGATCGGGGGTGGGTTGCCCAAGCGGCAGCCCGGCTCGCCCAACAACCTGCCCAAGCGCGCTGCGGAGGTGTCCCGCGTGACCGAGCCCGAGCCGGTCGCCGACCCCGGACCGGGGGACGCCGAGTCGGTGTGGCAGTCGCCTGCCGACGAGGGTTGGCAGGCGGCGCAGTCCTTGCTGAACAAGGCCCCCGAGACCAAGACGGAGGCGGGTTTGCCCAAGCGGGTGCCCAAGGCCCAGCTCGTGCCCGGATCGGCCGCGCCGAAGCCCCAGGCGGAGCGCCAACCGCAGCGGCCCCCGCTGCCACCACGATCGGCTGACGCGATCCGTGGACGCATGTCGAGTCTTCAGCAGGGCGTCCGTCGAGGGCGACACGCGTTGATCGACGCTTACGCTGGTGACATGTCGAGCCGGCAAGACGAGGAGCAGGAGTGACGACCGCAGCTCAGCCAGGAAGCTTTGGTTGGCTTATCACCGACTTCGTGCGCCGGGTTCCCGGTGTAGCGCATTCCGTGGTCGTGTCCGCCGACGGGCTTCTGCTCGCCGGCTCGCAGGGCCTGCCCCGCGACCGCGCCGAACAACTGTCCGCCGTGGCCTCCGGCCTGGTCAGCCTCACCCAGGGCGCAGCCCGCTGCTTCGAAGCGGGTGTGGTCAACCAGACGGTGGTCGAGATGGAACGGGGCTACCTGTTCCTGATGTCGATCAGCGACGGGTCGTGCCTGGCCGTGCTCGCGGCGCCCAACTGCGACATCGGCCTGGTCGCGTACGAGATGACCCTCCTGGTCGAGCGCGTGGGCCAGCAGCTGACCCCGGAGCTGCGCGCGCAGCTCCAGGGCGTGGTTCGGCGGTAGTCCTCATGAGATCGTGGGGGTGAAGGTAAATGGCTGAACGATCTGGTGCCGGCGGCCGCCGCTTCGGTAGGAACTTCAACTACCAGGAGTGGGCGGTCGGCGGCTTCCGATTCGCTGAGCCGGATGCCGACCCCGCACAGGACGAGGAAGCCGAGGACGCACCGAACTCGTGGTCGGGCCGCCGGTCGGAGCGGGCACCGGGACCACCGCGGGTCGAAGGCACAGGGCAGGGGCAAGGCGACATGTCACAGCGTGAGGTTGACGACTCGTCGTACGACTACGACGACGTCCCCAACCGGTTCGACATCGACGGGTACGGCAGCGGGCTGTTCGGGGGTCCGGGCGCAGACCTGTTCGGTGCCCACGGCCTGCCCGACAGCGTGCCGGAACAGGTGCCGTACACGACCGGTCCGCAGCCGGTCGTGCGACGGCAGGAACCCACCCCGGAACCGTCCGAGGAGTCCGGTTCGCTGGTCCGCCCGTACACCCGCACCGGCGGGCGCACCCGACCCGATTACGACCTGGCCATCGAGGCGCTGGTGTCCACCAGCGAGAAGGGCCTGGACCGGGAGGCGGCGGTGCTGCCCGAGCACCGGTCCATCTGCGGGCTGTGCACCGACACCAGGTCGGTGGCCGAGGTCGCCGCGCACCTGCGCCTGCCCCTGGGCGTCGTGCGGGTGCTGATCGGCGACATGGCGAGCATGGGTTTGGTTTTGATTCACCAGGGCGGCTTGGTCGTTGGGGACCGGCCTTCCATTGAATTCCTTGAGAGGGTGCTCAGTGGGCTTCGCAGGCTCTAGCCCCAACGCGGCCGAAGGCGCGCGGAAGCCGACGACCTCCGCGAAGATCGTGGTGGCGGGCGGGTTCGGCGTGGGCAAGACGACGTTCGTCGGTTCCGTGTCGGAGATCGTTCCGCTGACCACCGAAGCGGTGATGACCGAGGCCAGCGCCGGGGTCGACGACCTCTCGGCCACGCCGAACAAGGTCACGACCACGGTGGCCATGGACTTCGGCCGGGTGTCGCTGGACCAGGACCTGATCCTGTACCTGTTCGGCACACCGGGCCAGCACCGGTTCTGGTTCATGTGGGACGACCTCGTGCGCGGCGCCATCGGCGCGATCGTGCTGGTCGACACCCGCAGGCTGGCCGACGCGTTCGCCTCGATCGACTTCTTCGACGACCGGCAGCTGCCGTACGTGGTCGGCGTGAACTGCTTCGACGGGTTGCTGCACCACCGCATCGAGGACGTGCGGGAGGCGTTGACCATCGACCAGTCCGTGCCGATAGTGACGTGCGACGCCCGCAACCGGCAGTCCACGAAGCAGACGCTCATCACGCTGGTGGAGCACGCCATGCGCCAGTGGATGTCGGTGCGCGCGGGCTGAGGGCCCCCGCGGTCCTCGCGCCGGTGGCCGGCTGACCCCGACCACCGGCGTTGCCGCACGTCCACGGCAAGGCCCTGGCCTGACTCGGGGTCGTCCACGGCACGGCTCGGCAGAGGCCGTCCACGGCCCGGTGCCCGGCGCCTACGGCCGGGTGTCGTCCTCGACCAGCGCCGCGGACGTGATGCGGTGCAGCGGGAAGCGGCGCACCTCGCCGTAGCTGACGTCCACGCCCTCCAGCACGCCGCCGCCCACCACCTGCGGCGTGATGACGCGGCGGGCCGCCGTGCCGTGGCCGTCGACGAAGTCGACCAGCACGTTGCGGCCCTGCCTGGCGGCCTGCTGGAGCAGGGCGAGCGTCGCCGACGGTCCCGCGCCCAGGTTGCCGGGCACCGACACCCTCGTGCCGCCCGCCGTGGTCGCCGCGCGGTCGCCCGCCCGGACCAGGCGGACCAGCTCGCCCAGCTGCTCGTCCGACGGCGGGGTGGGCGGCGCGGGCCTGCGGCGGCCCTTGCCCGCGATCCGGCGGCCCCGTTCGCGCAGGTCGAGCACCCGGCCGTCCGGGCCCTCGGCGGCGGGCGCGAACCCGGCGGCCCGCAGCGCGTCCAGCACCTCGGCCAGCGGCAGCGGGCTGACCAGCACGGTCGGCGCGATCCGGCGCAGCTCCAGCCGCTCGGCGGTCGGGTGCGCGAGCACCTCGGCGACCAGCACCGGGTCGTCGCAGCGCAGGAACGACCCGGCCGCGCCGCCGCGCAGCCTGCCGTGCTTGCGGGCCGCGTCGTCGATCAGGTAGGTCAGGGACTGCGGCACCGGGGTGCGCGACCGCGACCGGAACAGCTCGTGCAGGTCGGCGGCGCTGCGGCCGGCGTCGAACGCCCGGCGCACCGAGCTCTCGCGCACGCGGTAGACGGTGGCGCCGCCCGCCGACTCGACGTCCGCGACCAGCTCGATCTCGTCGGCCAGCTCCGGGTCGAGGCGGCCGGGTGCGACGACGGTCAGGTCGGCCTGCACCAGCACGTGGTCCACGGGTGCGGGCAGCGCGTCGCCGAGGCGCTTGGCGGCCGGGCCGGGGCCCTCGGTGAGCAGGGTGCGGCCCTGGGCGGTGATGGCGTTGAGCGCGAGCACGCCGACCTGGGTGCCCTCCTCCACGGTCCAGCGGACCAGCTCGTCGCGCAGGCGGCCGCCGTGGCGGGGGGCGCGCCAGGCCAGCACGGCGGCCAGCTCGTCCGGGTCGGTGATCGCGACGCCCGGGTCGAGGGCGGCCAGGGCCTCCAGGGCGCGCCTGCGGTCCTTGGGCGCGGCCGGGCGGTTCAGCTCGGGCGCGAGGGGGTTGAGCAGGCGGTCGCGGTCGTCGCGCCGGCCGATGAGGCCGGGCAGGCGGGGCAGGTCGATCCACGCCTGGGCGAGCGCGACCCACCGGTGCTCGGGCGCGGCCACCAGCCAGGCGTCGGCCTGGGTGGTCGGCACCCACTCCGGTTCGGTCCCCTCGCTGTCGGCGACCAGGCCCGCGTTGACGACCAGCTCGACCAGCAGCGCGGCGCGGCGCTCGTCGGCGTCCAGGTCCTTGGCGAGCTTGCGCAGGTCGCGCACGCCGAGACCGCCGGACCGCAGCACCGGGGGCGGTTCGTCCGACCAGCTCTTGAGCAGCGCCTCGACGTGGCGGGACAGCTCCAGCGCCACGCCGCCGCCCGTGCGGTCCACGGTGGCGGGCTCCCGGTCGGTGGTGCCCAGCGGCGGCTCGTCCACCCGCACGTCGCCCAGCGGCCGGTCGCCGCGCACCTTCAGGCCGATCTCGCGGGGCAGTTCGACGGTCAGCGAGTCGCGGCGCACCAGCAGCCCCCTGGCCAGCAGCTTCTGGATCGGCGTCCTGGCGTTGGCGAGCGAGACGACGTGGGCCGCGTCCTTGGTCTGCCCGACCGGCGGCCCGGCGGCGAGGGCCCGCAGCACGCGCCGCTCGTCCTCGGGCAGCTCGTCCACCTCGACGTCGGCCAACCCCGGCACCGACCGCCCGAGCCCGCACGGGAAGGCGCCGACCGCGTCCCGGGTGGCGGGGGACGCGGAGATCGCCTGGTCGTCGCCCCACAGCAACGCCCGCTCCCGCAACACCCCGACCGCGACCCGAACGCCGCCCAGCCCCTCGCCACCACCTCGGAACAGCGCGTCCACCCGCTCGACCGGCACGGGCGACAGATCCGCGTCCAACACCAGCAGCGCTTCCAGCACCGTCAGCGTGAACGTGTCGAGGTCCTCGCAGGCCCGAGCCACCGAAGCCCGCGACCCGATCCGGGTGGCCAGCACGGCCGTGTCGGCCGGCGGCGGCGTGGCCAGGTCCGGCCGCGCGCGCAACAACGCCACGAGCGCGGCGTCCTCCCGCGCCCGCAGCCACTCGGCAAGGGTGACGCCGGACATCCCCACCACGGTATATGCCACCCCCCACCCCACCTCCACCCCCCACGCGTGTCCTCCACTCCGACACCGCGTGTCCTCCACCCGGACACCGCGTGTCCTCCACTCCGACACCGCGAGTCGTGCGTTCAGGACCATCGTGTCGTACGTCCAGGACCCCTGAGTTCAACACTCGCGCACCCCGCCCGACCAGCCGCTCCGGTCCTGAACGCTGAACTCGCCGGTCCTGGACGTACGACTCGTGATGCTTGAACGTACGACTCGCGATGTCTGAGTGGAGGACACGCGCGGGTTGGGTGGTGGGTGGGCGGTTCGAGGGTGCGGCGGACGGTTAGGTATCGCACAAGTGACGCGTCTCTCGGATTTCGGTCCCGGCACCGCCGGCCGACCGGAACGGCCCGGTGAGGCACACTTGACCCGACGCAGGCAACACCGAGGAGGAACCGTGGCCAAGGCCCGCCCCGAGCGCATCGACCCGAACTGGCCGGAGCCGCCCGCGGACGGCAAGTACGCGGTCAGCGAGCTGGCCGCCGACGTCCAGGGCGCGCTGTCCCCGTTCGGCAAGGTCACCTTCCCCCTGCCGGTCGAGGACCTCGGCTACCACCACCCGGTGACCGAGATCAACCGGTAGCGCAGGCCGGCGACCCACTAACACACGGACGCGCGCGGTGAACGAGCCGCGCGCGTTCCGCAATTCTGCCGGGACTACGCTCAACGGCCTCTTGAGCTGCGCAGTCCTGGGAGGTTCGCCGTGCCGGTCCCCGGCCCTGGTTACTCGATCACCGTCCGCCTGGAGGCCCCGCCGTCGGCGTCGGCCGCGGGCGACCTCGCCTCGGCGGTCGGTCGGGCCGGTGGGGTCATCACCGCGTTCGACGTCGTCGAGTCGCACAGCGACCGGGTGATCATCGACCTCACCTGCAACGCCCTGTCGGCCAACCACGCCAAGGACATCACCGACACCCTCGGCCTGCTGCCGGGCGTCGCGGTCCGCAAGGTGTCCGACCGGACGTTCCTGGTCCACCTCGGCGGCAAGATCGAGATCTCGTCCAAGGTGCCGCTGCGCAACCGCGACGACCTCTCCCGCGCCTACACGCCCGGCGTGGCCCGCATCTGCCAGGCCATCGCGGAGAACCCCGACGACGCCCGCCGGCTCACCATCAAGCGCAACACCGTCGCCGTGGTCACCGACGGCTCGGCCGTGCTCGGCCTGGGCAACCTCGGCCCGGCCGCCGCGCTGCCGGTGATGGAGGGCAAGGCCGCGCTGTTCAAGAAGTTCGCGGGCGTGGACGCCTGGCCGGTGTGCCTGGACACCCAGGACACCGAGGAGATCATCCGCGCGGTCGAGCTGATCGCCCCCGTCTACGGCGGCATCAACCTGGAGGACATCGCCGCGCCCCGCTGCTTCGAGATCGAGGCGAGGCTGCGGGAGAAGCTGGACATCCCGGTCTTCCACGACGACCAGCACGGCACCGCGATCGTCGTGGTCGGCGCGCTGCGCAACGCCCTGCGCGTGGTCGGCAAGAAGATCGACGACTGCAAGATCGTGGTCTGCGGCGTGGGCGCGGCGGGCAGCGCGATCATCCGGCTGCTGCTCAAGCAGGGCCCCGGTGACGTGGTCGCGGTCGACGTCGACGGCATCGTGCACCGCGACCGGCCCGGCCTGGACGACAACCTGAAGTCGATCGCGGCCGCCACGAACAGGTCCAACGTCAGCGGCCGGCTGCACGACGCGCTGGTCGGCGCGGACGTGTTCATCGGCGTGTCGGCCCCGAACCTGTTCGGCGCCGAGCAGGTCGCCACGATGAACCCCGACGCGATCGTGTTCGCGCTGGCCAACCCGGACCCGGAGATCGACCCGATGGAGGCGCAGAAGCACGCCGCCATCGTGGCCACCGGGCGCAGCGACTTCCCGAACCAGATCAACAACGTGCTGGCGTTCCCCGGCGTGTTCCGGGGCCTGCTGGACGCCAACGCGCACTCCATCACCGACTCGATGCTGCTGGCCGCGGCGAACGCCATCGCGGACGTGGTGGACGGCGACCGGCTCAACGCCTCGTTCATCGTGCCCAGCGTGTTCGACAGCACGGTGGCGCCGGCGGTGGCCGAGGCGGTGCGGAAGGCGGCGACCGGGGCGGCCTGAGCCCGGCGGCGCGCCGGCCTGGGCCCGGCGGGTGGTCGGGTGCGGCCTAGCATCGCCGGTATGAGCGAGCACCTCACGCACGTCGACGCCACGGGCGCGGCGCGCATGGTCGACGTCTCCGGCAAGGAGCCGACCACGCGCGCCGCGGTCGCCTCCGGCGTGTTGCGCACGACCGGGGAGGTGGTGGCGCTGCTCGTCCGCGACGGCCTGCCCAAGGGCGACGCGCTGGCCACCGCCCGCATCGCCGGGATCATGGCCGCGAAGCGGACCTGGGAGCTGGTGCCGCTGTGCCACCCGATCGCGCTGTCGGGCGTGACCGTGGACCTGGCGCCGGGCGAGGCGGAGGTGCGCATCACGGCGACCGTCCGCACGACCGACCGCACCGGCGTGGAGATGGAGGCGCTGACCGCGGTGACCGTGGCGGGCCTGACGCTGCACGACATGGTCAAGGCGGTCGACCCGGCGGCGCAGCTGGACGCCGTGCGGGTGGAGCGCAAGGAAGGCGGCAAGACCGGCCTCTGGGAGCGCCCGTGAGGCGCGCGAGGGTGGTCACGGCGTCCAACCGCGCGTCCGCCGGGGTCTACGAGGACCGCTCGGGGCCGGTGATCGTGGCGTGGCTGCGGGAGCGGTCCTACGACGTGCCGGACGCGGTGGTGGTGCCGGACGGCGAGCCGGTGGCCGAGGAGCTGCGGCGGGCCGTGGCGGACGGCGTGGCGGTGGTGGTGACCACCGGCGGCACGGGCGTCAGCCCGACCGACCGCACCCCGGAGGCGACCCGCTCGGTGCTGGACTACGAGGTGCCGGGCGTGGCGGACGCGATCCGCCTGGCGGGGTGGCCGCGCGTGCCCACGGCCGTGCTGTCGCGCGGGGTGGCGGGTGTCGCGGGCCGCACGTTCGTGGTGAACCTGCCGGGGTCGACCGGCGGGGTGCGCGACGGCTTGGACGTGCTCGGGACCGTGCTGGAGCACGCGGTCGACCAGGTGGCCGGAGGTGATCACGCGTGACGGAGGTCCTGCGCGCGACCGTCAGCGGCGAGCCGCTGTCGGTGGGCGAGCACGCGGAGCTGGTGGAGCACGCCGCCGCCGGCGCGGTGGTGACCTTCGCCGGCGTGGTCCGCGACCACGACGGCGGCCGGTCGGTGCGCGAGCTGGAGTACGTCGGCCACCCGACGGCCGCCGCGGTGGTGGCCGAGGTCGTCGCGGACGTGGTGGCGCGGTTCGGCGGGGTGCGGGCGGTGGCCGTGTCGCACCGGGTGGGCGCGCTGGCGATCGGGGACGTGGCGCTGGCGTGCGCGGTGTCGGCCGATCACCGCCGCGAGGCGTTCGACGTGTGCTCGGAGCTGGTCGACGAGGTGAAGCGCCGGCTGCCGGTGTGGAAGCGGCAGGTGTTCGCCGACGGCAGCGACGAGTGGGTCAACATGCCGTGAGACGGCCCAGGGCCCGACCGCCGAGGGGAAGGCGGTCGGGCCCGTGCCGGCTCACGCCGACCGGATCGCGGGGTCCGGGATCACTTGGTGGCGATCTTGTGGCCCGGCATGATCAGGTCCGCGTTCGGGATGAAGTCCTTGTTCAGCTCGTGCAGCGCGGTCCAGCCGCCCTCGACCTTGAGCTCGTCGGCGATCTTCGACAGGGTGTCGCCCGCCTTGATCTCGTAGTCGCCCTCGGGGTTGCTGGTCGGCAGCGCCACCACGACGGGGGCGGGGGCGGCCTGCTGCACCGGGGCCGACGTCCGCTGCTGCTGGACCGGGGCCTGCTGGACCGGGGCCTGCTGCTGGACGGGGGCGGGCCGCGCCGGGGCCGCCGCGCCGCCGCCGAGGCCCTTGGGGCCGCAGACGGGCCAGGCGCCGATGCCCTGCGTGCGCAGGACGTTCTCGGCCACGCGGATCTGCTCCTCGCGGGAAGCCTGGTGGGGCATGCCGCTGCCACCATTGGCCGTCCACGTGGACGGCAGGAACTGGAGACCGCCGTAGTAGCCGTTGCCGGTGTTGATGCTCCAGTTGCCACCGCTCTCGCACGCGGCGACCGCGTCCCAGTTCACGCTCTGGGCGTTCGCGGTGCCGGCGGCCAGGCTCAGCGGGGTGCCGACGATGACGCCGGCGACGGCGACCTTCGCGATGCCGCGGGCCGCGGTGCTGGTGGTGGTGGTCGTGCGGTGCTTGCCTCGGTAAGAAGCCATTTCCCTCTCAGCCCGTCGCACCTGCTCGGGCGGTCCGGGTTCGGGGCCCGGGAATCGCCCAGCTTTCCTGTCCGGCGGAGTTCTCTCGCTCGGGGGGTGTTCCCGGGGGCCGGTGGACAGGTTCGGTGCGTGGCGTCCCGGGTCGTGCTCGTGGTCGGTCGGGGCCAACCGAGGAGCGACGGTACGTAACCGGGGGAGCTCACGCCAAACGAATCGAGCTGTGATCGACGTCACCGTAACGCTATGGGGTGACCCCCCGACTGCACCGTTTAGCCAGGTCAGAGCACCGTTATCGGTCTGTTTCCATTCCGAGATCGGCCGCAATAAATCACGTTAAGTGAGGTCTGGCTCACGTGTTAATCCATCCGGGGAGGGGCTGTCAGCCTCCGGCGAAGGGCGGCAACACATCGAGTTGTGACCCCGACCACACCGTCGTGTCAGGATCGCGGACCGCCACGCCGTCCAGGAGGAAGCTGCACGCGGGCAGCACGCGCTTCACCCGATCGCCGTGCCGGTCGCGCACCGCCGCGAGCACCGAGGCCACCGTGGGGGCCTCGTCGGGCAGCTCGAAGCTCTCGTCCGCCACGCCCACCGCCGCCCGCGCGCCCGCGAAGTACCGCACCGTCAGCCGCAACTCACCCTCCGATCGCGCTCATGGGCCGGTCGGGCTGGCTGAACCCGGCCGAGTTGATGCCGTGCCCGGCGGCCTTCGCCCACGAGTTCGCGCGCCACAGGTCCGCGACCTCCTCGTCCGGCGCGCCACCGCGCAGCAGGGCCCGCAGGTCCGTCTCCGACTGGCTGAACAGGCAGTTCCGCACCTGGCCGTCGGCGGTGAGCCGGGTCCGGTCGCACGCCGCGCAGAACGGCCGCGTCACCGACGCGATGACGCCGACCGCGGCCGGCCCGCCGTCCACCAGCCACCGCTCGGCGGGCGCGCCACCGCGCTCGCCGGGTGCGGGCGCCAGCGAGAACTCCGCCCGCAGCGCCGTCAAGACCTCCTCCGCGGTCACCATGCCGTCCCGGTCCCAGCCGTGCTGCGGGTCCAGCGGCATCTGCTCGATGAACCGCAGGTGGTAGCCGTGCTCCAGGCAGAACCGCAGCAGCGGCACGGCCTCGTCCTCGTTCACCCCGCGCATCAGCACCGAGTTGACCTTGACCGGGGCCAGTCCCGCCCGTCGGGCCGCGGCCAGGCCCGCGAACACGTCGTCCAACCGGTCGCGCCTGGTCAACCGTGTGAACCGGGCCGGGTCGAGGGTGTCGAGCGACACGTTCACCCGGTCGAGGCCCGCGGCCACCAGCCCGGCGGCCCGCTTCGCCAAGGTCAACCCGTTCGTGGTCATCGAGATCCGCGGCCGGGGAGCCATCGCGGCCGTGGCCGCCACCACGTCGTCCAGGTTCGGCCGCAGCAGCGGCTCGCCGCCGGTGAAGCGGACGTCGGTCACGCCGAGCCGGGTCACCGCGATGCCGATCAGCCTGACCAGCTCGTCGTCGGTGAGCAGGTCCGGCTTCGGCAGCCAGTCCAGGCCCTCGGCGGGCATGCAGTAGGTGCAGCGGAGGTTGCAGCGGTCGGTCAGCGACACGCGCAGGTCGGTCGCCGCCCGGCCGAACCGGTCGACCAGCAGCGGTGAGGCCGGACGTGCCGACGCGTCCGGGGTGGCGCGCACGACGGGGATCCCCAACTCGACGGCTGTCACCTGCCCCAGGGTAATCGGGGCCGGTCCGTGCTCACCGGAAATCGCGGCGGCGGCGTCCCGGGGCCCGGACGACGGTGCCGTGACCGGCGCGCCGGCCGCTAAATTGCCTGCCATGACCAGTGAGCACGACGTTCCCGTCGACGAGCTGGAGCGGTTCGGCGCCTACGCGCGGGAAGCCGGTGAGCTCGCCGCCACCCTGCACGTCCGGGCCGCCGAGCGGATGGGCCTGTCACCCACCGACGGCAAGTGCCTCGACCTCGCCGCGCGCGCCGAGGGACCCGTCACGGCGGGCCGGATCGCCGAGCTGTCCGGGTTGTCCACCGGCGCGGTGACCGGCGTGATCGACCGGCTGGAGCGCGCCGGGTACGTCCGCCGCGTCCGCGACCCGCACGACCGGCGCAAGGTGCTCGTCGAGGTCGTGCCGGGCGACGAGGACCGGTTCACCCAGCTCTTCGAGGGTTCGCGGCGGACGCTGCGCGAGGTGCTGTCCCGGTTCAGCCCCGACGAGCGGGCCGTGCTGGAGCGGTACCACCGGGAGCTGGTCGAGGCGTTCCGGCAGCGCGTGGCGGGGGGCTGAGCCGGCAGCATGTCGCCCATGGCCGCTCAGTGGAACTACCTGATGGACATGGACGGCGTCCTCGTGCACGAGGAGCACCCGATCCCCGGCTCGGCCGAGTTCGTCGCCGAGCTGACCGCGAACGCCATCCCGTTCCTGGTCCTCACGAACAACTCCATCTACACGCCGCGCGACCTGCGCGCCCGGCTGTCCCGGACCGGCCTGGAGGTGCCGGAGGCGGCGATCTGGACCTCCGCCCTCGCCACCGCGCGGTTCCTCGACTCGCAGCGGCCCGGCGGCTCGGCGTTCGTGATCGGCGAGGCCGGCCTGACCACCGCGCTGCACGAGATCGGGTACGTGCTCACCGACCGCGACCCCGACTACGTGGTCCTCGGCGAGACCCGCACCTACAGCTTCACCGCCATCACCAAGGCGATCCGGCTGGTGGAGGAGGGCGCCCGGTTCATCGCCACCAACCCCGACGCGACCGGCCCGTCGCGCGAGGGCTCGCTGCCCGCCACCGGCGCCGTCGCCGCGCTGATCGAGCGCGCGACCGGCCGCGAACCGTACTACGTGGGCAAGCCGAACCCGCTGATGATGAGGTCCGCGCTGCGGGCGCTCGGGGCGCACTCGGAGAACACCCTGATGATCGGCGACCGGATGGACACCGACGTGCGCTCGGGCCTGGAGGCGGGGCTGCGCACGATCCTCGTGCTGTCCGGCATCTCCGCCGAGTCGACGGCCGAGCTGTACCCGTTCCGGCCGACGCGGGTGCTCAAGTCGATCGCCGAGCTGGTCGGCTCCTCGCACGACCCGTTCCCGGAGGACGAGCCGAACCCCGTGTGAGCGGCCGGTCCGCCGGAATTGTCGTACCCCGGCGCTAGCGTGCCGGCATGGGTATCGACCACATCGCCGTCACCGAGGCGTACAGCGAGTCCTTCACCGAGGCCGTGACCGGCAACCCCGGCGCGGCCGTGCCGAGCTGTCCCGGGTGGACGGTGGACGACCTGGTGGCGCACCTGGCCGAGGTGCAGTCGTGGTGGATGCTGGTGCTGCTGGCCCGGGGCGGCGTGCCGGACGAGGACGCCGCGCGGCGGGCCGCCGACCCGGGGCCCGACCGGGTCGAGGGGTGGCGGGAGATCAGCGCCCGCTACCTGGCGGTGCAGCGGGAGTACCCGCCGGACACGCCGGTGTGGGTGTGGTGGAACGACGAGGAGCGCGCCACGGCGGCGGACGTGGCCTGGCGGCAGGCGCACGAGGCGGTGGTGCACTGCTGGGACGCGTGGAACGCGGTGGGGCGGGTCGAGCCGATCCCGGCTGAGCTGGCGGCCGACGGGGTGGGCGAGTTCCTGGACCGCTTCCTGCACGGGCCGGAGTGGGCCCGCGGGCCGCTGGTGGTGGAGCTGGTGGCGACCGACACGGGTGACCGGTGGCTGGTCGGCGCCGGTGGCGGTGAGGGCGGCGGTGCAGGCGAGCCCCGGAGGGTGGCCGGGGGTGAGCCGGGCGCCCGGGTGTCGGGCACGGCCGAGCAGCTCTACCTCCTGTTGTGGCGTCGCGTGGCGCGGGAGGAGGTGACCGTGACGGGTGACGAGGCCGGCGTGGAGGCGCTGTTGGCCTGGCCGCGGTTGAGCTAGCCGGGTTCGGGTTCGGTTTGGCTGGGCTGGGCTGCGGTCGAAGCAGGTTGAAGGCTGTCCTGGTCGGGTATGAGCTGCGGGTGGGCATGGGTGGGACTGCTGCGGTCGGGACGGGGCGCTGGTGGGGCGCGCTGAAAACCGTCGCGGCCCGGGTCGGTGAACGCGTGGCGGAGCCGTGGCGTCACGGCGGGCCACCGTCGGCTCACCCCCGCGGGGGAGGCGGGGCGGTCAGGCCGAAGTCGCCCGGCCGGCCACTGATCGACTTTTGGGCAGCGCCCCCTCATGTCGCCTATCGTCGCAGTGTGGAACGACCGCTCTTCGTGGTCGGCGATGTGCACGGGCACCTCGCCGAGCTGACCCGCGCCCTGCACGCCTCGGGCCTGGTCGACGCCGACGGCAACTGGTCCGGTGGTGAGGCGGAGCTGTGGTTCCTCGGCGACTTCGTCGACCGCGGCCCGGACGGCATCGGGGTGATCGAGTTCGTGATGCGCCTCGCCGAGCAGAGCGGCGGCCGGGTCGACGCGCTGGTCGGCAACCACGAGGTGCTGCTGCTGGGCATGCACCGCTTCGGCGACGAGAACGTCCCGGGCGCACCGACCCCGCGCAGCTTCGCCCGCAGCTGGCTCCTCAACGGTGGCCTGCGCAGCGACCAGGACCGCCTCACCGACGACCACATCGACTGGCTCACCAGCCGCCGGGTGCTCGCCGAGGTCGACGGCCACCTGCTGATGCACTCCGACACCCTCGCCTACCTGGAGTGGGGCGCCACCATCGACGAGGTCAACCGGGCCGTCCGGGGAGTGCTCAAGGGCGACGACCTCGAACAGTGGTGGGAGTGCTGGCGCAAGATGACCACCCGCTACGCCTTCCGCGGCCCGGACGGGGCCGCCGTGGCCGCCGAGCTGCTGGAGGTGCTGGGCGGTCACGAGGTGGTGCACGGGCACAGCGTGATCGCCGACCAGCTGGGCGTGGCGCCGCAGCAGATCGACGGGCCGCTGCGCTACGCCGACGACAGGGTCCTGGCCGTCGACGCGGGCCTCTACAGCGGCGGGCCGTGCCTGGTGGTGCGGCTGGACGACGCGGGCCCTGCCGAGGAGCCGGACGCCGACGAGCCGCACGCCGGTGAGTCGGATGTCGACAAGTCGGATGCCGATGAGCCGGACGCCGGCGAGTCGGACACGGCCGAGCCGGAGGCCGGCGAGCGGGCGGACGCCGGACAGCCGGGCGGCAGCTGAGCCCCCGCCCGGCGTGATCAGGTCGCCCGGGTGCCCGGGTGCCCGGGTGGCTCTGGCGGCCGGGTTGCTCAGGGCGCCGGGACGATCTCCTTGCCCAGCGGCACCAGCGACACCGGCACGAGCTTGAAGTTCGCGATGCCCAGCGGGATGCCGATGATCGTCACGCACAGCGCGATGCCGGTCACCACGTGGCCGATGGCGAGCCAGATGCCCGCCACCAGGATCCAGATGATGTTGCCGAGCAGCGACGGCGTGCCCGCGCCCGGCCGGTCCACCACGGTGCGACCGAACGGCCACAGCGCGTAGTTGGCGATGCGGAACGACGCCAACCCCCACGGGATCGTGATGATCAGCACGCAGCACACGATCCCCGCGAGCACGTACCCGACGGCCAGCCAGAAGCCGCTGAGCACCAGCCAGATCACGTTCAGGATGAGCCTCACCCGTCCATCTTGCCCGATTAAGCTGCGCGCTCGTGGTGAACCAACTCCGCTGGGGCGTCGTGGCAACGGGCGGCATCGCCGACGTCGTCACCGGCGACCTCCGCCTGCTGCCCGACGTCGAAGTCCTCGCCGTGTCGTCCCGAGCGCTGCCCAAGGCCGAGGCGTTCGCGGCCAAGCACGGGATCGCGCGCGCCTACGGCGACTACCGCGACCTGCTCGCCGACCCCGACGTGGACGTGGTCTACGTCGCGACGCCGCACGTCCAGCACCACGAGGTGACCCGGGCGGCGTTGGAGGCGGGCAAGCACGTGCTGTGCGAGAAGCCCGCCACGCTGACCTCGGCGGGTCTCCAGGACGTGGTGGACCTGGCGCGCGAGCGCGGCCTGTTCCTGATGGAGGCCATCTGGACCCGGTTCAACCCGCTGGTCGTCGAGCTGGGCGAGCTGGTCCGGGCGGGCGAGATCGGCGAGGTCCGGTCGGTCCGGGCCGACTTCGGCTTCCCGCTGCCGCACGACCCGGGGCACCGCCTGTGGAACCGGGAGCTGGGCGGCGGTTCGCTGTTCGACCTGGGCATCTACCCGGTGTCGTTCGCGCACCTGCTGCTGGGCGAGCCGGACGTCGTCCACGCGCACGGGTCGCTGGTCGGCGGTGTGGACGCGGAGCTGGGCGTGCTGCTCGGCTACGAGGGCGGCGCCCACGCGCTGCTGGGCTCGTCGCTGCGCAGCCCCCTCAAGGACGGCGCGGTCGTGTACGGCACGGAGGGCCTCGTCGAGCTGCCGGAGGCGATGTACAACCCGAGCCGCATCATCGTCAACGGCGAGGAGCGCCGGCACGAGCAGGAGGGCGCGGGTTACGTGCCGCAGCTGCGCGAGGTCGTGCGGCGCGTGCGGGCGGGGGAGACGGAGAGCCCGTCGATGACGCTGGACGAGTCGCTGGCGATCATGCGCACCATGACGCGCGCCGCCGAGCAGGTCGGCCTGACCTACGGGGACCTGGAAGCCCGGTAGCCGGGCCACGCCGGGGCGCGACCACCTCCACGGCACGCTCGCCCGACTTCGCCCGACTTCGCCCGATCCAGCCTGACCCAACCCGACCAGCCTGACCTGGCCCGACCAGCCTGACCGCGCTCGATCTGGCCCGACCTAGCCTGACCTCGCCCGGCCGAAATTGTCGTACCCCCTCGGTAAGATCAAAGCAGGGGTCCCCTTGCGGGGGACCCCTGCTGGTCCTGGGCTCGCCGCTCCGGGCGAGGCGGCAGCAGGGCCAGCGTCACCAGCACCACCGCGTCCACGCTCCGGTTCCCCGGCGTCAGCAGGTGGCTCAGCGCCACCCGCACGACGGTCTCCGCGACCAGCTGCACCCGCTCCGCCGCCACCCCCGACCAGTTGCCGCTGATGTGCTGCGCGAACACCGCCGTCGCCAGGGTCAGCACCGGCTGCCCCTTGGTGGTCAGGAACGGCAGCATGTCCTCGGCGTTCGCCCCGTTCAGCACCGATTTCGCCAGCGGGTCCCGGCCGGCCAGGTCGAACGCGAACGTGATCGCCCGCCGCAGGCCGTCGACCGGGTCGGCGGCCGACGCGAGGCGTTCGCGCACGCCGTCCAGGAACTCGGCCGTCTTGTGCAGCGCGACCGCCTGGACCAGTCGCTCCTTGTTGCCGAACTCGTTGTAGACGGTCTGCCTGCTCACGTCGGCCCTCGTGGCGACGTCCACCATGCGCAGGCCGCGGGAACCGTGTTCGGCGACGAGGTCCACGGCCGCTTCCAGCAGGGACCGGGTGAGTTCCGTCACGGCGCAAAGCTTGGCACAGCGGCCGCGCGGTTAGAGTCGGGTCGTGCCGTTGACCGTGGGATTCGACCTGGACATGACCCTGATCGACCCGCGTCCGGGCATGGCGGCCGTGATGGACGCCGTGGCCGCCGAGTCGGGCCACCCGCTCGACGGCGCCCACTTCGCCGCGAACCTCGGCCCGCCCCTCGACATGACCTACCGGGGCTTCGGCGTGCCCGAGGAGGAGATCCCGGCCCTGGTGGACCGGTTCCGCGCGCTCTACCCGGAGATCGTCATCCCGGCCACGGTCGCGCTGCCCGGCGCGGCGCAAGCGCTTGCCGCGGTGCGCGAGCTGGGCGGGACCACGCTCGTGGTCACCGGCAAGTACCGGCCGAACGCGGCTCTGCACCTGGCCGCGTTCGACTGGGAGGTGGACCACCTGTTCGGCGAGCTGTGGTCGACCGGCAAGGCGGAGGCGTTGAAGGCGCACGGCGCGGCCGTCTACGTGGGCGACCACGTGGGTGACGTGCGCGGCGCGAAGGCCGCCGGCGCGGTGGCGGTCGGCGTGGTCAGCGGGCCGTGCGCCGCGGACGAGCTGACCGCGGAGGGCGCGGACGTGGTGCTGCCCGACCTGACCGGTTTCCCGGACTGGCTGCGCGCGAACGCGGCCCGGCTCAGCGCCGGCGGGGGCGCCGGGAGTCCCGCACCGCGCTGAACACGCCCAGCGCCAGGCCGGCGGGCGCCAGCAGCCACCCGGCGGCGAACACCCAGGCGGGCAGTCCCCGTTCGCCCACGACGAACATCGCGACGATGGCCACGACACCCAGCGCGAACAGGGCCACTGCCAGGGGCATCAGCTTCGAGGTCGACACACCCAGAGGGTAGTCCCGCTATCGGAGGTGCCCCGGGGGCGGTGTTCTGGCTAGTCTGGTGGGACGCGCCCTGGGCACGCCCCGGGCGCGTTCGTCGTGTGGATGACCCAGGGATTGGTGAGCGCGGTGCCGACCGGCAAGGTCAAGTGGTACGACTCGGAGAAGGGTTTCGGCTTCGTCACCCAGGACGGTGGCGAAGACGTCTACGTGCGGAAATCCGCGCTGCCTCCCGGTGTCGAGGGCCTGAAGGCCGGTCAGCGCATCGAGTTCGGCATGGCCGAGGGCAGGCGCGGCCCGCAGGCGCTGTCGGTGCGGCTGATCGACCCGGCGCCCTCGGTGGCCGAGGCGCGGCGCCGACCGGCGGAGGAGCTGCACGGCCTGATCGAGGACATGATCAAGCTGCTGGAGCTGAAGGTGCAGCCCGAGCTGCGCCGCGGCCGGTACCCGGACCGGAAGAACACCAAGCTGATCGCCGAGGTGGTCCGGGCCGTCGCGCGGGAGCTGGACCCGTAGACCTCAGCTCTCCGCGGTGAGCACCCACACCCGGCGCGCGACGAAGTCGAACGCGCCGGTGGTGCTCGTCTGGATGCGCCTGCTCAGCTGCTGGACCTCGACGCCGAGCAACTGGTCGCCGGGGTTCGGCAGGGTGAGCGTGTAGGCGTGCCTGGGGTCGCTGACGGTGAACACCGCGCTGCGGCCGGGTTCCTGCTCGACGCCCGCGGCGTCGCGGTAGCGGAAGTTCACGCCCCACGCGGTGTCGGCGACCTCGCCCGGCACGGAGATCTGCACGGGCCTGCCCGGCCGGACCCGCAGCGAGCCCTCGCCGGCCGGGTCGCGCCGGCAGTTCTCCGCGTCGATGTCGCAGTCGTCGAACGGCGGCACGTCGACCGCTTCGCCGTCGGCGTAGAACGTCACCTCGGGCGGGTGCGGCGCGGCGCACGCCGTCGTCAGGAGCAGCAGGAGCACGGGCAGCAGGACTCGGCGCACGGCCGTCGAGCCTACGGGGCCGCGGTGCGGCCGGTCCGGCGAGGTGGCCGGCCCGGCGGCGCCGGTCTCACGGGGTGACCGCGGTGGGCCTGAGGGGGCGGTCGCCGCCGAGGCCGGGGATCAGCGTGGAGCCGCGCCGCGTCTGGATCGTCTGCGCCAGGCCGACCGCGAGCAGCACCGACAGCACGGTGAACCCGATCCAGTACTCGGTGGGCAGCAGCACGCCGAGCGCGCCGCCGAACACCCAGCCCAGCTGGAGGATCGTCTCGGACCGGCCGAACGCGGAGGCCCGCGACTCGTCGGGCACGTCGTCCTGGATGACCGCGTCCAGCGACACCTTGGCCAGCGAGCTGGCCGTCGCCCCGACCAGGCCGACGACCGCCGCGGTGGTCAGGCCGGGCAGCACGGCCGCCACGACGACGGACACCAGCGCCGCGGCCAGGCAGCCGATCACCACCTGGTCGGGCGCGCCGAAGTGCAGCCGCGCGCCCACCGCGTTGCCGAGGAAGCTGCCGACGCCCGCGGCCGCCGCGATCACGCCCAGCAGCAGGACCTGGAGGAACGCGTCGCCCTCGGTCTGGGCGCGCACCACGAACGCGGCGAACAGCATCAGGAAACCGGTGAGCATCCGGATCGCGCCGTTGCCCCACAGCGCCACCACGACCGTGCGGCCCAGCGCCTGCCGGCTCGCCTTCTTCGGCTTGGCGCGCAGGGACGCGGGCACCTCGCCCTCGGTGACCTCCACCCACGCCGGGATGCGCAGGCAGTAGCAGGCGTTGACGGCGGACAGCACGGCGGTGAACCACAGGGCGCCCGGCGAGCCGAACAGGTTCGCGAACCCGGCCGCGAACGCGCCGAACACCCCGCCCGCGGCCAGGCCGAACACCGTCATCCGGGCGTTGGTCTTGGCCAGGGTGATCTCGCGCGGCAGCACGCGCGGCGTGATCGCGGCCTTGAGCACGGTGAACGACTTCGACAGCACCATGCTGCCCAGCGCCGCCGGGTAGAGGGCCCAGTTGTCGAAGTTCAGCGCCATGACCGCCGACAGCAGCACGCGCAGCACGCACGACGCGGCCAGCGCCAGCCGCCTGCCGTGCTGGAGGCGGTCCAGCGCCGGGCCGATGACCGGGGCGACCAGCGCGAACGGGGCCACGGTGATCAGCAGGTACAGGGCGACCTTGCTGCGGCTCTCGCCGGTGGCGGCGGAGAAGAACAGGGTGTTGGCGAGCGCGACGGCCATCGCGGCGTCGGCCGCGTAGTTCAGCATCACCGCGTAGGTGAGGGAGGACAGGCCGGACTGCTTGGCGCCGTCGGCGTGCGCGGCGCGGCGGAACGTGGCCAGGGCGCGGCCGGTGAGCTGGCGGGTGCGGAACCAGGCGACCCGGGTGACGGTGAGCTTCTTCGGCGGGGGTGGCGCGGTGGGCGCGGTGGGCCGGTCGTCGGGTGGTGGCGCGAAGCGGGCGGACGCCTCGGCGCGCCGGTCGTCCTCGTGCCGGGACTCGGCGCCGCGGGTGGGCCTGGTGCGCGGCTCACCGGTCCAGGGGCCGCCGGTGTGGGGCTCGGAGGCGTGGGGCCGGGTGGCGCGGGGGTCGGAGAGGTGAGGCTCGGTGGGGCGCGGGTCGGAGGCGCGGGGCCGGGCGGAGCGGGGTCGGGTGGCGCGGGGGTCGGGCCACTCGGCGTCCGGGCGCGGTTCCGGCCGGGTCCCGCGCGGCCCGGTGTCGAGCGGCGGCGGCTCACCGGGGGTCGGGTACGGCCGGGTGCGCGGCTTGTACTCGTCGTCCTCCCACGGGTACCGCCGCGACGGGTCTTCCGGCCGAGGGGGCGTCACCTCACCAATCCTGCCTCACCAGAGGCGACCTGTCCCCGCAATGACCGCCCCCGGGGCGGCCCGGCGAGGGCTCACCCGCCGGTGAACCTGATCCGGAAGATCGTCGGCCAGTTCTTGCCGGTGACCAGGAACTCGTCGGTGCCGGGCACGGCCGCGATGCCGTTGAGCACGTCCGAGGCGGGCACGTCGCCCGGTCGCAGCCCGGACAGGTCCACGGTCGCGTCGACCCGCCCGTCCGCCGGGTCGACGCGCACGACCTCGTCGGTGTGCCACACGTTCGCCCACACCCGGCCGCCGACGCACTCCAGCTCGTTCAGCTCGGTGACCGGCCGGCCGTCGCGGGTGACGCGGGTCGAGCCGGTCTCGGCGAAGGTGCGCGGGTCGCGGAAGGTCAGCTCGTCGGTGCCGTCGCTCATGACCAGCCGGTCGCCGTCGCGGCACAGGCCCCAGCCCTCGCCCTCGTAGGTGACGCGCCTCACCTCTTCGAGGGTCCGCCGGTCGCGTTCGATGGCCACGCCGTCGCGCCAGGTGATCTGCCAGAGCCGGTCGTCGACGACGGTGATGCCCTCGCCGAACAGGTCGGCGGGCAGGTCGACGCGCTGCCGCACCTCGCCGGTGCCGGGGTCCAGCCGGCGGATCGACGACCGCCCCTCCAGGCCGGTGCCCTCGTAGAGGACGCCGTCGGCCAGCTCCAGGCCCTGCGTGAACGCCCCGGTGTCGTGCGGCAGCGTGCCCAGCACCTCGAAGCCGGTCGGCACGTCGCCGGACCGGCCGGTTGGGCCGCTCGGCGGGCCCCCGCACGCCGCCGACAGGACAAGGACCACCGCCACCAGGAGCCACCGCACGCCCGAAAGGGTGGCACGTGTGCGCGGGAGTGCGAAGACGTGCGGCACAATTCACCCTGTGACCGCCACGCCGACCCAGCAGCCCCATCCAGTGCTCGCCGATGACGCGGCCGTCCGGCTCGCCCGCGCCGCCGCGCGGGAGGAGGCGGGCCCGGAGGCGGTGGGCGACCACGTGGGCGTGGTCGCGGAGGACGAGGCCGCGGTCACCCACCTGTTCGAGGCCAGGCACGCGGGCTACCGGGGCTGGAACTGGGCCGCCACCGTGTCGTTCGCGGGCGAGGGCACGCCGCTGTCGGTGAGCGAGGTCGTGCTGCTGCCCGGTGACGACGCGCTGGTCGCGCCGGACTGGGTGCCGTGGCACGAGCGGGTGCGGGCGGGCGACCTGGGCGTGGGCGACCTGCTGCCGGCGAAGGAGGACGACCCGCGGCTGGCGCCCGGCTACGTCGCCTCCGACGACCCGGCCGTGGAGGAGGTCGCGCTGGAGGCGGGGCTCGGGCGCGTGCGGGTGCTGTCCCGCGAGGGCGTGCTCGACTCGGCCCGGCGGTGGCACGGCGGCGACTTCGGCCCGCGCAGCGACATGGCCCGCAGCGCGCCCGCGACCTGCGGCACGTGCGGTTTCTACCAGCGGATCGCCGGGTCGCTCGGCGCGGCGTTCGGGGTGTGCGCGAACGAGCTGACGCCCGCCGACGGGCACGTGGTGCACGTGGAGTACGGGTGCGGGGCGCACTCGGAGGTCGAGGTGGAGGGCGGTTCGTCGGTGCCGGTGGCCGACCTCGTCTACGACGACGCGGTGCTGGACGTGGAGGCGAACGCGCCCGGCGGCCTGGTGTCCGGTGGCCTGGCGCCCGGTGACGCCGTGGCGGAGCCCGCCGGCGAGGTGTCGGCCGTCGACCGGGCCGCGGCCGCCGACGCCGGGGCGCCGGGGGTCGAGCCCGCCCCGGCCGACGAGAGCGGGCGGTGAGCCCCGAGCTGGGTGACCCGTTCGGCACGGCGGCGCTGCGCGAGTCGGTGCTGGCCGCGTGGCGCGGGTCACCGACGAGGTTCCGCGAGGACGCCAACGCCGAGGAGGACCTGAGGCTCGGCGGCTACCGCGACCGGCTGCTGGTGGAGCTGGCGCAGAACGCCGCCGACGCGGCCGGCGCGGAACCCGGCGTGCTGCGGCTGTCCGTTGTGGACGGTGAGCTGCGGGCGGCGAACACGGGCGCGCCCCTGGACGCCGCCGGGGTCGCGGCGCTGGCGTCGCTGCGGGCGTCGTCGAAGTCGGCGGGCGCCGTCGGCCAGTTCGGCGTCGGGTTCGCGGCCGTGCTGGCGGTGACCGACGCGCCGCGCGTGGTGTCGCGCGGCGGCGGCGTGGCGTTCTCGGCCGACCGGACCCGCGAGCTGGTGCCCGAGCTGGCGTCCGCGCGCGGCGGTGACGTGCCGGTGCTGCGGCTGGTGTGGCCGACCGACGAGGCCGGCCCGCCCGCTGGCTTCGACACCGAGGTGCGGCTGCCGCTGAGGACCGACCCCGGCGGGCTGCTGGCGGAGTTCGCCGCGCAGGCGCCGGACCTGCTGCTGGCCCTGCCGGGGCTGCGGCGCGTCGAGGTCGGCGCGGACGCGTGGGAGCGGTCCGAGTCCGACGGCGTGGTGGAGCTGACCGGCCCGGCCGGGCCGCGGCGCTGGCTGGTGCGCCGCGACGGCGGCGAGCTGCCCGGCGAGCTGGTCGCGGGCGTCGAATCACGACCCCGGTGGTCGGTGTGCTGGGCGTGGCCGATGGACGAACCGCTGTCCGGCGACGTGCTGCACGCCCCCACCCCCACCGACGAGAAGCTGTCCCTGCCCGCCCGGCTGATCGCGACGCTGCCGGTGGAGCCGTCGCGGCGGCGCGTGCTGGCGGGCGCGGCGGCGGCGTTCGTGCTGGACCGGGCCGCCGCGGCCTACCCGGCGCTGGTGTCCGCGCTGCCCGCCGCGGAGCGGACCGCGCTGGTGCCGCTGCCCGGCTTCCCCCTGTCCGAAGTGGACGACCGGCTGCGGACCGGTGTGCTGGCGGCGCTCCGCTCGGCGGCCTGGCTGCCCCTCGCGGACGGCGAGTGGGCCGCGCCCGCCTCGGTGAAGGTCCTGGACGTCGCGTCGTTCGACCTGGTGGAGCTGCTGGAGGACGTGGTGCCCGGCCTCCTCGACCACGAGCTGACGCTGCCGCCGCACGCCAAGGCGCTGGCCGCGCTGGAAGTGCCGCGCATGACCATCGCGGAGGTCGTCGACGCGCTCGCGGGCGTCGGCGGCGACCCGTCGTGGTGGCGGCAGGTGTACGAGGCGCTGTCACCGGTCGCGGACGTCGACTCGGCGGCCCGCGAGGCCATGGGCGCGCTGCCCGTGCCGCTGGCGGACGGGCGCCTCGTCGGCAGCCCCCGCGGCGTGCTGGTGGGCGCCGAGCTGGTGCCGGTGCCGGGACTGCGGATCGCGCACCCCGAGGCGGCGCACCCGCTGCTGCTGCGACTGGGCGCCACCGAGGCCACACCCGCCGAGCTGCTGGACTCCGACGCGGTGCGCGAGGCCGTCCGGCACAGCCAGGACGACCCCGCCATGGACGGGCCGGAGCTGGCGGACACCGTGCTGCGGCTGGTGGAGCTGGCCGGCGGGCGGCCGTGGCTGGGCGAACTGGCCCTGCCCTCCGCCGACGGCGACTGGCGGCGCGCCGACGAACTGGTGCTGCCCGACTCGAAGCTCCTGGACGTGCTGGAGGCCGACGCGCCGTTCGGCGTGCTGGCCGCGGCCGTGGCGACGGCGTGGCCGCGCGACGTGCTCACCGCCGTGGGCGTCGTCGACGGGTTCACCGTCGTCGAGGACGACTCGCCCACCGAACCCGACCACGACCTGGCCGACGAGGGCTACTGGTGGGACGGGTTCGACGTGCCGCCCACACGGGTCCTGGGCGTGCGCGACCTCGACCTGGTGGCGCGCGACGCGTGGCCGCGGGCACTGGCGATGATGGCGGCCGACCCCGCCGTGTGGCGGGCGGTGACCGAACCCGACGGCTACACCTCGTGGTGGCTGGCCCGCTACGCCACCCTGGACGGCGAGCCGCTCGGCGCGTGGCGCCTGCCCGGCGCGGAAGCCCTCGAAGGCCTGTACGACGTGGTCCCCGAGGTCGACGTGCCCGCGCACGTGCTGGCCGCCGCCGGGGTCCGCACGGCGCTGGACGTGGCCGACGAGGACGACGCGAAAGACCTCCTGGCACGCCTGGGCGACCCGGCGCGCAAGCTGTCCGACGCCCTGGTGCTGCGGGTGCACGCCCTGCTCGCGGAGGTGGCGGACTCGGTGAGCGCCGAACCGCCGGACCGGGTGCGGGCGCTGACCGGCGCCGCCGTGCCCGCGGACGACGTGCTCGTGCTGGACCTGCCGTGGCTGCTGGGGGTCCTGCCACCCGACCAGGTGCTGGCCTCGAAGGGCTCGGCGCCGGTCCTGGCGGAACTGCTGGCCCTGCCGCTCGCGTCGGAGGAGGTCTCGGGCGCGGTCGTCGGCGACGGCGACGAGGTGGTGTGGTCGGACCTGGGCGCGGTGCGCCTGGCGTGCGACCTGCTCGGCGTGGACCTGCCCACGGGCACCGTGGTCGTGCACGACGACCTGGTGGTGTCCGCCGAGGACGAGGAGCACGCGGTGTCGTGGTGGGTCGACGGCGACGTCGTGCACGCCGCCGACACCCCGGAGGGCCTGGCCCGAGCCCTGGCCTGGACCGTCGGCCGGTGGGACGACCGCCACACCTTCACCGCCCTGATCACCGACCCGACACCCTCGGTGCTGCTCGGCTGATCCGCTGGTCGGCCCGGCCGATGCGCGGTCGTCCCTAGTCGGTGAGCCCCTGCCCCTGCTGCGCGGTCCGCTTCCCGCGGCGCACCGCCGAGCGCTGCCACGTGAACACGCCGTAGCCGGCCAGGCCCAGCGCCCAGCCCGACACGCACGTCCACAGCAGCGTCTGCTGCTCCCGCCAGAACACCAGCACCACCGCGAACGCCAGGAACCACACCACCGCCCCGCCGAGGATCGCCGGCACCGGATCCGCCAGCCGCGGCGGCAGGGGAGGGGGCGCGGGGAGGTCGGCTGCGTCCTGTTCTGCCACGTCAGGCAGGCTACCTCCCCGAAACACGGGTGGGGCACGCTCTGCCTCTCGCCACACCGACCGAGGAGATGAGATGGCCACCGCCGCCGACACGCCGCCGCGCTCCAAGCTGGACTCGTTCTTCAAGATCACCGAACGCGGGTCCACGGTGGGGAGGGAGGTGCGCGGCGGCCTCGTCACGTTCGTGACGATGGCCTACATCGTCGTGCTGAACCCGCTGATCCTGGGCAGCTTCGCCGCCGACGACCCGTCCGCCAAGGTGGACGTCCTCGGCAACGTCCTCACCATCCCCCAGGTCGCGGCCGTGACGGCGCTGGTCGCGGGCGTCATGACGATCCTGTTCGGACTCGTCGCCAACTACCCGTTCGCGCTCGCCACCGGCCTGGGCATCAACTCGTTCGTGGCCGTCTCGATCGTGCCGCAGGTCAGCTGGCCCGAGGCCATGGGCCTGGTCGTGGTCAACGGCCTGGTGGTGCTGGTGCTGGTCGTCACGGGCGTGCGCACCGCCGTGTTCAACGCCGTGCCCGCCGAGCTGAAAGCCGCCATCGCCGTCGGCATCGGCCTGTTCATCTGCTTCATCGGCCTCGTCGACGCGGGCTTCGTGCGCCGCGTCCCCGACGCCGCCGGCACCACCGTCCCGGTCGGCCTGGGCATCAACGGCTCCATCGCCTCCTGGCCCACGTTCGTGTTCGTGGTCGGCCTCGTGCTGACCGCCATCCTCGTCGCCCGCAAGGTCAAGGGCGGCATCCTCATCGGCGTCCTCTCCGCGACCGTGCTGGCCGTCGTGATCGAGGCGATCGTGGACGCCGGCCCGTCGCAGGGCACCAGGGCCACCGGCTGGAACCTCGGCTACCCGGCGCTGCCCGACCAGGTGCTCGGCCTGCCCGACCTGTCGCTGCTGGGCGACGTCTCCTTCGGCGCCTGGACCCGCCTGCCCGCCATCACCGCCGCCCTGCTGGTGTTCACGCTCGTGCTGACCGACTTCTTCGACACCGTCGGCACCATGACCGGCCTCGGCAAGGAGGCGAACCTCATCGGCCAGGACGGCCAACTGCCCGGAGTGTCCAAGGCGCTGTTCGTCGACGGCGTGGGCGCGGTCGCGGGCGGCGTGGCCTCGTCGTCGTCCAACACCGTCTTCATCGAGTCGGCGTCCGGCATCGCCGAGGGTGCGCGCACGGGCCTGGCGAACGTCGTCACCGGCCTGCTGTTCCTGGCCGCCATGTTCCTCACCCCGCTCTACGCGGTCGTGCCGATCGAGGCCGCGGCGCCCGCCCTGGTGATCGTCGGCGCGCTGATGATCGCCCAGATCAAGGAGATCGACTTCACCGACTTCTCCGTCGGGCTGCCCGCGTTCCTCACGATCGTGATCATGCCGTTCACCTACTCGATCGCCAACGGCATCGGCGCCGGCTTCGTCAGCTACGTGCTGCTGCGAGCCCTCACCGGACGGGCACGCAGCATTCACCCGCTCATGTGGGTGGTGGCGGCGGCGTTCGTCGTCTACTTCGCGATCAGCCCCATCCAGGCCCTGCTGAACGCCTGAGGGACGACCCGACCCGCTTCGGCGGGCGACCCGCCTGCTTCGGCGGGCGACCCGCCTGCTTCGGCGGGCGACCCGCCTGCTTCGGCGGGCGACCCGCCGGCTCCGAAGGGCGGCCCGACCCGCTTCGGCGGGCGACCCAGCCCGCCCCGAAGGGCGGCCCGACCCGCTTCGGCGGGCGACCCAGCCCGCCCCGAAGGGCGACCCGGCGCACTTCACCAGGACGGGAAGCGAGATCGTGAGGTATGCTAACTACGTGACGGAGATCGAGGTGGAACCCGGACTGGCGAGCCGACTGAGGCTGGCCGTGGTCCGGCTGAACCGACGGCTCCGCGCCCAGCGGGTCAACTCCACGATCTCGCTCACCCAGGTGTCCGCGCTGTCCACGCTGCACAAGTGCGGACCCCTGACACCCGGCGAGCTCGCCGCCCGGGAAGGCGTCCAACCCCCCTCCATGACCAGGGTGATCGCCGCCCTGGAGGAGTACGGGTTCGCCACCCGCCGCCCCCACCCCACCGACGGCCGCCAGGCCATCGTCGAACTCACCGAGGCGGGCCAGGGCTACATCAACGACGAGGTGTCCGCCCGCGAGGCCTGGCTCGACAAGCGCCTCGCCGAGCTGACACCCGAGGAACGGGGCGTGCTCTCGCGCGCCGCCGGGATAATCGACAGGATGGCGGGGCAGTAACGACGTGCCGGCGTACGCGGGTGGTGCAGGAGCGGACCAGCTCGAACCCAACTCGACCGCACCCGCACTCCCGCCACCGCCACCGCCACCGCCGAAGCGCGCCGGCATGTTCGCCTCCCTGAAAGTCCGCAACTACCGCCTCTACGCCTCCGGCCAGGTCATCTCCCTCATCGGCCTGTGGATGCAGCGCGTCGCCCAGGACTGGCTCGTCCTCGAACTGTCCGACGGCTCACCGGTCGCACTCGGCATCGCCGCCGCCCTCCAGTTCGCGCCGACCCTCCTGCTGTCCCTCTGGGCGGGCGTGCTCGCCGACCGGATGGACAAGCGCAAGCTGCTCCTCGTCCTGGAAACCGGCCTGGGCCTGTGCGCCCTGGTCCTCGGCCTGCTCGACGTCACCGGCGTGGCCCAGCTGTGGCACGTCTACCTGCTGTGCCTGCTCCTCGGTGCCGTGTCGGCGGTCGAGACTCCCGTGCGGCAGAGCTTCGTGGTCGAAATGGTCGGCCGCGACCAGATCGCCAACGCCGTGGCGCTCAACTCCATGACGTTCAACCTGGCCCGCATGATCGGCCCGGCCGTCGCCGGCATCATGATCATCGTAGTCGGCACCGGCTGGGTGTTCCTGATCAACGCCGTCACGTTCATCGGCGTGATCGGCGGCCTGCTGCTGATGAGGGCCACCGAACTGCACCGAGGCGCCCCCGTGCCGCGTGAGAAGGGCCAGCTGCGCGCCGGCCTGCGATACGTGCGTAAACGGCCCGACCTGGTGATCCTGCTGTTCCTGGTGTTCTTCATCAGCACGTTCGGCCTGAACTTCTTCGTCACCCTGGCCGTGCTGGCGCGCAACACCTTCGGCGGCGACGCCGACGCGTACGGCCTCCTGTCCACCATGCTCGCGATCGGCACGTTCGCCGGCGCGACCCTCGCCGCCAAGCGCAGCACGCGCGGCAAACCCAGCCTGCGCCTGCTGATCACCGGCGCCCTGGCGTTCGGCGTACTCGAAATCGTGGTCGGCCTGATGCCCACCATGTGGCTGGCAGGCGCAGCCCTGATCCCGGTAGGCATCGCCATGATGACCTTCACGACCACCGCGAACGCCACGGTCCAGCTGGCCGTCGAGCCCGCCATGCGCGGTCGCGTCATGGGCCTCTACATGCTGGTGTTCCTGGGCGGCAACCCGGTAGGCGGCCCGGTGATGGGATGGCTGGCCGAACACTTCACCGCCCGCGCACCCATAGTGTTCGGCGGCGTGGTCTCAATCCTGGCAGCCCTGATCGGCGGCATAGTCCTGGCCCGTCGCGGTGGGATCACCCTGCCAATGCCCCGCCTCGGACTGCGCCGCCGCCTCCGAGCTTGAGCTGAGCCGCACTACCTCAGTGCCGCGCGCGCCTCGGTCGGCGCTGTCTCAGGGCCGCACCTCGCTCCCTCCCCCAGAGCGTGCCCAGCTGTTCCTGGGCCGAGCCGACCTCGGACCTGGGCTAAGCCGTCTCCAGGTCCAGGTCCAGGTCCGGGTCCAGTTCTGGGGCTGGGCTCTGTCGTCGAACCTGAGCTGAGCTGGCTCCAGCCCAGCCCGAGCTGTCTCCAATCCCGGCTCAGTCATCTCCGACCCGAGGCGGAGTATCTCCAACTCAGGCCAAGCTATTTCTGGTCCAGGCTGAGTTATCCCTAGCTCGCGTTGCGGCCAGCTCTGCGCTTGAGCCTCGCGCCTCCACGCTCAGGCCGCGCCGCCCCCGCGCACAGGTCTCGCCACTTCTGTGCTCGGGCCTCGTCGCCTCCGTGCCTGGGCTCAGAGGTCTCGTGCCTGAGCTTTGGCCCAGCGCCTCCCGCCCACCTTTCGTCCTTCTCCCATCTCCTCCTTTCCTCTCACCTCATCCTCATCCCTGATCGCCATCCCTCATCGCCGCGTGCCCATGCCATCCGCCGTGCGCCGCCTCCATGTTTCCGGCAACGTTCGTGGTGTTGACATTGATCCCGCATTCGGTGCCGTTAGCTCGTTCGTGTCATCGACATGATGACATCCGCCTTCAGGCTACCGCAGGTGCTCGTGGTGGTGGAACCTCACAATCGGGTTGTGGTGATCAACGCGGACTGGGGCCGCCTGCTCGTCGTGTGCCTGGTGCTCACCGCCGGCGCGGGCGCGGTGTTGTGGTCGGGTGGGTTGGCTTCGCCTCGGCCGGTGGTTCGGGCGGCCCTGCGCGCGGCGGTCCAGTTGGCCGTCGTGTCGGCGGTGATCGTGGCGGTGTTGGCTTCATTGCCGTTGACCGCCGCGTTCCTGCTGCTGATGGCGGTGGTCGCGACGGGCACGTCGGCGGCGCGCGCGAAGACCGGTCGTCGCGGGTGGTGGGTGGCCGTCGCGATCCTCGCGGGCACGGGGCCGACCATCGCGGTGCTGCTGGTCAGCGGTCTGGTGCCGGTGGAGGGGATCGCGCTGGTGCCGGTCGGCGGCATCCTGGTCGGCGGCGCGATGACCGCGACCACCCTGTCCGTGCGGCGGGCCCTCGACACCCTGCGCGACCGGCACGGCGAGTACGAGGCCGCGTTGGCGCTGGGCTTCACCGAGCCGGTCGCGGTGCGGGAGTTGGTGCGCCGGCCCGCCGCCGAGGCGTTGCTGCCGGCGCTCGACCAGACCCGGACGGTCGGCCTGGTGACGCTGCCCGGCGCGTTCGTCGGGATGCTGCTCGGCGGAGCTCCGGTGTGGCAGGCGGGTGCGCTCCAGCTGGTCGTGCTGCTGGGGTTGCTGCTGGTGGAGTCGACCGCGATCGCGGTGGTGGAGCTGGTCGCGCGCGGTTTGGTGCGGCGGGGTTCCCAAGAAGGTGATGTTAGGCTAACCTAAGTCGCGTCGCTTCGTGGTGGGAGCGGCAGTCAGTTCGGGAACAGACGAGGCCCCGCCCCCGGTCGTACCGCCGGGGGCGGGGCCTCGTCGAGTTCGGCGGTGAGGGCTTGTCGGAGCATCCACCGCCGAAGATCCACCACCGCCGGGGGTCGACCCGGCCGTGCGCTCACTGCTGCGGCAGCCGCAGCCCGTTCCGGCCCGCGCGGGCCGCCTCGAAGCGGGCCGCGACGTCGTCCCAGTCCACGACGTTCCACAGCGCCGAGATGTAGTCCGCCTTCAGGTTGCGGTATTGCAGGTAGTAGGCGTGCTCCCAGATGTCGAACACCAGCAGCGGCGTGGTGGCGATCGACAGGTTCGAGTGGTGGTCCTTGAGCTGCTGCGTGATCAGCCGCTGCCCGATCGGCTCCCACGCCAGGACGCCCCAGCCCGAACCCTGGATGCTGCCCGCCGCCGCGGTGAGCTGCGCGCGCAGCCCGTCGAACGACCCGAAGTGCTCGTCGACCGCCGCGGCCAGCTCGCCGGTCGGCTTGTCGCCGCCGTTCGGGGACAGGTTCTTCCACCAGACCTGGTGCAGCGCGTGGCCCGCCAGGTGGAACGCGAGCGTGGTCTCCAGCCCGACGATCGACCCGAACGAGTTCTTGTCGCGCGCCTCGTCGATCTGCTCCAGCGTGTCGTTGGCGCCCTTGACGTAGGCGGCGTGGTGCTTGCCGTGGTGCAGCTCGTTGATCTCGCCGATGATCGCCGGCTCCAGGTCGCCGTAGTCGTACTCCAGGTCCGGCAGGACGTACCGCGCCATGGCATCCCCTCGTTGCAGATCACTTGTAGTTGCAATCTACTTGCAACTGGGAGGACGCGAAAGTCGGGTGCGCCCACCACGGTCGGTTTGCCACCATCGGGGACGTGTCCGTACTGACAGCCCGGAACGTCACGCTGTCGTTCGGTCCGCGGACCGTGCTCTCGGAGGTGGACCTCGACGTCCCGGCAGGCCAACGCATAGGCCTCCTCGCGCCGAACGGCGCCGGCAAGTCGACCCTGCTCCGGGTCCTGGCCGGCGAGCTCAAACCCGACCACGGCTCCGTCACCGCCCGCGGCGCGGTCGCCCACCTCGCGCAGGAGACCTCCGTCCACGCCGGCGAGTCGCTGCGGGACCACCTCGCCCGCCGCACCGGCGTCACCGCCGCCGTCCGGTCGTTCGAGGAGGCCACCAGCCTGCTCGCCGACGGCGCGCCCGGCGCCGACGACACCTACGCGCGGGCGTTCGACGAGTGGACCGCCTCCGGCGCGCCCGACTTCGACGAACGCGCCGACGAGGTCTGCGACCGGCTCGGCCTGCCCGCGGGCCTCCTCGACGGCCGCGGCGCCGACCAGCTCTCCGGCGGCCAGTCGGCCAGGCTCAGGCTCGCCGCCGTCCTGCTGACCACCGCCGACGTGCTGCTGCTCGACGAACCGACCAACGACCTCGACCTCGCCGGCCTGGAACTGCTGGAGGACCACGTCCTCCGCAGCCCCGCCGCCGCCGTCCTGGTCAGCCACGACCGCGAGTTCCTCGCCCGCACCGCCACCGCCGTCGCCGAACTCGACGAGTTCACCCACCGGGTCACCGTCTTCGGCGGCGGCTGGGACGCCTACGTCCAGGAACAGGCCAACGCCCGGCGGCGGGCGCGCGAGGACTACGACGCGTACGCCGCCAAACGGGACGGGCTCGTGCAACGCGCCCGGCAGGCGCGCGAGTGGTCCAGGGCCGGCGTGCGGCGCAACGCCAAGTCCGACGAGAGCGACAAGAACATCAAGTTCGCGCGCAAGCAGGGCGCCGAGAACACCGCCGGCGGCGCGTCCGCCGCGGAACGCGCGCTGGAACGGCTGGAAGAGGTCGAAGAACCACGCGAACCGTGGGAGCTGCGGCTGACCCTGCCCAGCGCCGGACGCGGCAGCCAGGTCGCGTTCACCCTGCGCGGCGCCCGTTTCGGCCGCGGCGACGTCACGCTCGGCCCGGTCGACTGGACCGTCGGCGCCGGCGAGCGCTGGCGCATCACCGGACCGAACGGCTCGGGCAAGTCGACCCTGCTGGCAGCCCTCCTCGGCCGCCTGCCGCTGACCGCCGGCTCGCGCGGCGAAGGACCGAACGTGGTCGTGGGCGAGGTCGACCAGCTGCGGGCCGAGTTCGCGGTGACCACGCCGGTGCTGGAGGTGGTGACCGGGCTGACCGGCCTCGCCGACGTCGAGGCCCGCACCCTGCTGGCGAAGTTCCGCGTCGGGGCCACCGCGGTGCTGCGACCTGCGGCGTCGCTGTCGCCGGGCGAGCGGACCCGGGCCGGGCTCGCCGTGCTCCAGGCGCGCGGCACCACGTGCCTGGTGCTGGACGAACCGACGAACCACCTCGACCTGGCGGCCATCGAACAGCTGGAGTGGGCGCTGGAGGACTACGCGGGCACGCTGCTGCTGGTGACGCACGACCGGAGGTTGGCGAAGGCGGTGGGGGTGGACCACACCCTGGACGTGACAGCCCTGGCAAGATAGACGCATGGACACCGAGGAGGACTGGCCGATCGAGCAGACGTGGTCGCTGCGCAACACGCACTGGCACGCGTACGTGGAGCACACCTCTCTTGATCACGCGTCCCCGAGGTCCGAGCGCCTGGAGCGGACGCCGGAGGAGGTCCTCACCACGCCGGCGGAGGTGGCCGCGTGGCTGGAGGTCAACCTGCGCAGTGCGACCAAGCCCGAGGAAGCCGGGAAGAAGCGCACCAAGGACGAGCGCGACTTCTCCGACTCGAACCGCGTGCACACCTCGTTGGCGTCGATGGGCGAGAGCATCTACACCGGGGTGAAGGGGATGCTGACGCTCGCGGTCGAGGCGGTGACGCCCGACGAGTGCCGCAACACGCACGACGGGGCCGACGTGGCACCGCTGAAGGCCGGCCGTCGCCGCTGAGGCGGGATCTGCCGTGCGGGTACGTGTCGTCAGAAGGACGACACGTACGAGTTAACGGCGCCGGATCCGGGATCGATGTCAACGCCGTCGACGTTGCCGAGATATGGAGGCGGCGCGGCGGGCGGGGGTGGGGCAGGGCGGGACGAGTACGCGGGTGGTGCGGGTTCGCGCGTGGGTGACGCCGCAGCGTCGGGCATCGCGGTGGTCACGTGGCTGGGCACCGTGGCGCTCGCGGCGCTCCCCGGGCCGCGCGGACGCCGGGGGTCGGGGGCCGGGCGGACGCCGGGGGTCGGGCGGGGCCGGGGGCCGGGAGTCGGTCGAGTCCCTGTTGCGGCGGCTCACCTACGGGCGTTCAGGACGACCGGTGTGACCGGGGTGCGCGTCCCGACAGCCGGGGAACGCGCACCCCGGCGCGGGAACGCGCACCCCGGCGCGCTCACGGCGTGACCGGCCAGGTGTGGACCGGTTCGCCCTCGTGCATCAGCTCGACGTACCGCGCGAGCATCGCCGACAGCGCCTCGTCGCGGTTCACGCCCCTCTCCTCCATCAGCGTCACGGTCTCGCGCTGCCACTGGGACCCCGTGCGGCGCGCCAGGCACCGCGCCTCGATCACGCCCAGGTACCGCTCGCGCGCCTCGTCGGACACCCCGCAGTCCTTCAACCCCTCGTGCGCCAGCGGCAGGAGTCGGCGCAGGACCAGCTCGTCCGGCGGCACCCAGCCGATCCCCGGCCAGTACAGCTGCGCGTTCATGCCGTGCCGCGAGCCCGAGTACAGGTTCTCCTCGGCCGCCTGGAACGACATCTGGCTCCACAGTGGACGTTCCGAGGTGGTCAGGGCGCGTTGGGCGCCGTAGAAGAACGCGGCGTTCGCCATGGTGTCCAGGACCGTCGGCCCGGCCGGCAGCACCCGGTTCTCCACCCGCAGGTGCGGCACGCCGTCCACCACGTCGTACACCGGCCGGTTCCAGCGCCACACCGTCCCGTTGTGCAGGCGCAGCTCGGTCAGCGACGGGGTGCCGCCCGCGCCGAGCACGTCCACCGGGTCCTCGTCGCCGGTTTCGGGCAGCAGCGCCGGGAAGTAGCGCACGTTCTCCTCGAACAGGTCGAAGATGGACGTGATCCACCGCTCCCCGAACCACACGCGCGGCCGGACGCCCTGGTTCTTCAGCTCCTGCGTGCGGGTGTCGGTCGCCTGGAGGAACAGCGGGATGCGGGTCTCGTGCCACAGCGCCCGCCCGAGCAGGAACGGCGAGTTCGCCGCGATCGCCACCTGCACCCCGGCCAGCGCCTGCGCCGCGTTCCAGTGGGCCGCGAAGTCGTCCGGCGCGACCTGGAGGTGCAGCTGCACCGACGTGCACGCCGCCTCCGGCATGATCGACTCGGCGTAGCTGGACAGCCGCTCCCCGGCGCGCCCCGGCAGCGGCGCGCCCTCCATGTTCAGCGCGACCTCCTCGCCGCGCTCGGCGAGGATCCGGTCGTTGAGCACGGCGTAGCGCGGCTGCGTCGACAGCCACCGCCGGTCGAAGTGCTCGTGCCGCAGGGTCGGCAGCACCCCGATCATCACGATCGACGTGCCCGCGTCGTGCGCCTTGTCGTCGGCCGAGGCCAGGGTGGAGATCAGCTCGCGCTCCAGGTCGAGCGTCTCGTCGCCGGCCAGTTCGCGCGGCGGGACGTTGACCTCCAGGTTGTGCTGGCCCAGCTCCAGGGTGAACGACGGGTCGTCGATCTTCTCCAGCACCTCGGAGTTGGCCATCGCGGGCCGGCCCGCCCGGTCGACCAGGTTCAGCTCGATCTCCAGGCCCATCTGCTGGCGCGAGAAGGAGAAGCTGTCCTCGACCAGCATGGTGCCCAGCGCGTCCATGCACCGCTGCATGCGCTCCCGGTAGCGTTGGCGGTCTTCCCTGGTGAACGTCCGAGCGGACACATCCCTACCCATGCCGCCTCCCAATACGGTTCGGGCTGCTCCGGCGGGCTCAGCGGAGGCAACCGTGGCACAGCCACCACCGGCCGGCCAGCGTCCAAATCGGTGCTCTCT
Source organism: Saccharothrix xinjiangensis (assembly GCF_039527585.1). Lineage (NCBI taxonomy): Bacteria > Bacillati > Actinomycetota > Actinomycetes > Pseudonocardiales > Pseudonocardiaceae > Saccharothrix > Saccharothrix xinjiangensis. Next base: position 283,758 of record NZ_BAAAKE010000001.1, on the reverse strand, counting down.
GTCACTTAGTAGTAACAATAAGCGAGAATTGCCTGGTTGTGGGCTTGGGCTCGTGATCTGCGGTTCTGCGAGTGACGTTCACGTGTCAGGAGGTGGGACACTGCCCGCGTGATCGAGATCGACGACCCGGCGGACCCGCGCCTGGACGACTTCCGGGACCTGTCGACGGCCGACCGCCGCCCCGACCGGCCCGGCGGGCGCGGCCTGGTGATCGCCGAGGGCGTGGTCGTCGTCGAACGCCTCCTCGCCTCGCCCTACCCGGTGCGGGCGCTGCTCGGCGTGCGCCGCCGCGTCGAGGCGCTCGGCGACCTCCCGGCGCCCGCCTACGTCACGTCCGCCGAGGTCATGGCCGAGGTGGTGGGCTTCCACCTGAACCGGGGCGTGCTCGCCGCCGCCGACCGCGCGCCGCGGCCCGACCTCGCGGACCTGGCCGCGTCGTCGCGCCGGCTGGCCGTGCTGGAGGGCGTCGGCGACCACGAGAACCTGGGTTCCCTGTTCCGCAACGCCGCCGCGCTCGGCATCGACGGCGTCGTGCTCGGCCCGGGGTGCAGCGACCCGCTGTACCGGCGCAGCGTGCGCGTCTCGATGGGTCACGTGCTGCGCGTGCCGTTCGCCACGATGCCCGACCTGGCCGGCGGGCTGGAGCTGTTGCGCGACAACGGCTTCACCGTCGCCGCCCTGACGCCGCGCGCCACCGCGGTCGGCCTGGCCGACGCCGGGCTGCGCGGGCGGAGGGTCGCGGTGGTGCTCGGCTCCGAGGGGCCCGGCCTCACCGAGGGCGCCATCGAGGCGGCCGACGTGGCCGTGCGCATCCCCATGGCGGGGGGCGTCGACTCGCTGAACGTGGCCACCGCCGCCGCGATCGCCTTCTACGCGATCACCTGAACGCGCTACGTTCTCACCGGACACGAGGAGGGCGCAGGTGGAACTGCGGGTTCAGGACGGCCGGGCCGTGCTCGCGGGCCGCGACGAGGCCGGGGTCGACGGTGCCGGGATCGACGAGGCCGGGGTCGACGGCGGCGAGCGGGAAGTCGACCCGCACAGCCTGCCGCTGGGCGCGGGCCTGGCGGACGCGCTGCACGAGTGGGCGAAGGTGGCCGACGCGGTGGCGCGCAGCGACACGGCCCCCGACGGCGTGGCGAGCGCGCTGGTGTCCCGGCGCGGGCGGCAGCTGGCCGGCCGGCTGGCCTCCGACATGGGCACGCCGGTGCGGTACGCCGACCCGGTGACCGGCGAGCTGGTCACCGTGGAAGCGTCCGAGGAACCGGAGGACGCCGAAGGGACCGAAGGGACCGGGGAGACCGCGGACCCGGACGACGGGGACGCCGTCGAGGACACCGGGCCGCGGGAGCCGACGCCCTGGGGCACGGGCCTCACCGTCACCGCGATCGTCGGCGCGGTCGTGACGTTCACCGTCTACAAGCTGTCGGTGGGCCTGGGCGAGACCAGCCAGTGGCTGGCCGTGCTGGCGAACGCGCTGGTCGTCGGCGGCATCTCGCCGTCCGTGTGGCTGGCCCGCAACACCCCGGTGTGGCGGTGGGTCGCCTACGGCGTGGTCGTCGGCATCGGCGTGGCCTGGCTGTCGCTGCTGCTCGTCACCCTGCTCTGACCGGGCCCGGTCGGTCGACGCGCGTCGACCGACCGGGCCCCGCCTCACACCAGCGAGTCCCGCCACGCCGCGTGCAGCGCCGCGAACCGGCCCTCACCGCCGATCAGCTCCTCCGGCGTCCCGTCCTCCACCACGCGCCCGTCGTCGAGCACCAGCACCCGGTCGGCGATCAGCACGGTCGACAGCCGGTGGGCGATGATGAACGCCGTCCGGTCCGCCAGCACCGTCTCCAGCGCGTCCTGCACCAGCCGCTCCGTCGGCACGTCCAGGCTCGACGTCGCCTCGTCCAGCACCAGCACCGCCGGGTCGGCCAGGAACGCCCGCGCGAACGCCACCACCTGCCGCTGCCCCGCGGACAGCCGCCCGCCGCGCTTGCGGACGTCCGTGTCGTAGCCCTCGGGCAGGGCCCGGACGAACCCGTCGGCGCCCACCGCCCGCGCCGCCGCCTCGACCTCCTCGCGCGTCGCGGACGGCCTGCCCAGCGCGATGTTGTCCAGCACCGACCCGTCGAACAGGAAGTTCTCCTGCGTCACCATGACCACCGCCCGCCGCAGCTCGGCGTCGGCCACCGACCGCAGGTCGACGCCGTCGAGCAGCACCGCGCCGCCGGACGGGTCGTAGAACCTCGCCACCAGCTTGGCCAGCGTCGACTTGCCCGCGCCGGTCGCGCCGACCAGCGCCACGGTCTGCCCGGCGGGCACGGTCAGGTCGAACCTCGGCAGCACCAGCGGCGAGCCCGGCGCGTACCGGAACTCGACGCCCTCGAACCGCACCGCGCCGCGCACGTCGCCCAGCGGCGTCGGGTCCTCCGGTTCGCGCACGGTCGGCTCCTCCTCCAGCAGCCCCGAGATCTTCTCCAGGGCCGCGGTCGCCGACGCGTAGGCGTTGGTGAACATCGCCAGCTGGTCGAACGGGTCGTAGAACCGCCGCACGTACAGCGTGAACGCGGCCAGCACGCCCAGCTCCAGCTGACCGCCCGCCACCCGGAACGCGCCCCACGCGAGGATCACCGCCAGCGACACGTTGCCGATCACGCGCACCGACGAGGTGTAGGCCGCCATCACGCCCATCGCGTCGGTGTTGGCGTCCCGGAACCGGCCGTTCAGCTCCGCCATGATCGCCCGGTTCCGCCGCTCCCGCCGGAACGCCTGCACCGCGCGGATGCCGTTCATGGTCTCCACGAACTGCACGATGATCCGCGCGATGGCGCCGCGCGTGCCCCGGTACGCGGCGCCCGACCGCCGCTGGAACCAGCGGGTCAGCAGCACCAGCGGCACGAACCCGGACAGCACCACCAGCGCCAGCGGCGCGTCCAGCCACAGCAGCACCACCGAGATGCCCAGCAGCGACAGCAGCGAGGTGAAGAACCCGTCCAGGCCCTCCTCCAGCAGGTCCTGGAGCGCGTCGACGTCGCTCGTCGCCCGCGAGATGACCTTGCCGGACGTGTACTTCTCGTGGAACGAGATCGACAGCCGCTGCGCGTGCCGGAAGATGCGCTCCCGCAGCACCAGCAGCACGTCCTGCCCGATGCGGCCGGTCAGCCGCACGAACGACCAGCGCAGCACGGTCGCGGCGAGCGCCACCGCCGCGTACCCGCCGACGCACCACGCCAGCGCGTCCGGCCGCCCGTCCAGCGCCGCGGGCACCCCGGTGTCGATCGCGGCGGCGATCAGCAGCGGCCCGGCCAGGGTGACCAGGTTCTCCACCACCACGATGACCAGCGCCAGCACCGCGGCCCGGGTGTGGGGCCGCAGCAGCTCCGCCAGCAGCCGCCGCGACCGGGCCTGGAGCTTCGCGCCCGTGGCGCGGTCGACGTCCTCGACGTCCTCGGCGGCGACACCCCGCCAGGACTCCTCCTGCGCCGCCACCGCGGTCGCACCGCCCTCGTCCCGGACCGCGGTCACGCCGCCACCTCCTCGTCCAGGGTCGCCAGCAGGTGCCGGTAGACCTCGTCCTCGGCCAGCAGCTGGGTGTGCGTGCCGACCGCCGCGATCCGGCCGTCGACCAGCACCGCCACCCGGTCGGCCAGCTGCACCGTGCTCGGCCGGTGCGCCACGACCAGCGCCGTCACGCCCTTGAGCACGCGCCGCAGCGCCGCCTCCACCTCGGCCTCGGTGTGCACGTCGAGCGCCGACAGCGGGTCGTCCAGCACCAGCACCGCGGGCCTGCCGACCACGGCGCGCGCCAGCGCCAACCGCTGCCGCTGGCCACCCGACAGCGACAGGCCCTGCTCGCCGATCCGGGTGTCCAGGCCCCACGGCAGCGCGTCCACGAACTCCTCGGCCCGCGCCACCCGCAGCGCCTCGCGCACCCGCGCCTCGTCCACGCCGTCCACGCCCAGCGCCACGTTCTCGGTCACGCTCGCCGAGAACAGGATCGGCTCCTCGAACGCGGTGCCCACGACCTCCCGCAGCCGCCCCAGCTCCAGGTCGCGCACGTCGACGCCGTCGATGGTGACCCGGCCGCGCGTGACGTCCGCCAGCCGCGGCACCAGCGCGGTGACCGTGGTCTTGCCCGAACCGGTCGCCCCGACCAGCGCCACCGTCTCACCCGGCCGCACCTCCAGGTCGACGCCGCGCAGCACCTCGTGCGCGGAACCCGGGTGGGCGAAGTGCACGCCCTCGAACCGGACGTGCCCGCGCACCGGCTCGGGCAGCGACCCCGGCCGCTCCGGGCCGGTGATCTCCACCGGCGCGTCGACCACCTCGAAGTACCGCTCCACGGCCGACGCCGTCGAGTTCGTCTCCGCCAGCAACCACCCGATCGAGTCGATCGGCCAGCGCAGGTAGGCGCTCACCGTGACGGCCGCGACGAGCGTGCCGACGGTGAGCGTCCCGTCCGCGATGCCGACCGCCCCGAACGCCAACTGGCCCGCGATGCCCAGCTCGGGCAGCACGATCAGCACCGCCCACAGCGCGGCGAACACCTTCACCTTGGCGATCTCGCTGGACCGCAGCTCCCGCGCCTGCCGCAGGAACCGCCCGGTCAGGTGCGGTCCCCGGCCGAACGCCTTGAGCACCCGGATGCCCAGCACCGACTCCTCGACCACCGTGGTCAGGTCGCCCGCCTGGTCCTGCGCCCGCCGCGCCACCACCTTGAACTTCGTCTCGAACAGGTAGGACAGGGCCAGCAGCGGCAGCGTGCAGGCCAGCGCGACCGCGCCCATCGCCGGCGACAGCCAGAACAGCACACCCAGCCCGGTCGCCATGACCAGGGTGTTGACCACCAGGAACACCAGCGAGAAACCCACGAACCGGCGAACCTGGGTCAGGTCGGACGTGGCGCGCGACAGCAGCTGCCCCGACTGCCACCGGTCGTGGAACGACACCTGGAGGTCCTGGAGGTGGTGGTACAGCTCGGCGCGCATCCGCGCCTCCACGTCCGACGCGGGGCGGGCGATCAGCTTGCGTCGCGCGTAGAACAGCGCCGCCTCGGCGCAGCCCAGCAGCACGACCAGGCCGATGAGCGGCGGCAACGCGGCCAGGTCGCGGCCGGCGATCGGGCCGTCCACGACCCGCTGGGTGATCAGCGGGATGCCCAGTCCGCACAGCATCGCGAGCAGGGTGGCGACCATGCTCAACGCGATCGGCGTGCGCACGGGCTTGAGGTACGGCCACAGGCGGCGCAGGGTCGCCGCCGTGGAAGTACTTTCTTGAGACACGTGTCCCCCTCCGGTCCACCTGGACGGTACGAAGGTGGACCGCCGGTCGGCATCCTGTTTTCCCCCCGCGAACACTGCTGGCTCGACCTAAGTGGAGGTCAAGATGGACGTGCGGTTCATGCGCGCGGAGCCGACCATGGCGTTCCCGCGCGGCAGGCTGCTGGCCGTGCGCGGCGGCAGGCTGCACGTGCTGGCGGCCGACGGCTGGGACGCGGTCGGCGGCGCCCGGCCCGAGGGCGCCCGGCCGATCGACCGCGCCGAGGCCGAGCTGTGGTGCCGCTACGAGGGCGCCGACCCGGCGCTGCTCGACACCGTGCCCAAGCCCGGGTAGCCCGCGTCAGGGTAGCCCGAGTCGGGGTAGGCCGAGCCCGGGTAGCCGGAGCGGCTACTTGCGGCGGCGCAGCGCGGCGGGCGCCGTGAGCAGGCCCGCCAAGCCGTAGCTGAGGCCGGCGAGCAGGATCAGCACGGTCCACCGGTCACCCAGGCCGGAGAGCCGCTCGGGCAGCCCGAGGAAGTGCGCGACCGCCAGCAGCACCGGCCCCGTCAGCACCACCGGCCACACCGGCCGCACGGCGAGCAACCACAGCACCGGACCCGCCATCAGCCCGCTCACCACCAGCGCGACCGGCAACCCGATCACCACCAGCATGATGAACTCGCCGAACGTGGTCTCGTTCACCACCCGGTCGAGCAGCCCCGCCCGGTACGCCTGGACCCACGCCAGCAGCAGCGCCGCGCCCACGGCGGCCGACACCAGGACGCGCACGAGCACCTTGACGGCGGAACCGCCCGCGGCGGGACGCGGCGTGTCAGTCACGGCCGGCAGTGTGCCCCACCGGGTGGCGGGCTGTCACCGGCGCCGCCAGCGCGAACCCGAGCGCGCCGGCCAGCAGCCCGCCGCCCGGCACCTGCACCCACACCGTGGTCAGCGTCAGCACCGCGGTGAACGTCACGCCGACCGCGGCGAACCCCAGCGGCCGCGCCCGCCGGGTGGCGGCGAGCAGCGACCACGCCAGCAGCACGCCCAGCACCAGGCCGACCGGGATCGAGACCAGGCCGAGGCCCAGGCAGTCCCAATCGTCGGTCGAGCACACCACGCCGGCGGCGATGAACTCGCGCAACCCCCACCAGACGGCGCCCACCAGGACCCCGACCAGCGCGCCGATGACCAGCCGTCCCACCATGGCCACCGGTTACCCGGCCGGTCACGCACCGCAAACGCGCGTTCACGACACGAGCATGCCGCCGATGAGGAACGACACCGCGCCCGCCGCCACCGGCACCGCCCCCGTCGCGCCCGCGACGGTCAGCAGCGCCGCCACCCCGACCCCCGCGGCGGCCGTCGCGGCCGGCCGCTCCACGCGCGCCAACCGCAGCGCTCCCCACCCGACCACCCAGCTCGCCACCGGCACCAGCGGCGCCGCCAGCGCCAAGGTGACACCGCACCCGACCTCCCCGCCACACGCGCCGGGGGCCCCGTGCAGGTACCACCACCAGCCCCCGCCGAGCACCGCGCCGACGACCGCCGCCCACCCGTACCGCCACACCACTCGACCCACACCGGTGAGCATGGGGCGCGACCCGGGGCGCGGTCATGAGCAGAACTACGCGAAAAGGGCCCCCACCCGCGGGTGGGGGCCCCTGTCGACGACGATCAGCCCCGGTTGGACCGGACGCCCAGCAGGACGTCCTCCCACGACGGCACGATCGGGTGGTTCTTCTTGCCGCGCTTCGGCGGCTCCTTCCGGGCCGGCTGCTTGGCCGCGGGCTGCTGCGGCGGCACCGGAGCGGGCTCCTCGACCACCGGGGCGGCCGGCACGGGCTCCGGCTCCGGCTCGACCACCGGCGGCGGCGGCGCCGGCGCCGGCTCCTCGCGGACCAGGATCTCCGGCTCCGCCAACCCCGGCGGCTTCTCCAGCTCCAACGCCGCCCGCGCCAGCTGCGTCACCGGGCGCAGGCTGCGCAGCCCCCGGTTCGGGTTCGGGTCCATCAGGTCGACGGCCGCCTCGTCCAGCGCGGTCACCGTGCCGCCCTGCACGCCCGGGTGGAACGCCCAGTGCGCCCGGTTGTCCGACCGGCCCGCGGTCCAGTGCAGCTGCACGACCCACCGGCCGTCCTCGCCGCGCCAGGAGTCCCAGCTCACGTCGGTGTAGTCCTGGCCGCGCAGGCCGAACGAGTGCGCCACCACCTCGCCGAGCGTCTGCACGTCCGGGCCGTCCTCGCGCACCGGGTGGGCCCGCTGCGCGAGGTCCGCCGTGCGCGAGCGCTCCAGCAGCACCGGGTAGGCGAACCGCTCGACGCGGTGCTTGGGGATGCCGGCCGCCAGCGCGACCTGCTCCACGGACTCGCCGGAGCGGATGCGGGCCTGGATCTCCCTCGGCCGCATCTGGCTGTCGGACTCGACCTCGATCTGCCCGAGGCGGGTGAGGTCGCCGCGCGCCGCCGCGCGCAGCCGCTCGTCCGCGGGCAGCACGAAGCGCTCGCCGCGATCCGGGTCCTCGAGGAGGACGGTCTTGCCGTCGTCTTCGAGCCCGATGACCCGCAACGCTCGCATCATGGCCTCCCGGTTGGCTCACCTCGCCGAGTACGCAAAGCTAATGCGGCGTGCCGCCTTGACGGGGGAGGCTCGCCGCGTTCACCGATATCTTCGTGTGATCTTGCCGTATGTCGGCGGTGTCCGCACGTCCGTTACCCGAAGGTTCACCCCGGGCGCGCGAAAGGGGCCTCCCGGGCGCGCCGGGAGGCCCCTTCGTGGTAGACGCGCTCAGAGCTGCGAGACGACCCAGTCCACGGCCTTGGTCAGCGCGGTGACGTCCTCGGGCTCGACGGCCGGGAACATCGCCACGCGCAGCTGGTTGCGGCCCAGCTTGCGGTAGGGCTCCACGTCGACGACGCCGTTCGCGCGCAGCACCTTGGCCACCACCGCGGCGTCCACCGAGTCGTCGAAGTCGACCGTGCCCACGACCTGCGAGCGGTGCGCCGGGTCCGCCACGTACGGCGTGGTGAACGAGGTCGACTCGGCCCACGAGTACAGCCGCGACGACGAGTCGGCGGTCCGCTCGACCGCCCAGTCCAGCCCGCCGTTGCCCAGGATCCACTCGACCTGGTGGTTCAGCAGGAACAGGGTGGCCAGCGACGGGGTGTTGTAGGTCTGGTCCTTGGTGGAGTTGTCCAGCGCCGTGGTCAGCGACAGGAACTCCGGCACCCACCGGCCGGACGCGCCGATCTCGGCGACCCGCTCCAGGGCGGCGGGCGACATCAGGGCGATCCACAGGCCGCCGTCGGAGGCGAAGCACTTCTGCGGCGCGAAGTAGTAGACGTCGAACTCCGACGCCGCCACGGGCAGGCCGCCCGCGCCGGACGTGGCGTCGATCGCGACCAGCGCGCCCTCGGAACCCGCGGGCCGGCCCACCGGCACCGCGACGCCCGTCGAGGTCTCGTTGTGGGCCCAGCCGACCAGGTCGGCGCCCTCGGCGTAGGCGATCTCGGGCGCGGAGCCCGGGTCGGCCTTGACCACGATCGAGTCGCCCAGGAACGGGGCGTCCGAGGTGACCTTGGCGAACTTCGACGAGAACTCGCCGTAGGTGAAGTGCTGGGCGCGCTCGCGCACCAGGCCGAACGCGGCGGCGTCCCAGAAGGCGGTGGTGCCGCCGTTGCCCAGGACCACCTCGTAGCCCTCGGGCAGGGAGAACAGCTCGCGCAGGTTCGAGCGCACCTTGCCGACCAGGGACTTCACCGGCTTCTGCCGGTGGGAGGTGCCCATCAGCGCGGCGCCCTCGGCCGCGAGGGCCTCAAGGGCCTCGGGACGGACCTTGGAGGGCCCGCACCCGAACCGGCCGTCGGACGGCCGCAGTTCGGTGGGCAGGACCAACGTGGTCGGGTCGGCGGTCTGGGTCATCGCGGAGCCTCCGGTAGCGGGGAGGGGGTCGGCCGACCGGCGCCGTTGCCGGGGGTCCAAGTGTTGCAGCACGGTGACCGGGAGGTGGCAACCGGGTGTCCTGGGTCACCCCGTCCTCCCAGTTGGTGGACGTTCGGACACGCACGGTGACCGGCGGGGCGTCGCCCGGTGCGCCTGTGGAGACGAGGGGGAGGAATGCGGGGGAGAAGGTGCCGGGAGAAGGCCGCCGGGGGAAGGCCGCCGGGGGAGGAGACCACCGCGACGTGGAGACCGGCCTCGGGCCGTCCGCGGCCCGTGGTGGTGGCGGGAGGACCCCTCCCGCCACCACCACCGGAACTACGCGATCTGCTCCCAGCCCTCGACCTCGGAGGGCGTGCGCGGGCCGGGGCCCACGTAGGACGCGGACGGCCGCACGAGCCGCCCGGTGCGCTTCTGCTCCAGGATGTGCGCCGACCAGCCGGCCGTGCGCGCGCAGGTGAACATGGCGGGCATCATGTGCGGCGGCACCTGCGCGAAGTCCAGGATCACCGCGGCCCAGAACTCGACGTTGGTCTCGATCGCCCGGTCGGGCCGCCGCTCGCGCAGCTCGGCCAGCGCGGCCTGCTCCAGCGCCGCCGCCACCTCGTAGCGGGCCGCGCCCAGCTCCCGGCAGGTGCGCCGCAGCACGCGCGCCCGCGGGTCCTCCGCCCGGTACACCCGGTGGCCGAAGCCCATCAGCCGCTCGCCCCGGTCGAGGATGCCCTTGACGAAGCCCCTCGCGTCGCCGCCGCGCTCGACCTCCTCGATCATCGGCAGCACGCGGGCGGGCGCGCCGCCGTGCAGCGGGCCCGACATCGCGCCGATCGCGCCGGACATGGACGCCGCGACGTCCGCGCCCGTGGAGGCGATCACCCGCGCGGTGAACGTGGAGGCGTTGAGGCCGTGCTCGGCGGCCGACACCCAGTAGGCGTCCAGGGCCCTCACGTGCGCCGGGTCCGGCTCGCCGCGCCAGCGGGTGAGGAACCGCTCGGTGATCGTCCGGCACTCGTCGATGCGGGCCTGCGGCACGGCGGGCCTGCCGATGCCGCGCGCGGACTGCGCCGCGTAGGACAGGGCCATCACCGAGGCCCGCGCCAGCTGCTCCCGGGCCTGCTCGTCGGTGATGTCCAGCAGCGGCTGGTAGCCCCAGATCGGGGCGACCATCGCCAGCGCCGCCTGCACGTCCACCCGCACGTCGCCGGTGTGCACGGGGATGGGGAACGGCTCGGCGGGCGGCAGGCCGGGACCGAAGCGGCCGTCCACCAGCAGCGCCCACACGTTGCCGAAGGTGACCTTGCCCGCCAGGTCCTCGATGTCGACGCCGCGGTAGCGCAGCGCCCCGCCGTCGCGGTCGGGCTCCGCGATCTCGGTGCGGAAGGCGACCACGCCCTCAAGTCCCGGTGTGAAGCCGTCGTCCTCGCTCTGCACCACGCTGTGCGCTCCTTCGATCGACGAAGTGTCCCAGGGGTTGGTCCAGGGGTTGACAGCACACTCCTCCGCGGGGGCCGCGCAGGCAATCACGGGTGTGCGTGGCGTCGGTCACGATCAAGGAACCGATTCAGACCGCGAGCGGAGCGCGAGCCGATCGTTAAGCCCTTGTTTCCGGCCGGGGGTACCGGGGTTTCGCCGTGGTAGACCACCTGACCATGCACCTCACCCCGCACGAGCGCGACAAGCTGCTGATCCACGTCGCGGCCGACGTCGCGCGCAGGCGGCTGGAGCGCGGTGTCGCCCTGAACCACCCGGAAGCCGTGGCGCTCATCACCGACCACGTCCTGGAGGGCGCGCGGGACGGCCGCTCGGTCAGCGAGCTGATGGAGAGCGGCAGGCACGTCCTCGCGCGCGGCCAGGTGCTGCCGGGCGTGCCGGAGATGATCGAGTCCGTGCAGGTGGAGGCCACCTTCCCGGACGGGACCAAGCTCGTGACCGTGCACCACCCGATCGCGTGAGGAGGACCGTCGTGGTCCCAGGCGAGGTGATCCCCGGCGACGAGCCGGTCGAGCTGAACCCCGGGCGGCCCCGCACCGCGCTGGTCGTGGTCAACGCCGCCGACCGGCCCGTGCAGGTCGGGTCGCACTACCACTTCGCGGCGGCCAACCCGGGCCTGGAGTTCGACCGCGAGGCCGCGTGGGGCAAGCGGCTGGACGTCCCCGCCGGCACGGCCGTGCGGTTCGAGCCGGGCGTCGAGCGCGAGGTCGTGCTGGTGCCGATCGCCGGGGCGCGGCGGGTGCCGGGCCTGCGGCCCGAGTGCGCGGGGGACCTGGACCGGTGACCGGCGACGACAGGACCCTGATCGGCCGCGAGCGCTACGCCGAGCTGCTCGGCCCCACGGTCGGCGACCGGATCCGGCTCGCCGACACCGACCTGCTGATCGAGGTCACCGAGGACCGCAGCCGGGGCGCGGGCTCGGGCGACGAGGTCGTCTTCGGCGGCGGCAAGGTGATCCGCGAGTCCATGGGCCAGGGCGTGGCCACCCGCGCCGAGGGCGCGCCCGACCTGGTCATCACCGGCGCGGTGGTGCTCGACCACTGGGGCGTGGTCAAGGCGGACGTGGGCGTGCGCGACGGGCGGGTCGTCGGCATCGGCAAGGCCGGCAACCCCGACACCATGGACGGCGTCGACCCGGCCCTGGTGATCGGCCCCGGCACGGAGGTGCTGGCCGGCAACGGGAAGATCCTCACCGCCGGCGGCATCGACTGCCACGTGCACTTCATCTGCCCGCAGGTCGTGGACACCGCCATCGCCTCCGGCCTGACCACGCTCATCGGCGGCGGCACCGGGCCGGCCGAGGGCACCAAGGCCACCACGGTCACGCCCGGCGCGTGGAACCTCGGCCGGATGCTCGCCTCCATGGACCACATGCCCGTCAACGTGCTGCTGCTCGGCAAGGGCAACACGGTCCGCGAGGAGGCCCTGCGCGAGCAGCTGCGCGGCGGCGCGGGCGGCTTCAAGCTGCACGAGGACTGGGGCACCACGCCCGCCGCGATCGACGCCTGCCTGCGGGTGGCCGACGAGTCCGGCGTGCAGGTGGCCATCCACACCGACACGCTCAACGAGGCCGGGTTCGTCGAGTCGACCCTCGGCGCCATCGCGGGCCGGTCCATCAACGCCTACCACTCCGAGGGCGCGGGCGGCGGCCACGCGCCGGACATCATCCGGGTGGTGTCCGAGCCGAACGTGCTGCCGTCCTCGACCAACCCGACCCGCCCGCACACCGTCAACACGCTCGAAGAGCACCTCGACATGCTGATGGTGTGCCACCACCTCAACCCGTCGGTGCCCGAGGACCTGGCGTTCGCGGAGAGCCGCATCCGGCCCACCACGATCGCCGCCGAGGACGTGCTGCACGACCTGGGCGCGATCTCCATGATCAGCTCCGACTCGCAGGCCATGGGCCGGGTCGGCGAGGTGGTCATCCGGACGTGGCAGACCGCGCACGTGATGAAGCTGCGGCGCGGTGAGCTGGGCGGCGGCGAGCCCGCCGACAACCTGCGCGCCCGCCGCTACGTGGCCAAGTACACGATCAACCCGGCCATCGCGCACGGCATCGACCACGAGGTGGGCTCGGTGGAGGTCGGCAAGCTGGCCGACCTGGTGCTGTGGGAGCCGAAGTTCTTCGGCGTGCGACCGGCGGTCGTGCTCAAGGGCGGGTTCATCGCCCACGCGGCGATGGGCGACGCGAACGCGTCCATCCCCACGCCGCAGCCGGTCCTGGCCCGACCCATGTTCGGCGCGCACTCGGCGGCCCTGAGCAGCTTCCACTTCGTGTCGCGGCAGGCGGTCGACGCGGACCTGGCGGACCTGCTGCGGCTCGCCCGGCCGCTCGTGCCGGTCCGGGACACGCGCGGGGTCACCAAGGCGGACATGGTGCTCAACGACGCGATGCCGGACGTGCGGGTCGACCCGGACAGCTTCGCCGTGCACGTCGACGGCGAGCTGGTCGAGCCGCAGCCGGTGACCGAGCTGCCCATGGCCCAGCGCTACTTCCTGTTCTGATGGACCTCGTGGCGCTGATGCTCGCGGACTCCCGCTTCCCCGGCGGCGGCCACGCCCACTCCGGCGGGCTGGAGGAGGCGGTGGCGCGGCGGCTCGTCACCGACGAGGCCTCGCTGGCGTCGTTCCTGGTCGGCAGGCTGCGCACGGCGGGCGCGCTGGGCGCGGTGTTCGCCGCCGCCGCGACCCGCGACGCGCCCGGCCGCCACGCCGAGCTGGACGCGGAGCTCGACGCCCGCACCCCGTCGCCCGCCCAGCGCGCCGCCGGGCGCGCGCAGGGGCGGGGCGTCGCGCGGGCCGCCCGGCGGGCCTGGCCCTCGCCCGCGCTGACCGGGCTGCTGCGCGCCACGCCCCGACCGCACCACCCGATCATCGTCGGCGTGCTCGTCGGCGACCCGTTCGAGGCCGCGCAGACCGTCGCCTACCACGCGGTGACCGGACCGGCGACCGGCGCGATCCGGCTGCTCGGCCTGGACCCGTTCGGCGTCAACGCCGTGCTGGCCCGGCTGGCCGGCGAGATCGACGCGGTCGCCGGGGCCGCCGCCGACCACGCCGGCGCCGCGCCCGTCGACCTGCCCGCGCCCGCCTCGCCAGGCCTGGACCTGCTGGCCGAGGCGCACGACCGCCACCACAGGGAAGAGGTGCGTCTCTTTGTCACGTGACCACGGCCACGGCCATGCCCACCCGGTCAACTTCGACCCCGCCGACCCCGGCCACGACCCCCACCACCCCGCCGACCACGTCCACCGGGCGGTGCGCCTCGGCATCGGCGGCCCCGTCGGCAGCGGCAAGACCGCGCTGACCGCCGCGCTGTGCCGGGCCCTGGGCGACGAGCTGGAGCTGGCCGTGGTCACCAACGACATCTACACCACCGAGGACGCCGACTTCCTGCGCGCGGCGGGCGTGCTCGACACCGACCGGATCGAGGCGGTGCAGACCGGCGCGTGCCCGCACACCGCGATCCGCGACGACATCACCGCCAACCTCGACGCGGTGGAGCTGCTGGAGCACCGCTTCCCGCGGTTGCGGCTGGTCATCATCGAGAGCGGCGGCGACAACCTCACCGCGGTGTTCAGCCGGGGGCTGGTGGACCGCCAGATCTTCGTCGTCGACGTGGCCGGCGGCGACAAGGTGCCCCGCAAGGGCGGACCCGGCGTCACCACCGCCGACCTGCTCGTGATCAACAAGACGGACCTCGCGCCCCTGGTGGGCGCCGACCTCGGCGTCATGGCGGCCGACGCCCACCGGGTGCGCGGCGGGCTGCCCGTGATCAGCCAATCGCTGGTCGAGACCCCGGGAGCCCCCGCGGTGGCCGACTGGGTGCGCGCCCAGCTCCGCACGCTCGCGACGGTCGGTTGAGCACCGGACCGGACGTCGAGGTCCGCCGGGCGGCACGTGGCCGCCCCGGCCACCGCCTCGGCTCCGCCCACCGCCTCGGTCCTGGCCGACACCCGGGCCCTGACCAGCGCTTCGACTACCGCCTCGGCCCCGACCAACGCCCTGTCCACCGCCCCGGCCCCGACCACCGCCCCGACCCCGGCCGGTCGGGCGGTGGCGGCGCCCCCGGTGGGCGGCGGCGCGGCGAGTTCCCCCCTGACGACCTCCCCCGGGGTTCGCGGGTGGGACGCCCACCCGCCGGAAGGGCGCGTCGCGGGTCACGGGGGTCGTCCCGGTGAGGGCGCGGGCCCGCCTGGTCGTGGCGCGGGACCCGGCCGGGCGGAGCTTCGTGCGCGAGCTGCGGTCCATGGCCCCGCTCCGGCTCGTGCCGCACCGGGGTTCGCGCGACCGGGACGGCGCCCTCGTCCACCTGGTCAGCTCGGTCACCGCGCCGCTGGGCGGCGACGACCTCGAACTGGACGTCCTGGTCGAGCCCGGGGCGGCGCTGGTGCTGCGGGGGGTGGCCGCCACGCTGGCCCTGCCCGGCCGCCACGGCACGCCCAGCAGGTCACTCGTCCGGGTGGAACTGGGCGAGGACGCTTCCCTGGAGCACCTGCCGGAACCCACGGTGGTGACGGCGCGGGCGCGGCACGAGGCGGTGTTCCGCGCGGAGTTGGCGGAGGGCGCGCGGTTGCGCGCCAAGGAGGTCCTCGTGCTGGGCCGGCGCGACGAGCCGGCCGGTTCGCTGGTCACCACGCTGGACGTCCGGAGGGGCGGGACCCTGGTGAAGCAGACGTGCGGGTTGGGCGTGCCCGAGGTGGACCGCGGCGCGGCGGGCCTGGCGGGCCGCCGCGTGCTGGGCTCGGAGCTGCTGTGCTGGGGCGAGGACCCGGCCGCTGCGGTGTCCGGGCAGTGGTGGTCGCTCGTGCCGCTCGCCAGGGGCGGCAGCCTGACCACCGCCCTCGGCGACGACGCCGTCACCGTGGCCCGCGCCGTGGACCTGGCCCGCGCCGGGCACCCGGGGTGGGAAGATCACCTGTTTCGATCTCGGACTCGATTCCGAGTCGCGGCTCACACCGATAGTGACGGATCGGGTGGCGGTCATCACCGTGCGGGCGGTTCCGCCACAAGCCGGGAACCCGTACCGTCGCCTGATCGTCAGGTGCCACAAGTTCCTGGCAGGCGGTAGGAACACCACGCTCCGGGAGGTCGGGATGTCGAAGACGACGAACATCGCGTTGCCGTCGATGCGCGTGTCTTACGAGCAGGGCTCGCTCACGGAGAGCGACCTCGCCGGCAGCTGGCACGAGCAGCTCCAGCTGTGGCTCGACCAGGCGACCAACGCGGGCCTGCCCGAGCCCAACGCCTTCGTGCTCGCCACCGCCGACCCGGAGGGCAGGCCGTCGTCCCGCACGGTGCTCGCCAAGGGCCTCGACGCGCGCGGCCTGGTGTTCTTCACCAACTACACCTCGACCAAGAGCCACGACCTGATGGCGACCCGCTACGCCTCCGCCACGTTCCCGTGGTTCGCCGTGCAGCGGCAGGCGCACGTGCGGGGCACCGTGGAGAAGGTCGGGCCCGAGGAGACCGCCGCCTACTGGGCCGGCCGCCCGCGCGGCTCGCAGCTCGGCGCGTGGGCCTCGCCGCAGTCGCGCGTGGTCAGCGGCCGGCCGGTGCTGGAGAGCGCGCTGAACAAGGTCGAGCGGCAGTTCGCCGACGCCGACCGCGTGCCGGTGCCGCCGCACTGGGGCGGCTGGCGCATCCGGCCCGAGGAGGTCGAGTTCTGGCAGGGCCGCCGCGACCGGATGCACGACCGCCTGCGCTTCCGCCTCGGCCGCGACGGCTGGGAGCTCCAGCGCATCGCGCCCTGACCGCCTCACCGATCCCGCCCGAACCCGGAACGGGCCCCGCGAGCCAACCGCCGCGGGGCCCGTTCCGCGTCCCGGCGGGCGAGGGCGACGCCGCCGCACCGGACCGCCCGGCCCCGGGCGCGCCGGGCGGGGCGGACCGTCGCGGGCGACCTCGCCGGCGCGTGCCGGGACCGGGCCGGGGGTGTGCGAAGTCTCGGTGAAGAACTCGTTAGTTATCGTAGGCTAACGACCGTGCGGAAAGTCCTGGGGCGCATCGCCATCGACACGCGCCCGCTGAAGGTCGTCGCCTTCCGGCGCCTCTGGCTCACGACCGTGGTGACCGCGATCGGCAGCCAGCTGACCGCGGTGGCCGTGCCCAAGCAGGTGTACGACCTGACCGGCTCGTCCGCCTGGGTCGGCGTGTCCGCGGGCGCGGCCCTGGTGCCGCTGCTGGTGTTCGGCCTCTACGGCGGCGCGATCGCCGACGTGGTGGACCGCCGCAAGCTGCTCGTCGTCACCAACACCGGCATCGCGGTCACCTCGGTGCTGCTGTGGCTCCAGGCGGCGCTCGGCGCGCGGTCGGTGTGGGTGGTCATCGCCCTGCTCTGCCTGCAACAGGTGTTCTTCGCCGTCAACGCGCCCGCCCGCACCGCGTCCGTGGCCCGCCTCGTGCCGGCCGGGCAGCTGGCCGCCGCGTCGGCGCTGTCCTCCACGGTGATGACGTTCGGCGGCGTGTTCGGCCCCATGCTCGCGGGCGCGGCGATGCCCCTGGTCGGCCTGCCCACGCTGTACCTGATCGACGCCGTGGCCCTGACCGCGACCATCTGGGCGGTGTGGAAGCTGCCGCCGCTGCCCCCGCTCGGCGGCGCCCCGCGGCGGGCCGGCGTGCGCGACGTGGTCGAGGGCTTCCGCTACCTGGCCGTGCAGAAGATCCTGCTGGCCAGCTTCCTGCTCGACATCATCGCCATGGTCTTCGGGATGCCGCGCGCGCTGTTCCCGGAGATGGCCGAGCAGACCTTCGGCGACCCTCCCGGCGGCGGCCTCGCCCTGGGCTGGCTGTTCGCCGCGATCCCGCTGGGCGCGATGCTGTGCGGCCTGTTCTCCGGCTGGACCTCGCGCGTGCACCGGCACGGCGTCGGCGTGGTGGTCGCGATCGTGGCGTGGGGTGTGGCGATGATCGGCTTCGGCCTGTCCCACGCGCTGTGGCTCGCCGTGGTGTTCCTCGCGATCGGCGGCGCGGCCGACATGGTCAGCATGGTGTTCCGCAGCGCCATCCTCCAGGCGGCGGCCACCGACGAGATGCGCGGCCGGATGCAGGGCGTGTTCATCGTGGTGGTGGCCGGCGGGCCGCGCCTCGCGGACCTGCTGCACGGCACGACCGGCGCGCTCGTCGGACCCGGTGTCGCCACGGCGCTGGGCGGGGTGCTGGTCGTCGTGGGGACCGGCCTCGCGGTCCTGGCGATCCCGGCGATCAAGCGCTACCGCTTCCAGGCCGAACCCGCCGCCGGGCCGACCGGGTGACCACCCGGCGGGCCGCGCGAGGCCCACCGCGACCCGGGGGAGGGCCCCGGGCCGCCTCGCCGGATCGGACCTCCGCAGTCGTTCCGCCGGGTGAACCTCAAGACTTGCCCAGGAAGCCGACCATTCCGCTGTCAGGCCGCCCTGTGATCCGGCACACTCATCCGGCATGGCGGAAGCGACGAGCGCACCGGCGCAACCGGAACTGAAAAGGGCCATCGGGCCCAAGCTCCTGCTGTTCTTCGTGATCGGTGACATCCTCGGCACCGGCGTCTACGCCCTCACCGGCAACGTCGCGGGCAAGATCGGCGGCGCGCTGTGGCTGCCGTTCCTCATCGCGTTCGCGGTCGCCTTCCTCACCGCGTTCAGCTACCTCGAACTGGTCGGCAAGTACCCGAGGGCGGCCGGCGCGGCGCTCTACACCAACCGCGCGTTCAAGATCCAGTTCCTCACCTTCATGGTGGCGTTCGCGGTGATGAGCTCGGGGATCACCTCCGCCTCGTCCGCCGCGCTCGCGTTCGGGCGCACCTACCTCCAGTCCGTCATCCGCGAGTTCTTCTCCGACACGTTCGCGGTGTCCGCGACGCTGGTCGCGATCCTGTTCATCCTCGGCCTGGCGGCGATCAACTTCCGGGGCGTCTCGGAGTCGGTCAAGGCCAACGTGGTGCTGACCTGCATCGAGCTGTCCGGCCTGCTGATCATCATCGTGATCGGCCTGTTCGCCGTGCTGTCCGGCGACGGCGACGCGAGCCGCCTCACCCAGGTCGACCCGGCGCCCGGCCAGGGCGTGCTCGTCGCGATCACGTCGGCCACCGCGCTGGCGTTCTTCGCGATGGTCGGCTTCGAGGACTCGGTGAACATGGCCGAGGAGTGCCGCGACCCGGTGCGGATCTTCCCGCGCGCGATGCTGTGGGGCATGGTCGTGGCGGCGGTGATCTACGTGCTGGTCGCGATCACCTCGTCGCTGCTCATCCCGTCCGACGAGCTGGCCGAGGCCGGGTCCTCCGCCCTGCTGCGGGTGGTGGAGGTCGGCGCGCCCGGCTTCCCGCTGTGGCTGTTCTCGCTGATCGGCCTGTTCGCGGTGATCAACTCGGCGCTGATCAACATGCTGATGGCGAGCCGGCTCGTCTACGGCATGGCGAACGAGCGGATCATCCCGAAGTCCTTCGGCACCGTGCACCCGTTCCGCCGCACGCCGTGGATCTCGATCGTCTTCACCAGCGGCATCGCGATCATCCTGGTGTCCACCGCCGACATCGCCAAGCTGGGCGGCACCACCTCGCTGCTGCTGCTGGTCGTGTTCACCGTCGTCAACGTCGCGGTCCTGGTGCTGCGCAAGGAGAAGGCCGACCACAAGCACTTCCGCGCGCCGACGTGGGCGCCGGTGCTCGGCGCGGTGACGTGCGCCTACCTGGCCAGCCCGCTGTCCGGGCGGCCGTGGGACGACTACCGGATCGCGCTCTACCTGCTGGGCGCGGGCGTCGTGCTGTGGCTGATCAACCGCGTGGTGCACGGCAAGGTCGAGTTCGACGCGGAGAAGCTGTCGAAGTGAGCCGGTCCCGGGCCGGGGGTCGTCGCGACCCCCGGCCCGGGACCCGGTCAGGGGGTCAGGCGCACCACGTGTTGCCGGTGTACTGGAGCTTGCTCGCCAGGACCCAGCCCCACTTGCCGTTGTTGACGTTCGCGCCGTAGTAGCGCGGGTTGCCCTTGATGCGCACGTTCAGGGTGTCGTTCTGGGCCGCCCAGCCGACGAACGAACCGCCGCTCTCGGCGTTGGTCATGTCGCCGTAGGTGGTGACCTGGTACTGCCACACCTGAGTGCACGCGGCGCCCACGTCGGCGGAGGCGGAGGCGGCGCCGGTGCCCAGCACGAGGCCGGCGGCCACGAGCGTCGTCGCGGCGACACCGATGATCTTGTTCAACTCGACTCCTTCGTCGGATGAGCGGACGAGCCGAAGCATGGTGGGCGGTGAACCCGGGGTCACTGCGGCGACGCGTAGTGAGCGGTGGTCACGTCGGGGTCTGTGCGGGGTTTCGCGGGGTTGGCTACGGGTTCTCGGGTTCCCGGGGTCGGCCGATCGCCCGTTCGGGGCGCGACGAGCGGCCGCGCAGGTCCGCCGCGTCGTGGGCGCAGAAGACGTCCACCCCCGCGCCGTGGTCGCGGACCAGCTCGCGCAGCCGACCCAGGTTCTCCACCCGCCGGTGCGCGACGGTCTGCATCACCCGCTCGAACGCGCCGAGCACCGGCGGGACGTGCGGTGCCGCCTCCAGCTCGCCGTGGAAGAAGTAGGCGTCGCCCGCGTGCAGCAGCCACCGCCCGCCCGCGCGCACCGCGACCCCGGTGTGGCCCCTGGTGTGGCCCACCAGCGGGACCAGCAGCACGTCCGGGAGGAGTTCGCGCACGCCCTCGAAACCGAACCACGCCTCACCGGTGGGGTCGTGGGGCACGAGGTCGGCGCCGCGCCACTGGGCGGGCGAGTAGCGGGGGTTGGCCGAGTCGTCCAGCTCCTCCCGCAGCACGTGCACCCGGGCGGACGGGAAGTCGAGCACGCCGCCCGCGTGGTCGACGTCGAGGTGGGTCAGCGCGACGTGCCGCACGTCGGAGGCGGCGAACCCCAGCGCCTCGACCCGGCGCACGGCGGTCTCCCGCTCGTCGCACACCGGCCGCGCCGCGTGCCGGAACCGCGCGGGCAGGGTCGCGGCGGGCGTGCGCACGTCGGCCAGGCCGAGACCGGTGTCGACCAGGACCAGGCCGTCGCGCTCCGTCTCCAGCAGCAGCACGTGGCACACCAGCTCGGCGCGCCGGAACACCGAGCCGAGGCCGTCGACCAGCCGGCCTCCGAACGGGCGCATGGTGCCGCAGTTGAGGTGGTGGACCTTCACGGCGCGGGCCTCTCCAGCAGGGCGCCCAGGCGGGCGGCGACGGCGTGCAGCGGTGCGAGGGAACGGCGGGTGCGCGCCAGGACGAGCGCGCCCTCGACGGCGGCCAGGACGGCGGTGGCCGAGTCCTCGTCGCCGACGCGGTCGGCGATGGCCCGCTGCCACGAGGCGTAGGCGTCCTCGCAGGCCAGGCGGATTGGCTCGCTCTCGGCCGAGGCGTCCAGCGCGACCGTGGTGACGGGGCAGCCGTTGCGGAAGTCGGAGGCGAGCAGGCCCTCGCCGAGCAGCTCCACCACCCGGCGGAGGGCCTCCACGGGATCCGGGTCGGCGTCCAGGGCGGAGGTCAGGGACGCGCGGAGGTCCGCGCCCGAGAGGGTCACCGCCTCGACGGCCAGCTGCTCCTTGCCGCCGGGGAAGTGGAAGTACAGCGAGCCCTTGGGCGCGCCGCCCTCGGCCAGCACCTGGTTCAGGCCGGTGGCGTGGTAGCCCTGCGCCCGGAACAGGTGGGCGGCGGTGCGCACGACGCGGTCGCGCGTGTCGGTCCGTTTCGGCATGGTTTTACTATAGAGACCGGTCTAGTTAGTAGGGAAGTCGATCCGGTGGTGGTGGCCTGGTTCCGTCTCCCGGCGGCCGGTCGTCTTGAGTCGACCGGCGTCCTCCGTCAGCCGGTCGCCCTCGCTGGACCGGTCGTTCCCGGCTCCTCGGGTCCGGATGGCGGAAAGCGCTTTCGGCCCTGTGGACCGAAAGAATTTCGCGTCCCAGTGCGTGAAGTGCCGTGCCCACCGGCCGGATACGCTCTTGATCCATGCTGGAAATCGCCCACGGCGCGGCCCGCGCCGTCATCGCACCCGAGGGTGCCAACCTCAAGGCCTACGCGGTCGGCGACGTGCCGTACTCGGAGACGTACGACGACGAGCCGCCCATGGGCAGCGGCGCGGTGCTGGTCCCGTGGCCCAACCGCACGGCGGGCGGGAAGTGGGTGCTCGACGGCGAGGAGCAGCAGCTGGAGATCGGCGAGCCCGCGCGGGGCAACGCCATCCACGGCCTCGTGCGCCGCGCGCTGTGGCAGGTCGTCGAGCACACCGGGTCGCTGCTGTCGCTGGAGACGCCGGTCGCGGGCTTCGGCTGGCCGGTGCCGCTGCGCACCACGATCACCTACGCGCTGGACGAGAACGGCCTGACCGTGTCCCACGGCGTGACGAACGTGGGCGAGAAGCGCACCCCGTTCGGCGTCGGCACGCACCCGTACCCCAGGGCGGGCGCTTCGGCGACCGACGAGACCTCGCTGTCGCTGGCCGCCACCACCGTGCTGCCGGTCGACCCGGAGACGATGATCCCCAACGCCCCGGCCCAGCCCGTGTCGGGCGACTACGACTTCCGGGTGGCGCGCCTTCTCGAAGGGGTGAAGCTGGACACCGCGTTCGGCGGCTGCGAGCCGGTGGACGGGCTGGTGCGGCACGTGCTGAAGGGGCCGGCCGGCGGCGTCGAGCTGTGGGCCGACCCGGACTTCAAGTGGGTGCAGGTCTACACGCCGGACAACTTCCCCGGCCGGGGCCGCGCGGTGGCGGTCGAGCCCATGACGTGCCCGCCGGACGCGCTCAACAGCGGCACCGACCTGCTGTGGCTGGAGCCCGGCGACTCGTGGGCGGGCCGGTGGGGTTTGCGCCCGTTGTCGTAGTTCATTAGCCTCGCTAACTATGAACGTCGCCATCACGGGTGGGTACGTCGTGCCGGTGGCCGGGTCGCCGATCGAGGGCGGCACGGTCCTGGTGCGGGACGGCAAGGTCGTCGCGGTCGGCGCGGACGTCGAGGTCCCGGACGGCGTGCCGGTCGTCGACGCGGCGGGCGCCTGGGTGCTGCCCGGTTTCGTGGAGGCCCACGGCCACCTCGGCGTGCACGAGGAGGGCGAGGGCTGGGCCGGGCAGGACACCAACGAGATGACCGACCCGAACGGCGCGCGGCTGCGGGCGCTGGACGCGATCAACGCCGCCGACCAGGGCTTCGCCGACGCCCTGAGCGGCGGCGTCACGACCGCCGTGGTCAAGCCGGGTTCGGGCAACGTCATCGGCGGCCGGACCGTGGCCGTGAAGTGCTGGGGCCGCACGGTCGACGAGATGCTGCTGCGCGAGCCGGTGAGCGTGAAGAGCGCGCTGGGCGAGAACCCCAAGCGGGTCTACGGCGACCAGAAGAAGCTGCCGTCCACCCGGCAGGGCGTCGCGGCGGTGATCCGGGACGCGTTCACCCGGGCGCAGGACTACGCGGCCCGGCGCGAGGCGGCGGACGGCCCGTTCGACCGCGACCCGACGTCCGAGGTGCTGGCCCGCGTGCTGTCGGGCGAGCTGCCGTGGTGCCAGCACTGCCACCGCGCGGACGACATCGCGACGGCCCTCCGGCTGGCCGACGAGTTCGGCTACAAGCTCATCGTGAACCACGGCACCGAGGGGCACCTGATCGCGGACCTGCTGGCCGAGCGCGGCGTGCCGGTGGTCATCGGACCGCTGTTCACGACGCGGTCGAAGGTCGAGGTGCGGCAGCGGTCGCTGCGCACCCCGGGCATCCTGGCGCGGGCCGGCGTGGAGATCGCGATCACCACGGACCACCCGGTGGTGCCGATCCACTTCCTGGTGCACCAGGCGACCCTGGCCGTGAAGGAGGGGCTGGACCGCCGGACGGCGCTGGAGTCGATCACCGTGAACCCGGCGCGGATCATGGGGCTGGACGACCGGGTCGGGTCGCTGGCCCCGGGACTGGACGGCGACGTGGTGATCTGGTCCGGTGACCCGCTGGACGTGATGAGCCGGGCGCTGAAGGTGTTCGTGTCGGGGCGCGAGGTGTACCGGTACGAGGACGGGGAGGGGATCGTCGAGGACCCGTTCTACTCGGAGCCCCGAGCGGTCCCCGGGCGCTGACGGGCGATCCCGGTTCACGGGTCGACGAGCCGCTGTTGCGGCGGCTCGTCGATTCGCTGGGCTCCACTCGCGGACCCGTCCCACTCCCGTGGGGAAGCGGGTCCAGCTTCTTCTCCGGGGCGTTCGGCGCCGGGTTCACCTGACCTGAGGTTTTCCGCCCATGACGCAGATCCGGCCGAGCAGGTCCGGGTACCAGTCCCACATGAGCTCCTTCCCGGGGGCGCGCAGCACGCACTGGTAAGCGGCGTAGGCGACCAGATCTGCCACCTGCACCCACTGGCTGAGGTGCGAACCCCGGAAGAACGGGTCCTCCACGAGGTTGCGGGTGGAGAGCGCGAGGGAGCGGTGCGCCTGCCGGTAGGAGGGGTCGGTGCCGTCCCCGTCCATGATCACGAACCCGTGGCGGCCGGTCGCGACGAGGCGTGCGTCGATCTCGGTGACCAGGTCCGCGTACAGGTCTGCCTTGGCGTCGACGTACCGGGTCCCGGTCGTGTCGCGGCAGACGGCGCCGGTGCGCACACCCGGCATGGCGGCGATCGCGCTCAACGCGTCGACCACCACCGCCGACCGGTTGGCTTTGCTGTGGTCCCGGCTCGTCCCCGTCGGCCTTCCCCTGCCGTTGACGAACTTGGTGGCGTGCAGTTCGTAGCTGGCAGGCAACCCCGTGCAGGCACGGAGAGCTTTGCGCCAGTCGAGCCACGACCGCAGGGCGGGGCGCCAGTCGGGCACCGACAGCTCCACCCAGCCGTGGACGACGAGCTGAGAGGCTTGCGCCCCCGAGTCATCGACGTAGAACAGCGCACATCGCTCACGGCGGCACACGGTACGACCTGGTTGACCGAAGGTGACAATCGACCACCTAGCGTCACCGCCGTTCGCCGGGCGCCGAGGTCGTCCCGGTGCGGGATCCCCGCTGAACGCTGTCCACGACGCCCGTCCGTCCGCCACACCGGGTGGTCGGACGAGCGTCGGGGGGAACGGCGTGAAGTGGGCCGTGGCGGTGTTGCTGACGTTGGTCGTCTGGGTGGCGCTCAACCGGAAGCGGCTCAGGGCGGCCCTGGGGTAGGCGCCCCGGCTCGGTCAGCGGCGCAGCTCGCGCCCGATCACCAGGCGCTGGATCTGGTTCGTGCCCTCGAAGATCTGCAACACCTTCGCCTCCCGCATGTACCGCTCCACCGGGAAGTCCCGCGTGTACCCCGCGCCGCCCAGCACCTGCACCGCGTCGGTCGTCACCTTCATCGCCGCGTCCGTGCAGACCAGCTTCGCCACCGCCGCCTGGCGCCGGAACGGCAGGCCGCGGTCCCGTCGGCGGGCGCCGTCCAGGTAGGTCGCCCGCGCCGAGTCCACCGCGGCGGCCATGTCGGCGAGCAGGAACTCCAGGCCCTGGAAGTCGATGATCGACCGGCCGAACTGGGTGCGGGTCTTCGCGTAGGACACGGCCTCGTCCAGCGCGGCCTGCGCCAGGCCCACGGCGCAGGCGGCGATCCCGAGCCGGCCCGAGTCCAGGGCGGACAGCGCGATCTTCAGCCCGTCGCCCTCCGCGCCCACCAACCGGTCCGCGCCCAGCCGCACGTCCTCGAACACCAGTTGCGCCGTGGTCGACCCGGTCAGGCCCATCTTGCGCTCGGGCGACGCGGCGGTCAGGCCGTCCGCCCGCCCCGGCGCGAAGAAGCAGCTGATGCCCCGGCCGCCGTCGTCGGAGGTGCGGGCCATCAGGGTGTAGAAGTCGGCCACGCCGGCGTGCGTGATCCACGCCTTCGTGCCGTTCACGACGTACTCGTCGCCGTCGCGCGCGGCCCTGGTGGACAGCGCCGCCGCGTCCGAGCCCGCGTGCGACTCCGACAGCGCGTACCCGCCCAGCAGGTCGCCGGCCAGGGCGTCGGGCAGCCACCGGGCCTTCTGCTCGTCCGTGCCGAACGCGGCCAGCCCGTAGCTCGACATCACGTGCACCGACAGGCCGACGCCGACCGACATCCACGCCGAGGCCACCTCCTCCAGCGCCTGGAGATAGACCTCGTACGGCTGCGCGCCGCCGCCGAACTCCTCCGGGTAGGGCAGGCCCAGCAGCCCGCTCTTGCCGAGCAGCCGGAACTTGTCGCGCGGGAACCGCTCGCGCTCCTCGTGCTCGGCCGCGCACGGCGCGAGCTCGTCGCGGGCGATCTCGCGGACCAGGGCGAGCAGGTCCTCGGCCTCGGTGGTGGGCAGCAGGCGTTCGGCGGGCATCGTCGACCTCCGTGTGACGGCTCGCGCCGCCAAGTGGACCTCGGTACCATCGACAGTACTGTAGGACGTACCACAGTACTGTAATCCGGGAGTGTGACAGAGTCCGACCATGACCTCGATCGTGGGCAGGCCGCTGACGCCACGGCAGGTGGAGCTGCTCGGGCGGCTCGAAGCGCTGGTGCTCGCCGAGGGTTTCGCGCACTTCACCCTGGACGACCTCGCCGCGCGCCTGCACTGCTCCAAGTCGACGCTCTACGCCCTGGCCGCCAGCAAGGAGCAGCTGGCCGTCCGCGTGGTCGGCCGGTACTTCAAGGGCGCGGCCGAGCGGATCGAGCAGCGGATCGCCGGCATCAAGGACGTGCGCGCCCGCGTCGGCACGTACCTGGCCGGCGCCGCCGACGAGCTGCGGCGGGCGTCCGCCCAGTTCATCGCGGACGTGGCGGCCTTCGCGCCCACCCGCTCGACCTACGAGCGCAACGCCCGCGCCGCCGCCGAGCGGATCCGCGAGTTCATCCAGGAGGGCGTGCGCGAGGGCGTGTTCCGGGAGGTGCACGCCACCCTGGTCGCCGAGATGGCGGGCCTGCTGATCGAGGGCATCCAGACCGGGGTGCTGACCCGGCGCGCGGGCGTGTCCGACGCCGAGGCGTTCACCGCCCTGGGCGAGCTGCTGCTGGACGGGTTGCGGAGAGAACGGAGCCAGTCGTGATCGTCGTCGCCGGAGAGGCCCTGGTCGACCTCGTGCCCACGCCGGGGGGCGACCTGTCGCCACGGCTGGGCGGTGGCCCCTACAACGTCGCCGTGGCGGCGGGGCGGCTGGAGGCGCCCGTCGGCTTCCTGTCCCGAGTCTCCGCCGACCTGTTCGGCGACCGGCTGGTCGAGCGCCTGCACGCCTCGGGCGTGCGCACCGACCTGGTCCGGCGCGGCCCGGAGCCGACCACCCTCGCGGTCGTCGGGCTCGCCGACGACGGGTCGGCCCGCTACTCGTTCTACGTCGAGGGCACCGCCGACCGGCTCGTCACCGACCCCGGGCCGCTGCCGGACGACGTGCGCGCGGTCTCGTTCGGCACCCTGTCGCTGGTGCTGGAGCCCGGCGCGAGCGCCTACGAGCGGGTGCTGCGGCGCGAGGCGGGGCGCGGCGCGCTGACCGTGCTGGACCCGAACATCAGGGCCGGCCTGATCGACGACCCGGCCGCCTACCGCGCCCGCTACGCCTCGTGGCTGCCGGACGTCGGCCTGCTCAAGGTGTCCGTGGAGGACGCCCGCTGGCTGGCCGACCTGCCCGCCGACGCGCCCGAGGACGACGTGCTGGAGGTCGCCCGGGGGTGGCGCGGTCCCGCGGCGGTGGTGCTGACCCGAGGGGGTGACGGGCTGGCCGCGCTGACCGCGGCGGGCGACGTGATCCGCGTCCCACCCACGCCCGTGGACGTGGTCGACACGATCGGGGCGGGCGACACCGTGCAGGGCGCGCTGCTGGCGTGGCTGCACCACCACGACGCGCTGTCCACCGAGGCCGTCAGGGGTCTGGACGGCGAGCGCTGGCGCGCCGCGCTGGCCTTCGCGGGCGCCGCGGCGGCGATCACCTGCTCGCGCGCCGGCGCGGAACCGCCGTTCCGCGCAGAGCTGGGGATGACCTAGCTCTCACCCCTCTTGAGGTGGAGGAACAGCCCCGAAGGGCTACGGTGGTGAATGCACGCTAGCCACTCGTGCATTGCTTATGTGATGCCGGTCCCATCTCGCAGAATCGGTTCATACCGCGGCTGTGGAGCGGGTAGCCCGCTGACTAGCGTGGGAGAACTGACAGGACCCCAACGGGGTGGTGCTGCGGTGCAGGGGCGGTCACGTCCGCGCGCCGAGTGCGAGACCCGCACGAGCCACCCCGTCCGAGCGTGAGAGGGACTCTGCATGCCCGACGCGACGACTGCGCCGAACGACACCCGTACCGTCGCGCTGCGCCATCCGGGCGGAGAGCACGAGATGAAGGTGGTGCCGGCCACCGAGGGTGCCCCCGGCATCGACCTCGGCAAGCTGCTGGCCACGACCGGCCTGGTCACGCTGGACAGCGGTTTCGTCAACACCGCGTCCTGCTCCTCCGAGATCACCTACATCGACGGTGACGCGGGCATCCTGCGCTACCGCGGCTACCCAATCGAGCAGCTGGCCGCGAAGTCGAACTTCAACGAGGTCAGCTACCTGCTCATCTACGGCGAGCTGCCGACCAAGGCCCAGCTGGAGGAGTTCTCCTCCAAGATCAGCAGGCACACCCTGCTGCACGAGGACCTGAAACGGTTCTTCGACGGCTTCCCCCGCGACGCGCACCCGATGCCCGTGCTGTCCTCGGCGGTGTCCGCGCTGTCGACGTTCTACCAGGACAGCCTCAGCCCGTTCGACGCCAACCAGGTCGAGATCTCCACGATCCGCCTGCTGGCGAAGGTGCCCACCATCGCGGCCTACGCCTACAAGAAGTCCGTGGGCCAGCCGTTCCTCTACCCGGACAACTCCCTGGGCCTGGTGGAGAACTTCCTCCGCATGACGTTCGGCTTCCCCGCCGAGCCGTACGACGTCGACCCGGACCTGGTCCGCGCGCTCGACCTGCTGTTCGTGCTGCACGCCGACCACGAGCAGAACTGCTCCACCTCGACCGTGCGCCTGGTCGGCTCGTCCGAGGCCAACCTGTTCGCCTCCATCTCCGCGGGCATCAACGCCCTGTTCGGCCCGCTGCACGGCGGCGCGAACAGCGCGGTGCTCGACATGCTGGAGAAGATCCGCAACGAGGGCGGCGACGTGTCCGCGTTCGTGAAGAAGGTCAAGAACAAGGAGGACGGCGTCCGCCTGATGGGCTTCGGCCACCGGGTCTACAAGAACTACGACCCGCGCGCCGCGATCATCAAGAAGACCGCCGACGAGATCCTCGGCAAGCTCGGCGCGTCCGACGAGCTGCTCGACATCGCGAAGGCGCTGGAGGAGACCGCCCTCGCGGACGACTACTTCGTCGAGCGCAAGCTGTACCCGAACGTGGACTTCTACACCGGCCTCATCTACCGCGCGATGGGCTTCCCGACGAAGTTCTTCACGGTGCTGTTCGCCCTGGGCCGCCTGCCGGGCTGGATCGCCCACTGGCGCGAGATGATCAACGACCCGGCCACCAAGATCGGCCGCCCGCGGCAGGTCTACACCGGTTCGCCGGAGCGCGACTTCGTGCCGCTCGACCAGCGCTGACGTCCTTTGTGGACCGGAGGCCCGCACCCCGAGGGGGTGCGGGCCTCCGGTCGTTCAGCCCTTGCTCGGCCTGATGCCCTCGGGGAGCTGGAAGCCGAGCTGGAACAGGCGTTCCGCCACCTCGTGCACCGGCTTGCGGAGGGCCGTGGCGGCGCGGAGCAGGTGGCGGACCGTCACCGGCGTGCCCAGGTCGAGCCACGGCGCCGCACCGTCGAGGTCACCACTGATCAGCCTCAGGTCGTCGTGGCTCGGGGAGACATCTGCGTCGATCACGTCGCAGCGGTGGCCGAACCGGGTGAGCCGGTCGACGACCCGGTGCACCGTCCACCGGAGGTTCCGCGCGGCTCGCAGCACGTGTCCGGGCGGCACGGTGTCGGCGCTCAGCCAGGGGGCCAGACCGTCGAGGTCCCTGCTCAGCAGGAACACGTCCTCCGGGGTCGGTGGGACGCCGTGGTCGAAGTCGGCCACGCGATACCCGATCGCCCCGAGCCTGCTGACGGCGTCGTGGGTGCTGATCCCGGTCGCCAACGCCGCCGCGACCACTCCGCCGATCGGGGTCGTGCCGCTCGTGTTCGGAAGTGCCCGGCGCAGCAGGTCGTACAAGGTGTCGGGCAGCGAGCGCACGTGCTCCGGAACCCGGTAACCCAGGGCGGCGAACCGCTCGGCGACCTCGTGGATGGACCGACCCGACGCCTCCGCCGCAACCGCGATCGCCGTCGGCGACACCTCGCCGGTGGCGAGCTGCCGCTGGTCGACTTCGCTCAACATCGCCAGGTCCTCGTCCATGACCTCGGACGTTGCCGAGAGGTGCGGTACCCGGTACCCGAGAAAACGCAGCCTTGCCACGACGTCCGCCGCGGCGCGCCCGGTCTCGAGCGCCTTGCGGGCCACGTGGCTGATCGGCACGGTCTCGCCCGACCGCAGCCAGTACGTCCCCCCGGGTTGTCTCCGCAGGAGCACCTCGTCGCCCGGGACGAGCGCGGTCGCCAGTTCGGCGGGCGGCGCCTCGTAGCCGAGCAGGCCGAGGCGCCGCCCGATCTCGGTGGTGGGGAGCGAGAACCTGGTGGCCGAGTCCAGCAGGTGGCCGAGCGGCACGACCTCGTCCGGTGGCAGCCACGGTGGGACGCCGTCGAGGTCTTGGCTCATGAGGCGCAGGTCCTCGGACGAGATCACGGTGGAAGGGGGGATGGACGCCACCGCGTAGCCGAAAGCGGTGAGCCGCTCCGCCACCTCCTCCGGGGTGCGCTCCAGGCGCCGGGCCACCGTGACGACGTGACCGAGGGGCACAGTGGCTTTGATGGGGAGCCATTCGGCGCCCTGGCTCCGGGGGAACGCGGTGGCGGGCAGTCGCACGCCCTGGTCGGGGTAGACCGCGAGCAGCCTCGTGTCCGAAGGCCGGGCCACGGGGAGCGCGTCGGGCTCGCAGGTCAGGCCCGGGATCAGCCCGTCCCGCACCCACCTGGTCAAGCGCCAGCGCAGGATCGCCTCGGGCAGGTCGGGGACCTCCCCGTCGGCCTGCCTGGAGAACAGACCTCCGAAGATCGGCAGATCGCCCAGGAAGCACCCGGTGCGGCGCAGGTCGATCGGCGTGTCGCCGACCTGCCACGGCACGCCTTCCGACGAGGCCAGTTCGACGATGGCGTCCGCCACGCCCGGCCTCCTCCTCGCCAACACCTCCAACCAGGCGTGGTTGTGGAAACGGGCGCCGTGCGCCACCAGGTCGGCCACTCCACCGGCGATCAGCCGGTCGACCGCGTGCTGGTCCAGCCCCACCATTTCCCGCCGGTCGACGGTCAGCTTCGGCGTGCGCGCGCCGACGAGGTCGACCACGACGTGGTCCGAGTCCTCCCCGGCCCAGATCCCGTCGGCCAGGATCGCCCCTCTCGTGTTGCACCACCAGACGGCCGGTGACGAAGGCAGCACGATCGGTTCGGGGTCCCTCGGGTTCGCCTTGCGCGTGGTGAGCGTGGCCGGGAACAGCACACCGGGGGCCCAGGACACCTGCCTGGTCCGGTCGACCGCGTCGACGGCGAACTCCGACAACCACAGCACGGAGGTCAGGACCTGCACGCAGGAGAGGCCCGCGTGATCCGGGCGCAGCAGCAGCCGCACCCTCGTGCCGGCGTCCGCGCCGGGGCCGAGGTCCTGGATGCGGCTCAACGCGCCGGGGCCCGGTACGTGCACCTCGAGCAGCTTC
Source organism: Saccharothrix xinjiangensis (assembly GCF_039527585.1). NCBI lineage: Bacteria > Bacillati > Actinomycetota > Actinomycetes > Pseudonocardiales > Pseudonocardiaceae > Saccharothrix > Saccharothrix xinjiangensis. Next base: position 252,409 of record NZ_BAAAKE010000001.1, on the reverse strand, counting down.
CCCGGTCGACCCCGTCGGTCCAGCCGGCACGTCGTCACCGTCATCTCGTCGGCGATCATGAAGTAGCTCAGCACGCCGATGCCGAACCTGCTGTTGGCGTGGAACTCGATCCCCTCCCGGTCCCAGGCCGCCTTCTCCTCGATGAACTCGGGCAGGTCGGCGAACCGCACACCGGCGTTGGAGAACACCTCGGTCAGCTCGCGGCGCCCCATGCCGATGCCGTTGTCGACGCAGTCGAGGTACGGGCGGCCCAGCTCGTCGACGCCCTGCTCGAAGCGGATCGCCCCCTGCCGGCCCGCCAGCCGCAGGTGCTCGCTCCGGGCCCGCCGGTACCGGCAGGCGTCCAGCGCGTTCTGGTACAGCTCCCGCACGGCGAGGTCGGGATCGCCGTAGAGCTGCTTGCCCATCAGCAACTCCTGGATGCGGTCGTCCGCGAGCCGGAACTGGAAGCCCTGGCCGTCGTAGGCGTAGCGGCCGGTGGGCAGCCGAGCGGCCCGCACCTCGTCCGCCGACGCGTGCGCAGGCAGGTCCTCCAGCGCCGTGATGTCCAGGGTGTCGATCTGCTGGAGCGTCGTCGTCACCCGGGCCGTGTGCTCGACCAGGGCGTGGTCCACCGCCTGGTGCGCGCACTCGGCGTTGAGCACGCAGGTCCGGCTCCGGCGGGGTCGGACCCAGGAACTGCCCTGGACGGTTGCCCGCAGCTGCTCCAGGTCGACCCCGTCGGCGATGCCCAAGTGCTCGGCGACCACCGGGGGCAGGTCAGCCGGGTCGATGGCCAGCAGGCGGGCGACGCCGAGCAGGAGCGCCATCACCTGCTCCCTCAGGTGCTGCTCCTGGGGGGTGGCGGTGGCCAGGGTGCACTCGGCCTTCAGCGCGGTCGGGGCGTCCGACCGCACGACCTCCGACGGGGTCATCCGCTGGCTCCGGAACAACCTGCCGAGGCGCCACGGGGTCAAGTTCTCGGCGAGCAGCCTGTTGTCGGTGTCCAACGCGCCTAACGCGGCCACAACGCCGCTCGGCTCGTACAGATCGCCCCGGTTGGCCAGCCGGCGGTGCCGGAGCCACCAGCGGATGTCGGCCACCGCCCGGGGTTCGCCGCGTTCGGTCGCGCGGGCGATGCGTTGCAGCAACCTCGGGTAGTTCTGCGCGAAGCGCTCGAACTCCGGGTCCTCGAACACCGCCGAGGCGGTGTGCGCGGCCCAGAAGGCCTGGTGCGCGAAGGGGAACACCACCAATAGCGCCGCCTCGCTCGCGCTCAGCGGCCGGGTGCCGTCGGACAACGCCAGTTTGCCCTCGTTGATGACGTGCGTCAGGAGCCACCCGAGCCGGTCGCTGGTCCGCACGGCCAGCTCGTCGTCCCACCACGGGTCCTCGGCCAGGGCCGGGGCGCACCTGGCCGCGACGCCCGCCCAGCGGCCCACCAGCTCGCCGGTCGCCTCCTTCACCTCGTCGTCCTGGGCCGCCAACCGCCACGCGGGGTGCTCCTGGACGGCCTTGAGCCACGACCGCCCGCCATCGGCCCCGGCGCCGTCCGGGCGGTCGAAGACGACGAACTGCCCGGTCCGCCCCACGTCGCCGAACAACTGGACCCGCTGCGGGGGCAGGCCGTGCCGAGCGGACAGCTCCTCGACCTTCTCGCGCACCGCCGCCATCACGGCATCCAGCCGCGCCGGGCCGGTCCCACCCGTGGCCACTTCGGTGAACGCCCTGGTCAGGATGCTGTAGGACTCCAGCTCCGTGTCGACGTACCGCGCGTACTCGCCCGCCGAACAGGCGTACAGGTACGCGACGGCGCGGCCGGCGACCGCTTCCTTCTTCCCCTCCGACCACTCCGCGCCGTAGTACGGGCCCTTCTCCTGGAGGTGCATGCCCTCCCGGCACGCGTCCACGATCACGAGCACGTCACCGCAGCGACTGCCCTCGACGTGCTCCTTGAAGTCGATCGGCACGCACTTCTCGGCGAACTTCCGGCTCTGCGTGTTGGCGCTGGACGGGATCAGGTAGTCCAGCCCGTTGCGGTGCATGCCGTGGCCGCTCACCAGGATCAGCAGGTTCTCACCGGGTCCCGCGTCCCGGCAGAACCGCTCGACCGCCTGGTCGATGCGGTCCCCGTCGGTCTTCCCGTGGTCGTGCACCACGACCTCGTAGCCCGCGGAATCCAGGGTCCGGCCCAGCTGCGCCAGCTCGGGCTCGATGAAGGGGAGGGGCGGGATCCCCTCGTCGTCGTAGTGGGGCACGCCGACGAGGAGCGCGCGGAAACCACCCATGGGACCTCCTGGCCTTGTCCCGGACGAATCGGCCGGCCGCCGGAGGTCGTTACATCGAGTGGCGATGGATGACGTTCAGCGAGATGGACGCGCCACCGGGCCGGACCGACAGGGCTTCAGCGCGGCACCCTCAGCGCAGCACGTCCCGCAGCCGCACCCGCGCCCCGGTCCGCAGCACGGCGTTCGCGTACACCTTCCCGCCCAGCCACGTGATCGCGGCCACCGCCGCCAGCGCCAGCACCACCGCCAGCAGCACCTGCCACCCCGGCGCCACGCCCATCGCCATCCGCCCCGGCATCAGGATCGGCGCGAACGGCGGCAGCAGCGACAGCACGGTCACCGCCGACCCCGTCGGGTCGCTGATCATCAGGTTGATGCCCACCACGAACGCCACCACGATCGCCGTGCTGATCGGCGTCAGCACCGACTGGAGCTCCTCCTGCCGCGACACCAGCGACGCCGCCGCGGCGAACACCGTGGCGTAGAGGAAGAACCCGAGCAGGTACCACAGCACGCCCGTGGCCAGGGCCCCGCCGGCCACCCCCGCCAGGTCGACCACGCCCGACGCGGTCGCCAGCACCAGGCCGCCGCCGCCGACCAGCACCAGCTGGAGCAGCCCGACCGCGCCCAGCCCGACGACCTTGCCCAGCAGCAGCTGCCACGGCCGCAGCGTCGCCAGCAGGATCTCCACCACCCGGCTGGACTTCTCCTCCACCACGCCCTGGGCGACCATCGTCCCGTACACCAGCAGCGAGTAGTACAGCAGCGCGGCGATCACCAGGCCGATCGCCAGGCGCTGGCCCGACCGCTCGTCCGGCTCCTCCAGCGCCACCACGTCCACACCGGCCCGCTCCACGTTCCGCGCCACGTCGGCCGGGTCCAGGCCCGCCTCGGCGAGCTGGGCGTTGAGCACCTGCTGCTTGACGATCAGGTCGATGGAGCTGCGCAGCTGCTCGCCCAGCGACTCCTCGACCACCACGCGCAGCGCGTCCGGCGCCCCGGTGATCAGGGCGTCCACCTCGCCGGACCGCACCCGCGCCTCGCCGTCGGCCGGGTCGGCGACGTCCACGACCTCCACCTCGCGGCCGAACGACGCGGCGGTCCGCTGCAACGGCTCGGCGAGCACGGTCGCCTGGCCGCTCAGCGCCACCCGGTCGCGGCCCGCGTCGTCGAACAGCACCGACTGGAGCAGCACGTACCCGGCCAGCGCGGCGAGGATCGCCGCGGTGCCCCACACGAACGCCTTGGTGCGCACCCGGCCGGTGAACTCGCGGCGCGCCACCAGGAGCACCGCCCGGCCCGTGCTCAGGCTGGTCATGCCGCGGCCTCCTGGGTCACCACGCTGCGGAACAGCTCCGCCAGCGACGGCCGCTGCCGGGAGAACTCGTGCACGGGCCCGGTCGCCAGGGCGGCGCGCAGCACCGGCTGGTCGTCCGCGCCCGGTTCCAGCTCCACCAGGGTGCGGCCCTCGGACACGGCGGTGGCGCGCACGCCCGGCAGCGCGTCGGCCCACCCCGGCGGCGCCTGCGGCGCGTCCACGACCAGCCTGGACGTGCCGCCGGCGCGCAGCTCGTCCACCGGGCCGCAGGCCACCAGCGTGCCGCTGCGGACGATGCCGACCCGGTCGCACAGGCGTTCCACCAGGTCGAGCTGGTGGCTGGAGAACACCACGGGCACCCCAGTGGCGGCCTTCTCGCGCAGCACCTGGCTCATCACGTCCACCGCCACCGGGTCCAGGCCGGAGAACGGCTCGTCGAGCACCAGCACGTCAGGCTCGTGCACCAGCGCGGCGGCCAGCTGCACCCGCTGCTGGTTGCCCAGGCTCAGCTTCTGCACCTCGTCGCCGCGGCGGTCGCGCAGGCCGAGGCGGGCGATCCAGTCCTCGGCGGAGCGGTGCGCGGCGTTGGTGGGCAGGCCGTGCAGCTCGGCCAGGTAGACGAGCTGGTCGAGCACCTTCATCCGGGGGTAGAGGCCGCGCTCCTCGGGCATGTAGCCGATGCGCCGGCGCGTCTCGAACGTGATCGGCTCGCCGTTCCAGCGGACCTCGCCCGAGTCGGCGGCCAGCACGCCCAGCGCGATGCGCATGGTGGTGGTCTTGCCGGCCCCGTTGCTGCCGACGAAGCCGAACAGCTCGCCCGCCCGCACGTCGAAGGTCATGTCGGCCAGCGCCACGACCTCCCCGTAGCGCTTGGAGACCCGGTCGATCTCCAGCACCCCCTGTGGCACGGTGCCTTCCCTCCTGTCGTCCTAGCCGTAGACCTGCGTGGACAGCGGCTCGAACGGGGTGCGGCCGAACACCGCCTCGACGGGCAGGCCGAAGACCTCGCAGATCCGCATCGCCAGGTCGAGGCTCGGGTAGTGGTCGCCCCGCTCCAGCGCGCCGATCGTCTGGGGGTTGACCTCCACCGCCCGCGCCAACCCCGCCCTCGTCATGCCCCGTTCGACCCTGAGCACCCCGATCCGGTTGTGGAGGGGCCGGCCGGAGCCGCGTCGCACCGGACTCACCCGACGGAGTGTTGCGAAAACCCAACGGATCGGCAAGCAAACCACCCGGACGTGCGCCGAACGGCGGCATCGCGGACGATCTTGACCGGAAATCACGTTTCGGTGAAACGATACGAGACCGGGAACCGAATCGACTGTCGACGGGTCGAAGGCGCATCAGGGTCGAAAGCCCCGTTGCCGTGAGGGGTGACACATGGAGCCGGACCAGTGGCTCGCGCAGTACGGAGAGAAGATCGAGCAGGCCAAGCGGAACGCGGCCGCGGTCGAGACGCAGCTCGGCGGCGTCGGCGGCAGCGCGACGTCACCCGACGGGTTGATCACCGTCTCGGTGAACGCCTCCGGGGCGCTGACCGACCTGGTCCTGCGCCCGCAGCTGCGCGGCGAGGACCCTGAGCGGATCTCCGCCGCCATCCTGACCGCCGTCGCGCAGGCGCAGCGCGCCGCCGCCGGCCAGGTCGTCCAGATCATGTCGGAGTCCTTCGGCGACGGTCCCGCCCTGGACTTCGTGAAGGCGAAGATGCCGAACGGCTATTCGGGTGATGGCGCCGACGCGGTGGAACCGGCCCCCGAGATCCAGCGTCGGGACACCAGGCCCGATGACGACTACTTCACCAACCCGCCCGATGTCATGGCCTGACCAGGGGGACACATGACCAGATTCGAATCGTTCAACGTGAGCCCGGAGCAGATCCGGGCGCACGCGGGCACGGTCGACCAGCTGACCCAGCGGATGCTCTCCGCGACGCAGACCGCCGACCCGTCGCTGTCGACCGACGCCTTCGGCGTGTTCGGTTCGTTCCTGGCCGAGTTCCTGCTGAAGGCCGCCGGCAACTCCCAGGACATCCTCGGCCAGGCGACGGAGACCGTGGCCGACATGTGCCAGGGACTGCGCGAGGTGGCCGAGCTGTACGAGAACGTCGACCTCGACAACGCGTTCGGCTTCAACGGAAGGGCACGTGGATGAACGCGCCGGCCACCACGCAGGGTCGTGACCCGTCCCACCTGATCAGCGACGTGCAGGGCACCGTCGCGGCCGTCGAGCGCGGCGACTGGGTGCAGGCGGGGCTCGGCATGGCCAACACCGCCATGGGCATCGTCGGCCTGGCCTCCAACCCGCTGTCGGGCTTCCTGTCCGCCGGGTTCAGCTGGGCCATCCAGCACGTCGACTTCCTGCGCGAGCCGTTCGACGCGCTGCTGGGCAGCCCGCAGGCGATCCAGCGGATGTCCGACAGCTGGATGTCCGCGTCCAAGCAGATCGAGTCCATCGTGGCCGACTACCGCCGCACCTCCGTCGAGGAGACGCGGAACTGGACCGGCCGGTCGGCCGACGGCTACCGCGCGGCGAGCCAGAAGCACTCCTCCGGCCTGGAAACCTTGGCCAAGGCGACGAAGGGCATCTCGCAGGCCGCCAAGGGCGCGGGCGAGCTGGTCGCGACCGTCCGCAAGACCATCATGGACCTGATCAGCCAGGCCGTGTCCGACATGGTCATGAAGATCATCCAGTGGCTGGCGGCGTCGTTCCTGACCTTCGGCGCGGCCATCGCGGCGGCGATCTCGGACATCGTGCAGATGGCGTGCAACTACGCCAAGAAGCTCGCCGACTTCCTCCAGAAGCTCGGCAACTCGCTCAAGAAGCTGATCGACCTGATCAAGACGGTCTCGCAGATCGCCCAGACCGCCAAGCAGGTCCTCCAGGCGATCACCGCCATGACCTCGTCCAACCGGGGCGGCGGCGGCCTGAACCAGCGGCCGAGCGCCGGCGGCCTCGGCCTGACCGACGAGCAGCTGCGCGACATGGACCGCCGCGCCGACCAGCGCTACACCGGTCCGGGCGGCACCACCAACCCGTCCTCCGGCAGCGGCGGCCACGGCGCGGGCCCGGTCATCAACCGCCCGCCGACGGTCGGCGTGGGCTCCGGCGGCTACCCCGAGCCGGGATCGGCCTACCCCGGCGGCCCGAGCGGCCCGGTGGTGAACCGTCCCCCGACGCTCGGCGGCGGCGCCCCGCCCCCCGGCCGCGGTGCCGGCCCCGGCACCGGCGGCTCGGGCGGCTCCGGCAGCGCCCCCGGCACCCCCGGCGCGGGCGGGCACTGGGAGCCGGGCCGCTGGGTCCCGGACGGCGGCTCGACCGGTGGCGGCGGCTACCCGGGCGGCGGCGGTGGCTACCCCGGCGGTGGCGGCTACTACCCCGGCGGCTCCCCCGGCAGCTACACCAACCTGACGACCAGCCGCGACCACGACACCACCCACGCCACGAACACCGGTGCGGCCTACGTGCCCCCGGTCCGCCCGGCCACCCCCGACCTGTCCCACAGCACCCCGAGCGGCGGTGGCGGCGCGGGCGGCTTCGGTGGCGGTGGCGGCTTCGCAGGCGGTGGCGGTGGCGGTGGTGGCTTCGGTGGCGGCGCGAGCGGTGGCGGGGCCTCCGGCCAGACCCTCCAGGCGGGCGGCATGTCCGGCGCGGTCGGCGCGGCGGGCAGCCCCACCGGCGCACCCGCGGCGGGCGGCCCCGCGGCCGGCGGCGGCCGTCCGGGCGGCGCGGGCGGCATGGGCATGATGGGCGGCGCCCCGATGATGGCCCCTCCGGGCCAGGGCGGCGACGGCAAGGACCACCAGCGCAAGGTCCGCCTCGAAGGCGAAGCCCTGATCGAGGAACCGCCGAAGGCGTCCAAGCCGGTCATCGGCGAGTAACCACCCGCGCAAAGGGGACCTCCACCCGGAGGTCCCCTTTCGCATGCCCAACACAGAACTCGCGCGACCGGACCGTACGACTCGCCGGTCCGGGACGTACGACTCGCGCGACCTGAACGTAGAACTCGGGGGTCCTGAACGTGGGACACGGTGGACCTGAGTGTTCGACTCGCGATGTCCGAGTGGAGGACACGCGGGGTGGAAGCGCTCTCGCCCGGCGTGTCCTCCGGTCAGGCATCGCGAGTCGTACGTTCCGGTCGGGTGAGTCGTGCGGTCAGGGCCTTCGTGTTGAGCGTTCCGGAGTGGTGGGTTCTGCGTTCAGGGTGGCCAGTTCGGTGGTGATGGACGGTTCGGCGGCGGCCCGGTCGGCGGGGACCAGGCCGATGCGGGTGCGCCGGTCGAGGATGTCGTCGGCGGTCAGGGCGCCCTCGTGGTGGACGGCCCAGGCGACCTCGCCCAGGGCGGCGACCAGGGGCGCCTCGCTGCCGTAGCGGGTGATCAGGTGGGGCGGCGCGGGGGAGCGCAGGGGAGCGGCGCCCACCAGGGGGAGGGTCGCGGTGCGGGACGGGGTGGTGGTGAGGCGGGTGGCGTCCACGGCGTCGGCGGCCATGCGGCGGTACGTGGTGAGCTTGCCGCCGACGACCGTGGTGACGTTGCCGGTCGTGAGCACGGCGTGGCGGCGGGACAGGTCGGCGCTGGGGCCCTCGCCGGTGTCGAGCAGGGGGCGCAGGCCGGCGAAGGCGCCCAGGACGTCGGCGGGTGTCAGGGCGCGTTCCAGGACCGAGGAGGCGACGCCCAGCAGGAAGTCCACGTCGGACTGGGGGACGGTGGGCACGTCGGGCACGGGGCCGGTGACCGGTTCGTCGGTCAGGCCCACGTAGACGCGGTCGTCGTGCTGGGGCAGCAGGAAGGCGAAGCGGTTGCGGGCGCCCGGCACGGGCACGGTCAGGGCGGTGCCGGTCAGGCCCGCGGTGGCCGCCGACAGCACCAGGTGCGAGCCGCGGGACGGGCGCAGGTCGACGTCGACCAGGTCGCCCGCCCAGACGCCCGCGGCGTTCACCACCGCGCGGGCGCGGATGTCGAGGGACGCGCCGGTCAGGGTGTCGACGACCCGCGCGCCCGCGCCGGTCAGGGCGACCGCTCGGGCGCGGGTGACGATCCGCGCGCCGCGGCCGGCGGCGGTGCGGGCCAGGGCGATCACCAGGCGGGCGTCGTCGACCAGTTGGCCGTCGAAGCTCAGCAGGCCGCCGCGCAGGCCGGCGCGGCGCAGGCCGGGCGCCAGGGCGAGGTCCTCGGCCGCCGGCGCGCGGCGCGGCGGCGGCAGGACGCCGGCCGGGGTGCGGGCCAGGCGGCGCAGCACGTCGCCGGCGCGCAGGCCCGCCATCACCACGGACGCGCGCGAGCCGCCGTGCAGGGGGACGAGCTGGGGCAGCGCGCGGACCAGGTGGGGCGCGGTGCGGGTCATCAGGACGCCGCGCTCGACCGCGCTCTCGTGGGCCAGCCCCACCTCGCCGTGCGCCAGGTAGCGCAGGCCGCCGTGGACGAGCTTGCTCGACCAGCGCGACGTGCCGAACGCCAGGTCGTGCGCCTCCACCAGGCACACCGACAGGCCGCGCGACGCCGCGTCCAGCGCCACGCCCGCGCCGGTCACGCCGCCGCCCACCACGAGCAGGTCCACCGGGTTGGCGGCGACGTGGTCGAGGTCGCGGGCCCGGCGGGCCGCGTTCAACGACGTGTCGGGTGCCGCGGTCACGACAGCGCCGCGTCGAGGTGGGCGGCCAGCTCGGCCAGCAGCTCCTCGAAGTCCAGGTCGGTGGTCGCCGGCCGCACGGACAGCACCAGCGACTGCGTGGTCAGCAGCACCAGCCGGGCCTGCGCGGCGACGGGGCCGGGCCGGATCGAGCCGTCCGCGTGCCCCTCCTCGACCCGCGCCACCAGGAACGCCTCGACGAGCCTCTGCGTGCTGCCCAGCCGCTGCACGAGGTAGGGCAGCATCAGCTCGGCGTCCAGGTCGAGCACGCGCCGCATCAGCGGGTCGGCGGCCAGCAGCCGGATGCCCGCGACGGCCTGCGCGACCAGGCGTTCCCGCGCGTTGTCGCCGGTCACCTCCACGCGCTGGAGCAGCGTGGTGAACTCCCTGGTCATCAGGGTCCGGACCAGGGTCTTCACGTCGGGGAACCGCCGGTACAGGGTCATCCGGCTCACGCCCGCGCGCTTGGCGACGTCGGTGAGCGTGGTGCGGCGGACCCCGACCTCGACCACGCAGTCGCGGGCCGCGTCGAGCAGGGCGTCATCACTGTGACGTTGGGACGTCATGTGTAACACTGTAGCGGTGACGGAGCGCATCGACCACACCCTCCGGGGCCGTTGGACCCCCGAGGCCGGGCACCTGCCGCCGCACGCCCTCAAGTGGCTCCGGCAGCGGATCGGCCTCACCGGGGCCACCACCGCGGCCCGCCCGCCCGCCGTGCCCGCGTCGGCGCTGGACGACGACGCGCGCGCCGCGCTCAACGACGTCGTCGGCCCCGGCTTCGTCAGGGTCGACCGGGACTCGCGGCTCGGCCGCGCGGGCGGGCTGTCCTACGTGGACCTGCTGCGGCACCGCGGCGAGGGCGCGTTGGCCGTGCCGGACGCCGTCGTCCTGCCGGGCACGCCGGAGCAGGTCGTCGACGTGCTCCGGGCGTGCGCGGAGCACGACGTGGCGGTGGTGCCCTTCGGCGGCGGCACGTCCGTGGTGGGCGGCGTCGAGGCCCTGCGCGGCGACAAGGCCGCGGTGGTCGCGCTCGACCTGGGCCGGCTGGACCGGCTGGTGGACGTCGACCCGGTGTCCCGGCTGGCCGTGCTCCAGGCCGGGGTGACCGCGCCGCGCGCGGACCGGCTGCTCGCCGCGCACGGCCTGACCACCGGCCACGTGCCGCAGTCCTACGAGCGCGCCACGATCGGCGGGTTCGCGGCCACGCGGTCGGCCGGCCAGGCGTCGTCGGGCTACGGCCGGTTCGAGGACCTGGTGCAGGGCGTCCGCCTGGCCACGCCCGCGGGCGAGTGGCGGCTGGGCGGCGCGCCCGCCTCCGCCGCGGGGCCCGACCTCAAGCAGCTGGTCGTCGGCAGCGAGGGCGTGCTCGGCGTCATCACCGAGGTGGCGCTGCGCGTGCGGCCGCGGCCGGCGGTCGAGCGCTACGAGGGTTTCGCCGTCGACGGCTGGGAGCGCGGGCAGCGGGTCGTGCGCGCCCTGGCCCAGGACGGGGTGCTCGCCGACGTGACGCGGCTGTCCGACGTGGACGAGACCGGGGTGACGCTGGCCCTGGCCGGCGGCTGGAAGACCACCGCGCTCAAGGCCTACCTCCGGGCGCGCGGCGTCGGGCGGCCCTGCCTGCTGGTCCTCGGCTGGCACGGCCGCGACCGGGCGGAGGTCGCGCGGAAGCGCCGCGACACCCTGCGGGGCCACCGGCTGGTGTCCCTGGGCACGCCGCTGGGCGAGGCGTGGCGGCACGGCCGGTTCAACGGCCCGCGCCAGCGGGACGCGCTGATGGACGTCGGCGCGTGCGTGGAGACCCTGGAGACCGCCGCGCACTGGGCCGCGCTGGACGAGCTGCGCGACGCCGTGCGCGGCGCCCTGCTCGACGCGCTGGGCGACTGCGTCGTCATGTGCCACATCTCGCACGCCTACGAGACCGGGGCGTCGCTCTACTTCACCGCCATCGCCGCGCGCGACGCCGCCGACCCGGTCGGCCAGTGGCAGGTCGCCAAGGCCGCCGCGAGCGAGGCCATCGCCGGGCTCGGCACGATCAGCCACCACCACGCGGTGGGCGCGGACCACGCCCCCTACCTCGAAGCGGAGGTCGGCGCGCTCGGCCTGGACGTGCTGGCGGCGGCCAAGGGCGTGCTCGACCCGACCGGCGTGCTCAACCCCGGCAAGCTCATCGCCGGCGGCCCCGCGCGCCCGGGGGTAGCGTCGACCGGTGACCGGTGACCTGCTGATCCGCTCCGTGCGGCCGTGGCCGAGCGCCCCCGGCACGGACCCGCTCGACGTCCTGTGCGCGGGTGGGCGCGTCACCTCCCTGGCGCCCGGCCTCCGCGCGCCCGACGGCGTGCCGGTGGTCGACGGCCGGGGCGGGGTGCTGCTGCCCGCGTTCACCGACGCGCACGCCCACCTCGACTCCACGCGCCTGGGCCTGCCGTTCCGGCCGCACACCGCCGAACCCGGCCTGGCCGGCCTGGTCGAGAACGACCGCCGCAACTGGCGGTCCGCCGAGCGCACCGTCGCCGACCGCGCCACGCACACGCTCGGCCGCACCATCGCGGCCGGCGCCACGCACGTGCGCAGCCACGCCCAGGTCGACGCCGACTCGGGGCTGGAGCGGCTGGAGGGCGTGCTGGCCGCCCGCGAGCGGCACGCCGGGCGCGCGCACGTCGAGGTGGTGGCGTTCCCGCAGTGCGGCATCCTGCGGGAGAAGGGCGCGGCCGAGCTGCTCGACGCGGCGCTGCGGGCGGGCGCGGACCTGGTCGGCGGCCTCGACCCGGCGGGCTTCGACCGCGACCCGGTGCGGCACCTGGACGTCGTGTTCGGCCTGGCCGAGAAGCACCGGTGCGGCGTGGACGTGCACCTGCACGACGCCGGCTCGCTCGGCGCGTTCCAGGTGGAGCTGATCTGCGAGCGGGTGCGCGCGCTGTCCTTGCACGGCAAGGTGACCGTCAGCCACGCCTTCGCGTTGTCCACAGTGGACGCCGACCGGCAGCGCGAGCTGGTCGACCTGCTGGCCGAGCACGACGTCGCGGTCACCACGGTCGCACCAGGCGCGCGCGAACCGCTGCCGCTGCGCGCCCTGCGGCGGGCGGGCGTGCGGCTGGGCCTCGGCCAGGACGGCACCCGCGACTACTGGTCGCCCTACGGCGACGGCGACATGCTCGACCGGACGTGGCAGCTGGCCAACCGCAACGGGTTCCGCCGCGACGACGAGGTGGAGATGTGCGTGGACATCGCCACCAGGGGCGGCGCGGCCGTGCTCGGCGCGACCCTCGGCCTGACCGAGGGCGCGCCCGCGGACCTGGTCGTCGTGCCCGGTGACACGGTGACCGCCGCGGTGATGGACCGCGCCCCGCGCACCCTGGTCGTGCACGCGGGGCGGGTCGTGGCGGCGGAGGGCGAGCTGGTCTAGGCCGGGCCGCGCAGGCCGGTCGCGCGAGCCGCCCGCGCAGGCGGGTCGCGTCGTGGCGGAGGGCGGGCCGGCCCGAACCCGGTCGCGCGCGCCAGGCCGGGCCGGGCACGCCGTGACGGCGGGCGTGCCGGACCCGGACCGGCCGTGCCCCCGCCGGGCACGCCGTAACCACCAAGGCCGAGCCGGTCTAGCGGACCAGGTCGAACAGCTCCACCCACTGCGCCGCGCCGAGGTCGCGCGGCAGGGTCCGGTCGGTGACGCCGTGCCGCCGCGCCCACGCCGAGGTGCGCGCCGCCGGGTACGCCGCGCGCACCACCTGCCGCAGCCCGCGCCCCGGACCGGTGAACACGCGGTGCACGAACGCCTGGTACTCCCGCCGGCGAGGCTCGGGCACCAGCGGGCGCGGCCTCCGGGTCGCGGTCATCAGGCCGCCGTCCACGCCGGGGCGCGGGCGGAACGCCGACGCGGGCACCCGCCGGTGCACCGCGAAGTCGTACCAGGGCCACCACTGCGCGGTCATCATCGTCGCGCCGCCCACGCCCGCCCGGCGGCGCGCGACCTCCCACTGCACCAGCAGCACCGCGTCGGTCCAGTGCCCGGCGTGGACCACCCGCCGCAGCACCGCCGTGGTCCGGTGGAACGGCAGGTTGCCGACCAGCACGTGCGGCGCGGCGGGCAGCCGGAAGCGCAGGAAGTCGGCGTGCACGACCGACGTGCCGGGCCCGACCCGGTCGCGCAGCTCGCGGACCCGCCGCCCGTCCACCTCCACGGCGGTCACCGGGCGGCCCAGCCCCTCCAGGGGCAGGGTCAGCGCGCCGCCGCCGGGTCCGATCTCGACGATCGGGCCGCCGGTGCGGGCGACGAGGTCGACGACCGCGCGGATCGCGGCGGGGTCGGTGAGGAAGTTCTGGCCGAGTTCGTGGCGGCCGTCGTCGTGGGTGCGCAAGGAAGCTCCGCGGCTCTGGGAGGTGAGCCGGGCAGCACGGGAGGGGCCGCCCGGCGATGGCTCGCTGGAGCGGCGGAGTTCTTCGCTGGTGGAGGACCGCCGCCGCTAGACGCGACGGATCCGGGTCACTGCCACGGCGGCTGCGCACATGCGGGCGAACCTAGCGCCGGCGCGCCGGGCCCGCCAGTGGTTTACAGCGTGACCAGCGCCTTGCCCACGTTCTCGCCGCGCAGCATCCCGATGAACGCCTCGGGCGCGCGTTCGAGGCCCTCGGTGACGGTCTCGCGGTAGCGCAGGCTGCCGTCGGCGACCCAGCCGCCGACCTCGCGGGTGAACTGCTCGCGCAGGTGCTCGTGGTCGCGCACCAGGAAGCCGCGCAGCACGAGCCGCTTGCCCACGGCCAGGCCGAGGTGCCTCGGGCCCACCGGGTCGGGCGTGTTGTAGTTCGAGATCGAGCCGCACAGCGCCGCGCGCCCGTGGCGGTTGAACGAGAGCAGCGCCGCGTCCAGGTGCTCGCCGCCGACGTTGTCGAAGTACACGTCGACGCCCTCCGGCGCGGCCGCCGCGAGCAGGTCGGCCACCGGGCCGTCGTGGTAGTCGAACGCCGCGTCGAAGCCCAGCTCCTCCACCAGGTGCCTCACCTTGGCCGGGCTGCCCGCGCTGCCGACGACCCGCTTCGCGCCGCGCAGCCTGGCGACCTGGCCGGCGACCTGGCCCACCGCGCCGGCCGCGCCGGAGACGAACACCACGTCGCCCTCCCGGAACTCGGCCACCTCCAGCAGGCCCGCGTAGGCCGTCATGCCGGGCATCCCCAGCACGCCCAGGTAGGCGCCGAGCGGCGCGACGCCCGGGTCGACCCCCACCGCGGCGGAGGCGTCCACCACGCCGTACTCGCGCCAGCCCGCGTCGTGCAGCACCACGTCGCCCTCGGCGAAGCCGGGCGCGCGGGACACCACGACCTCGCCGACCGCGCCGCCGTCGAGCGCCGCGCCCAGCGCGAAGGGCGGCACGTAGGACTCGCCGGCGTTCATCCGGCCGCGCATGTACGGGTCGACGCTCATCACCAGGTTGCGGACCAGCAGCTGCCCGTCGCCGGGCGTCGGCACGGGCGCCTCGACCAGCTCGAAGTCCTCGGGCGTCGGGTAGCCCACGGGGCGGGAGGCGAGGCGGATCTCGCGCGCGGTGCTCGGTGCGGTCATGGAAATCACAACCGCGCGGCTCCCGGGCGCTGTTCCGCCCGTCAGGTGTGACCTGCGTCGCGCAGCGCCGCCACGCTCCGGTAGGCGAACCCCAACCGCCGGTACACGCCGATCGCGGCCAGGTTCTCGGCGCCCACCATCAGCGCGCACGTGCCGTGCTCGGCCAGCAGCGCGGACGCGACGAACGCGCACACCCTCGTGGACAGCGACCGGCCCCGGTGGTCCGGGTCCGTCGCCACGCCCGCGATGAACCCCACCCCGGGCGTCGACCACGCGTCCGCGGCCACCGCCGCCAGCGCGCCGTCCCCGGCCCGCAGACCCGCCCACCTGGTGGTCCGCGGCCCGCCCGGCCACGCCCACGAGTCGGGGTTGGCCCGGCGCAGCAACGCCTCCACCTCGCCCCACCCGTCCTCCGCCAGCCACCGGGCGCCGTCGGTGGGCGCGTCCACCGACCCGGTGCGCTCCATCCAGCCGAACACGCCCAGCAGCGGCCAGCCCAGCTCCGCGACCAGCCGTCCGGCCAGGTCCTCGGTCATCAGCGGATGCGTGCCGGGCCGGGCGTGCTCCCGCAGCAGCACCGCCACGTCCGCGGGCGGCCCGGCCAGCACCAGCCGGTCGCGCCGGTACAGGCCCGGCGCCCACACGGCCACCGCGTCGCCGTGCGCCCACGCGGACCCGCCCCGACCGGGCAGCAGGGCCTGCGACGCCCAGCGCAGGAGCGGGTCGGGGTGGGTCGAGGTCACGTCGGCGGGGGTGGGGAGAACGCGCATGACCGCATCATCACCCACGCGTTACGCTCGCCCGCGTGGACATCCGCCGGGTCACCTCGTTCGACGCCGTGGTGGCCGCCGGCCACCTGTTCGACGCCCCGCCGCGCGAGGACGCCACCCGCGCCTTCCTCGCCGACGACCGGCACCACCTGCTCGTCGCCTACGTGGACGGCCTGCCCGCCGGCTTCGCCTCCGGCGTCGAGACCATCCACCCCGACAAGGGCGTGGAGATGTTCCTCTACGAGCTGGGCGTCGACGACGCGCACCAGCGCCGCGGCATCGCCACCGCGCTCGTGCGCGCCCTGCTCGACCTGGCCCGCGAGCGCGGCTGCACCGGCGCGTGGACGGGCACGGAGGAGGACAACGCCGCCGCGCTGGCCACCTACCGGGGCGCCGGCGCGGAACTGGACTTCGACACCGTCACCGTCTCCTGGGGCTTCTGAGCGCCCTCAGGCGCTCTTGCGGCGCAGCAGGGACCGCTTCTGCGCGGCCTCCTCCAGCGCCCGGTAGGCCCGGTCCATCGCCTCGTCGTACTCCTGCTGCGGTCGCGGCGGCACCGACTCCTCCGGCGCGGGCATCGGCTTGATCTTCATCCACCGCTCGTCCCACAGCAGCTCGACCACGGCCTCCCAGTGCACCCGCGCCAGGCCCCTGGTGACCCGCTCCTGCTCGGTCACCGCGGCCATCCGCTCCTGGGACGCGATCAGCCACCCCACCATGAGCCGCACCCGCTCGCGGTCGTGCTCGCGCATCCGCTCCAGCGACTGGTCGACCTGCCGCACGATGTCCTTGTACCGCTCGACCGCCGAGCCCGGCACGGTCCGCGGCACGAGTTCCCCGCTGGTGCGCTGCACCGGCACCAAGGACGCGTGTCCGATCATGCTTCCTCCCCGGCTAGGGCCGAACCGCCGCGCGGCTCGGTGTCGAACGGGATGACCACCTGGGGCCGCGAGTGCTCGAACCGGTCGAAGAACAGGCCGCGCCGCGGTCGTGGCGACCACGTCAGCACCTGCTCCGGACCGAACGACACCAGGTCCTTGCCCTGCACGTCGAACGCCACCCAGGCGCCGACGTCGTCGTACACGCCCGGCGGCAGGCTGTTCTTCAGCCGCTGCACGCCGCGCCACCAGCCCAGCACGTGCGTCCGGTGCTCCGGGCCGTGCTTGAGCACCGTGCGCAGCCGGTCCACGCCGGAGACCCGCTTGTCGTCCTTGATCTCCAGCAGGGCCTGCGCCGCGTCCACCGCGTAGACCACCACGTAGTGGGGCTCCAGCGGCCCGCCCGGCCCACCGGTCATGCTCGCGGTGATCCGGGACGCGATGTCGTCGACCAGCCCGCGGACGCCGTCCAGGCCCAGCTGGTCGACCTCGTGGCCGGCGTCGCGCAGCTGCTTGGCGAGCCGGTCCGCGTACGGCCAGGCGTCCTCGGCCAGGCAGGCCAGCGTGAACCGGGCCTCGCCGGGCTCGTGCTGGCGGCCCAGCGACAGCGCGGCGCCCGCCAGCACCGCCGCCGCGTCCTCGGCCAGCGAGCCGATGACCGCGACGTTGCGGCCGGGGGTGCGGGCGAACCGCACCTTGGCCGCGCTGCCCGCCACGTCGATGACCTGGCCCAGCAGCACGGTCGGGGAGGCCGCGCCCGGCCGCAGCGCCCGGTAGTCGGGCAGCGACCCGAGCGCGGGCACCTTGCTGCCGTCGAACAGGATCGGCTCGGCCAGGTCCGCGGGCCTGAGGCGGTGCAGCTCGACCTGCAACGCGTCGATGGTGCCCTTGCGGGTGGCGTCGGGGACGCGCGCGACCTCGTTGCCCGGCCGCACGCCCGACTCGTGGTTGACCACGGCGTGCCAGCGCGGCAGCTCCACCGCGGCGTCGTTCTGCGGCTCGGCCAGCACCCGCCGGGCCTTGGGCAGCGCGATCCGCACGGTGAACTGCTCGAAGATCGCCGACTTGCCCCAGAAGCCCTCGATGCCGGACACGTCCTGGCTGGACAGCACCAGGTGGATGCCCTGCGACCGGCCGCGCCGGGCCACGTCCTCCAGCAGCTGCGTGGCCTTGGCGGTGACCTGGTCGCGCTCGGCGAACAGGTACTGGAACTCGTCGATCACGGCCACCACCCGCGGCCAGCGGCCGCCCGGGTCCTCCTCGCGCAGCTGCTCCAGCTTGGTGACCTCGTGCCGCTTGGCCGCGTCGGCGCGCCGGCGCATCTCGTCGGCCAGGAACGCCAGCAGCGCCACGCCGAACTCGCGGTCGGTGTTGACGTTCACGCCGACCAGGCGCGCGTGCGGCAGCCACGTCGGGTCCTTGCGGCCCGGCGCGAACTGGGCGAACGACACGCCCTCCTTGAAGTCCAGCAGGTACAGCTCCAGCTCGTCCGGCGCGTACCGGGCGGCCAGGCTGCCGAGCATGGCGTAGAGGAAGTTCGTCTTGCCCGACCCGCTCGGGCCGCCGATCAGGGCGTGCGGCGAGGTGTCGCCCAGGGCGACGTGCACCGGCTCGCCCTCGCGGAAGCCGACCGGCGCGACCACGCCCGCCGCGGAGCTCTCCCGCCACAGGTGCTCGGGCAGCAGGTCGCCGAACGAGCTGAGCCGGGTGCGGCGCGCCTCGCGGGCCTCGGCGATGACCGCGCACGCGCGGGGCACCAGGTCGCGGGGGAACGGCGGGTCCAGCTCGACGGCCACGTTGTCGCCGGTCATGGTGCACCTGGCGGTCAGGTCGTCGGCGACGGTGACGGTCTCGACCGCCGAGTTGACCGTGACCGGGATGTCCACCACGACCAGCTGGATGCCCGCGGCCAGCCCGTTGCGCGCCACCCGCTGGAGCTGCTGCTGGTGCTCCTCCTTGAGCGGGCGGCGGTTGCCGAACAGCACGGCCACCCGCCACGGCTCGGTGCGCCGACCGCCCGTCACGCCCGCCGAGTGGGCGCCCACCGAGTGGTGGCCCTCGACCAGCACGCCGGTGTGGACGCGGCGGATGTGGTCGGACAGCTCGTCCAGCAGCTCGTGCAGCCGGGCCGGGTCGTGGACGGTGAGCAGCCCGGCGCGGGTCAGCGGGTACAGGCCGGGCAGCGCGCCGGTGAGCTGGCCGACGTCCCACACGTGGACGTGCACCAGGCCCGGCTGGAAGTGGCTGAGCAGGCGCAGCAGCAGGTTCTCCACCAGGCCCTCGGCCGTGACGCGGCTGGTGTGGGTGGAGGAGACGTGCAGGTGGGCCTGGTCGAGCAGCGGCACGGCGACCGGGAACCCGCGGCGCTCCGGCGCGCTGGGCACCGTGCCCGTGCCGATGCGCCACAGCTCCGGCACGCCCTCGCTGCCGTCCGCCGCGCCGGGCGTGCCGAGCCACTCCTCGGGCGGCCGGGACGCCGGGCCGTCGGCCACCGCGCCCACCAGCGCGGTCAGCCGGTCGGGGCCGTGCTCGGACCACTCGCGGAACGCCTCGGCGCGGTCGCGCACGGCCTGGTCCACGTGCTGGTCGAACAGCTCGTTGCGCAGCACCCCGGCGAGCAGCGGGTCGTCGAGCGCCCGGTCGACGCCCTCGCCACGCAGCACGGCCTCGAAGATGCCGCGGGCGTGCTCCTCGGCGGCCAGGCGGTGCTCCCGCGAGGCGTTGCCCAGCGCGGCGGCCACGGAGAGCCGGAACTCCTCGAAGGCGTCCGCGATCCGCTTCTGGCGCTCCTCCCGCCTGCTCACGTCACAGCTCCGTCGTCAGTCGTCGGGCCAGTTCGAGGCTCGTGACGATCAGCTCCAGCTCGTCGGCGAACATCTCCCGGGCCTTGGCGAACTCCGGCGGCAGCAGGGGTTGGTGGTGGTTGGCGCTCGCCTTGCCCAGCGCGTCGACCGCTTCGACCAACGCGCTTTCGGCCTCCCGGACGCACCGGTAGGCATCACGGAGCAACTCGCAGCTCTGTTCGAGCGCGAGCTTGACCTCGCCGATGGACGTCACGTCACAGCTCTGAATTCATGCCTTCGGCCTGGCTGATCCCGGCACTCAGTGTTTTCTGGAGGTCGGATACCCCGCTGACCACCTCGGCGAATCGCGCGTTCACCTGTTCGGCCTCGGACCGGTTGCTGCCCTCGGTGGCGGTGCTGAGCAGAGATTGGGCGTCTTCCACCAGGTCAGCGGCCTGTTGCAGGGCGCTCACGCTCTCGTTGGCCTTCGCGATGGCCTGCTCGATCAAGCCGCGGACCTCTCCGATGCTGGCCATGTGCGCTCCCGACCCTCCTGGAAAGTTGGTGTTCCTATTGTTGAAATTAGAAACTGAATTATGGCGTTTCACAAGCGGTATCGGCTAATCGGGTGGATGCCAAGACCACTCGATCGGATTAGCGGTGTCGAGTTCAGTCGGGCACCGTCCACACGAATGCCGAGGCCGGTGTCGCGGTGAGTTCCAGGGCGGTTATCCCGGCTGGTGGGACGGGCGCGGCTGACCAGCGCGCCGTCGCCGACGGGCCCGTCCACGCCGGGGCGGACCACCCCGAACGGCCCAGCGACGTGACGGCCTCCCGTAGCGCCACGTCAGGTGAATTCCCCGTGGAACCGAGGTCGACGTGCACGCTCAGTAGATCACCGCGCGGAGCCACTCGGGTGATCTTGCCATTGCGCGCGACGCGGCTCGCCACGGCCCGTGCCTGCCACTCGGCCCCCGCGGACCGGTCGGTCGCCACGTCGACCCGGAGCAGCAGCCTGGTGCTCGACGCGGGCTCGCCGGCCTCCGCCTCCGGCGGCTCCGGTTCGGCCTGCCCGCGGTGCTGGGGGTCGCCGCCCGCCCACGCCTCGACCAGCAGCCGCTCGACGCCGGGCACCAGCGCGTCGAGGGGTCCGGGGTCGTCCAGCACGGTCCACGCGGTCGGCGGCTCGCACGCCACGCGCGGCAGCGGCAGCTCGTCGTCGAGCCGCCGCACGAAGGCCCGCACGGCGCGGGCCAGGGCGCCCGCCACGTTCTGGCCGACGCGCTCGCCGCTGACCACGCAGAGGGTGACCGACCAGCAGCCGGGTTCCTCGTCCGAGCAGTCCAGGGTCCGCACGACCCGCCCGCCGACGCGGCGCAGCAGCCCGTCGCAGGCCGCGCGCGCCTGCCGCTCGTCGTCGGCCGCCACCACCGCGGTGATCAGCAGCTCCAAGTCGTCCTCTGCCATCTCGGGGTGAAATTGTCCACGATCCGCGTCCGCCGCGTCAGCGGCCCGCTTCGGAGCCGCGCCGGCGGGCCCGGAGCGGGGACCGGGGGGCTATTACTCCTCCGGCGCGGCGATGTCGACGACCCGGTCGGGTGGACCCGGTGGTTCACCCGCCTTCACTCACAAGCTCAGCCTTGCGAACACCCCTCGTGATGACCGCTGATCAGGGCTTTTTGCCTGTTCAAACCGCACGTCACACGATGCGGTCGCAGCCCGGCGGGGGCAGGTCGGCGCCGGTAACGATGTCTTCGCATGGCACCACACGACAACCAGGAGGTTCAACCATGCGCAGCATCATCCGTTTCATGGTCGCCGGCGCCGCGGCGCTGCCGCTCGTGATCGGCGCGTCGGGGATCGCATCCGCGGACGAGGTGTCGTACGACAGCGGCACCGCGTCGGCCGATTCGAACGGCGCGTTCATCCACAACGTGGTTGCCGGCGCTTCGGAGGAGTACTCGTACCTCGCCGAGGACGCCCTGTACGCCGGCGAGGACGGTGCGGGCTACTGGGGCCAGCTGTCCTGGACGTACGAGAGCGACAACGCGGGCCACCACGAGGTGTGGCACTTCTCCGGTGACGACGGCGCCGTGACCGGGTACACCAACTCCACCGCCACCGAGGGGCACGAGTCCGAGTCGTCCCACGACGACGACTGACCTCCGCACGTCAGGGTCTGACGGGTGGGGCGGCGACCGCGCCTGCCGCGCCACCCGCTCGACGTGACCTGCTCGACCCGGGGATCGCCCCACCGCGCGGCCCCACCGCGCGGCGGGGCGATCCCCATGGCGGGGGCGCGCGGTCACGGGCGCGCCGTCGGGCATCGGGGAAGCGACCGCGGCCTGTGCCCGCGAGGGCTGGGCACGGGCGTGGCGGGTGGCCGCCGGCGCGTCGCGCGGCTTGGCGCCGAGGCCAGGTGCCCAGGCCAGGTGCCCAGGCCAGGTGCTCAGGCCAGGTCGAGCACCCTCCGGACGAAGGCGACCACGTCGGCCAGCACCTCGTCCGAGTTCGTCTCGTTGAACAGCTCGTGCCGGGCGCCGGGGTAGATGCGCTCCTCGAACAGCAGGCCGCGCAGCCGGTCGGTGCCGGTGCGGGTGTCGGCCAGGGGCACCAGCTCGTCGGCGTCGCCGTGCAGCCACAGCGTGGGCAGGTGCTCCAGCGTGGGCCCGTAGTTCACCTCGTCCAGGGCGCGCTCCACCGCCTCCAGCGTCTCCCGCCGCAGCGGGCCGTGCCACACCAGCGGGTCGGCGGCGTACCGCTCGCCGACCCCGGGGTCGCGGGACAGCACGTCCGGGTCGATCGGGGTGTCCGGCAGCTCCGGCAGCGAGAGCAGGTCCAGCCCCTGCCAGGTGCCCAGCACCGGCGCGGAGAGCACCAGCGCGGACAGCGGGTGCAGCTGGGCGTAGCGGGCCGCGACGAGGCCGCCCACCGAGTGGCCGACGAGCACCGTGGGCAGGTCGGACGCCGCCGAGCCGACCGCCGCGGCCACGTCGGCGACCACGCCGTCGAAGTCGCCGATCAGCGCGGGTTCGCCCGCGGACCGGCCGTGGCCGACGTGGTCGGCCGCGACGACCAGGGCGCCCGCGCCCACCAGGGCGTCGGCGACGTGCCCGTACCGGCCGCCGTGCTCGCCGTAGCCGTGCACGAGCACGGCCAGCCACGTGGCGTCGAGGTTCGGCCAGGTGCGGACGGCTAGCTCACCGGCGTGGCCGGGGACGTTGGACTCGATCACCTAGGCAGGGTAGAACGCGCTGATCTCGATCTTCCCATCGCCGCACACCGGGCCCAGGTCCCAGGACAGGCTCATCGGCTGGGTCTCGTCCGGCGGGATCGCCCTGGCCTGCCCGGCCTCCGGCTCGCACGGACCCCGCACCGGGTCGTCGCCGGTCGGCACGACGGTCCAGCGCAGGTTGGCCGCCGCCCGGCCCTTCGGCGGCAGGGTCACCAGGGTGGGGCCGGGGTCGGTGGTGCGCTGGAGGTCGGTGGGCACCTGCTGCCCGGAGGGGTCGAGCAGCTGGAGGCCGCTGTAGCCGTTGAGCGTGCACGGCGCCTGGCCGTTGTTGGTCACCACGAGCTTGGCGTACCGGCTGCCCGCGGCGGGGTCGCCGGGCTGGACCTCGCCCGCCAGCACCGCGGCCGTGCACCGGCCGGACGCGCGCGGCGTCGACGCGGTCGACGCGGGCAGGGGCTTGGACGACGGCGGCACGGGCGCGACGCCGTCGCTGCTCGACCCGGGTTCCACCTCGATGGTCGACTGCTCGGCGGCGGGCCCCGGGTTGCCGCACGCGGTGAGCGCGACCGCGAGGACGCCGAAGACGACGAGTCGCCTCATGTCCACCTCCTGGCTCGGGTGCGTGGTCTACCCGGAGGACGTACCCCGCGGCCGGGTGGTTGGCCGCTTCGGCGAAGAATTCACCGGATCGGGTTCGTCATCGGTGGTCCTCGACCCAACCGCCGTCGAGCCGCGGCATGTCGCCCACCTCGGACCGCCACACGTAGGTCCAGCAGACCTGCCCGTCCGGCAGGGCGACGCGGACGCGCGCGTACTCGTCGCCCTCGTACTCGTCGAGCACGGGCAGGGCGTCCTCGGGGTTGGCCAGCCGGAGCAGGTGGCCGGGCACGGCCGGGCCGCCCGCGGGGCGCAGCGCCGGGTAGCCGAGGCCGGTGTCGTGCAGCGCGCCGGGCAGCGCGGCGGGCTCCGGGTCGCCGATCACGAACGGCTCGACCAGCGGCCACGCGGCCAGGCCCGGCTGGAGGGTGCCGTAGGCGAACAGGCGGTCGGGCCAGTCGTCCGGCGTCGGGTCGCCGTGCACCGGCGTCACGTCGAGGCCGTCGGTGTCCGCGGGCCGCCCGGCGAGGCGGTGGGCGCCCCGCTGGTCCACGTCGGCGCAGCGCACCGGTCTGCCGTTGACCAGCAGCGGCATCCGGCGCCAGCCCGCGCCGGTGTAGGCGAGCACGGAGTCGACGACGGCGCCGTTGAACAGGGTGACCCGGCCGGTGCGCACCCGGACGAGCTGGTAGCGCAGGCCGCGGCCCTCGCAGCGGTCGAGCACGCGCAGCTGCTCGGCGGTGGCGAACCACACCGCGTGCTCCTCCTCGACGCCCGGTGCGGCGGCGAGGGTCGCCGGCCGCTGGCCGTCGGTCTTGCGCAGCCCCGCGGCCCACACCGCGGCGAGCCCCTCGCACCGGGCCCTCAGCACCACCGCCGGGCCGGTGAGCCCGAGCTCCTCCCGCAGCCACGTCACCTTGGCCGGGTTGGCGTTGGAGCCGTAGGCCAGCACCGGCATCCGGCCCGCCAGCGGCGGTTCGCCGTGCCCGGCCAGCCAGTCGTCGAGGTCCGACCCGCCCGGCCCGACCCGCCACCCGGACACGGCGGTCGGGTCGGGCGTCACCGGCCAGCCCGCGCCGTCGAGGTGCGCGAAGCAGTGTCCCGGCCGAGCTCCCGGGTAGGGCTCGGCCGGGTGACTATCGTCCGTGAACGGCTGCGTCATGACCCCATCCTGGCAAACCTCACTCGGAATTCACCTGGCGTTGGTTCACCGAACGTCACAGAGATCGGATGTCCGCATCTCTGCGCGCATCGCCGCACCCACGACAGGCGTGCTCGTGTGTGGCACAGGTCCGAGGGCTGCACGTGACCCGTCACACGTTCTCCGCGCGCCGCGCGTCGTACGCCTCCTGCGCCGCCACCAGGTTCGGCAGGTTGTCCTCGATCCAGGTGAACAGCCCCTTGACCCGTTCCGCGATCTGGGTTCCCAAAGGGGTGAGGGAGTAGTCCACGCGCGGGGGGATCACCGGGTGGACCTCGCGGCGCACCAGGCCGTCGCGCTCCAGCGCCTGCAACGTCTGGGCGAGCATCTTCTCGCTCACCCCGGCCACCGCCTTGCGCAGCTCGCCGAACCGCATCGTGCCGCGCACCAGCTTGGCCAGCACCAGGGTGCCCCAGCGGCTCGTGGCGTGGTCGGCGATCTGCCGGGACGGGCAGTTCGGGTCGTAGACGTCAGCCGGTTCACCCATGGTCAGGCACCCTAGCTGGATGCTTTCCGAACCGTAAGTACCCCACGAAGAAGTAGGTACTTACGAATCGAAAGTTGCTTGCCTAGGTTCAGCGGCATGACGACCTTGATCACCGGCGTGTCCGGCCACCTCGGTTCCCTGATCCTCGACCACGCCCGGGCCCGCGTCCCCGCCGGCGAACTGGTCGCGGCCACGCGCCACCCCGAGCGGGTCGGCGACCTCGGCGTCGAGGTGCGCCCCGGCGACTTCGCCGGCGACCTCTCGCGCACCTTCGAGGGCGTGGACAAGCTGCTGCTCGTGTCCGCGGACGGCCCCGACGACGCGCGGATCGCGATGCAGCGGGCCGCCGTGCGCGCCGCCGCCGACGCGGGCGTGCGGCACGTGCTCTACACGTCGGTCTTCGAGGCCGACACCTCGCCGCTGAGCCTGGCCGCCGCGCACCGGGCGACCGAGGAGGCCATCCGGGGGACCGGCGTGGCGTTCACGTTCCTGCGCAACGGCATGTACCACGAGAACTACCTCGCCCCGGGCCCCCTGGTCACGGCCGCGGGCGACGGGCGCATCGCCAGCGCGTCCCGCGACGACCTGGCGCTGGCCGCCGCGATCGCGCTGACCGAGCCCGGCCACGAGAACACCGTGCACGAGCTGACCGGGCCGCGGGCGTGGAGCTTCGACGAGCTGGCCGCGCTGCGCGGCGCCACGCACACCGCGGTCACCCCGGCCGAGCGCGTCGCGGGCCTCAAGGGGTTCGGCCTGCCCGACTTCGTGGCCGAGCTGCTGACCGACATCGAGGTCAACATCGGCCGCGGCGCCCTGGCGGAGGTGCGGCCGGACCTGGAGAAGCTGATCGGCCGCGCGCCCACCACGATCGAGGACGCGGCGCGCGGTCGGTGAGGCGAGGGGGAGGGGCGGGGAGAGCGCCCCTCCTGCCCGTGCCGTTCGGGTTCGGGTTCGGGCGGGTCGGTCCCCGTCGCGCGCCGTGCGGTGAAGGCGGTCGATCGCCCGGCGCGGGGCCAGGGTCGGGGCGGGCCCGACCGCCCGGCGCCGGGTCAGCCGAGCAGCAGGGCCGCGTCGATCTCCCGGTGCGCCTCGGGGTGCTCCCGCCACCACTTCGCGTAGCCGGGGTTGCGGGGCAGCACCGCCCGGTACGCCCTGGCCGCGGCGGCGAACACGTCGTCGGCCCGGCCGGCCGCGGGCCCCTCGCGGCGGGTGGCCAGCAGCAGGTCCACCATCAGCGGCGCGCCGCGCAGCGGCCGGATGACGATGCCGTCGCCGCCGCGCGACTGGGGCATCGCGAACGACACCGCGCCGTTGGCGACCAGGCCGCGCGCGGTGCTCGCCTCGTTGACGTGGTGGGTGAACCGGGGCGTGAACCCGGCCTCGGCGCAGGCGGTGAAGATCTGGAGGCGGTTGCCGACGATCTCGTCCGCCGGCGACACCCAGTCCCGGTCGGCGAGCTGCGCGAGGTCCACCTCCTCCTGCGCGCCCAGCGGGTCGGACGCGGGCAGCGCCACGAACTGCGGTTCGCTGACCAGCCGCCGGACCTCCAGGCCGCGCAGCTCGCGCCGCTCAAGACCCTCGAACCGGTCCAGCACGCCCAGGTGCACCTGACCGGACACCAGCAGCTCCAGCAGGTCGGACGCGCCGGGCATGATCTCGGTGCGCACCCCGGAGCAGGGGATCGCCCGCCGCAGCTCCTCGACGAAGTACCCGAAGAACAGCGTGGGCACCCCGCCGACGAGCAGCGGTCCCGGCTCGTCGCCGCGGCTGCGGCCCCGCGCCAGCGCCACCAGCTGCTCGACCTCGTCGAGCACCAGCCGGGCCGTGCCGACGACCTGCCTGCCCAGGTCCGTGGGCGGGGAGCCGTTGGGCGTGCGGTCGAACAGCCGGCCGCCGACGATCCGCTCGACGGTCCGCAGCTGGGCGCTCATCGCGGGTTGGGTGAGCCCCAGGCGGGTGGCGGCCTTGGTCAGGCTGCCCTCTTCGGCGATCGCGCAGACCGCGCGCAGGTGGCGGAGCTCCAGCTCGGGCATAACGCTCTTCTATCCCCCTTTCGTATGAGCCGCCAGCCCCCGCGGCGGCCATAGTGGGCGGAGCACCCGAGCCCGAGGAGTGAAGATGCGCCGCACCAGCCAGATCTACTAGGGCGAGCAGTCGTGGCCGCCCGGTCCGACCGCGTCCTCGACGACGCGACCGAGCGACCCGGACCCCGTTCACGCGGGCGGGGTCCGGCGCTGCGCCGGAGGACCGGGGCGCGCCAGGGGGTGGGAGGCGGACGTCCCCACCCCGTCGGGGCCGCCGGTCGTGACTGCGGAGTAGCGACCGGCGGCCCCGCCCGCAGAGCGGCGACGGCCCTTCCTGGGTAGCTTCGGAGGCATGGCAGTGGTGGACAGCCCCGTCGGCTGGGTGAAGGAACACATCCGGAAGTACGTCGAGACCAACGGCGCCGAGGGTCACGAGTGGCGGCCCGGCGTCTTCACGCTCCTGGTGACCACGAAGGGGCGCAAGACCGGGCAGCCGCGGCGCACCGCGCTCATCTACCAGCCCCTCGGCGACGCGTACGTGGTGATCGCCTCCAACGGCGGCGCGACCGACGACCCCGCGTGGTTCAAGAACATGCAGGCCGACAACACCGCCGAGGTCCAGGTCGCCGCGGACAAGCTCACCGCCCGGTCGCGCGTGGCGACCGGCGAGGAGCGCGAGCGGCTCTGGCGGCTCATGACCGAGGTGTGGCCCGCCTACGACGAGTACGCCCGGAAGACCGACCGGGAGATCCCCGTGGTGGTCCTGGAGCGCGTCTAGGCCCGCACCCGGGCCCGCGCTAGATCCGGACGGCCGAGCCGGTCACGGTGACCCGCGGGTCGTCGGGCGAGACCCGGACCTCCAGCGTGCTCGGGCGTCCCATGTCCACCCCCTGGTGGATGGTCAACACCCTCGGTCGGGTGATCTCGCCGATGGCCCGCAGGTAGCCGCCGAACGCCGCCGCGGCGGCCCCGGTGGCCGGGTCCTCCACGACACCCCCGACCGGGAACGGGTCGCGCGCGTCGAACACGTCCTCGGCGCGCCGGTGCACCAGGTGCGCGGTCACCGCGCCGCGCGCCCGCAGCAGGTCGCCGAGCGCGTCGAAGTCGTAGTCCAGCGCCGCCAGCCGCTCGCGGGTGCGCGCGGCCAGCACCAGGTGCCGCGCCCCGCCGTGCGCCCAGTGCGGCGGGTAGCGCGGGTCCAGGTCGTCGGCCGACCACCGGAGCGCCGTCAGCGCGGCGCGCACGTCCTCGTCCGCCGCGGCCTCCGACGAGGTGGGCACGCTGGTCAGGCTCGCGGCGCCGGGCGCGGTGTCGACCTCGACCAGCCCGGCCCGGGTGTGGAACCGCAGCCGGCCGGTCCGGCCCAGCGCGACCGCGGTGGCCACGGTCGCGTGCCCGCAGAACGGGACCTCCACCAGCGGGCTGAAGTAGCGGACGTCGAACTCGCCGTCCTCGGCGCGCGGGAACGCGAACGCCGTCTCGGAGTAGCCGACCTCGGCGGCGACGCGGAGCATGGCGGCGTCGTCGAGGCCGGTAGCGTCGAGCACGACGCCGGCCGGGTTGCCGCCCGCCGGGTCGGTGGTGAAGGCGCTGTAGCGCAGCACGGCGCCGGTGGGTGCTTCTGCGGTCATGGGAACAGGATCTCCCCCGTGTCACCATCGAGTCCAACGATTCCTGACGATCAGCCCTATCGGTATTGTCGATGAGGTGGACACCCGCCTCCTGCGCACCCTCCTGGTGCTCGCGCGCACGGGCAGCTTCACCGCCGCCGCGGCCGAGCTGCACCTCGTGCAATCCACGGTGACCAGCCAGGTCAAGGCCCTGGAGCGGCACCTCGGCGCGCGCCTGTTCGACCGGCTGCCCAGCGGGGCCCGGCTCACCGAGGCCGGCAGGCAGGCCGTCGAGCACGCGCGGGAGGTGCTGACCGCCGAGCAGCGCCTGCGCGACGCGGTGCGCGGCGGCACCGCCGTGGAGGGGGACGTCCGGGTCGCCGCGCCGGAGTCCGTGTGCGCCTACCGGCTGCCGCAGCGGATAGCCGACGTGGCGCTGCGGTACCCGGGCATCACCGTGCACCTGTCGCCCGCCGGCACCCGCCAGGCGCTGACCGGGGTCCGCCACGGCGCCCTCGACCTGGCCCTGGTGCTGGAGGAGTCGGTGGTCGCGCCGGGACTGAAGGCGACCGCCGTCGGCGTCGAGCCGATCGAGCTGGTGGCCGCGCCCGGCGTGGTGCTGGACGAGCGGTACTTCCTGCTGGAGGAGGGCTGCTCCTACAGCGACCGGTTCGTGCGCGAGCTGTCCGCCACGCCGAGCATCACCCGGTTCGGCAGCATCGAGGCCGTCCGGTCGTGCGTGGTGGCGGGCCTGGGCTGGACCGTGCTGCCGCGCGTGGCGGTGGCCGAGCAGCTGGACGCGGGCACGCTCCAGCGCGTGCGCGAGCTGCCGGACAGCACGCTGTTCCTGGTGTCCGACCCGCGCCGCACGCCGTCCGCGGCGGTGCGGGCGGTGATGGAGGCGATCAGCTGACCGGCGGGCCCGCGCGGGCGGTCAGCCGGTTCGCCCCAGGTCGGCCAGCATCCCCTCGCAGCTGCGCACCACCACCGCCGCGGCCCGCCGCTGCGCGTGGTCCAGCGCCGGGTTGGCCGCCTGGTCGCGCCAGCGGGCGAGCACCTCCAGCACGACCTGCCGCAGCTCGTCCGCGGCGTACTCGTCCGGGTCCACGTCCTCGTCCACGCCCAGCCGCACCAGCAGGTCCGTGCCCAGGCCGCCGACCAGCCGGGACGCCTCGGCGTCCAGCTCGCCGGGCAGGCGCGTGCGCCCGCCCTGCAACGCGGCCAGCAACCGCAGCTCCCGGAAGTCGTGCGCGGAGGCCACGACCCGCTCCACGGCCGCGACCAGGCCCGCCGCGGCCGGTCGCGGCTCGGCGCGCAGCACCACGTCCAGGCCCAGCAGCGCCGACCGGGCCTTGAGCACGCCGCGGCGCTCGGTGAAGTACACGCCGATCGAGTCGCGCAGCTCGCCGAGGCCGCTGCGCTGCACCAGCTGGCCGGTCAGCTTGACCTGCGTGTCGAAGCCCTGCCGGATCAGCGTGGTGGTCAGCCGGACGCCGAAGATGCCGAACCGCTCCACCAGCCCGCGCCGCACCTCCGGGTCGAGCCGCACCGGGAAGTCCTCGCCCACGAACCGGTCGGCGGACAGCAGGTGGTCCTCCAGCTCGGTCCGCGCCAGCGACGCGAGCGCGGCCAGCGCGGCGAACTCCTCGGGCCGCAGCGTGCGGGCGGCCACCGCGAGCAGCCCGGCGACCGCGACCACGTTCTGGCACAGCGGCCGGACCGCGGCCTCGCGCCGGTAGCGGCGGGCGATCTGCTTGGCCGAGGACAGCGCGTCGATCCGGCCGCCGCCGATCTCGTCGGCCCGCGCGAGCACCAGCACGGTGCCCACCGGCGTGGCCCGCGCCACCGGGTGGTCGTGCGCGGCCCGCAGGAACCGCACGTCGTCGGCGTGCACGTGCCTGGTCAGGTACAGCACGGCGTCGGCCTCGCCGCAGACCTGCTCGACGGGCGTGCCCGGCGCGGTGTCGATCAGCACCAGGTCGCGCAGCGCGCGGGACGGCCACTCGACCACCACGCGCTCGGCGTCCGGCGCGTCCACGAACGCCTTGCCGCCGCGCCGCGCGACCGGCGCCTCGTACTGGCCCGCGAACGCCCGCGCCCGCGACCCGTCCCGGTACCACGTGGTGACCGCGGGCGGCGCGAACTCGTCGCCGACCAGCGCGCCCACCACGGTCGACTTGCCCGAGCGCGGCGCGCCCGCCACGGCCACGCGCACCGGTTCGCCCAGCCGCTCCAGGTGCCCGCGCAGCCACGCGACCGCGCGCGGGCTGTCCCGGTAGACCGCCAGGGCGTCCACGAGCAGCGCCCTGGCCTCGTCCTCCACCGCCATCAGGCGCTGATCCCCAGCGGCGGTGCCTGCCCGCCCGCCAGCGCCTGCACCCGCTGGTACAGGTTCACCAGCCGGTCCAGCTCGCGCTGCGCCTCGCGGGCGCGGCGCTCGCGCTCGGTGGTGTCCTCCTGCACGGCCCGGCGCGCGCTGCGGGCGGACTCCAGCAGCGTCTCCTGCATCTCCTCGGCGAGCGTGGCGAAGTGGTTGCGCAGGCTGCGCTGGACGTGCCGGGCGGCGTCCCGGCAGTCCTTGCCGAACTTGAGGAAGAAGTCGTCGACGTGCCGCGCGGCGGCGGCCTTCGCGGCGGCCTGGCGGCGGCGCAGCCGCTGGTCGCTCTCGTCCAGGATCGACTTGCCGCCGAACAGCGCGCCCGCGCCCAGCGAGATGGCGTTGATCAGCGGCATCCCGGCGAGGCTGGTGGCCAGGCCGAACATCAGCACGCCGCCGTAGGAGCCCTTCAGGCCGGTGAACGCCTTCTGCGCCAGGCCGAACTTCTCGATCAGCGGCTTGTCCAGCGGCGCCGGCCGGTCCAGCACGTCGTCCGGGAAGACCGACTCGGGCAGCAGGTCGTCGCGGGCGACCGGGAAGCTCCTCGCGACCTTCTCCGCCACCCACTCGGAGCGGTCGAGCAGCCAGGCGAAGTTCGCCGTGGCCGCCTCGGTGAGGTTGTCCTCCAGCCACTTCTCGAACTCGTCCCAGCCCAGCGCCGGGTCGGCGGTCTCGAAGGTCCGCTCGACCTCGCGCAGGATGCGGCGGGTGCGGTCGCGCAGGTCGTGCTCGATGTCGGAGAGCAGGTCGGCCATCTCGTCGGCCAGCACCACCTGCCAGCGCGCGGACCGGCGGCGCAGCTCGTCGATGCGGCGCTGCGCCTCGTTGAGCGCGGCCACGGTGTCCTCGGCGCGGTGCGAGGCCCGCGCGGACAGCTCCTCGCGGACCGGGACGACGAGCTGCCGGATGGCCGAGGCGGCGGTGACCGCGACCGAGCGGCGCGCCAGCAGGTCGGCGGCGGCCAGGATGTCCTGCTGCACGCACGCCATCAGCTCGGGGAACCCGGACTCGGCGTTGAGCTCCTTGTCGCCGGTCTTGGCCGCGCGCAGCCGCAGCGCCGAGGACACCGGGATCAGCTTCGCGGTCACGCCCGCGCGGGCCAGGTGCGCCCGGTTGCGCTCGACCACGCGCCGCCACTGCGCCGCGATGTCGATCTTGGTGAGCACCACGACCACGTTCGGGCAGGACGTCATGACCTGCTTGAGCAGCTCCAGCTCGGAGTCGGTCAGCTCGGCGGTCGCGTCGGACACCATCAGCACCGCGTCGGCCTGGAGCAGGGCGGTGAACGTGCTGGCCGTGTGCGCGGGCCGCAGGTCGCCGACGCCCGGGGTGTCGATCAGCACCAGGCCTGAGTCGAGCAGGGCGCGCGGGATGCCGACCTCCGCCCGGACCAGGTCGCCCTGCCCGGTGCTGACCTGCCTGGCCAGCTGGTCGATCGGCACCGGGATGCGCTCGGTGGGCGCGGGGTGGGGCGCGAAGCGCTCGGTGGGCGTGTTCGCGAGGGTCGCGCCGCGCACGAGCGCCGCCGAGGGCGTCTCCGCGTGCTGCACGAAAGTGGGAACGGTGCCGGTGACGTCGTCACCCACCGCGCACACCGGGGCGTTCACCATCGCGTTCACGAGCTGGCTCTTGCCCTGCTTCGGCTCCCCGACGACGAGGACCCGGACCTTGGGGTCGAGCTGGCGGGAGCGCTTGTCGCGCAACCGTTCGGCCAGGTCGGGCCGGTTGTGCGCAGCGCAAGCCCGGATCGTGTCGTCTAGCACGTCGAGCCAAGGCGCGGACATCACCCGCCAGAGTGTGCCGCCAACACCCGCCGGGCGAAAGGCGAGAGCCGGTCCCGTTGGTCGGACGGGACCGGCTCTCCGGTAGTGGATCAGTCTCAGAAGAGCAGGTCGTCCACGCCGAGCGAGCCGACGACCGGGAGGTCGACGTCGCTCACCGCGGTGGTGACGTTGCTCACGACCCCGCCGACGCCCGGGGTGCCCGCGACCGCGTCGGTCACGGCGGCCAGCGGCGCGTCGGAGTCGAAGGAGTGGTGCTGCCCGGCCGCGTGCGCCTGGGCGTCGAGGTCGACGACCTTCGTGACGTCGGCGACGCCGCCGATGCCGCCGGGCAGGGCGCTGGTGAGGCCACCGGTCACGCCGTCGACCACGCCGGTCAGCGTGTCGAGCGAGCCGAACGCGGTGCTGGTCAGGCTGTCCGCGCCCGGCAACGCGCCGGTGACCCCACCCTCGGTGGCGACGGCGCCGTCCACCGCGCCGGTCGCCGTGGTGGTCAGGTCGTGCACCTGACCCGTTGCGGTGCCCAGCGGGCCGTCCAGGGTTCCGGCCACGTCGTTCACCGCGGAGAAGTCACCCCCGACCGTCAGCTTCGCCGCGCCCGACGCGTCGAGGAGGTCCCAGCTGGACACGCCGGCGAAGACGGTCAGGCCGTCGGCGTCCGCGCTCAAGGTGCCCGCCGCGGCGGCCTTGAGGTCCGAGGCGCCGGTGGCGCCGGACACCGCGAGCTGGTCGGTCACGGCCTTGAGGCGGAAGATCGCCTCCACCGGACCGGCGTCGGCCAGGGCCTGCGGCAGGTCCTCCAGCAACGAGCCGTCGAGGGCGGGCAGGCTCCCGGTCGGCGCGTAGTCGAGGACCAGCGGGATGACTTCCTGCACGTCGGCGGCGCTGATGTCGCCCAGACCGGCCCGCGCCAGGGAGCCCGCGGCGTCGGCCTGGAAGTCGGCCAGCGCGGTCGGGTCGCTCAGCAGGTCGAGGACGAAGTCGTGCAGCGTGTTGGGGCTGGTGCCCATGGTGGATCTCTCCTGGTCGAATGGGACGCGGGGAGCCGACCTGGCAGGGGTGGGGGTCGGTGTGGTGATCACCGTATCGACCTGGGATCGGGCGGCCATCGGGGATTACTCCCCGTAGATCCCGCAACCACTATGGGGTGGTAATCGTTCACTCCCTAGGGGATTAGGGGATCGGCTTGTGACCTCCTCGTGACCCGTGTAGGTACAGCCGTACTTCGAACAGGTGAGTGAAGGGGGCTCCTAGTTGCCGTACGTCCTCGGGGTCGACGTGGGCACCACGCGCACCGCGGCGGCCGTGTGCCGGTTGGGCGGCGCCGGGCGCGGCGAGCCGGAACCGGTCGGCCTGGGCGGCCCCGGCGGCGGGGTGGCCACGACGGTGCAGCTCACCCCGGACGGCACGGTCCTCGTGGGCGAGCCGGGCGACCCCGCGTG
This sequence comes from Saccharothrix xinjiangensis, assembly GCF_039527585.1. Classification (NCBI taxonomy): domain Bacteria; kingdom Bacillati; phylum Actinomycetota; class Actinomycetes; order Pseudonocardiales; family Pseudonocardiaceae; genus Saccharothrix; species Saccharothrix xinjiangensis. The sequence continues at coordinate 218,460 of NZ_BAAAKE010000001.1, read as the reverse complement.
GACGGCGACCGGGTTCGCCCGCCGCGTCGGCGACGCGGTGCCCCTGGTCCTCGGCACCGAGCGGTGCACGCCCGAGGAGCTGACCGCCCTGCTGGTCAAGTGGGTGGTCAACCAGGTCGCCGCCCGCGAGGGCGAGTACCCGGAGCACGTCGCGGTGGCCCACCCGCCCGGCTGGGGCCCGCACGCCAAGGGGCTCCTGCACCGGGCGCTGCGCGCCACCGGCGTCGAGGCGTCCCTGGTGCCCGAACCGGTCGCGGCGGCCGAGAACCACGCGTTCAACCGGCCGTTCACCGGCGCGCTCGGGGTCTTCAGCCTGGGCAGCCACGCGTTCTCCTCGGCCCTCGTCGCCGCCGTCCCCGGTGGCGGCCACGAGCTCGTCGCCGCGGTCGAGGGCGTCGACCAGGACGCCGGCGCGGACTTCGACGACGCGGTGTTCGCGCACGTCCGCGCCTCCCTGGGGCGCGAACTGGCCGAGCCGGCCGTCGAGGACCCGCGGGCCCGCGCGCTGTTCGCGCGGCTGCGGCGCGACTGCGAGGCGGCCAAGCGGCTGCTGTCCGGCACCGCCGAGACCTCGATCCCGGCGCACCTGCCGTCCGGGCGCGTGGACGTGCCGCTGAGCAGGGCGCGGTTCGAGGAGCTGATCAGGCCGGCGGTCGAGCACGCCGTGGCGGCGCACGCGCGCGTCACCGCGGGCGCGGGGACGACCGTGCTGGTCGGCGGCAGCGCCCGCATCCCGCTGATCGCCGCGTCGCTGCCCGGCCCGGTGCTGGTGGAGGCCGCGCCGGAGACCTCGGTGGTCAAGGGCGCGGCGCTCGCGGCCCGCCGGCTGGTCGTCGGGCCCGAGGCGGAACCCGAGCCCATCGAGACGTCCGTGATGCTGCGCGACGACGACCCCCTGCTGCGCTTCCCCGTCGGCGGCGCCGACCCGGCCGACGGGGAGTTCACCCCGCCGCCGCCCCGGCCACCCGTCGACATCACCCCGCTGGACCTGCCCGAGCGGCGCTCGGTGAAGCGCGTCGTGCGCGGCCTGGCGCCCATCGGCGGCCACCGCCGCGCCCGCAACCACGAGGACGGTCGTTGAACCAGGCGATGATCACGCGACCGGTGCTGTCCGAGCAGGTCGAGCAGGTGCTCGACGCGATCGCGTCCGGCGTCCCGGTGCGGCTCGGCGTCGTCGCGCCCGGCGGGTACGGCAAGACCACGGCGCTGCGGGAGTTCGCGCGGGCGTTCGAGGACGCGGGCGTCGAGGCCCTGGTCGTCGACGACGCGCACCTGCTGCCCGAGGGCGAGCTGCTGGAGCTGCGCGCCGCGGTCGAGCGGGGCGACCGGCCGGTCGTCGTGGCCCACCGGCCGTGGCCGCGGCCGCGGGCGCTGGCCGCGCTGGCCGAGTCGCTGGGCCGGGTCCGGCCCGCGCTGATGCCCGAGCCGTTCACCCGCGACGAGGTGCGGGCCGTGCTGCCCGCGCCCGCGCGGGGGCTGGCGGAGTTCGTGCACCGGCAGACCGGCGGCGTGCCGCGGTTCGTGGCGCGGCTGGCCGGCCTGACCGCGCCCGAGGTGCCCGCCGAGGTGGTGGCGTCGTTCCGGGCGGACCTGGACTGGCTCGAACCGGACGTGCGGAAGTTCCTGCTCGCCGCCGAGGCCGGCGCCGCGTTGCGGTTGGACCTGCTCGGCGGGCTGCTCGGCGTCGACGTCGACGCGGTCGGCGACGTCATCGAGGCGGCCCGCGCCACCGGGCTGATCGGGCCGGACGGCGCGCTGCTGCCGATCGCGCGCACCGCCGTGGCCGCGCTGAGCCGCACCGACCGGCGGATCGCGGTGCGGCAGAAGCTCGCCGAGCTGCAACTGCGGTCCGGCGGCCCGGTGCTGGAGCTGGTGCGGCCCCTGGTCGGGGTGGCCGGGCCCGAGATGGCGGCGGCGTTCCAGGCGGCGGCCGGCGAGGCGCTGCCGTCCGACCCGGCGCTGGCGGCCCGGCTGCTCGCCGCCGTCGGCACGCCCACCGCCGAGATCGCGGTCCGGCGGGCGGCGGCGTCGGCGATGGCGGGCGACCTCGACGCGGCGCTGCGGCTGGCGGACCAGGTGATCGCCGGCGGGTCGGCGCACCGGGGCGAGGCCGCGGAGGTGGCCGCGATCGCGCTGGCGCACCGGGGCCAGCTGGCCCGCAGCACCGAGCTGCACCGGTGGTCGCCGAGCGCCACGTCCACCGCGTTCGCGGTGATCGGCCAGGTCGGCACGGGCAGGTTGCCCACCGCGACCCTGCCGCCCGCGCCGCCGACCATGCTCGACGGCGCCGCTTCCCTGATGGCGCAAGGGGTCGTGGAGTCCGTCACCGGCTCGCCGACCTCCGCGCTGTCCACCCTGGTGCGCGCGACCGGCCTGCTGGAGCCCGCGGGCCGCTCGGTGCTGCTGCCGGACACGCCCGCCGCCCTGGCCGCCCTGGTGGCGCTGCACGGCGGCGAGCTGACGGTGGCGGAGTCGGTGCTGGACCGGGCGGTGGCGACGTCCCTGGGCGGCGCGCTGATGGCCGTGCGGCACCGGCTGCTGCGGGCGTGGGTCGCGATGCTGCGCGGCAACTCGGGCGCGGCGCGCGAGGCGCTGCTGGCGCTGCGCAAGGCCGGGCTGCCGCTGGAGGCGCGGGACTGGCTGTTCGCGGTGGCGCTGGAGGTCGGCGTGGCGCGGCGGGACAGCGACCTGGCGACGTTGAAGCGCACCTGGGAGCAGGCGTGCGAGGCCGTGCTGCGGCACCCGGTCGACCTGTTCGCGTTCCTGCCGCTGGGCGAGTTCGCCGCGGCGGCCGCGAGGCTGCGCGACCAGCACCGGTTGGCCCACCACCTGGGCGCGGCGCGGAACCTGTTGCGGGAGCTGGGCGACCCGCCCCTGTGGGCGGTGCCGCTGCACTGGAGCGCGCTGCACGCGGCGATCACCGCCGAGGAGACGTTGGTGGCCGAGGAGCACGCGGCATCGTTGGCGGCGTGCGCGTCGCGGAGCCGGTACGCGGCGATCGTGTCGGCGGCGGCGGAGAGCTGGCTGGACGTGCTGGCGGGCAAGGTCGACGCGGACCGGGTCGAGCGGGCCGCGCGGGGGCTGCACGCGGTGGGGCAGTGGTGGGACGCGTCCCGGCTGGCGGGGCAGGCGGCGATCAGGACGTCCGACCGGCAGGCGATGGTGCGACTGCTGGACTGCGCGCGACTGCTCCAGGGACGCCCCGCGGGGACGGCGCGCAAGCAGCCGGAGCCGGTGGTCGAGGCGGACGCGGGCAAGCTCAGCGACCGGGAGCGCGAGGTGGCGGAGCTGGTCGTGGGCGGGTTGACGTACAAGCAGGTGGGCGACCGGCTGTTCATCTCGGCGAAGACGGTGGAGCACCACGTGGCCCGGATGAGGCAGCGACTCGGCTGCGGCAGCCGCGCGGAACTGCTGGAACAACTCCGCCAGATCGTCGGCTGACCAGCCCTGCCCTGCTTGCGGACCAGTTCTGTTCGCAGCCACCCCGGCCGCCTCTCACCCAGGCTGCCGCACGCCCCACCCGCTACCCACTCCAGCTGCCCCGGCCCGGCGTCCTCCCGCCTTGGCCTTCTCCCCTTCTGCCTGCCCGGCTGCCGCCTGCCCACCCGTCCGCCCGTCGCCCTTCACCAGCCGCCCGGCCACCCACCGCGCTCCCTTTCGCTGATCACCTGGTCGGTTGATCACCCGAAGGTGATCTTGCGCTTCTCGAACACTCGTTCGAGCATGGAGGCATGCGAATCTCACCCGAACCCCACTCCTCCCTCACCTCCACCACCTCCCACCTGCTACTACCTCCTCCCTCGTCCTCTCCGGCCCGTGCGCATTGCTCAGTCGTGCTAAATTTTGCTCATGCGAGCAAAGTCGGTCACGGAGCGGGCGAGGCGGGCGCAGATCGTGGACGCGGCGATCGCCACGCTGGCCGAGCTGGGCTACGGGGCGACGTCGTTCAAGCAGATCGCCGCTCGCGCCGGCCTGAGCAGCACGGGCCTGATCTCGTACCACTTCAAGGGCAAGCAGGAGCTGGTCGACGAGGTCCGCGCCGAGGTGCACCGCCGGTTCACCGCGTTCGTGCTGGACCGGATGGATCGGGCCGACACCGCCCGGGGCGAACTGGAGGCGTTCCTCCGGGCCAACCTGCGCTTCATGGCGGCGCACCGGCCCGAGATGGTGGCGCTGCTCCAGGTCCGGCCGCACGTCTCCACCGCCGACGACGCCGACAGCTCCACCAGCTCCGACGACGACCACCGCAAGATGGCCGACCTCCTCCGGGAGGGGCAGTCGGCGGGGGAGTTCCGGGAGTTCGACGCGGACGCGATGGCGATCTTCGTCCTGGCGCTGCGCAACGGGGTGCTCGCCAGGGCGGCCGATCACGCGGAGGTCGACCTCGACCTCTGTGAACGCGAGCTCATCACGATGGTGGGGCTCGCCGTGACGAAGGGGTAGGCACATGCGTCGGGGGACGTTGGTGTTGACCGCGGCACTGCTGGCGACGGCGTGCGCGAACGACGACGGAGGGGGAGGCGAAGCGGTGCGGGACGACGTGGTGCGGGTCGAGACGGGGGAGGTCCGCGGCACGGCGCACGCCGACCGCGTGGTCTTCCAGGGCATCCCGTACGCCGCGCCACCGGCGGGTGAGCACCGCTGGCGTGCGCCGCGGCCGCCGCTGCCCTGGAGCGGCGTCCGGGACGCCACCAGGCCCGGCAGCCCGTGCCCGCAGGTGGGATCGTCCTATTCGGACACGGCGTCGACGGACGAGGACTGCCTGTTCCTCAACGTCACGACGCCGGCCACCGAGGGCCGCCGGCCGGTCCTGGTGTGGCTGCACGGCGACGGCGCGGTCGGCGCGGGCCACCACTTCGACGCCCGTGCCCTGGCGACCCGGGGTGACGTGGTGGTGGTGACGCTGAACTACCGGCTCGGTGTGTTCGGCGGCTTCGGCCTGCCGGGCCTGGAGGGCTCGGGCACCTTCGGCCTCCAGGACCAGCGGGCCGCGCTGGAGTGGGTGCGGCGCAACGCCGGGAGCTTCGGCGGCGATCCGGGCAACGTGACGCTGTTCGGCGTCTCCTACGGCGCCACCTCGATCGCGGCGCACCTGGTCTCGCCGAAATCCCGCGGCCTGTTCGACAAAGCCGTCACGCACAGCGGCTTTGCGCTGGCCGACCTGCCCGCCGAGGCCTGGTACCCGGAGCTGCCCGCGCTGCCGTGGCTGGGCTGGCGCGACACCGCGGAGGTCCAGGCCGCCGGGCAGACCGTCGCCGGCGAACTGGGCTGCGCCGACATCGCCTGCCTGCGCGGGTTGCCCGCGGAGGAGGTCGTCGGGCACCCGATGGTGATGAACATCTTCCAGCCCTACGGCTACGGCAACCCGGACCTGCCCGCGGCGCCCGCCGAAGCCCTGGAGGCGGGCGAGTTCGCGCGGGTCCCGGTGCTGGCGGGGACCACGCGGGACGAGCACCGCGGCATCGTGGCGACCTTCCGCGGCGAGGTCGGACCCCAGGACTACCCGAGGTTGCTCGCGCTGGCCTTCGGCGACCGGGCCGCCGAGGTGGAGCGGGAGTACCCGCTGGACGCGTTCGACGACGCGACCCGGGCGTGGGCGGCCGTGATGACCGACCGGGTGTGGGCGAGGCCGGCGTTCCGGCAGCACCAATTACTGGCCGCGCACACGCCGACGTTCGCGTTCGAGTTCGCCGACCCGGCCGCCTCGGAGCTGGGCGCGAGCCACAGCACGGACATCGAGTACCTGTTCCCGGACCGCGAGTTGACCGGTGGTCAACGCGAACTGTCGGAGGTGATGATCGACTACTGGTCCAACTTCGCCCGCACCGGCGACCCCAACGGCGACGGTCTGCCGAAGTGGCCGGGCTTCGCCCAGGGTGAGCACGTGCAGTCGCTCGCGCCGGGCGCGATCACCGGTGTGGACTTCCGGGCGACGCACCGACTCGACTTCTGGGCGGACAAGTAGACGGACGAGCAGGCGGGCGGGCGCTCAGTCGCGCCGGCTCGCGTGCAGCAGGACCAGCCCGATGCCCGCGATGACGAAGTTCTGGAAGGCGGCCGTCAGCCCGTTCCAGTCCTTGGACTGCCACATCACGAACCACTCGCCGCCGATCGCGATGAACCCGGCGCCGAACAGCAGCACCTGCATGACCCAACCGGTGGACGACAGCCGCCGCGCCACGTCCTCGCGGCGCCGCAGCCAGGACACCAGGGCCGCGATCATCACCAGGGCGGTCACCGCTTCCCACAGGATGATCAGCACGTAGACGGCGGTCACCACGGCCGGGCTGGTGATGGCGCGCCACGAGGTGTTGGGCGAGCCGAACGTGGTGTCCATCGCGAGCACGTGCTGCACGAACGCGTGGTTGGTCTCGTAGTCGGTGATGTTCCCCAGCACCACGAGGGCCATGTAGAGCGCGGTGATGCCGGTCAGCGACGCGATCGCGGCCTGCGGGCTCCCCACCCGGGCAAGAAAACGCATGTACCGCAACATAGCCACAATCCGCCGGAAGTCCACGAGGGTTGCCAGCGGCCTGCTCGCCCGCAGGCGCGCACAGGAAGGAGGGCTGTTCGATGACGCGTCCGAACCCGCAGGTCAGCTTGAGCGGAGGAGCCGGGCCGGCAGAGGCGGTACGGCCGATCGGGTGTGGCCGGGACCTCCCGGAACGCCTGCGGTTTCAGCGGAGTTGTGGTTCGGACCACGAGCCCGCCCCCGCGGCCTCCTCCCCGCCCCACGACCCACCCGACAACTCACCCGAGGCCCCACCCGAGGCCGCACCCCGCACCCCGCCTCACACTCCGCAGCCCCGCCTCGCTCCACCCGACCCGCCCCACCCGCCGGCGGAATGCCGCGCCACCCCTCACCTCACCAGCCACCACGACCCCGCACCCCACCAGCCACCCGCACCCCACCAACTACCACCACCCGCGCCTCGGCAGCCGTCACGAACAGGGCGGCTCGTACTCCAACTGGGGCAGGTGCTCGCGCCACAGCTCCTCGGTCAACGTGCCCTTGGTCTTGGCGCACACCCGCTGGATCACGTGGTCCAGCGCGAGGTCCCACAACCGCACCGTGCTGTCCGTGCTGGACGACGCGATCACGGCCTCACCGCCCGGCTTGAACGCGATGCCGCGCAACGGCCCCTCGTGCCCGCTCAGCACGCCCTCCAGGGGCGAGGGGCGCTGCGGGTCGCGCACGTCCCACAACCGGATCGTGCGGTCCTCGCCCCCGCCGGCCAGGTACTGCCCGTCCGCGCTGAAGTCCACCGTGACCACGCCCTCGACGTGCCCGGTGAGCGGCGCGCCGATCGGTTTGACCCGGTTCGGCGTGCCCAGGTCCCACAGCCGGACGGTCCTGTCGTCGCTGGCGGTGGCCAGGACCTTCCCGCCCGGGCTGACGGCGCCCGCGCGCACCGCGCCGCTGTGCCCGGTCAGCGGGTGCCCGACCGGCTGGGCGGCGGCCGGGTCGGTGACGTTCCACAGCCGCACGGTCTGGTCCGCGCCGCCGGTGATGAGCGTCCGGCCGTCCGGGGTGAAACCGGTGTAGTAGACGTAGCCCTCGTGGCCGACGAGCGGGTCGCCGAGCCGTTCGGGGTGTTCCCGGTCGCCGATGTCCCACAGCTGCACGGACTCGTCGTCGTGCCCGGTCACCAGCACCCGCCCGTCGGGGCTGAGCGCCACCGGCGAGCTGTACCGGGTGCCGACCTCGATGGGTTCGCCCAGGGGGCGGGGCCGGTCGGGGTCGGTGAAGTCCCACAGCCGCACCATCTTGTCGCTCACGCTGACCAGCGTCCGCCCGTCGGCGCTCATCGCCAGCGCCCACACCGCCGCGCCGTGCCGGACCGAGGCGGTGGCGCGCGGCGCGCCCGGGTCCTGGACGTCCCACACCCGGATCACCTCGTCCTCGGCGGCCGACACCAGCCGCCGGCCGTCCGGGGTGAACCGGGGGTCGGTGGTGCTGGCGGAGTGCCCGACCAGCACGCCGGTCGGCAGCGACCACAGGCGCACGGCCGAGTCGTGGCTGCCGGTGGCCAGGGTGCGGCCGTCGGGGCTGAAGCCCACCGCGTACACGGTGCCGTTGCGGCCGGTCAGGGGCAGGCCCAGGGACCTCGGGCGGGCCGGGTCGGTGACGTTCCACAGGCGGGTGGTGCCGTCGGCGCCGGAGGAGGCCAGCACCCGGCCGTCGGGCGCGAAGTCGACCGACCACACGCCGCCGGTGTGGCCGGTCAGCGGGCGCCCGAGGGGGTGCGGCGCGGCCGGGTCGGCCACGTCGAACAGCTGCACGGTCCAGTCCTCGCTGCCCGCGGCCAGCACCCGGCCGTCGGGGCTGAACGCGACCGAGTGCACGTCGTCGCCGAACCCGGTGAGCGGCGCGCCGAGCCGCCGGGGGGCGAGGCGGTCCCGCACGTCGAACAGGGCGACGGTGTCGTCGTCGCCGCCGGTGGCGAGCAGCGCGCCGTCGGGGCTGAACGCGACCGACCGGACCTGCCCGGTGTGCCCGCGCAGCGGCTCGCCGAGCCGCCGGGGCCGCGCCGGGTCGGCCACGTCCCACAGCTGCGCGGTGTGGTCGGCGTTGGCGGTGACCAGCGTCCTGGAGTCCGGGGTGAACGCCAGCAGGTAGATGGTGTCGTGGTCGCGGCCCAGCGGTTGGCCGAGCGAGCGCGGCCGGCTCGGGTCGCTGACGTCCCACAGCAGCAGGGTGCGGTCGTCGCCCGCGGTGGCGAGGGTCTTGCCGTCCGGGCTGAACACGGCCGAGGACACCCAGCCGCGGTGCCCCAGCAGGGGCGAGCCGAGCGGTTGCGGGTTGTCGGGGTCGCGCAGGTCCCACAGCCGCACGGTCTGGTCGTAGCTGGCCGTGGCGAGCGTCCTGCCGTCCGGGGAGAACGACGTCAGGTACACCGGGCCGGTGTGCCCGAGCAGCACCGTGGCCAGCGGCGCGGTCTGCGTGGACAGCAGGCGGGTGCGCACCTCGGGGTCGTCCGGGTGCATCCGGTGCGCGACGAGGTCGAGCAGGGCCGACAGCGACGGGTCGCTCTCCTCCAGCCGGTCGGCCTCGGCCACGACCTGCCGGAACACCGCGTCGTCGCGCTGCCGCACGGCCACCACGGCGGCGGTGGCGGCGATCAGCGCGAGCACGACGACGAACGCCGCCGCCGCCCGCACGCCCCACGCGGCGCGCCTGCGGTGCTGCGTGGACACGGCGAGGAAGTCCTGGGCGGTGCCGGTGAGGCCGCCCGGGCCGGCGGCGTCCGCCCAGTGCCGGGCGGTCTCCAGCCGCGCGCCCCGGTAGAGCAGGGACGAGTCGCGGTCCTGGGCCGCCCACGCCGCCGCGTCCTCCTCCAGCCGCTGCCGCAGCAGCTGGCCCTCCCGGTCCTGGTCGATCCAGCTGCGCAGCCGCGGCCACGCCTGGAGCAGCGCCTCGTGGGTGATCTCCACCGAGCCCGCGTCGAGGGTGACGAGGCGGGCGCGGGCCAGCGTTTCCAGCGCCTGCTCGCCCGCGGCCCGGTTGGCGGTCTGCTCGACCAGCTCGTGCCGGGTGGAGCGGCGGCGCGTGTCCTGGGTGTCCTCGCCGACGCGGACCAGGCGCAGCAGCAGCGGCCGGGCGGCCTGCTGCGCCTCGGGCGCCAGGTCGGCCCACGCGCGTTCGGCGGTGGCCGCGACCGCGCCCTGGATGCCGCCCGCCGACCGGTAGCCGGCGATGGTCAGCTTGCCCGCCTGCCTCCGCTGCCAGGTGGCCAGCAGGGCGTGCGAGAGCAGCGGCAGCGCGCCCGCGTCGTAGGCGTCCTGCCCGGCGCGCGACTGGGGCCGGTTGCTGCGCACGCCCAGGTCGCGCAGCATCAGCTCGACCAGGCCCGGTTCCAGCTGGAGGCCCGCCGCCTTCGCGGGCCGCGACACCGCCTCGCGCAGCTCGGCCGACGTCATCGGGCCCAGCACCATCTGCCGGTCCTGGAGCGCGTCGGCCAGTTCGGGGAACGCCAGGCAGCGGCCGTAGAAGTCGGCCCGCACGCCCACCAGCACCAGCGCGGGCGGCTCGCCGCCGGGGACCGCGGGCGTGCACGCCGCGTGCAGCGCCTGCACGAGCACCTGCACCCGGTTCTCGTCCGGTGCGAGCGTGAACGCCTCCTCGAACTGGTCGACCGCCACCACGACCCGGTCGCCGCCGTGCCGCGCGGCGTGCGCGGCGAACGCGGCGCGGATCCGCCCGGCGAACCGCATCACGCCCAGCAGCGTCTGCCCCGGGAACGCGTCCTGGCCCGGTCCGCCCGCCTCCGGGTCGTGCTCCGCCCCGTCGGGGCCGGCCTTCACGTCGAGCACGTCGGCCAGTTCCGGCACCTGCCGGACGAGTTCGCCGATCGGGTCCGCGCCGGGCGTGACGACCACCGCGGGCCATTTCCCGGAACCGGCGACGGCCAGCGCACCGGCGCGAATGGCCGGAATGACGCCCGCGCGCACGAGCGACGATTTCCCGGCTCCCGAAGCGCCCACCAGCATCACTATTCCGCCGGTTTCCGCGGCGCTGCCCAACCGGGACACCAATGCGGCGGTGCTGCGTTCCCGCCCGAAGAACCAACTCGAATCCTCGGCCTGGAACGCGGCCAGCCCCCGGTAGGGGCACACGCCGATCTCGTCGGAGCTGGGCGGTTCCTCGTCCTCGGCCGGCGACGCCGGGCTCGCCAGCGCCTCCTCCCACAGCGCCCGCCACGCGTCGAGGTCGTACAGGCCGGGAGCGGGCGGCTGCGGGTGGGTCTTGCGCGCCTCCCCGATGAGGACTTCGAGGACTACCGAGAGTGCCGAGAACCGCGCCGGGACGTTGCGCCCGCGCCGCCAGTCGCTGACCCGCTGGGCGGTCGCCCGGACCGGACGGCCCCGCTCGTCGGTGCGCCTGGCCCGGCCGACCGATTCGGTCACCCGCTTCAGCGGCGGGTCCCCCGCTTCGGCGTAGAGCAGGGCGAACCGCTCCGCGAACAGGGCTCGGGGACCCGACCCCCGACCGGAAGCAGTCATCCGCGGCGAGCCTCCTCGGGCCGGTCTTCCGGACCGGAAAACCGGTGTGAGCGCGTGAACAGGTCTTTTGTGGACCGGTGGAGCAGCAGGCAGTCCACCCTAACCAGTTCGGGTGCCAAGCTGGCCGGGACGTTCCGGTGCGTCGTCGGAAGTGGTGCGAAGGGACCGGTCCAAGTGGTTTTGCAGGCAACTGCCGCTGCTGCTGGCGTGGCCTCGACTGAGGAGTCCTGGGGGTCTTCTCAGCGGAGTGCGCCCGGCAGCCGCGGTCGGTGGAACGGCGCGGCGACGTGCCATGCCGGCCGCGGTCGGCGGTGATCCGACCGGCGTCACGCCGGTCACGGCCCGTGAGGACCGGGTGTTGCCCGGTGAAGCACGGGTCTGCCCGATCCTGCGGACCGTGCTCGACGCGCACGGCCGGGATCGGGCGGAGGTGGGGCTGGACCTGCTCGCCCGCCTCGCCCTCCCGCTGACCGGTTGACCGGGCCGGGTCGGGTCGGCGCGCACGGCGCGGCGCGGGTCCGGCCCGGGGACCCGATGTCGTTTTTCCGCCAGCCAACGGTGCGGCGTTGACGGATGCTGGTGTGGTGCACCAAGACGCGGAACGCTGTGCTCGGGCCGTCCGGTCCAAAGATCCCCGGTTCGACGGTTGGTTCTTCACCGCTGTGCTGACCACCGGCATCTATTGCCGGCCGAGTTGTCCGGTCGCGCCGCCCAAGGTCGAGAACATGCGCTTCTACCCGAGTGCGGCGGCGGCGCAACAAGCGGGATTCCGGGCGTGCAAGAGGTGCCGTCCCGACGCGTCGCCGGGATCGCCGCTGTGGAGCCACCGCGCGGACGCCGTGGCCAAGGCGATGCGGATGATCTCCGACGGCGTGGTCGACCGCGAGGGCGTGCCGGGCCTGGCCCGCGACCTCGGTTACAGCGTCCGCCAGCTCGAACGGCTGCTGCTCGCCGAACTGGGCGCGGGACCCCTGGCGCTGGCCAGGGCGCAGCGCGCGCAGACCGCCCGGCTGCTCATCGAGACCACGTCGCTGCCGATGGCCGAGGTCGCGCTGGCGTCCGGGTTCGCCAGCGTGCGGGCGTTCAACGAGACGGTGCGCGAGGTCTTCGCCCTGTCGCCGACCGACCTGCGCGCCCGCCGCGGCCCCGCGCCGGAGGCGCCCGGCGTGCTGTCGCTGCGGCTGCCGTTCCGGTCGCCGCTGTGCCCGGACAACCTGTTCGGCCACCTGGCCGCCACCGGGGTGCCGGGCGTGGAGGAGTGGCGCGACGGCGCGTACCGGCGCACCCTGCGCCTGCCGCACGGGCACGGCGTGGTCTCGCTGAGCCCCCGACCGGACCACGTGGCCTGCCGGCTGTCGCTCGGCGACCTGCGCGACCTGTCCATCGCCATCGCCCGCTGCCGCCGCCTGCTGGACCTCGACGCCGACCCGGTCGCGGTGGACGACCAGCTGCGCGCCGACCCGCTCCTGGCGCCCCTCGTCGACCGCGCACCCGGCCGCCGCGTGCCCGGCACGGTCGACGCCGCCGAGTTCGCCGTGCGGGCCCTGCTCGGCCAGCAGGTCTCGACCGCCGCCGCCCGCACCCACGCGGCCAGGCTGGTGGCAGCCGTCGGCGACCCGGTCGAGGACGTCGGCCTGACCCACCTGTTCCCCACCCCCGAGGCGCTGGCCTCCCTCGACCCGGCGGTGCTCGCCGTGCCGGGATCGCGCCGCACCGCGTTCCACGCCCTGGTCACCGCGTTGGCCGACGGCTCGCTGGACCTGGGCGTCGGCGCCGACTGGGACCGCGCCCGCGCCGACCTGCTCGCGCTGCCCGGCATCGGCCCGTGGACGGTCGAGGTGATCGCGATGCGCGCGCTGGGCGACCCCGACGCGTTCATCCCCACCGACCTGGGCATCCGACTCGCCGCCCGCGACCTCGGCCTGCCCGGCACCCCCGCCGCCCTGGTGCGGCGGGCGCAGGCGTGGCGCCCCTGGCGGGCCTACGCCGTCCAGCACCTCTGGGCGACCGGTGACCACGCGGTCAACCGGCTGCCCGCGTGAAAGGAGACAGATGACCCACACCGTGGTCGACAGCCCCGTCGGCCCGCTGACGCTGGTCGCGCACCGCGGCGCGCTGTCCGGTGTCTACATGACCGACCAGCGCCACCGACCGGCGCAGGACACGTTCGGCCCGGAGGGCCCCGGGCCGTTCGGTGAGGTGACCGAGCAGCTGGCCGAGTACTTCGCCGGTGAGCGCAAGGTGTTCGACCTGGAGCTCGACCTGATCGGCACGCCGTTCCAGCGGACGGTGTGGCAGGCGCTGCGCGAGATCCCCTACGGGGAGACCGTGTCGTACGGGGAGCTGGCGGCAGCCCTCGGCCGGCCGTCGGCGGCACGCGCGGTCGGGCTGGCCAACGGGAAGAACCCGGTGGGCATCGTGGTGCCGTGCCACCGCGTCGTCGGGTCGACCGGCGACCTCACGGGGTACGGCGGCGGGCTGGCGAGGAAGCGCCAACTGCTCGACTTCGAGCGCGGCGCGCACGCGGACCAGCTGCCGCTCTGACCCCGCAGGGCGGCTCATCGAGCCGCCCTGCGGTCTTGCCCCGCGATCTTGCCGCAGCCCTTCACCGCCCCGCTGCGCTGCTCGCCCCGGCCCCACCCCCGCCTCCGACCCCGCCCCCAGCCGTCACCCCGCCCCCGACCCGACCGCGCCCCGCCGCCGCCCCGCGCCCCGCCGCGCCCTGCGCCGCCCCGCGCTCGCCGCGCCTCGCCGCACCACGTGCCGCCTTGCCCTGCCTCGCCCCGCGCTGCCCTTCCTCTTCGTGCCCTTCTCCCTCTCTCGCCCGCTCGCTCCACCTCCGTCTGCTTCCTCCTTCGCCGGCCGCTCCTCCCTCCCCTCCTGCCCTCCCGCTCTTCCCTGCTCCGCATCTCCCTTCCTTCCCCGCTCCCTCCCCGTCCCTCCGCCGACAAGAAAAGTTGTCTTGACAATCCAAGTTGTCGGTGCGAAGGTTCTCCCATGCTTGATGTGGCGGTGATCGAGGACCCGGCGACAGCCGAGGTCACGTTGGACCCGGTGAGGGTGAGGCTGCTGGCCGAACTCGTCGAGCCGGGTTCGGCGACCACGTTGGCGGCCAAGGTGGGGCTGCCGCGGCAGAAGGTCAACTACCACCTGCGCACGCTGGAGCAGCACGGTCTGGTCGAGCTGGCCGAGGAGCGCCGCAGGGGCAACATGACCGAGCGGGTCATGCGGGCCACCGCCGCGTCCTACGTGATCTCGCCCGTGGCGCTGGCCGCCGTGCAGCCCGACCCCGCGCGCTCACCCGACCGGCTGTCCGCGCGCTGGCTGCTGGCCGTGGCCGCGCGCACGGTCCGCGACGTCGGCCACCTCATCACCGGCGCGTCCAAGGCGGGCAAGCGGGTCGCCACCTTCGCGCTGGACGGCGAGGTCCGCTTCGCCTCCGCGGCCGAACGCGCGGCGTTCGCCGAAGAACTCGCGGCCGCCGTCACCGGTTTGGTCGCCAAGTACCACGACGAGTCGGCGGCGGGCGGGCGTGCGCACCGCGTCGTCGTCGCAGTCCACCCCAGCATCCCCGAGGAGTGAAGATGGGCCACGCGTTCGAAGGCGCCAACGAGGTCGAGCTGGGCGGCGTGACGCCGGAGCAGGTCTGGGAGGCCATCGCCACCGGGCCCGGCATCGACTCCTGGTTCATGGGCGGCAACGAGGTCGAGCCCGGCGCCGCGGTGCGCCAGGCGTTCGGCGGGTACGAGCCCAGCCACCCCGTCACCGCCTGGGAACCCGGCAAGCACCTCGCCTACGGCGGCGAGAAGGGGCCCGACGGGCGGTTCGTCGCCTACGAGTTCCTGATCGAGGGCCGTGACCAGGGCAGCACCGTGCTCCGCATGGTCGCCAGCGGTTTCCTGCCCGGCGACGACTGGGCGGACGAGTTCGAGGCCATGACGGCGGGCGGCGAGATGTTCTGGCAGACGCTCGTCACCTACCTGCGCCACTTCGCCGGCCGCACCGCGCGACCGGTCACCGCCTTCGGCCCGCAGGTCGGCGACTGGGCCGCGACGTGGGCGCGCCTGGGCAACCGGCTCGGCCTGGACCGCGCGCCGCGCACCGGGGACGAGGTCGCCCTCGACGGCGTGCCGGGCGTCGTGTACTTCGTCAACGCGCAGACCGCGGGCATCCGCACGGCCGACGCGATGTACCGGTTCTTCCGCACCCCGCCCAGCGGGTTGGTCGCGATGCACCACGTGTTCGCCAACGACGACCGCGACGAGCAGGCGTGGTCGGCCTGGCTGGGCGACCTGTCCTGATCGGGGCATCCGAGCGAGCCCGCGAGACCGCCGGACGTGCTCGGTCCTGTCCATTGAACGTTGGTTCGACGTGGCCCGGCAGGGCCGCGCCGAGTGGGTCGTGGGCGGCGGTGTCGCGCCCGAGAGCTGAGGAGGACGAGGAAGATGGCGCACGTCGTGTCCAAGGACGGCACCAGGATCGCGTACAGCAAGGTCGGGTCGGGCCCGGCGCTGATCATCGTGGACGGCGCCATGTGCTACCGCGAGTTCGGCCCGGCCGCCGAGCTGGCGAAGGCCCTGTCGTCGGACTTCACCGTCTACACCTACGACCGGCGGGGTCGCGGTGAGAGCGGTGACGCGGGGTCGTACGACGTCGGGCGCGAGGTCGAGGACATCGCCGCGTTGATCGAGGAGGCCGGGGGCTCGGCCCACCTGTTCGGCATGTCGTCGGGCGGGGCGCTGGTCGCCGAGGCGGCGCACCGGGGCGTCGCGGCGGAGCGGGTGGCGATCTACGAGTCGCCCATGATCGTCGACGACACGCACCGGCCGATGGAACCGGACTTCCCGGCGAAGGTGTCCCGGGCGATCGCGGAGGAGCGGCGGGGTGACGCCGTGAAGCTGTTCATGCGCTACGTCGGCACGCCCGGGTTCTTCATCGCGGTGCTCCAGCTCATGCCGCCGTGGAAGAAGCTCAAGGGGGTGGCCCACACGCTGTCGAACGACCTGACCGTGGTGGGCGAGTACCAGCACGGCACCCCGCCGCCCGCGGGTCGGTGGTCGGGCGCGGAGGTGCCCGCGCTGGTGATCGCGGGGGAGAAGAGCCCGGAGTACATGCGGAACGCCCAGCGGTACCTGGCCTCGGCGCTGCCGCACGGGGAGCTGGTCGTCCTGCCGGGACAGACCCACATGGTGAAAGCCAAGGTCACCGCCCCGGTGCTGACCGGATTCTTCACCAACTGACTGTCCACATAGGACCAAGCCCGACTGCCGCGGCGCCTTCGCGGGCCCGCCGGCAGTCGGGCTCCCGCATAGTCCGATGTGGACATGAGAGCGCTCTCGCGGGTGGTGCGGGTGGTGCGGGTGTGCGCGGAACGCGCGCCTGGCGCAAAGGCCGACCAGGTCGCGGTTGGCCGGGGACGCGATTTCGGCCGCCGGGAGGTGTGAGCGGGGCGGCTCGGGCGCTTGGGCGCGCAGTCGGCGGCTCCTCCAGCCCCGGTCGGCTCGATCGTCCGGCCCGTCCGCCTACCCGGCCCGTCCGCCTACCCGGCCCGTCCACCTGACCGGCCCGTCCACCTGACCGGCCCGTCCATCCGTGCAGTCCGTCCGACCCGGCTGTCCGACCCGGCTGTCCGACCCGGCTGTCCAGCCCCGTCATCCGACCAGGCACACCTCGACCCGTCCGCCGGGCCACCCCGGGGCACGTCCGTCGGCCCAACCTGACCCGCTTGCCAGGCCACCCCGACCCCGCTCGCCGGACCACCCTGGCCCGTCCGCCGAGCCGCCCGGCCCATGCACCAGGCCACCCCTGGCCCGTCCACCAGGCCGGCTCGGCCGGTCCGGTCCGGCCGGCCGGACCGGCTCGATCGAGCCGGCGGCCGGCGACTGCCCCGTCCCCGTGCTCACCGCCCCGTTCGCCGGAGAGGGGTGGTCGCTCGGCCGTCCACTTCTCTCTAACCGATGTACGAGAACACCGTTTCCGTACATCTTCCGGCGAGGTTCACTCGATCGTGCAGCGCGAGCGTCCCCGAACAGCCTCGTGCCCTCCCCGCGGCGCACGAGGCTACCGAAGATCGTCAGGGCTTGCGCGCCACCGCGCCCGCGATGCAGTAGCTCACCGCGTCCAGCTCCTTCAACCGCGGCCCGTCCGGCCACCAGTTCGCGCAGATGACCAGGCCCGGTTCGACCAGTTCCAGCCCCTCGAACAGCCCCAGCAGCTCCCGCCTGGTCGCGAACCGGCCGCTGCCCATCGGCGAGTGCAGGAACGTCTCCTCCATCCGCCGCGCGATGGCCGAGTGCTCCTCGGTTTCCGGGTCGAGGAAGTGCGAGACGCCGATGAAGGACCCGGACGGCAGGGCCTCGACGTACTCGGCCATGATCTCCGCCGACGTCGGGCTGGCGCCGTTGTAGTGGTGCAGCGTCCCCATCTGGAAGAGCGCCAGCGGCTCGGAGAAGTCGATGTGCTTGCGCACCACCGGGTCGTTCAGGATCTCCTGCGGCTTGAAGATGTCCGCCGCCGAGAAGTGGGTCTGGTCGTTCTCCTCCAGCAGCGCCCGGCCGTGGGCCAGCACCACGGGGTCGTTGTCGACGTACACGACTCGTACGTCCGGGTTGATCCGTTGCGCCACTTGGTGGGTGTTCTCGGCGGTGGGCAGGCCCGAACCGCAGTCGAGGAACTGCGTGATACCCGTTTGGCTCGCGACGAAACGGGTGGCGCGGATGAGGAAGTTGCGGTTGTCCACGGCCAACGTCGCCGCTTCCGGCGCCACCTCCTGGACGCGGCGCAGGACTTCGCGGTCGATCTCGTAATTGTCCTTGCCGTTGAGGAACGCGTCGTAAACCCTGGCGATGCTGGCCTTGGTGGTGTCGATGTAGACGGGGGTGGCGGCGTCCGAGGACGAACCCGACATTGTGGTGACCTCGCATAACGGGGGAGAAGGGGCGATGTTTCGTGCACCGCGTCACAGTCCACTCAGCGTAAGCGTATGGGCCTGTCGCGTGAGTGAGCCGCGCACGTCTGACGCGGCAGGATCGGGGGTGTACGTTCAGTGACGATGCGAGTTGGCCCCTTCCGGGCGCAACCGCTGTTCGGGTGGACGACTCCGGGTGGAGGTCGACCGGCAGTGGGCCAGGGGTGGATCAGGGGCATGACGGTCGGGAGGTGCCACGATGGTCACGGGTGAGCCGACCCCCGAGCGGGAGAGCGGTCCCACCGCTCTGCGGATCGTGCTCGGCGCGCAGCTGCGCAGGCTCCGCGAGGCGGCGGAGATCAGTCGCGCGGACGCGGGCTACGCGATCCGCGGCTCGGAGTCGAAGATCAGCCGGATGGAGCTGGGTCGCGTCGGGCTCAAGGAGCGCGATGTGAACGACCTGCTCACGATGTACGGGGTGACCGAGGACGAGGTCCGCGGGAAGTTCCTCGAAATGGTCCGCCGCTCGAACTCGCCGGGTTGGTGGCACCGGTACTCCGACCTGATGCCGGACTGGTTCCAGGACTACGTCGGGTTGGAGGAGGCGGCCTCGCGCATCCTCACCTACGAGACGCAGTTCGTGCCGGGCCTGCTCCAGACCGAGGACTACGCGATGGCGATCGCGAGCCACGGCAGGCCCGAGCTGGCGGGGCCGGCGGTGAAGCGCCGGGTCTCGCTGCGGATGCAGCGGCAGAAGATCCTCCACCGGCCGGGCGCGCCGCGGGTGTGGGCGGTGATCGACGAGTCGGTGCTCCACCGGCCCATCGGCGGTCGGCGCGTGATGCTGGACCAGATCGAATACTTGCTCAGCGTGACCAAAGAAAGTGCGATCACGCTTCAGATCGTGCCGTACCAGCTGAGCGGTTACGCAGCAGAAGGTGCGTTCACGATGTTGCGCTTCGGCGAGCCCGACCTGCCGGACATCGTGTACCTCGAACACCTCGCCGGAGCCCTCTACCTGGACAAACTCGAAGAACTGGAGGTCTACAGCCGGGTGTTCGACCGGCTCACCGTCGACGCGGAGACACCGGACCGCAGCCGTCAGCTGCTGAGCAAGATCCGAGCGGACCTGTAGGTCTTCCTCCGTACGGGCGAAGTTCACGCTCCGCATCTGCACGTGCATTTACCGGTGCGCCGGCCGGTGCTACGGTCCGTGCACAGTCAAATGCACGTGCAGATGCATCACCACGACGATGTGTCTCCGGGTTGGAGGGTGATGTCGATGACCGCTCAGGTCCACAACGGTATGCCCGCTGCCGATCTCGTCGGCGTCGAATGGCGCAAGAGCGCCCGCAGCGGCGCGCTCGGCAACTGCGTCGAACTCGCCACGCTCATCGACGGCTCGGTCGCCCTGCGCAACTCCCGCTTCCCCGAAGGCCCCGCGCTCGTCTACACCAGGGCGGAGATCGCGGCCTTCGTGGCCGGGGCCAGGGACGGGGAGTTCGATGACCTCGTCGGCTGACCAGGCGACCAACCGCACCTCCTACCAGCTGCGCGAGCTCATCGCGCGAGGGTTCCAGTTCCTCCACCCCCGGGACGCCAGGGGCGAGCTCGCGGCTGTGGTCGGCGTGCGCGCCCACGACGCGGTGATCGACGTCGTGCGGCTGCACACACCGGACGACGTGGTCGCGATGCGGATGCCCGCCGACGAGGTGAACGTCCTGGCGCCCAGCCGTTTTTCCTGGCGCAGGCACGGGACGGCGACGAGCGTGCTCGAAGAGCTGCTCGACCTGCCCGACGACCGGATCGCGTGACCGGACCGACCCCCGGGTGGGCCGGACCGCTCGAAGACTTCCCGTCCGCAGCCGCGGTGGCGGACGGGCGAGGGGCCACCCGACCCCTCATCGACGAACCTGACCTGGAGACGCAGCGGGAGTCGGCCGCGCCCACGTCGACACCACGCTCGGAGCGCAACTCCGTGTTCGTCGCGTTCGGTGCGGGGACCGAGGTCGGCTTCGGTCCCCGCACCGGCTAACCGCGACCCCTCAACGCCGGCGCGGCACACCCGAATCCAGCGGACCGCTCGCCCGTGCACAGCCCTTGACCAGCGAAGACCGAGTTGTCCACAGACCTGTCCCCAGGTGTGGACGGATCGAACAGGCGTTCGAGGACCTGTTCGAAGCGCGAGAACGGCGCGCGGAGGGCCCCGCTCGCGAGCGGGGCCCTCCGGGAACCGGTTCACCCGGTCGGTTCGACCGTTCAGCCGACCGGCGGGGACATGACGAACCAGTTGAAGCCCTCCACCATCTGCCGCGTGGTGTCGCTGACGTAGCGGGGCCCGGTCAGCTCCCACCGCTCGACGTCCTTGTAGGTGCCGGGCAGCAGCGCCTCGTTCACCGGCGTGTTCGGGTCGTCCTTCGACGGCACGTACTGCTTGAAGCCCACGCGCTCCAGCTTCACGTCCAGCGCCTCGTACGCCGACTGCGTGGCCAGGTAGCTGCCCTGGCCGTGGTCGGGCGCGCGACCGGGGTCGGCCAGCTTCAGCTCGACCACGTCGCCGTTGAACGAGCCCTTGGCCGACACCACGGTGACGAGGTGGCCGCCGGTGCGCTTGAGGCTGTCCTGCGGGCCGTCCGCGTACCGGCCGTAGACCAGCTGCAACGGGCCCCAGTCGAGCTTCCTCGCCAGGTCGCCCGCGAAGTCGGCGGCGCTGTGGGAGTTGACGAACCCGGAGTCCACGGACCAGCCGCTGTTCTTGGCGGGCGCGGTGGCGACGTTCCAGGCGGCGCGCAGGTTCGTGGTGTTGGTGCCGTCCTCGTGGCTCCAGCCCGCGTCGGTCGCGATGCGGCCGATCGAGTTGGTCACGACGTTGTAGTCGGCCGGGTCGGTCGGGTTCAGGTTGCCGACCTCGGTGGTCAACCAGCCGACCGGCGCGTCCTTCTGCCGCCCCCAGTAGTGCAGCACGTTGTAGAGCGAGGCCGGGCCGCAGTGGCTGTTGCCGTTGCCGGCGAAGCCCGCGCGGAACTGGTCGACGTCGCTCGCGCCGCACTGGCGGACGTGGAAGTCGGGGCCGGCGAGGTCGCTGATCCGCGCGCAGCGCTCCGGGGCGGTGAGGACCGGGTCGGCGGACGCGACACCCGGCAGGGTGAGCGCGGCGGCGGCGGTGGCGACGGCGGCGAGCACGGTCTTGCGCAACATGGCCATTCCTCCTGTGAAGTGGGGGGAACCGCCTCCCGCAGCAACCCCCGCGTTCTGACAGGACATAGCTTGACCTGCGCAAACACCGCCAGGCATGAGGGAAGACCCCTCAACCTCCCGGAGCGGGACTTGGGTGTATCCAGACGACCCCCAGGCGTCTCCTGCACCGATCAGGCCAGTGCGCGCGCCAGGTCGCGGCGGCCGCTGATGCCGAGCTTCGTGTAGATCCGGCCCAGGTGGTTCTCCACCGTCTTGGGCGTCACGAACAGCTCCTGCGCGATCTCCCGGTTGGCCCGCCCGAGCGCCGCGAGGTCGGCCACCCGGCGCTCGCTCGCGGTCAACGCCTCCGCGCCCGGCAGCACCAGCCGCCGCGGCCGGTCGCCCAGCGCCTCCAACGCCTCCGCGGCCCGCCTGCGCAGCGCGGTCGCCCCGCACGCCGCGGCCAGCTCCATGGCCCGGTGCAGGGGTTCCCGCGCGTCCGCGCGCCGCCGCGCCACCCGCAGCGCCTCGCCGAGGTCGGCCAGCGACTTGGCCAGGTGCAGCCGGGCCGGCGAGGCCTCCAGCACCGCCACCGACTCGACCAGCAGCCCCACCCGGCGTCGCGCGTCGGCGTGCGCGAGGAGCCGCAGGGCCGCGCCGACCTCGGTGGCCGCGCCCCACTTCCGCGCCAGCGCCAGCTGCTCGCGGGCCAGCTCCAGCGCGCCGTCCTCGTCGCCGAGCAGCAGCGCCGCGCGCACCGCCGGGTCGCGCCACGGCACGGACGGCGGGTCCAGCTCGGCCTGCGCCTGGGCGTCGCGCTGCCGGAACGCCTCCTCGCGCGCCGTCCGCGCGTCGCCCCCGGCCAGCGCGAGCAGGGCGCGCGGCTCGTGCAGCCAGATCGTGGGCATGATCCGCGGCGTCTCCTGGTGCAGGGCGTCGAACCGCGCCAGCGCCTCGGCCACGCCGACCGGGTCGCCGCGCTCCAACCCCTGGTAGGTCAGGAAGTGGGTGGCCGTCGCGCGCAGCGCCACCACGTGCGGCGCCGGGTCCTCGTCCCGCACGGCGGCCAGCGCGCCCTCGGCGTCGGCGGCCATCGCGCCCAGGTCGCCCAGCCGCCAGCTCAGGAACGAGTGCGCGTTGGCGACCATGGCGTACTCGACCGGCGACCCGTGCGCCCGCACCCGCGACCGGGCCCGCTCGACCTCCCGGCGGCCCTCCTCGACGCCGTCCGCGGCCACCAGCGCGATCAGCGCCACCACCCAGGCGACCATGGCGTCGGTGCTGCCGGTGGCGTCGTCGAAGTACGCGCCGTTCGACAGCGCGCGCAACGCCGTGGCGGCCACCTCGCTCGCGGGCCACACCTCGTAGCGGCCGGTCTGCGCGAGCAGGCCCAGCAGGGTGCGCTCGTCGGGGGTGCGGCCGGCCAGCGACGCGTACCCGCCCAGGTGCGCCGAGGCGGCCCGGCGGTGGTTCGGCGAGAACGACCGGAGGACGGCCAGCCGCGCCTCCAGGTGCAGCCTGCCCGCGTCGGGGCCGCGGCGGGACACGGCCTCGACCAGCTCGGCGATCGCCGCGTCCGGGCCGTCGACCGCGGCGGTCGCGGACGCGGCGGCGGCCGGCAGCTCGGCGTCCGGCAGGGCGGCGGCGGCCGCGCGCAGCTCCTCGCGGGCGCCGGCGGCGTCGCCCGTGCGCAGCAGCGCCCGGCCCAGCTCGGCGCGCAGGCCCGGGTCGTCCGGCCGCTCCTCCACCGCCCGCCGCAGGTGGGACGCCGCGGTGTGCGGGTCGCCCGCCGCCAGCAGGGCCGCGGCCGCCCGGCGCAGCACTCCGGCGGCCTCCGGCAGGGTGCCGCGCGGCGCCCGCGAGAGGTGCGCGGCGACCCGCTCGGCGGGGGCCTTCGCCGTCCACAGCCTGGTGGCGGCCCTGGCGTGCAGCGCCGCCCGCGCCACCGGGCCCAGGTCGGCGAGCACGGCCTCGCGCACCACCGGGTGCGGGAACGCCAGCTGCTCGCCGGCCAGCACGTTCGCCGCCACCAGCGCCTCGACCGCCCGCGCCAGCTCGTCCGCGCCGAGGTCGGCGACCTCACCCGCGAGCCACGGGTCGCCGGCCGTGCCGAGCACGGCCGCCGCGCCCGCCAGCAGCACCGCGTCGGCGGGCACCCGCCCCAGGGCGGCGCGGAACACCGTGCTGGGACCGAGCCCGCCGACCCGGTCGGCGGTGCGCGGGTCGTCCAGGGGCAGCGCGAGCGCGTCCAGCTCGTCGACCAGCACCCCGGTCAGGAACGGGTTGCCGCCGCCCGCCGCGTGCAGCGCCGCCGCCACCTCCGGCGCGGGCCGCACGCCCCGGGCCGCGACCAGGTCGCCCAGCGCGTGCTCGGTCAGCGGGCGCGGCAGCAGGCGCTCGGCCTGCCGCGACACGCTCAGCTGCGCCAGCGGTCCCGTGTTGCCCCCCGGCGGCCTGGTCGCGACGACCAGCGCGATCGGCAGGTCCGCGATCCGCCGCGACAGGTAGGCCAGGAACCGCAGCGACGACGGGTCCGCCCAGTGCGCGTCGTCCACGGTGATCAGCAGCGGCCGGGTCGCGGACAGGTCCACCGCCACCCACCACAGCGCGTGCAGCGTGCGCGCCAGCTCGGCCTCGCTCGGGTCGGCCGCCGCGCCGTCGAGCGCGGTCAGCGCGTCGCCCGGCGGTCCGGCCAGGATCCGCTCCCGGACCTCGCCCCGGTAGCGGGACACCGACCGCTCCACCATCTGCCGGACCACGCCCCACGGCATCGCGCTCTCCAGCACGTCGCCGATGGCCTGGAGCCGGCCGAACCGGCGTTGCCCGGCCAGGGCGCGGGTGTCCTGCACCAGCCGGGTCTTGCCGATGCCCGCCCGCCCCTCGATCACCACGACCCGGCCCTCGCCCGCCGCCGCCGAGTCCAGCGCCGCGGTGATCCGCGCCAGCTCCCGGTCCCGCTCCAGGGTGCCCGGCAGCGGGTCGGCCGGTTCCGGGGGGAACGCTCCCGGGGAGGACGGTCCTGTGGAGCCCGGTCCTGCGGAGCCCGGTCCTGCGGAGCCGGGTCTCCGGCTGACCGGTCCCGACGAGCCCGGCCCGGACGAGCCCGGCCCCGGCGGGCCCGGTCTCCGGCCGGCGGGTCCCGGGTCGACCGGTCCCGGGGCGCTCATCCGACCAGGCGCTTCAGCCGGTCCGGGTCGCGGAGCGGGCGGCCGTGGCCGAACAGCACCAGCTTCGGCCGCAGCTCCGCGAGCCGGCGCATGGACTCGCGGTTGCGCTCGACGTCGTGCGTCAGGAACTTCGGCGGCGGGCCGGGCCGCAGCAGGTTGAAGAACACGTCACCGCAGATCAGCACGCCGTCGTGGTCGCGCCACAGGGCGATGTGGCCGGGGGAGTGGCCGGGCGCGTCCAGCACGGTGAACCCGGCGACCTCGTCCCCCTCGACGAGGCCCCGGGCCACCGGGTGCGGATCGGGCATCGGCATCTTCGCCAGCAGCGCGGGCAGCAGGCCCGGCGCGGGCACCGGCTTGGCCGCCTCGATCGCCTCGGCGTCCGCGCGCCCCGCCCACAGCGGCACGTCGTACCGCTCGCACAGGGCGTGGCTGGAGCCGAAGTGGTCGGGGTGGGCGTGCGTCACCACGTGGGCGGCGAGCGCGCGGCCGTCGAGCTGACGCGTGATCCGCTTGCGGGCGGCGGGCGTGCCCGCGTCCACCAGCACGTCCTCGACCAGGTAGGCGTTCATCATGTGCGGAGGCCTGCCGAGCAGCTGGTGGACTCCGGGAGCCAGGGGACGCACGCCCGTGATCGTAGCGCCGCTTCCCGCCGTACGGGCAGCTCAGCGCGGCGGTTGATCGGTGAGCAGGTGCAGGGACCGCACACCGGTCAGGTTCGGCGAGGGCAGGAAGACCGGTTCGCGGTCCGGGTCGACGCGCAGCCGGGGGAAGCGGTCGAACAGCGCGTTCAGCACGACCCGGCCCTCCAGGCGGGCCAGCGGCGCGCCGACGCAGAAGTGCACGCCCCGGCCGAAGGCGAGGTGCGGGTTGGGGTCGCGGCCCACGTCGAACGCGCCGGGGTCGGCGAACCGGCGCGGGTCGCGGTTGGCGGCGGCGGGCCAGACCAGCAGCAGCTGGTCGGCCGGGACCTCCACGCCGCCCAGGACCTCCGGCTTCGCCGTGGCGCGCGCGACCGAGGCGAACGGCGTGAGGAACCTCAGCGACTCCTCGATCGCGGCGGGGACCAGGGACCGGTCGGCGCGGACCGCGGCGAACTGGTCCGGGTGCGCGTCCAGGCACAGCACGGTGTTGCCGAGCAGCATGGTCGTGGTGATGTGGCCGGCGACGAGCAGCACGCTCGCGAAGTTGACCACCTCGACGTCGGACAGGCGCTCACCGTCCACCTCGGCCTCGACGAGCGCGGTGAGCAGGTCCTCGCGCGGTGCGCGGCGGCGTTCCGCGGCGTGCGCGGCCAGGTACTCCAGCATCGGCCGGATGAGCTCGCCCTGGTTCTCGAAGTCCGCGCGCACCCGGTCCTCGTCCTTGAGCGAGAACTGGTTGGCGTCCTCGAAGATCCGGTCGCCCCACTCCTTGAACAGCGCGCGGTCCTCGGCGGGCACGCCGAGCAGCTCCGCGATCACGGTCACCGGCAGCGGGTAGGCCAGGTCGCGGACCAGCTCGAAGTCGTCGCCCACCTGGTCCAGCAGCTCGCGGGTCAGCCGCTCGATGCGCGGTTCCAGGTCCGCCACGACCTTCGGCGTGAACGCCCGGCCGACCAGGTTCCGCAGCTTGCGGTGGTCCGGCGGGTCCAGCTGGATGATGTTGCCGTCCAGGACCGACCCCTCCGACCCCTCCACCAGCTCCGGGAACAACCGCGCGGTGTTCGACGAGAACCGGCCCCAGTCGCCGAGCGCCTCGGCGACCTCCGGGTGGCCGTAGACGTGCCAGAAACCCAACTCCTCGTCGTGGACGACGGGCGCGGCCGGCAGTTCGCCGCGCAACCAGAACTGCTGCGGGTGGGTGTTCCACATCGCGTTCTCCCCCAAGGGTTTCGTGGTGGTGTTCGGTCAGGCGCGCCGGACGACGACGTCGCCCAGCGAGGTGCGGGCGCGCACCTCGACCCGCTCGTCGGCCTCGGCGGGCGAGTCGGCGGCGGTGAGCCGGTTGTGCACGCGGCCCGCGAGCGAGCGCACGTCCAGCCAGGCGGCCGTGCCCTCGCGGATGCCGACCTCCAGCTCGCCGACGCGGGTCTCCAGCACCACCGTGCCGCGTGCCACGTCGGCGACGCGCACGTGGCCGTTGGCGGTCTTGGCGCGCACGTCGCCGTGCGCGGTGCCCACGTGGATGTCGCCGTTGGCGGCGTTCACCCGGACGTCCCCGTGGACCTCCCCGATCCTGGTGACGCCGTTGGAGTTCCGGACCGCGCAGTGGCCGTCGAGCCTGCCGATGCGCACCTCGCCGGTGCCCGTGGTCACCTCGGCGCGGCCGGTCGCGTGGGCGACCACGACGTCGCCGGTGGCGGTCGCGGCGCGCAGGTCGCCGGTGCGATGCAGGTCGATGTGGCCCGCGGAGGTGGTGATGCGGCACTCGCCGAGCGGGCCGTCGCCGCGGAAGTCGGCGAGCGAGCCGCGGGCCGTGACCGCCGAGCCCGCGGGCAGCCCGACGGTGACGTCCACCGAGCCGGGGCGGCCGAACAGGCCTCGCCAGCGCGGGGTGCGGACGACGAGGCGGTCGTCGGCGAAGTCGACGGTGGTGGACTCGGCGGTCTTGACGTCCTTGTCGTCGTCGGGGTTGGTCGGCTTGACCTCGACCACGGTGTCGGCGCGCTCGTCGGCGGTGATCCGGGCGCCGCCGGCGACCACGTCGAGGTCCAACGTGATCGGTCGCGGTGTGGTGAAAGCGGGCATGGGTGTCCCCCGGTGGTCGTCTGCGGTTTCGCCGTGCGGTGGCGGGCACGGGGTCGGGCGCGGGGTCGGGCGCGGTCGGCGGTGCCGGCGCGGTGCTCGAAGCGGGGGCTAGCGGACCCAGCCGGAGTAGCGCTGACCGCCGGCGGACCGCCCCGTGTGCCGCACGGCCGACCCGCCGAGCCCGGCCGCGGCGGCCCGCACCAGCCACGCGTTGACCGAGATCCCCTCGCGGCTCGCGGCCTCCTCGACCCGCAGCTTCAGCTGCTCCGGCAGGCGCAGGTTGATCCGGGTGACCGCGCCCTCGTCGGGAACCACCGGCGGTGCCACCTCGGCATCACCGTGGCTCTCCACGACACCCTCCGGCACCGCCACCACGAACTCGGGGTCACGGCCCCGCAACCGCACGTCCACGGAGCCCGGCGCGAGGTCCCGGGTGATCTCGTCGGCGGCCGTGGACAAGGCTTCCAGGAGCGTCAACCGCACGGCGTTCTCCAGGGGCGCGGCCAACCTCTCGGCCAGCGCCCTGGCCTCCGCACCGCCGGCCCCGGCGGCCGTGGCGAGCTCGCGGCGGAGGTTGTCGACGTACGGTGTCAGGTCCATGGTGCCAATATGGCACCACAGTGGCACCACCGCAAGTGTCCCTGCCTGCGCGGCGCTCGTCGGCGGTGGCCGGCGGCTGCCGGAAAATGAGTGCTACTCGATCGGGTGATGGGCGGCGGAGGGGCATCGGCCCGGCGATTCCCGGGGCGAGTCGGTTCCGGAGGTTCGCGCGGTCCCTTCCCGTCGACTGGAATAGAGCTGCGCAAGCCTGGTCTCACCAGAATTGACCGGTGGTCCGGTGGGACTCCTCGCCACACCGGTCGTGAGCTGGTCTTATGATCAATTGATCGGTCCTGTGGTGAAACCGCAGAAATACGGACGACACGGGTGGAGCAGTCCTATCGACCGTTCGGCTAGTCGTCGGCACTCTGAGTAAACGGCAGAGAAGTGGCATCAAGCTTCAGTTTGTTCCGGTATTGCCAAGGAAGCGGTTCTCGTAGATGCTCTGCGCCATGAATTCCCGGCCTCTGCCCCCCGGGCAGTGGGTGCCCGTCCCCCCGATGCCCGGCATCCCGGAGCACCTCCTCCGCGAAGGCGCCTACCTCCCCTCGCCGCTGCCCTCGGACCTGTGGCTGCCCATGTCGACCTACCGGTCCTGCGCCGACGCCGAGCACGCGCTCGGCCGCCTCGACGAGGCGGCCGACCGGCTCGGCGTGCGCTCGGCGCTCGTGCGGGCGACGCAGGTCCGCGACGCGAACAGCTCGGCGGGCATGGCCGGGATCGCCATGGGCCTGCGCGAGGCGTTCGTCGTCGACCTGCTCCTGTCCCGGGGCGCGCCGCCGCTGGAGGGCACCGGGCACGAGGCCGTCGCGCCCTACCGGCGGGCCTACGAGCACGGTGTCGACCGGCTCCGCGCCGGCGTGCCCAACGACGTGGGGCTGGTGGGGCAGATGGCCGCGATCATGGCCGGCCGCCCGCCGGACCGGCCCGGGGACGTGCTGCGCGACGCGCCCGGCCGGCTCGGCGCCAAGCCGGAGGACGCCTACCTGCTGACCGCCACCGGCGCCCACCTGGTCGCGCTGCTGGAGCAGTGGTCGACGTGGTTGCGGGACGAGGACCGGCAGCCCCGCAGCGCGCAGATCGCGATCGCCCACTACCAGCTGGAGGTGCTGCAACCCTTCCCGACCGCGAACGGGCACGTGGCGCGCCTGTTCTCGCTCCTGGAGCTGGTGCGCACCGGCCTGCTGCGCGACCAGGTCCTGCCGCTGTCGGTGTGGCTGGACGACGCCATGCCCGACTACCGGCGGCAGCTCCGCGCGGTGGTCGACACCGGCATGATCAACCAGTGGGTCGACTTCTTCACCGCCGGCCTGCGCGCCCAGGCCCTCGCCCAGCTCCGCCTGATCGCCCGCCTGGAGGAGCTCGCCGCCGACTACGCCCGCCGGCTGCCCGTCAAGGGCAGGCTCCCGCAGGTGGCCGCCGAGCTGATCGGCTTCCCGGTGGTCGACCACCCCTGGCTGTGCGAGCGGCACGGCGTGACCGCGAGGGCCGCCACCGACCTGACCGCCAGGCTCGTCGACCTGGACATCCTGGTGCCGTGGGAGTCCCGCGGCTACCGCCGGGTGTTCCTCTGCCCCGACGTGCTCAACCTGCTCGCCGACGACCCGGACACCACCGCCCACTTCTGACCGCGACCTCCGACCGCAGCCTTCCAGGCGCGACCGAACAGGGAACCCGCACCGGACCGATGAACGAACCCGACGACCACCACGCCCGCCCCTGCCGCCGCTCGGGCTGCCACCGGGCGCACTGCCACCACCGCCGCCGCTCAGCGGACCGGACCGGACCCCGGTTCGCCGCCGGCCTGCTCATCCAGCTCGTCCTGGCGCTGGTCGGCCTGTTCCGGGAGTGACTCCAACCCCGCCACCAGGTCGCGCACCCGCTGCGCGGCCGCGTCGTCCACGCCGATCAGCAGCGCCAGCGCCCGGTTGAACGCGCGGTGCGCGGCCGACCGGTCGCCGGACAACCACAGCGCCCGCCCGAGCAGGGCGAGCGACCCGGCCCGGTCCGGCGCGCCCGCGGGATCACCCGCCTCGTCGAACACCTTGTCCGCGCGCGCCAGGTACCGGACCGCCGCGCCCATCCTGCCCACCTCGGTCATCAGCTCGCCGAGGCGGGTCAGCGCCCGCGCCGCCCCGGGCAGGTCGCCGTGCCGGAAGGAGGTCTCCAGGGCCTCGTCCGCGCAGCCGACGACCCGGTGCATCCGCCCCTGCGCCCGGTAGGTCTCCGCCAGGTCGTCCAGGGCGGCCGCGGTCGCGGTCGGGTCGTCGTCGCGGACCCGGTGGACGGCCAGTTCGCGCATCCCCTGCGCGGCGGCGAGCTGGAGGAGGCCCCGGGCGCGCAGCGAGCGCGCGCCCCGCCGGAAGGCGGTGGCCAGCACGAGCGACGTGGGCAGCACCCCGGCCAGCCGCGCGCCGGCCTCGTGCAGCGACCGGCACCAGCCCTCGTCCGCGTCGGCGGGCACCACCGGCCACACCTCCGCCAGCAGCGCCGCCGCGGCCTCCGGCTCATCCGCCGCCGAGCGCAGGGCGTCCGCGACGCGCTCGCGGTTCGCGTCGAACCAGGCGCGGGGGTCGGGGGAGCCCACCAGGTCCCGGCGCAACGCCGCGGCCGCGTGCCGTGACTCGTCGCTCACCTGCCGCTGTCCTCCCGCCGCCGAACTTCGCGCGTTGGCCACTGGTCACATCGAGTTCGACCGCTTCAACGCTTCTAGTGTCACGCATTCGGGTGAGTCTCCACAGCAGGGGCCGGCCCACTCCACTCGCCTACGCGTGCCGGGCACCTGAAAAGACTCCTCCCGTTGACACGGAGAGTGGTCAACGTGGCACGGAGACGATCTCGAACAGGTCGTGGAACTGCATCGGCGCGAGCGCGGTCAACGCGCCGCCGATGAACGCGGGACCGGGTTGGAGCGCGCCGCTGAGCACGCGGGTGACCGTGGAGCGGTTGACGTCCATCGCCCGCGCCAGGGCGTAGTCGGACCGGAACCCCGCGAGTCGCACGGCTTTGGTGAAGGCTTCCGAGCGGAGCCTGATGGTGTGTGGCATGGCGGGCCTCGGGCTTTGTCGTGTGCGCACACCGTCTGGCGTGTGCGCACAACAGTAACCCGGTTTCTCGGACGCAACGGCTTTTTCCCTTGTGCGACAACAACTTCGCACTTCACCGTGCCGGCCGCGCGTGGCGCGTGTTGCGTCCGGACCCCTAACATCACCCCCGTGACCACGCGCTGGTGGCAGTACGTCGAGACGAACCTCCGCAACCGGGGGCTGAAGACGGGCGACCTGACCAGGGTGACGGGCGTCGACCGCAGCCGCATCAGCGAGTGGAGGCGGGGCAAGGGGGTCTCCCTGGAGACCGCGCGCGCCGTGGCCCGCCTGTTCGAGGCCAGCCCGCTGGAGGCGTGGGTGGCGGCCGAGCTGATCACCGACGACGAGGCTCGGCTCCAGCGCACCCGCCCCGACCCCGCCGACCTGACCGACCAGGAGCTGATCGCCGAGCTGACCCGCCGGCTCGGGCGCGCGAGGGACTGACACCGCGCCCGAGCCCCGGACCCCGGCGGAGGACACCGCCACCCGCGCGCCCACCGGCGTCAGGTCCGGGCGGCCTCCCCGACCTCGACGAGCCCGACCAGGGACCCCGGCAGCGGCTCCCGGTGCAGGACGCCGAGGCGTTGGGTGGCCCGGGTGAGGGCGACGTACAGCTCGGCCGCGCCGCGCGGGCCGTCGGCGAGGATCCGACCCGGTTCCACGACCAGGACGGCGTCGTACTCCAGGCCTTTCGTCTCCGACGCCGGCACCGCGCCCGGCACGTCCGGCGGGCCGATCACGACGCTGGTGCCCTCGCGACCGGCCTCGTCCCGGACGAACTCCTCGACCGCGGCGGCCAGTTCGTCGTCGGCGACCCGCCTGGACCACGGCCGCACGCCGCACGAGCGCACCGACTCCGGCGGCCGGACGCCGGGGGCGAACCCGGCGAGCACGCCCGCGGCGACGGCCATGATCTCCGCCGGGGTGCGGTAGTTCACCGTCAGCGACCGGTAGACCCAGCGGCCGGGCACGTACGGCTCCAGCATCGCGCCCCACGACCGGGCCCCGGCGGGCGACCGGCGCTGGGCGAGGTCGCCGACCACCGTGAAGGACCGGCCCGGACAGCGCCGCATCAGCACCCGCCAGTCCATCTCGGACAGCTCCTGGGCCTCGTCGACCACGACGTGCCGGTAGGTCCAGTCGCGGTCGGCGGCGGCGCGCTCGACGAGCTCGCGGGTGTCGCGTTCGAGGAAGCGGTCCGCCAGGTCCTCGGCGTAGAGCAGGTCCGTGGCGAACAGGTGGTCCTCGTCGTCCATCGAGTCCTGGCGGCCGACGAGGTTGTCCAGCACGCCGGCCGCGTACGCGGTCTCCGCCCGGCGCTCCCGCTCCGCCTCGCGGTCCGCGGACTTGTCGCGGCCCAGCAGGTCGACCAGCTCGTCGAGCAGCGGCACGTCCGACACCGTCCACGCCTCGCCGTCGGCGCGCCACAGCGCCGGGTCGCCGCCCGCCGCCCGCAGCCGCTCGGCGGACGAGTAGAGCGACGACAGCAGCGCCTCCGGCGTCAGCACCGGCCAGAGCAGGTCGAGCGCGGCGGTGAACGCCTCGTCCTCGGCCAGCTCCTTGACCAGGTCCGCCCGCAGCTGCTCCCACGCGTCGCGGTCGTCCCTGGTCAGCCAGCCCCGGCCGATCCGGGCGATCGCCCGCTCGGTGAGCACGTAGGTGATGATCTCGGTGAACACCCCGCGGGCCTCGTTGTGCGGCAGCCCGCTCGCGCGCGCCTCCTCCCTGGCCCACTCCGCGGTCGCGGCGTCGATCCGCAGCGCGACGTCCCTCAGCTCGATCGGCAGCGGGTCCTCCGGCAGCCGCTGCCGGTCGGCGACCGCCGCCGCGAGCACGTCGAGGACCTTCAGCGAGCCCTTCAGCCGCGCGGCCGCGGGCGCGTCCTCGGCGGTGGCGCGCAGGCCGGGCACGAGGCCGCCGGGGGTCGTGAAGACCACGTCGGACTCGCCCAGCGACGGCAGGACGCGGCCGATGTGGTTCAGGAACGCCGGGTTGGGGCCGACCACGAGCACGCCGTGGCGCTCCATCCGCTCCCGCTGCGTGTAGAGCAGGTACGCGACGCGGTGCAGCGCCACCACGGTCTTCCCGGTGCCCGGACCGCCCTCGATCACCAGCACGCCCGGGTGGTCGAGCCGGATGACCTCGTCCTGCTCGGCCTGGATCGTCGCCACGATGTCGCGCATGCCCTCGCCGCGCGGCGCGTTGACCGCCGCGAGCAGGGCCGCGTCACCCCGCCCGGCGCCGTCCCCGTCGGGGCGGCCGAGCACCTCGTCGGTGAAGTCGACCACCCGGCGCCCGCGCGCGTGGAACTGGCGGCGCCGGCGCATGCCCTCCGGGTTCGCCGCGGTGGCGACGTAGAAGGCGCGAGACGCCGGCGCGCGCCAGTCGAGCAGCACCGGCTCGTACCCGTCGCCCTCGTCGAACAGGCCGATGCGGCCGATGTACGAGCACTCGCCGGACGCGCTGTCCAACCGGCCGAAGCACAGCCCGTTGTCCGCCACGGCCAGCCGCTTGGCCTCCTTGGCCAGCGCGCGCACCTCGTCGTCCCGCTCCAGGTGGGTCCCGCCGGTGCCCCGCAGCGCCGCGTCGTACCCGCCCTTCACCCGGGCGCGCTCGGCGTCCAGCCGCGCGTAGAGCCCGGCCACGTAGTCGCGTTCGGACGACAGTTCTTCTTCGTACCGCTGAGTTGACACGTGTTCCTCACTGCGCCGTGCGGGTGTTCGATCCGATGGGTGGTTCACGCGGCCCTGCCCCGGCCGGCCTCGTCGAGCAGCAGCGCCGCGGCCACCGCCGCCCCGTCGGCGCGGACCGCGCCCGCCACGGCGGTCGCCCGCTCGCGGACCGCCGGGGCCAAGGCCTCCGCGAGCGCGGCCGACAGGGACGCGGTGGTCGGCGTCGGGCCGTCGTGCGCCACGCCGACGCCCAGCCCGGCCACCCGGCCGGCCCAGTACGGCTGGTCCGCCGCCTGGGGCACCACCACCTGGGGCGCGCCGGCGCGGGCGGCCGTCGTCGTGGTGCCCGCGCCGCCGTGGTGCACGACCGCGGCCACCCGGCGGAACAGCGCCTGGTGGTTGACCTCGCCGACGGTGAGGCAGTCGTCCCGGTCGTCGACCGGGCCCAGGCCGGCCCAGCCGCGCAGGACGACCACCCGGCGGCCCCGCGCCCGGACCGCCTCGACGGCCACCCGGGCGGGGTCCTCCGCCGCGTGCAGGGGCATGCTGCCGAACCCCACGCACACGGGCGGCTCGCCGCCGTCCAGGAACGCCGCCAGGTCGTCCGGCAGCGGCCGCTCGTCCGCGAGGAGCCACGGGCCGGTCTGCACGACGTCGAGCTCCGGCGACCCGCGCCACGGGTCCAGGACCGGGTCGGTGGCCAGCCACGGCCGGGCGCCGACGACGTAGTCCCGCACGTCGGCCACCGGCGGCAGGCCGATCGACGCCCGGTTGGTGTTGAGGGCCTCGCCGAACAGCGCGTTGACGTGCCCGGCGTCCAGGTCCCACAGCACCCGGTTGTCGGTCACCCCCGGCGGCAGCGGCCGGCCCGCGTACGCCAGCGGCGGCCGGTGCGGCGACGGCAGCGTGAGCTGCTGGAAGGTGACGGACACGGAGCGGACGCCCAGCTTCTCGGCCACCGACAGCGCGCCGGCCGCGGCGGGCATCATGCCCGTCGCCACCAGCACGTCGCACCCCTCGGCGGCCTCCGCGACCGGGCCGAGCTGGCCCGCGATCAGGTCGGCCGCCCGCCGGGGCAGGTCCGCGGGCGACGGCGCCGCGAGCGTCAGCGCCCGCGCCGACGGGCCGACGGGCACCAGCGGCACGTCGACGTCGGCCAGCCGCCGCGCGAAGTCCTCGTCCGGCGGCGCGCACACCCGCACCCCCGCGCCGAGCAGCCGCAGGTGCACGGCGAGCCCCACCAGCGGCTCGACGTCGCCGCGCGACCCGTAGGTCGACAACACCACGCGCATTCCGCGTTCCCCCGTTTTCACCGCTCTTGGCCTGAGGCCGGAATTCTGCGCCACCACCGGGGCCTTGCCGCAAGGCCCCCCTCGTGCTATACGTTGAGGTGGAAAGAAGTGGGCAGTCCCCCTTTCCACCTCCGCGGCACCCCTCCCTCGGCCGGTCGACCCGGAACCGGTTCCCGGAACCGACTCGCGGTGGCGCGGCCACCGGTCGCCCGCCCCCGGCCCGCCCGCCCTGACCTGCCGGCAGCGCCTCCGCCCCGGTCGTCGGGGCGGCCGTGACTACGAGACCGCGAGCCTCTGGGGCAAGGACCTTGTGGCCCACTTCGACGAGGTCTGCAACCGAGTGTCCAGGTACTGCGTCGTGTTCACGTCCGCCGACTACGCGCTCGACCGCGTCCTGCGCAGCCGCGAGGACTACGTGCTGCCCGTGAGGTTCGACGACACCGACCTGCCCGGCCTGCGGGCCTCGATCGGCTACCTCGACGCCCGCAGGAGCTCCCCGGCCGACGTCGTCGGCCACCTGATGACCAAGCTGGGCGGCGCCCCGGACACCCGGGAGGTCCGCGCCACCGTGCTCGCGCTCCGCGCGGACGGGCCGGCCGACCTCGACGCCGTCCTGGACCGGGCGGCGGCGGACGCCGGGATCGCGATCGACAACCGCAGGTCCGAGCGCGGCCTGCTGGTGGCGACGGTCGCGCACGGCGCCGCCTCACCCGGGCGGGTGCTGGAGCGGTTGGTGCCCGCGATCGAGTCCGCCTGGGGCGAGCGCACCGGGCAGCCGCTGCTCATCGGGGCGCACCGCGGCGTCGTGCCGGGCGGGGACGACTGGTCCTGCGTCGACGTGTCCACCGCCGTCGACGCGGTGGACGCGCACGCCGTGCGGGCGCTGCTGGCGGTGGCGGACGGCGCGGACTGCGCCGTCGCGGTCTCGCAGCGGCTGTACGACGAGGTGGTCCGGCTCGACGCGAGGAGGGAGCGCTACCGCGGGCTGCCCCTCCCGGGCGGCGCGGCGGTGTGGGTCCGGGTCCCCGGCTACGACAAGCCCCCGGCCCCGCCCGCCCCGGCCGCCCGGGACCGGGGCCCCGGTCAGGTCCGCATCACCACGGTCGGCGACCACGCGCGCATCGAGCACCTGGGAGATCGCCATGGCTGAGCAGGAGCCCTCGGAGGACGCGCCGCCGGAGGCCTCGGAGCCGAGCGCCGAGCGGGTGGAGGAGGAGCAGTCCGACGACGCCCACCAGAAGGCGAGCGACCCCGACCTGGCCAACCGGTGGTGGACGCGGAACATCGCGATGGACGTCGCCATGCAGGCCCTCGTCGGCGGCGGCACGGCCAACGTGTTCATGGGCGACGCGAGCGTCGGGCACCTCGGAGACCGCGACCGCGGCGCGTCCTCCGGGCACCTCGGCGTCGTGGTCCGCAGCGGGCCCGTGTCCCGCGCGGTGCTCGACCGGATCCGCGAGTCGTACGTGGAGCCCAGCCGGTACCAGGAGACCAAGCGGCGCCTGGAGGAACTGCGGCTGGTGCTGATCCGCACCCGCCGCGGCAGCGGGCGCACCACCACCGCGCTGAGGCTGCTCGACCAGCTGTGCCGGGCGGGCGTGCGCAAGCTGGACCCGGACGTCAACGTCAAGACCCTCCGCGAGGACGACCTGGAGGACAACCACGGCTACCTGCTGGACTCCCCGGAGGCCGAGCAGGCGCGGGCGCTGCGGTCCTACCAGGCCGAGCGCATCGGCGCCCTGCTGGAGAGCAAGGGCTGCCGGCTGGTCGTGATCCTCGACGAGTCGACCCCGCTGGACCTCGTCGACCTCGTCCACCACGTGGTCGACGACCTCGGCTCGGTGACGCCCGCGGAGGTGCTGCGCAGGCACCTGGCCGACGTCGACGACGCGCTGTTCGAGCACGACGAGGTGCGCGGTGTCGTCGAGCAGTTCACCGACGACACCCCGTGCGGCGAGGTGGCCGAGCTCGCCGGCCTCCTGCGCGAGGTGGCCGACGGCACGGTCGCCGTGGAGCAGCTGGCGGAGCGGTGCTCGCGCGCGGGCGAGGCGAACTTCGTCGAGTGGTTCGACCGGCAGACCGACACCGACCTGCTGGCGTTCGTGATCGCGCCGGCCGTGTTCAACGACGAGTCCGTGCAGCTCGTGTCGGCGGCCGCCGAGATGCTCGCGGACCGGATCCGGCAGGTGGAGCTGCCCCGCCGCGCCGACCGCGCCCGCGAGGTGTTCAAGGTGCCGTTGGAGCAGCGGGTCCGCGAGGCGCGGGCGAAGCTGGTGCCCGACACTCAGGAGCTGACCTTCGGCAAGGTGCCGGTGCTGCGCGTCCGCTTCGAGGACAACTCGTTCCCGTACCGGGTGCTGCGCCACGTGTGCGCCCAGTACGACCAGGCGAACCGGCTCGTCCGCGACTGGCTGCTCGACCTCGGCTCCATCCCGGGCGAGCAGGTCCGCATCCGCGCGGGCATGGCCGCCGGCCTGCTCAGCCTCCAGGACTTCCCGGCGGTCTACGAGCTGATCGTCAGGCCGTGGGCCGTGTCCGGCGACGAGAACGAGCGGTGGGCGGCGGTGGCCGCGCTGCGCATCCCCGGCAGCCAGTCGGAGCTCGACCACGTCGTGTACCGGATGTTGAAGGGCTGGATCAGCCACGGCAACAGCCTCGAACTGCGCACGACCGCCGCGCGGGCCCTGGGTTCCACCGAGGCGATGAGCCCGGCGGCCTGCCTGCGGCTGCTCCGGTACGCGGCGCGGCACGCCGACTGGGACATCGCCCTGGCCATCGGCGAGAGCGTGACCGAGCTGTTCTGCCGGGTCGACGACCCCGGTCAGGTGCTCGCCGCGCTGGTGCGGTGGAGCGACGACGACGAGCACCCCAAGCGCCGCGAGACGGCGGTGCTGGCGCTGGTGACCATGGCGTTCCGGGTCACCGTGCGGCTCGACGAGAGCGTCGAGCCGTGGCCCGCCCTGATCTGGCAGGCGGAGCACGTCCCGGCGCAGCGGCGACAGGTCGTGCTGCTGTTCTCGCGGCTGCTCCAGATGGCCCGGTTCATGGGGCGCGGCTACCACGTGCTGCGCGAGTGGACCAGGCGCGCGAACAAGGAACCCGCGCTGCGCGAGCCGCTCGCCCGGCTGCTGCTCGACATCGGCGCCGAGTCCGACGAGCTGGACAGCATCCGCTACTACCTGGAGGCGTGGGGCGACGAGCGCGACGGTCCCGCCAAGGCCGTGCGGGCCGTGCTGCGGTACTTCGACGAGAGAGGAGAGTGACGTGAAGGTCGTGCAGCAGCAGGAAGTCGACCGGGCCGGCCTGCGCAAGGCCAACCCCGCGACGTCCGGGCATACCGCGGTCGTCTACCTGAACAAGCGGGGTGAGTACGAGCTCGGCGCGGGCCGGATGACCATGGGCGAGCTGTGGCTCAGGACTCCCCGGGAGATGTACACGGTGGACGTCACACCGCACGAGCGGACCTTCTCCCTCGCCCTGCCGTCGCGGGAGGAGGCGTTCAGCTTCTCGGCGAGCGTGCGCAGCACCTGGCAGGTCGCCGACCCGGTCGCCGCCGTGCGGGCGCAGCTGGAGGACCCCGGCAGGTCCGTGGAGCTGTTCCTGGAGGAGCGGCTGCGCGAGCACACCAGGGGGTTCGGCGTCGAGGAGTCCGCCGCCGCCGAGCGGCAGATCAACCTCGACTACGGCGACCGGGTGCTGAACCTCTCCGACGCCGTGGTGATCAAGAGCTGCCGGGTCGTGCTGGCCCTCGACGAGGGGACCAAGGCGCACATCGCCGACCGCACCATCGGCCTGCGCGAGCACGAGAAGCACGAGCTGGAGCGCGAGCGCGCCCGCCGTCAGCAGGAGCTCGAACAGGAGAAGGTCGAGCACGAGCTGATGCTCAAGCGCAAGCGGATGAACGTCTACGCCAAGGCGCTGCGCGAGGACGACCAGAACGTGCTGGCGCTGATGCTCGCCGGGCACGGCGAGGACGCCAACGCCGTCATCGAGCTGATGATGAAGCAGAAGCAGCTGGAGTTCGGCGCGGCGAAGGAGATGCTCGACCGGCTGCTCGACGCGAACCTGGTCAACCGCAGGGACGTCGGCAAGATCATGGCCAACGCGGGCAACGCGATCGTGAGCGGCATCCAGGGCGGTCGGAAGGAGTTGCCCGCGGAGGCGGAGCGGGCCGACGAGGAGGACCGGGAGGAGCCATGACACCGCTCGCGGAGTTGCCCGTGTTCGGCGGCCCGGTGCTCCTGCTGGACCGCGCGCTGGAGCACACCGGGATGCCGCTGTGGTTGCGGGGCGCCGTCGAGCTGGCCCTGGTGTCCGTCGTGGCCTACCTGGTGCTGCGCCTCCTCGCCAAGCGCCTGCTGCCGTGGATGGCCGTCGCCCTGGTCCGCCCGGCGCTCGGCCTCGTCGGGGTGGCGCGCGTGGTGCTCCTGCTGCCGGACCTCGCGGTGGCCCGGTGCTTCCGCAGGGCGGGGCGCGTCCCACCGGAGCTGACCCACGCCTACGGCTCACTGGTGATGGCCCTCGGCGACGGGGCGGAGGAGGCGGTGCGCCGGGGCGTGCCGCTGCTGTCGGCGGGTCGACGCGCGCGCGGCTGGGTGCTGACGACCGTGCTGGTGCTCGCCTTCCTGGCGTGGAACAACGAAACGTGCGCACCCGGCGCCGAACCCGCGTGCGCCACACCCGTCGCGCGGTGGACCGACGCGCTGACCACCTGGGTCGACGCGCAGTCGGCCGAGGAGTGACCACGAGCCCCGTCGTGCCTGCTCAGCGGGCCCGGCTGCTCCCCACGGACGAGGCGGCCCGCCCCGGGGGAACCCGGCTCAGGCGCCTTCGCCGGACCCGTCCGCCGCCTCGGCGAAGCGGCGGGCCAGGCGCGCGAAGGCGTCCCTGAGCCCGGTCGGCCCGACCACCTCGACGTCGGCGTCGAACCTGCCGACGGCGGCGGCCAGGGCGGGCCACGACCACGAGCCCAGGGTGAGCCGGCAGCGGTCCGGGCCGAGCTCCTCGACGACCCCGTCCCCGGCGAACGGCGACACCTCGGCGGCGGGCAGGTGGAGGACCACCTCGCCGCGGCAGGGCCAGCCGCCGGAGCCGCCGGAGAACCGGTCGGCGACGAAGGCGGCCACGTCGCCGCCGGGCAGGTCGCGCCGCGTGAAGCGGGGACCCGTGGGCACGCGCGGCGTGATCCGGTCGACGCGGAAGGTGCGCCAGTCGGCGCGGTCGAGGTCCCAGGCCACGAGGTACCAGCGGCCGGCCCGGGTGACCAGGTGGTGGGGCTCGACCCGGCGCGGTGGCCGCGCGTCGTGACCCGGCGGGGACGCGTAGTCGAAGCGCAGCACCTCGCGGGCGTGGACGGCGCCGCTGACCGCCACCAGCACGCCGCTGTCGACCCGCGGCGCCGCGGACCGCTCGACGGCCGTGACCCGGAGGGTGTCGACGCGGTGGCGCAACCGCGAGGGCATGACCTGCCGAACGGTGTTCAACGCCCGCGCCGCGGCCTCCTCGACCCCGACGCCGCCGGTGGCGGCGAGGTGGAGCCCCACGGCCAGGGCGACGGCCTGCTCGTCGTCGAACAGCAGCGGCGGCAACCGCGCGCCCGAGCCGAGCCGGTAACCCCCGTCAGGGCCCTTGGTGGTCACGATGGGGTAGCCGAGCTCGCGCAGGCGGTCGACGTCGCGGCGCACCGTGCGCGGACTGACGTCCAGCCGCGAGGCCAACAACTCCCCCGACCAGTCCCGACGCGCCTGCAACAGGGACAGCAGCGCCAGCAGACGGGCTGAGGTCTTCGGCATGGAACCCATCCTGCCCAAAGAAGAGGACACACCCTGGCCACTTCCCCTGCGACCGTTGCCCGGAGCCAGACACCGAGTCCGAGCAGGGAGCGACCTTGTCCGTCACGACCACGACCCACCTGAACTTCCGGGGCGACGCGCGCGCGGCGCTGGAGTTCTACCAGTCCGCGTTCGGCGGCCACCTCGCCGTCGTCACGTACCGGGACGCCGGTAACACCCAGGAAGAGCCCGACCAGGTGATGTGGGGCCAGGTGCTGGCCGAGAACGGCTTCCACGTCATGGCCTACGACGTGCCCGCGCGGATGGGCTACGACCAGGGCGAGAACCCGTTCTTCGTCTCCCTGCGCGGCGAGACCGTCGAGGAGGTCATGGGTTACTGGGAGGGGCTCTCCGCCGGGGCGACCGTCGTGGTGCCGATGGGCCCGACGGGGTGGGCTCCCGCCTACGGAATGCTGCGCGACCGCTTCGGCGTCGTCTGGGTCGTCGACGTGGTCAGCGGGCACGAGGGCTAGAAGCCGCAGCCACGGGCGGGCCCGTCCCGCCCGTGGCTGCCGGCCGTGCGGCGGCGTGAAGCGCTGCGGCGGGTTCCCCTCGGGACTTCGCGGCGGTGACTGCGTTGCGTCCAGGCAGCGTTGTCCTGACGCAGCGCATTGGGCGTTGCTGCTGCGCGCCACTTCCGGGTTGAACGTGCCGAATCCGTTTGACAGCACCGGAATCCTTTGGCTCCTCAGGGGACACGCTGGTCTGGGGGCTGGGGAGCTCGTGGACGTGACCGACGTCCGGAGCGAGGCGGCCTGACGGTCGGTGCCCTGGAGCCTGAGTGGCGACCTGCCCGAGCGCCCCGACCGTCGAGCCGCGGAATTCCTCAGCCTCACGCTCCGTTGCGCCCAGGCGGCGTGTCCCTCTCCCGCAGAGCTGGATCTGGATTCGGCAGGCGCTGCCGCTTCGTTGTAGTTGCGAGGTCGCGGGCGGCTGGGTTACTCGGCGAAGTAGGGCGTGATGCGGTTCTGGAAGCCGTGGTCGATGCGGGGGCGGATCGAGCGGTGGATGGATGGTGAGGGCTTGGAGGGCTTCGCGGGCCACCAGGTCGGGGACGTTGTGAGGGTGGCTTGCACCCGCCGGAACAGGACTGGGAACGCCGGTGCCCGGTCGGTCGACGTGCTCCCGACTGACCGAAAAGATCAGGCCCCGAGCGCGAAGACGCAGCTCAGGGCCTGATTCACCCGGCGAAAGGTGAGTGCCCCCGGCAGGATTCGAACCTGCGACACACGGTTTAGGAAGGCGCGTGGGGCAGGTGGCGGCTCGTGCCTGCTGACCTGCGCTGGAGCGGCGTCCCGTCGCCCGCGATCGCGTGGCCGTTTCGCGATGGCTTCGCGTTTCGCGCGCTGCCCCCTGGGCGGCCCGCCCATGATCCGATGGCAAGACGGCGCAGCCGTCGCGGCAGTCGATCGCCGTGCCCAGCCACCGTAGCTGGTTGACCGCGCGATCGCCCCGTGCGGCAAGGCTCGGAAGCCTCGGCCTCAGCCCCGTTCCCCAGACGTCGTCGCCCGGACACACCGCATCAGGCGTCGTCCTGCGCGCCGCCTCCGGACCACGTGCACCGACTCCGCGCACGGTCGCCGGGCGGAGCGGAGCGGGAGCCCGGCGTGCCGTGATGCGGGGAGTCGGTGCCACCGTGCCCCCGGCCTGCCACGCGCTGCCGCAGGCGGCGCGCCTTGATCTCATAGAGCTTAATTCGGCAGCTGGCGTGCATAATCTCTACATGTCTGCGTCTATAGGTACATCGGTCCTCGACGTGCTGGACGGCTTCTTCGGCTCCAACTGGCAGGCCGCTGACGTCGAGGCGTTGCCTGAGAATCGGCTCTTGGAACTCGCACATCAGGTCGATTATTTCTATGAGAACTGGACGATTAGATCTACTGTTGAATCTAAATTTCGTGCGTATGCAGGCGGGGCTGCGGTGGTCCAGCCAGGCGCTCCGGGAGTTCCGTTCGTGCGAAGTGCTCTTTTGTATGCGGATGAGATAGTGATTCATTGCCCTCTGGATGAATGGATATTTAGAAGGCGTGGAACGTTTCGCGTTCCGGGTGAGTACAGAACAAATAATCCTCTATTGCGAATAACTCACGCCCCTCCAAATTCCATTAACGAGGGATCATTTTGGACGGTGGAACGCGGGGAAAATGTCGTTAAATTGAAGCGCGCCTTAGACGTGCTTTTGCGGTACGAGGCCCCCATTCGCGATGGCTGGATGATTCCCGTCCCTCACTTGCGTTACTGGAAGGCTAAAGAGGAAAGTATCTGGACGCAGGTTCGGAAGGATGTGCTCGACCTCGATTTTCATCACATTCTCGATCGTAGATGGGAAAGTTTTCCGGCTGTTGCGGATTTTCTTCGGGGTGGCGAGCTGACTCCAGGTGCCGGGTGGCATCCGCAGGACGCTGCTAAGGCCAGGGCGGAATCTCCCTCGCTATACTTCAATAGGACGCTGGCTATCGGCCACTCCGCTCAGGCCCGCTTCACGCCTGCTGCTGACTCCGACATGGCGCTGCTTGTCAATAAAGTCAAGCAGGCCACGCTGTTGAACAGAGAACTCCGGGACGCTTTGTTGCTCAGATCTCTAGACGGTTTTACTGTTCCTGACTGGGACGACATGAGCCTTTCGGAAATTTGTTCAATCCGGAGGCAGGAGGAAAGCTTTGCTGCATGGCGTACGGAGCTGTCGAGTCTGGTCGCAGGAAAAAGCGTGCCAACTGAGTCAAACCTTAACGAAGTCCAGGATTTGTTGAGAGAGTCTGTCGTTCACCTAGTGGAGGGTCTCAAAGCCTCTGTCCGAGCGGAACGCACGCTGGCTGCAAGATTGAGTCGTGCTCGGATGAAGGCTATGGATGTTGGTTTTCTAGGTGTCGCACTAGCGATGCCCGGATCGGTAGGATGGCTAATGGGCTTGCCTCCCATTTTGAAGATGGCAGTACAGACTTTGATTGCACCTTCTGGAGGTGCGGGATCTGTTGCTTTGCGATTGGGTAAGTCGAATGTTTTCAATGTCAATGGCGGTGTAGCTCGATGACGTGGAAAGGTGGTGTAAATGCTTTTGACTTCGCGTATGGTGTTGCGGAGCGCTGCCTCAGAAACTCCCTGCCTCGTCGTTGGGTCCATGTGCAGGGCGTGGCGAAAAGGGCTGGATTGAGTAGGTCTCTCTTTTCATCTGAGGACGGTGAGGTTCTGGTGGCGGCTGCAATGCTGCACGATGTAGGCTACTCCCCTGGGCTTGTAAATAGCGGTTTCCACCCTTTGGACGGTGCGCTGTATCTACAGTCACTGGGGTGTCCGGAGCGAATTTGCGCACTCGTGGCCCATCACTCGTGTGCGTATAAAGAGGCCAAGCTTCGCCAGCTCACAACGGAGTTGGCTGTCTGGGAGGACGAGGATACGGACGTCCGTGATGCGCTCTGGTGGGCAGATATGACAACCACTCCGGATGGCTATCCTACAAATGTCGCCAGTCGGATCAGGGAAATCCAAGAACGGTATGGGCCAACCGACCTTGTAACGGCCTTCATATCAGAGGCAAAGTCCGAATTGGTGGCTGCGGTAGAGCGGACGGAAGAGCGGTTGAGAGTGGCGGGGCTGGGTCACTTGGCGAAGTAGGGCGTGGTGCGGTTGGCGAAGCCGTGGTCGATGCGGAGGCGGATCGACGGGTGGATGTTGAGGGATTCCAGGTCTTCGCGGGCTACCCAGTGGACTTCGCTGGACTCGTTGCTTGTGCGCAGTTCGCCGCCGACCAGGCGAGCGCGGAAGCAGATGGAGAACTCTTGGCGGACCTCGCCGTCGGTGTAGGAGATGACGTGGGCCGGGTCGGAGTAGACGCCGATGATGTCGGTTGGCTCGACGTCGATGCCGGTTTCCTCTTTAACCTCGCGGATGACGGTGTGGCCGATCGTCTCGCCTACGTCTTGGGCTCCGCCGGGGATGGAGTAGAGGTCGTTGTCGGTGCGCCTGATCATCAGTAGGCGGCCTTGGTCGTCCTGGACGAACGCGGTTACCGCGACGACGATGTTGGTCGCCTTGGGGGCGTTCGGGTCGTTGTAGTGGTCTGTGCGCGCCATGGCCTCTTGCCTACCACTTGGGTGGCTTCGCGTCGTCCCAGACGCCTTGGAAGCTCTCCGCGTAGGTCTCGAAGAGGTCGCCCCCTGAGAGGCGGCGCAGGTGCAGGACCGGGGCGTGAGCTGCCATGAAGCCG
Organism: Saccharothrix xinjiangensis; assembly: GCF_039527585.1. Classification (NCBI taxonomy): domain Bacteria; kingdom Bacillati; phylum Actinomycetota; class Actinomycetes; order Pseudonocardiales; family Pseudonocardiaceae; genus Saccharothrix; species Saccharothrix xinjiangensis. The sequence continues at coordinate 173,791 of NZ_BAAAKE010000001.1, read as the reverse complement.
TGGACGTGGGTGTTGACCAGCATCTCGTCGTCGAAGCGGTAGATCGAGTTGTAGAGCGTGGTGCGGTGGCACCTGATCTCGGCGTGGTCGGTGTCTGCCAGGGGCTTGAAGAACGCGTGCGCGTTGCGGACCTTGGCGGCCAGGGTGCCTCGGCCGATGCCCTCTTCCTCGCTGCGGCGGGCTACTTCGCGGCTGGCCGGGTCGCCCAGGAGCAGGCGGATCTTGACGCCTGCCTCGGCCTTGGCGCGCAGGGTCTTGATCAGGGTCGGGTCGTCGGTGAGGAAGATGCCCGAGTAGACCAGGACTGAGATGTTCATCCGGGCCTGGGCGATGAGGTGGCTCCACAGCTCCTGCGGCACCGAGTGGCGGTGCGGGTAGACCTGCACGACCTCTGACTTGGTGATCTCCTTCTTGGCGTCCGGGGCGAGCGCGTCCGGCCAGAGGTAGCTCTCGGACTCCCTGACCATCGCCGCGATGGCTCGGCGGTGCCGGGGGTACGGGGTCCGGTTCTGGTTGATCCAGCGTTCGACCGTCTTGGGGTCCACGCCGGTGGCCTTGGCCACCGCGTTGAGGTCGAAACCGTTGCGCAGCAACGAATCTCGTAGGCGTTGGTTCGGCATGAGCACCCCCGTGGAACGGCTTGGGACGTCTTGAAGGTAGCAGGACGTCTTCAGATGTCCCGCCATGCGGTGCTGACGTCCCTGGTTTCCGCCGAAAGTGGTTGGTGTCGAGGTGCTGGACAGTCGGTCCAGCCGGCAGTGACTACAGGAGAGCGGCTGTGGCTATCACGGGTGGGAGCAGGCTCCCGGTGACTCATGACTTCGTCTTCCCGCGTGGGGCGTTGGTGATGGGGGTGGAGCCGGTGTTGCGGTTCCAGTCGGCGGAGGAGCGGGCGAAGGGGTTGCCGCCGCAGCAGGAGACGGACAAGGAGTCCGGGTTGTTGGTGTGGTCGGTCCTGGTGATCGACCAGGCGGCGGAGCGGAAGTCCGATGCGGTGGTGACGGTGAAGATCGCCGCTCCGCACCAGCCGGTGCCGCCGGAGGCGATTCCGGGGACCGATGTGCGGCCGGTGGTGTTCGAGCGGTTGACGGTGACGCCGTGGATCGACGACAAGGCGTGCCGGGGTGCTCATGGGGGTGAGCGGCATCGGTGTCGGGCCAAGCTCGGGTACAGCCTGCGGGCGTCGGGCATGGCCTCGGTGATCGCCAAGTCGGCCAAGGCAGCGTGAACCGGTGGCAGACCTCGTCCGTCTGAACGTGACCGCTGACCTGCCCATCCGGGTTCAGTCGCTGGCTTTCGCCGGGCGCGTTGAGCTGCGGCTCGGCAACGCCTTTCCGGCGGTGCTGGTGGTTGACCGTGAGGCGTTGCCGCGGTTGACGCAGGCATTGGCGGAGGGACAGGCCGCGCTGGACGCCTCGTCTGGGACAGGGGGTGCGTGATGGCGCAACCGAAGCGGTCTGACCTGTGGGTGGTGGCCCAGGCCGCGATGACGTTGAAGGACGCGCACGAGGCGTTGGGGGCGTTGATGCCTGCGCCCGATGCGGCGCTGTCGCGGTGGCAGGTGTTCTACCTGCGGTCGGCTCAGGTGTACGAGCGGGTGGCGGAGGTTGACCGGGGGCATCACCACGAGGCGCTGTACTGGGCGAACAGGGAGCGGGAGAAGGGTGAGGAGATCGCTCGTGCTCTTGCGCTGGAGTCGTCGGGGGACGGTGAGGGCGGGTGAGCGGGCAGGGGTCGAAGGCGTCTGCTCGGCGCTCCGCTGTCCGTCGCGATCCGTCCCGGTACTCGGTTCGGCTCCGTGGTGAGCCGTTCGATAAGGCTGTGAGGTTGGCGGGGTTCCGGTCGGACTTCTCGTTGGCGCAGGCGATGGGCGTCAACCGGTCGACGGTGATGCGGGTGCGAGCTGGTTCTCTTCAGCCCGGTCCGGCGTTCATCGGTGGTGCGTTGACGGTGTTGGCTCCGATGACGTTCGCGGATCTGTTCGAGGTCGTTGATTCTTGCGCATAGGGCGCGGTCGTTCTTTTCGCTTTCCGGGCACGGGAGAGGTGTGTCCGGATGAGGTGGGGATTCGTTGTGGCTGATGGTGATTATGTGCGCTTGGGTTCGACTGTGCGCAGTCGGGCGCTGGGTGCGGAGTTGCGGGCGGCGCGGCGTGAGTCGCCGATGAAGTTTGGTGCCCTGGTGGAGAGGTTGGGTGTTTCTCCGGGCTGGTTGTCGAAGTTGGAGTTGGGGACCCGGCGGACCGACGCGCGAAATGTCGCCCGGTTGTTGGGTTTCTACCAGGTGGACCTAGGGACCTTTGACCGGGTGATGGGTCTGTACCGGGAGACCGATGACGGGATTCTGGTGTGGGAGCACGGTCCGGGTGGTGTGGATGAGGTTTCGGTGTTGCTCGATCACGAGGCGGCGGCGCACGAGCTGTTCTGCTACGAGGTGGCGTCGATCCCGGATCTGGTGCAGTCAGAGGACCACATGCGGCAGGTCTTCAGCTATGACGTGCAGGCGGCGGGAGAGGTCGAGCGGTACGTGGCTGCTCGCGGCAAGCGCCAGGGTGTGTTGGGTGCGCGGCTGCCGGTCAGGTGCACGTTCGTGGTGCGGGAGCTGGTGTTGCGGCACCTGGGGCCGGACCCGGAGGTTGCCTGGGGTCAGTTGATGAACCTGGTCTGGTTGGGCGACACCGGGAAGGTCGACGTGCGCGTGATCGCCTGTGATGCCCAGGCCGGGTTCTGGGAGGACTATCCGTTTACGCTGATGCGGTCGCCGGAATTCCGTTCGGTCGTCCACATCGGTGTCATGACGTGCAGCGTGTTCCTTGACGATCCTCGGGAGATCGGGGAGTACGAGAAGGTGGCGAAGCTGCTGTTGGACAACGCGTTGAACGCGGAGCAGTCGCGGGAGCTGATCGTGCGCCTTGCCGATGAGGCGGGTCGGCGGAACGGCTCCGAGAACTGAGGTATTCCTTGTCGCTGGTGGCGTGAGTCGCCGGAAACAGTCCTGCAGTCTTGGTGGGCCTGGGACCGTTTCGCGGCGACTCACGTGACCGTTCCATATCTCAGCCCAAGAGGTTCGGTCATGTCGAGCGTATCTGTTGACAGGGGACGTGCGTCAAGCCGCGCGGTTACCCCGAATGTGTGGAAGCTGACCAATGGTCGTCCCTGCGGGACCTGTAAGAGGTTCGGCATTTACGCGCCCAACCAGCTTGTTTGTTGCGCGTGCCTGGGGTGGCTGCCGCTGATCTTCGCCCCCGTGGGGCGTGTGCGATGAGCGGCGGCAGCAAGTGGGTCGACCCGGCACCGTTCGAGGGTGCTCGGCCTCGTCTGCCGTGGTGGGCGTTGGTGCCGGGTAAGGCGAAGTGGCTGGCTGTGTTGGTGGCGCTGGTGTGGCTCGTGGTGGTCGGTGTCGTGCGCTTGGTGCTCGTTGTCGTCCGCTATCCGGTGGTCGTGTTGGTGCCGGGTTCGGCGGCCTGGTGCTGGTGGCGCTTCGGGCTCTCGCCACTGGTCTTGGCGTTGTTGTCGCTGGTTGCGGCGCTGTTGCTGTGGTTCGGGTACGACCGGGCGTCGTTTATGCGGCATTGCTGGTACCGGCTGGTCACCGAGTGGCGGCGGGCAACCGTCTACGTGCCCCGGTGGCGGTCGGTCATGCGGTTGGCGGATCTGGCAAAGCGGGAGCGAGGATGTGAGTACCGGCCTCGACTACGGCGGGTGCGCTCGGAGGGGTGGAGGGATCGGGTTCGGGTGCGGATGATCCCTGCCCAGTCGCCGGAAGCCTGGGAGCTGCGGCGGGACGGCTTGGCGCACTCGTTCAACGCTCAGTCCTGCCGGGTGCGGGTCCTCAAGCCTCGGGTGCTCGAACTGGACTTCGTCCACCGTGACCCGCTCAACCACCCGCTGCCGGTCCCTGTGCTGGTTGACGCTGAGGTTGATCTCAAGCGGGTGGTCGTCGGGCGGACGGAGACCGGTAGGCCGTGGCGGTTGCGGCTGTTGGGGTCTCAGGTGCTCGTGGTCGGTGTGCCTGGGGCGGGCAAGGGTTCGGTGTTGTGGTCGCTGGTGTGGCAGCTCGCTTCGGCCATCCGCGCCGGACTGGTTCGCCTGATCGGAATTGACCCCAAGGGTGGGATGGAGCTGGGGCAGTGTCCGGACGCCTTCGATCGCGTGGTGTACGACAACGGGCCGGAAGCTGTTGCGCTGCTTGAGGAAATGGCCGCTGAGGTCAAGGAACGCGCTACCCGGTACCGGGGCATCCGGCGGCTGTGGGCGCGCTCGACCGGGGAGCCGTTCACCGTCCTGGTGGTCGATGAGCTGGCCGATCTGATCGCCTACCAGCCGGACAAGCAGCTTCGGGAGCGGGCGGCGCGGGCCATTCAAACGATCACCTCCCAGGGGCGGGCACCGGGCTATGCCGTCGTCGGCCTGGTCCAGGACCCGCGCAAGGAGGTCGTCGGCTTCCGGCACCTGTTCACCACCCGCGTCGCCCTGCGGCTGGACGAGCCGCAACAGGTCGACATGGTGCTGGGGGACGGTGTCCGGCAGCGCGGCGCGGCGGCCCACGAGATCAGCGAGAACACCCCTGGCGTCGCCTGGGTGAAGCAGGACGGGCAGCGGGAGCCGGAGCGGGCTCGGGCCTTCCACGTGACGGACGCGGACCTGGTGGAGCTGGGTGTCTTCCTGGCGGATGCGACCGTGCACGACTTCCCGACTCGGCCGGACGGCACCGGGGAGGCGGCGGCGTGAGCGAGTACCTGACCCGGGCTGATCGGATGAAGCAGCCGGCGGCGTTGGATGTGGCGCGGGCGGTGGCGGAGGAGCACGGCGTGTGCGTCCGGCCGCTGGCCAAGGAGCGGATCGACCTGGACACCGGGCGCGTGGAGATCATCCCGGTGCCGTGCGGCTCGACCGTCGCCAGCGTCTGCCCCACCTGCGCGGAGAAGAACCGGCGGCTGCGCATGGCCCAGTGCCGCGAGGGCTGGCACCTGACCGAAGAACCCGACTTCACCCCCAACCCGCCCACCGACGATCAGCGGGCGCTGGCGGCTTATCGGGCCGACCTGGTCAAGACCTACCGGCAGGCCGTTGACGAGGGTGACGAGATCGGCGCGGAGGAGGTGCGGGAGGAGGTAGCCGGGGTTGATGCGGAGCTGCGGCAGCTCGGAGTCCGCGGCGCGCTCCCGGCCTTGGAGGCTCGGCCTCGGGCGGCGCGGAAGCGGTCGACCAGGCGGCGGCAGGACGCGCCGAACCTGCCTCGACGGCCGGTCAGCAAGCGCACGGTCGGACGCGTGTTCGGCGGCAAGTACCAGCCCTCGACGTTCCTCACGCTGACCCTGGACAGCTACGGCAAGGTCCGCTCGGACGGAACCCCGGTCGACCCGGCGACGTACGACTACCGGCGTGCGGCTCGGGACGCAGTGCACTTCGCGGCCCTGCTGGACCGGTTCGTGCAGAACCTGCGCCGCTGCGTCGGCTGGGACGTGCAGTACTTCTCCACCGTCGAACCCCAGCGTCGCCTGGCGCCGCACTGGCACGCCGCGATTCGAGGCTCGGTTTCGCGGGCGGAGCTGCGGGCGGTGGCGGAAGCCACGTATCACCAGGTGTGGTGGCCTGCCCATGACGAGATCAAGTACAGCGGTGACCACCGGCCGGTGTGGGACGCGCGGGTCAAGGGGTTCGTCGACCCGGTGACGCGGCAGCCCTTGCCCACCTGGGAGCAGGCTCTTGACCAGGTGGAAGCGCCCGCGCACGTCGCCCGGTTCGGCGTCCAGGTCCACGCGAAAGGCATCCTCGGCGGCACCGAAGAGGCCGGACGCCACATCGGCTACCTGACCAAGTACCTCACCAAGAGCATCGGAGAGTGCTTCGAGGCGAAGACCACTCGCCAGGAGCAGCACGCGGAACGGCTGTGCGCGGAGCTGGCCGTCACCCCGTGCTCACCGCGGTGCCCGGTATGGCTGCTCTACGGCGTCCAGCCGCGCGGCGCTCGCCTGTCCATGGAGCCTGGCCGGTGCAAGGGCAAAGCGCACAAGCGCTCCACTCTCGGCGTCGCCGGACGTCGGGTACTGGTGTCGCGGAAGTGGTCGGGCAAGTCGCTCGCCGACCACAAGCACGACCGCAAGGAATTCGTTCGGCAACTGCTTGCCGATGTCGGGATCACCCAGGACGACCAGCCCAAACGGGTCGTCTGGAACAACGTGCAACCGGGTGACCCGAACGTGCCCCCAAGACCTCACCTGCTGCTGCGGGCGGTCGCGGAGCGGCGTCGGTGGAAGGCCGAGTACACGGCGGCGCTGCTCGCCTCGGCCGGTCCTCGCAGGAGTTCGGCAACCGATCAAGCTGCGTGAACAGGGGGAACGATGAACGGCAAGGTGCGTGAGCTGGGTCAGTTGATGTCCGTCCCGGAGATGCTGGAAGCGCTCGGCGGGGAGGTCTCGCGGGACACGTTCTACAAGTGGCGGCAGACGGGGAAGGGGCCTCGCTGCTTCGCGCTGCCCAACGGTGAGCTGCGGTGCAGGCGAACTGACTTCCTGGCGTGGCTCGATGACCTGTACGGGGCGGCGGCATGACCACCACGTTCAAGGTCCGGTTTTGGGAGCTTGCGGACTGGTCGAAGAAGAGGGGTAAGAAGAAGGCCCGGCCCTACGGCGTGCGCTGGGTGACCGACACCAAGCAGCACTCGGAGTGGTTCGCGACCAAGGCCTTGGCCAACAGTCGGCGTTCAGAGCTGATGCAGGCGGCTCGGCGGGGAGAGGAGTTCGATGTTGAGAGCGGACTCCCGGTCTCGGAGCTGAAGCGTCGCAACTCGTTGTCCTTCTTGGAGTTCGCACAGTCCTACGTGGACATGAAGTGGCCCGACTCTGCCGCGACGACGCGCGGGAGCACGGTGGAGGCGTTGGCCACCGCTGGGGCCGTGTTCGTCCGGGATGGAGTTGGACGGCCGGAGGTGACGGCGCTGCGGGGTGTCCTCTCGCGGAACCTGCTGCCTCCGACCACCCGTGGTGACGAGCTGTCCCCGGAGGACAGGGAGGTCGTGGACTGGCTGGCCCGGAATTCACGTCCGCTCTACGACCTGACCGACGCCTCAGCGGTGCGCGAGGTGCTGGACGCACTGGCGGCCAAGCTCGATGGCAAGTCGGCCGCTGCGAGCGTCTACCAGCGGAAACGGGCGGTCCTGTTCAACCTGCTGTCCTACGCGGTCGAACGGGAGCTGATCCCGGACAACCCGCTGACCAGGGTGAAGCGGAAAGCGGCCAAGGTGGTCGACCAGGTTGACCCGCGCGTGGTCGCCAACCCGGGCCAGGTGGCGCGACTGCTGACGGCGGTGACCTACGTGGGGCGGCGGAACCGGGACCGGGGTGCGCACCTGGCGGCGTTCTTCGCGACCGGCTACTACGCGGCGGCGCGACCGGCTGAGGGCCTGGCGCTCCGCGTGGACGACTGCACCCTGCCGGAAGAGGGCTGGGGGATGTTGATGCTCGGTGAGTCACGGCCGGCGGCGGGCAAGCGGTGGACGGACTCGGGGGAGGTGCACGACCGGCGCGGCCTGAAGCACCGGGGACGGAAGGAGGTCCGGCCGGTGCCCGTCCCGCCCGTCCTGGTCGGCATCCTGCGGGACCACCTCGACCGGTACGGCACCGGTCCTGATGGGAGGTTGTTCCGCTCTCCTGGGGGCGGCGTCGTCTCCTCGTCCACGTACTACCGCGTGTGGGAGAACGCCCGCCACTACGCCCTGACGCCGTCCCAGGCGGCCTCTCCGCTGGCCGGACGGCCGTACGACCTGCGGCACGCGGCGGTCTCCCTGTGGCTGAACGGCGGCGTGCCGGCCACGGAAGTAGCGGAGCGTGCCGGGCACTCCGTCGACGTGCTCCTGAAGGTGTACGCCAAGTGCATCGACGGCCAGCGGGACACGGTGAACAAGAGGATCGAAGCACTGTTCGAAGAGGAGTGACCCACCTCACCTCGGCTCTCCGGGTGGGCTGCCCAGGGGGTCGATCCCGTTTCGCGGTGGTTTCGCGAACACCGGCAAACAGGGGCAGATTCCCACCGACGGCGACTGACGGAAAAGATCAGGCCCCGAGCGCGAAGACGCAGCTCAGGGCCTGATTCACCCGGCGAAAGGTGAGTGCCCCCGGCAGGATTCGAACCTGCGACACACGGTTTAGGAAACCGATGCTCTATCCCCTGAGCTACGAGGGCGCGTCCTGAAGCCTACCGTGTCCCCCCTCGACCTCCGGCCGAAGGGGGTGTCACCCGCCTGGGGGCAGCTTCGTGCACCCCCGGTGAGGGGCGGGGTCCCCGCACTTCGGCTGTCCGGGGGAAGTGGCGCGCACCATCTTCTCCGCCCGCTCCCCGTGGGGTACAGAGAGGACACCTCCCCTCTGACGAAAGCAACTCCATGAGCAGTCGACCCTGGCCCGACCTCAGCCCCGGACCCTTCGGCTCCGTGCGCGCCTGGTGGCGTCGCAGCCGCGCCCAGCCGGACGAGTACACGTTCGTGCCCGCCTCGACGACCCACCAGCACCAGTTCGAGTCGCCGCTGCCCAGCGCCGTCTACGGGCTGGACTTCCACGTCAAGATGACGATCCACTGGCGCCTCGACCTGACCGGCGGGGCGCGGCACAGCTCGCCGCGCAGCGCGGCCGTCAACGACATCATCCAGCGGGCCAGGGCGTTGACCGAGCGGACCATGCTCGTGCACCACGTGCCGCTCCAGCACCAGCTCGGGGACGAGTTGGCGGCCGAGCGGCAAGTCGACGGCACGCACGTGTGGGCGCGTGCCGACGGGGTTTCGCTGACCGTCGCGGACGGTGACCTGGCGGTGGCGCGCAAGCACATCGAGCTGTTGCAGGCCGGCGCGATGCGCCAGGCGGAACGGGACGCCGAGCGCGACGAGATCAAGTACCTGCGCGAGGAGGTGTTCGGCGACCTGGCCAGTGCCACCATCTGGTGGCTCACGCGCAACGGCTACCAGGTGGAGCAGGCCGTCGCGTTGAGCAGGCACCTCGCCGAGCTGGTGGAGATCGCCTCGGACCGCCGCGACCGGCACTGGGCGGACGCCCTGGTCACCAGCTTCGAGAGCGCCCTGCCGCGCCTGGAGGACGGCGACCGCGCCGACCTGCGCCTGCACCTGGCCAAGGCGCTGGGCATGTACGGGGGCTCGACCGTGGCCGCCGAGTTCGCCGAGCAGGTGGGCCTGTCCACCCAGCACGAGTTGCCGCCGAGCAACGGGGCGCACCGCGCCAACGGCGCCCGACCCCTGCCCTGAGCTCCACGGGGGAGTGGGAAAAGGCGGAAGACCCCGGTCCCTGGGGGTGGACCGGGGTCTTCCTGCGGACCGGCCTACGAGACGTAGACCTCAAGCTCGTGAACCGAGTATCCGTAACCGGTGGCCCTTTGGATACCCGTCATTCGTACGAATCGTGCCTCATCAGGCGGGAACGGCGCAACGTCTTTCCCTCCGTCACCCGCGGACGTCTCGTACGCGGTCCGCCAGGTCGAGCCGTCGGTCGACAGCTCTATGCGATACGCCCTGGCATAGGCCCCTTCCCACGACAGCACGACCCGGCCGACCCGGCGCACGGCGCCCAGGTCCACCTGCAACCACTGGGCGTCGGACCAGTCGCTGGCCCACCGGGTGTCCGGCCGGCCGTCCACCGCGTTCGACGGCGGCGACTCGTGCCACCCGCGCTCGTGGCTGCTCGCGGTCGCGGTGGCGCCGGCCGCCAGGTTGCGCAGGTCCGCCCCGCGGTGGGACGGGAACTGCACGACCTGCTGGTACGTCGGCCGGTTCTGCCAGTTCACCTCGTCGTGCGTGATGCCGCCCATGGCGCGGTGCACGATGCTGTCCGCGCACCACTGGTCGCCGGCCGCGCACGTGCCGTCACCGGGGTACACCGCCGTGGCGGGCACGGCCGCCGCCGCGCGCAGGCTGTCCAGCAGCACCTGGCGGCACGCGGTCAGGTCGCCGCCGCCGCAGTAGCGCCCGCCCAGCGGGCCCCGCACGGAGTCCCCGAGCACGGACCGCAGGTCCTTGTGCACGTAGCTCCACCAGCCGTTCTGGAACGAGGAACCCTTGTGCGGCGTGGTGCCGTTGGGGTCGGACGGCGCCTCGTCCACCTGGAGCGCCCGGGTCAGCTGCCCGTACAGCGCGTCGCCCAGGCCGGGCTTGAACTGCGCCTCGACCAGCCGCGGCCACCAGGCGTCCAGCACCCGGATCGCCTCGGCGTGCGCGTACGCCTTGCTGCCGCGCGCGGTCTCCTTGCGCAGCGAGCCGGTCCGCTGCCACTCGCGCAGCTTCGCCACGACCTGCGCCAGCGCCGGGTCGGTCACCGGCGCGGCGTCGACGACGCGCAGCAGCACCGGCAGCACCTGCTCGGCCCGCAGGTCGGCCACGCCCGCCTCGGCCATCACCTTGGTCAGCGACGCCCGGGTGACGGGTCCCCCCGCGATGAGCGCCCGCACGCGGTCGTCCAGCAGGTCGCCGCGGTGCACCGAGCCCATGCCGTAGCCCGACGCCGAGTAGTCCTGCGCCTGCTTGTTGTTCCAGCTGATGTAGTAGTCCTGGTTCACCGACTGCGGGTGCTGCGCGAACGGCGTGTAGGTCGCCGTGTTGCGGTCGGCGTCCCAGCCCTCCCACTCGTAGGCGGGTTCGGCCTTCACCGGCAGGTGCGGGTCGACGGTGCTCTTGCGCACCGGGTTCGAGCCCGAGTTGAAGTACGCGGTGTCGCGGGAGTCCACGTAGAACCAGTTGAACGCGTAGCCGACGCGCTCGGAGGCGCGCTGGAAGTCCTGCGCGGACCGGATCGCGTCGGGGTCGTTGAACTCCTGGAACCCGAGGATGGAGTCCACCTCGTGCAGGTACGTCGACCGCAGCGAGGTGTAGGCGACGAACTTGCCGTCCACGCGCGCCCGGCTCTGCACCAGCCCGTACTTGGTCCGGTGCACCACCAGCGTGTACGAGCCGGCCGGCGTCGGGTCGGCGACGGTCGGCTTCCAGGAGTTCTTGCGCTCCAGGCGCTCCATCGGCAGGCACTGCCCGTGGTAGCGGTAGTGCAGGGACCCCGCCGAGGCGGGCGCGCCGGACGGCTCGCACAGCTCGACCGCGTACGTGTCGGTGATGTCCTGGCCCGCGGACGTGGCGCTCCACGAGTAGTCGAGGCCCCGGCCCAGCTGCACGTACATCGACACGCCCGCGAACGACACGCCGCGCGCCCGCAGGCCCGGCCCGTTCAGCTCCTGGAGCATCAGCAGCTGCGGCGCGAAGTACCCGGTCTGCGGTCCCCACACGGCGATCGGGTTGCCGCTGTCGGTGTGCGGGCCGGACACGACCAGCGCGTTGGACATGCCCTGCTTGCGGCTGAGCAGGTCGCGCGGCAGCACGCCGTCGGAGAACAGCCCCTCCAACGCCTTCAGCTCGTCCGGCACGTCCACAGTGGACGCTCTAGAGGTGGTCTCGTCGTAGACCATGCGCTCGGGCGTCACCGCGCCGCCGTCGGGCAGCGCCACGCCCTGCGGCGCGGCGGGCGTGGTGGCGTACGGGAACCGCTGCCCGTCGTGCAGGGTCAGCACGGTCTCGGGGTCGTTCTGCTCGCGGAACGACCGCCACACGCGCTCGCCCTCGGTCGCGCCGTACCGGTTCTGCGCGGCGAGCTTCACCAGGGCGTTCTGCACCTCGCCGCCGCCGCCCGCGCCGAACAGGCCGCCGACCACCGCGGCGATGGCGACCATGTCCGTGGGCTGGAACGGCTGGATGTCGTTCCAGTTGGTGATGGCGTCGGCGTGCCCGGTGAGCACGTACTCGCCGGGGAAGTACCGCCCGTCGACCGCGTCCTCGATGTAGGCGTTGATGCCCGCGACGTAGTCGCGCACGTCCTGCAACGCCTGCGCGCCGCGCGGCCCCTGGGTCGCGACCCGGTCGATCTGGCGCTGGAGGTCGGCCTCGGTGTAGGGGATCTGGCCGTAGAAGCTCTGCTCCAGGGCGCGGTTGCCCTCGGCGCCGCCCGCGAACCCGGACAGCTGCCCGCGCCCGAGGTGGCGGAACAGGTCCATCAGCCACAGCCGGTCCTGCCCGGCGGCGTACCCGGCGCCGAACTCGGTGCCGGAGCGGGTGGTGCCGGTGATGTGCGGCATGCCGAGCTTCTTGTCGCGGACGATGGTGACGTCCTCGCGCGGCTTGATCGTGCTCTCCACCTGGTCGGCGGGCACGCCGAAGGAGGCGTCGTTGAAGAACGCGCCCAGTTGCTCGTTGGTGAGCCCGCCGTAGCCGGAGGGGAGGGCGTCGTACTTGCCGAGCTGGTCGGCCGAGTGCGCGGGCCGGGTGCCGAACACCTGGTGGGCGAGGATGTCGGTGAGCGTGGCGTGGCCGTTCTGGCCGGGCGGCAGCACGTCGTGGCACTGGCCCAGGCAGTGGTCGTCGGGCGCGAACGCGCCGGTGGCGGCCTCCTCGACCGGTGCGGCCACCGCGACGGGCGCGGCGGTGGGCACGGCGAGGGCGGCGGCCAATAACGGCACGACGGCGAGCGAGCGGGCGGCTCTCCGCATGACGCGAAGCTCCTTCCAGAGCAGGGGTCGTGTGACGCACGTTACTCAGAAGTAAAGATTCGCGAAAGTCCTTCGCGTTAACTGCGGAAATCACCCTCCGCAACCGCCTGACCTCGCTTTCCGCCTGGCAACTGTCAACGGGCTGTGGGCGTCTCGTTCCGTGGTGAGATAACGGTGAATTAACGTCAGCTTGCGTGTTCGTGCGCGATGCTGGGCGGGTACGAACACGAAACGCCAACGCGGGGAGGCGTCGTGATCAAGGTGATGCTGGCCGACGACGAAGACCTCGTCCGGTCCGGCCTTCGCATGATCCTCGGCAGCGCCGGCGACATCGAGGTCGTGGCCGAGTGCGATGACGGGCACCTGGTGGCCGACCTGGCGCGCCGGCACCGACCGCACGTCGTGCTGCTGGACATCCGGATGCGTTCCTCCGACGGGTTGACGGCGCTGCGCAAGCTGCGCGCCATCCCGGACCCGCCGCGGATCGCCATGCTGACCACGTTCGACGTGGACGAGTACGTCTCGGAGGCCCTGCGCCTGGGCGCCTCGGGCTTCCTCCTCAAGGACACCGAACCGGAACAGCTGGTCCGGGCCGTGCGCGACCTCGCCTTGGGCGGGGCCGTGCTCGACCCGGGTGTGGCGGCCAGGGTGCTGGCCGCGGTGGCGGACGGCGAGCGGGCCGCGGAACCCGCCCGCCGGCTGCTGGCCTCCCTGTCCGAGCGCGAGCGCGAGGTGCTGGTCCTGATCGGGCAGGGCATGTCCAACGCCGAGATCGGCGGCACGCTGCACCTGTCCGAGGCGACGGTGAAGGGCTACGTCTCGTCGGTGCTGGGCAAGATCGGCGCGGTCAACCGCGTGCAGGCGGCGCTGGTCGCCTTCCGCGGCGGCCTGATCGCCTGACCTCCCGGCGCGCCCGGCCTGGTCCGACGACCCGGCCGGGCGCCCCGGTCACCGCCCGAGGAACGCCAGCAGCTCGCGGACCACCACCTCCGGCCGCTCCTCGGCGAGGTAGTGCCCGCTGTCCGGGACCACCACCAGCTCGGGCGCGACGGCGTGCCTGTGCAGCGCCGCCCCCAGGTGCTCCGGCGCGTCGGGGTTCGCGAGCCCGAGCACCGGCAGCGTGAGCCGCGGGTAGGTCTTGTGGTCCTCGACGTCCTGGCCGAACGCCTGGTACCAGCCGTTGGCCGCCCGGACCCGGTCGGCGGAGGAGTACGCGTGCGCGTAGATCGACCGGTCCCGGTCGGTGATGGCGCCCTGGTCCTTCAGCATCAGCTCGCAGAGGTGGTCCACCAGGGGCCGGAACCGGTCGGCGAGCAGCTGCTCGGGCAGCAGGCGGACCTGGTTGAAGGCGAACCACCAGAGGTGGAAGGCCTGCCCGGGGCGGGGCAGCAGGGTGAGGTCGTACAGGCTCTCGTCCGGGTGCGGCACGTCGAGCAGGGCGAGCCTGCGGACCGCTTCCGGGTGGTTGGCCGCGAGGCTGTGGCCGACCATCGCGCCGATGTCGTGGCCCGCGACGTCCACCGGCCCGAGGCCCAGCTCCCGGACCAGCTCCAGGACGTCGCGGGCCATGGTCTTCTTGTCGTAGCCGCCCGCCGGTGCGGCCGACCCGCCCATCCCGCGGATGTCCACGGCGATCACGCGGTGCCGCCGGGCCAGCGGCGGCATGACCTTGCGGAACTGCCACCAGGTCTGCGGCCACCCGCCCAGCAGCACCAGCGGTGAGCCCTCGCCGCCCACCACGTAGTGCAGGCGGGTGCCGTTGACCCGCGCGTACGCGCTGCGGAAGCCCAGGGAGCGGGCCAGCGCCGCGTCGTTCGGCACGGAAGCGGTGGCGGCAGGGGCGGCGGAGGCGGCTCCGGTCGCGGCCAGGGCGGCGGTCGTGAGGCCAGAGGTCAGCAGCGCTCGTCGGTCCACGGTGGACCCCCATTCTTGACTGGTCGTTCTATTATTAGGGCAGCACACGGCGAAAGAGGTCGCGCGAAGGGGCTAGTCGAGCACCGACAGGGCGTGGTGGACGGCGTCCCGCAGGCGTTGCGGGTCCGGCCGCTTGGCGATCACGCGGATGCCCTGCGCCAGCGTGACCAGGAACCGGGCCAGGGACCGCGGGTCCTGGTCCGCGCCCAGCTCGCCCTGGTCGCGGGCCCGTTCCAGGGCGCCCGCGATGGCCGACTCCAGGCCGTTGAGGCCGATGTCCACGCGCCGGCCCGCGGGCTCGTCGTGCGGCAGGCACTCGACGGCGGTGTTGGTGATGAAGCAGCCCTTGCCGTCGGGGTCGGCCAGCGCGTCCTCGGCGAACGAGCGGATCAGCTCCCGGACGGCGGGCAGCGCCGGGCCGGCCGGCGACAGCAGGTACGCGGTGCGGCCGCCGACCTGCTCGCAGTACCGGTCCAGCGCGCGCAGGTACAGCTCGTGCTTGGTGCCGAAGGTGGCGTAGATGCTGGCCCGGCCGATGCCCAGGTGGTCGACCAGGTCCTGGACGGAGGTCGCCTCGTAGCCCTTGCGCCAGAACAGGTCCAGCGCCGCCCGCAGCGCCACGTCCGGGTCGAACTCCTTGGTCCTGGCCACACCGTCACGCTAGCCAGAACGGAACGATCGGTCAAGAAACCTGCCCGGTGACGGGTCAGTTCCCGCTGACCAGCCCGGAGACCAGGGGCTCCACCTCGACGCGGTTGCGGCCGTGGCGCTTCGCCCGGTAGAGCGCCATGTCCGCGGCCGCGAACAACTGGTCCAGCTTGGCCGGCCCGGCGGCCACGCCGATGCTCACCGTGGGCCTCCGCACCGGGCCGAGCACCACGGTCCAGTCGTGGTCGTCGACCGCCGCGCGGATGCGCTCGGCCACCACCGGGCCCACGTCGCGGGAGCTGCCGCCCGCCTCGCCGAGCAGCACCACGAACTCGTCGCCCGCCCACCGCGCGACCAGGTCGTCGGACCGGCACTCGCGGCGCAGCAGCTGGGCGATCTCGCGCAGCGTCGCGTCGCCCGCCGCGTGCCCGGCGTCGTCGTTCACGCCCTTGAACCGGTCCACGTCCACCAGCACCAGCCACGGCAGGCGGCCCTTCGCGGCCGTGCTCTCCAGCAGGGCGGGCGCCGAGCGCTCCAGGCCGAGCCGGTTCGCCAGCCCGGTCAGCGGGTCCCGGGCCGCGGCCTCCTGCGCGGCGACCGCCAGCCGCTGGGCCTGCACGGCCACCCGCCGCTGCTCCAGCGCCTGCGCCAGGCCCTCCTGGAGCGTCTCGGTCGCGGTCCTGCTCGCCGCGACCGAGCAGCGCAGCGCCGCCGCCTCGCCGACGTGGTCGTTCATCCGCGCGCAGATGTCGGCCAGGTCCAGGGAGAACCGCAGCAGCAGCGACGGGTCGTTGATCGCCTCGGACGCGGCCACCGCCCGGCTGGCCAGCGTGCGGGCCTCGACCAGGTCGTCGCGCTCGCGGTGCACCACCGCCAGCACCCAGTTGGCCACCGCGAGCGCCCACTTGTCGTCGGCCTCCCGCGCCTGCCGCAGCGTCTCCCCGGCGTGCTCCTCGGCCTCGTCCAGCTCGCCGACGCCCGCGAGCGAACGGCTGTACGCGCCGAGCAGCGCGCGCCGCATCTGCTCGTCCACCGCCAGCTCCAAGCCCTCCCTGAGGTAGCCGCGGGCCTCCTCGAAGATCGCGGGCGCCACCTTGGGCGGCGAGGAGATGGCGCGGAAGTTCAGCGTGCCGCCCAGGCCCTGGAGGCAGTGGGCGAGCACCTCGCCGCCCGGCTCCGACGCCCGCGCCGCCCGCCGGGCCACCTGGACCGACAGCCGGAGCATGTCCACGGCCGCCCGCCGGTTGCCGATGCCCTCCAGCAGGTAGCCCAGCGCGTGCATGGCCCGCGCGGCGGCCGGCTTGTCGCTCGGCTCGCCGTCCAGGCCGGTCCAGCCCTCGGCGGCCAGCTCCAGGGCCAGCGGGATGCGGCCGAGGCGCCAGGCGAGCTTCGCCTGGTTGACCAGGGTCGCGGAGCGCTCCCAGCGGTCCGCGCCGGGCGGCACGCGGTTCACCACCCGGTCGAACAGGGTGTTCGCCTCCGCGAGCCGGCCGGCGTTCAGCAACTCCTTGACCTCTAGGTCCGGTTGCGACGCCTGCTCCGCGGCCAGTGGCTCTCGCTGCTCCACTCGTGCTGACACCCCATTCCGACTCGGCGGGACGGGTACGCGGGGCCCGCCCGCCGCCGGCACGGCTACCACAGGCTACCGGCCCGGACGCCGGGTGTACCGCTCCTCGTGGAGGACTTCTTCCAGCGGCATCCGGTTGCGCCACCCGTGCCGCTCCAGGTCGGGGGTGTCCGGGAGCCCCTCGACCGGTCCGAGGCACAGCCACGCCACCGGGCGCAGCGGCTGCGGCACGTCCAGCAGCCTGCGCAGCGCGTCCTCGCGGTAGAAGCTCACCCAGCCGACGCCCAGCCCCTCGGCGGTCGCGGCCAGCCACAGGTTCTGGATGGCCAGGCACACCGAGTAGAGGCCCGCGTCGGCGATGGCGTGCCTGCCCAGGACCGCGGGCGAGCCCCGCTCGGGGTCGTAGGTGACGACCACGCCCAGGGTGGACTCCAGGATGCCCTCGACCTTGATCCGGCCGAACAGCTCGGCCCGCTCGCCGTCGAGCTCGGCGGCGAAGACGCTGCGCTCGGCGTGGACGTGGTCGCGGAAGGCGCGCCGGGTCCGCTCGTCGCGCACGAGGATGAAGTCCCACGGCTGGGACAGGCCCACGCTGGGCGCGGCGTGCGCGGCGGTGAGCACCCGGCGCAGCACCTCGGGCGGGATCGGGGCGCCGGTGAACTCACCCCGGGTGTCCCTCCGGCGGTGCAGGACGTCGTAGAAGCTCATTCGGAGGATCGTGCCTCACGCGTTCCGGTGAACTCGTCGCGGACGGGGTGGCGTCCGTCTCAACCGGGCGTTCAATGGACGGTCGTGATCAACACAGCGCACGGGTCCGCGCTCGGTTTCGCCGGTGGCGTCGCGGTGACCGCGGCGGCGGGCAGTTGGCCGGTGGCCGCCCTGTTCCTGCTGGTCGTGGTGGTGGTCGCGGTCTCCTGGTGCACCACCCCGGCCGGTTCCCTGCTGACGGCGGTCCAGTGCTGGGGCCTGTACGCGAGCTTCGTCGTGGGGCACGAGGGGCACCTGTCGCCCGACTGGCCCGCGCTGCTCGTCCTCTGCGCGGCGGGCGCGGCCTCGCTCGGCGGCGGGGTGCGGCGGCGCTCGGGCGCGGGGGAGGCGCAACGTCTTTGAAATGACAATCGTTTTCGTTTGGGGTGACCGCCGCGGAGACCGTTGTCGTGGTGGTCGCCGGGACGGGTGCGCACGGGCTCGCCGAGGAGGTGTGGCGCGCCTCGCCGGGGTCGGTGCTCGTCCGGCACGACCTGCCGCGCCTGGCCGACGGCGTGGTGCGGCGCCGGTCACCGACGAGGAGCCGGCGCCGGCCGGCGAGCTGGAGTTCGCCGACCCGTTCGCCGGGCGGCACGAGCCGGAGGAGCTGTGACGGGCTAGCCGATCGGCCCCTGCGCCTCGCCGTCCGGCGAGGCGCGCCACTGGTCGAACGGCCGGTCCAGCCGCCACTCGCCGCCCGCGTTCGCCAGGACCCGGTCCTCGCACGTGTCGAGGTTGGACAGCGACTCGAACAGCTCGATGCTCCAGCCGAACAGCCGCCGGCACAGCAGGCGGATGGTCAGGCCGTGCGAGACCACCAGCGCGGTGGCCGGGTGGCCGGGCTCGCGCATCCGCGCCTCCAGGTCGGTGAGGAACGCGGCCAGCCGGTCGTCGACGTCCGCGCCCGACTCGCCGTTGGGCAGCCGGAAGAAGAAGTGGCCGAACGCGTGCCGCTGGTGCTTGAGCACCTCCTGCTGCACCGGGTCCTGGAGGTTGCCCCAGTCCTGCTCGCGCAGCCGGGGCTCGGCGACGGTCCGCTCGGCCTGCCCGCCCAGGTCCAGGTGCCGCAGGGTGCTGCGGGTGCGCACGTACGGGCTCACGTAGACCGCGACCCGCTCCCCGTCCAGCAGCCGCTTGACCCGCGGGCCGGCCTCGCGGGCCTGCCGCTCGCCGACCTCGGTCAGCGGGAGGGAGTGGTCGGGGATGCGGCAGTACGCCAGCTCGTCGACGTTGCCCAGGCTCTGGCCGTGGCGCAGCAGGATGATCCTCACGGGACCATGGTGCCTGGCGTCGGTGTTACAGTTTTCCGGAAAACCGGCCCACAGGTGTTATATGGAGGCGGTCCGATGATCTCCGTGGTGATCGGTGGCGGCACGATGGGCGCCGGGATCGCCCACCTCCTCCTCGCCGGCGGCCACGACGTGGTGCTGGTCGAGGCCGGTGCGGACCGGGTGCCCGCGGCGCGCCGGGCCGTCGAGGCGTCGCTGGGCAAGGCCGCCGAGCGCGGCAAGCTCGACGCCGACCCCCGCGAGCTGCTCGGCAGGCTCGCGGTCGTGGAGCGGCTGGAGCCGGTGGCCGACGAGCCGCTGACCGCCGGGCTGGCGTCCGCCGGGCTGGTCGTCGAGGCGGTGCCCGAGGACGCCGGGCTGAAGCGGCGCGTGCTGGCCGGCGCCGCGAGCGCCTGCCCCGACGCCGTGCTGGCGTCCAACACCTCGTCGCTGTCGATCTCCGCGCTGGCCGAGGGGCTGCCCGGCGAGCGGGTGCTCGGGATGCACTTCTTCAACCCCGTGCCGGTGCAGCGGCTGGTCGAGCTGGTCCACCACGACGGCGTGTCGGCCGAGGTGGTGGCCAGGGCCCGGACCTGGGCCGAGCAGCTGGGCAAGACCGTGATCGAGGTGCGGGACGCGCCCGGGTTCGCCACCTCGCGGCTCGGGGTCGCCGTCGGCCTGGAGGCGATCCGAATGCTGGAGGAGGGCGTGGCGAGCGCAGAGGACGTCGACACCGGCATGCGCCTGGGCTACGGCTGGCCGATGGGGCCGCTGCGGCTGACCGACCTGGTCGGCCTGGACGTGCGCCTCGCGATCGCCGAGCACCTGGCCGCCGAGCTGGGGCCCCGGTTCTCCCCGCCCGCGCTGCTGCGGGAGAAGGTCGCGGCCGGGCACCTCGGGCGCAAGACCGGCCAGGGGTTCTTCACCTGGTAGGCGGGGACGGGTGCTGATCCGCGAGCTGACCGGCGACGACGCCGAGCGGGTCGCCCGCCTGCGCCGGGTGGCGCTCGGCCGGTCCGACCCGGTGGAGGTGCGCCCCGGTGTGCGCGGGCTGGTCGCCGAGCTGGGCGGGCGGGTCGCGGGCGCGCTCACGATCAGGGAGTTCCACCAGTTCTGGGGCGGCGCGACCGTGCCGATGGGCGGGATCGGCGGGGTGGCCGTCGACCCGCGGGCGCGCGGCCGGGGCGTGGCGGGCGCGCTGCTCGACGCCGCGCTGCGCGACCTGCGGGAACGCGGCCAGGCGCTGTCCGCGCTCCACGCCGCCGTGCCCGCGCCGTACCGGTCGCGCGGGTGGGAGCGGGCCGGGGTGTTCGAGCACCTGGAGGTCCCGCTCGACCGGGTGCCCGCCGGTCCCCGGCTCGCCACCCGCCCGGCGGAGGAGGGCGACGCGGCGGCCCTGCACGCCTGCTACTGCGACCTCGCGTCCACGGTCGACGGGATGCTCGACCGCGGCGCGCCCGCCGTCGAC
This sequence comes from Saccharothrix xinjiangensis, assembly GCF_039527585.1. Taxonomy (NCBI): domain Bacteria; kingdom Bacillati; phylum Actinomycetota; class Actinomycetes; order Pseudonocardiales; family Pseudonocardiaceae; genus Saccharothrix; species Saccharothrix xinjiangensis. Next base: position 153,652 of record NZ_BAAAKE010000001.1, on the reverse strand, counting down.
GCGCGGGACGTGCTGGGGCACGACGTGGTGTCGGTGGCGCCCGGCCACGACGGCGAGGTCCGCGGCTACCTGGCCGCCGGGCGCGACGACGGGGTGCTGCGGGTGCGCGACCTGGTCGGGCGGGACGCGGCGACCCAGCTCGGGCTGCTGGGCGAGGTGCGCCGCCGGGCCGGGTCGCTGGAGCGGGTGTCCCTGCGGGTCACCGACCCCGCGACCACCTGGCTGCTGACCGACCGGGCGATCGGGTTCACCACGACCACGTCCGCCTGGCTGTTGCGGGTGGTGGACCTGCCGGCCGCCGTGGCGGCGCGCGGGTGGCCCGCCGCCGAGGGGCTGGACGCCGTCGTGGACCTGGAGGTCGTCGACGGGCACGCGCCGTGGCACGCGGGCAGGCGGCGGCTCGTGGTGGAGGGCGGCCGGGTGCGCGTGGAGGCGGGCGGCAGCGGCGCGGTGCGGCTGCACGCCCGCGCGCTCGGGCCCTGGTTCGGCGGCGCGCAGGGCGGCCACGCGCTGCGGCGCGCGGGCCTGCTGGACGGTGACGCCCGGGTGCTCGATCGGCTGGTCGGGGCGCCGGGCGTCCCCCGCCTGGCGGACTTCTTCTAACCTGACCACCCGTGCTGCTCGCCGCGCTGGAGCTGGTCGGGATCGCCGCGTTCGCCGCCTCGGGGGCGGTCGCGGCGGTGCGGGCCCGGCTGGACGTGTTCGGCGTCACCGTGCTGGCCCTGACCACGGCGCTGGGCGGCGGCACGATCCGGGACGTCCTGCTCGGCGTGCACCCGCCGGCCGCCCTGGTGAACTGGCCCTCCCTGGCCGTCGCCGGCGTCACCGGGCTGGTGGTCTTCCGGTTTCACCCGACCGTGGCCAGGCTGCGCCGGGCCGTGCTGCTGCTCGACGCGTTCGGCCTCGGCCTGTTCGTCACGGCGGGCACCACCACCGCGCTGGCCCTGGGCGCGCCGCCGTACGCGGCGTGCCTGGTCGGCATGACCACGGGCATCGGCGGCGGCGCGCTGCGGGACGTGCTGCTGCGCGAGATCCCGCTGGTCCTGAGGCGGGAGATCTACGCGGTGGCGGCGCTGGCGGGCGCGGTCGTCGTCGTGCTCGGCGACCGGTTGGACCTGCCGCCGGCCCCGGTGAGCCTGGTCGGGTCGGCCCTGATCGTGGGCCTGCGGCTGATCGCCCTGTGGCGCGACTGGAACGCGCCCGTGCCCCGGGAAATTGACGGGTAAAAACTTGACGGGCAGCTCACACGGGCTTCTCAGGCGACTCTCAGGACCACCGGCGAAACTGACCCCATGCGCATCCTCGTTGTCGACGACGACCGGGCCGTGCGGGAGTCGCTCCGGCGCTCGCTCCAGTTCAACGGCTACCAGGTGGACCTGGCCGGTGACGGCCGGCAGGCCTTGGAGTCCGTCGTCAACCAGCGCCCCGACGCCATGGTGCTGGACGTGATGATGCCGCGCCTGGACGGGCTGGAGGTGTGCCGCCGGCTGCGCAGCACCGGCGACGACCTGCCGATCCTCGTGCTCACCGCCCGCGACGCCGTGTCCGACCGGGTGTCCGGGTTGGACGCCGGCGCGGACGACTACCTGCCCAAGCCGTTCGCGCTGGAGGAGCTGCTGGCCCGGCTGCGGGCGCTGCTGCGGCGGGCCGCGCTGGACGACGCGAAGGAGGAGTCGGCGGGCGCGGTGCTGCGGTTCGCCGACCTGGAGCTGGACCCCGGCACGCGCGACGTCCGCCGCGGCGAGCGGCCGATCAGCCTGACCAGGACCGAGTTCGCGCTGCTGGAGCTGTTCCTGGCGCACCCCAAGCAGGTGCTCACGCGCGGCCGGATCCTGGAGGACGTCTGGGGCTACGACTTCCCGACCTCGGGCAACGCCCTGGAGGTCTACGTGGGCTACCTGCGCCGCAAGACCGAGGCCGAGGGCGAGCCGCGGCTGCTGCACACCGTGCGCGGCGTCGGCTACGTGCTGCGGGAGACCCCTCCGTGATCGACGCGGCCAACGGGCGGTTGCAGCGGGTCTCGCTGCGGGCCCGGGTCACGCTGCTCGCCGCGTTCTGCGTGGCGGGCGCCGTGGCCGTCGTCTCGCTCGGCGCCTACATGACCGTGAGCCGGAACCTGCACGACCAGCTGGAGTCCAACCTCCGGCAGCGGGCGCAGGCGGCGGTCACCGCCCCCAAGGTCAACAACGACGTGTCGGAGATCCCCGGCGCCTTCCTGGCCGCGGGCGACATCCGGATCGGCGTGCTGGACACCTCCGGGCAGATCTACTTCCCGAAGGGCACCAGCCCGCCGCCGACGCAGCCGGGTGACCTGGACGTGGCGCGCGGGGTGGCGCTGGAGAGCTTCTGGACCGACGTGCGCTCGGGCTTCCAGGTGCTGACCCTGCCCTACGGCGACGGGCAGGCGATGGTGGTCGCCCAGTCCACCAAGCCGCTGAACACCACGCTGGGCAAGCTGTCCGTGGTGCTGTTCGTGATCAGCGGCATGGGCGTGCTGGTCGCGGCGGTGGCCGGCACGGCGGTGGCGCGCACGGGCCTGCGGCCGGTGCAGCGGTTGACCGAGGCCACCGAGCGGGTCGCGCTGACCGGCGACCTGCGGCCGATCCCGGTGTCCGGCGACGACGAGCTGGCGCTGCTGTCGCAGCGGTTCAACGCGATGCTCGGCGCGCTGGCCGAGTCGCAGGAGCGGCAGCGCAGGCTGGTCGCCGACGCGGGGCACGAGCTGCGCACGCCGCTGACGTCCATGCGCACCAACCTGGAGCTGCTGCTGGCCTCGGAGCGGCCCGGCTCGCCGACGCTGGCGGACGAGGACAAGGCCGAGATCCACGCCGACGTGCGCGCCCAGCTCGACGAGCTGACCACGCTGATCGGCGACCTGGTGGAGCTGGCCCGCGAGGACGCGCCGCAGGTCGTGCACGAGCCGGTGGACCTGGTCGAGGTGGTGGAGCGCGCGCTGGACCGGGCGAAGCGGCGCGCGTCGGACGTGCGGTTCATCGTGGACGTGCAGCCGTGGTCGCTGCTGGGCGACTCGTCGGCGCTGGAGCGCGCGGTGCTGAACCTGCTGGACAACGCGGTGAAGTTCAGCCCGGCGTCGGGCGTGGTGCGCCTGGGGCTGCGGCAGCTCGGCGACGGCAGCGCGGTGGTCGAGGTGGCGGACTCCGGTCCGGGCATCGCGGACGACGACCTGCCGCACGTGTTCGAGCGCTTCTACCGCTCGCAGGAGGCGCGGACGCTGCCCGGCTCCGGGCTGGGGCTGGCGATCGTCAAGCAGGTCGCGGAGCGCCACGGCGGCGCCGCGTACGCGGGCAGGTCGCCGGAGGGCGGCGCGCTGTTCGCGCTGCGGCTGCCCGGCCGGCCCGCGCCGCTGGCGTCCGCGGTCAACGCCTCGTCGGGTGAAGCACCTCGGTAAACCGAACACAGAGCAAACAAGACTCACCAGCGTGTGGCGTGCTTTCTGGTATGTGCCGGTTCCGGCGAGTGCTCTTGTTGGAGTGTGTTGACGTTTGCGCGCTCGATCGAGCACCCTTGCGGCATGATGACATGGCCCACCGGTGCGCGCGGCCTGGCGTGGGGCGCCGACTACAACCCCGAGCAGTGGCCCGAGCCGGTGTGGGAGCAGGACGTCGCGCTGATGCGGCGGGCCGGGGTGAACCTGGTCAGCGCCGGCATCTTCTCGTGGGCCCTGCTGGAGGTCGAGGAGGGCCGCTACGAGTTCGGGTGGCTCGACCGCGTGCTCGACCGGCTGCACGCCGGCGGCGTCCGGGTCGACCTGGCCACCGCGACCGCCGCGCCGCCGCCGTGGCTGACCGGCTCGCACCCGGAGGTCCTGCCGGAGACCGCCGACGGCGTGCGGCTGTCCCACGGCTCCCGGCAGTCCTACTGCCCGACCTCGGCCGTCTACCGGGAGAAGGCCGTCGCGCTGGCCCGCGCCCTGGCCGAGCGGTACCGGGACCACCCGGCGCTGGCCGCCTGGCACGTCGGCAACGAGTACGGCTGCCACGTGTCCCGCTGCTACTGCGACCGGTGCGCGGTGGCGTTCCGCGAGTGGCTGCGCGCCCGGCACGGCGACCTGGGGGCGCTGAACGAGGCGTGGGGCACGGCGTTCTGGAGCCAGCGCTACACCTCGTGGGACCAGGTCCTGCCGCCGCGCGCCACGCCGTCCCTCGGCAACCCCGGCCAGCTGCTCGACTTCGACCGGTTCTCCTCCGACGCCCTGCTGGAGCTGTTCAAGGCCGAGCGGGACGTCCTGCGCGAGGTCACCCCCGACGTGCCGGTGACCACCAACTTCATGGTGACCTGGACGTTCGGCGCGCTGGACTACTGGCGGTGGGCCGCCGAGGTCGACTTCGTGTCCAACGACCACTACACCCGCGCCGAGGACCCCGAGCGGCACGTCGAGCTGGCGTTCTCCGCGGACCTGGTGCGCGGGCTGGCCGGCGGGCGGCCGTGGCTGCTCATGGAGCACTCGACCTCGGCGGTGAACTGGCAGCGGCGCAACCTCGCCAAGCTGCCGGGCGAGCTGCGGCGCAACTCGTTCCAGCACGTCGCCCGCGGCGCGGACGGCACGCTGTTCTTCCAGTGGCGGCAGTCGCGGGCGGGCGCGGAGCGCTACCACTCGGCGATGGTCCCGCACGCGGGCCCGGACACGAAGGTGTTCCGCGAGGTCGAGCGGGTCGGCGCCGAGTACGCGCGGCTGGCCGAGCTGGCCGGCTCGACCGTCGACGCGTCCGTGGCCCTGGTCTACGACTGGCAGTCGCGGTGGGCGCTGGAGCAGCCCGCGCACCCCACGGCCGACTTCTCGTACCAGGGCAACGCCCTGGCGCTGTACCGCGCGCTGTGGCGGGCCGGGGTGACGGTCGACTTCGTGCCGCCCGGCGCGGACCTGTCCCGGTACGCGGCGGCCGTGCTGCCCGCGCTGTACCTGGTGGACGACGCCGCGCCCTACGAGCGCTACGTCGAGGGCGGCGGCCGGCTGCTGGTGACCTACCTGTCCGGCGTCACCGACGGCCGCGGCCACGTGCACCTCGGCGGCTACCCCGGCGCGTTCCGCGACCTGCTGGGCGTGCGGACCGAGGAGTTCTTCCCGCTGGGCGAGGGCGCGGCCGTGTCGCTGGACGACGGCTCCTCGGCGCGCGTGTGGACCGAGGACCTGCGGGCCGAGGGCGCGGAGGTGCTGGCCTCCTACGTCGACGGGCCGCTGCCCGGCGTGCCCGCGGTGACCCGCAACGACCGCGGCGCGGGCGCCGCCTGGTACCTGGCGTGCGGCCTGGTCGGCGACGGGTTGGACCGGTTGGTCCAGGACGTGCTGGACCACGCGGGCGTGCCGCGCGGCGTGGCGGGCGTCGAGGTCGTCCGCCGCCGGGGTGAGCGGGCGGGCGCGCCCGTATCGTGGCTGGTCGCGGTGAACCACGGGGGCGGCGACGCGGAGCTGCCCGCGGTGGGCGTCGAGCTGCTGACCGGTGAGCGCGTCACCGGGCGGGCGGTCGTGCCCGCCGGCGGCGTGGTCGTGCTCAGGGAAGAGGAGTGACGTGCTGGCGCGGCAGAGGCAAGCGGTGATCCTGGAGGAGGTCCGCCGGACCGGCGCGGTGCGGGTGAGCGACCTGGTGGTGCGGCTCGGCGTCTCCGACATGACGGTGCGCCGCGACCTGGACGTGCTGGCCACCCGCGGTCTGGTGGAGAAGGTCTACGGCGGCGCCACGTCCGTGGTCGGCCGCAGCACCGACGAGCCCGGCTTCGAGGCCAAGTCCGTCCGGCAGCTGCCGGAGAAGGAGGCCATCGCCGCGTTCGCCGCGGGCCTGGTGCGCCCCGGCACCGCGATCGGCCTGTCCGCCGGCACCACCACGTGGACGCTCGCCCGGTTCCTGGACGACATCCCGGACCTGACCGTGGTGACCAACTCGACCCGGGTCGCCGACGTGCTCCAGCAGAGCGGGCGCACCGACCGGACCGTGGTCCTCACCGGCGGGGTGCGCACGCCGTCGGACGCCCTGGTCGGGCCGGTGGCCGTGCAGGCGCTGCGGTCGCTGCACCTGGACGTGGTGTTCCTGGGCGTGCACGGCATGGCCGAGCGCTCCGGCTTCACCACGCCCAACCTCGACGAGAGCGAGACCGACCGCGCGCTGGTCGACGCGGCGGGCCGCGTGGTGGTGGTCGCGGACCACACGAAGTGGGGAACCGTCGGCATCTCCACGATAGCCGCGCTCGACGAGGCGGACGTGCTGGTGACCGACGGGGGTTTGCCCGAGCAGGCTCGGGTAGTGCTGGGGGAGCAGGTCGGTGAACTGGTCCTGGCGCACGTGCCGGGGCGGGGAGAGGAACTGGCGTGAGGCGCACGGCGGGCAAGCTCGCGGACGGCCGGGAGATCATCTACTTCGACGACACCCCGGACGCGCCACCGCGCGACGCGGTGGACACCCGGGACCTGCCGCGCACGCAGCCCCTCTCGGAGGTGCGGCGCGACCCGCTGACCGACGAGTGGGTGGCGATGGCGGCGCACCGGCAGACGCGCACCTACAAACCGCCGGCCGACCTGTGCCCGCTGTGCCCGTCGACACCGGACAAGCCGACCGAGGTCCCCGAGCCGTCCTACGACGTGGCCGTGTTCGAGAACCGGTTCCCGTCCTTCGCGGAGAGCGTGCCGGACCTGCCCGCCACCGTGGACGGGATGCCGATGGTGGCGCGGGCCGCCGGGCGCGGCCGGTGCGAGGTCGTGTGCTTCACCTCCGACCACAACACCTCGTTCGGGCAGCTGCCGGTGTCGCGGGTGCGCACGGTGGTCGACGTGTGGGCGGACCGCACCTCCGCGCTGGGCGCGCTGCCGGGCGTCGAGCAGGTCTTCCCGTTCGAGAACCGGGGCGAGGAGATCGGCGTGACCCTGCACCACCCGCACGGGCAGGTGTACGGCTACCCGTTCGTGACGCCCAAGACCGAGCGGATGCTGTCGGTGGCGGCGCGGTACCGGGAGGCGCACGGCCGGCCGCTGGTGGGCGACGTGCTGGCGGCCGAGCGCGCGGCCGGCTCGCGGGTGGTGGCGGAGGGCGCGCACTGGACGGCGTTCGTGCCCGCCGCGGCGCGCTGGCCGGTCGAGGTGCACCTCGTGCCGCACCGGCAGGTGCCCGACCTGCCCGCGCTGACCGACGACGAGCGGGACGACTTCGCCGCGCTGTACCTGACCGTGCTGCGCCGCATGGACGCCCTGCACGACCGGCCGCTGCCCTACATCGCCGCGTGGCACCAGGCGCCCGTGCGGACCGGGCGCGACCTGGCGTGGCTGCACCTGGAGGTGTTCTCGGTGCTGCGGACCGCGGACAAGCTCAAGTACCTGGCGGGCTCGGAGTCCGGCATGGGCGTGTGGATCAACGACGCGACGCCCGAGCAGGTCGCGGAGCGCCTGCGCGGCTAGGGCCTGCGCTGCCGGGTGTTCGGGCGCTGCGGTGTTCAGGCGCTGCGGTGGTCCGGTGGTCCGGTGTTCAGGAACGCCCGCGCGGCGGCCGCGCCGGCCCTCGCGTCCAACCCGGGGCCGACGACGGCGGCCACCAGCTCCTCGGTGACGTCGGCGTCGGCCGCGACCAGCGCGTCGACGGCGGCGCCACCGGCGTGGCCCCGCGTGAACTCGTCGATCAGCTCGCGGCAGCGCGCCTCGTCGGCGAACGGCGGGTTCACCGAGTCGAAGCCGTCGTCGGCGTCGTAGTCGGCGCGCCGCCAGGCGCCGTCCTCGAAGCCGTAGGCGAAACCGACCCACAGCCCGGCCTCCTCGGCCGCCCGCACCGGCGGGGCCCACCAGTCGGGCGCGCCGGCCAGGAGGTCGGTCTCCGGTTCGCCGAAGTACTCGGCGGCCCGGTTGTGGTAGGTCTCGGAGTACTCGTGGTCGTGCCCGAGCAGCACGGCCCGGCCCGCGCCGACGTGGACCAGGTCGGCCCAGTTGCCGCCGCCGTCGTCGTAGTGCCACGTGGAGCCGGCGGCGTGGCAGCTGTCGCCCCACCCGCGGGCGGCGCAGACCGCGGCGAACGCGGCCCACCGCGCCCTCATCCACACCGGGTCGGGCAACTGCACCTCTCGCATGCGGACATGATCCCAGCAGGTGGTCGTCACGGTGCGTGAACCCGCTGTGGCCGGGGTTTCACCCTCGCGGTCGGTGATCACGCGGGTGCGCCCTGACGTGGGCTTCCGGCCGGTGGTGCGGAGTTCGCCGCTTTCCGGGGGTCGGCCCCGGACTCACAACTGATGCCCAGTTTCGTTTAAGGCTCCTCTCAGGCGGAAACCGCAGAGTTGTGGACATGACCGAGAGCGAGCAGCCGCGCGACTCCCAGCAGCCGAGCCCGTGGGCCCGTGGTGGCGCCGAGCAAGGTCGTGGAAACGCCGGCTACCAGCAGCAGGGTGCTGGTCAGCCGGACACCGACGGACCGGCGGCAGGGGCCGGTCGGTCGGGCACCGGGTCGGCGGGCGCTGTGCAGGGCAGCGCCGGCCACCCGGATGACTTCGGCTCACCGGCGTTCGCCGCCGGTCAGCCGGCTGCCGGGTCGTCCGCGTGGGAGAGCGCGGGCCGCCCGGAGGACTCCGACCCGTCGGCCTCGGCCGCCCGGTCGGCCACCGGGTCGGAGGGCGCCGTGCAGGGCGGCGCCGACGAACCCGGCTCAGGTTCGACCGGCGCCGTGCAGGGCGGCGCGGGTCAGACCGCGTTCGGTTCGGCGGGTGGCGTGCAGGGCGCCGCCGGTCGGACCACCTCCGGTGTGGCCGGCGCCGTGCAGGGCGGCGCCGGCCACACCCCCTCCTCTTCGGCCGGGGTCGCGCAGGGCGACCCGGGTCAGGTTGCGTTCGGTCCGGCCGGCGCCGTGCAGGGCGGCGCAGGTCAGACCGGCTTCGGTTCGGCCGGGGTCGCGCAGGGCGACCCCGGCCAAGCCTCGTTCGGTTCGGCCGGGGTCGCGCAGGGCGGCGCAGGTCAGACCGCGTTCGGTTCGACCGGCGCCGTGCAGGGCGGCGTCGGTCGGACCGGGACCGGCTCGTTCGGCGCCGCGCAGGGCGGCGCCGGGGTGCCGGGAACCGGGGCGGGAGCCTGGCAGGGAGGCTTCCACCCCGGTCAACCCGGTCCGCACGGCGTTCCGCAGACTCACGCCGCCGCGGACCACGGCTCGCCGTCGTCCACCCCTTCGGGCCCGGCGCAGCCGTCCGGGCCCGGCCAACCGGGTTCGCCCGGCGGGCCGGGCCCCTACTACGCACTGCCCGGATCGGTCGTGCCCGCCCCGCGACGGGGTCGGGGGAAGGTGGTCGCGGGAGTCGCCGCGCTCGTGCTCGCCGTGGGCGGCGTGGCCGGCGGGGTCGGCGGCTACCTCGGCTACGAGGCCGCCGAGCAGTCCGGGCCGGTGGTCAACGCGCTCAACCAGGTCCCACCCGCCCAGCAGACCAACTCCTCGCCCGACGGCTCCATCGAGCAGGTGGCGGCCAAGGTGCTGCCCACGGTGGTGCAGGTGCAGGTGCAGGGCGGCGCGGGTTCCGGCTTCGTGCTCAGCTCGGACGGCCTGGTCCTGACCAACAACCACGTGGTCGAGTCCGCCGCGAACGGCGGCGCGATCCGGGTGCTGCTCCAGGACGGCCGGTCGTTCGACGCCCGCATGATCGGCCGCGACCCGACGTCCGACCTGGCCGTGGTCAAGGCCGAGGGCGTCACCGACCTGCCGGTCGCCGAGCTGGGCAACTCCGGCGACCTCAGGATCGGCCAGCAGGTGGTGGCCGTCGGTTCGCCGTTCGACCTCAACGGCACGGTGACCAGCGGCATCGTCAGCTCGCTGAACCGGCCGGTGAGCGCCGGCAGCGAGCGCGGCGGGCAGGCGACCGTGCTCAACGCCATCCAGACCGACGCCGCGATCAACCCCGGCAACTCGGGCGGCCCGCTGGTGGACATGCGGGGCAGGGTCATCGGCATCAACTCGGCCATCTACAGCCCGAACACCAGCCAGTCCCAGGCCGGTTCGGTCGGCATCGGCTTCGCCATCCCGATCGACCAGGCCCGCCGCACCGCCACGGAGCTGTCCGAGACCGGCAAGGCCACCCAGACCGTGCTGGGCGTGCAGGTGACCGACGCCGCCGAGGGCGGCGCGCAGGTCAGCGAGGTCACCTCGGGCAGCGCCGCCGCGTCGGCCGGCATCCAGGACGGCGACGTGATCACCAAGTTCGGCGACCGCCCCATCGACAGCTCCGACGCCCTCGTGGCGGCCGTCCGCTCCCGGGCGCCGGGCGACAAGGTGCAGCTCACCACCGACGACGGCCGCACCGTGGAGGTCACGCTCGGCGGCCAGACCGTCGAGGTGCGCTAGAAACCCCCGGACACCGGCTCACGTGCCCCGAGCCGGTACCGAGGCCGCATTCCGACAGGTCCCCCCTCACCTGTCGGCGTGCGGCCTCCTGCTGTCGCCGCCGCCTTCGTGACCGCCGGTCGGTGCCGGGCCGCCGGATCGCGGCGCGGCAGGTGGTGCTCGTGCCCGTGCGGCGGCGATCATGGCCGACGACGTGGGCGGTGGACCGCCTCCTGCCGACCGGACCGGTGAGGCGTGGTGGAAGAAGCAGTCGGACGGGTGCTCGTCGTGGACGACGACGTGACGGTGCGCGACGTCGTGCGCCGGTACCTGGAGCTGGCCGGGCACGAGGTCGAGCTGGTCGGTGACGGCGAGTCCGCGCTGCGCCGGTTCGCGGAGCGCGAGCCGGACCTCGTGGTGCTGGACCTGATGCTGCCCGGCGTGGACGGGCTGGAGGTGTGCCGGCGGTTGCGGGAGCGCAGCGCGGTGCCGGTGGTGATGCTCACCGCGCGCGGCGAGGAGGAGGACCGGATCGCCGGGCTCCGGCTGGGCGCGGACGACTACGTGACCAAGCCGTTCAGCCCGCGCGAGCTGGCTCTGCGCGTGACCTCGGTGCTGCGGCGGTCGGGGGTGCTGCGGCGGTCTGGGGTGTTGGGGCGGTCGGGGGTGTTGCCGGCGCGGTCGCCGTCGTTGCTGGTCGACGGCGCGCTGAGGGTCGACGTGGGCGCGCGGTCGGCGGAGCTGGGCGGGCGCGAGCTGGCGCTGACCACCCGCGAGTTCGACCTGCTGGTGTTCTTCCTGAACCACCGCGGCACCGCGTTCGACCGCGCCGAGCTGCTGTCGCGGGTGTGGGGCTGGGAGTTCGGCGACCAGTCCACCGTGACCGTCCACGTGCGGCGGCTGCGGGAGAAGGTGGAGGAGGACCCGGCGAGGCCGGAGCGCATCGTGACCGTGTGGGGCGTGGGCTACCGGTACGGCGGCGGTGCGTGATGCTGGTCGAGATCGGGCACATCCTCCCGTACGCGGTGCTGTTCTCGCTGCCGCTGGCGCTGCTGGGCGCGGCCGTGCTGCGGCGGCTGTCGCGCGGGTCGCTGACCACCGCGCTGGCCGTGCTGGGCGTCGTGCCGGTGGTGTCGACCATCGGTGGCGTGCTGGCGGTCAGCGGGTTCATGTTCACCCCGATGCTGCTGACGACGCTGCTGGTCTGCCTGCTGGTGGCGGTGGTGACGGTGCCGACGGCGGTGCTGCTGGGGCGGGCCCTGGCGCGGCGCAGCGTGTGGGAGCGGGAGGCGAGGGCCCGGGAGCGGGCCGCCGAGGCGTCGCGGCGCGAGCTGGTCGCGTGGATCAGCCACGACCTGCGCACGCCGCTGGCCGGCATCCGGGCGATGGCCGAGGCGCTGGCGGACGGCGTGGTGGCGGAGCCGGGGGAGGTCGCCGACTACGCGGCGCGGATCTCGGGCGAGGCGTCGGCGCTGTCCGGGATGGTGGACGACCTGTTCGAGCTGTCCCGGATCACCGCGGGCGCGTTGCGGCTGACGCTGTCCGAGGTGCCGCTGGCGGACGTGGTGAGCGAGGTGGTGGCGGCGGAGGGCCCGGTGGCGTCGCGCAAGGGCGTGGTGCTGGAGACGGGTGCGGCGACCTGGCCGGTGGTGCTGGGCAGCGACCCGGAACTGGCGCGGGTGGTGCGCAACCTGCTGTCCAACGCGATCCGGCACACCCCGCCGACCGGCACGGTGACCGTGCGGGTCGACGCGGAGGGCGCCTCGGCGCTGCTGCGCGTCGACGACTCGTGCGGAGGCATCCCGGAAGCCGATCTGCCCAGGGTGTTCGAGGTGGCGTTCCGGGGCGCGCCGCACCGGCAACCGGTGGGTGGCGGGCTCGGGCTGGCGATCGCACGCGGCCTGGTGGAGGCGCACCGGGGGACGATCACCGCCCACAACCACGGCCCGGGTTGCCGCTTCGAGGTGCGCCTGCCGCTCAGCGCGGCCGACCGGCAGCGCACCGCGTGACCCCGGGGTGGTCGCTCGGGGCAGCGGGGGTGGCGGCGAACCGCTGAACGCGCACGCCTACGCCCAAGCCCAAGCCCAAGCCGATGCCCAAGCCTACGCGCCCCCCCGCGCCCGCTCTCCGCCCACGTGCTCCCCGCGCCCGCGCCCCGCCGCTGGGCGGGCATGCCGCCGGCGGCAAGACCCCGCGCCTCTGCCCGCGCCTCTCGCGCCCCGCGCCTCTGCTCTCGCGCCTGCTCGCGTCCCTGCCCGCGCCCCCCGCCCCCGTTCCGGCGCGCCCACGTCCGCGCCGGAAGGATCGCCGTCTCATCCGCGGTGCGCGGTGTGCGGTGCTTGGAGGGCGGTGCGCGGCGCTTGGTCCGCGGTGCGGTGTGCGGTGCGCGGTGCGCAATGCGCGTTATGCGGCGCTCAGCGCGTGGTCGCCGGTGTCGAGGACGACGTCACGGAACCGTCCGATCCGGGCACCGGATACGGTGATCCGCATGGAACGCAGCGCGCAGCGCCTCGGACGCGCCCTGGTCGTGATCGTGGACGACCGGGTGGCGCACGGTGAGCACGATGACAGCACGGGGCCGCTGGTCACGGAGCTGCTGGAAGAAGCAGGGTTCATCGTCGACGGCACCGTTGCGGTGGAGGGCGAGGTCGCGGGCATCCGCGCCGCGCTGAACACCGCGGTCATCGGTGGCGTCGACCTCGTGGTCACCGTCGGCGGCACGGGCGTGTCGCCGCGTGACATGACACCGGACGCCACGCAGGGCGTGCTCGACCGGCCGATCAACGGCATCGCCGAGGCGTTGCGCGCCTCGGGCCTGGCGGCGGGTGCGGTGGACGCCGGCATCTCCCGCGGCCTGGTCGGTGTGTCGGGCAGCACCCTCGTGGTGAACCTGGCGGGTTCGCGGGCGGCGGTGCGCGACGGCATGGCGACGTTGTCGGCGCTCGTGCCGTACGTGATCGACCAGCTGTCCGGCCTGGACGAGGCGTGACCGGACCGGACGACACCGCCGCCCCCTCCGCGCCGGCAGCCGCTGCCGACGCGGAGGGGGCGGCACGTCGCCGGCGCCTGGCGGAGGTCTTCGGCGACGTGCTGCCGGAGTCGTCGTCGGACGAGCCGCGCCCCGCGGCGCGGGGGGACGAGTGGTACGAGGAGAACCGCCCGCCCCACCACGGTTGACCCGTTACTCGACCATCAGTCGCCACCGGGCCGGCTTGCCGTTGACGTGGACGTCCGCGGTGCAGCCCTGGCGGATGAACCACCCCGAACGGGCGTAGTTCAGCTGAGCCACGCGACACCGGTCCAGGTCGGAGAAGTAGAGGACGCGGGGCGCCGCGGTGGCGGCCGGCGCGGTGACGACGGTCAGACCGGCCGCGACAGCCAGCGCGGCGGCCGCGGAACGGGCGGCGGTGAGCACGGGACCTCCGATGGGTTCGGTGTACGACCGCCCGATGCTAAGCGCGCCCGACCACCGCCGGTATCGGTCGGACAACCCCTTTTCGCGCCCACTGCCGGACCTGGGGTTCGCGGCGCGAACCGGCCTGCGGCGCCGGGGCTTGGGGCACGGAGGCCGGCGGCTGGGCCTGCGGCGCCGGGGCTCACGGCGCGGGACCCGCGGCACCGGGATTCACGCCGTCCGGGTCCGCGAGCCCGGTGTGCCGCGCCGGTCAGCTTTCGTTGAACGGTCCTTTCCTCGGCACGGCCGGCCCGGACCCGCCCTGCTGCGCGACCATCAGGTCCCGGATCTCCTTGAGCAGCTCGACATCGGTCGGCTCGTGCGGACCGGCTTCTTCGCCGCGCTTGCGCCGTTCCCGGATCGTGTTCATCGGCAGCACGAAGATGAAGTAGACGACCGCCGCGATGATCAGGAAGTTGATCAACGCGGTGATGACCGCGCCGAAGTCCATCACGGTCTTCTCGTTGTCGCCGAGCTGCACCGCCAGCCCGTTCACGTTCGCGCCGCCAAAAGACGCCACGATCGGGTTGATCAACTTTTCGGTGAACGACTTCACGATGTCGTTGAACGCGGTACCGATGACCACGGCCACGGCCAGGTCGATCACGTTCCCGCGCATGAGGAAGTCCTTGAAGCCCTTGATCACGAGCCGGCTCCTTGTTCGCATGAGTCCGATGGGGCGAGCGGAGGGTAACGACTCCACGACTTCCCCAATGAGGTGACAGGTACGCCCTCCGGAACACCCCGACCCAGCCCCACACGACCAACCCGCCCAAGCCGCACCCCGCCCCGGCTCGGCCCGCTCCCGCCCGGCCAGGGCAACCCGGCTGGGGCAAGGCAGAGCACAGGGCAGCCCGGCCCGGCGCGATCCGGCCCGGCAGTCCGGAGCAGGGGCGGCCCGGGTTGGCGCGGGTCGGTGCGAGTCCGGCGCAGGGGCGACGCGAGATCAGCGCCGGGTCAGCGCAGGACCAGGGCGACCGGCCCGGCCAGCGATTCCGCCGCCACCCGTCGGGCTGCCGGGCGCGTTGCCGAGACCACGACCACCTCCTCCCCCTTCCCGCCGTGCACCGCGACCACCGAGGCGTTCGCCGCCAGCACGTGTGCCCCGGTCGCAACCACGTCCACCCGGCTGCCCGGTCGCAACAACCCGGCCACCCCGCCGTCGGCCAACCGCACCGCCACCGACGACGCGTCGGGGTCGGCCGGGGTCAGGCGTGCGTCGGTCAGGGGTTCTCCCGCCCGTGCGGCGGCCGTCAGGCCGCGACCCACGGCCTCGTCCCGCGACACCGCCCCGGACGGCGCCAGCGGCGGTGGCATGGCGACTTCCCGGACGTCGGCGGCGGTGAGGGCGACGTCCGGCGGCAGGTCGCGCGCCGCCACGAGCACGTCGACCACCGGGCCGTCCGGCAGCACGGTCAGGAGTGCCGCCGCCAGCGCCAGCAGCAGGGCCAGGAGCCTTCTCAGGTGGAGGATCACGGTTCCGACGCTAGGGGTGGCGCCGGGGGCCGGAAAGCGCGAACCCCCGAGCTGTGGACAACTCGGGGGCGGCGGTCGGACGGCCTCAGGGAGCGGCGGCGGCCGGCGCGGACGAAGACGCCGAGGACGACGAAGTCGAGGAGGTCGACGAAGAGGTCGAGGTGGACGAAGAGGACGACTCGCTCTTCGACTCGCTCTTCGCGGACGACGAGGACGACGAGGCCCGGCTGTCCGTCCGGTAGAAGCCGCTGCCCTTGAACACCACGCCCACCGCGCCGTACAGCTTGCGCAGCTTGCCGGAGCACTGGGGGCACTCGGTCAGCGCGGAGTCGGAGAAGGACTGCACCGCTTCGAACCGGTGGTCGCACTCGGTGCAGGCGTACTGGTAGGTCGGCACGGTAGGCCCTCCAACGAGTCCTGGTTGGCACTCGGACGTCGAGAGTGCCAACAACAATGATGCGTCACCCGGCATAGGCCGCGCAAACACCACAGGTCAACGTCACAGCGGCAGCCGGACCAACCCCAGCGACGGCGTCAGGACCGCGTCCACCGGCACGTCGTGCGGCTCGGCGGGCAGCGAGGGCACGAACTCCTCGTCCCGCACAACCCCCACCACCGGACCTGTGGACAACCTCAGCGCCCGGTCGTAGTACCCGCCGCCCTTGCCCAGCCTCACCCCCGCGTGGTCGACCGCCAGCGCGGGCGCCAGGACCAGCGCCGCCGTCCCCACCGCCGCCGGGCCCAGCAGCGGCCCCACCGGCTCGCGCAGGCCGAACGCCCCGGTCCGCAGCCCGCCCTCGTACGCCGCCCAGTCCAGCGCCTGCCCGACGACCACCGGCAGCAGCACCCGGCACCCGCGCGACCTCAGCGCCTCCACCATCGCCAAGGAGCCCGGCTCGAACCGCGAAGCGAGGTACGCGCACACGGTCTCACCGGCGGAAACGCCAAAAGCACCAACGGCGAGCAGCACTTCGGCCGACATGTCCGGCACGGGCCCGCTGCGCCGAAGGGCTCGCAGCCGTGTGCGCAGCGTGAGCTTCTGGTCACGTTCACCGGACGTCGTCACGGATCACCTCGCGCACGCCGTTACCCTCGCACTTCATGAGCGCCTTCCAGACAGCAATCGTGCCCGCGGCGGGGTTGGGCACGCGCTTCCTCCCGACCACCAAGGCGGTGCCCAAGGAGTTGCTGCCGGTCGTCGACACCCCCGGCATCGAGCTGGTCGCCGCCGAGGCCGCCGAGGCGGGCGCGACCAAGCTCGTGATCGTGACCTCGCCCGGCAAGGACGCGGTGGCGGAGTACTTCCGCCCGCAGCCCGAACTGGAGCAGACGCTGGAGGCCCGCGGCAAGTCCGACCTGCTCGACAAGGTCCGCCGCGCGCCCAACCTCCTCGAGGTCGAGACCGCGATCCAGGACAAGGCGCTGGGCCTGGGCCACGCGGTCGGCTGCGCCGAGGGCAACCTGACCGGCGAGGACGAGGCCGTGGCCGTCCTGCTGCCCGACGACCTGGTGCTGCCCACCGGCGTGCTGTCCAGGATGGCGGCGGTCCGCGAGCGGTTCGGCGGCAGCGTGCTGTGCGCGTTCGACATCCCCCGCGAGCAGATCTCCGCCTACGGCGTCTTCGACGTGCGCGAGACCGACGACGACGACGTCAAGCAGGTCGTCGGCATGGTGGAGAAGCCCAAGGCCGAGGACGCGCCCTCGACGTTCGCCGCGGCCGGCCGCTACCTCCTCGACCGGGCGATCTTCGACGCGCTCAAGCGCATCACGCCGGGCGCGGGCGGCGAGCTCCAGCTCACCGACGCCATCGCGCTGCTGATCAACGAGGGTCACCCCGTGCACGTCGTCGTCCACCGCGGTGGGCGACACGACCTCGGCAATCCCGGGGGTTTCCTCAAGGCTGCGGTTGACTTCGCCCTGGAGCACCCGGACTACGGCACCGAGCTGGGGGAGTGGTTGCGGGAACGCCTCGACAACTCCTGAACGAGGGTCAACACATGAGGTCAGTGGACGAGCAGCTCGCCAGGGTGGTGGCCGCCGCGGTGCGGCCCGCCCCGGTGAGGGTCGCGATCTCCGAGGCGCAGGGCCTGCTCTGCGCCGAGGAAGTGGTCGCCGAGCGCGCGTTGCCGGGGTTCGACCAGGCGGCGGTGGACGGCTACGCGGTGCGCAGCGTGGACGTGCAGGTCGCCAACGAGGACCCGGTCGTGCTCCCGGTGGTGGGCGAGATCCCCGCCGGGTCGCGCCAACCCCGGCGGCTGCAACCGGGCCAGGCGGTCCGGGTCGCGACCGGCGCGCCGCTGCCGACCCTGGCCGACGCCGTGGTGCCCCTCGGCTACACCGACGGGCACCAGGCGAAGGTGACCGTGCAGCGCCCGGTGCCGTCCGCCGCCTACGTGCGGCGCACCGGCGAGGACGTGCAGACCGGTGACGTCGCGGTGCGCCGCGGCGCGTCCATCGGGGCCGCGCAGGTCGGCCTGCTCGCCGCGGTCGGGCGCAACAAGGTGCTGGTGCACCCCAGGCCCCGGGTGTCGGTGATCTCCGTCGGCGAGGAGCTGGTGGACGTCGACCGCACGCCGGGCCAGGGCCAGGTCTACGACGTGAACTCCTACGCCCTGGCCGCCGCCGCGCGGGACGCGGGCGCCGAGGTCAGCCGGGTCGGGATCCTGTCGCCGGACCCGCGCCGGCTGCGGGAGGTCGTCGAGGGCAGGCTGCTGCTGTCGGAGATCGTGGTCATCGCGGGTGGCGTCGGGGGCGTCGTCGGCGACGAGGTGCGCGCCGCGCTGGCCGACCTGGGCGACCTGGACTGCACGCGCGTGGCCATGCACCCCGGTTCGGTGCAGGGCTTCGGGCGGCTCGGCCCGGACGCCGTGCCCACGTTCCTGCTGCCCGGGAACCCGATGAGCGCGCTGGTCGTGTTCGAGGTGCTGGTGCGGCCGCTCATCCGGGCCGCGCTGGGCAAGCGCAACCCGTACCGGCGGACGGTCGGCGCCCGGCTGCTGTCCCCGCTGACGTCGACCAAGGGCCGCCGCGGCTTCCTGCGCGGCCAACTGCTGCGCGACGCCGACGACGGCGAGTACCTGGTGCAGCCGCTGGGTACGTCGGGTGCGCACCTGCTGGCCTCGTTGGCCGAGGCGAACTGCCTGGTCGTGGTGGACGAGGACGTGACGGACGTGGCCGTCGGCGACGAGGTCGCGGTCAGCTTCCTGGCGCAAAGGGGATAGATGGGTCTGGCGTGGGAGGGCGGGCGACACCCCGGCTGGCCCGCGCGGCTCGGACCGCTGCGGGTCGACGCCGGTCTGGTGGCGCTGCGCCCGCCGAAGCTGCTCGACGCCTCGGTGTGGTCGCGGATCCGCCTGCGCGACCAGGCCCACCTGGAGGACTGGGAGCCCACCGCGGTCGACGGCTGGCACGAGCGCAACTCCGCGCTGTCCTGGCCCGCCCAGTGGTCGGCGCTGCGGTCCTCGGCCCGGCGCGGCCAGGCGATGCCGTTCACGATCACCGTGGACGGCGACCTGGCCGGGCAGATCACCGTGGGCAACATCGTGCGCGGCTCGCTGCGCTCGGCGTGGGTCGGCTACTGGGTGGCGGCCGACCGGGCGCGCGGCGGCGTGGCGACGGCGGCGCTGGCGCTGGTGGTCGACCACTGCTTCGGCGAGGGCGGCCTGCACCGGCTGGAGGCGACCGTGCGACCGGAGAACGCGGCGTCGCTGCGGGTGCTGTCCAAGGCCGGGTTCCGCGAGGAGGGGCTGTTCCGGCGCTACCTCGACGTGGCGGGCGACTGGCGCGACCACCTGTGCTTCGCGATGACCGCCGAGGAGTCCGCGCCGGAGGGGCTGGTGCGCCGTTTGGCCGCGCGGGGGTACGTCCGAACCGCGTGATCTTGGGGCCGAGAGGCTTATTCGGCTCACCCGAAAGTGGGTGATACACCACACTTTAGTACGTATGCCGGGCGGCGAGCCTCCGGGACAGGTGTGACTGTTGTGGCTAGCGTGGCGTGCGCACCGAGCGCGCCGCGAGGTAGGGGGAGGTGACGGGGATGCCGAGTTCGCTGATCGTCGTGGGACTGGTCGTGGCCTGGTTGGTCGTCCTCGTCCCGATGGTCGCGCGCAAGCGCGCCGACGCGTCGCGCGGCAGCATGGAGGAGGAGTACGACGCCATGCCCGACGACGACTTCGAGGACTACGACGAGTACGACGAGCCGGACCTGGAGTACGCGCCCCGGCCGTTCCGCCCCGGGCGCGGCGGGTACGACCCGGAGGGCGCGGCGATCGCGGCCCAGGCCAAGTTCGCGTTCCGCCGTCGCGTCGTCGGTTCCCTCCTGCTGCTCGCCCTGGTCACCGGCCTGGTCGCGGGCCTGGTGCTGCCCGTGCTGTGGTGGGCGCACGCCGCCGTGGACGTGGCGCTCGTCTCCTACCTCGGGTACCTGCGCCGCCAGGTGAAGATCGAGGAGGACGTCCGGGCCCGGCGCCAGGCGCGCCTGGCCCAGGTCCACCGCCGGCGCGCCACGAGGCAGGCCGACGAGCCCCGGCGCGGGGCCGAGGCGGGCGGCGAGGACGCCGACGAGGCGCGGGGGGAAGCCGCCGGGCTGCCGCCGCAGCCGCGCTTCCACCACGAGGTCCGCCCCGGCACGGTCGTGGTGGACGCCGACGACGAGGACCCGGTGTTCGTCGAGCTGGACGGGCCGGAGGCGTTGCCGTACCGGCGGGCGGCGGGCGAGTAGAGGGGGGTGGCGGGACCACCCCTTCGAGCCTGATATGCTTCCCCCGCACGACAACGGAACGACAACTGAACACGGGGCTGTAGCGCAGTTGGTAGCGCGACTCGTTCGCATCGAGTAGGTCAGGGGTTCGATTCCCCTCAGCTCCACAAATGACACAGCACACGAAGAGCGGGCCCGGCGAGTCGGGTGCCGCTCTTCTGCGTTGTGCCCGGGTGGTGGGGCTTCGAGCCGTGGTCGCTTTCGGACTTCCGGCCGGGCTGGTCGCGCGGTGGAGCAGGAGGCCGCGCGGACCGATGTGGACGCCCGCCACATCGCCGTCGTGAAGAGCGCGAGGAACAGGAGCCGAACGCGATGCCCGACCACGAGACCACGCGGTCGGATCGCGCCACGACCAGCCATGCGCGCGGCCCCGCCCCGGGGCGGGGCCGGGCGATCTGCCGAAAGGGTGATGATCGCCTCCAGGGCGCCGGGGCGGAGGCGGTACCTTTCAGCGGTTCGAACCGCTAGCCGCAGGGGGCCGAAAGGTGAAGATCGACAACAGTCCGCCGCGAGGCACTCGCGACCTGCTCCCGGACGGCGTCGCCCTGCGCGACCACGTGCTGGGCAGGATCAGCGAGGTCTACCGCCGCTACGGCTACCAGCGCATCGAGACGCCCGCCCTGGAGGACATCCGGCGGCTGCGGGGCGGTGAGGGCGGCGAGAACGAGAAGTTGATCTTCCAGGTCCTCAAGCGGGGCCTCGGCGAGGACGTCGACGCCGGCTCGCGGCTCGCGGACCTGGTTGACCTGGGCCTGCGGTTCGACCTGACCGTGCCCCTGGTCCGGTTCTACGCCAACAACCACGCGACGCTGCCCACGCCCTTCCGCGCGTTCCAGTTCGCTCCCGTGTGGCGGGCCGAGCGCCCCCAGAAGGGCCGCTACCGGCAGTTCTACCAGTGCGACATCGACCTGGTCGGCGACGGTTCGGTGCTCGCCGAGGTGGAGCTGATCGAGGCGACGACGGAGGCGCTGGACGCGGTCGGGATCACCGGCACCACCGTCCGGCTGTCCGACCGGCGCTTCCTGTCGGCGCTGGCCGCGCACGCGGGGCTCGCCGAGGCCGAGTGGTCCGGTTTCTTCATCGGCCTGGACAAGCTCGACAAGATCGGGTGGGACGGCGTCCGCGCCGAGCTGGTCGACAAGCGCGGCCTGCCCGCGACGGCCGTGGACGAGGTCCGGTCGGTCATCGAGGGGCTGACCGGGCTGGAGGCGGGCGCGGTCGCGGACCGGCTCGCCGACGCCGTGCCGAACCTGGCCGACGAGGTGGTGGCCGACCTCGCCACGACGGTCGGGTGCCTGGCCGACCTCGGCGCGACCCGCGCGGTCCGCTGGGAGTTCGACCCCACCCTGGTGCGGGGCATGGGCTACTACACGGGGCAGATCTTCGAGATCTCGCACCCGGATTCGTCCTCGTCCGTCGCGGGCGGTGGGCGTTACGACAAGCTCGTGGGCCGTTCGCTGGGCAAGGACGTGCCCGCCTGCGGTTTCTCGCTGGGCTTCGAGCGCATCGTCGACCTGATCCCGGAGGCGCCCGCCCGCTCGGCCCTGGCCGTGCTGTTCGAGGCCGACGTGCCCCTCTCCGCCGCGCTGGGGCGCGCCCGCCGGGAACGCGCGCAGGGGCGCGAGACCACGGTGCTGCGGCGCAGCGGCAAGCTCCCGGCGCAGCTCAACCGCCTGGAGGCGCAGGGGTTCACCGGGCTCGTCCACCTGCGCGACGCGTCGACCGACGGGACCGCCGAGCCGGAGCGCCCGCTGGGCGCGGGGGACTGACGTCGCGCCGGGCGGGGTGGTCCGACCACCCCGGCCGGCGACGGCGCCGCCGCCGGAGGGGCCCGACCGCCCACAGGGGAGCGGGCCCGCCACCGTCAGCCGGCGCGGAGCCGGTCGACCAGGCCCGCGCCGTCCTCGTCGCCGTGGCCGGCGGCGACGTGGCGCTCCTCCAGGGCGAAGTACGGCGCCAGCAGCTCGGTGCTCACGCCCTGGTCCTCGGCCGTGGCGACGAGGGTCGCGTTGGCCGCGGACTGCATGGCGAGGTTGGAGACCACGCCCGTGGTGTGGTCGCCGCTCTCCAGCCGCTCCGCGAGGCCGTGGACGAACGGGGTCATGGCGGTGAGCCAGTCCGCGAGCAGCGGCGCGAACGACGTCGGCCGGACCTCCTCCTCGCGGATCAGGGCGAAGGCGTGGACGACGCCCGCGAACAGGCCGGTCATGCCGCTGAGCAGCGCCACGTCGTGCAGGGCGGCGAACCCCGCGTCCTCGCCGACGTAACGGGCGCCCGCCGGGACGGCCAGGGTCGCGCCGTGCTCCTCGAACAGGTCGGGCGAGCCGCTGTAGAACACGTAGCCGCCGGAGCCCGGCACGCCGATCATCGGCGGCACGGCCATGATCCCGCCGTCGAGGAAGCGGGCGCCGCGCTCCCGCGCCCACTCCGCGCGGGCGCGGGCCCGGGCCGGGGTGCCGGTGGTCAGGTTGACGAGGTCCTTGCCGGCGAGGTCGACGTCGGCCAGGGTCTCGGCGATCGAGTCCTCGTCCAGCAGGCACAGCACGACGAGGCGGTTGGCCGCCACCGCCTCGGCCGCCGTGGCCGCGACCGCCGCGCGGCCGGCGAAGGGGTCGGCGCGGGCCGGGGTGCGGTTCCACACCGTCAGCGGGTGGTCGGCGGCGAGCCAGGCCTCGGCGAGGGCGGCGCCCATCGCGCCGAGGCCGAGCAGGGTCAACGGGGTCTTGGTCATGGCACCAGGCTCGACCCGCGACCCGAGTTGATCAAGTACGCACTCGCGGGTGCGTGGTTACCCTGGGGGAAGCGAGCAGGTGGGAGGGGTGGACGTGCGGGCGATCGCGCACCGGTGCGGGCTCGACGCGGCGATGGCCGTGATCGAGGGCAAGTGGAAGGTCTCGATCCTCTGGGCGCTGGGCGCCCACCCGCGTTGCCGCTTCGGCAGGCTGCGCCGGGAGCTGCCGGGGGTGACCGAGAAGGTGCTCGCCTCGCACCTGCGCGAGATGGAGCGGGACGGCCTGGTGCGCCGCGAGGCGCACGACGAGGTGCCGCCCCGGGTCGAGTACTCGCTGACCGAACTCGGGCACGCGCTCAACCGGGCCCTGGAGCCGCTGGGGGAGTGGGGCTCCGAGAACCTGCTCGCCGACGGGTCCACCGCCTGAGCGACGGCGGCCCGGCCGGTCGGTGCCGGTGGGCGGGACTACCATCGGTTCGGTGCGTTTCGTGGCCGATCTCCACATCCACTCCAAGTACTCGCGGGCGTGCAGCCGCGACTGCGACCTCGAACACCTGACGTGGTGGGCGCGGCGCAAGGGCATCTCGCTCGTCGGCACCGGCGACTTCACCCACCCCGCCTGGTACGACCACCTGACCGAGAACCTGGTCGAGGCGGGACCCGGGCTGTTCCGGCTGCGCGAGGACCTCGACCGGGAGATCGACCGCACCCTGCCGCCGTCGCTGGCCGCCGCGCCGGTGCGGTTCATGCTGTCGGTGGAGATCTCGACCATCTACAAGCGCGACGGCCACACGCGCAAGGTCCACCACCTGGTCTACATGCCCGACCTGGAATCCGCGGCCCGGTTCAACGCGCGCATGGCCAGGATCGGCAACATCGGCTCGGACGGGCGGCCGATCCTCGGGCTCGACTCGCGCGACCTGCTGGAGACCACCCTGGAGTGCGGCGGCTACCTGGTGCCCGCGCACGTCTGGACGCCGTGGTTCGCGGTGCTCGGCTCGAAGTCCGGGTTCGACGCGGTCGCGGACTGCTACGCCGACCTGGCCGGTCACGTCTTCGCCGTGGAGACCGGGCTGTCGTCCGACCCGGACATGAACCGGCGGGTGTCCAGCCTGGACGGGTACCGGCTGGTCAGCAACTCCGACGCGCACTCGCCGCCCGCGCTGGGCCGCGAGGCCACGGTGTTCGACACCGACCTGGACTACTACGCGGTGCGGCGCGCGCTGGAGACGGGCGAGGGTTTCGGCGGCACGCTGGAGTTCTTCCCCGAGGAGGGCAAGTACCACGTCGACGGGCACCGCAAGTGCGGCGTGCGCATGGAGCCCGAGGAGACGTTGGCGCACAACGGCATCTGCCCGGTGTGCGCCAAGCCGCTGACGGTCGGCGTGCTCAGCCGGGTCGAGGAGCTGGCCGACCGCGACGTCCCCGCGCCCGCGGGCGGGTTCACCAGCCTGGTGCCGTTGCCGGAGGTCGTGGGCGAGATCCTGGGCGTGGGGCCGAAGAGCAAGAAGGTGCTGGCGCAGGTCGACAAGCTCACCGCGGCGCTGGGCCCGGAGCTCGTCATCCTCCGGGACGTGCCGGTGGACGACATCGCGGCGCACTCGCCGCTGCTGGCCGAGGCGGTGGCGCGGCTGCGGCGCGGCGAGGTGGTGCGGGACTCCGGCTACGACGGCGAGTACGGCGTGATCCGCGTGTTCGAACCCGGCGAGCTGACCCGGCGCGCCGCGTCGTTGGCGCTGTTCGACGCGGAGCCCGCCGCGCCCGCCGAACCCGCGAGGGCGCCGCGGAAGGCGCCGGCGCAGTCCGCGGCGGAGGCCCCGCCGCCGGTCGCCGCGCCCGCGCCGGTCGGCGGGTCGCTGCTGGACGGGCTCGACCCGGAGCAGCGCGCGGCCGCCGCGGTCGAGGGCGGGCCGCTGCTGATCATCGCCGGGCCCGGCACGGGCAAGACCCGGACGCTGACGCACCGGATCGCGGACCTGGTGACCTCGCGCGGCGTGCCCGCCTCGTCGTGCCTGGCCATCACGTTCACCCGCCGCGCGGCGGAGGAGATGGCCGAGCGGCTGGCCGCGCTCGCGCCGGAGCACGCGGCCGGGCTGACCATCGCGACGTTCCACTCGCTCGGGGTGCTGGTGCTGCGCGAGCACCACGCGGCGGTGGGGCTGTCGGCCTCCTTCGGCGTGGCCGACCCGGACCGGCAGCTGGAGGTCGCGCGGACCCTGGTCGCGGACGGCAAGGCCGCCAAGGCGCTCGTCGAGGCCCGCGACGAGCGGTACCTCGCGGCGCTGCGGGAGCAGGACCTGGTCGACTTCGACGACCTGATCTCGCTGCCGCTGGAGCTGCTGGAGGGCTCGCCCGAGCTGGTGGCGGCCTACCGCGACCGGTGGCGGTGGGTGTCGGTCGACGAGTACCAGGACGTGGACGAGCAGCAGTACCGGCTGCTGCGGCTGCTCGCGCCGCCGGACGGCGACCTGACCGCGATCGGAGACCCGGACCAGGCGATCTACCGGTTCCGCGGCGCGGACGTCGGGTTCTTCCTGCGCTTCCGGGAGGACTTCCCGACCGCGCGGGTCGTGCACCTGACCCGCAACTACCGGTCGTCCGCGGCCGTGGTGCGCGGCGCGCTGGAGGTCATCGCGCCGTCGTCGCTGGTGCCGGGGCGCGAGCTGACGCCGATGGTGGACCACGGCGACGCGGCGATCGGCGTGCACCACGCCGCGTCGGAGGCCGCCGAGGCGGCGTTCGTGGCGCGGACCGTCGAGCAGGTGCTGGGCGGCGCGTCGTTCCACGCCTTCGACAGCGGCCGGGTGTCCTCCGACGGCACGCGGGGCCTGGGCTTCTCTGACTTCGCCGTGCTCTACCGGACCGATCGCCAGTCCCGCGCCCTGGTGGAGGCGCTGACGAGGTCCGGCCTGCCGTTCCAGAAGCGCTCGCACGACCGGCTGGCCGGCCGGCCCGGCGTGGCCCGGATCGCGCACGAGGTCGGGCACGCGCCCGGCGGCACGGTGCTGGAGCGCGTGCGCGCCGTGGCCGGCGACGACCACACCGCCTACGAGCTGCTCAAACCCCTGGCCGCCGAGTGCGGCGCGGACGTCGAGCGGTTCCGCGCGGAGCTGGCGCTGGGCGTCGAGGTCGACACGTGGGACCCGCGGGCCGACCGCATCTCGCTGCTGACCCTGCACGCCTCCAAGGGCCTGGAGTTCCCGGTGGTGTTCGTCGTCGGCTGCGAGGACGGCCTGCTGCCGATGCGGTGGCCGGGCGACGACGACGCGGACGCCGTCGACGAGGAGCGCCGCCTGCTGTTCGTCGGCATGACCCGGGCGCAGCGGCACCTGTTCCTCAGCCACACCACCGCGCGCCCGCGCTCGCCGTTCCTGGCGCCGCTGGAGTCCTTCGAGCAGGTCGGCGAGGCCCGCCCGCGCCGGAGGCGGAAGGGCACGCAGCTGAGCCTGCTCTGACAAAAAATTGGACTGGACCATAACGCCGCGTTAGGACCCGACTGGCATATCCGCCGCACCGCCCCCGCCGGCTAGCGTCGACCTCGAATCCCGTGTCACCACCCCCTGCGAGGAGACAGCGGATGACTCGACGACCCGTAGCCGCGGCGGCCGCGGCGGTCCTGGGCGCGGCCGGCCTGGCCGCCGCCCTGACCACCACGGCCACCGCCGGACCACCACCGCGCTCGGGCCCGGACGGCGGCCTCGTCGCGGCCATGGCCCGAGACTTCAAGATCACACCGGACCAGGCGCGCGACCGCATCGCCCGGGAGGCCGGCGCGGCCACGACCGAGAGCGCCCTGAAGGCCCGCCTCGGCCCGGCGTTCGCGGGCGCCTGGCTCAACGCCGACGCCACCGAGCTGGTCGTCGGCGTGACCACCGCGTCCCAGATCCAGGCGGTGGAGGACGCGGGCGCGACGCCCCGGCTCGTCACCCGCACCCTGGCGCAGCTCGACGCGCTCAAGGTCAAGCTCGACCGGAACGCCCGCGACGCGCCCGCGGCCGTGCCCGGCTGGTACGTCGACACGCCCACCAACGCGGTCGTCGTGCTCGCCCGCGACGTCGCGGCCGGTCGGGCGTTCGCCGAGGCCAGCGGCCTGACCGGGGCGGAGGTCCGGGTCGAGCGCTCCGCCGAGCGCCCGCGCCCGCTGATCGACGTGATCGGCGGCAACGCCTACTACTTCGGCAGCTCCCGGTGCTCCATCGGGTTCCCCGTCGACGGCGGCTTCGTCACGGCCGGGCACTGCGGCCGCGCGGGCACCGCCACCACCCAGCCCACCGGTTCGGTCGTCGGGTCGAGCTTCCCCGGCAACGACTACGCGTGGGTCCGCACGGCCGCGGGCAACACCGGCCGGCCGCTGGTCAACCGCTACCCCGGCACGGTGCCGGTGCGGGGCGGCACCGAGGCGGCCGTCGGCTCCTCGGTGTGCCGCTCCGGCTCCACCACGGGCTGGCGCTGCGGCACGATCCAGCAGAAGAACGCCTCGGTCACCTACCCCGAGGGCACCATCACCGGTCTGACCCGCACGAACGCCTGCGCCGAACCCGGCGACTCCGGCGGCTCGTGGCTGACCGGTGACCAGGCGCAGGGCGTCACCTCCGGTGGCTCCGGGAACTGCACGTCCGGCGGGACGATCTACTTCCAGCCGGTCAACGAGATCCTCCAGGCGTACGGCCTGAAGCTGATCGTCGAGGGCGGGTCGCCGACGACCGATCCGACGTCACCGACCACGACGACCACGAACCCGGGCCAGACCACCTGGCAGCCAGGCGTCGCGTACGCGGCCGGCTCCCTCGTGTCGTACGACGGCGTCGGGTACAGGTGCTTGCAGGGGCACACGTCCCAAACAGGCTGGGATCCACCTTCGGTGCCTGCTCTGTGGGAGCGCGTGGGTTAGCGGCGACCGCGCGCGGGGGCCCGGCTTCGGCCGGGCCCCTTTTCCGCGCGTGCCGCAGCCCCTCGTCCGACCCGCCGTGACAACGGCGTGACCAGCGCGGAACAGGACCGCGTCGGTCGCGCGCCACCGGGGGCGTGGCCCGCACCCGTACCCTGAGGGGCGAGGAGAAGGGGTGGTGCGCGTCGTGGAGCTGGCCGAGTCGCTGCTGGCGTGGCTGCACGACTGGGCCGGCGTGTCGCTGTGCCCCGGCGACTGGGCGTGGACCACCACCGCGTTCGGCGCGCTCCTCGGGACCCTGCCGACCGTCGCCGCGCTGCTGTCGATCACCGTGCGCCGGGTCGTCGGCAACTCCTACGGCCCGATCACCGGCGCGATCTTCGCCGTGCTCGGCGTGATGAGCACGCTGGTGCTGCCGTGGGTGGCGTTCTCGGCCACCTTCAAGCTGCTGCGCACCGGCCGGCTGGAGGGCGTCCGGACCCTGGACGAGTCGCCGTGCGTGGCGTTCACCCAGTTCGACTACCTGGTCGGCGCGCCGTCGATCATCACGGCCTTCGGCGACGGCCGCGTGGTGTTCATGGTCGCGGGCGCGGTGACGGGCCTGCTGGCGCTGCTGTGCCTGCTGTTCGTCATGCTCCAGGCCGGCTCGGCCTTCCGGCTCGGCCCGAACTGGCCGCGCCGGGTGTTCTGGCCGCCGTTCCTGGTGCTGTTGGTGGCCACGTCGGCACTGCCGGTGACGCTCGTGGGCCACCTGCTGCTCGGGTACTTCCCGATAGCCCTGTTGGGCTCCCTGGTGGTCAAGGTTTTCGGGTTGACTACCGCCATGCTCAACCGCCCCGGTCGCGATCGCGGGACCCCGAACCCGCAACCCGCGGCGTCCAGGACGCCGCCGCAGAAGCAGCCGCCCCAGCCGAGCCAGCCGCCCAAGCAGACCCAGCCCCAGTCCCAGCAGGGCCGGCCCAAGCAGACCCAGCCCCAGCCCCAGCAGCCGCCGCCCTACCAGTCCGAGAAGCCGCCGCCGTACCAGTCGGAGAAGCCGCCGCCCTACCAGCCCGCGCAGATCCCGCCCTACCAGCCCGCGCCGTACCGGCCGGTGCCGCCGCCGAACCGGCAGTACCCGCCGACGCGGATCGCCGAGGTGAAGCCCTCGCAGCCGACGCCCCAGCCGATGTCGCAGCCGATGTCGCAGCCCGTGTCGCAGCCCGCGCCCCAGCCGACGTCCCCGCCGCCCACGCGCGTGGAGCAGCCCGCCCGGCTGGCCGACACGCCCGGTCCGCTGCCGTTCGGGCCCAACGCGGGGTCGGGCGGGCGCCCGGTGGGGTCCAACCCGGCCCCGGCGGCGGACTCCGGCAAGGTGTGGAACCCGGCGGGCGGCCGGTTCCGGCGCATCCGCCAGCTCGGCCGCGGCGGGTTCGGCACGGTCTGGCTGGCCGTGGACGAGCAGCTGGCCCGCACGGTCGCGGTGAAGCTCGCGCACGCGCCGGACAACGAGACCGAGCAGCGCATGGTGCGCGAGGCCCGCGCCCTGGCGGCCGTGCGGCACCCGAACTGCGTGCGGGTGTTCGACATCGTGCAGGACCCGGACGGCCTGGCGATCATCATGGAGTACATCGACGGGCAGCCGCTGTCCGAGGTGGTGCTCAAGCAGGGCCCGCTGGCCGACACGCTGGCCGCCCGGCTGTGGGTGAACATGGCCGACGCGCTGGTCGCCGCGCACGAGCAGGGCGTGCTGCACCGGGACGTGAAGCCGTCGAACGTCATCGTGGACACCCACGGCACCGCGCACCTGATCGACTTCGGCATCGCCAGGTCCAAGGGCGACAGCACGCTCACCGCCACCGGCATGATGGTCGGCACCCCCGACTTCCTGGCGCCGGAGACCGCCCGGGGCGAGACCGCCAGCCCCGCCTCGGACGCCTGGCAGCTCGCCGCCACGGTCAGCTACGCGCTCACCGGCCAGCCGCCGCGCGGGTCGCGGGAGAACCCGATCTCCTCGCTGATGGCCGCCGCGCAGGGCGAGCCGTGCGTGAAGCTGCCCCAGCACAGCGCCCACTCCCGGCTGCTGACCACCGCGCTGGACGGGGACCCGGCCAAGCGGCCGTCGCTGGCCGCGATCCGGGGTGAGCTGTCCTCGTGGCTGTCGCAGGCGGGCCTGAGCAAGGAGGGCCCGGTCACGAAGATGATCGACCGGCCGGAGCCGCCGACCCGGCCCGTGCGCTGATCGGGGCGGTGCGCTGCCGGGGTCGTGCGCCGGTCGTGCGCCGGTCCGGCCCGGGCGCGGGAGTCCGACGGCGGCGGACGCGTGCCCGCCGCCGTCATCGGATCGGGCAGTCATCGGATCGGGCAGTCATCGGATCGGGCAGTCATCGGATCAGGCAGTCATCGGATCAGGCAGTCACCGGGATCAGGCCATCAGCGGGAGCCTGCGGGTCAGCCTGCTGACCTCGGCGCGGGGCCCGTGGAGGGCGACGGCGACGAACTCGGGGTCGTTCGCGCCGGCCAGGGCCTCGGTGTACTCGGCGTAGGTCCGGGAGCGGCGGGCGACCTCCGTGAAGCCGACGGTCAGCACGTCCTCGGCGCCGTGGAGGGCCTTGAGCCGGTCGGCGGGCGCGGTCAGGACGGGCACCGGGTGGGTGTTGAGGCCGAGGTGGGTCGTGCCGTCGGCGTCCTCCAGGTCGTCCCCGAGCAGGTCGCCCGGCAGGCGGGCGCCGAGGGTCAGGCCGAGGACGGCGGCGGCGTTGGCGGCGAGGTGGGGCGGCAGGTCGTCGCGCAGGACGAGGACGAGCTTGGTGGGCAGCACGGAGGTGTCCGTTCGTTCGGTGGAGTGGTGTCGAAGCTATTCACCTGAACGGCCTTGTCCAGCGAGGCCGAACTTCGTTCGGTCCCGTTTGCGATGATCGCCGCGTGGACGAACTTGATTCGGCGATCATCAGGAACCTCCAGCTGGATGCGCGGCTGACCAACCGGGAGCTGGCGAGGCGGCTGGGCGTGGCGCCGTCGACGTGCCTGGAGCGGGTGCGGGCGCTGCGCGGGCGCGGCGTGGTCAAGGGCTACCACGCGGACGTGGACCTGGGCGCGCTGAACCGCCCGGTGCAGGCGTTCGTGGCCGCCCGGCTCCGCCCGATGAGCCGCCCGGTGATCGACAACTTCAAGGCGGCGATCGGCGGGCTGCCGGAGGTGCTGGCGATGTTCGTGGTGGCCGGGGACGACGACTTCCTCATCCACGTGGCGGTGCAGGACCTGGAGCACCTGCACGCGTTCCTCATCGACCGGCTGAGCGAGCGGCGCGAGGTGATCAGCTTCCGCAGCTCGGTGATCTACGAGGCCCTGCGCAACCCCGTGCTGACCGAGCTGCCGCGCTGAGGGCGCGTTGCGACGAAGGGGTGAACGCCCGCGCACGGGGTAACGACTGCGCGGCCCTTGTCGAAAAAGGCGGTGATCCGAGTGGTGGGGAATACCGTGCGAGGGGGCCGATGTCGTCCGCGGAAAGCTGGCACGCCGCCAGGTTGATCCCCACTTCGGGGATCAGCGGCGCGGAGGAGCAGGAACGCAGGGCGACTTCCGCATTGCTCGCGGTGATGTCCGCGGTGCGCGAATTCGGGCGCGCCCTCACGCAGCCGCTGGGCGCGCCCGCGGCGGCCGTGCGGACGTTCATCGAGGTGCCGTTCGAGTCCGGGGGGCGCGAGCTCGTCCCCGCCGGGCTGGTCCGGGTGGTGCGCGGCCGGCGGTCGTGGACCGCGCTGGTCGAGGTGAGGACCGGCGGCAACGAGCTGCGGACCGAGCGGCTGGAGGACTGCCTGGACGTGGCCCGCGAGCAGGGCTTCGACGCGGTGGTCACGATCTCCAACGAGATCCCGGCGCTGCCGGGGCGGCACCCGACGCCGGTGGACCGGCGCAAGCTCGATGAGGTCGCCCTGCACCACTGGTCGTGGACCCAGGTGCTCTGCGAGGCCGTCGTGCAGAAGGAGCACCGGGGCGTCGCCGACGCGGACCGGGCGTGGGTCCTCGGCGAGCTGATCCGCTACCTGGAGCACCCGCGATCAGGGACGATGGCCTTCGAGGACATGGGCGCGTCGTGGGTCCCGCTGCGCGAGGCGATCCAGGCCGGGACCCTGCGCGCGGGCGACGGGGCCGCTCCCGAGGTCGCGCTGCGCTTCGACGCGCTGATCCGCTTCGCCTGCCTCCGGCTCGGCCGCCGCCTCGGCGCCGAGGTCACGCCCGCGCTCACCCGCAGGGAGCTCGCCGAACCCGGGGTGCGCGTGACGGGCCAGGTCGGGCAGCTCGTCTCCGACGGGCGGCTCACCGGCGGCATCCGCATCCCGGGCACGGTCGGCGCCCTCCAGGTGACCGCCGACCTCCGCGCCGGGCAGGTCGTCTGCCACGTCGACTTCGACGGTCCCCGCGAGGGCCGCCCCACCACCCGGGTCGACTGGCTGGTCCGGCAGCTCAAGGACGCGCCGGAGACCGTCCGGCTGGAGGCCTTCGCGCTGCACGGGCGCGGCGCGGGCGCGTCGGAGCTGCTGAGGGTCGTGCGGAACGACCCCACGGTTCTCGTGACGGATCCCGCGAAGGAGATCCGCGGTTTCCGGGTGGCGGTCACGACGCCGATGGGCGGCGAGCGGGGAACCGGCCGGAATTCCTTCATCGATTCCGTGCTCGACGCCGTGACGAATTTCTACGAGGACGTCGTGCAGGACCTCAAGCCGTGGGCCTCCACGCCGCCGCGCATTCGACCGGAAGAGGTTTTCGCGCCGCCCGCCGACGTGACGCCGGCCCTGGTGTCCACCGCGCCGTCCTCGCAGGACGGGCCCGAGGTCGGCGCCAGGGCGCCGGCTCCCCCTGCTCCGGCGTGAACGGGGGCGACCGTGCCCGCCGGTGAACCGCGGTGGGCGCCGCGACGTCCCGCTCGGACGTCGCGGCGCCCCTCGTCGGTCAGTTCCAGGACGGCAGCCACTTCTGGGCGTCCCACATCTCCGGCGTGATCGGCACGCCGTTCAGGATCGGCCACAGCCAGGCGAAGTTGGCCACCACCAGGCCGACGTAGAGGGCCACCGCCAGGCGGCCCGTGCCGCGGCGCTCCGGGCCGTCCGTGCTGCGGCCCAGCACCTCGCCCAGCGCCAGCGCGATGCCCAGCACCAGGAACGGGGCCATCGGCATCGCGTAGAAGAAGTACATCTGCCGGTCGACGTTGACGAACCAGGGCAGGAAGCCCGCGCCGTACCCGACCAGCACCGCCGCGTACCGCCAGTCCAGCCGGCTGATCGACTGCCACAGCGCCCACGCCAGCACCGGGAACGCCAGCCAGTACAGGGCGGGCGTGCCGATCAGCATGGTCGCGCCGACGCACGTCGCCGCGCCGCAGCCCGTCACCGCGCCCTCGTAGTAGTAGAGCATCGGCCGCAGGCCCATCGGCCACGTCCACGGCTTCGACTCCCACGGGTGCTTGTTCGTCTCGGAGGTGACCAGGTTGGTGTGGAACTCGAAGACGTTGCTGCTGTAGTACCAGAGCGCCCGCAGCGGGTCGGGCACCCACGAGTCGTCGGGCAGCTTCGTGCCCACCACGTGCCGGTCGATGCCGGTCTCCGAGGCGAACCACGACCACCACGTCGCCAGGTAGGCCAGCACCGGCACGAGCAGCAGGGCGTACAGCGACGGCAGCAGGTCCCGGACGAACGCGCCCAGCCAGGGCCGCTCCACGCCCGCCGCCCGCCGCGCGGTGGCGCTCCACAGCACCGACAGCACGCCGAAGAACGCGATGTACCACAGCCCGGACCACTTCACGCCGCACGCGAGCCCCAGCATGAGGCCCCCGGCGAACCGCCACCAGCGGAAACCCAACCAAGGCCCGTACGGCGAGTCGGTCACCCAGCCCTCGCGCACCGCGACCGCCAACCGGGCGCGGACCTGGTCCCGGTCCACCACCAGGCACGCGAACGACGCCACCACGAAGAACGTCAGGAAGGAGTCGA
Organism: Saccharothrix xinjiangensis; assembly: GCF_039527585.1. NCBI lineage: Bacteria > Bacillati > Actinomycetota > Actinomycetes > Pseudonocardiales > Pseudonocardiaceae > Saccharothrix > Saccharothrix xinjiangensis. The sequence goes on along the minus strand of NZ_BAAAKE010000001.1, from coordinate 120,086 downwards.
GCATCCCCATCCGGGACTGCACGTGGCTCAGGCCGTCCGCGACGAGCAGCACGCCGGCGAGGGCCGCGACCAGGTCGGACCGCGTCAGCCGCCGCGCGATCCGGACCACCAGCACGATCGTCAGCGTGCCCGCGAGCGCCGCGGTGAACCGCCAGCCCACGCCGTCGTAGCCGAACAGCCACTCGCCGATCGCGATCAGCTGCTTGCCCAGCGGCGGGTGGACGATCAGCTCGTAGCCGGCGTTGTCCTCGTACCCGCCGTTGCGCAGCACCTGCGCCGCCTGGGGCACGTAGTGCTTCTCGTCGAAGACCGGTGTGCCCTTGTCCGTCGGGAACCCGAGGTTCCAGAACCGCACCGCGCCGCCGATCAGGGCCACGACCAGGGTGACCAGCCAACCCCGCAGGGGTTCGCTCATCCGCCCGGGTTCGAGCAGGCGGGCCCTCGACTCGCGGTCGGCGCCCGGGGGCGGGCCCGCCTGCGGCACTTCGCCGGGGGCGACCACGTCGTCTGCGGACTGCGGTGCGATCAGGCTCACGGAGCCGATCGTAGGGTGAGAGGCGTGAGACCTGTATCCGGATCAGGCCGTTTGGTGCTGGCGGCTACTCCACTCGGAGACGTCCGCGACGCATCGCCCCGCCTGGTCGACGCGCTGGCGACGGCCGAGGTGGTCGCCGCCGAGGACACCCGCAGGCTGCGCTCGCTGGCCGCCGCGCTCGACGTGACCCCGTCGGGCCGGGTGGTGAGCTTCTACGACCAGGTGGAGACGGCGCGCCTGCCGGGCCTGCTGGAGGCCATGAGAGAGGGCTCCACGGTGCTGCTGGTGACGGACGCGGGCATGCCCAGCGTGTCCGACCCCGGCTACCGCCTGGTGGCGGCGTGCGTGGCGGAGGACATCACCGTGACCTGCCTGCCCGGTCCGTCGGCGGTGACCACGGCGCTGGCCGTGTCGGGCCTGCCCTCGGACCGCTTCTGCTTCGACGGGTTCCCGCCCCGGAAGGGCGGCGAGCGGCGGCGCTGGTACGCCGGCCTGGTCGACGAGGCCCGGACCTGCGTGTTCTTCGAGTCGCCGCACCGGCTGGCGGACAGCCTGGTGGACGCGGTGGCCGTGCTGGGCCCCGACCGGCGGGCGGCGGTGTGCCGGGAGCTGACCAAGACCTACGAGGAGGTCAGGCGGGGCACGCTGGGCGAGCTGGCGTCGTGGGCGGCGGAGGGGGTGCGCGGTGAGGTCACGGTGGTGCTCGCGCCCGCCGAGCCCCGGGAGGGCCCGTCGATGGAGTCGCTGGTGGCGGAGGTGAAGCAGCGGGTGGCGGACGGCGAACGCCTGAAGACGGCGGCGGCCGAGGTCGCGGAGGCGGCGGGGGTGGGCAAGAAGGCGCTCTACGACGCCGTGGTCAGCGGGGGGTGACCACCCGCGCGTCGACCCCGGGCAGGCTCTCGGACTTCGCCTTCGCGTCCGTGGTCACCAGCGTGCGGTTCGTCGCCCGTGCGGTCGCGTTCGCCTCGAACTCCTCGTCGAAAGCGGGGTGGCCCCGCCACCCGCGGAGCAGTTCGCGCAGCGCCTTGCCGTTCGCCCGGGGGGCGGGGGCGATCATCGCGACGCGGTGGCCGTCGCGGGTGACGACGATCGTCTCCGTGCCCGTCCTCGTCCCCGCTCGCGCCCCCTCCACCACCCGGGCGAACCCCGTCCGAGTGATCCGGCAGCACGGCCCCCCACCCGCGAAAACCCGCCCGACCCGCCTCCGTAGGCTTAACGCATGAGTGCCTCCGTGCTGACCGCGGTGGCGTGGCCCTACGCCAACGGTCCCCGCCACATCGGTCACGTCTCCGGTTTCGGTGTCCCCTCCGACGTGTTCTCCCGCTTCATGCGCATGTCGGGCCACCGGGTGCTCATGGTCTCCGGCTCCGACGAGCACGGCACCCCCATCTCGGTCCAGGCCGAGAAGGAGGGCCTGACCACCCGCGAGCTCGTCGACAAGTACCACCGCGTGATCACCGAGGACCTGCACGGCCTGGGCCTGTCCTACGACCTGTTCACCCGCACCACCACCGGCAACCACTACCAGGTCGTCCAGGAGCTGTTCCTCGCGCTCTGGCGCAACGGCTACGTCGTGCCCAAGACGGAGATGGGCGCGATCAGCCCCTCCACCGGCCGCACCCTGCCCGACCGCTACATCGAGGGCACCTGCCCGATCTGCGGCTACGACGGCGCCCGCGGCGACCAGTGCGACAACTGCGGCAACCAGCTCGACCCCGTCGACCTGAAGAACCCGCGCTCGCGCATCAACGGCGAGACCCCGAAGTTCATCGAGACCGAGCACCTGTTCCTGGACCTGCCGCAGTTCATCGACGCCCTGGGCACCTGGCTCCAGACGCGCACCGAGTGGCGCCCGAACGTGCTCAAGTTCAGCCAGAACCTGATCGGCGACCTGCGCCCGCGCGCCATCACCCGCGACCTCGACTGGGGCATCCCCATCCCGCTCGACGGCTGGCGCGACCAGCCGATGAAGCGGTTCTACGTGTGGTTCGACGCGGTGATCGGCTACTTCAGCGCGTCCGTCGAGTGGGCCCGCCGCAGCGGGAACCCGGACGCCTGGCGCGAGTTCTGGACCGGCGACGCCCAGGGGTACTACTTCATGGGCAAGGACAACATCGTCTTCCACTCGCTGATCTGGCCGTCCCTGCTGCTCGGCCAGAACGGCCAGGGCGCCAAGGGCGGCGAGCCCGGCTCGTTCGGCCCGCTGAACCTGCCGACCGAGGTCGTGTCGTCCGAGTTCCTCACCATGAGCGGCTCGAAGTTCTCCACCTCGCGGGGCACGGTCATCTACGTGACCGACTTCCTCAAGGAGTTCGGCCCGGACGCGCTGCGCTACTTCATCTCGGTCGCCGGCCCGGAGAACCAGGACACCGACTTCACCTGGGAGGAGTTCGTCCGCCGCACGAACTTCGAGCTGGCCAACGAGTGGGGCAACCTGGTCAACCGGTCCATCTCCATGGCGCACAAGAACGTGGGCGCGGTCCCGCGGCCGACCAGCCCGACCGGGGCCGACCACGAGCTGCTCGCCCTGAGCCGCGCCGCGTTCGACGTCGTCGGCGGCCACCTGCGCCGCTCGCGGTTCAAGCAGGCCTCGACCGAGGCGATGAAGGTGGTCGGCGCGGCCAACCGCTACCTGTCCGACCAGGAGCCGTGGAAGCTGAAGGACGACCCGGAGCGCCGGGACACCGTCCTGCACACCGCCCTCCAGGTCGTCCAGGACGCCAACGCCCTGCTCACGCCGTTCCTGCCGCACTCGGCCCAGAAGGTGCACGAGCTGCTGGGCGGCCAGGGCGTCTGGGCGGCGCAGCCGCAGGTCACCGAGGTGCGGGACCTCGACGTGCCCGACCGCGGCTACCCGGTGCTGACCGGGGACTACGCCGCCGAGCAGGCCACGTGGGAGTCCACGCCGATCGAGGTCGGCCGCCCGCTGGACAAGCCGACCCCGCTGTTCGCGAAGCTCGACCCGGAGCTGGGCGAGAAGGGCCCCGACTGGGCCCCGATCACCCGGTGACCAAGCGCAGGGGCGAACGACCGCCGGCGCCGGAACCCCTCCCGGCGCCGGTGGTCGACGCGCACACCCACCTCGACGCCTGCGGCGCGAAGACGCCGCAGGACGTCAAGGCGGTGCTCGACCGGGCGGGTGCGGCCGGGGTGGACCGCGTCGTCACCGTCGCCGACGACCTGGACGCCGCCCGCTGGGCCGCCGAGGCCGCCACGTGGGACGAGCGGGTCTTCGCCGCCGTCGCCCTGCACCCCACCCGCACCACGGGCTTCGGCGACCGCGAGCGGGCCGTGCTGACCGGGCTGGCCGGGCACCCGCGCGTGGTCGCGATCGGCGAGACCGGCCTGGACTACTACTGGGACTACGCCTCGCCCGAGGACCAGCGGGCCGCGTTCCGGTGGCACATCGGGCTCGCCAAGGACACCGGCAAGCCGCTGATGATCCACGACCGCGAGGCCCACGAGGACGTCCTGAGGATCCTCGACGAGGAGGGCGCGCCGGCGCAGGTGGTCTTCCACTGCTTCTCCGGCGACCTCGACTTCGCGCGGCGGTGCGTCGAGCGCGGCTTCACCCTGTCCTTCGCGGGCACCGCGACCTTCCGGAACGCCCACGCCCTCCGGGAAGCCGCGCGGTGGGTGCCGGAGGAGCGCCTGCTGGTCGAAACGGACGCGCCGTTCCTCACGCCTCACCCGTACCGGGGTCGCCCGAACGAACCCTATTGCGCGAACTACACCCTGCGGGACATCGCCACCCTGCGTGAGGCGGACCTGGGGGAACTGGCCTCGGTGATCACCCGGAACGCCGAGCGGATCTTCGGGCTCCGTGACGCACCGCAGCCCTGATGCCCTTGCGACGAACGGACTATCGCACTGCACCGCCGACGGGGTGACTGAACTCACAAGTCCTTCGGGGGTGTTTGCACAACCTCCCGACACCCGTTACGGTCCCGTGACCGTGCCCCACGTATCCAGTGCCGGGGCGCACCCGCGGTCGGGGCGGGTCGACACACCAGAAGCGAGAAGGCCGGACAGCACGGGAGTTGCCGGAGATCAGTAGCTGACCGCCGACAGCGAACGCGCGCGTTGCGGGACTTCGCGCCTTCAGGAGGTATGGAACCCCGTGAACTCGTTCAACGAGGACACCGACTGGTTTACGCCCGTGAAAGACGTCCCGGCCACCAGCGTCGACGTCCTGGACAGACCGGTGCACCCGGTCGAGTGGGACAACGCGCACTGGGAGACCGCGGTCTTCACGATCACGCCGAACGACGTCCTCGACGTCCTCGGCCCGGACGCCGACGAGCTGCTGGCGAACGCCAACGTCGACGTCGACGAGCTGATCCGGCTCATCAACGCCGAGACGACGCTCCTCCCGCCGATCATCATCCCGGACGAGGTCTCCCAGGACCGCGTCGCGGGCGCGCCGGCCGCCGAGCGGCCGGACGCGCCGCCCGCCGCCCTGGTCGAAGCCGCCGGCAAGTGGAAGCGCCGCTTCCTCAAGGCCGCGGTCGCCACCGTGCTGGTGACGATCTCCGGTGGGGGCGCGACCGCCATCGCCATGGACAAGTCGATCACGGTCGACGTGGACGGCGAGGCCAAGACCGTGCGGACCTACGAGTCCACCGTCGGCGACATCCTCGCCGAGGAGGGCATCACGGTCGGCGCCCACGACGCCCTGAGCCCGAGCCCCCAGGCCAAGGTCACCGACGGCGGCAAGATCTCGCTGGACCGCGGCCGCCTGGTGAAGGTCACCGTGGACGGCGAGCAGCGCGAGGGCTGGGTCCGCTCGGTCACCGTCGACGAGGCGCTGGAGCAGCTCCGCATCGACGACGAGGGCGCCTGGATCTCCCACGAGCGCGGCATGGACGTCCCGCTGGCGGGAATGTCCGTCGAGGTCAAGAGCCTCAAGACGATCACGCTCTACGACGGCGGCGAGGCGCCCCGCCAGCTCCGGACGACCGCGGTCACGGTCGACGAGCTGATGAAGGCCGAGAACCTGGGCCTCGGGGCCGACGACAAGCTCGAAACGGCCGCGGACCTGCGCATCACCAACGGCGTCGAGGTCCACATCAGCCGCACCGGCGTGTCCGTGATCAACGCGACGGAGGCCGTCCAGCCGCCCGTCGAGGAGGTCAAGGACGACACCATGATGAAGGGCCAGAAGCAGGTCGTCGACGAGGGCGTGGCCGGCGAGCAGATCGTCACCTACCGCGTCACCACCAAGAACGGCCGGGAGATCGGCCGCGAGAAGCTGGGCGTCAAGGTCACCAAGGAGCCCCAGGCCCGCAAGGTCAAAGTCGGCACCAAGCTGCCGCCGGACGGCGCGGTGTGGGACTCGCTGGCCAAGTGCGAGGCCGGCGGCAACTGGGCCATCAACACCGGCAACGGCTACTACGGCGGCCTCCAGTTCAACAAGGGCACCTGGGACGCCTACGGCGGCTCCCAGTACGCCGCGTACCCGCACCAGGCGTCCCGCGAGCAGCAGATCGCCATCGCGACCAAGCTGCGCGACGCCCGCGGCGGCTACTCGGCGTGGCCCGGCTGCCGGTCCAAGCTGGGCCTGCCGTAAGAATGGGCGCGTGACCGGAGCTTCATCGTCGGCCGGGCCGGGGGGCAGCGCGCTCCTCGGCCCGGCCGACGTCCGTCGGCTCGCCGCCGACCTCGACGTCCGCCCCACCAAGAAGCTGGGGCAGAACTTCGTGCACGACCCGAACACGGTGCGCCGCATCGCGGCCTCGGCCGGCCTGGGGCCGGACGACGTCGTGCTGGAGGTGGGACCGGGCCTGGGCTCCCTGACGCTGGCGCTGCTGCCCGCGTGCCGGGCGCTGGTGGCGGTGGAGATCGACGGCGTGCTGGCCGGCCGCCTGCCCGGCACCGTCGCCGAACGCGCGCCCGACCTGGCCGGCCGGCTCACCGTCGTGCACGAGGACGCGATGCGCGTCACCGCGGCGCGGCTGCCGCACGCGCCGACCGCGCTGGTGGCCAACCTGCCCTACAACGTGGCGGTGCCGGTGGTGCTGCACCTGCTGGCCGAGCTGCCGTCGCTGCGCACCGGTCTGGTGATGGTGCAGTCGGAGGTGGCCGACCGGATGGCCGCCGGTCCCGGCAGCAAGGTCTACGGCGTGCCCAGCGTGAAGCTGGCCTGGTACGCCGACGCCCGCCGGGCGGGCGCGGTGCCGCGCTCGGTGTTCTGGCCGGTGCCCAACGTGGACTCGGCGCTGGTCGCGTTCGAGCGCCACGAACTCCTGTCCACTGTGGACCGGAAGAAGCTCTTCTCGTTGGTGGACGCGGCTTTCGCGCAACGGCGGAAGACGCTGCGCGGCGCGCTGGCGGGGTGGGCGGGTTCGCCCGCCGAGGCCGAGCGGCTGCTGCTGGCGGCGGGTGTCGACCCGACCACGCGCGGTGAAAAGCTCGGTATCCGAGACTTTATCCGGATAGTCGAAGTTTCTTAGCGTCTTCAAACAACGATCTTTCGGCCATAAGTGTGATCTGCCGAACGGTTCCGTTACGGGCTTGCGTCGAACGGGGTCCGTCAGGTGTACTCGACGTGCCATCCCGAGCGGCCGAGAGACCTGGCTCCACGACGCCGCAGCAACCACCCCGACCTGGGGGCAGGTGCTTCAGCCAGGAACGATGGAGGATCACGTGCCCAGGATGCGAACGCTCACGCGCAGACGAGTCGTCGACCACGGCCGTCGCACGGTGTCCGGCTGTCGCAGCTGACGAGCTGACTCCCCAGTCGTCCTCCTGCTTCACCTCCGCGCCCTGAATCCCCGGGCGCGCCTGCCAGTCGAGACCTCCGGTCGCGCGCGCCACGGGCGTGCGCCGCCGCACGCAGTCGTGGAGTGAAAACGTGATCACTGTCGAGAACCTCACCAAGTCCTTCGCCGGGAGTACCGGGCAGGTTCGCGCGCTGGACGGCGTGAACCTGGACGTCGCCGCCGGCACCGTGCTGGGCGTGGTCGGCCCGAGCGGCGCGGGCAAGTCGACCCTCGCCCGGTGCGTCGCGCTCCTGGAGCGCCCCGACAGCGGCGCGATCCGCGTCGACGGCACCGACCTCGTCTCCCTCGACGGCACCGCCCTCCGCGCCGCCCGCCGGCGCATCGGCGTCGTGCCCCAGGGCGACTCCCTGCTGCGCCAGCGCACCGCCGCGGGCAACGTCGCGCTGCCGCTGGAGGCCGCCAACCTGGCCGGGCCGCAGCGCCGCACGCGCGTCGCCGAGCTGCTGGACCTGGTGGGCCTGACCGACAAGGCCAACAGCTACCCCGACCAGCTCTCCGGCGGCCAGCGCCAGCGCATCGCGGTCGCCCGCGCGCTCGCCGCGCAGCCCTCGGTGCTGCTGGCCGACGAGCCGACCTCCGCGCTGGACCCGGACACCACCGGCTCGGTGCTCACCGTGCTGGACCGGGCCCGCGCCGAACTGGGCGTGACGGTGCTCGTGGTCACCCACGACATGGGCGTGGTCCGCCGGATCTGCGACGACGTCGCGGTCCTCGACGGCGGTCGCGTCGTCGAGCACGGCAAGGTCCTCGACCTCGTGTCCGACGCCGGCAGCCGCACGGCCTCCTCGCTGCTGCCCTCCGTCGACCAGAACCCGGCGGTCGACAGCGCCTTCGACCGGGTCGCGGACGTCGTGCTGGTCGGCTTCGCCGCGGTCGGCGCGCTGCTGCCCGAGGCGACCAACCGGTTCGGCGTCGAGCTGAACCTGCTGGGCGGCGGCCTGACCAGGCTGGGCGAGACCCCGGTCGCGCGGTTCCGCGTCGGCCTGAAGGGCGAGCGCTCGGACTCCGCGCTGGAGTGGATCTCGGACGCGGGCGGCTCGGTGCGGCGGACCCTCACGGGTCCGCAGGGAGTCGCTGCGTGAGGTCTGCGACACCCTGGTCCACCGTGTTCGACGACGTGCTGCTCGCCACCGGCGAGACGTTGTACATGGTGGGCGTCTCCACCCTGATCGCGGTCCTGCTCGGCACCCCCGTGGGCATCTGGCTCCAGCTCACCGCCCCCGGTGGGCTGAAGCCCCGCCCGCTGCCGCACAAGGTGCTCGGGTTCGTGGTGGACCTCGGTCGCTCCATGCCCTTCCTGGTCCTGCTGGTGGTGCTCACCTCGCTGACCAGGCTCCTGCTCAGCACCACCATCGGACCGACCGCGGCCATCGTGCCGCTGGCCGTCGGCGCCATCCCGTTCGTCGGCAGGCTGGTCCAGAACGTGCTGTCCGAGGTGCACGTCTCCGTGGTGGAGGCGGCGGTCACCACCGGCTCCTCCACCACCCGCATCGTCCGCAGCGTCCTGCTCCGCGAGTCGCTGCCCGCGCTGGTGAACGCGATCGGCGTGACCGCGATCGCCCTGCTCGGCTACTCGGCCATGGCCGGCGTGGTCGGCGGCGGCGGGCTCGGCGACCTCGCCGTGCGCGAGGGCTACCAGCGGTTCAACGACCGCTACCTGTGGAGCACCGTGGCCGTGCTCGCGGTGATCGCCACCGCGCTCCAGTTCACCGCGAACCGCGTGGCGCGGGCCGTCGACCGGCGCCGCCACGCCTCCGTCTGACCCCCCTGTTCACGTCTTCTCCCAAAAGGAACGACATGCGTATTCGTGCTGCCCTGCTGGCCGTGCTGCTGACCGCGGTGGGCTGCGGGAGCGGCGGCCGGACCGGCGCCGCCTCGGACCCGGACGCGCCGCTGAAGGTCGGGGTGAGCCCCGTGCCCCACGCCCAGGTGCTCAAGTACGTGGCCGACAACCTGGCCGCCTCCAAGGGCCTGGAGATCGAGGTCGTGGAGTTCACCGACTACGTGCAGCCGAACACCGCGCTGGTCGACGGGTCGCTGGACGCCAACTACTTCCAGACCGTGCCGTACCTGGACACGTTCAAGGCCGAGAGCGGCGCGTCCCTGGAGTGGATCGGCCCGGTCCACCTCGAACCGCTGGGCCTGTACTCCACCAAGCACGAGTCGTTGGCCGACCTGCCGGACGGCGCGAAGGTGGCCGTGGCGAACGACGCCACCAACGAGGCGCGCGGCCTCCAGCTGCTCCAGGCCAACGGCCTGATCAAGCTCAAGGCGGGCGCCGAGGCGACCGCCACGGTCCGCGACGTCGAGGACAACCCCAGGAACCTGGAGTTCGTCGTGCTGGAGGCCGCCCAGCTGCCCCGCTCGCTCGACGACACGGACGCGTCCGTGATCAACGGCAACTACGCCATCGACGCGGGCCTCAAGCCGGCCGACGACGCCCTGGCGCTGGAGGAGGCCGAGGGCAACCCCAACGCCAACGGCCTGGTCACCCGCGCCGAGCTGAAGGACGACCAGCGGGTCGAGGACCTCCTCGCCCTGCTCCAGTCCCAGCAGGTCAAGGACTACATCACCAGCACCTTCTCCGGCTCCGTCCTCCCCGTCTGACCGCCCACCCGGTCCCGAACGCAGAACTCGCGGTGTCCGAGTGGAGGACACGCGACACCGGACCGGAGGACACGCCGGCTTTCGCGCGTGTCCTCCGGTCGGGCATCGCGTGTCCTCCACTCCGGCATCGCGAGTCGTACGTCCAGGACCACCGTGTCGTACGTCCAGGACCACCGTGTCGTACGCCCGGGTGCCCCGAGTTCTGCGTCCAGGTCGTTCCGGCGGCGGATCCGGGCGCGTTCGTCGCAGGTCAGGGGTGGGTGGGAGCGGGCACCCCGGCAACGCCCGTAGGCTTCAGGGCGTGCTAGCAGTCGTCCCACCCCCGGTCACCGTCCGCGTCCCGGCCAAGGTCAACCTGCACCTGGCCGTGGGCGATCAACGCGAGGACGGCTACCACGACCTGGTGACGATCTTCCAGGCCCTGTCGCTGACCGACGAGGTCACCGTCGCCATCGCCGACGACCCCGGCGTCGAGGTGCACGGCGAGGGCGCCGACTCGGTGCCCACCGGCGCGTCCAACCTCGCCTGGCGGGCGGTGCGGGCGCTGGCCGAGCACGTCGGCCGCGACCCCGAGGACCCGAAGGTCCGGGTGGCGATCCGCAAGTCCATCCCGGTCGCGGGCGGCATGGCGGGCGGCAGCGCGGACGCGGCCGCCACGCTGGTCGGCCTGGCCTCGCTGTGGCGGCTGGAGGTCTCCCGGGACGAGCTGGCCCCGCTGGCCGCCAAGATCGGCGCGGACGTCCCGTTCGCCCTCTACGGCGGCACGGCGCTGGGCACCGACCGCGGCGACCGGATCGTGCCGGTGCTGGCGCGGCACACGTTCCACTGGGTGCTCGCCTTCGACCGGCGCGGCCTGTCCACCCCCGAGGTGTTCGACGAGCTGGACCGGCTGCGCGCGGACGGCGACCCGCCGCGCGTCGGCCAGGCGGAGGCCGTGCTGGAGGGCCTGGCGTCCGGCGACCCCCGGCAGCTCGCGCTGCTGCTCGGCAACGACCTCCAGGCGGCGGCGGTGTCGCTGCGGCCGAACCTGCGGCGCACGCTGCGGGCCGGCGTGAACGCGGGCGCCCTGGCCGGCATGGTGTCCGGGTCCGGGCCGACCTGCGCGTTCCTGTGCACGGACGGCGACTCCGCGGTCCGGGTGGCGGCCGAGCTGGCCGGCGCGGGGGTGTGCCGGACGGTGCGCGTCGCGCAGGGCCCGGTGCACGGCGCCCGCGTGATCGGCACCGAGGAACCCCGGCCGACGCCGCCGGAAGTGCACGCCTGAGCTGCTTGTCCCACCCGTTTCGACGAAGGTGCTGGTAGTGGCCAACCTGGTCAATCTTGAGAACGTCTCCAAGTCGTTCGGCGTGCGCCCGCTGCTCGACGGCGTGTCCCTCGGCGTCGGCGCGGGCGACCGGATCGGCGTGGTGGGCCTCAACGGAGGCGGCAAGACCACGCTGCTGGAGGTGCTGGCCGGCGTCGCCGAGCCGGACGACGGCCGCGTCAGCCGCAACCGCGACCTGCGCATGGCCGTGGTGACGCAGCGCACCGAGCTGACCGAGGGCTCGACCGTGCGCAACGCCGTGCTCGACCCCCTCGGGTACGGCGCGGAGCACGAGTGGGCGGCGGACGCGCGGGTGCGCTCGATCCTCGACGGCCTGGGCATCACGGGCTTCGGGCTGGACTCGCCGGTGGGCACCATGTCCGGCGGCGAGCGGCGGCGGGTCGCGCTGGCCGCGGCGCTGGTGCGCGACCTGGACCTGGTGGTGCTGGACGAGCCGACCAACCACCTCGACGTGGAGGGCGTGCGCTGGCTGGCCGACCACCTGCTGGCCCGCCGCACCGCGCTCGTCGTGGTGACCCACGACCGGTGGTTCCTGGACACCGTGTGCAGCCGCACGTGGGAGGTCACGCACGGCCGCGTCGAGCAGTACGAGGGCGGCTACGCCGACTGGATCTTCGCGCGGGCCGAGCGCGCCCGCCTGGCCGACGCGGCCGAGGAGAAGCGCCGCAACCTGGCCCGCAAGGAGCTGGCGTGGCTGCGCCGCGGCGCGCCCGCGCGCACGTCCAAGCCGCGCTACCGGATCGAGGCGGCCGAGGCGCTGATCTCGGACGTGCCCGCGCCGCGCGACTCGGTGGAGCTGCTGGCGTTCGCCAAGCGCCGCCTGGGCCGCACGGTGCTGGAGCTGGAGGACGTCACGCTCACCGTGCCGGACCGCGTGCTGGTGCGCGACCTGACGTGGCGGATCGGGCCCGGCGACCGGGTCGGCATCGTCGGCGTGAACGGCTCGGGCAAGACCACGCTGCTGCGGGCGCTGGCCGGCGAGCGGTCGCCGGAGACGGGCCGCCGGGTCCAGGGCCAGACGGTGAAGCTCGCCCACCTGAGCCAGGAGCTGCACGACCTCGACGGCTCGATGCGGGTGCTGGAGGCGGTCGAGGAGATCGCCCGCCGCGTGGTGCTGGGCAAGCAGGAGATGTCGGCGTCGCAGCTGGCCGAGCGGTTCGGGTTCTCGTCGCAGCAGCAGTGGACGCCGGTCGGCGAGCTGTCCGGCGGCGAGCGGCGGCGGCTCCAGCTGTGCCGGCTGCTGATGGCCGAGCCGAACGTGCTGCTGCTCGACGAGCCGACCAACGACCTGGACATCGACACCCTCCAGCAGCTGGAGGACCTGCTCGACTCGTGGCCGGGCACGCTGGTCGTCATCTCCCACGACCGGTACCTGGTGGAGCGGGTGTGCGACAAGGTGGTGGCCCTCTTCGGCGACGGCGGGCTGACCGACCTGCCCGGCGGCATCGAGGAGTACCTGCGGCGGCGGGACGCCCAGAAGGACGCGGCGCCCCCCGGCCAGAGGGCCGGCGCCCAGAAGCCCGGCGCGCAGGGTTCCGCGGCGGCCCCGTCGGCGGCCGACCAGCGCGCGGCGCGCAAGGAGCTGTCCCGCCTGGAGCGTCGGCTGGAGGCGTTGCAGAAGAAGGAGACCGACCTGCACGCGAAGCTGGCCGAGGCGTCCACCGACCCCGAGCGGCTGCTGGCCCTGGACGCGGAGCTGAAGGCCGTGCTGGCGGAGGCGGAGGACGTCGAGGCGCAGTGGCTGGTGGCCGCGGAGGCGGCGGAGGGGTGACGCGGCCGGTCCCGCGCGCCCCCCGGGAGGCGCGCGGGACCGCCGGCCGTCAGCGGCCCCGCCGCCGCAGCTCCGCCACCAGCAACGGCACCAGCTCGTCGACGAACGCGCAGTCGTAGCCCTGGCCGGTCACCAGGGACTGGGCGAACCTGGTCTTGGCCACCTCCGCCGACGACGCGCCGATCATGCCGTCCAGCGCGATGCCGACCTCCTCCATCAGCCGGTCCACCTGGGACGTCCGGTAGCCGCGCGCCGAGGGGCCCGCCAGGGGGATCTTGAGCTGCCGCAACTGCTTCCACGACGTGATCGGCGGCAGCGCGGCCGGTCGCGGCGGGCCCTCGTCGAGCTGCTTCTCCACCCGCGCGAGGAACGCGTCGACCTCGTTCTCGTCGTACCCGCGCCGCCCGAACACGGGTCGGCTGAAGCGGGCCTCGCGGACCTCGCGCGCGGTCAGGGAGTCCTGGCCCAGCAGGGTGTTCTCGACGCGGTCCAGGAACTTGTCCACCTGGGACTCCAGGTAGCCGCGACGCCCGCGCGGCGGCTTGCCGAACGACACCGTGCGCACGTCGCGCGCCGTCAGCGGCCGGGCGCCGGGCCCCGGTCGCGGCCGGACCGGCGGCGGGGGCGGGGTGCGCTCCAGCGTCACCACGACCAGGTCGAGGAACGTGTCGACGTCGTCCTCGTCGTACCCGGCCATGCCCGGCGGGGCGTAGCCGAACTCCTTCTCCTGGACCTCCGGCGCGGTCAGGTCGTCCCGGCCCGCCAGCGTCTCCTCGATCCGGTCCAGGAACGCGTCGATCTCGCCCTCGTGGTACCCGCGGTTGCCGGGCCTGGGCTTGTGGAACCGCACACCGCGCACGTCCTGGGGCGTCAGCCGCGGCGCGGGGCGCATCCCGGTCGAGGTGGCGTGCGCGCCGATGGCGGGCGCGGCGGCCTGGCGGCGCTGCGGCGTCGAGCCGAGGGTGTCCGCGACGAGGTCCATGAACGCGTCCACCTCGGCGGCGTGGTAACCGGGCCGCGAGGGCCTGAACCGGACCCTCCGCACGTCCTGCTCGGTCACGTCGTCCCGGCCGAGCAGGGTGTCCTCGATCCGGTCGAGGAAGCCGTCCACCTGGACCTCGTCGTACCCCGGTTGGCCGGGGGGCGGGCGGTGGAAGGCGACCTGCCGCAGGTCCCGCGCGCTCAACAGCGGCGCCGGGTGTGCGGGCGTGTGCCGGCGCGCGTCGAACCCGGTCACCCGGTTACCTCCTTCGAGTGGTGTACCGGGGAGTATCGCGGGCTGATGGGGCCGGCGTTTCGCCCTATCGGCTCAATGCGCCCACCGGGACCGCTTTACCCTGACGCCCATGAGCCGGTTCGTGGACACGATGGTGGCAACCGCCGCGGGCGCCTTGGGGCGGGACAAGGGCATGACCACGGGGGAGCCGGGACCACCGGTTCGCCGCACGTGGCTGGAGGTGCACGAACGGGCGACCCGCGCGGCGGGCGCGCTGGTGGCGGACGGCGTGGGGCGGGGCGAGGCGATCGCCGTCCTCGCGGGCGACCCGGCGGCCATCGCCCCCGCCGTGCAGGCGGTGTGGCTCGCGGGCGGCAGCACGACCATGCTGCACCAGCCCACCGCCCGCACCGACCTGGCGGAGTGGGCCGAGGACACCCTGCGCGTGCTGGGCATGATCGGCGCGAAGCTGGTGCTGCTCGGCTCGCCGTTCGACGCGCTGGCGGGCGTGCTGGACCAGCACGGCGTCGCCTACCGCAGGATCGAGGAGCTGGACGGCGACCCGCTGCCCGCGCCGGTCGAGGTCGACGAGGACTCGCCCGCCCTGCTCCAGCTCACCAGCGGCTCCACCGCCGACCCCAAGGCCGTCCGGATCACCCACGGCAACCTGTGGTCCAACGCCGCGGCCATGCGCACGGCCGCCGAGCTGGACCCCGAGCACGACGTGATGGTGTCCTGGCTCCCGCTGTTCCACGACATGGGGATGGTCGGCTTCCTGACCGTGCCCATGCTGCTCGGCATCGAGCTGGTCAAGGTCACCCCGGTCGACTTCCTCGGCCGCCCCACCCTGTGGCCGGACCTGATCAGCCGGTACGGCGGCACCATCACCGCCGCCCCGAACTTCGCCTACGCCATCGCCGCCCGCCGGATGCGGGGCGTCGACGACGGCTCCTACGACCTGTCCAGGCTGCGCATCGCGCTCAACGGCGCCGAGCCCATCGACCCGGCCGCGGTCCAGGTGTTCAACGACGAGGGCGCGCGGTTCGGCCTGCGCCCCGAGTCCGTCCTGTGCGCCTACGGCATGGCCGAGACCACGCTGGGCGTGGCGTTCGCGCCCGTGTTCACCGGCATGGCGGTGGACGTCGTCGACCCCGAGGAGCTGGAGGCGGGCAAGCGCGCCGTGCCGGTCGCGGCCGACCACCCCAACGCGCGGGCGTTCCCGCTGCTCGGGCCGCCGCTGCCGGGCCTGGAGGTGCGGGTCGTCGACGAGGCGGGCGAGGTGCTCGGCGAACGGCGCGTCGGCGGGCTGCGGGTGCGCGGCGAGGCGGTGACACCCGGCTACCTCACCGTGGACGGCCCGCGGAGCACCCGGGACGCCGAGGGCTGGCTCGACACCGGCGACGAGGGCTACCTGGTCGACGGCCAGGTGGTGGTCTGCGGGCGCCGCAAGGACGTGATCATCATGGGCGGCCGCAACATCTACCCCACCGACATCGAGCGCGCCGCCACCTCCGTCGAGGGCGTGCGCGCGGGCAACGCGATCGCGGTGCGGCTGGACGCGGGCACCCGGCGGGAGCGGTTCGCGGTGGTGGTCGAGTCGAAGCTCGTGGGCGACGACGAGGCGGTGCGCGCGCTGACCAAGGAGATCGGCTCGCGGGTCGTGGACGCGGTCGGGCTGCGGCCGTACTCGGTGGTCGTGCTCAAGCCCGGCAGCCTGCCGAAGACCCCCTCGGGCAAGCTGCGCCGCTCGGCCGCCGCGGTGCTGGTGCCCACCGGGTGACCGCGGCTCGCCGCGCGCCCGTGGCGGCGTGGTGACCGGGGTCCTGCGGGTCGTGCCGGCCCGCAGGACCCGCCCGCCCGGGGCGCCATCCTGCCCGCGGGCAGGATGGCGGGGTGACGTCGATCGAGATCCGCGCCGCCCGGCCCGAGGACCTCGAACGGGTGACCGTGCACTCCGGCGAACGGGCCGTGGCGGCGTACGCGCGCGGCGGGTTCGAGGTGTCGCCGCACCTGCTCCAGGTGGACCTGGGCCGGCGCTGACGGACCCCGCTTTCAGTGCACCTTGTTCAGTGCACCTTGTTCAGTGCACCTTGTTCAGTGCACCTTGTTCTGGGCGCCTTCCAGCCCCAGCTCCAACAGCGCCTCGACGGCATCGGCCGTGCGGTCCAGCTCGAACGCCAGCTCCTTGCGCTCCACCACCGAGAAGTCGCGCAGCACGTAGTCGGCCGGGTCCATCCGGCCCGGCGGCCGGTCGATGCCGAAGCGCACCCGGTGGTAGTCCTTGGTGCCCAGCGACTTCGTGATCGACCGCAGGCCGTTGTGCCCGTTCTCGCCGCCGCCGAGCTTGAGCCGCACCGTGCCGAACGGCAGGTCCAGCTCGTCGTGCACGACGACGACCGACGCGGGCGGCACCTTGTAGAAGTTCGCGGTGCCCGCCACGGGCCCGCCGGAGGTGTTCATGTAGCCGCGCGGCTTGGCCAGCACGACCCGGCGACCGGCCAGCCGGCCCTCCAGCACCTCCGCGCCGCCCTTGTGCGCCTTGAACCGGCCACCGACGCGGTCGGCGAGCACGTCGAGCACCAGGAAGCCGACGTTGTGCCGGTTGCCCTCGTACTTGGGGCCCGGGTTGCCCAACCCCACGACCAGGTGCACGTCATCGGCCACGGAACCGCAACTCCTGCTCAAGCTCGTCCAACAGGGCGTCCACCGCGTCCAGCCGGTACCCGCGCCGGAGCCCGGACGTGGTGCTGAACCTGGTGTGGTGGACCTCGGTCGAGGTCATCCGGCCCTGGCCGTCCAGCGTCGCGGCGGCCCGGCCGAGGAACGCGTCGACCTCGCCGCGATCGTAGCCGTTCGACGACCTCGGCAGCTTCACCGCCAGCAGCGCGGCGCCGGTCTGGAGGCTGGTCGGCGGCACGTGGCCGCTGCGGAGCTGGTGCTCCAGGGCGGCCAGGAAGGCGTCGACGGCGCGCTGGTCGTACCCGCCGTGCACCTCGGTGAACACGATCGCGCGCACCTGGTCGGGGCGCACCGGGGTGCGGCCCGCCAGCGCGTCGGCGATGCGCAGCGCGAACGCGTCGACCTGCGCCGGGTCGTAGCCCTTGCCC
The DNA here is from genome assembly GCF_039527585.1 of Saccharothrix xinjiangensis. Lineage (NCBI taxonomy): Bacteria > Bacillati > Actinomycetota > Actinomycetes > Pseudonocardiales > Pseudonocardiaceae > Saccharothrix > Saccharothrix xinjiangensis. Next base: position 102,744 of record NZ_BAAAKE010000001.1, on the reverse strand, counting down.
CGGCTGCGCGGGAACTGCGTCGAGCGCACCTGCGCCGGGCTGAAGTACGGGAACGGCACGCCGCCCCAGCCGTGCGGCGGGGGAGGCGTGCCGTCCGAACTGCCCGACGTGATGGGCTCAGCCTTCTTCGGTGCCCTCGGGAGCCTCGACGGGCTCGCTGTCGCCGCCCTCCATCTGCTCCGCGGTGGGCGCGGCGCCGACGGCGAGGACCATGGCCTCGGGGTCGGTGACCAGGGTGACGCCCTGCGGCAGCGGCAGGTCGGAGGCGTGCACCTGGGTGCCGGCCTGGGCGCCGTCGATGGACAGCTCGACCTGCTCCGGGATGTTCAGGGCGTCGGCCTCGACCTGGAGGGTGGTCAGGTCCTGGGTGACCAGCGTGCCCGGGGAGGGCTCGCCGGTGACGACCACGGGCACCTCGACGGTGACCTTCTCGCCCCGCTGCACCAGCAGCAGGTCGACGTGCTCGATGTAGTTCTTGATGGGGTGAGTGGTGACGGTCTTGGTCAGCGCGAGCTCGCTGGCGTTGTCGATGTCCAGCGTGAGAACCGCGTTGTGACCGTGCTCCCGGACGACACGGGCGAACTCGAGCGCCGGCAGGGCCAGGTGCTTCGGGTCGGAACCGTGGCCGTAGAGCACCGCGGGGATCTTGCCGGCGCGGCGGGTGCGGCGGGCGGCGCCCTTGCCGAACTCGGTGCGCTGTTCTGCGGCGAGACGGACCTCGGACACGGTGGGACTCTCCTAACGGTCTGGCCTTGTACGTCGGGCGGGCGAAGCGGAGCTTGTCGGCCTGCGACGGCGGGCGGCGCGGATGGTGGACACGCGCGGCATCACAACCGCCGCGTCGATCACGCCGAGCGTGGAGCTCGCCCTCGCCGAGGCAACCCGACCAGTGTAGGCAGACGCGGCGGACAAGGCCTAATCGGGGGTTGGTTCCCCCGCCCGATACCGGCGAAACACCCACCCGGGGAGGCGTCCGAAAGCAGGACCCGGGGGTCCCGAACGCAGAACTCGGGGTACCTGAACGTTCGACACGGTGGCCCTGAACGTTCGACTCGCGTGGTCCGGACGTACGACTCGCGATGCCTGGACGTACGACTCGCGCGTTCTGGACGTACGACTCGCGGTGCCGGAGTGGAGGGCATGAGATGCCGGAGTGGAGGACACGCGATGCCCGACCGGAGGACACGCCGGGGTGGGCGCGTGTCCTCCGGTCCGGTGTCGCGAGTCCTCCACCCGGACACCGCGAGTCGCGCGTTCGGGAGGGTCAGGCGTTGCCGTCGAACAGGGAGGTGACGGAGCCGTCCTCGAAGACCTCCTGGATCACCCGGGCCAGGAGGGGGGCGATCGGCAGGACGGTCATCGCGTCGAAGCGCTTCTCGGCCGCGATCGGGAGGGTGTCGGTGAAGACCACCTCGCGGGCGCCGCAGTCGCGCAGGCGCTCCACGGCCGGGCCGGACAGGACCGCGTGGGTGGCCGCGATGACCACGTCGGACGCGCCCTCGGCCAGCAGCTGCTCGACCGCCTTGGTGATGGTGCCGCCGGTGTCGATCATGTCGTCGATCACCACGCACAGGCGGTCCTTGACCTGGCCGACCACGCGGTTGGCCACGACCTCGTTCGGCCGCAGCGGGTCGCGGGTCTTGTGGATGAACGCGATGGGCGTGCCGCCCAGGGTGTCCGCCCACTTCTCGGCCAGCTTGGTGCGGCCCGCGTCCGGCGACACCACGGTCAGCTCGCGGCCCGCGTACTTGTCGCGGATGTGCTCCGCGAGCAGCGGCATGGCCCACAGGTGGTCCACCGGGCCGTCGAAGAAGCCCTGGATCTGCGCGGTGTGCAGGTCGACCGCGACGAGGCGGTCGGCGCCGGCGGTCTTGAACAGGTCGGCGACCAGGCGCGCGGAGATCGGCTCGCGGCCGCGGTGCTTCTTGTCCTGCCGCGCGTACGGGTAGTAGGGCATGATCACGGTGATCCGCTTGGCCGAGGCGCGCTTGAGCGCGTCCACCATGATCAGCTGCTCCATCAGCCACTGGTTGATGGGCGCGCAGTGCGACTGGATCACGAACGCGTCGCAGCCGCGCACGCTCTCCTCGAAGCGCACGAAGATCTCGCCGTTGGCGAAGTCGTACGCCGACTGGGGGGTGACGGACACGTTCAGGTGCTTGGCGACCTGCTCGGTCAGCTCGGGGTACGCCCGCCCCCCGAACAGCATCAGGTTCTTCTTCGGCGTCCCGGCCATCGTGGGGTTCACGTCAGCGCCCTTCATCGGTTGTGCCTTCATTGTCGGGCGACAGGGCGCGCTCCGCCGCCCGCGCGGCCGCCGTGCCCGGACGGCGGGAGACCACCCATCCGTCGAGGTTGCGCTGCGGACCGCCGGACACGCCCAGGGCGCCCGGCGGCACGTCGCGCCGCACGATGGTCCCGGCGCCGGTGTACGCGCCGTCCCCGACGGTGACCGGCGCGACGAACATGTTGTCCGAGCCGGTGCGGCAGTGGGAGCCGATCGTGGTCCGGTGCTTGTTCACGCCGTCGTAGTTCACCGTGACGCTCGCCGCGCCGATGTTGGAGTGCTCGCCGATGGTGGCGTCACCGATGTAGCTCAGGTGCGGCACCTTCGACCCGGTGCCGATGTCGGAGTTCTTGACCTCCACGAACGCGCCGATCTTGCCGTCCGCGCCCAGCCTGGTGCCCGGCCGCAGGTAGGCGAACGGGCCGACGGAGGCGCCCGCGCCGACCTCCGCGCCGCTGCCGTGCGTGCGCACCACGGACGCGCCCGCGCCGATCGAGCAGCCGCTCAGCGTGGTGTCCGGGCCGATCACCGCGCCCTCGCCGACCACCGTGCCCGCGCGCAGCTGCACGCCCGGCTCGACCAGCACGTCCCGGCCCAGCCGCACGTCGGCGTCCAGCCACGTGGTGGCCGGGTCGACCACGGTCGCGCCCGCCCGCATCGCCGCCTCGACCAGGCGCCGGTTCAGCTCCGCGCCCAGCTTGGCCAGCTGCACGCGGTCGTTCACGCCCTCCACCAGCCACGGGTCCGGGGTGACCAGCGCGCCCACGCGCCTGCCGTCCGACCGGGCGATGGTGAGCACGTCGGTCAGGTACAGCTCGCCCTGGGCGTTGTCGGTGGACAGGCGGGACAGCCCGTCGCGCAGCACGGCCGCGTCGAACGCGTACACGCCCGAGTTGACCTCGGCGATGGCGCGCTGCTCCTCGGTGGCGTCCTTCTGCTCGACGATGGACTCCACCTCGCCCGAGGCCGACCGCACGATCCGGCCGTACCCGGTCGGGTCGGCGACCTCGGAGGTCAGCACGGTCACCGCGTTGCCGCGCTCGCCGTGCTCGACCAGCAGCGCGCGCAGGGTGTCGGAGTCCAGCAGGGGGGCGTCGCCGTAGGTCACCACGACGGTGCCGCCCAGGTCGGAGGGCAGCTCGGCCAGGCCGCAGCCCACCGCGTGCCCGGTGCCCTTCTGCTCCTCCTGCACCGCGACGGTGACCTTGCGGTCCAGCGCGGTGGACAGCGAGTAGAGGTGCTCGGTGACCGCGGCGCGGCCGTGCCCGACCACGACGGCCAGGTGATCGGGGTCGGTCCCGGCGGCCGCGCGCACCGCGTGCTCCACGAGGGAGCGGCCCGCGATGCGGTGCAGGACCTTGGGGACGGCTGAGCGCATGCGGGTGCCTTCACCCGCCGCGAGGACGATGGTGCTGACCGGGGTGGGAACACCCTCAAGCATCAGCGCTCTCCCTAGCTAGACGTGCTTGGCGACGGGAGAGACCTGGCTCCCGCCAGGTGTTGATACTAGGCCTCGGGCGGGGGCTCGACGTCCACCGCGGCAACCTGGCAGCCACCTCTGCGCTTCGCCGCGTACATCGCGGAGTCGGCGCGGGCGAGGGCCGCGTGGGCCGCTTCGAGGGGGCGCACGGAGATCACGCCCACCGACAGCGTCACGCCCCTGGACAGGTCGGAAGGCAAGTCCGCGACCGCATCCACGGCGCGGGCGAGGGCCGCCTCGGCGGCGTGCAGGGGCGCGCCGGGCAGCAGCACGACGAACTCGTCGCCGCCGTACCTGGCCACCAGGTCGTCGCCGCGCAACGCCTGGCGGAGTGTGCTGGCAATCACGCGGAGGACGTTGTCGCCCTCGGCGTGCGAGTGCTTGTCGTTGACGACCTTGAACCCGTCCAGGTCCACCAGCGCGATGGCCATCGGGTGGGTCTGGGCGCTGATCAGCGCGCCGAGGCGGTCGTCGAGCGCGCGCCGGTTGGGCAGGCCGGTGAGCGGGTCCTGGAGTGCCTGCTGGGCGATCGCGCCGTGCGCCCGGGTGAGCCGCTCGTGGTCGCGGCGGGTGAGCAGGGTGGCCGTGCGGGCCTCCTGCATCAGCCACAGCTCGACCTCCAGCGCGTTGGCGTAGGTCTGGAGGGCGGAGATGGTGCGCTCGCCCTTGGGGCCGGACATGCGGGCGAACTCGCGGGTCAGGCACAGCATGAGGGTCGGTTCGGAGGTGTCGTGCTCCAGCCGGCCGCGGGCGTCGTGCAGGACCTGGAGCGCCTGCTGGGGCAGCTCCTCCATCTCCAGGCAGCGGGCCAGCGCGATGGAGACGATGATCAGCTCACGGGCGTACATGGCCAGCTCGCGCAGCGACCACAGCCGCGAGATGTGCCCCGCGCCCGGGTCGGCCAGCGCGTGGGCGGCGCCGATCACCGGCACCTGCTCGGCGGCCGAGCGGTCGCGCCTGCCGGGGTGCAGCGACTCGCGGAACGGCAGTTCGGCGGCGGTGGCGATGGCCGACGCGGTGGCGAACCGCTCGACGGCCTCGTCCAGGTTGTCGACCCGCTCCAGGCGCAGGCCCCAGCCGATGAGCAGGCGGGCCCGGTTGACCAGGTGCACGTAGATCAGGTGCGGGTTGGCGCTGTCCCGGATCGCGTTGTGGGCGCGGGCCAGCACCTCGTCCGCCATCTCGTAGACGCCCAGCTGGGTGAGCACGAGGCCGGTGGTCTGGAGCGCGGACGCGAGCAGCCGGTCCCACGTGCGCTTGTCCATCACCGGGTCGGGGTTGAGGTTCTCCTCCAGCATGGCCAGGCCGCCGGCGACCTCGGTGAGCGCCTTGTCCTCGAACCCGCCCAGCAGGTAGCGGCGGCCGCGCAGCGCGTGCGCCTCGGCCTCCAGCACCACCAGGCCGTGCCGCCGGCAGTGCGCCAGCATGTCGTCCAGCACGGAGTCCGACAGGTCGACCAGGCCGGGGGTCACTATCCGGACCACGGCCGCCGCGCGCAGGAGCTGGCCGACGATCCGCGGTTCACCGCGGCCCTGGGCCTCGGCGAGGATCTCGTCGACCTCGTGCGCCGCGTCGAGCTGGTCCGAGAGGTGGCTGCTCTGGGCCACGGCCACGAGCTCGCTCGCGCGGCCGACCAGCCACGCGTCGGACATCTCGTGGAGCGCCGGCGCCACGTTGCCCTGCTCGTCGACCGCTTCCTCGTGCAGCGACTCACACCCCCATGCAGACGCAGGGCGGCCGACACCGGACGCCCCGACCCGACCATCGCTCCGCCACCAGGATTCGAACCTGGACCATCGGAACCAAAATCCGAGGTGCTGCCTTTACACCATGGCGGAACGGCCGGGTTGCCCCCGACCGCGCGAAGACATGTTGTCACGAGTCCCCCTGGAAGGTCAGCACCACCACTCAAGTGGCGGCACGCCCTGGGTAACGCGATCATGACTAACCGTGTTTCCGCTGTTCAAGGCACTAAACAGGGGGCCTGTCCGAGAGTGCATATGCACTGGAGTCCAGGGGTGGCAGGTGTGAACACAACCCCTTCGGGTCTCCGGGTCAACACCTGATCGGGTCATCCGACGACCTCCTCGGCCAGGAACTCCGCCACCACGCGCTCGTAGGCGGCCGGGTCGGCGTTCCACGCCGCGGTGTGCTCGGCCCCCGGCACCTCGACGTAGCGCACCGGCCAGCCCAGGCCCGGCGCGGCGGTCGCCAGCTCCCGCGACGCCTCGACCGGCACGGTGCCGTCCGCGCCGCCGTGGAGCAGCAGGGTCGGCGGCCGGTGCGCGGGCGGGCTCCCGACCAGGTCGAAGCGGTCGAAGTCCAGGTCGGCCCGCCAGCCCGCGACCAGCTCCGCGACCGGCACGAACTGCTCCGGCACGCCCCGGTTGCGCGACTGGAGCTCCAGGGTCCTCGTCCAGCTCACCACCGGCGCGTCCAGGACCGCGGCGACCACCTCGTCCGCCTCGGCGGACCGGCCGAGGAACTGCCCGGCGATCGCGCCGCCCATGGACCACCCGTAGAGCACGACGTCGCGCGCGCCGTGCTCCAGCGCGTACCGCACCGCCGCCTCCACGTCGCGCCACTCGGTGTCGCCCAGGTGGTAGAGGCCGTCGGGGGAGCGCGGCGCGCCCTCGTCGTTGCGGTAGGTCACCGCCAGGACGGGCAGCCCCAGGTCGTGCAGGACGGGGGCGATCCGCAGGGCCTCCGCCCGCGAACCGCCGCGGCCGTGCACCGCCACGACCCAGGTGGACGACGTCGCGGGCACGAGCCACGCGGGCGCGTCGCCCAGCTCGGTCCGGATCCGCACCTCCTCGTAGGCCAGGCCGCGCGCGGTCCGCGGGTCCGTCGGCCACACCGCCGCGTCCAGCCGCGCCCGCGTGCCGTCGGGAGGGGCCGCGCCCCGCAGCTCGCGCACCACCGCGTCGCCGGACCGCCCGGTCACCGCGCCGACCTCCGCGCTGCCGCCCGGCCAAACGAGACCCCACGTGCCGGGCAGCGCTGTGACGCTGGACTCGCGCAACGTGACCGTTCCGGCGGTCGACGAAACGACTTCCTCGCGGTAGCCGGGTCGGGCGTTCGCGGGGTCGAGCAGCTCGCCGCTGTAGTACCGGCCGCCACCCAGTGCACCGGCGCTGACCAGCACGGACACTACCGCTACGATGATCGCGACGAGCCGCGTGAGGTGTCGCCTCCGGGCGTTCGGGGAACCCATCAGCGCATGATGCCCGCCGCCTGGTCGACACGCCCGGCTTCCTGAGAACACGCCGTGACTTTCCGCCCGCCTATGGCGGTATCGCGTCGCCCTACTTACGCTTGCGTAAGTTACGGTTCCGTAGGTAGCCCCGACACCACAGAGGTAGATGCATGACCAGCACCCTGGAGAGCCAAGCGCAGGACGGCTCCGATCGCGGGCCCAAGCCGCTGATCGGCGGACAGCGCGGCAACGTTGAGCAGTTCAGCGTGTACGTGTTCGTCATCGTGCCGTTCCTGGCGCTGCTCGCGGCCGTCCCGCTCGCCTGGGGTTGGGGCCTCGGCTGGGTGGACGTGGCGCTCTTCGTCGTCTTCTACTACATCGCCGGCATGGGTGTCACGGTCGGCTACCACCGCTACTTCACGCACGGCTCGTTCAAGGCCAGCCGCCCGCTGAAGATCGCGCTGGCGATCGCGGGCAGCATGGCGCTCCAGGGCCCGGTGATCGTCTGGGTCGCCGACCACCGCCGCCACCACGCGTTCTCCGACCGCGAGGGCGACCCGCACTCGCCGTGGCTGTTCGGCACCGGCCCGGTCGCGCTGGCCAAGGGCTTCTGGCACGCGCACATGGGCTGGCTGTTCGACCGCGACAAGACCAACGCGCAGCGCTTCGCGCCGGACCTGCTGGCGGACGAGGACCTGGTCCGCGTCGACAAGCTGTTCCCGCTGTGGACCACGATCAGCCTGCTCGCGCCCGCGCTGCTCGGCGGTCTGATCACGATGTCCTGGAGCGGCGCGCTGAGCGCGTTCTTCTGGGCGGGCCTGGTGCGGGTGGCGTTCCTGCACCACGTCACCTGGTCGGTCAACTCGATCTGCCACATGGTCGGCGACCGCCCGTTCGCGGCCCGCGACCGCTCCGCCAACGTGTGGGCGCTGGCGATCCTGAGCTTCGGCGAGTCGTGGCACAACCTGCACCACGCCGACCCGACCTGCGCCCGGCACGGCGTCAAGCGCGGCCAGCTCGACATCTCCGCGCGGGCCATCTGGCTGTTCGAGAAGTTCGGCTGGGCGACCAACGTGCGCTGGCCGACCGAGCAGCGCCTGGCCCGGATCAGCGCCAAGAAGTGACTCCCGGCACCCGCCCCTCGCGCCCGGCGCGGGGGGCGGGTGTTTAGTGTGGTCTGGGTGGCTGGGAGAAGGCGCGACGACGACGCACCGGTGCCTCGGGTGAGGATGACCGGCAAGGAGCGGCGGGAGCAGCTGCTCGACGTGGCGCGCGCCCTGTTCGCCGAGAAGGGCTACGAGGTCACCTCGATCGAGGAGATCGCCCACCGGGCGGGCGTGTCCAAGCCGGTGGTCTACGAGCACTTCGGCGGCAAGGAAGGCATCTACGCGGTCGTGGTCGACCGCGAGATGCAGTCGCTGATGGACCACATCGTCAACGCCCTGTCCAGGTCCGGCGGGCACCCCCGCGAGCTGCTGGAACAGGCCGCGTGCGCGCTGCTCGACTACATCGAGGGCTCGACGGACGGGTTCCGCATCCTGGTCCGCGACTCGCCGGTCGCCTCCTCCAGCGGCACGTTCTCGTCGCTGCTCAACGACATCGCCTCGCAGGTCGAGTCGATCCTGGGCCTGCACTTCTCCCAGCAGGGCTACGACCGCAAGCTCGCCCCGCTCTACAGCCAGGCCCTGGTCGGCATGGTGGCGCTGACCGGCCAGTGGTGGCTGGAGGTGCGCAGGCCGAAGAAGGACGAGGTGGCCGCGCACCTGGTCAACCTGGCCTGGAACGGCCTGTCGCACATGGACCCCAAGCCCCGGCTGCGCACCCGCCGCTAGCGGCGGGGCGACCGGTGGCCGGAGATCGGCCGGCCGGCTAGCGGTTGGTCACCTTGAGGACCTTGTCGTCCTCGCCGTTGGACGTGGTCACGTAGAGCGCGCCGTCCGGGCCCTGCTCCGCGCCGCGCAACCGGCCGTGCGAGCCCTCCAGCTCCGGCGGGATCGACACCGAGTGCACGCCACCCTCCTGGGTGATGGTGAACAGCAGCACCTTCTCGCCCTTGAGCGCGGTCACCGCGAGCACGCCCTCCAGGTCGCCCCACTGCTCGCCGCGCAGGAAGGCGGCGTCGGAGATCGCCTCGGTCGGCTGCCCGGACGACCACGCCGCGGGCACCGCGTCCGGGAACCGCTCCAGGTCGGTCATCGGCACGCCCTCGTCGTAGCCGCCGGTCGTGCCGCCGCGGGACGGGTCCCAGCCGTAGTTGCCGCCCGCCTGGAGCACGTTGACCTCGTCGTCGGTGCTCGGGCCGTGCTCGGCGGTGAAGACCATCCCGTCCTCCCGCACGGCCACGCCCTGGATGTTGCGGTGGCCGTAGGTGTAGACCCGGTCGCCGAACGGGTTGCCGGGCGCCCCCTCGCCGGTCTCCAGGTCGACCCGCAGCACCTTGCCGCCGAGGCTGCCCCGGTCCTGCGGGACCTCGCCGCGCGCGGTGTCGCCGGTGCCGATGAGCAGGTTGCCGTCGTCGTCCAACGCCATCCGGCAGCCCGAGTGCCGCCCGCTGGGGTTGCTCGGCAGGCCGGCCAGCAGCGGGTCCGCCACCCGGGTCGCCCTCGTGCCGTCCAGGACCCAGGTGACCAGCCGCACGTCCCGCTCGGTGTTGAAGCAGGTGGTGAACCTCTTCGAGGTGTCGAAGTCGGGGTGCACGACGAGGCTCATCAGCCCGCCCTCGCCGCGGGCGGCCACGTCGCCGAGGTCGGCCTCGACGTCGGTGACCCGCCCGCCCTCGACCAGGGCGATCCTGCCGGGGCGCTGGGGGACGAGCATCCGCCCGTCGGGCAGGAAGCCCACGTCCCAGGGGTGCGCCAGGCCGGACGCGACGACCTCGACCACGAGGCCCTCGGGCGCGGTGGTCGACGGGGCGCTGCCGCCCGTCTCCTGCGACGTGCACCCGGCCAACAGCGCGACAGCGGCAAACCCGACGACTCGGCGCATGTCGACCATGATGGCGGGTCGGCTGTGTGGTCGCCGTCTGCGAGGTCTCAGCCGGTGGTGACGCGGTCGGTGGTGGCGCGATCGGTGGTGGCGCGGTCGGTGGCCGGCCACGGGTAGGGCCGCTCGACGGGCAGCCGGGCGCGGGCCGCGTCCAGGTCGCCCGCCCGCACCAGGTCGCGGACCTCGTGGGCGAGCGGCGTCACGTCGGTGATGCCGACCACCCACTCCTCGACGTACCGCCGCGACGCCCCGCCCGCCAGGCCCAGCTGGAGCGAGCGGTGCGGCAGCGGGTTCAGGCGCAGGTCGCGCTCCGGGTCCCACTGCACGCGGACGTCCGGCTTGCCGCGGCCCACCTCGTGGCTCGGCACGGCGGCGCTCACCGCCCAGTCGAAACCCGTTCGGGTGATCCTGACCGCCAGCACCCGCTCCTGGTCCGGCTTCGCACCCCACCCGCAGCGGTGCATCATCCACAGGAACGAGGGCTTCACCCAGGTCATCCGCCCCGGCTTGAACGGCGGCACGAACCGGCCCGCGGCCAGCGCGGGTTCCGCGATCGCCGGTGAATACGCCTGGTAGACGGTGATGTGCCGATCGTCGTAGTCGGCTCTGATCTCGTGTTCCACGGCCCCAGCGTGACCGGGCGGTCAACCCGTTAATCCGCGGGCGGCCCGTTCGCGGTGCACGTAGGCTGGTGCGCAGAGAACCCCTCCCGCGGCGGCTTCCCCAGGTCCCGGGCAGGGGTCTGTCCAGCACCTCTCCGGGAGCCACCCAGATGCCCCAGCCCGGTCCGCTGTCCGGCCTGCTGACCGCCGTCCTGCCCGACAAGGCGCTGCGCGCCCTCACCGACTCCGTCGGCGTGCCAGAACTGGAGCTGGAGGGCCCGCCCGCGGCCCGGCCGCTGGTCGCCGCGGCCCTGGCGGGCAGCGCGCCCGTGCTGGCGGTGACCGCCACCGGCCGCGAGGCCGACGAGCTGCGCGCCGTCCTGTGCGACCTGATCGGGCCCGAGCAGGTGGCGCTGTTCCCGTCCTGGGAGACGCTGCCGCACGAGCGCCTGTCCCCGCGCGCCGACACCGTCGGCGCCCGCCTCCAGGTGCTGCGCAGGCTCTCCCACCCCGGCGACCACCCGCTGAAGGTCGTGGTCACCACGGTCCGCAGCCTGATCCAGCCGATGGCGCCCGGCCTGGGCGAGCTGGCGCCCGTCGACCTGGAGGTCGGCTCCGAGCACGACTTCGAGCAGCTGCTCGTCGACCTGGCCGGCCTCGCCTACACCCGCGTCGACATGGTCGAGAAGCGCGGCGAGTTCGCCGTGCGCGGCGGCATCCTGGACGTGTTCCCGCCGACCGCCGAGCACCCGCTGCGCGTGGAGTTCTGGGGCGACGAGGTCAGCGAGATCCGCCCGTTCTCCGTCGCCGACCAGCGCTCGCTGCCGGAGGAGGTGCGGGCGTTCACCGCGCCGCCGTGCCGCGAGCTGCTGCTCACCGACCAGGTCCGGGAGCGGGCCGCCGCGCTCGCCGCCGAGCACGAGGCCGACGCCCAGCTGCACGAGATGCTGGAGAAGCTGGCCAACGGCATCCCGTCGGAGGGCATGGAGGCCCTGATCCCGGCCCTGTGCGAGGGCGCGCTCCAGCTGCTCACCGACGTGGTGCCCCGGGGCACGCACGTGCTGCTCAACGACCCGGAGAAGATCCGCGCCCGCGCCCACGACCTGGTGCGCACCGGCCAGGAGTTCCTGGAGGCGTCGTGGATGGCCGCGGCGGGCGGCGGCAAGGCCCCGATCGACCTGGGCGCGTCGGCCTACCGCGGCCTGGCCGAGGTCGGCGCCGCCGCCCGCGCCACCGGCCGGCCGTGGTGGACCCTCAGCCGGCTGACCAGCGAGGGCACGGACGTCCTGCGGCTGGAGCTCAAGCACGTCGAGGCCTACCAGGGCGACGTGGACCGCGCGTTCACCGACCTGCGGGCGCACACCGCGTCCGGCGGCACGGCCGTGCTCGTCGTGCCCGGCGCGGGCACCGCCCACCGCGCCACCGAGCAGCTGCGCGACGCCGAGGTCAACACGACCTGCGTCGACGCGCTCACCGAGGCGCCCGCGCCCGGCGCGGTCACCGTGGTCCGGGGCGCGCTGGAGGACGGGTTCGCGCTGCCCGAGCTGGCCCTGGTCGTGCTCACCGAGACCGACCTGACCGGCGGGCGCGGCGGCACGTCCACCAAGGACATGCGCCGCATGCCCAGCAAGCGCCGCAACGCCGTCGACCCGCTGGCGCTCAGGCCCGGCGACTTCGTGGTGCACGAGCAGCACGGCATCGGCAAGTACGTGGAGATGGTGCAGCGGACCGTGGCCGGCGCCACCCGCGAGTACCTGGTGCTGGAGTACGCCTCGTCCAAGCGCGGCCAGCCCGGCGACCGGCTGTTCGTGCCCACCGACCAGCTCGACGAGGTGTCCCGCTACGTCGGCGGCGAGCTGCCCTCGCTCAACCGGCTCGGCGGCAGCGACTGGAAGAACACCAAGGCCAAGGCGCGCAAGGCGGTCAAGGAGATCGCGGCCGAGCTGGTGCAGCTCTACGCGGCCCGCCAGTCCGCGCCCGGCCACGCGTTCGGCGGCGACACGCCGTGGCAGCGGGAGCTGGAGGACGCGTTCCCGTTCACCGAGACCGTCGACCAGATGGCCGCGATCGACGAGGTCAAGGCCGACATGGAGCGCGGCGTCCCGATGGACCGGGTGATCTGCGGCGACGTCGGCTACGGCAAGACCGAGATCGGGGTGCGGGCGGCGTTCAAGGCGGTGCAGGACGGCAAGCAGGTCGTGGTGCTCGTGCCGACCACGCTGCTCGCCCAGCAGCACCTCAACACCTTCACCGAGCGGATGCGCGCGTTCCCGGTGAAGGTCAAGGGCCTGTCCCGGTTCACCGACCAGGCCGACGCCGAGCAGACCATCGCGGGCCTGGCCGACGGCGAGGTGGACATCGTCATCGGCACGCACCGGCTGCTCCAGAAGGGCCTGCGCTACAAGGACCTCGGCCTGGTCATCGTGGACGAGGAGCAGCGGTTCGGCGTCGAGCACAAGGAGCACATCAAGGCGCTGCGCACGCACGTGGACGTGCTGACCATGTCCGCGACCCCGATCCCGCGGACGCTGGAGATGTCGCTGGCGGGCATCCGCGAGATGTCCACCATCCTCACCCCGCCCGAGGAGCGGCACCCGATCCTGACCTACGTCGGCCCGTACGACGACCGGCAGGTCGGCGCGGCGATCCGCCGCGAGCTGCTGCGCGACGGCCAGGTGTTCTACGTGCACAACCGCGTGTCGTCGATCGAGAAGGCCGCCCGCCGCATCCGCGAGCTGGTCCCCGAGGCCCGCGTCATCACCGCGCACGGCCAGATGAACGAGGACAAGCTGGAGAAGATCATCCAGGGCTTCTGGGAGAACGAGTACGACGTGCTCGTGTGCACCACGATCGTCGAGACCGGCCTGGACATCTCCAACGCGAACACGCTGATCGTCGAGCGCGGCGACATGCTCGGCCTCTCCCAGCTGCACCAGCTGCGCGGGCGCGTCGGCCGCGGCCGGGAACGCGGCTACGCCTACTTCCTGTACCCGCCGGAGGCGCCGCTCACCGAGACCGCGCACGACCGGCTGGCCACCATCGCGCAGAACACCGAGCTGGGCGCGGGCATGGCCGTGGCCATGAAGGACCTGGAGATCCGCGGCGCGGGCAACATCCTCGGCGCCGAGCAGTCCGGGCACATCGCGGGCGTCGGCTTCGACCTGTACGTGCGGCTGGTCGGCGAGGCCGTCGAGGCGTTCCGGCGGCACTCGGGCGCGGGCGCGGACGGCGAGGAGGACCTGGCCGAGGTCCGGGTGGACCTGCCGGTCGACGCGCACATCCCGCACGACTACGTGCCGGGCGAGCGGCTGCGGCTGGAGGCGTACCGCAAGATCGCGGCGGCGGGCGACGAGGCGTCGCTCCAAGCCGTGTGGGACGAGCTGAAGGACCGCTACGGCGCCCCGCCGCTGCCCGTGGAGCGGCTGCTGGCCGTGGCCCGGTTCCGGCAGGAGTGCCGCGAGCACGGCGTGACCGAGGTCGTCGTGATGGGGCAGAACATCCGGTTCGCGCCGCTGGACCTCAAGGACAGCCAATTGGTGCGGCTGCGGCGGCTGTTCCCCAAGGCGGTCCACAAGCAGGCGACCTCTTCGGTCAGCGTGCCTAGGCCGACCGAGGGAGCGGCGGGCGGCCGGATGGGCGCGCCCCAGTTGCGCGACCAGGAGCTGCTGGACTGGTGCGCCCACTTCCTGCGGTCCCTGGTGGTGAGCCCCGTCACGGGGGCTTCATCGCGGTCGTGAGAAGGTACCGGTCGTGAGGACTGTGCAGAGGCGCTTCACCCTGATCGGCGCGGCCGTCGCACTGCTGGTGGCGGGCTGCGGCACCGGACCGGCCCAGGTCGGCTCGGCCGCGATCGTCGGCGACACCGCGTTGCCGCTGAACACCGTGCAGCAGCGGCTGGACGTCGTGCTCCAGAAGGAGCCCGAGGCCCGGAAGCTGCACGACCAGCGCAAGCTCGACCAGGTCTCCCGTCAGCTGGTCACGCTCGGCGTGCAGCACCAGCTGGTCGAGCTGGCGGCGCGACGCGAGGGCGTGACGGTGTCCGAGGAGGACGTGACCGAGTCCGTCGAGCAGGCGGGCGGCGCGGACCTGGCCTCGCAGAACACCGTGTACGACGCGACGACCTTCCGGGAGCGCGCCAAGGACCAGCTGCTGCTGGTGGAGCTGGCGCGCAAGTACGTGGACCGGATGGAGGTCACGTTCGACTACTTCTTCGCCGAGGACAGCGCCGACGCGATCGAGAAGGCCAAGCAGGTCGCGGCGAACCCGTCGCGGATGGCCGAGTTCGTCGATGGCGCGCCGCGCAGCCAGCAGGGCCAGGCGCTGGGCAGGCGCGGCCAGGTGGTGCGGTCCGCCGAGTCGCCGCAGTCGGTGCAGTCGCCGCTGTTCGGCGTCGAGCCGGGCACCGTGGTCGCGTTCCCGCCGGACCCGGGCAGCGCCCAGTGGATCGTCGCGCACATCACCGACCGCAAGACCGACGTGCGGGTGTCGGGCGAGTCGTCCACCGAGCAGCTCACGCCGCAGCTGCTGGAGCAGATCGGCCTGCGCCTGGTGCAGCCGCTGGCCGGCAACCCGGACATCGAGATCAACCCGCGCTACGGCGTGTGGGACTCGACCGCGATCTCCCTGGCGCCGTCGGAGGGCGAGCTGTCCGGCTACCAGGCCGCGGTCCGCCAGACCGACTCGTGACGGTCGTCCTCGTCGGGGTCGCCCGGGTCCTGCCCGCCGCCGCGCTGCCCGCACTGCGGGGCGCGGCGGCGGTGTACGCGGGGGAGGGCGTGGACGCGGAGGCCTGGGGCGCCGCCCCGCTCTCGTCGTTCGCGCCCGGACCCGACGTGGTCCTGCTGACCACCGACCTCTCCGAGCCCGCCGCCCGGGCGCTGGTCTCGGCCGGTTCCCCGGTGATCCGCACCCCCGGCGCGCCGCTGCTGGACGCGGTGGCGGTGATGGACCGGCTGCGCTCGCCGGGCGGCTGCCCGTGGGACGCGGAGCAGGACCACGAGTCGCTGCGGCAGTACCTGGTCGAGGAGACCTACGAGCTGCTGGAGGCCATCGAGGACGGCGACCGCGCGGCCCTGCGCGAGGAGCTGGGCGACGTGCTGCTCCAGGTGCTCTTCCACGCCCGGATCGCGGGCGAGGACCCCTCCTCGCCCTTCGGCGTCGACGAGGTGGCGGCCGACCTGGTGACCAAGCTCGTCGGCCGCCACCCGCACGTGTTCTCCGCCGGCGGCGACCCGGCCGTGCGCGACGCCGGCACCCAGCAGCACCGCTGGGAGGAGCTGAAGCAGGCCGAGAAGCAGCGCACGTCCAGCCTGGACGGCGTGGCCACCACGCAGCCCGCCGTGGCCCTGGCCGCCAAGCTGGTCCAGCGCGCCGCCCGCGCCGGCCTCCCGGCCGACCTGCTCCCGACCGGCGACGACACGGGCAGCACCCTCTTCGCCGTGGCCGCCCTGGCCAAGCTGGCGGGCGAGGACCCGGAAACCGAGCTGCGCGCCGTGGCCCGCGCCTTCGCCGCCAACGTCCGCGCCGCCGAGCGCTCGGCCCGCACCGCCGGCCTGACCACCCTCACCCCCACCGACTGGCGCACCCACTGGCCAACCTGACCGCGTGTCCTCCACCCAGACACCGCGTGTCCTCCACTCGGACATCACATGTCCTCCACTGGGACACCGCGAGTCGAACACTCAGGTCCATCGTGTCGAACCTCCAGGACCCCCGAGTTCTACGTTCACGTACCCGTGCGGCAGGTCCGAGCGGGTCGCGAATGTAGAACTCGGGGGTCCTGAGCGTTCGACACGGTCGTCCTGAGCGTTCGACTCGCGATGCTTGAGTGGAGGACACGCGGTGTCCGAGCGGAGGACACGCGGGGTGGGGAGGGGGGCGATCACCGGGGCGCTAACGTCGAGGGGGTGAGCGAACCCGCCTACCTCCGCTTCCCCCACCCGCACGGCGACCTCGTCGCGTTCGTGGCCGAGAACGACGTGTGGCTCGCGCCGCTCGACGGCGGCCGGGCCTGGCGGGTGACCGCCGACCAGGCGCCGGTGTCCTCACCGCGCTTCGACCCGACCGGCACGAAGCTGGCGTGGACCAGCAGGCGGGACGGCGCGCCGGAGGTCCACCTGGCGCCCGTGGCGGGAGGGGGGTCCACCCGGCTGACCTACTGGGGCTCCTGGTCCACCGGCGTGCGCGGGTGGACCCCGGGCGGCGAGGTCGTCGCGGTCACCTCCGCCGGCCAGGCCACGTCGAACCGGCAGTGGGCCCACGCCCTGCCCGTCGACGGCGGGCCGCCGCGCCGCCTGCCGTTCGGCTGGGTCGACGACGTGTCGTTCGGCCCGGACCGCCAGGTCGTCGTCACCTCCGTCTACGGCCGCGACCCCGCCTGGTGGAAGCGCTACCGGGGCGGCGCGGCGGGCAAGCTGTGGGTGGACCGCACCGGTGGCGGCGAGTTCACGCGCATCCTGCCCGAGCTGACGTCCTCGCTGACCTCGCCGCTGTGGGTCGGCGACCGGATCGCGTTCCTGTCCGACCACGAGGGCGTCGGCAGCCTCTACTCCGTCACCCCCGCGGGCGAGGACCTGCGCCGCCACACCGAGCAGGAGTTCTACGCGCGCGTCGCCACCACCGACGGCGAGCGGGTCGTCTGGCAGCACGCGGGCGAGCTGTGGCTCCTCGACGACCTCGACGGCGCGACGCCCCGCAAGCTGGAGATCTCCCTCGGCGGCCCGCGCACCGCCCGCCGCCCCCGCCACGTCCCGCCGCACCCCGACGACTTCCACCCCGACAAGACCGGCCGGGCGAGCGTGGTCGAGGTGCGCGGCACCGTGCACTGGGTGACGCACCGGGACGGCCCGGTGCGGGCGCTGGCCGAGCAGCCGGGCGTGCGGGCCCGCCTGCCGCGCGTGGTCGGCGACGGCGTGGTGTGGGTGACCGACGCCGACGGCGAGGAGGGCCTGGAGTTCTCCCCGACGGGCGGCGTCGAACCGGGCAACGAGCCGCGCCGGGTGGCCGTCGGCAGGCTCGGCCGCGTGCTGGAGCTGGCCGTGTCGCCGAACGGCCGCCGGCTCGCGGTCGCCACCCACGACGGCAGGCTGCTGCTGGTCGACGTCGAGTCCGGCGAGGTGCGCGAGGTCCTCAAGGGCGCGAACCCGCACGTCAGCGACCTGGCCTTCTCCCCGGACTCGAACTGGCTGGCCTGGTCGCACCCCGGCCCGCGCCCCCTCCAGCACATCCGGATGACCAACACCACCGACCTGTCCCTGGTGGACGTCACCCCGCTGCGGTTCTCCGACTTCTCGCCCACGTTCACCGAGGACGGCCGCTACCTGGCCTTCCTGTCCGTGCGCAGCTTCGACCCGGTGTACGACGCGCACGTGTTCGACCTGTCCTTCCCCACCGGCTGCCGCCCCTACCTGGTGCCGCTCGCGGCGACCACGCCGTCGCCGTTCGACCCGCTGCGCCTGGGCCGCCCGGTCGGCGACGACCCGTCCGACAAGGACAAGGACAAGGACGACGAGAACCCGATCACCGTGGTCGACCTGGAGGGGTTGGCCGACCGGGTGGTGACGGTGCCCGTGCCCGCCGCCCGCTACGCCGGCCTCACCGCCGCCAAGGGCGGCCTGCTGTGGCTGCGCTCGCCGCTGCGCGGGGTGCTGGGCGACAACCTGGCCACCCCGGCCGCCCGACCGCCGCGCGCCGTGCTGGAGCGGTTCGACCTGGCCAAGTCGCGCACGGAGGCGCTGGTGGAGGGCGTCGACGCGTTCGAGGTGACCGGCGACGGGCAGCGGGTGGTCGTGCAGGACGGCGACGAGCTGCGGGTCGTGCCGACCGACCGCAAGGTCGACGCGGAGGACAACGACTCGGTGGACGTCGACCTGTCCCGCGTGCGCGTGGTGGTGGACCGGGCGGCCGAGTGGCGGCAGGCGTACGCCGAGGCCGGGCGGCTCATGCGCGACCACTTCTGGCGCACCGACATGGGCGGCGTGGACTGGGCGGGCGTGCTGGAGCGCTACCGGCCGCTGGTGGACCGGCTGGGCAGCTACGGAGACCTGGTCGACCTGCTGTGGGAGGTGCAGGGCGAGCTGGGCACGTCCCACGCCTACGTCATACCTTCGGGCGGCTCTCACGGCCGTGCCGTCGGCCTGCTCGGCGCGGACCTGGAGCGGGACGAGCAGGGCGCGTGGCGGGTCGTGCGGGTGATCCCGGGCGAGACGTCGGACCCGGCGGCGCGCTCGCCGCTGGCCGCGCCCGGCGTGGCGGTGCGCGCGGGTGACGCGATCGTGGCGGTGGACGGGCGGCAGGTCGACCCGGCGACCGGCCCCGCGCCGCTGCTGGTGGGCGCCGCGGGCAAGCCGGTGGAGCTGACCGTGCGGCCGGGTGGCGGCGGCGAGCCGAGGCGCGTCGTGGTGGTGCCGCTGTCCGACGACGAGCCGCTGCGCTACCACGCGTGGGTGGCCGACCGGCGGGCGCGCGTGCACGAGCTGTCCGACGGGCGGGTCGGGTACCTGCACGTGCCGGACATGACGGGCGCGGGCTGGGCGCAGCTGCACCGCGACCTGAGGGTGGAGCTGGCGCGCGAGGCGGTGGTGCTGGACGTGCGCGAGAACGGCGGCGGGCACACCTCCGAGCTGGTGGTCGAGAAGCTCGGGCGGCGGATCATCGGCTGGTCGGTGGCGCGCGGGTTCACGACGGCCGACAGCTACCCGAACGACGCGCCGCGCGGGCCGGTGGTGGCGATCGCGGACGAGTTCGCGGGGTCGGACGGTGACATCGTGAACGTGGCGATCAAGGAGATGGGGATCGGGCCGGTGGTCGGCACCCGCACGTGGGGCGGGGTGATCGGCATCGACATGCGGTACACGCTGGTGGACGGGACGCTGGTGACCCAGCCCAGGTACGCGACGTGGTTCGCCGGGCCTGGGTGGGGGGTGGAGAACCACGGCGTCGACCCGGACGTGGAGGTGGTGGTGACGCCGCAGGACCGGGTGGCCGGGCGCGACCCGCAGCTCGACACGGCGGTGCGGCTGGCGCTGGAGGCACTGGAAACCCGCCCGGCCGCCACGCCGCCCGAGCTGCCTCCGCTGGGCTGAGGCTGGAGCTGATGGGGCCGGGGCAGGGGCTGGGGCTGGGGCGGAGGTAGGGGAGGCCGGGGGCGGGGACGGGGCGGGCTGGGCTGACTCGGGCCTGGCTGGGCCGGGCTGCGCCGGCCCCGCGACCTCGTCACCCGATCGAGTCGATAGGGCTGTTCGTGGCGAGACCCACGGTGCACTGGACAAGAGCACGTAGCCTGGGGTCGTGGTCGTCCCGCCGCTGTCGAAGACCGAGCCGCCCCGCCCTCCGGCGCGCGGCCGTGTCGGCAACCTCGTCGGGCGCTTGGCGCTGGTCGCGCTCTTGTTGGCGTTCGTGGCCGCCGGCGCCTGGGCCCTCGGCACGTTGGCCAGGTCCGGACCCGGGAACGCCGCGGACCCGCCGTTCCCGGTGCCGTTCCAGGATGTCGAGCCTGGTGTCGCCGCTCCCGGATCGGGTGGTGGTCTCCCCCCTTCGGGTGAACCTCAGGCATCACCCGGTGTGACCGGGACGGTGGATCCATTGGACCAGTGGGCCGCCTCGTTGTCGGAGGAGATCGACGTCCCGGCGCGGGCGCTGCGCGCGTACGCCGTCGCGGACCTGGTGATGCGGTCGCAGAACCCGGCGTGCCGCATCTCGTGGGCGACGCTGGCCGGCATCGGCCGCATCGAGTCGCACCACGGCACCATCGGCGGCCTGCGCCTCGGCGAGGACGGTCGCCCGTCCCGCCCGATCATCGGCATCCCGCTCGACGGCTCGCCGGGCGTCCGGGCCATCGCCGACAGCGACGGCGGCGCCCTGGACGGCGACACGCGCTGGGACCGCGCGGTCGGGCCGATGCAGTTCATCCCCACGACGTGGGCCCGCTACGCGGTCCGCGCGAACGGCGACGGCGCGCCGCCGGACCCGCAGGACATCGACGACGCCGCCCTCGCCGCCGCGCGCTACCTCTGCTCGGGGGGCCGCGACCTGGGCACGGGCGCGGGCTGGTGGGCCGCCGTGCTGGCCTACAACAACTCGACCGAGTACGGCCAGGAGGTCTTCAGCGGGGCCGACGCCTACGCGAGGGCCGGCACGGGCGGCTGACCGACGGCACCGGCGGCCGGCCGACGGCAACGCCGCGCCGGCCGGGGCAAGACCCCGGCCTCGCCTCACCGGTCCCGCTCGACCGCCAACCGCGCGCTGACCTCGCCCAACGCCTCCTGGTACTCCGGCGACGGGTTCATCGCCGCCGCCATCCGCAGCTGCGCCAGCGCCTCCGGCAACCGGCTCTGCCGCTGGAGCGTGCGTCCCAGCGCGAACCGCGCGTAGTGGTCGCTCGGGTCCAGCTCCAGCACCTTCCGGAACGCCGACTCGGCCCGCTTGAGCTGCGCCGACCCCAGGTAGGCCCGCCCCGCGAGCAGGTGCACGCCCACTTGCTCCGGCGCCGCTTCGAGCACGACGGCCAGCTCGCGCAGCGCCTCCAGCGGTCGGCGTTCCGCGAGCAGCGCCTCGGCCCGGCGGAACGCCTCGAAGGTGCCGTCAGTCATGGTCCGATCAACGCTACCCGCGCACCCGCCCGGCGTACGACAGCCGACCGGATGACGGGACGGGCGCGTCACGCCACCAGAGCGTGGTGGAGCCGCTCCAGCACGGGCTTGATCGACGCCGGTTGCTCCACGTGGGCGTTGTGACCCACCCCTGGCAGCACGATTCCACCCGGGTCGGCCGCCAGCAGGTGCTCCGGCGGGCACATGCGGTCCTCGGCGCCGGCCGCCAGCACCACCGGGCACCGGGCCGCCGCGAGCAGCCCGTCGACGTCCGGCGCGCCCACCCCGAACGCCGCCGGGTCGAGCGCCGCGCGCCACCCGCCGGGCGCTTCGACGACCCCGTCCGGGAGCGGCACGCCGGCCAGCTTCGCCGCCCAGCCCTCCGCCTCCTCCCGCGTGGGGAGCACGCGGGCCGGTTTCGCCGCCAGCGCCGCCGCCCTGGACAGCTCCTCGGGCGTCCACCGGAGTTTCACGCCCACCGCGCCCGCGGCGCGCACGTCCACCCCGAACCGGCCGCCGGCCAGCTCCAGCGCCACCACGCCGCCGAGCGAGTGGCCCAGCACGGCGACCGGCCCGGCGGGCGCCACCGGGGCGACCGCCGCCGCCAGCGATTCGAACGAGTACCGCTCCAGCGGCGCCGACCGGCCGTGACCGGGGAGGTCGACCGCCAGCCACGAGCCGGGCCACGTTTCCGCAGCTCCGCGCCACACCGACCCGGTCGCGCCCAGCCCGTGCAGCAGCACCAGCAGGGGCCCGTCACCACCCCGCGAGACGTGAACCACGAGTGAACCCCTCCCGACGACGGCCCCAACAACCGAGCCGGAGCCGTCCCACACCTTGCACCAACTAGGCTCGTCACCGATACAGAAGATGGTCTGACGAGGGAGCGCACGTGGCGGTCATCGAGCAGGTCGGCGCCCGCGAGATCCTGGACTCGCGAGGCAACCCCACCGTCGAGGTAGAGGTGGCGCTGGACGACGGCACGCTGGAGCGCGCCGCGGTGCCGTCGGGGGCTTCGACCGGCGAGCACGAGGCGGTGGAGCTGAGGGACGGCGACACCAAGCGCTACCTGGGCAAGGGCGTCGAGCGCGCGGTCGCCGCGGTGCTCGACGAGATCGGGCCGGAGCTGGTCGGCATCGAGGCCGTCGAGCAGCGCGTGGTGGACCAGAAGCTGGTCGACCTGGACGGCACGCCGGACAAGTCCCGCCTGGGCGCGAACGCCATCCTGGGCGTGTCGCTGGCCGTGGCGAAGGCGGCCGCGGAGTCCAGCGGCCTGGAGCTGTTCCGCTACGTGGGCGGCCCGAACGCGCACGTGCTGCCGGTGCCGATGCTCAACATCCTCAACGGCGGCGCGCACGCCGACACCGAGGTGGACATCCAGGAGTTCATGATCGCGCCGATCGGCGCGGAGAGCTTCCGCGAGGCCCTGCGCTGGGGCACCGAGGTCTACCACGCGCTGAAGTCCGTGCTGAAGTCCAAGGGCCTGGGCACCGGCCTCGGCGACGAGGGCGGCTTCGCGCCGGCGCTGTCCAGCAACCGCGACGCGCTGGACCTGATCCTCCAGGCGATCGAGAAGGCGGGCTACACGCCGGGCCGCGACATCGCGCTGGCCCTGGACGTGGCGGCCACCGAGTTCTTCGCCGACGGCGCCTACACGTTCGAGAAGAACAAGCGCAGCGCCGAGCAGATGACCGGCTACTACACCGAGCTGGTCAACGCCTACCCGCTGGTGTCGATCGAGGACCCGCTGTCCGAGGACGACTGGGACGGCTGGGTGCAGATGACCGCCGAGCTGGGCGAGCGCGTGCAGATCGTCGGCGACGACCTGTTCGTGACCAACCCGGAGCGGCTGGAGGAGGGCATCTCCCGCCGCGCGGCCAACGCGCTGCTGGTGAAGGTCAACCAGATCGGCACGCTGTCGGAGACGCTGGACGCGGTCGCGCTGGCCACCTCCTACGGCTACAAGTCGATGATGTCCCATCGCTCCGGCGAGACCGAGGACACCACGATCGCCGACCTCGCGGTGGCCGTCGGCGCGGGCCAGATCAAGACCGGCGCCCCCGCCCGCGGTGAGCGCACCGCGAAGTACAACCAGCTCCTGCGCATCGAGGAGGCCCTGGGCGACGCCGCGCGCTACGCCGGCGACCTGGCCTTCCCGCGGTACACGCCGGAGAGCTGATGGCGCCCCGGGACCGGGACCCCCGGCGCGGCCGCGACGCCGCGCGGGGGTCCCGGGCTGCCCGGGGACGGGGCCGTCGGGCGGCGGCGCGCAGGGCCGCCGAGACCAGGGCCGCCGAGACCAGGGCCGCCGAGGACAGGGCCGCCCAGGACAGGGCCGCCGAGACCAGGGCCGCGGAGCGCAGGACCGCCGAGGGCCGGGCCGGTGAGGGCAGGGCCGCCGAGGGGCGGGCGCCCGGGCGCGAGGCGGCCGGTCGCGGCGCCCGGACCACCGGTGGCAGGCCGGGCGCCGGGTCCGCCCGCGGCGCGGACCGGCGGTCGGCGGCCCACGAGGGCAGGTCGACGGCCAGGCCGCAGCCCCGGCGGCCGCAGTCCAGGGCCCGGACCAGGGCGGGCGCGGGCACGGGCGGCGCGTTCGGCATGTCCGGCACCCGCCGCGCCGCGCTGCTGGCCATGGTGGTGTGCGCGCTGGCGCTGAGCATCGCCGTGCCGCTGCGCACGTACCTGGCGCAGCGCGAGGAGCTGCGCGAGGTCAACGCCTCGCACGAGACGTTGCGCGCCGAGGTCGGGCGGCTGGAGGAGCGCAAGCGGGAGCTGGCCGACCCGGCGCACCTGGAGGCCGAGGCCCGGCGCAGGCTGCACTACGTCCGACCCGGTGAGACGCCGTACGTGGTGCAGCTCCCCGGTGACGCGGAACGCGAACTGGAAGAACGGCGACCGGCGACCCAGCCGGCCGAGGACAAGGCGTGGTACGAGCAGTTGTGGGATTCGGCGGCAGCGCGATGACGGTGAGCGACGAGGACCTGGCGGCGGTCGCCGGGCAGCTGGGGCGGACCCCGCGCGGCGTGAGGGCCGTCGCGGCGAGGTGCCCGGGCGGGCACCCGGCGGTCGTGCGGACCAGCCCGAGGCTGGAGGACGGCACGCCGTTCCCGACCCTCTACTACCTGACCTGCCCGAAGCTGACCTCCCTGGTCAGCAGGCTGGAGGGCGCCGGGGTGATGAGGGAGATGACCGAGCGGCTGGCGGTCGACGAGGAGCTGGCCGGCCGGTACCTGCGGGCGCACGAGGCGTACCTGGCCGAGAGGGACGCGATCGAGCCCCTCGGCACCGGCGTGACCGCCGGTGGGATGCCCGACCGGGTCAAGTGCCTGCACGTGCACGTGGCGCACTCGCTGGCCGCCGGCCGGGGGGTGAACCCGTTCGGCGACGAGGCCCTGGACCTGCTGGCGGGCGACTGGCCGAGCGGGGATTGCGCGTCAAAGGTGAAAAACTGACCTTACGGGCAGTTCTCCGCGCACAAAGCAGGCACATCACCGTGACACCGCCGTTCGGATCAGGCAGGCTGGATCCGGGGCCGGGTGACGAGGCGATGGGGAGTTCGTGGCTGTGCCGAAGTCCAAGCGACGGTCGAGGAAGCGGACGAGAGTCCAGCCGGGCACGATGACGCCGCGGCAGTGGGGCTTCGCCTCCGCGGCGATCGGCGCGATGCTCGTACCCACGCTGCTGCACGGCGGTGTCCCGCTCGACTGGGTCAACCTGGCGGGCAGGACCGACATCGAAGCCGTCCCGCCCGGTCCCGGCGACGTGCTCGGCACGCTCGCGCTGGACGGGGACGACCTGGGCGCGACCGGCAGGCTGCCGGAGACCGACGACCTGAGCGCGTCCCTGCTGGCCGACGCGGACGACCCCGGCGAGTTCGAGGACGACCTGCCCCCGCTGGAGGGCGGCTACCTGCGCGAGGGCCAGCACGGCATCCCCGGCGTGATGCTCGACGCCTACATGCGGGCCGCCGACCGGCTGGCCGAGACCACGCCCGGCTGCAACCTGGACTGGCCGCTGCTGGCGAGCATCGGCCGCATCGAGTCCGGCCACGCCCGCGGCGGGCGCGTCGCGGAGAACGGCAACACGGTCGAGCGCATCCTCGGCCCGGTGCTCAACGGCGCGCCGGGCGTCGCGGCGATCCGCGACACCGACGGCGGCCGGTTCGACGCCGACACCACGTGGGACCGCGCGGTCGGGCCCATGCAGTTCATCCCCTCGACCTGGGCGGGCTACGCGGCCGACGGCAACGAGGACGGCGAGCGCAACCCGAACAACATCTACGACGCCACCATCGGCGCGGGCAACTACCTGTGCGCGTACAGCTCCGACCTGGGCGACCCCCAGCAGCGGGCCCGGTCGGTGTTCCGCTACAACCAGTCGAACTCGTACGTGGCGACGGTGCTGTACTGGGCGGACCTGTACGCGAACGGCGTGACGCCGACCCCCGACGTGATCGGCTCGGACGACGACTTCGGCGACGACGGCGGCAACTCGCAGGGCTCCACCCCGCCGGGCACGTCGAACCCGCCGTCGACGACCACCCCGCCGTCCACCTCGACCCCGCCGTCGTCGAACCCGACCACGATCACGCTGGTCCCGTCGAACCCGACGACCACGACGACGACCACGCCGCGGTGCCCGACCACGACGACGACCACCACGACCACCACGACGACGACGGCCCCGACCACGACGACCACCCCCGTGCCGCCGGGCTGCCCGACCACGACGACCACGACCACGACGACCACCACGACGACGACCACCACGACGACCTCGGAGAGCCCCGCGACCACCGACCCGGCCACCACGCCGGCCGGCAGCTCGTCGGCGGGCACCTCGCCTGCGGGCACCGGCACGTCGTCCGGCACGTCGTCGTCCGGTTCGTCGGTGGGCGCCTCGTCGGCCACCTCGTCGATGCGGCCGATCTGATCCCCTGAACGGCGGACTACGCTGGCGGTCGGACGGACACCGACCGAAGGGGACCGGCATGGCGCGCGTGGCCGCGATCGACTGCGGGACGAACTCGATCCGCCTGCTCGTCGCCGACGTGACCACTTCGGACGACGGCCGGCGCTGGTTGCGCGACGTCCACCGGGAGATGCGCGTGGTCCGCCTCGGGCAGGGCGTGGACGCGACCGGCGAGCTGCGCCCGGAGGCCCTGGCGCGCACGAGGGCCGCGCTCGTCGATTACACGAACGTGTTGCGCCGCAAGGGGACCGAGCGGGTGCGCATGGTCGCCACCTCCGCCACCCGCGACGCGGCCAACAAGGACGACTTCTTCGCCATGACCCGCGAGGTGCTGGGCGTCGAGGCCGAGGTGATCAGCGGCGACGAGGAGGCCCGGCTGTCGTTCACCGGCGCGGTGTCCGACCTGGACGGCGCGGAGGGCCCGTTCCTGGTCTCCGACATCGGCGGCGGGTCCACCGAGCTGGTGCTGGGCTCCTGGGACGGCGTGCGGGGCGAGGTCGCGGCGGCCCGGTCGGTCGACATGGGGTGCGTCCGGCTCACCGAGCGCTGCCTGCGCTCCGACCCGCCCGCCGAGCGCGAGGTCGAGGAGGCCGTCCGGGTCGTGCGGGAGGTGCTCGGCGAGGCGTTCGACGCCGTGCCCACCGACCGGGCCAGGACCTGGATCGGCGTCGCCGGCACGGTGACCACGCTGGTCGCGGTGGCCAAGGGGCTGCCGCGCTACGAGCCGGAGGAGATCCACCTGGCCCGGCTGACCACCGACCAGGTCCGGGAGACCACGGCGAGGCTGCTCGCCCTGGACCACGACGCGCGGGCCGCGCTGGGGCCGATGCACCCCGGCCGCGTGGACGTCATCTGCGGCGGCGCGCTGATCGTGCGCGCGCTCGCCGACCACCTGGCCGAGCGGGGCGTGACCGAGCTGGTGGCCGGCGAGCACGACATCCTGGACGGGATCGCGTTCTCCCAGGTCTGAGCGCCCGGCCGGGGTCCGGCCCCGACCGGGCGACCCGGGTCAGCGGTGGGAAGCCGACTGCACGAACGCGGCCAGGTCCTTGGACTGCCGGATCCGGCTCGGCTCGTGCACGTACATCATGTGTCCGGCGGGGTAGTACGCCGACTCGATGTTGGCGTGCAGCTCCTGCGGGATCCGCAGGTGCGCCACCACGTGCTCGGCCGCGTAGTACGGCGTCGCGCCGTCGTAGTAGCCGTAGGCGATGTGGACCTTCAGGTGCGGGTTGGCGCGCATGGCCGCGGACAGCTTGTCGGCCACCGACACGTGCGTGCCCTCGAACTCCTTGTACGACCACGGGTGCACGTTGCCGGTCAGGATCTCGTACGGCAGGTCGTTCTCGTACTCCAGGTGCGTCCGCACGTAGTGGTTCAGCGCGGCCGTGTACGGCCCGAGGATCGCCGAGTACGACGGGTCCTGGCTGAGGCGCTCGCGCCCGTAGTCCTGCTCGGGCCCGGTGAACCGCGAGTCCAGCCGGCCGACCACCCTGCGCCGCGCGCGCAGCAGCTCGGTGAAGAACCGCACGTGCTCGACGCGCAGGTCGACCCGGTCCACGTAGTCCTCGGACAGGCCGGTCAGCGCGGCCAGCCGCGCCACGGCGTCCGCGCGCTCCTCGGCGGTCAGCCGGTTGCCGCGCGCCAGCGCCCACGGGTAGTCGCGCGAGGCGAAGTCCTCGGCGTCGGCGAGCACGTCCTCCAGGGACCGGTCGCCGTGCAGGCCGTGGTAGTGCGCGATCGCCGCGTAGGTCGGCAGGAACAGGGGGTGCGGCACGTCGTTGTTGTCGCTGAAGTCCAGGGTGGTGAAGTCCAGCACGGAGGAGATCAGCATCAGCCCGTTGAGGTACATGCCGTAGCGGTTCTGGAGGTGCTCGGCGAGGCCCGCCGCGCGCAGGGTGCCGTACGACTCGCCCGCCAGGAACTTCGGCGACATCCACCGGCCGTTGCGGGAGGTCCACAGCCGGATCACCTCGCCGACGGACTCCAGGTCGGCCTTGAACCCGTGGTACGCGCCGGGCTTCTCGCCCTTGACCGCGCGCGAGTAGCCGGTCGAGACCGGGTCGATGAACACGAGGTCGCTGTGCGCGAGCAGGGTCTCGGGGTTGTCGACCAGGTCGTACGGCGGCGGGACCAGCTCGCCGACGTCGCCGGACACCACGCGGCGCGGGCCGAGCAGGCCGAGGTGCAGCCACACGCTGGACGAGCCGGGGCCGCCGTTGAACGCGAAGGTCACCGGGCGCCGCGAGGGCTCGGCCCCGTCCAGGGTGTACGCGGTGACGAAGACCTCCGCCTTGGCCAGGTGGCCGTCGAACTTGCCGTCGGTCAGCACCTCCTGGCGCAGCACCACCCGACCGGTGGTCGCGGTGTAGTTCACCTTGCGCCGCTTGACGGTGATGCTGTGCCGGGTGGTGACGAGGTCGTCGGCGGGGAGGTCCTCCCCGTCGGTGAGCGCGTCGGTGACGGGCTGCTCGTCGGCGGTGTCCTTGTCGGTCATGCCAGAACTCTACGATCGGGTCCGGCCGGGTGCGCGCCCTTCCGCCTCGGGCGAAGGCGTTACCACTTGCCGCTCCTGGCGGCCGGCCTGGCCGACCAGCCGACGTCCGTCCACGCGGCCGACGGGCCGGCCCTGGTCGGATTCGACCGTTGGCCGGCGGTGTGCCCCCGCCCGTGCGCCCGTCTCCACGGTGGATGCGGGTAAGTGGGCCGGCAGGCGCCGCGGGGACCTCCGGCGCGGCCCGCGCCCGCGGCCCTCACCACCGAACAGGGGCCGCACCCATGGTCCACCCGATCGGGCTCTGCCGCGAAATCCCGGCGGGGACGCGGCGCCGGCGGGCATCCTGGTGCCATGAAACCCCGGCTCGCGCTCGCCCTCGTGGCGGGTTCCGCCCTCGTCCTGGTGGCGCTCGCCGCGCGCGGGTCGTCGCCGGTGACCTACGCCGACCGCGGCGGTGACGTCGACGACGCCCCGGTGACGACGCCGCCGCCCGCGCCGGACCAGGAGCCGCTCGCCGACGTCGGCGGGTCGACCACGGCCGGGTCGTTCCTGGTGCTGCTGCTGGTGGTGGTCGCGGCGGCGGTCGTCGGGCTCGTGGTGATCGCGGTGCACGCGCTGGGCCAGGTGCGGCGCGGGCGGAGGTCCCGCGCGGGGCGGGAGGCCGATGCGCCCGATGCGGTCGACGGGCGGGTGGGTGCGCCCGAGATCCTCGTCCAACGCGCCACCGAGGCCCTGGAGGAGCTGCGGGAACGCGGTGGCGGGCCGCCGGGCGACGCGGTGATCGCCGCCTGGTTGACGCTGGAGCGGGCCGCCGAGGAGAGCGGGTTGCCGCGGCAGGGCCACCAGACGCCCACCGAGTTCACCGGCGACCTGCTGACCCGCCACCGGGTCGACGAGGCGGCGACCGGTGCGCTCCGCCGCGCCTACCAGCGGGCCCGCTTCGGCTCCGCCGAGGTGACCCGGGACGACGCCCGCGCCGCGGCGGAGGCCCTGGAGGCGATCGTGCGGGGCCTGCGGTGAGCGGGGAGCGCCCGGCCGGGTTCGCGGCGCCACCGCTGCTGGCCCTGGGCAAGGCCGTCCCGCTCGCGGTCGCCGGGGTGGTCGTCACCGCGTTCGTCCTGTTCCGCGTGGGCGCGCCGGTGCACTGGGCCGTGCTCGTCGCGCTGCCCGTCGGCGCGCTGGCGCTGCTCGTGTCGCGCCTGCCGCGGTCCACCGACGTGGTCTGGGCGCCACCGCCGGCGCAGGTCGCGGGCGGCACGTCCACCCAGGCGTCCACCCTGGCGGGCCGGCTCGCGGAGGCCGCGGTCGACCAGGACCGCTTCACCCGGCGCGTCCAGCCCCGCCTGCGCCGCCTCGCCGAGGCGCGGCTGCGCCAGCGGCACGACGTGGCCGACCTCGACGACCCCCGGGCCCGGGACCTGCTCGGCCCCGAGCTGCACCGCCTCCTCACCGACCCGGGCGCGCCGCTGCCCGGGCCCGAGAAGCTCGCCGACCTGTTGGAGAACCTGTGACGACGCCGAACACCAGCACCATCGCCTCGGACGCCAAGGCGGTCATCGACGCCGTCGGCACGGTCGTCGTGGGTCGGGAGCGGTCGCTGCGGCTGGCCGTGGCCGCGGTCCTCGCGGGTGGCCACGTGCTGCTGGAGGACGTGCCCGGCCTGGGCAAGACGCTGATGGCCCGCAGCCTCGCCCAGGCGCTCCGGCTGGACTTCAAGCGCCTCCAGTGCACCCCCGACCTGCTGCCCGCGGACGTGACCGGCTCGTTCCTCTACGACCCGGGCACGCGCGAGTTCGCCTTCCGCGAGGGACCGCTGTTCACCGGCCTGCTGCTCGCCGACGAGATCAACCGCACCCCGCCGAAGACCCAGTCCGCCCTGCTCGAAGCCATGCAGGAGCGCCAGGTCACGGTCGAGGGCCGCACCTTCCGGCTGCCCCGCCCGTTCCACGTGCTGGCCACCGCCAACCCGGTCGAGTACGAGGGCACCTACCCGCTGCCCGAGGCGCAGCTCGACCGCTTCCTGCTGCGCCTGGACGTCGGCTACCCGCCGCGGGAGGAGGAGGTCGAGGTGCTGCGCCGCCGCCTGGCCCGCCGGCAGGAGGAGACCGAGGTGGAGCCGGTGCTGGACGCCGAGCGGCTGCTCGCCCTCCAGCGGGGCGTGGAGCGGGTGACCGTGGACGACGACGTGCTGCGCTACTGCGTGGACCTCGCCGCCGCGACCCGCGTCCACAAGGCCGTCGAGGTCGGCGCGTCGCCGCGCGGCGCGCAGGCGCTGGTGCTGGTCGGCCGCGCGCTCGCGGTGCTCGACGGGCGGGACTTCGTGCTGCCCGAGGACGTCAAGGAGTGCGCGGTGCCGGCGCTGGCCCACCGGCTCACGCTGCGCCCGGAGACGTGGACGTCCGGCACCACCGGCGTCGAGGTCGTGACGGAGCTGCTGGGCCGGGTGCCGGGCCCCGCGAGCACCCGGTCGTGAACCGCGCCCAGCGGCTCAAGGAGGCGCTCACCGGCGGACGCGGCGCCCGCTGGCACCCGACGGACGCCCTGGTGCGCGGGCTCGCGCTGGGCGTGGGCATGGTCGTGCTCGGCGGGCTCCTGCACGAGGTCGAGCTGGTGCTCTTCGGCGCACCGCTGCTGATCTCCACGCTGTTCGCGCTGGTCACGCCGGTCGGCGGCAAGCCGGAGGTGGGGGTCCGCGCCCTGCCGCGCACCGGCGAGGTCGGCGCGGCGAGGTCCGCGGTGGAGATCGACCCGGGCCTCGGCGCGGAGGTGGTGGCGATCCGGCTGCCGGTGGCCGGCGAGGGCATCGGCCCGGTGCACCTGCTGCCCGCCTCGGCCCGCGAGATCGGGTTCGCGCTGCGCCGCGACGACTGGGGCGAGGGCGTCGACCTGCGCCCGGACCACCTGGTGGCGGGCCCGGACGCGCTGCTGGTGCACGGCCCGGTCACCGCGCCCGAGCGCGGCCGGGTCATCCTGCCGCCGGTCGAGCCGCTGCCCGCCGGCCTGCTGCCCGCCCGCGCCGCCGGCCTCGTCGGCGCGCACCGGGCGCGGCGGCCGGGCGACTCGGTCGAGCTGCGGGACATCCGGGCGTTCCAGCCGGGCGACCGGCTGCGGCGGATCGACTGGCGGGTGTCGGTGCGCACCGGCGCCCTGCACGTCCGCGAGCACCACGCGGAGGCCGACGCGGACGTGGTGCTGGCCCTGGACACCAGGGTGGACCTGGGCGAGGCCGTCGGCGACTGGTCGGTGGCGCTGCGCGACACCACGGCCCGGCGCGGCGGCAGCCTCGACCGGGCGGTGCGGGCGGCGGCGTCGCTGGCGGCGGGCTACCTGCGCCAGGGCGACCGGGTGAGCCTGGTCGACCTGGCCCGGCCGCGGCTGAGCCTGCGGGCCGGCGTCGGGCAGCGGCAGCTGCTGCGGCTGCGGCACCAGCTGGTGGTGTGCGCGCGGTGGGCGGGCTGGGCGTCGCAGCCGGTGCTGCGGCCCGAGCAGGTGCCGCACGGCGCGCTGGTGGTGGTGCTGTCGCCGTTCCTGGACGCCGACGTGGTGGAGCTGGCCGTGCACGCGGCCCGGCGCGGCAACCTCGTGCTGGCGGTGGACGTGCTGCCGGAGCGGTTGCGGGCCGATCCGGAGGCGCCGTGGGGGGAGAGCGCGCTGAAGGTGATCCGGTTGGAGCACGACGTGCGGCTGGAGGCGATGCGGCAGCACGGCGTGGCCGTGGTGACGTGGGGCGGGCCGATCGCGGGCGTGCTGCGGCAGGCGCGGGCGGCCCGGCGGGTGGCCCGGTGAGCGCGGGCCCGGAGGGCGCGGGGGAGAAGACGGGCCCGGGGCGCGCGGCGCGCCCCGGGGGCGTGAGGGGTGCGGGTCCGGACGGCGCGGGTGTGAGGGGCGCAGGTACCGAGGGCGCGGGTGTGGGGAGCGCGGGCGTGGAGGCGGGCGGCGTGGACACCGAGCCGCGCTTCGAGCTGCGCGCGGGCTTGCCCGGCTGGGTGCTGCGGGCCGCGATCGCGGTCACCGGCGGCGCGGTGGCGGCGGTGCTCGCCGGCGTCGGGGTGGAGGCGCCGGCACTGGCGCTGTACCTGGTGCTGGCGGTCGCCGCCGCGGCCATACCGGCGTCCGCCGCGGCGGCGCTGCTGATCGCCTACCCGGCCGCGGCCGTCGTGTTCGCGACCGACGGGACGCCCTGGCCGGCGGTCCTCGCGCTGGTGGTCCTGCTGCACCTGGTGCACGTGCTGTGCGCCTACGCGGCGGTCGTCCCGCTCGCCTCGCGCGTTCACCCGGAAGCGCTAGCGGCGCCGGCGAGGAGGTTCGTCCTCGTTCAACTCTCCGTGTTCGCGCTGGCCGGCCTCGTCGCCCTGGTGCCGGGCGGCCGAACGGCGGTGCCCGTCGAGGTGGTCGGACTGGCGTGCGCGGTCGGGCTGGTGCTGGTGGCGGTGCTGCTCCTGCGCCGCGGGAGCTGAGGGGAGCGGCCCGCCGGCTCAGCCGGAGCTGAGCTACTGGATCGTTCCTCTCAGCGCGTTCGCCGGGACGCGCTGGTCAGTCGAGGGGTGTTCGGCGTCACCCGGCGACAGTGGTCACAACGGGCTGCTCCGATGCGCGTGAACGGGCCACCCGGTGGGACCATGGGTGTATGGCTGCTGTGAAGTCGCAACCCACACGGATCGTGATCGTCGGCGGTGGGTACGTCGGCATGTACACCGCGCTGGGATTGCAGAGGAAGCTGCGTTCCGGCGAGGCGTCCGTGACGGTGATCGACCCCCAGCCGCACATGACCTACCAGCCGTTCCTCCCCGAGGCGGCGGCCGGCTCGATCGAGCCGCGCCACGTCGTGGTGCCCCTGCGCAAGGTCCTCAAGCGCTGCCACGTCGTCACCGGCCGCGCCACCAAGGTCGAGCACGCCCGCAAGTGCGTGACGGTCGAGCTGGCCGACGGGCACGCCGAGGAGTTCGAGTACGACGTGCTGGTCTCGGCGCTCGGCGCGATCTCGCGGACCCTGCCGATCCCCGGCCTGCCCGAGGTCGGCATCGGTATGAAGACCATCGGCGAGGCCATCTACCTGCGCAACCACGTGCTGTCGCGGCTGGACCAGGCGGCCAGCACCAACGACCCGGAGCTGCGCAGGCGCCTGCTGAGCTTCGTGGTGATCGGCGGCGGCTTCGCGGGCATCGAGACGCTGGCGGAGCTGGAGGACATGGCCCGCTACGCGCTGCGCTACTACGAGGGCCTCAAGCCCGAAGACATGCACTGGGTCCTGGTCGAGGCGACCAGCCGGATCATGCCCGAGGTGAGCGCCCGGCTCGGCGTCTGGACCGTCGAGCAGCTGGAGAAGCGCGGCATCGAGTGCTACCTCGACACCCGGGTCAAGTCGATGGAGGGCGGCCACGTCGTCCTCGACGACGGCACCGAGTTCGACTCGGACACCATCATCTGGACCGCGGGCATGAAGGCCAACCCGGTGCTGCGCAACACCGACCTGCCGCTGGACGCGCGCGGCCGGGTGCAGTGCACGGCGGCCATGCAGGTCGTCGGCCTGCCGGGCGTGTGGGCGGCGGGCGACTGCTCGGCCGTGCCGGACCTCTCGCGCACCGAGGAGGACCCGACCGCGACATGCGTGCCGAACGCGCAGCACGCCATCCGCCAGTCGAAGCTGCTGACCAAGAACATCGTGGCGAGCCTGCGCGGCCGCAAGCCCAAGGACTACCACCACAAGTACGTGGGCTCGGTGGCCGGCCTCGGCCTCTACAAGGGCGTCGCGGACGTGTACGGCATGCGGTTCAAGGGCGTGGTCGCCTGGTTCATGCACCGCAGCTACCACGTGATGTTCATGCCCACGGTGAACCGCAAGTTCCGCGTCTTCGTGGACTGGACGCAGGCGCTGTTCTCGGGCCGCGAGGTGGTCGCGCTCGGCCAGATCCACGACCCGAAGGCCGAGTTCGACCGGGCCGTGAAGAGCTGAGGACGCGAACGGTCCTCGACGCGCTGCGCCGTTCGGTCGCCACGCGTCGGGGACCGTCTGGCTCAGTGACGCAACTTGAGCACCCGATCGGGCTAATGGGGTCTCGTTCGGCTTGACATTGCGTAACGTGATGCGAAGAATACAGCTGATGTATCGCCTGAATGTGTGATGCATCAGTGGGAGAGAGGTGACCGCGATGTCGCTCGAGGAGCTGGCCGCACAGCTTCGCCGCGGTGAGATCGAGGATCGCGCGCTGGCGGAGTTCTCCGCCGAGTACGCCACCGCGGAGAAGCGTTTCTGTAGCAAGAAAGACGACTGAGCATGACCGTCGCCGGGCGGGGGGACGAGAGGGTCCCCCCGCCCGAGGTCGTCAGACCCGCGGAACCCCGGCCCGTCGCGCCCCAGCCGGTCGCCCCCACGTCGTCCGAGCGCCCGCCGGTTGAGCCCGCGCCGTTCGAGCCCGAGTCTTTCGAACCCCGGCCGCTCGCGCCCGGCCCCTTCGACCCGGCGGCCTTCGACACCGGCCCCTTCGACGCCGGGACCTCCGGCACCGCCGCGACCACCGGGCCCAAACCCGCCACCGCCCCGGCCAAGCCCGTCCCGCTGCTGCTCCAGGGCCAGGACTACCTCTTCCGGTCGCAGCCCAAGTGCCTCGACTTCCAGGAGCAGGTGCACCGCCTCGGCATGGTCGACGAGGGCGACGGCGGCCCCGTGCCCTGCGTGCTGGTGCTCGCCCGCGCCGCCGACATGGAGATGAACGAGCTGTCCGTCGCGCTGGCCGAGCGCGGCATCCGGATGGCCCGCATCGACGCCGACCGCTCGGTCGACCTGCCGCTCACCGTCTACACCGACCAGCCGCTGCTGGAGCTGGACCGCTGGCTGCTGCGCCCGCTGCTGGTGTGGCGCAGGCACTTCGAGCTGGCCTCGATCCCGGTCGAGCCGGGCACGCTCGCCGGCGCCTACGCCGTGGACCAGTGGGGCTCGGTCGCGAACTGGCTGGCCAGCCGCGGCGACTGGGCGCACGTCAACCCCAGCCGCGCCACCGCCCACCTCGACCGGCTCACGCAGCTGGCCGACGCCGCCGCGTTCGGCCTGCGCGTGCCGCGCACCACCGTCACCACCCGCCCCGGCCGCACCCGGCCCGGCGGCGGGCGCTGCATCGTCAAGACCTCGGGCCGCCACCTGCTGGAACCGCGCCCCGGCAAGCAGCACGGCCTGTTCCCGCGCCCGCTGGAGACCAGCCGGGCGGGCGACGTGCCCGAGTCCGCGCCGGTGATCGTGCAGGAGTACGTGCCCGCCGAGACCGAGCTGCGGGTGTTCGTGGTGGGGGAGCGCTGCCTGGCCTTCCAGGTCGACAAGCTGGACCCGGCGCAGCTGTGGGTGGATCCTGGGGCCGTCCGGGTGACGCCCGTCGAGGCGCCGACCGGGTTGACCGACCGGCTGCTGGCGCTGGCCAGGCACTGGCGCTTGCAGGTGGCCGCGTTCGACCTGCTCGTCGCGGGCGGCGACCACGTGTTCCTGGAGGTCAACGTCAACTGCGACTGGCGGTGGTTCGAGCACCGCGCCGGGGACCACCGGGTGTCCGCGGCGGTGCACGAGTGGGTGGCGGCGCGGTTCAAGGAGCTCTTGGGTGCGGGCAAAGGTCGCTGAGCACGCGACGCTGTTCTACCAGGACGGCGCCGTGGTCTGGGACGACTACCTGCACCACCGGCGGTTCGCCATCAGCGAGACGGCGGAGCTGCTGTGCCGCAAGTTCGTCGAGTTCACCGACGTGGAGGAGCTGCTCGCCCCGCTGGCCGAGGACGACCGCGTGGCGCTGCGCAAGGTGGTCGACGAGCTGGTCGAGGCGGGCGTGCTGGTGGTGGAGGGCTCGCCGCGGCACGAGCGGGAGCGCCGGCTGCTGGAGGGCTGGGCGGCCTGGGGCCAGGCGGCCAGGCACTTCCACTTCGCCAGCCGCACCCTCGGCGACGCGCCGTTCCTGGACGCCGACGAGCACGACGCCGCGCTGGACGCCAAGCTCGCGGTGCGGCCCCCGCCCGCGCCGTTCCGCAGCCTCGGCGGCACCGCCGTGCTGCTGCCGCCGCCCTCGGACGACCCGGCGTGGGGCCGGCGGGGCCTGCGCGAGGTGCTGCTGGCCCGCCGCACCACCCGGGAGTTCGGCGGCGCGCCGATCTCGGTGACCCGGGTCGGCGAGCTGCTGGCGGTGCTGGCCGGCCCGTCGCCCGCGCGGTCCCGGATCGGGCGTTCCGGCACGGTGTACAAGACCAGCCCGTCCGGCGGCGGCAGGCACCCGGTGGAGCTGTACGCGCACGCGCGCGGCGTCGACGGCCTGGCGCACGGCTGGTACCACTACGACGGCCTCACCCACGCCCTGGAGCCCCTCGGGGTGGCGTGGGGGCCGGACGAGATGGCGAGGGCGGCCGGGGACCAGGAGTGGGTCGGCCGGGCGCCACTGGTCCTCGCGTACACCGGCGTGCTCGAACGGACGAGTTGGCGCTACGACACGGCCCGCGCCTACCGCGTTGTGCAAATGGACGTGGGTCACCTGTCGCAAACCGCATATCTGGTTGCTACGGCTCTGGGTTTTGGTATCGGCTTCACCGCAGCATTGCGGGATGAGCTCGTCGAACAAGCACTCCGGTGTGACGCTTATCACGAAGTCGTACTCGGGATGAGCGCTCTGGGTCCATTACCTGAATGAGCGCAATAGCGGATCGCATTGAGCCGTGCGGGGGACTTCTATCGAACCTGCCCCACGAACGCTCGGTAACGGCTTAAGCTCCCCGCTGCCCCCGTAGCCCAATCGGAAGAGGCAGGCTCCTTAAAAGAGTCACAGTACGGGTTCGAATCCCGTCGGGGGCACGTCCTGCGCCGTTCGTGGTTTCACCCTTCTACCGGGTGATCAAGGGCCTGGCGCACGCGTGGGGGGACCCCGCCCCGGAGTCCCCCGCCCACGTCAGGACCGCTCACCCACCCACCCGGTGACCACCTCGTCGAGGACGGCCAGCGGCAGCGGGCCGCCGCCCAGCAGCAGGTCGTGGAAGGCCCGGACGTCGAACCGGTCGCCCAGCGCCCGCTCGGCCCCCGACCGCAGCCGCTGGATCTCCAGCCTGCCGACCATGTACGCCAGCGCCTGGCCGGGCGCGGCGATGTACCGGTCGACCTCGTTCTCGATCTCCACCGGCGCCAGCGGCGTGTGCTCGACCAGGTAGTCGATCGCCCGCTGCCTGCTCCAGCCGTGCGCGTGCAGCCCGGTGTCCACCACCAGCCGCCCGGCGCGCATCGAGTCCAGCGCCAGCATGCCCAGCCGCGCCACGTCCGAGGAGTACAGGCCCATCTCCTCGGCCAGCCGCTCGGTGTAGAGGCCCCAGCCCTCGGTGTAGGCGGTGACCTGGGCGAACCGGCGCAGGGCGGGCAGCTCGGTCAGGCCCTGGGCCAGGCTGAACTGGAAGTGGTGACCCGGCACCGCCTCGTGGAACGCGGTGGCCTCGGCCTGGTAGCGGAACCGCTCCCGGACCCGGTGGGTGTTGGCGAAGTACGTGCCGGGGCGCAGGCCGTCCAGCGAGGCCGGGGCGTAGAACGCCGTCGGCTGGCCGGGCGCGTCGGCCTCGGGCACCGGCTCGACCCGGCAGCGCAGCTCCGGCAGCCGGCCGAACCAGCGCGGCGCGGCCTCCTCGGCGCGGGTCACGGCCTCGCGCGCGGCGGTGAGCAGCTCGTCCGCCGAGTCCCAGCGCAGCGCCGGGTCGGTGCGCATCCGGTGGAACACCTCGGCCACGTCGGACGTGCCGAACACCCGCCGCCCCACCTCGGCGTACTCGTCGGCCAGCCCGGCGATCAGGTCCAGGCCGGTCCGGTGCAGCTCCTCGGGGGTGCGGGAGGTGGTGGTGTGGAAGCGGGTCAGCGCGGCGTAGACCTCCTCGCCGCCGGGCAGCAGGCCCACGCCGACCCGGTCGGCCGGTCGGCCCTCGATGCCCGCGATGACGTCCCGGTAGCGGGCGAACGCGGGCCGCACGACCTCGGCCAGCAGCCGGTCGCGCCCGTCGGCGAACGCCTCGCCGCCGGACGGCCTGGCCAGCGGGTCCTCGTCGGCGGCCAGGTAGCGGTCCAGGTGCGCCACGGCGTTGGCGACCAGGTGCCGGACCGGCGTGCGGCCCGCGCCGACGCCGTCCAGGTGCCGCTCGGCGACCGCGCGCAGGAACGCCGGGACGGCGGCGAGCCGGTCCAGGTAGGCCTGCTCGCCCCCGGCGCCGTTCGGGACGGTCATCGGCAGGGCGGTCAGCACCTCGCCGACGGGACCCATGAACGTGTCGGTGATCGTGTACTCGACGGCGCGCGCGTCGATCCAGTCGACCAGCGCCTCGGCCTGCTGCACGACCACGGCCCGCGTCACCGGGTCGTCGTCGGCGGGCAGCGCGCGGGCCCGCTCGGCGATCCCCGCGGCCTCCGCGCGCAGCGATTGCTCCGCCTCGGGCCGGTGGTCGGGCAGCAGGTGGTCGTAACCGGGCACACCGAGGACGGACGCGCCGACCGGTGACTGCCGGAGAACCACGTCGAGCAGTTCGTCGGCCAACTCCGCCGTCGTACCCATGGACATCCTCCGCCTTCGTAGTTGAACCAGATGGTACTTAGCCTGAGAAACGATTCATACGGCATCCGAATACGCGAGCACGGCGAGCACCCGCCGGTTGTCGTCCCCCGACAACGGCAGGTCCGACTTCCCGAAGATGTTCGCGATGTGTTTGCCCACCGCTTTCTCGGTGACGAACAGCCGCGCGGCGATCGAGCCGTTCGAACGGCCCTCCGCCATCAGCCGGATCAGGCCCTCCCGGAGGAGGGCGAGGTCTTCACCGAGGACAACGCGCACGGCAGCTCCAGGGTCACGGTGGTCGGCCCGCCCACCGGGCTCGCGATGCCCCGGGGCCGCCCGCGCCGGTCGCGCGCGGGTCCGGCGCACCGGTTCGCGGTCCGTCACGGGCCACGATCCTCCCGGCCGGCCGGCCGGCCGGACCGGCGCCGGTGGCCCACCCCCCGATCGGGGTCAGTCGTTCATCGCCGGCGGCATCCGCCGCAGCTGCGCCAGCAGCCCCGGGTCCTGGAGCTGCATCCACTGGATCACCTCGGTGTAGGTGGCGCACACCGTCTCCGGCCGCGCGCACACCTCCCGCATGAACTCCTCGACGGAGCGGCTGAACGCGCCGCCGGCCCACTCGTTGAAGTGGTTGCC
This sequence comes from Saccharothrix xinjiangensis, assembly GCF_039527585.1. NCBI lineage: Bacteria > Bacillati > Actinomycetota > Actinomycetes > Pseudonocardiales > Pseudonocardiaceae > Saccharothrix > Saccharothrix xinjiangensis. The sequence goes on along the minus strand of NZ_BAAAKE010000001.1, from coordinate 62,960 downwards.
CACCACGACCGGCGCGCGGTTGCCGTTGAACGCCGCCTGGTAGACCGAGCGGTAGGTGTCCAGCACGACCTGCTTGAAGTCGTCGGCCCGCGCCGGCTCCTCCCTGGCGCCGTTGAGCGCGAACCAGAGGTTGTAGTCCATCATCACTACCTGCCGGTCGAGGGCGGGCACCCGCACCTCCGGCATGGGGAACTCCCACAGCCCGTCCCGCACCGACGGCCACACCACGCCCAGGCTCACGTGGCTGGTGTCGTAGACCAGGCCGTGCCCCCTCATCGCCGGGAACGCCTGGCCCCAGTCGCCCTCCAGGCACGGCGTTCGGCCGCCGCGCACGGTGGCCGGGTCCAGCTTGAAGCCCTCGCCCCGCGCCCGCTCGACGAAGGCGAAGAACTGGTCCAGCTCCCGGTTCCACTGCTCGGTGTTCCACCGGCCCACGCTCGGCTCGTCGCCGTGGCAGTAGTGGCCGTTGTAGTGGGTGCCGATCTCGTGGCCCGCGGCGATGGCGTCGTTGAGGTAGTCGATCCGCAGCTCCACGTCGGCGCGGCTGCCGCCGAACCCGATCGAGGAGTACCCGGGCTGGTGGCCCGGACCGGTGTAGGCGACCGCGTCCTGGTCGGCGACCAGGTACACGCCCGACAGCAGGCCGGTGACGTGCGCGCCCACCTCCCGGCTGAGCGGCAGGATCCGGTCCCAGTGCGGTTTGGACGCGGCGCCGTCGAAGGAGAAGAGCACGAACTGGGGCGGCTTCTCGCCGGGCTGCACGCGGCGCATCCACGCCGGCGGGTTCGCGGGCATCGGCACGGTCGGCGGCGGCGCGGCGGCGGCGCTGCTGCCGGTGGTCGCGCGGGGCGCCATCGGCAGGGGCGAGGCCAGGTCGCCCACGTCGTCGGTGGGGCCGGGGTCCCGGGCGCCCATCACGGCCAGGACCGCCAGGGTCAGCGCCAGCGCGACGCCCGTGCTCGCCAAGCCCCATCGCTTCACACCAACCAGGACGACCGGGCGTGGCCGCAGGTTGCCTTCACGTCACCGGTGTCGCGGTGACCACCTGGTTCTCCTCGTAGCCGGTGTCGCCGCCGACCCACCGGCCGCCGCAGGTCACCAGCACCAGGCGGTGGCCGCCGCGCGGGCCGAACAGCTCGACCGCGCGGTTCGGCAGGTCGTCCTTGCGGACGGCCTCGACCGCGCCGACCCGGTACTCGAACACCTTGCCCGCGGTGTCGACCACGGTGACGGCCTGGCCGACCGACGCGCGCCACAGCTCGTCGAACGGGCCGGTGGCGCCGCGCCAGTTCACGTGCCCGGCCAGCACGGTGGCGCCCTCGGCCGCGCCCAGGTCGACGCCCCACCAGGTCGCCTCGCCGACGCCCTCGGGCACCGGCAGCACGCCGTCGGCGGAGACCTCGGCGCGGACCAGGGTGGCCAGGCCGCCCCGCGGCAGCCGGACCGTGCCGGGGCGCTGCCCGGCCTGCGCCGGGGGAGCGGCGGTCGTCGTCGTGGTGGTGGCGGCGGCGGGCTGCGAGGGCGGCGGTGACGCGGGCGCGTTCGCGCCGGCGGGCATCCCGGCCGGGAGCCGCCCGTCCCGCGCGCTGTCGCCCAGCGGGTGCGGCACACCCGCCTCGCCCGGTTCGGCCAGGCCCGCCAGCACGACGGGCTCGCCCTCGGTCGTGACGAGCGCGGCGGAGGCGAGCAGCGCCGCCACCGCCGCGCCGGTCAGCAGCGCGTTCGCCCACTGGCCCTTCACGAGCGCGCGGTCGCCCTCCGCCGGACCAGCAGGCCCACGAGCGCCGCGCCGAGCAGCGCCACGCCGCCGAACCCGACGAGCGCGCCCGTCCGGGGCTCGGAGGTGTACGACGCCTTGGCGACCAGCTCGCCGGAGCCCGCCGGGATGGTGATCGGCACGATCGGCTTGTTCGGCTTGTTGGCCATCGCGAGCGCCAGGGTCTGCCCCGGTTCGACCTTCCCGCACGCCCTGGGCGGCGCGTTCGGGTCGAAGTGCTCCTCGTAGCCCTTGGCCGGTGCGACCTCGACGACGCAGATCTCCTGCGGCGTGCGCAGGTCCGGCACGGTGACCAGGCCGTCGGCCCCGGTCTGGAGCACGATCGGCTGACCCTCGGGGCCGGTGAGGTCGGTGTCGTCCTGCCGCTTGGCGGGCGACTTGCCGTCCGCGGCGGTGACCTTGAGCGCGGTGCCCGCGACGGCCTTGCCGGTCTCCTCGTCGGTCTTGGCCACCTGGACCACGCCCGGCGGGGTCTTGGCGGTGGTGGACGCGGTGGCGGTCAGCTCCTGCTCGCCGCCCGTGGCGACGACCCGCTGCATGTCGTTGCGCCCCTCGGGCACGCGGACCTTCGGCTGCGCGGCCGGGCTCGCCAGCTTCACCGTGACGGTCGGGTTCGGGCCGGTCGGCACGACCTCGACGCCGAGCGCGCTGCCGTCGTTGGGCGTGTTCAGCCGGCCGTTGGCGGAGCCGTCCTTGAGCGTCGCGTCGGTCAGCTCCACGGTCACCGGGAGGCCGGTGACCTGGCCGCCGCCGGTCTTGTTGACGTCGACGACCCACGTGCCGGCGACGCCGATGACCTGCTCCTTGTCCGGAGCGGTCACCCCGGTCGTCCACGGGCCGCGGTTGGCCTCGGCGTCGGAGCGGAGCCGGTCGACCGCCTCGCGCGCCGCCGGGAACTTCCGGGCCAGCTCGTCGGCGTGGAACGCCTCGTCGTAGGCGACCTCGATGAAGCCGACGTCCTTGCGCAGGTGCACGCCGTTCGCCGGGTCCGGGTAGGACGTCCACGTGTGCAGCAGGTGCGCGAGCGCGGCGGCCTCGTCGTTGGACGTGGTGCCGCCGTAGCGCAGCAGGAGGTAGGAGATGTTCGCCGCGACCTCGGCGGGCAGCGCCACGCCGCCCTTGGACCGCAGCACGTCGCCGTCCACGTACTTCTGGTCGCTGCGCGGCGCGTGCAGGGAGTACTGCACGCACCACACGCGCTGGCCGTCCCAGTCGTAGGCGCCGAGCCAGTCGGTGTTCTCCGGGTCCGCCGGGTCCTTGCCCACGTAGCCCTGGGCCGAGGTGGCGTGCCCGACGGTCCGGGACGCCTGGACGGGCTGGGCGTCCGCCACGACGGGGACGGCGAACGCGGCCAGGCCGGCGGTCAGCGCCACGCCGGCGAGTCGTCTCAACATATCGTCTGCAACCCCTCTTGGTGGCGCGTCCGCATGATCTGCACGAGCTGCCGGGAGCAGCCTTTCGGGTGTTGGATCACCTCGGCAAGCCTCCAGGGGGGTGGAACGGCGGCTACGCTCCGCAGGCGGGCCGTGGATCCCGGGTCGACGGCCCGGGTAAAGTCGCTTTTACCCGACGGGAACGAATCGGCTCGTGTGGTCGTTGGACCCCGTGACGGCGTAGGAACGCCACAGGAGGACGAGGTGCGTACCAGCAGCAACCCCGCGTTCCGCAACCTGCCGACAGGCGGCGGTTACGGCAATTACGCAGGCTTCGGGCAGCCGCACGAGGCACAGCAGTACGGCGGCTACCAGGGCGCGCCGCCCACCACGGGTGAGCGCCCCATCACCATCGACGACGTGGTCACCAAGACCGCGATGACGCTCGCCCTGACCCTGGTCACCGGCTTCATCTCGGCGTTCCTGGTCCTGTCGGGTTCCGTCGCGCCGATGACGCTGGTGCTGCCGGGCCTGATCGTCGGCCTGGTCGTGTCGTTGGTCATCATCTTCAAGCGCACCCCGAGCGCGCCGCTGGTGCTGACCTACGCGGCGGCCGAGGGCTTGTTCCTCGGCGGCATCACGGGTGTCTTCGAGGCGATCTTCCCCGGTATCGCCTGGCAGGCGATCCTGGGCACGGTCGGCGTCTTCGCCGCGATGCTCGTGGTCTACAAGACCGGTGCGATCCGCGTCACCCCGCGCCTGACCAAGTGGATCATCGGCGCGACCGTCGGCGTGGTCGTGCTCATGCTGGGCAACCTGCTGATGGGCATGTTCGGCGTGAACCTGGGCCTGCGCGACGGCAGCCCCCTGGCGATCGTGTTCAGCCTCGTGGTGATCGGCATCGCCGCGTTCAGCTTCCTGCTGGACTTCGAGGCCGCCAACGAGATGATCCGCTCCGGCGTCCCGTCGAAGTGGGCCTGGTGGGTCGCCTTCGGCCTGATGACCACCCTGGTCTGGCTCTACCTGGAGATCCTGCGCCTGCTCTCCTACTTCCAAAGCGGCGACTGACCCGGCCCCGAGTGACTAAGGGCGCCCCGGCCACCAGCCGGGGCGCCCTTCTCTCTCCACCCGCGTGTCCTCCACTCGGACACCGCGTGTCCTCCACTCGGACACCGCGTGTCCTCCACTCGGACATCGCGAGTCGAACGCTCAGGCACACCGTGTCGAACGCCCAGGACCCCTGAGTTCGACACTCAGGGCCCCTGGGGTCGCTCAGCTCAGGCGCTCGATCACCATCGCCATGCCCTGGCCGCCGCCCACGCACATGGTCTCCAGCCCGAACTGCTTGTCGTGGAACTGGAGCGAGTTGATCAACGTCGTGGTGATCCGGGCGCCGGTCATGCCGAACGGGTGCCCGACCGCGATCGCCCCGCCGTTGACGTTGAGCCGGTCGAGGTCGATGCCCAGGTCGCGGTAGGACGGGATGACCTGCGCGGCGAACGCCTCGTTGATCTCGACCAGGTCGATGTCCCCGATCGACATCCCGGCCAGCGCCAGCGCCCGCCTGGACGCCTCGACCGGCCCGAGCCCCATGATCTCGGGGGACAGGCCGGACACGCCGGTGGACACCACGCGCGCCAGCGGTGTGATGCCCAGCTCCTCCGCCCTGGTGTCGCTCATGATCACCAGCGCCGCCGCGCCGTCGTTCAGCGGGCAGCAGTTGCCGGCGGTCACCCGGCCGTCCGGGCGGAACACCGGCTTGAGCCCGGACACGCCCTCCAGCGTCACGCCCGCGCGCGGCCCGTCGTCGGTCGACACCACGGTGCCGTCCGGCAGCGTCACCGGGGTGATCTCGCGGGCCCAGAAGCCGTCGGCGATGGCCTTCTCGGCGAGGTTCTGCGACCGCACGCCGAACTCGTCCATCTCCTCCCGCGTCACGCCCTTGGCCAGCGCCAGGTTCTCCGCGGTCTGCCCCATGGCGACGTAGATGTCGGGCAGCGAGCCGGCCGAGCGCGGGTCCACCCACTCCGCCGCGCCGGACGCGGCCACGGAGGCGGTGCGCGCCTCGGCGTCGGCGAACCGCGGGTTGTGGGTGTCCGGCCACGAGTCGGAGGAGCCGCGCGCGAAGCCGGACACCACCTCCACGCCCGCGCTGACGAACACGTCGCCCTCGCCCGCCTTGATGGCGTGCAGCGCCATCCGCGTCGTCTGGAGGCTGGACGCGCAGTACCGGGTCACCGTCGTGCCCGGCAGCTCGTCGTGCCCGGCCAGCACGGCCACCACGCGCGCCATGTTGAAGCCCTGCTCGCCGCCCGGCAGGCCGCAGCCGAGCATGAGGTCGTCGATGTCGCGCGGGTCGAGCTGCGGGACCTTCGCCAGCGCGGCCCCCAGCACCTGCACGGTGAGGTCGTCGGCGCGCACGTCCTTGAGCGATCCCTTGCCCGCGCGCCCGATGGGGGACCGGGCGGCGGAGACGATCACGGCTTCCGGCATTACGGAACTCCTTTGTTTCGCCGCAACGTGTGACGTGCAGCCTAGTTAACGCCTGTTCAGCGCGGCCACCACTCGTGACGGAGAACGCCACCCGCGGCGAGCGCCCCGAACCCGCGCCCGCCGACCCCCGTCCCTGTCGATCGTCAACAGGAGCACCGGCCCCGACCTCCATATACGCTCAACGGGTCATCCCAAGAAGTGGAAGGGCCGTCGTGGAGTACGTCGAGAGCGTCGTCGACCTGGTCGGCAACACCCCACTGGTGAAGTTGAACTCCGTCACCGAGGGGCTCCAGCCGCTCGTGCTGGCGAAGGTGGAGTACCTCAACCCCGGCGGCAGCGTGAAGGACCGCATCGCGCTGCGCATGGTCGAGGCGGCCGAGCGCAGCGGCGAGCTCCAGCCCGGCGGCACCATCGTCGAGCCCACCTCCGGCAACACCGGCGTCGGCCTGGCGCTCGTGGCCCAGCGGAAGGGCTACAAGTGCGTCTTCGTGTGCCCGGACAAGGTCTCGGTGGACAAGCGCAACGTCCTCAAGGCCTACGGCGCCGAGGTCGTGGTGTGCCCGACCGCCGTGCCGCCGGAGCACCCCGACTCCTACTACAACGTCTCCGACCGGCTCGTCGCCGAGATCCCCGGCGCGTGGAAGCCCAACCAGTACGCCAACCAGGAGAACCCGGCCAGCCACTACCACGGCACCGGGCCCGAGCTGTGGCGGCAGACCGGCGGCCGGATCACGCACTTCGTCGCGGGCGTCGGCACCGGCGGCACGATCTCCGGCACCGGCCGCTACCTCAAGGAGGCCTCGCAGGGCCGGGTGAGGATCGTCGGCGCGGACCCCGAGGGCTCGGTCTACTCCGGTGGCAGCGGCCGGCCGTACCTGGTGGAGGGCGTGGGCGAGGACTTCTGGCCCGAGGCCTACGACCGGGACGTCTGCGACGAGATCATCGCGGTGTCCGACGGCGAGTCGTTCGAGCTGACCCGGCGGCTGGCCCGCGAGGAGGGCCTGCTGGTCGGCGGGTCGTGCGGGATGGCCGTCGCGGCGGCGCTGCGCGTGGCGGAGAACGCGGGCCCGGACGACGTGATCGTGGTGCTGCTGCCCGACGGCGGGCGCGGCTACCTGTCCAGCGTGTTCAACGACAAGTGGATGGCGCAGTACGGCTTCCTGTCGCCGGACGCCGCCGGCGCGACCGTCGGCGACGTGCTGCGGCGCAAGGACGGCACCATGCCCGACCTGGTGCACGGCCACCCCAACGAGACCGTCGCCGAGGCCGTGGCGATCATGCGCGAGTACGGCGTGTCCCAGATGCCCGTGGTCAACGCCGAGCCGCCGGTGATGGCCGCCGAGGTCGCGGGCTCGGTCAACGAGCGAGACCTGCTCGACTCGCTGTTCACCGGCAAGGCGCAGCTCACCGACCGGCTCGACAAGCACATGTCGACCAAGCTGCCGACCATCGGCGCGGGCGAGTCGATCAGCTCGGTCATGCAGGCGCTGTCCTCGGCGGACGGCGCGCTGGTGCTGGAGGACGGCAAGCCCGCCGGCGTGGTGACGCGGCAGGACGTGCTGGGCTTCCTCGCAGGTCGTTAACCAGGGGGCGTTGACCGGTTGCCGGTGGCCGGCGCGGGGCGATCCGCTAGCGTGGGCCACCGACTCGATACGCGTACGGCCCGTGCCAAGGGGGTTGGAAACTCCGATGAACGCTCCACAGCCGCCAGGTAACCAGCAGTTCGGCGGCCACAACCAGGAGCAGGGACAGGGTGCCCAACCCCCCGGCGCCGACGCGACCCAGGTCGTGCCGAGCGGCGGTCAGCCCCCTGCGTTCCCCCCGTCCGAGGCGACCCAGGTCGTCCCGACGTCCGGCGCGCAGCCCGCGGCCAACCCCGACGCCACGCAGGTCGTGTCGCCGGGCGCCACCGCGCAGCCGCCGTCGTACGGCCAGCAGCCCGGTTTCCCCGGGCAGCAGCCGCCCGCGTCCGGCGGTTTCCCGGCGCAGCAGCCGCCGTCGGCCTCCGGCGGGTTCCCGGCCCAGCAGCCGCCCCCGTACGGGCAGCCTCCCCAGTACGGCCAGCAGTACGGCCAGCAGCCCCCCCAGTACGGCCAGCAGCCCTACGGCCAGCCCCAGGCGTACGGCCAGCAGCCCCAGTACGGGCAGCAGCAGTCCAACCCGTACGGCCAGCCCTCCTACGGGCAGCAGCCCGGGTACGGCCAGCCCCAGGCGTACGGCCAGCCCGGCGGCTACCCGGCGCCCCCCGGCGGTTACGCGGAGTGGGGTAGCCGCGCGATCGGCGGGTTGATCGACTACGCGGCGCCCGGCATCCTGGTCGGCGTCCTCTTCGGCATCGGCATCGCCACCAACGACCCGACGCTGGCGTTCATCCTCTCGACCGTCGGTTACGTGGCCTACCTCGGGTTCTTGATCTACAACTCCTGGTACCTGGCGGGCACCACCGGCCAGTCGATGGGCAAGAAGGTCGCCAAGATCAAGCTGGTCAAGGAGGAGACGGGGCAGCCGATCGGCTTCGGCAACGCCTTCGTCCGCCACCTGTGCCACTTCGTCGACTCGCTGCCGTGCGGCGCGGGCTGGTTCGCGCCCCTGTGGGAGCTGAAGAAGCAGACGTGGGCCGACAAGATCCTGGGCACCGTCGTGGTGAACGCGCCGGTCGCCGCGGCGCCGGGCGGGTACCCGGGCGCGGGCGGCTACGGCCAGCAGCAGAACCCCTACGGTCAGCAGCAGCAGCCTTACGGCCAGCAGCCCGGCTACGGCCAGCCGCAGCAGCAGAACCCCTACGGCCAACAGCCGCCGCAGCAGTGGTGACCAGCGCGTGAAACCCAACCGCCCACCGGTCTCGACCGGTGGGCGGTTGTCGTCGTCACGGTCGTAACCTAGGCGCATGACGGACAGCGGCCACCACGGCTTCGCGACCAGGGCCATCCACGCCGGGCAGGACCCCGACCCGACGACGGGCTCGGTCATCGTGCCGATCCACGCCACCTCGACCTACGCGCAGGACGGCGTGGGCGGCATGCGCGGCGGCTTCGAGTACTCCCGCACCGGCAACCCCACCCGGACCGCGCTGGAGCAGTGCCTGGCGGCGCTCGAAGGCGGGCGGCACGGTCGCGCGTTCGCCTCCGGCATGGGCGCGACCGACACGGCCCTCCGGGCGATGTGCCGGCCCGGTGACCACGTCGTCATCCCGAACGACGCGTACGGCGGCACGTTCCGGCTGATCGACAAGGTGCTGTCGCACTGGGGCGTGGAGCACACGCCGGTGGCGGTGTCGGACCCGGGCGCGGTGCGCGCGGCGATCCGGCCGAACACCAAGGTGCTGTGGATCGAGACGCCGACGAACCCGCTGCTGAACATCGCCGACATCGCGGTGCTGGCGGAGGTGGCGCACACGGCGGGCGCGAAGCTGGTCGTGGACAGCACGTTCGCCTCGCCGTACCTCCAGAACCCGCTGGAGCTGGGCGCGGACGTGGTGCTGCACTCGACCACCAAGTACGTGGGCGGGCACTCCGACGTGATCGGCGGCGCGCTGATCACCTCCGACACCGAGCTGGACGCGGCGTTCGGGTTCCTCCAGAACGGCGCGGGCGCGGTGCCGGGGCCGTTCGACGCGTGGTTGACGCTGCGCGGCCTCAAGACCCTCGAAGTGCGCATGGAGAAGCACTCGGACAACGCCGAGAAGGTCGCCGAGGCCCTGCTGCGGCACCCCAGGGTGACCCGCGTCCTCTACCCGGGCCTGCCGGACCACCCGGGCCACGAGGTCGCGGCCAAGCAGATGCGCCGCTTCGGCGGCATGATCTCCTTCACCGTCGAGGGCGGCGAGCAGGCGGCCCTGGACGTCTGCGCCCGCACCCGCGTGTTCACCCTGGCCGAGTCGCTGGGCGGCGTGGAGTCCCTGATCGAGCACCCGGGCCGGATGACGCACGCGAGCACGGCCGGCTCCCTGCTCCAGGTCCCGTCCGACCTGATCCGCCTCTCCGTGGGCATCGAATCCCCGGAGGACCTGGTAGCCGACCTGACCGCGGCCCTCGCCTAGAACCCCGCGTGTCCTCCACTCGGACATCGCGTGTCCTCCACTCAAGCATCGCGAGTCGTACGTTCAGGACCACCGTGTCGTACGTTCAGGACCGCCGAGTTCTGCGTTCGGCGCCCCTTGGACCCGGCGGCTGCGGTGCGTGAGCGGTCGACTCGCGGTGTCCGAGTGGAGGACACGCGATGCCTGAGCGGAGGACACGCGCGGGGTCAGCGGGCGTAGCGGGTGGCGGCGCGTTCCTTCGCCTTGGCGGCCTCCACCTCGCGGTCGCGCGGCGCGGCCTTGGTGACCAGCGAATCCAGGAGGGTGCGGGTCGCCTCGGCGATCGCCTCGACCGCCGCGTCGAACGCCTCCTGGTTCACCGCCGACGGGTTGGTCGAGCCGCTGACCTTGCGCACGTACTGCACGGCCGCCGCGTGCACCTCGTCCTCGGTGGCGGGCGGTTCGAAGTTGTGGAGCACCCTGATGTTGCGACACATGGCTCCACTATCGCGGAAAACCGCGCGGAGGGCGCCGTTCACCGCCAACCGGGCCGGGGCCGCGGTCAGGGTTTGACGTCGTACCGCGCGTTCTCCACCTGCGGCGGCACGGCGGGCAGCTCCTGCCCGTCCACGCACCCGCCCTCGAACTCCACCACGCCCCCGCGCTCCACGAACCGGCCGGTCTCCGCGCACCCGGCGTGGGCCACGGTGAAGAACGCCGCGCCCGTCAGCGCCGCGGCCGTGGCCACCGCTCCGACGAGCGGGAGCACCGCGGTGACCCGTACCGCGAGCGCCATGCCACCCTCCAGGTCAATGCCGTGTGAGATACCCCCGCACCGAGAGTACCGGTCCCGGCACACCAGGCAGGGCATCATCAGCTCGCCGACAGGAAAGGGCCGGCCCGGGGGTGCCCGGACCGGCCCGTTGCCGGATCAACGTCGGAGGTCGCCCTGTCGGTTCCCGACGCCGCCGCGCCCGCCGTCCCGCCCGCCGCAGGTCGCTGCCGCGAGAGGTCGCGAGTCGCCGCGGGAGGCCGCCGCTACAGGTTGCCCCGGCGCTCCTGCTCGCGCTCGATCGCCTCGAACAGGGCCTTGAAGTTGCCCTTGCCGAAGCCCAGCGACCCGTGCCGCTCGATCAGCTCGTAGAACACGGTCGGCCGGTCGCCGATCGGCTTGGTGAAGATCTGGAGCAGGTAGCCGTCCTCGTCCCGGTCGACCAGGATGCGGTGCTCCTTGAGCACCTCGATCGGCACGCGCACCTCGCCGATGCGCGCCCGCAGCTCCGGGTCGTCGTAGTACGAGTCGGGCGTCTCCAGGAACTCGACGCCGGCCGCGCGCATGGCCTTCAGCGTGGCCACGATGTCGTTGGTGGCGAGCGCGATGTGCTGCACGCCCGCGCCCTCGTAGAACTCCAGGTACTCGTCGATCTGCGACTTCTTCTTCGCGATCGCCGGCTCGTTGAGCGGGAACTTCACCCGGTGGTTGCCGTTGGAGACGACCTTGCTCATCAGGGCCGAGTAGTCGGTGGCGATGTCGTCGCCGATGAACTCCGCCATGTTCACGAAGCCCATGACGCGGTTGTACCACTCGACCCAGTGGTCCATCCGGCCGATCTCGACGTTGCCCACGCAGTGGTCGACCGCCTGGAACAACCGCTTCGGCGCGCCCTCGGGCCGCACGACCGTGCTCTCCTTGACCACGTAACCGGGCAGGTAGGGGCCGGTGTAGCGGGACCGGTCGACCAGGGTGTGGCGGGTCTCGCCGTAGGTCGCGATGGCGGCGGTCCGCACGGTGCCGTGCTCGTCGCTCACGTCGTGCGGCTCCACCAGGACGGTGGCGCCCTGGGCCCGCGCGTGCTCGACGCACCGGTCGACGTCCCCGACCTCCAGCGCGAGGTCGACGACACCGTCACCGTGCCTGCGGTGGTGGTCGAGCAGCGGGCTGTCCGGCGCCACGCCGCCGTTGATCACGAACCGCGCCGAGCCCGACTTCAGGACGAAGGACTTGTGGTCCCGCTGCCCCGTCTCCGGACCGGCGTACGCGACGAGCTGCATGCCGAAGGCGACCTGGTAGAACCAGGCGGTCTGGGTCGCGTTGCCGACCACGAAGACCACGGCGTCCATGGAGCGGACGGGGAACGGGTCCCGCGTCCCGTCGTAGTCGACCAGGCCCACGAGTTGGCGGAGCTGGTCGTAGCTCACGTCGTCAAGCTGCTGCGTCATACCTCACAGGATGTGGCGGCTTGAGCAGGGTGCGCAACAGTGTCTTGTTTTGCTGGTCAGGTTGTACAGTTGTTCATGGCTTCAGGCGCGCAAGGTGAACACTCTGACCAGGTCGTGGACGATCTCGACGCACGGCTGTTGCTGCTGCTCACCGATGAGCCCCGGCTCGGGGTGCTGGAGTGCTCGCGGCGGCTGGGCGTGGCGCGCGGCACGGTGCAGGCGCGGCTGGACCGGTTGGTGGCGCGGGGCGTGCTGACCGGGTTCCCGCCCGCGCTGGACCTGGCCGCGATGGGGTACGGGCTGACGGCGTTCGCCGTGCTGGAGATCGCGCAGGGCCGGCGGCAAGAGGTGTGCGACGGGCTGGCCGCGATCAACGAGGTGTGCGAGGTGCACGCCACCACCGGTCAGGGCGACCTGTTCGCGCGCGTGGTGGCGCGGTCGAACGCCGACCTCCAGCGGGTGATCGACTCGATCGTGGACGTGCCGGGCGTGCAGCGGATGTCGACGTCGATCGCGCTGTCCACGCCCGTCCCGCCCCGCGTGCGGCCCCTGCTCGAACGCATCCGCTAGCCGAACGCGCGACTCGCGGTGCCCGAGCGGAGGACACGTGATGTCCGAGTGGAGGACACGCGGTGCCCGAGCGGAGGACACGCGGGCAGTGGAAGGGGCGGCCTGCCCGGAGGTGGCCGCCCCTGTCGCTCGAACCCGGTCAGCCGGAGTAGGGCACGGCCTTGATGAGCGTCACCTTCATCGTGCTGCCGTTGGGCAGCTCGTACTCCCGCGTCTCGCCGTCCTTCGCGCCGAGCAGCGCCTTGCCCAGCGGGGACGAGGGGGAGTAGACCTCCAGGGCGCCGTGCGCGCCCTCTTCACGCGTCGCGAGCAGGAACTCCTCGGTCTCGTCGTCGCCTTCGTAACGCACGGTGAGCACCATGCCCGGGGCGGCGACCCCGTTCACCTTGGGAGCCTCACCCACCTTGGCGACTCGCAGCAGCTCCTGGAGCTGCCGGATCCGGGCCTCCTGCTTGCCCTGCTCCTCGCGGGCCGCGTGGTACCCGCCGTTCTCGCGGAGGTCGCCCTCCTCGCGCCGGGCGTTGATCTCCGCGGCGATGACCGGGCGGTTCTCGATCATCTCGTCCAGCTCAGCCTTGAGACGGTCGTAGGCCTCCTGGGTCAGCCAGGTCACCTCAGTGTCGCTCACGGTCACCAACTCCTCGTCTTGCTCCCGGCCCACGGATGGGCTGGCAGTTCCCGGGCGCACCAACCCGGAACGGAAAAACACGGCCCGCGTCGGGGCCGTGCTGAAAGGCCAGAGTAACACGACGAGAACGTTCCAGTACGGCGTTTTGTTCCCCGAACCGGCGGGTAAACGCGCAGATCACCCGCTTGGCCGCTACCTCGTGGACAGGTACTCGGGAACCTGATAAGAGCACCCGAACACCTCTCCGGTGACGGGTGGTTTGGACGCCTTCAACACCGTTGTCTCGCGCACCGTGCCGGCGCCGGCGGGCACCAGCACCTCACGCCGGCCCGCTTCGTCGCCGTCTTCGGAGCGTGCTCGGACGATGCACACCACGGGTCGTTCCGGCGTCTGCCGGACCACCTCGAACGTGATCTCCACCGAGCTGTCGCCCAACACCTCGAACGCCGTCTGCTTCGCCTCGACGGGCTTGGTGCCCAGGTTCCGGTACCCGACCCAGGCGACGACGCCGCCGACCAGCACCGCGATCACGGCGAGTGACCAACGGGTCCACGTGGGCGCGGGGCGGCGCGGCTTGCCGTACCGACCTTCCGGCAGTGCCACTTGCCAACGCCTTCCTGCCCGTGGGGAACAATGGCCGCTCGCGACCGCGTTGAGTGTCGCAGGGGTTCGATCGGCCCCGGTCGGCAGGTCTGAGGAGGAGCACCACCGTCATGGTTGAGAAGCTGCGCCTGATGGCGGTGCACGCGCACCCGGACGACGAGTCGAGCAAGGGCGCCGCCACGATGGCCCGCTACGTCGCCGAGGGGCACGAGGTGATGGTCGTCACCTGCACGGGCGGGGAGGCGGGCAGCGTCCTGAACCCCGCCATGGACCGGCCGGAGGTGCTGGAGAACATGTCCGCGATCCGCCGCGGGGAGATGGCGCGGGCCGCGGAGATCCTCGGCGTCCAGCACCGCTGGCTCGGTTTCGTCGACTCGGGCCTGCCCGAGGGCGACCCGCTGCCGCCGCTGCCGGAGGGCTGCTTCGCGCTGACGCCGCTGGAGGAGTCGACCCCGCCGCTGGTCCAGGTCATCCGCGAGTTCCGCCCGCACGTGATCATCACCTACGACGAGAACGGCGGCTACCCGCACCCCGACCACATCCGCTGCCACGAGGTCTCGGTCGCCGCCTTCGACGCCGCGGGCGACCCGGACAGCTACCCCGGGCTGGGCGAGCCGTGGCAGCCGCTCAAGCTCTACTACTCCCACGGCTTCTCGCGCGCGAAGCTGATGGCGTTCCACGAGGCGCTGCTCGCGGCCGACCTGGAGTCCCCGTACGCCGAGTGGCTCGCGGGCTGGGGCGACGACCGGCCGGACGTGATGGAGCGCGTCACGACCCGCGTCGAGTGCGCCGACTGGTTCGTGGTGCGCGACGAGGCCCTGAAGGCGCACGCGACCCAGATCGACCCGGAGAGCCGCTGGTTCGCCGTGCCGCTGGAGATGCAGCGCGAGGTGTGGCCGACCGAGGAGTACGAGTTGGCCAGGTCGCTGGTCGACAGCACCCTGCCGGAGGACGACCTGTTCGCCGGCATCCACGAGAAGGTGACCGCGTGACCGCCCTGGCTCCGATCCCCCTGGAGCAGACCACGGCGCTGGTGTCGGCGCGGCAACCGTCGACGGAGAAGGACCCCGGCGGGCAGCAGGAGGACTTCGGCAAGTCCTCGCCCCTCGGGCTGCTGCTGCTCGTGCTGTTCCTGATCGCGGTGTTCTTCCTGGTCAAGTCGATGAACAAGCACCTCAAGCGGGTGCCCGCCTCGTTCGACGACCCGGAGCCCGCCGAGGACGCGGCCGAGTACGGGGCCGAGGGCGAGGTCAAGAACGGGGCCGGGGGCGGGAAGGCCGCGGGCGGGGCGGGCGAGTAGCCCTCCGGAGTCCACTGTGGACTGACTGGGCGCGCGGCCGGGACCGCACTACCGTGGGCGCATGGCGAACCGGCTCGCGTCCTCGACCAGCCCTTACCTGCTCCAGCACGCCGACAACCCGGTGGACTGGCAGGAGTGGTCGCCCGAGGCGTTCGCGGAGGCCCGGGAGCGCGACGTGCCGGTGCTGCTGAGCGTCGGCTACGCCGCCTGCCACTGGTGCCACGTGATGGCGCACGAGTCGTTCGAGGACGAGGCCACCGCGGCCTACCTGAACGAGCACTTCGTCAGCGTCAAGGTCGACCGCGAGGAGCGGCCGGACGTGGACGCGGTCTACATGGCCGTCACCCAGGCCATGAGCGGGCACGGCGGGTGGCCGATGACGTGCTTCCTCACCCCCGGCGGCGAGCCGTTCTACGCGGGCACCTACTACCCGCCGCACCCCGCCCGCGGGATGCCGTCGTTCCGGCAGGTGCTGGAGGCCGTCGCGCGGGCCTGGCGCGAGCAGCGCGACGAGGTGACCGGGTCGGCCGCCGCGGTCGTCCGGCAGCTGGAGTTCACGCCGCTGCCCGGCTCCGCCGTCGACGACGACGTGCTGGCCGGCGCGGTCGTGTCGCTGCTCGGGCACTTCGACCTGGCCAACGGCGGGTTCGGCGGCGCGCCCAAGTTCCCGCCGTCGACGGTCCTGGAGTTCCTGCTGCGCCACCACGAGCGCACCGGGTCGGTCGAGGCGCTGTCGATGGTGAGCGCGACGTGCGACGCGATGGCGTCCGGTGGCCTCCACGACCAGCTCGCCGGCGGTTTCGCGCGGTACGCCGTCGACGCCGCGTGGGTGGTGCCGCACTTCGAGAAGATGCTCTACGACAACGCCCTGCTGCTGCGCGTCTACGCGCACCTGGCCAGGCGCACCGCCGAGCACCGGCACGCGCGGGTCGCCCGGGGGACGGCCGAGTTCCTGCTCCGCGACCTGGGCACGCCCGAGGGCGGGTTCGCCGCCTCGCTGGACGCCGACACCGACGGCGTCGAGGGCGCCACGTACGTGTGGACCCCCGCCCAGCTGGTCGAGGTGCTGGGCCTGGCGGACGGGGTGCGGGCCGCCGAGCTGCACGGCGTCACGGACGAGGGCACGTTCGAGCACGGCGCGTCGACGCTGCGGCTGCTCGGCGACCCGGACCCGGACCTCGCCGCCCGGCTGCTCGAAGCGCGCGGGCGCAGGCCGCAGCCCGCCCGTGACGACAAGGTCGTCACCGCGTGGAACGGCCTGGCGATCACGGCCCTGGCCGAGGCGGGCGCGGCGCTCGGCGAACCGCGCTGGGTCGAGGCGGCCGTCCGGGCCGCCGAGCTGGTGCTGCGCGTGCACGTGGTCGACGGGCGGTTGCGGCGCACGTCACGCCACGGCGTCGCGGGCCGGGCGGCGGGCGTGCTGGAGGACCACGGCTGCCTCGCCGAGGGCCTGCTCGCCCTGCACCAGGCGACCGGTGAGCGGCGCTGGCTGACCGCCGCGTGCGAGCTGCTGGACACCGCGCTGGCGCGGTTCGCGGGCGAGGAGCCGGGTGTTCACCACGACACCGCCGACGACGCCGAGACCCTGGTGCGGCGGCCGTCCGACCCGTCGGACAACGCCACCCCGTCCGGGGCGTCGTCCCTGGCGTCCGCGCTGGTCACGGCCTCCGCGCTGGGCGGGCCGACGGGGTACCGGGAGGCGGCCGGGGCGGCCGTCGCGCGGGCCGGCCTGCTGGCCGCCCGGGAACCGAGGTTCGCCGGGCACTGGCTGAGCGCGGCCGAGGCGCTGGCGCTGGGCCCGGTGCAGGTCGCGGTGGTGGGCGGGTCGGCCGAGCTGGTCGCCACGGCGCGGGCCGGCGTGCACGGCGGCGGCGTGGTGGTGGCCGGCGAACCCGGCTCCGCGCCGCTGCTGGAGGACCGGCCGCTGGTGGCGGGCGGCCCGGCGGCCTACGTGTGCCGGGGCTTCGTGTGCGACCGCCCGGTCACCACGGCGGCCGAGCTGGCGGAAGCCCTCACCACCCGGGCGCGCTGAGCGTCCTCCGGGGCTGGGCGTCCTCCAAGGCCGAGCGTGCTCCAGGGCCGAGCGTGCTCCAGGGCCGAGCGTCCTCCAGGAGCGAACCGGCCTCGACAACCGGTGGGATCGGCGTAGCGTCTGCATCACCGTAATCATGTAATCAGGGTGGTGCGCGATGAGACGTGGATGGGCGCAGAGGGAGTCGGAGCAGGCCCCGGCGGACGACGCGGCGGCCTGGTTCGCCGGCCGGCTGCCGGACGGGTGGTTCACCGGCGCGCCGGTGGTGGAGGTGGACCGCGAGGAGATCGTGGTGGTCGGCGCCCTGCCCCCGCTGGAGGGCGGGTTCGCCGACGACGCCGAGCGCGCGGCGGCCGAGGCGGGCCGGATCGCCCGGTTCCGCGAGCAGACGCGCGACGAGCGCATCGGCATCGCCCGGCAGGCCGAGCACCGCTACCGGCGCAAGGTCGCCTGGGGCGCCCGGCTCGGCGACACCGAGGAGCTGTTCACCACGTTGTCCGCGCCGGTCATGACGCGGCTGCGGCAGCCCGAGCGCAAGGTGCTCGACACCCTGGTCGCGGCGGGCGTGGCGCGGTCGAGGTCGGAGGCGCTGGCGTGGGCCGTGCGGCTGGTCGGCGAGCACGCCGACACGTGGCTGGCCGAGCTGCGCGAGGCCATGACCAAGGTCGACGACCTGCGCCGGCAGGGCCCCGACCTGGCGTGACACCGGGCGCCGCGCGGCCCGCTTCCCGTAGTGTGGATCAAGGGGTGATCACCTTGGTCGAGGTGGAGGCGTACGACCTGACGTGGCGGCTGGACCCGGCGGCGGACGGGGTGCGCGGTCGCACCACGCTGCGGTTCCGGGGCGAGCCCGAGCCGGTCGAGGTGTTCGGCGAGGTGCTCGTCCCGCCGCAGCGCGAGGACGGCGGCCTGCGCGTCGAGGCGCTGTTCCCGTACGCGAGGCCGGGCTTCCGCCGCGTCACCGACCCGGTCGACGGCCAGGTCTACCTGTACGCCGCGCCCAACCCGCACGGCACGCCGCGCTGCCTCGGCCACTTCGCCGACCACCAGCTGCGCGCGCCCGTCACGCTGACGGCCGTGGTGCCGCCGACGTGGAAGTGCCTGGCCAACGGGCTGCCGCTGGTCGACGGGGGCGAGGTCCGCACCTTCGCGCCCACGGCGCCGACCGAGCCGGCGTGGGTCGCGCTGGCGGCCGGGCCGTTCGTCGAGGTCGCGCCCTCGGTGCACGTGCCGAGGTCGCGGGCGGGCGTGGACGGGACGCGGGTGGCCGACCTGGTGGCCCGCTCGACCGCGTTCTTCGCCGACCTGCTCGCGCCCAACCCGTACCCGAAGTGCGAGCTGGTGTTCGTGCACGACCTGTCGCTGCTGGCGCTGTCCACGCAGGGCCTGATCGTGTTCGACGAGGGCGCGCTGGACCGGTTCGTCGACCCCCGGTACGCGACGACCGTGATCGCCCACGAGGTCGCGCACCAGTGGTCGGGCAACCTGGTCAACACCGAGACGTGGCTGGTCGAGGGCCTGGCGGTGTACCTGAGCAGGCTGTTCGCCGAGGTCGAGCGGCCCGACGACGACGTGTGGGGCGACCCGCCGCCGCCCGACCGCCCGTACAAGCCGCACCTGGACCGGGTCCTGGAGGTCGAGGCCCGCGTCGGCCGGGAGGGCCTGCTGCGCGGGCTGCGGTCGGTGTTCGCCGAGCGCGCCCACCGCTACGTCGCCCCGGACGGGTTCCAGGCCCGCTGGACCTGACGCCGGGCTAGCCGGTGGTCACCTGGTGCACGTCCACCAGGAACTCGGTGCGCCCGCCCACGGCCTCGATGCCCCACGGCAGCCTCGTCGACACGGTCAGCACCTCGGTGCCGTCGTCCAGCCGCCCCCGGCCGACGACCTCGCACCCCACCCGCACCTCGACGGGGTAGGCGGTGTTGGGGCGCAGGCGGTCCTCGTCGTCGAACACGGGGACCTTGTCGACCAGGCTCCACACCACGCCGTGCGCGTCGGTGAGCTGGACCTCGACCCAGCCGGGGAAGTCGTCGTCGACCCACCGCACGGCCAAGCCCGGAACGGAGGTCGGGTGCGCCGGCGCGGTCACGCGTAGACCGCGAACCAGACCGCGATGTAGTGGCAGATCGCCGCCAGCACCGTCGCCGCGTGGAAGAACTCGTGGTAGCCGAAGACCCGCGGCCACGGGTTCGGCCAGCGGGTCGCGTAGAACACGGCGCCCGCGGTGTAGAGCAGGCCGCCCGCCAGGAGCAGGACCAGCGCGCCCACGCCCACGTGGTGCAGCAGGTCCGGCAGCACGAACACGGCCACCCAGCCCAGCGCGATGTAGATCGGCACGCCCAGCCACCTCGGCGCGTGCGGCCAGGCCAGCTTGAGCGTCACGCCGCACAGCGCGCCGACCCACACCACGGTCAGCACCACGTTGCCCGTGGACGGCGCCATCGCCAGCATCGCGAACGGCGTGTAGGTGCCCGCGATGAACACGAAGATCATGGAGTGGTCGAGGCGCTTCATCCACGTCCGCGCGCGCACGCTGACCCAGTTGACCCGGTGGTACAGGGCGCTCACGCCGAACAGGCCGAGCACCGTCGTCGCGTACACGGACGTGGCCAGCGTCGCCTCGGTGGTCGAGGTGGTCGCGGCCAGGGTGATCAGGGCCGCGCCGGCCACCAGCGACACGGCGAAGGACCAGAGGTGGAGCCAGCCGCGCAGACGCGGCCGCAATGCGGGCGCCGGGGGCTGCGGGAGCGTCGACGTGGTCACCCGACCGAGGTTACGGGACCCTAAGTTGCTCGGCAGCACGCGTCGGAGTGACCGGTCCCACGCGGCGTACGCTCTTCCAGCGTGGGTCTTCGCGAGCGCATCAAGGACGGGTTGCTCCTGCCGGTCTACGAGTACCGGCTGAACCGGTGGCTCGACGGCAAGCAGCGACCACGTCACGTCGGCGTGGTGCTGGACGGCAACCGCCGGTGGGCCAAGGAGGCGGGCTTCACCGACGTCGCGCACGGCCACCGCGCGGGCGCGCGGAAGATCCTGGAGCTGCTGAGCTGGTGCCGCGAGGCCGGGGTCGAGGTGGTGACGCTGTGGATGCTGTCCACCGACAACCTCGACCGCCCGAGCGAGGAGCTCGTGCCGCTGCTCGACATCATCGCCGACATCGTCGACGAGCTGGCCGAGCCGGAGAACCCGTGGCGCGTCCGGCACGTCGGCGCGCTCGACCTGCTGCCCACCGAGACCGCCGCCCGGCTGTCGGCCGCGTCGCTGCGCACCCGGTCCCGCACCGGCCTGGAGGTCAACGTCGCGGTCGGCTACGGCGGCCGGCAGGAGATCGCCGACGCGGTGCGCAAGCTGCTGCTGGAGCACGCCGAGTCCGGCGGCACGATCGAGGAGCTGGCCGAGGTCCTCGACGTCGACCACATCGCCGAGCACCTCTACACCTCCGGCCAGCCGGACCCCGACCTGCTCATCCGCACCTCGGGCGAGCAGCGGCTGTCCGGGTTCATGCTGTGGCAGTCGGCGCACTCGGAGTTCTGGTTCTGCGAGGCGTACTGGCCGGAGTTCCGCCGCACCGACTTCCTGCGCGCCCTGCGCGACTACGCCCTCCGCCACCGCCGCTTCGGTTCCTGAGCGGACCCCGGGACGCCGAACCCCCGACCCCGTACCCCTCGACGCCGAAAGGCGGCACCCGCTGACAGGTGCCGCCTTTCGCGACTTCAACACCGGCCCGTGGGCCGACGACTCACTGGCGGACGGCTCAGCCGTTGCCGTCGTTGTCGTCGTTGTCGGTGTTGATGCAGAGGCTCTCGTCGTTCTGCGCCAGGATCGGGATCGCGATGACGTTGAGCTCGACCTCGCAGACGTTGAGGTTGCTCAGCAGGTCGGAGTCGTTGCCGAAGTTGATCAGACCGAACTGGTCGGCGACGTCGCCCTCCTCACCCTCCTGGTAGTAGGAGTTCAGCTCGCCGATCGCGGTGCTGCTGCCCCAGTTGCCGTGGCCGTGACCGTGGCCGTGACCGGGGGTCGCGAAGGCCGGGGAGCCCAGCATCACGAGGCCGGCAGCGGCCATGGCGACGACGCCTGCCTTCTTCAACATGTGGAACACACTCCTCTGATGGGATTTTGTGGTGACCCCCGTAATCCCTGTCGAGCATTCCGGGGAATCTGGCGGCTCAGGCTGTGATGCCCTCGCAGCGATAATTTACTCGGCTGCGGCGCTGATGCCAGTCCGATTACACCATCGTGTGAACTATTTTTCGTCCAGTTTGTTGGCTATGTCGCCCCGGGTAAGGATCATGCCCTTCGTGGACGAGCTATTGGTTGTCTGCACATTTCTCGACCGTGTTACCCACGAGCGGGTGATCAACGTGGTCTTTCAACACGCTCTGTATTGGACTGGCGGTGAACTGGCTGGTCGCTGACGGGGTGCTCCCCGCCATTGCTGGAAAGGGTGATGCCCGCGTGGTAGGGGCACGTGGCCGGCCGAGGTGGAAAGAAGCGGTTGCCGGGTGGTCGGCGTCACGGTTTCACCGGATTATCGGACCGGTGAAAGGTCGAACCGGGAAAGCCCCGATGACGAAGGCGCCCGGGGGCGTGACCGGGGAGTGCGACCGGGGAGCCTGCCCGGGGAGCCTGCCCGGGAACGCGAAAGGGGCGTTGACCCGCGCACGCGCGGGTCAACGCCCTGGTTCCGGCGTCGTTCGGGCCGGGCTCAGTCCTCGTCGTCGATGTCGTTGTCGTCGTTGTCGTCGTCGTCGGTGTTGATGCAGAGGCTCTCGTCGTTCTGCGCCAGGACCGGGACGCCGATGACGTTGACCTCGACCTCGCAGATGTTGATGCCGCTCGCCAGGTCGGAGTCGTTGCCGAAGTTGATGAGGCCGAACTGGTCGGCGACCGTGTCGCCCTCGCCCTCCTGGTAGTAGGAGCTGAGCTCGCCGATGGCGGTGTTGCTGCCCCAGTTGTTCTTGTCGTGCTCGTAGGGCTCGCCGGCCACCGCGAACGCGGGCGACCCGAGCATCATGAGGCCGGCCGCGATCGCGGCGATGGAGCTTGCCTTCTTCAGCACTGCGCTCTCCTCTATCCGTGGGTTTCCCCGGTGGTCCACCGCCGCCCGAATCGCGCGTGCGGATTCATCGCGGGCAAACTATCGAAATCTGGCCTCGGACCGGATGCCTCCAACACCATTGTGTGATGGTCCCCGCGGTACTTGTCGCCCGTTGAGGTGTTCTTCTCACGCTCGATTCGCGACTCGCCGCGTCGCTGTGGTAAATCGGCCGGCCATCTCGTATCGTCCCCCGCCGTGGACGGCGAGGCGATCGTGCGGGAGTACCTGCTGCTGGGGCTGAGGCTCGGGAAGCTGGCGCCCGGCCTGGTGGACTCCTTCACCGGCGACCGCGCGCTGCGGCGCCGGGTCGACGACGAGCCGCGGCCGCACCCGGCCAACCTGGCCGACCGCGCCGCGGTGCTGCGCCGCGAGCTGGCCCGGGTCGACGACCTGGAGCCGGTGCGCCACCGCTTCCTGGAGGCGCACCTGACGGCCGTCGAGACCACCGCGCGCAAGCTCGCCGGCGTGCGGGTCGGCTTCGTGGACGAGGTGCGCGCCTACTTCCAGGTCGACGTCGCGCCCGGCCACCCCGACACCTACCGCCGCGCCCACGAGGAGCTGGACGGGCTGCTGCCCGGTGACGGCTCCCTGGCCGCGCGGCTGGCCGACCACCGCGCGCTGGACGAGGTGCCGCCGCGCCTGCTGTCCCCCGCGGTGCACGCCCTGTCCAGCGCGCTGCGCGACCGCGTCCGCGAGCGCTACGGGCTGCCGCCGGGCGAGGTGGTCGAGTACGAGGTCGTCACCGACAAGCCGTGGAGCGGGTTCAACTACTACCTGGGCGGCTTCCGCTCGCGGGTGGCGGTCAACGCCGACCTCGGCCACCGCGTGTCCAACCTGCCGCACCTGGTCGCCCACGAGTCCTACCCCGGCCACCACACCGAGCACTGCCGCAAGGAGGTCGGCCTGGTCGGCGAGCGCGGCCACGCCGAGCAGGCGCTGTTCCTGATCAACACCCCGCAGTGCCTGATGGCCGAGGGCATGGCCGAGCTGGGCCTGCACGCCGCGGTGGGCCCGGGGTGGGGCCGCTGGACCGAGGAGATCGTGGCCGACCTGGGCCTGCGGGTGGACGGCGAGCTGACCGAGCGCGTCGAGGGCGCGCTCGCGGGCCTGCTCACCGTGCGCCAGGACGCCGCGCTGATGCTGCACGACCGCCGCGCCCACCCGGACGACGTGGTCGACTTCCTGCGCCGCTGGCTGCTGGTGCCCGAGCGGCGGGCGCGGCACATGCTGCGCTTCCTGGGCGACCCGCTGTGGCGCGCCTACACCACCACGTACGTGGAGGGCGTGCGGTTGATCCGGGCCTGGTTGGACCTGCGGTCACCGACCGACACTCTGGGTGACCGCTACCTGAGGCTGCTGGACGAGCCGCTGGTGCCGCGCACCCTCCGGCAGGAGGTCGAGGCGGGTGTGCCGCGGCTGCCCCGCGACTGAGCGCGAGTGCGCCCTCCGCATCCGGCGCAGCCGCTCTGAGCTGCGCGGACCACGCCGCGCTGGGCCGAGGTGACGCTGCGCGTTCGGGCAGCCGCACCCCCGGCGGGCAGCTTTCGCCCGTTTTGCCGAGAGGTGACGAATTGACGAATCACCTGTGTGGCTGCCTGCATAAGAGGGACCTGCGGAGGTAACTTCCGGTTGGCGGGACGCGTCCACTGCGGCCCGCGCAGGGAGGCCCTGATCGTGGCTGTTGTGCACTCGCCGGTTCCGCCGGCGGCAGCGAGCGCGAGGGGGCCGGCACCCGGCCTTCGTGGCCGGTGCGCCTGAGCGAGTGAGGCGGACCGGCCGATCGGGGTGGTGCCTGGCCCAGCGAGGAGCGGACGCGGGTGTCGCGTTCGCGAGGAGTTGCCGTGAACGCACGACGACCCGCGAGCCGTTCCTCAGGCTCATCGCGCAGCACGTCCCGGCGCCGCGGTGCGCCAACTGTTCACACGTACGTGGTGGACACCTCCGTGCTGCTCTCCGACCCCCTGGCCACCACGCGGTTCGCGGAGCACGAGGTCGTGCTGCCGCTCGTGGTGATCAGCGAGCTGGAGGGCAAGCGGCACCACCCCGAACTGGGCTGGTTCGCCAGGGAGGCGCTGCGCCTGCTCGACGACCTCCGGCTCAAGCACGGCAGGCTGGACGGCCCGGTGCCCATCGGCGACCTCGGCGGCACCCTGCGCGTCGAGCTCAACCACTCCGACCCGGAGGTGCTGCCCGCGGGTTTCCGCACGGACTCCAACGACGCCCGGATCCTGGCCTGCGCGCTCAACCTCGCGGCCGAGGGCAACGCCGTCACGCTGGTCACCAAGGACATGCCGCTGCGCGTCAAGGCGGGCGCCGTCGGCCTCGCGGCCGACGAGTACCGGGCGCAGGACGTCGCGCTGTCGGGCTACTCCGGCATGACCGACCTGGACGTCGACCAGTCCGTGGTGGACGCCCTGTACCGCGAGGGCTCGGTCGACCCGACGCCGTTCGACCTCGCGCACGTGGCCGAACTGCCGTGCCACAGCGGGTTGCGGCTGCTCGCGGGCACGTCGAGCGCGCTGGGCCGGGTCACCCCGGACAAGCGGGTCAAGCTGGTGCGCGGCGACCGCGAGGCGTTCGGCCTGCACGGCCGCTCCGCCGAGCAGCGCGTGGCGCTGGACCTGCTGCTGGACGCCGACGTCGGCATCGTCTCGCTGGGCGGGCGGGCCGGCACCGGCAAGTCGGCGCTCGCGCTGTGCGCGGGCCTGGAGGCGGTCATGGAGCGCCGCCAGCACCGCAGGGTCGTGGTCTTCCGCCCGCTGTACGCGGTGGGCGGGCAGGAGCTGGGCTACCTGCCCGGTTCCGAGACCGAGAAGATGCAGCCGTGGGCGCAGGCGGTGTTCGACACCCTCGGCGCGCTGGTCAGCCAGGACGTGGTCGAGGAGGTCATGGACCGCGGCATGCTGGAGGTGCTGCCGCTGACCCACATCCGCGGCCGGTCGCTGCACGACTCGTTCGTGATCGTGGACGAGGCGCAGTCGCTGGAGCGCAACGTGCTGCTGACCGTGCTGTCGCGGCTGGGCGCCAACTCGCGGGTGGTGCTGACCCACGACGTGGCGCAGCGCGACAACCTGCGGGTCGGGCGGCACGACGGCGTGCTGGCGGTGATCGAGAAGCTGAAGGGCCACCCGCTGTTCGCGCACGTCACGCTGACCAGGTCGGAGCGCTCGCCGATCGCGGCGCTGGTGACCGAGATGCTGGAGGACTACACCCTCTGACGCGCCGGTGACGAGGGGCCCGCCCGCGCGGGCGGGCCCCTCCCGCCCTCAGTCGAGCGCCCGGCGCAGGAACCCGCGCACGCCCAGCGCCCCGAACCCCGCGATCGAGCCCACCAGCACGACCAGGCAGACCCACAGCGGGATGTGCGGCACGTGCGGCGCCAGCTCGGCGCGCATCCCCTCGCTGATGTAGGTCAGCGGGTTGAGCGCGCACAGCACCTGGAACCAGCGCAGGTCGTCGCCCAGCGCGGGCCACGGGAACTGCGCCGACCCGGTGAACAGCAGCGGCGTCAGGATCACCGCGAACATCACGGTGATGTGCCGCGGCGAGACCGACGTGCCGATGACCAGGCCGACCGCCGCGCCCGCCAGCGAGCCGAGCACGATCACCAGCAGGGCCGGCAGCAGGCCGGACGCGGGCCAGGTGACGTCCAGCATCACGAACCCGATCGGGATCATCAGCACCGCCGCGAGCAGGCCGCGCAGCGCGCCGAACACCATCTTCTCCACCGCGACCAGCGGGATCGGGATCGGCGCGAGCAGCCGGTCCTCGATCTCCCGGGTCCAGGAGAAGTCCAGCACCAGCGGCAGGGTGGTGTTCTGGAGCGCGCCGAGGAACCCGTTCATGGCCACGATGCCGGGCAGCAGCACGGAGGCGAAGTCGCCCTGGACGAAGCCGATGTCGCCGAGCACCTTGGCGAAGATGAACAGGGTGAAGAACGGCTGGACGATCACCTGGGCGAGGAAGGTGGGCAGCTCCCGGCCGGTGACGAAGACGTCGCGCCAGAGGATGGCGTTGAACGTGCGCAGCGAGGTCATCGCAGCTCCCTGCCGGTCAGGTGGATGAACACGTCCTCCAGGCTCGGCTTGCCGATCGCCAGGTCGTCGACCCGCGTGCCGAGCCGTTCGAGGGCGCGCAGGACCTCGGGCAGCGCCGCGGCGGGCGCCACGCCGGTGTAGAGGCGGAACAGCCGCGCGCCGCCCGGCCCCGGCGGCGCGTCCCCGTCCCCGGCCTGCTCGACCTGCTCGACCCGCTCCACCCCGCCGATCGCGGCCAGGGCCTCGGCGACCGGACCGGGCCCGGCGCCGTCGAGGGTGACCGAGACGCTCAGCGTGGCGCTGCCCGGGAGGGTCCTGGTCAGCGCGTCGGGCGAGTCCAGGGCGAGGAGCTTGCCGTGGTCGACGATGCCGACCCGGTCGCACAGCTTGTGCGCCTCGTCCATGTCGTGGGTGGTGAGCACGACCGTGACGCCGTCGGCGCGCAGGGCGGCGACCCGGTCGTGCACGAACAGCCGCGCCTGGGGGTCGAGGCCGGTCGACGGCTCGTCCAGGAACAGCACGCGGGGGCGGTGCATGAGCGCCCGCGCGATCATCAGCCGCTGCGCCTGGCCGCCGGACAGGTCGTCCACGAGGCCCTTGGCGTGGCCGGTCAGGCCCATGCGCTCCAGGACCTCGTCGGCCAGCCGCTTGCGCTCGGCGCGCCCCATGCCGTGGTAGGCGGCGTGGAACAGCAGGTTCTGCCGGACGTCGAGCGCCCGGTCCAGGTTGTTGCGCTGGGGCACCACGGCCAGCAGCCGCCGCGCCCGCCGGGAGTCCCCGACCACGTCGACGCCTTCCACCAGGGCCGTCCCCGACGTCGGCCGCACCCTGGTGGTCAGCACCCCGACGGTGGTCGTCTTGCCCGCCCCGTTGGGGCCGAGCAGGCCGAACACCTCACCGCGCCGGACCGTGAAACCGAGACCGTCCACGGCCGGTCCCTGACCGCTCTTGTAGACCTTGACCAGGTCTTCCACCGATACGGCTGCGTCCACCCCCGCAGCCTATTGGCGGCGGCCGACGGTGTTCATCACCATCCCGAAGGCAGCGGTCGGCCCTCGGCGAACCCGGCGGCGCTCTGCACGCCCAGGGTGGCCTTGGCGTGGAACTCCTCCAGCGTCTGCGCGCCCGCGTACGTGCAGGCCGAGCGGACGCCCGCGGTGATCGAGTCGAGCAGGTCCTCCACGCCGGGCCGCAGCGGGTCCAGCCGCATCCGCGAGGTGGAGATGCCCTCCTCGAACAGGCCCTTCTTCGCCCGGTCGAACGCGTTGTCGGTGCGGGTGCGGGCGCTGACGGCCCGCTTGGAGGCCATGCCGAAGGACTCCTTGTACAGCCGGCCCTGCTCGTCGCGCTGGAGGTCGCCCGGCGACTCGTAGGTGCCCGCGAACCAGGAGCCGACCATGACGTTCGCGGCGCCCGCGGCCAGGGCGAGGGCCACGTCGCGCGGGTGCCGGACGCCGCCGTCGGCCCACACGTGCTTGCCGAGCGCGCGGGCCTCCGCGGCGCACTCGGCGACGGCCGAGAACTGCGGGCGGCCCACGCCGGTCATCATCCGGGTGGTGCACATGGCGCCGGGGCCGACGCCGACCTTGACGATGTCCGCGCCCGCCTCGACCAGGTCGCGGACGCCCCCGGCGGTGACCACGTTGCCCGCGACCACGGGCACGGCCGGCCCGGCCTCGCGGACGGCCTTGAGCGCGGCGACCATCTTCTCCTGGTGGCCGTGCGCGGTGTCGACCACCAGCGCGTCCACCCCGGCCGCCAGCAGCGCCTCGGCCTTGGCGGTGACGTCGCCGTTCACGCCGATCGCGGCGACCACGCGGAGCCTGCCCGCGGCGTCCAGGGCGGGCTGGTAGACGTCGGCGCGCAGCGCGCCCAGGGCGGTCAGCACGCCGCGCAGGGCGCCCCGGTCGTCGACGCCCAGCGCGACGTGCTGCGCGCCGCCGGTCAACGCGTCGAACACCCCGCGCGGGGCGGTGTCCATCGGGAGGGTGGTGACGCGCGGGTCGGCCACGTCGTGCAGGCGCGTGAAGCGGTCGACCCCGGCGCACGCGGCCTCGTCCACCACGCCCACCGGCCGGCCGTCGCCGTCCACGACGACGACCGCGTTGTGCGCCCGCTTGTGCAGCAGGTTGAGCGCGTCCGCGACCGAGTCGCCCGGTGCGAGCGTCAGCGGGGTGTCCCACACCGGGTGGCGGTCCTTGACCCACCCGACGATCTCGGCCACCGCCTCGGGCGCCACGTCCTGCGGCAGGACCACCAGGCCGCCGCGCCGCGCCACCGTCTCGGCCATCCGCCGCCCGGCCACCGCGGTCATGTTCGCGACGACGACGGGGATGGTGGCGCCCGTGCCGTCGGAGGTCGACAGGTCGACGCCGAACCTCGACTCCACGGCCGAGCGGCCGGGCACGAGGAACACGTCGTCGTAGGTCAGGTCGTAGCTGGGCCGATGCCCTTCGATGAATCGCACGAAGATTTGACGATACCCGTCGGAGGGCCCGTCCGCCCCGGTTGCGCGCACAGCGCTGCGGGTGTCGTCAGGCGCCCCCCGCGGTGGCCGCCGGGCCGGGGCCGGGCAGCAGGGCCCGCACGGCGTCGATGGTGTCGGCCTCGGCCGGTCCCTTGTCCGGCCGGTACCGGACCACGCGGGCGAACCGCAGCGCCACGCCGCCGGGGTAGCGGGGGCTGACCTGCACGCCGTCCAGCTCGATCTCGATGACCAGCTCGGGGCGGACGGTGACCACCCACTCGTCCTTCTCCGTCGCGCGGGCCAGCAGCTCGCGGGTCTGCCAGGCCAGCAGCTCGTCGGTCAGGCCCTTGAACGTCTTGCCGACCATGACCGGCGGGCCGCCGTCGGGGTCGCGGGCGCCCAGGTGCAGGTTCGACAGCAGGCCGCGGCGCCTGCCGCTGCCCCACTCGACGCCGATCACCACCAGGTCGAGGGTGTGCACCGGCTTGACCTTCTGCCACGCCCGGCCGCGGCGGCCGGCGGCGTAGGCCGAGTCCAGGGACTTGACCACGACGCCCTCGTGGCCGGCGGCCAGCGCCTCGTCGAGCACGGCGGCGGCCTCCTCACCGGTCGGCCGCAGCCGGCCGGGGACGACGTGGTCGCCGGCGACCTGCCGCAGGGCGTCCAGCCGGGCGCGCAGCGGCTCGTCGAGCAGGTCGCGGCCGTCGAGGTGCAGGCAGTCGAAGAAGAAGGGGCTGAGCAGCAGCTCGCGGACGTCCTGGGCGCCGAAGCGGCTCATCGTCTCCTGGAACGGGCGCGGCTTGCCGTCGTCGGTGAGCGCCAGCGTCTCCCCGTCCAGCACGACCGAGTCGCACGGCAGGCCGCGGACCAGCTCGACCAGCTCGGGCACGGTCTTGGTGACCTCGCGCAGGGTGCGGGTGAAGACGCGGACGACGTCGCCGTCCCGGTGCACCTGGATGCGCGCGCCGTCGAGCTTGTGCTCCACCGTTGCCTCGCCCACCTCGGCGAGGGCGTCGGGCAGGGACTCGGCGGGCGAGGCGAGCATCGGCCGGACCGGGCGGCCCACCTCCAGCCGGAACGCCGCCAGCGCGGCCTCGCCGGTCAGCGCGGCGGCGGCGGTCGCCGGGAGGCTGCCCGAGAGCATGAACGCCCGCCGCACCACCTCGCCGGGCACCTCGGCGGCCTTGGCGACCGCGTCCAGCATCACCCCTTCGAGGGCGCCCTGCCGCAGCTCGCCGGTGAGCAGGCGCTTGAGGAAGTCCTGCTCGGCGGCGGTGGCCCGGGAGAACAGGTCGCGCAGCGCCTCGACCCGCCGCGCCGCCGAGCCCCTGCCGCCGATGGCGGCGTACGCGCCCAGTGCCCCGTCCACATCGGACACCGTGAGCGAGGGCCCGGCGGCGGGCGGCACGTCCAGGTCGAGCACCGTCCGCCAGCCCGCGCCGATGCGGCCCTGGCTGGGCACGCCGACCAGGAACGACACCACGGCGGGCGTGCCCGTCCGGCGGATGAGGTCGGCCAGCGCCCCGACCTTGGCCAGGCGGGAGCGCGTCGCCCCCACGGCGGCGGACGTCTCGACCACTTCGGTGAACAGCACGCCCACCATGGTGCACCGGACCACCGACAAAGGCCGATCAGCGACGGCCCGGGGGTCCTGAACGCAGAACTCGGGGGTCCTGAGCGTTCGACACGGTCGACCTGAGCGTTCGACTCGCGATGCCTGGGTGGAGGACACGCGATGTCCGAGTGGAGGACACGCGGGGGGTCAGGGGGTGCCGGTGGCCATGCGGAGGACGTCCAGGGCCTCGTCCAGTTGGCGTTCGGTGAGCTTGGCGGGGACGTGGCCGCGTTCCAGGACCACCTCGCGGATGGTCTTGCGCTCCTTGAGGGACTGCTTGGCGATCGAGGCGGCCTCCTCGTAGCCGAGGTGGCGGTTCAGGGGGGTGACGATGGAGGGCGAGGACTCGGCGTACTCGCGCATCCGGTCCACCTGCGGTTCGGCGCCGACCAGGACCTTGTCGGCCAGCAGGCGGGAGGCGGAGGCCAGCAGGCGGGCCGACTCCAGGGCGTTGCGGGCGATGACCGGCAGCATCACGTTCAGCTGGAAGTTGCCCTGCGAGCCGGCGAACGCGACGGTGGCGTCGTTGCCGATGACCTGGGCGACCACCATCATCACCGCCTCGGGGATCACCGGGTTGACCTTGCCCGGCATGATCGACGAGCCCGGCTGGAGGTCCGGCAGCGCCAGCTCGCCCAGGCCGGTGCGGGGGCCGGAGCCCAGCCAGCGCAGGTCGTTGGCGATCTTGTAGAGGCCCACGGCGGTCGCCCGGAGCTGGCCGGACACCTCGACCACGCCGTCCTGGGTGGCCTGGGCCTCGAAGTGGTCGCGCGCCTCGGTCAGCGGCAGGCCGGTGATCCCGGCCAGCTCCGCCGAGACGGCCGCGCCGAAGCCCGCGGGCGCGTTCAGGCCGCTGCCCACGGCCGTGCCGCCGATCGGCAGCTCCGCCAGGCGGGGCAGGGAGGCGGTCAGCCGCTCGACGCCGTTGCGGACCTGGGTGGCCCACGCCCCCACCTCCTGGCCCAGGGTGACCGGCACGGCGTCCATCAGGTGCGTGCGGCCCGACTTGACCAGCGACTTCCAGTCCGCGGCGCGGGCCTCCAGGACCTCCGCCAGGTGCTCCAGGGCCGGGACCACGTCGCGCGCCACGGCCTCGGTCGCGGCGATCCGCAGGGTCGTCGGGAACGTGTCGTTGGACGACTGCGAGGCGTTGACGTGGTCGTTGGGGTGCACGTCCCGGCCGAGAGCCCGGCTCGCCAGGGTCGCGATCACCTCGTTGGCGTTCATGTTCGACGAGGTGCCCGACCCGGTCTGGAACACGTCCACCGGGAAGTGCGCGTCGTGCTCGCCCGCGGCCACCTCGTCGGCGGCGGCCGCGATGGCGCCCGCCACTTCGGGTTCCAGCACCCCCAGCCGCTCGTTCACCCGCGCCGCGGCCGCCTTGAGCAGGCCCAGCGCCCTGATCTGCGCGCGCTCCAGACCGCGCCCCGAGATCGGGAAGTTCTCCACCGCGCGCTGAGTCTGCGCACGCCACAGCGCGTCGACCGGCACCCGGACCTCGCCCATGGTGTCGTGCTCGACGCGGTACTCCTGTTCGCCCATGACACCGAGTTTGGACCGCCTTGCCTAACTGGGCACGGTGGCGCGGAACACCTATGGTCGTCCTCATGGACCTTGAGGTCGACCTGCTCATCGTCGGTGCGGGCCCCACGGGGTTGTTCGCCGCCTATTACGCGGGTTTCCGGGACCTGTCCGTCGCGCTGGTCGACGCGCTGCCCGAGGCGGGTGGTCAGATCACCGCGATGTACCCGGAGAAGATGATCTTCGACGTGGCCGGGTTCCCGGCCGTGCGCGGGCGCGAGCTGGTCGACGGGCTGGTGCGGCAGGCCGACCAGTGGAAGCCGGCCTACCTGCTCGGCCGCCAGGCCCGCACGCTGTCCACTGTGGACGACCGGCTGCACGTCGGCCTGGCCGACGGCGCCGTGGTCAAGGCGCGCGCGGTGCTCATCACGGCCGGCATGGGCGAGTTCACGCCGCGCCCGCTGCCCGCCGGCGACGGCTGGCTCGGCCGGGGCGTGGTCCACTTCGTGCCCGCCCTCGCCGCGCACACCGGGCAGCACGTGGTGGTCGTCGGCGGCGGGGACTCGGCGTTCGACTGGGCGCTGGCCCTGGCCCCGATCGCGGCGAGCGTCACCGTCGTGCACCGCCGCGCCACCTTCCGCGCCCACCCGCCGACCGTGCGGCAGGTGCGCGACCTCGGCGTGCCGATCATCACCGACGCCGAGGTGCTGGAGCTGCGCGGCGACCCGGAGCTGGCGGAGGTGGAGCTGGGCCTCAAGGGCGGCGGCCGGAAGGTGCTGCCCGCGCAGGCCGTGGTCGCCGCGCTGGGCTTCACCGCCGACCTCGGGCCCATCGAGTCGTGGGGCCTGGAGCTGGACCACCGGGCGGTCCTGGTGGACACCACCATGCGCACCGCCCGCGACCGCGTCTACGCGGCGGGCGACGTCGCCCAGTACCCCGGCAAGGTGAAGCTGATCGCCACCGGCTTCGGTGAGGCCGCCACCGCCGTCAACAACATCGCGGTGCTGCTCGACCCGGGGGCGCACCTGTTCCCCGGCCACTCCAGCAACGCCGGCTGAGCTCCCGGCGACGCCGGTCGGACTTTCCGCCACAGGAGGTCCCCCGCTCCCTCCGAGGAGGGAGCGGGGGACCCGATACCGGAAGGGTCAGGCCACCACCTGCACCTGCTCGCCCGGGAAGAGGTTGTCGTAGAACGTCAACGACTCCTGCGGGCCCAGTCGCACGCAGCCGTGCGACTTCTGCGAGGTGTCACCCTGGTGGAACGCGATGCCGCTCGTGGTGAAGTACACCGAGTTGGGCATCGGCCCGTTGTAGGGAACGCTCCAGTCGTCCTTCACCTTGCGCAGCACCGGGTACGTGCCGACCGGGGTCTCGTACCCCGGCATGCCGTGGGACGCCGCTACGGGCCCATAGCTGGCACTACCGTTGTAGATCAGCCACGCCTGGTTCGTGGACAACTGCACGCACGCGCCGTTCCGGATGGAGCAGGGCGTGCCGGTGGAAGCGTTGGCGGGTGCCGCGAGGCCGAAGGACAAGGCCGCCGCGGCCGCTGCGACTGTCGCAGTACCGAGCGTCTTCTTCATCTCGAATCACCCCTCGCCCTTCGGCTACCCCGGGGTAGGTGCGACCCAAACCGCTCATGTTCTCAAGCGGTCACCTGGACCTCCGCGCCGACCTGGAGCGCCTCGAAGTACTTCGAGGCGGCCTCGCGCGACAGGTGCACGCACCCGTGCGACGGGTCGGTGAGGCTGCCCTCGTGGAACGCGATGCCGTTGCTCACGAAGTAGGTGGAGAACGGCATGGGCGCGTTGTAGGGGCGGCTCCAGTCGTCGCGGACCTTCCACAGCACCGGGAACGTGCCCACCGGCGTCTCGTGGCCGGGGCGGCCGGAGGTGATCGGCACCGGGCCGTAGCTCACCCGGCCGTCGCTGATCAGCCAGGACTCCTTGGTGGACAACCGCACGCACGCGCCGTCGGCGATGTCGCACGGGGTGCCGGGCACGGTCATCGGCGGGGGCGGCGGCGCGGGCTGGGGCTGCGGGGTGGTCGTGGTCGGGGTCGGCTCGGCGGGCGTGCCCGGCGCGACCCGGCCGGACCCCTCGGCGGGCGCGGACGACACCGTCGAGTCCGAAGTGGACGGTGCGGCGGTCGGGCCGGCCGTGCCGCAGGCGGTGGCCAGGAACGGGACCACCGCCAGGAGAGCCATCGCGGTCAGTGTCTTCTTGCGCATCGCGCACCCCCGGGTTCGTGCTGGTGACACCTTGGTGACGCCCCCGTGGCGCGCTCCGTTGCAGTCCACCCGGTAACGAATCGGGAAGGGCCGCCCCACCCGGAGGTGGGACGGCCCTCGAACGCCGTCGCGGGGTGCGGTCAGACCGCGCCCGCGTACTGGCCGATCCACGAGCGGAACGCCGGCACGTCCATGTAGATCGACGGGCCGGTGGCGCAGGTGGAGCTGTTGTTGCCCGCGCGGCTGGTGGCGCCGATCAGCTGCCACGTGCCGCCGACCGACTTGATCTGCGGGCCGCCCGAGTCGCCGTAGCAGGCGCCCGCCCGGCCACCGGGGTTGTTGGTGCAGATCTCGTACGAGCCGTAGATGCCCTGGCAGTTGCCGTCGGCCACGATCGAGGTGTTCAGCTCCTGGAGCGTGACCGGCGCGCCGCAGCCGCCCGCCGGGGCGCAGGTCTGGCCCCAGCCGATGATGCGGGTGGCGGTGCCGGACGCGCCCGAGGAGGACGCGATCGTGATCGGGGTCTGGCTCACCGAGGTGGACAGGCGCACGAGGGCGAAGTCGTAGCTCGGGTGGTTGACGATCTGGGCGCCCGACGCGACCGTGCCGCCGCTGGTGCGGTTGGTCGTGCCGATGCGGGCCCGGATCGAGGACGCCGAGCGGCCCTGCACGCAGTGCTTGGCCGTGGCGACCCAGTTGGCCTTGATCAGCGAACCGCCGCAGAAGTGGCTACCCGAGGTGCTCTGCAGGGAGACCATGAACGAGTAGGTCTGCGTGGCGTTGCCGCCGCCCACGATGAACGGGGTGACCTCGCCGTCCGCCGCCGGGGCCGCCGCCGCCCCGGCCGCGCCCGCGAGCGCCGCGCCGATCGCCACCGCGAAGGCGGTGAACAGGGTACGTACCTTCATCGCTTCCTCTCCGTCACCGGCGCAGGGTTGCCGGCGACAGATCGGAAACTAGGGATGAACGCAGCGTGATCAACACAGCCGATCGGCCGGTTACGCGGATTGACAGTTGACAACCGCCCGCGCGCCGGCCGTTCGCCGGTCCGGGGCCGCGGCGCGGGGCCGCGGTCAGGGCAGCGGCGGCAGGGCGTCCGGGCTGCCCGCCGGGACGTCGAAGTCCACCGAGGCGTACTCGCGGAGCTTGTCCATCCGGTGGAACCCGTCGATCATGCGCACCGTGCCGGACTTGGAGCGCATCACGATCGACTGGGTGGTGCAGCCGCCCGCCCGGTAGCGCACGCCGCGCACCAGGTCGCCGTCCGTGACGCCGGTCGCGCAGAAGAACACGTTGTCGCCGCGCACCAGGTCGTCGGTGGTCAGGACCCGGTCGAGGTCGTGCCCGGCGTCCAGCGCCCTGGCCCGCTCCTCGTCGTCCTTCGGCCACAGCCTGCCCTGGATCGAGCCGCCCATGCACTTCAGCGCCGCCGCCGCGATGATGCCCTCGGGCGTGCCGCCGATGCCCACCAGCAGGTCGATGGCGGTGTTCGGGCGGGCCGCCGAGATCGCGCCCGCCACGTCGCCGTCGGAGATGAAGTGGACGCGGGCGCCCGCCGCGCGCACGTCCCGCACGATCGACTCGTGCCGCGGCCGGTCCAGGACGCACACGACCACGTCGGACACGTCGCTGTGCTTGGCCTTGGCGACCCGCCTGACGTTCTCCCCGATCGGCGCGGTGATGTCGATGACGTCCGCCGCCTCCGGCCCGGTGGCCAGCTTCTCCATGTAGAACACCGCGGACGGGTCGAACATCGCGCCGCGCTCGGCCACCGCGAGCACGGCCAGCGCGTTCGGCATGCCCTTGGCCATCAGCGTGGTGCCGTCGATCGGGTCGACGGCCACGTCGCACTCCGGCCCGTTGCCGTCGCCGACCTCCTCGCCGTTGAACAGCATGGGCGCCTCGTCCTTCTCGCCCTCGCCGATCACCACGACGCCCCGCATCGAGACGGTGCCGATGAGCTTGCGCATGGCGTCCACGGCCGCGCCGTCGCCGCCGTTCTTGTCGCCGCGGCCGACCCAGCGCCCGGCGGCCATCGCGGCCGCCTCGGTCACCCGGACGAGCTCCAGCGCGAGGTTCCGGTCGGGTGCTTCGCGACGACGCTCGGACGGGCTGCTGGTCATGTGGCGCTCCCTGGTGCGGCTGCCGGACTGGTCACCGACCGGCGTGGATTACCGGGCGGTAGGCCAATCCTCGCACGTCGTCACACCTCGGCCACGTCCTCCTCGGTCACACTCAGTGCTTGATCGATCCGCTCGCGGGCGCCCGCGAGCAGCCGCTCGCAGGTCTTCGCCAGGGCCTCGCCCCGCTCCCACAACCTCAGCGACTCGTCCAGCGACAGGCCGCCGGCCTCCAACCTGCGGACCACCTCCACCAGGTCGTCCCTGGCCTGCTCGTAGCCCAGTTCCTCGACGTCCTGCTCCCCGGTTGCGGGCTTGCTCACGTGACCGACTTCCCCACTCTGCTCCGTACGTGGGCCACGACCGTGGCCACCGCCTGGTCGTAGCCGATGAACGCCTCGGCGAACTCCGCGCCGTCGCCCTCGCGCACCGCGTCGTCGATGCGGTGCTCGGCGGCCGCGACGCGCGTGCCGTGCACCGACCCGCGACCCGCCCACCACCGCGTCCCCGCGTAGCCGCAGGTCGCCTCGGACAGGTCGTGCAGGCGGTCGACCAGGGCCTGCCTGCCGGACGTGCAGCCGGCCACCAGGGCCAGCCAGCAGTCGGCCGCGGCCCGGTCGGCCGATTCCGCCCGGTCGCGCACGCTGCGCGCGCCCTCGTCGTCCGCCTCGTTCGCGGCGGCCATCGTCAAGGGCAGGAACGTGGGCTCACGTGCCGGGTTCGGCACCACCGCCTCCTTCCTCCCGACCGCTGTCTCCGCTGTCTCCGCCGGCGTGCGCCGGACCGCCGTCCTCGTCGGCGCGTGCCGGGTCGCCGTCTCGTGCCCGGTCGCCGTTCTCGCCGGCTCGTGCCCGGTCGCCGGCCTGGCCGGCTCGTGCCGCGTCGCCGCCACCGTCGTCGGTGGTGACCACCGCGTGCACCGCGCCGTCGGCCACGCGCACCCGCAGCCGGGCGCCCGGGGGCGCCTGCGAGGTCGACCGGAGCACCCCGTCCACCTCGCCGTCGGGCGTGACGAGCTGCACCACCGCGTATCCCCGGGCCAGCGTGGCGGCAGGCCCGAGGGTCGTCAAGCGGGCGCGCGTGGCGGTCAGGCCCGTCGTCTCCGAGTCGAGCCGGTTGCGCACCGCGCGCCGGGCCCGCTCCCGCAGCCGGTCCACGTCCTCGGCGCGCCGGTCCAGCGGGCCGTGCGGGTCGGCCAGCGCCGGCCTGGTCCGCAGCGACGCCAGCAGCTTCTCCTCGCGGTCCACCCAGGCGCGCAGGGCGCGGCGGCCCCGGTCGCGCATCTGGCGGACGCGCTGGGCCTCCTCCGCCACGTCCGGCACCACCCGCTTGCCCGCGTCGGTCGGCGTGGAGCAGCGCAGGTCCGCGACGTGGTCCACCAGCGGCGCGTCCGGCTCGTGCCCGATCGCCGACAGCACCGGCGTGCGGCAGGTCGCCACCGCCCGGCACAGCGCCTCGTCCGAGAACGGCAGCAGGTCCTCCACGCTGCCGCCGCCGCGGGCCAGCACGATGACGTCCACTTCGGAGTCGTGGTCCAGTGTCGACAGTGCGGTGAGGATCTGCGGCACGGCCGACACGCCCTGGACGGCCACGTTCACCACCCGGAACCGCGCGCCCGGCCACCGCGCGTGCGCGTTGGTCAGCACGTCCCGCTCCGCGGCCGACGCGCGGCCGGTGATGAGGCCGATCTTGTTCGGCAGGAACGGCGGCCTGCGCTTGCGCCGCGGGTCGAACAGGCCCTCCGCGGCCAGCAGCTTCTTCAGCCGCTCGATCCGGGCCAGCAGCTCGCCGATGCCGACCTGCCGGATCTCGTCCACGCGCAGGCTCAGCGTGCCGCGGTTGGGGTAGAAGTGCGGCTTGCCGTGCACGACCACGCGGCTGCCCTCGGCCAGCTGGAGCTCGCGCACCACGCCCACGGGCGCGGTGAGCTGCATCGACATGTCCGCCGAGGGGTCGCGCAGGGTGAGGAACGCGGTCGACGTGCCGGGCCGGGCGCTCAGCTGGGTGACCTGGCCCTCGACCCACACGTCACCCAGGCGGTTGATCCAGTCGAAGATCTTGCGCGCCACCGTGCGCACCGGCCACGGGTTCTCCGGGCTGGACCTCTCCTCGGCCACCCGTCAGCCGCCGGACTTCAGGTTGGCGATGCGCCGCGTCAGCATCCCGGTGAACTCGGGGCGCGCGGCGTGCGTGCGCTCGTGCTGGAGCAGCTGCTCCAGGTCCGCTTCGGACAGCGTGCGCAACCGGGCCCGCAGCTGCGGCAGCGTCAGCTGGTCGTAGTCCGGCAGCGCCGCGGGCGACTCGGCGGCCAGCGCCCGCTCCTCCTCGGCCCACGGGTCCTCGGCGGGCGGGCGCGCGCCGTCCCGGTCCTCGTCCAGGTCGTCGCCCGGGTCCTCGTCCTCGTCCTCGACCTGGATCACGTGGAGGTCCGCGCCCGCGGTTTCGCGCCGGCCCTCGTCCGCGTCCTCGCCTACGTGCGCGTCCTCGTCCTCGTCCTCGTCGAAGGTCGCCCACTCGGGCTCCTGCTCGGACGGTCGCAGCACGGCCAGCACGTCGTCGCCCTTGATTGCGAGTTCGGTCACCCGCTGCTGGACCCGCATGGACAGCTGCAACGCCTCGCTGACCACGGTCACCGGGAGCCCCACCAGCTGTTGCGGCAGCTTGCGGGCCTGCTCGACGGCGGTGGCCGCCAGTCCCGCGGCGAGGCGGACGGGCAGCGGCAGTGGCTTCATGGTGACAGCCTGCCGCAGTCGGCCGCCGGATGCCTACACCTGGCACGCCGTACCCTGGGCGCATGGACAAGCGAGTGCTCCTGGCGAAGCCGCGTGGCTACTGCGCCGGCGTGGACCGTGCCGTGGTGACGGTGGAGAAGGCGCTGGAGCAGTACGGCGCCCCGGTCTACGTGCGCAAGGAGATCGTCCACAACAAGCACGTCGTCGAGACGCTGTCCGCGCGGGGCGCGATCTTCGTCGACGAGACCGACGAGGTGCCCGAGGGCGCCCTGGTGGTGTTCTCCGCGCACGGCGTGTCGCCCGCCGTGCACCAGGAGGC
This sequence comes from Saccharothrix xinjiangensis, assembly GCF_039527585.1. Lineage (NCBI taxonomy): Bacteria > Bacillati > Actinomycetota > Actinomycetes > Pseudonocardiales > Pseudonocardiaceae > Saccharothrix > Saccharothrix xinjiangensis. The sequence continues at coordinate 23,804 of NZ_BAAAKE010000001.1, read as the reverse complement.
GGCCTCGCGCTCGCTGCGCACCATCGACGCCACCTGCCCGCTGGTGACCAAGGTCCACAACGAGGCCAAGCGCTTCGCCCGCGAGGACTACGACATCCTGCTCATCGGCCACGAGGGGCACGAGGAGGTCGAGGGCACGCAGGGCGAGGCCCCCGAGCACATCCAGCTCGTCGACACCGCCGAGGACGTCGACAAGGTCGAGGTGCGCGATCCGTCCAAGGTGGTCTGGCTGTCCCAGACCACGCTGTCGGTCGACGAGACCATGGTGCGGGTGCGGCAGCTCAAGGAGCGGTTCCCGGACCTCCAGGAGCCGCCGTCGGACGACATCTGCTACGCCACGTCCAACCGGCAGACCGCGGTGAAGACCATGGCGCCGGAGTGCGACCTGGTGCTGGTGGTGGGGTCGAAGAACTCGTCCAACTCGGTGCGGCTGGTGGAGGTGGCGCTCCAGGCGGGCGCGCGGGCCTCCTACCTGATCGACTACGCGCGCGAGGTCGACGAGGCGTGGCTCGACGGCGTCACCACGGTCGGCGTGACCTCGGGCGCGTCGGTGCCGGACATCCTGGTGATGGACCTGCTCAAGCACCTGGCCGAGCGCGGCTACGGGCAGGTCGAGGAGATCACCACGGCGAACGAGAAGATCGCCTTCGCCCTGCCGCGCGAGCTGCGCAAGGACATGGTGCGCTGACGCCTTCGGCAGTCGGGGTGGCGGGCCGCTACGGCGGTCCGGTTCACCGGGGGTCTGGCTCATTGGGGATCTGGCTCACCGGGGGCGCGGGTCGGCTCCGCAGGGGGCTGCCCCGGGAAGCCCGCTTCCACCTCGTCCGCCGACTGCCGGCTTGGCCCGACCGCCGGCTTGGCCCGACCGCCGGCCTGACTTGACCACTGGCCTGGCCTGGGCATCGGCCTGGCCTCACCACCGGCTCGGCCTGGCCACCGGCTCGGCCTGGCCACCGGCCCGGCTTGACCACTGGCCTGGCCTGGGCATCGGCCTGGCCCGACCGCCGGCCCGGCCTGACCGCCGCCCGGCCTGACCACCGCCCGGCCTGACCACCAACCCGGCTTGGCCACCGCCGCCCGGCCACCAGCCACCGGCCCGACCACAAGCTTCGCAAGGGTCCCCGCCCCTGGGGACCCCCTGCTTTCATCCTGCCGGCCGGGTACGACAATTCCGGCCCTCCGAACCGCCTGCCTGCGCCGACGGCGAAAGCGGTTGGCAGCCCGCGCGGACTTCCCGTTCCCTGGGTGGATGAGCAGCGTGCTGATCGGGGTGGAGAACGTCGCCACCCCCAAGTGGGCCCGTCGCCGCGGCGGGGTGTCGGTGAGCCTCGGCAAGGCGTTGCGCAGCCTGCCCGCGGCCGTGGTGGCGGTCGGCCGCCTGGCTTGGGCGACCTCGCCGCGCCTCACGGTGCTCGCGGGCGCGGTGCACGTCGCCTCGGGGTGCGTCACCGCGTTCGGCCTGCTCGCCACGGCGGACGTGTTCACCGCGCTGCTCCGCGACGGCCCCACGCCCGACCGCGTCGTCCAGGCGCTGCCCGCGCTGGCCGTGGTGGTGGGTTCGCTGGTGGTCCGCGCGCTGCTCGACACGGCCGTGGCCGCGGTGGAGAGCTCGCTGCGGCCGCGCGTCACCCGGGCGGCGAACGACGAGGTCACGGCGGTGCTCGTGCGGGCCGAGCTGCTCGCGTTCGAGGACGCCGACTTCCGCGAGCTGGCCCGCCAGGGCGGCCGGCGCGGCGTGCGGTCGCTGGAGTCCAGCCTCCGCTACCTGGCCGACCTGCTCTCCGGCGGCATCTCGCTGGTGGCGGCGGTGGTGACGGTCGGCCTGCTCCACCCGTGGCTCGCGCCCGCGCTGCTGCTGGCCGCCCTGGCCAACGCGTGGGCGGCGGCGCGCGCGTCCAAGCTGCGCTACGAGCACTTCCTCGGCTCGGTCACCCGCAACACCCGCAAGGGCGTGGTGGAGGAGGTCGCCACGGACCGCGACTTCGCCCTCGAACGGCACGCGCTGGCCCTCCAGGAACGGCTGCTGGCCGAGCACCGCCGGATCGCCGACAGCCTCGTCGTCGACGAGGTCCGGGTGGCGCACCGCACCAACCTCGTGCGGCTGGTCGGCCGGGCGCTCGCCGGCGTCGGCACGGGCGTCGCCTACCTGGTGCTGCTCCTCCTGCTGCACACCGGGGAGCTGGAGCTGGCGCTCGCGGCCACGGCGGTGCTGGCCATGCGCACCGGGTTCTCGTCGCTGGCCGGCACGACCCGCGCCGTCAACTCCCTCTACGAGGACTCCTTCTACATCGACTTCTACAAGAAGCTGCTCGTCGAGGGCGCGGAGCGGGCCCAGGCGCGCTCCGGGGCCCGGCCGCCCGCCGACCCGGGGCGGATCACCCTGGAGGACGTGTCGTTCACCTACCCCGGCGGGAAGAAGCCCGCGCTGCGCGGCGTGGACCTGACCGTGGAGCGGGGCGAGGTCGTCGCGCTGGTCGGCGAGAACGGCTCGGGCAAGACCACCCTGGGCAAGGTGCTCACCGGCCTCTACCCGGCCACGTCGGGCTCGGTCCGCTGGGACGGCGTCGACCTGGCGGAGGCCGACCCGGGCCTGGTGCACTCGTCGATCGCGGTGATCGCGCAGAACCCGGCGCAGTGGCCGATGACCGCGCGGCACAACGTGCTGGTCGGTCGCCTGGAGCGGGACGACGAGGACGCCTACCGGGACGCGGTGGCGAGGTCCGGCGCGGACGAGGTGCTGGCCTCGCTGCCCGGCGGCCCGGACACCGTGCTGTCCCGGCGGTTCAACGACGGCCAGGACCTGTCCGGCGGCCAGTGGCAGCGCATGGGCATCGCCCGGGGCATGTACCGCGACGCCGCCGTGCTGGTGGCCGACGAGCCGACGGCCGCGCTGGACGCGAAGGCCGAGGCGCGGGTGTTCGAGGGGCTGCGCGAGGCGACCGCGCGCCGCACCACGATCCTGGTGACGCACCGGCTGGCGAACATCCGCAACGCCGACCGGATCGTCGTGCTCGACGAGGGTCGGATCGTGGAGCAGGGCACGCACGCGGAGCTGATGTCCCTGCGCGGCCACTACTTCGAGCTGTTCGAGCTCCAGGCCGCCGCCTACCGGGGCGGGCTGCCGGCCCCGGCGAACGAGTAGCTTTTCCGGCGTGAACGGCGTTCCCGGCGCGCCGCGCGCTCCCTTGACTCCGCGCTCCCGGGTTCACCAGGATGGCCCCTTGGTGAATTCCCGCCGAGAGGGCTCCGGTCATGTTCGAATGGCTCGCCGAGAACTGGCCGCTGGTCCTGGGCGCGGAAACCGCGCTGCTGCTCCTGCTGGTGCTCCGGCCCGCGCCGAACTGGCGGCTGCTGCTGCGCCTGGGCCGGACGCGCGACGTGCGCCGCGCGGCGGGCCGGCCGGGCAGGTTCTGGTGCACCGAGCCGACCCGGCAGCCCGCGGGCGCGGTGGCGCGGGTGAGCCTGGACGGTCCCGCGGCCAGCGTGCGCCTCGTCGACGGCCCCAACTACGCGCGGATGATGCGCGGCCGGAAGTACGCCTACGTCGGCGGGTGGGCGACCGGGTCGCCGTTCGAGCTGACCGTGCCGTGGCCGGGCCGGTGGCGCGTCGTCGGCGACCTCGGCAGCGCGTCCGGTGACCTGGACCTGCGCGTCAGGTGGCTGGCCGAGCAGCTGCCGCCCGTGTCCGCGCAGCCGGTGAACGCCGAGCCGCACCTGGGCGTGGTCCAGGAGCGGGGCGTCGCGGACGGCCTGCGCGACGTGTTCGTGCTGCACGTCGTCGAGGACCGGGAGGAGGTCGCCCGCCCCCTCGCCGAGGCGCTCCGGGCGCGGGGCGCGTCGGTGTGGCTGGACGAGTTCGAGCTGGCCATCGGCGACTCGTTGGCGAAGCGGCTGGAGCGCGGCCTCGCGTGCAGCCGGTTCGGCGTCGTGGTCCTGTCGCCGGGGTTCTTCGAGCCGACCGCGACCGGGACGCCGCGGGTCGAGGGCGACCAGGTGGTGCTGCCGGTGCTGCACCGGATCACCAGGGTCGAGGCCCTGGCCGGGCTGCCGTGGCTGGCCGACCTCGTCGTGCGCGGCACCAGCGACCGCACCGTGGACGAGATCGCCGAGGAGGTCGCGCTGGTCGTGGTGCCCGGTGAGCCCGCCGTCGAGGAGGAGGACGACCAGTCGGCGCTGTCCGGCCAGGTCGTGCCGATCAGGGCCGCCCGGCGGTGACCGCCGCGGATCCCGACTTGACCCTCACGCGGCGTGAGGCCGGAAAGTGGGGCTCGTGAGTGACTACTACGACGCTTTCGAGATCAGCCCCGTGCCCGACCCCGGCCCGGGCGCGGTCGCGCCGGAGCCGTTCCGCGGCATCTACGGAATGCCCGCGTTCGTGACGATCCCCACGGCCGATTTGGCGGCTTCGGTGGATTTCTGGACCCGCGGGCTCGGGTTCTTCGAGCTGTTCGGCATTCCCGGCACGCTCGTGCACCTGCGCCGGTGGGCGTTCCAGGACGTGCTGCTCGTCGCCGAGGGGAACGTCGCAGGGGGGAACGTCGCAGAGGGGAGCGTGCCGGCGATGAGCGTCAGCTTCGCGTGCGTGCTGAGCCAGGTCGACCCCCTCGTCGAGGCCTGTCGCGCGGTGCGCCCGGACTCGGTCGGCGCTCCGCGGGACACCCCGTGGAACACCCGCGACGTGGAGGTGATCACCCCCGAGAACGCGCGGGTCGTCTTCACCGCGGCGAAGGCCTTCGACCCGGGCAGCGCGGAGGCGAAGAACCTCGCGGCCATCGGCATCACGCCGCCGGGCGTCGATCGCGGCGACAATGCGGGACATGCGTGACGCCGCTGCCGCCGACACCGCCGCCGACGACGGCCTGACCGTCGGCCAGGTCTCGACGCGCCTGGGTGTGACGGTCCGCGCGCTGCACCACTGGGACGGGATCGGCCTGGCGCGGCCGTCGCTGCGCACGGCCGCCGGGTACCGGCTCTACACCGCCGGCGACCTGGAACGCCTGCACCGCATCGTCGTCTACCGCGAACTCGGGCTCGGCCTGGACCGGATCCGGGCCGTCCTGGACGACTCGGCCGCGGACGTGCCCGGCGCGCTGCGCGCGCAGCGCGCCCTGGTCGCCGAGCGGATCGACCGCCTCCGGGACCTCACCGCCGGGCTGGACCGGATGATCGACGCCCACGAGCGCGGCCCGCTGCTCACCGCCGAGCAGCAGGCCGCGATCTTCGGCCCGGGGTGGGACCCGGACTGGCCTGCCGAGGCCCGCCGGCGCTACGGGGGCACGGCGCAGTGGCACCAGTACGCCGAGCGCTCGGCCTCCCGCGGCCCGGCGGAGTGGCGGGCCGTCGCCGAGGCCGTCACCGACCTCGACCGCGCCCTCGGGGACGCGATGGACGCCGGCGTCGCGCCCGGCAGCCCGGAGGCGAACCGGCTCGTCGAGCGGCACCGCGAGGTCTTCTCCTCGTACTTCCCCCTCACCCGGCGGATGCAGGTGTGCCTGGGCCGCGTGTTCGAGACCGACCCGGGGTACGCCGCCCACTACGACGGCGTCCGCGCGGGCCTCGCCGCGTGGTTCCGCCGGATCGTCGACGCCGACGCGCGCGCCCACGGCATCGACCCCGACACGGCGACCTGGGAGTAGGGCCGGGGGTCGTCCGGGGGCGCTAGGACCGGTCGGTCCCGAGCCGGCGTTCGTCGAAACCGGCCGGCCACCGCGTGGCGTCGTCGGCGACCGCGCCGCGCAGCCGGGTCCGCTCCAGCACCGCGTCCCGCAGGTCGGCGCCCCGCAGGTCCGCGCCGGACAGGTCGGCCCCCGCCAGGTCGGCCTGCCCGAGCGCCGAGCGGCGCAGGACCGCGTCGCGCAGGTCGGCGTCCCGGAGGTTGGCCAGGCGCAGGTCGGCGCCCGTCAGGTCGGTGCGCCGCAGGTCGGTCCCCGCCAGCCAGGCCCGGGACAGGTCCACGTGCCGGAACACGCTGTCGGACAGCCGCGAGCCGGGGTCGAGCAGCAGGCTGCGCAGGTCGACGTGGGACAGCACGAGCCGCCGCGCGCCGGTGGGCGACCCGGGACGCCGGGACAGCACCTGCATGACCGCCTGGACGTCCGGCAGGCGCTGCTGCAACCACGGCTGCCGCTCGCCGGGGCCGTCGCCGGGCCCGCGTTCACCGGCGTCCCGCGGCACGTGGTTGCGCACGAAGGCGCCCAGGACGAACTGCACGGTGTCGCGGTCGGCGGGCGAGTTCCGGGCGATCCGCTCCAGGGCGTAGACGCCGCCGACGCGGACGTCGACGTTGTCGCTGCCGATCTGGTCGACGGCCCTGGTGAACCGCTCGGTGATCTGGCCCTCGCGGGCGACCTGGACCTGCCGCCACGTGGCGGCCGCGCCCGCGAGCACCAGCAGGCCCGCCACCGCCTGCAACAGCGTCGAGCGGGTGGCGTTCCGCAACTGGTCCTGAGCTTGTTGCAGCTGGATGCGCTTCTCGGCGTCCGCGACGCCCCGCAACGCCTCCTGGTCGAGCGGCGGGTGGAGCCAGCCGGGCACCAGGACCAGGACGCCGAGCACCAGGACCAGGAACGCGAGCACGACCACCGCGCCGCGCCACAGAGCCCCCGCACCCACCCCGCACCCCCGCTAGGCCGTCAGTTCGAGCGTGGAGCCCGCACGGGCCTTGCGGACCCGCAGCCGGGTCGGGATGCGCTGCCGCAGCTCGTCCACGTGGGACACCAGGCCCACCACCCGGCCGCCGGCGCGCAGCTCGTCCAGCGTGGTCATCACCAGCTCCAGCGTCTCCGCGTCCAGCGTGCCGAAGCCCTCGTCGATGAACAGCGTGTCCAGCACCGCGCCCGCCGCCACCACGTCGGACAGCCCCAGCGCCAGCGCCAGCGACGCCAGGAACGACTCGCCGCCCGACAACGTCTTCGCGGGCCGCTGGAGCCCCGAGTAGTCGTCCAGCACGTCCAGGCCCAGCCCGCCCCTGGTGCCGCGCGGCCCGGCCTCCACCGAGTGCACGAACCGGTAGCGGCCCTGGCTCATGCGCTCCAGGCGGGCGCTCGCGGCCACCGCGACCTCCTCCAGCCGCGCGGCCAGCACGTAGGTGCGCAGGGTCATGCTGCGGTTGTTCTGCCCCCGGCCGTTGATCACGTCGGTGAGCGCGTCCAGCTCGTCGAACGCCGCCTGCACCGGCTCCAGCCGCGCCCACGCCGCGCGCAGCTGCCCGGCCAGGTCGGCGGCCCTCGCCGCGCGCCGGAGGGCCTCGTCCCGGGCGCCGGACACGCGCGTGGCGACCTCGGTGGCCTCGCGGAACCGCGCCTCGGCGCCCGCCACGTCCACCTCGGCGGCCGGGTCGACGTCGGCCAGCTCCACCAGGGTGGTCTCGGCGGACGCGCGGGCGTGCTCCGCCCGGCGCACGCGCTCCTCCAGCGCGGCCACCGCGTGGTCGGGGCGCGCCGCGGCCAGGGCCTCGGCGACGTCGGCGAACCCCGCGCCCGCCGCCAGCCGCGACACCTCCAACCGCTGCTCGGCCAGGCGCTCGGCGTGCTCGGCCACCGCGACCCGCCGCGCGTGCAGGTCGGTGAGCGCGTCGGCGAGGTCGGACAGGTGCGCCCGGCGCGCCACCACGTCCGGGAAGTCGCCGCGCGCCTCCTCCAGCCGCGCCGCGCGCTCCGCGACCGCCGCGACCAGCTCGTCCCGCTGCGCGCCCGCCCGCTCCAGGTCCCGCTCCAGCCGGCCCCGCCGGTCGAGCGCGCCCTCCACCTGCCGCTCCAGCTCGGCCAGCTCCGCCTGCCCCGACTCGGCGCGCCCGGCCAGCGCCAGCACCGAGCGGTGCTCGCGCTCCAGCTCGTCGGGCGAGCGGTCGCCCAGCTGCGCCCGCAGGTGGGCGAGGTCGCTCTCCAGCTTCTGCGCCTCCTGCTCGGCCCGCGCCCGCCGGTCGGCGGCCCGCTGCTCCACCTCCGCCGCCGCGTCCTCGTCCGCCGCCGTCACCGCCGTCGGCAGGGGCCGCGCGGGCGCGGGGTGCCCGTCCGACCCGCACACCGGGCACGCCTCACCGGGCCGCAGCCCGGCCGCCAGCTCGACGGCCATGCCCTCCAGCCGCTCCTGCCGCACCCGCAGCAGCGCGTCCCGGGCCCGCTGGTGGTCGTCCACGGCCGCCCGCCGCGCCTCGTCGGCCGCCCGGGACGACGCCTCGACGCGCGGCAGCTCCGCCGCCGCGGCCGCGAGCCCGGCCACCTGGGTCAGCCGCGCGGCGGCCAACCCCGACTCCTCGACCGCCGACCGCGCCGCCGCCAGCCGGGCGGGCACCTCGTCCAACTGGGACACCAGCACCGCCAGGTCCCGGGAGGTGGCCGCGACCGACTGCTCCAGGTGCGCGACGCGCCGCCGGTCCTCCTCCTGCTTGCGCGCCTCGGCGGCCAGGGCGGTCAGCGCGCCGGACTCCTCGCGGAACCGCTCGGCGTCGCCGCGCAGGTCCTCGCCGCCGTACCCGAGGGCGGCCACCGCGACCCCCGCCGCCCGCTGCCGCGCCTCCGCCTGCTCCAGCGCGGCGCCCAGCCGGTCCTGCGCGGCCCGCGCGGGCGCCACCGCGGCGGCCCGCCGCGCCGCGTCCAGCTCCGCGACCCGCGCCCGCAGGTCCGGCTCCTCCTCGGCGTACCGGTCGAGCGCCCGGCGCGCGTCGCGGACCCGCCGCACGCGCTCGTCCAGCGCGCGGGCGCCCTGCCACACCCGCTCCGCCTCCTCGCGCAGCCCCAGCGCCTCGCCGGCCCGCTGCCCGGCCTCGCGGCCGTCCTCGTCCAGCCGCTTGAGCAGCGAGCTGAGCCACTCCGGGTCGGCCACCTCCGGCGGCTCCTCGGCGCCCGCCTCCGCGACCCGCTGCACCAGGTCGCGGTTGACCAGGCCGAGCCGCTCCACCTCCTGGCGCCGCTCGCGGCGGTGCTCGCGGAACCACTTCTCCACGTCCAGGAACCGCTCGGTGCCGAACAGCTTCTCCAGCAGCTTCTCCCGCTCGACGGTCTCCGCGCGCAGGAACCGCGCGAACTCGCCCTGCGGCAGCAGCACGACCTGGAAGAACTGGTCGGCGCTCATCCCGAGCAGGGAGTCGATCTCGCGCGCCACGTCGTCGATGCGGGTGTGGCCCTCGCCCTCCCAGCCGGCCAGCCAGGTCAGCGACACCTGCGCCTGCTGGCGGGTGACGCCGTCGCCGCGCCGCTTGGGCCGGTCGTACTCGGGGCTGCGCCGGACCAGGAACCGCCTGCCCCGCACGGTCAGCTCCAGCTCGACGAACGTCGCCGTGTCCGGCGAGGCGTAGTCGCAGCGCAGCCGCTTCACGTCGCCGCGCGCGCCCGGCACCTTCCCGAACAGCGCGAACGCCACCGCGTCGAGCAGCGTCGTCTTGCCCGCGCCGGTGTCGCCGTGCAGCAGGAACAACCCGTCCGCGCCGAGCAGGTCGAAGTCGACCTCCTCGTGCGCCGCGTACGGGCCGAACCCGCTCACCGCCAGCCGGTGCAGCTTCACCTGTCCACCTCCCGCGCCGCCGCGGCGAACGCCTCGCGCAGCAGCGCCAGCTCCCGGTCGCCCGGCCGGTCGCCGCGCACGTCCTCGACGAAGCAGCACGCGACCTCCTCGTCGCTGCGCCCGCGCACGCGCTCGGCGAACCGCAGCTCGCCCGCCCGCCCCTCCGCCGGCCGCCACTCCACGTGCACCGCGTGCGGGAACCTCGCCTGGAGGCGGCGCAGCGCGTCCAGCGGGCGCACCCGGTCGGTCAGCGTCACCGACAGGAAGTGGTCCACCACCGCCTCGTGCTCGGCCGCCAGGAGCAGCTCCTCCAGCTCGCCGCCGATGCCGGCCAGCGGCCGCGGCACCGGCAGGGCCCGCTTCTCCACGCCCGCCAGGCCGCCCGCGTCCAGCTCCACCAGCCACACCAGCTTGTCGTGCCGGGCCTCGGAGAACGAGTACGCCACCGGGCTGCCCGAGTACCGCAGGTGGTCGGCCAGGGTCTGCTGCCCGTGCAGGTGGCCCAGCGCCGCGTAGTCGACCCCGGCGAACACCGAGCCCGACACGTCCTGCACGCCGCCCACCGCGATGGTGCGCTCCGACTCGCACGGCTCGCCGCCGGTCACGAACGCGTGCGCCAGCACCACCGACCTGGTCCCGGCGCGCCGGGACAGGTCGTCCCGCACCCGCCGCATGGCCTCGGCGAGCACGCCCGCGTGGCCCTTGGCGTCCGGCACGCCCAGCGCGTGCCGCGCCGTCTCCGGCTCCAGGAACGGGATGCCGTACACCGCGACCGGCCCGTGCCCGTCGGCGAACAGCACCGGCTCGTGCAGCTCGGCCACCCGCGTGCGCAGGTGCAGCCCGCCCGCCTCGGCGAACGCGCCGAGGAAGCCCAGCCGCGTCGCCGAGTCGTGGTTGCCGGGCGTGATCACGATCCTCGCGCCGGCCGCGCGGACCCGCTTGAGGACCCGCGAGCACACCGCGACCGCCTCCGCGTTCGGCACCGCCCGGTCGAACAGGTCGCCCGACACCACGACCACGTCGACCCGCTCGTCGGACACCAGGTCGGCCAGGCCGCCCAGCACCGCCTCCTGTTCGCGGAGCAGGTCCCGACCGTGGAAGGTCCGGCCCACGTGCCAGTCGGAGGTGTGCAGGAACCGCATGCCGGCACACGCTAGGGCCGGCCGCCCGCGGAGCCCGGGAGGGGGGTCTCGGCGTGTCGCCCGAACGTGTGATCTCACGCCGATGCGTAATGATCTGCGGTGTGACGGAGGTCCTCAGCACGGCGGCGGTGGTCGTGGCGCTCCTGCTCGCGGGCGCCCTGGTGTTCCTGCACCGGCTCTACCAGGACAGCGTGCGGCGCACCGACGCCGCGCTGGCCGCGGTGGGCGCCGAGCGCGAGCGCGGCGACCAGCAGTGGGCCGCGCTCCAGCGCTACGAGGTGGCGTTCTCGTCCGTCAGCGGGCGCGGCGAGCTGGGCGAGAAGGTGCTGGTGGAGACCGCGCGGGTGCTCGGGCTGCGCCAGGGCGTCCACTTCGAGGTGCAGGTCGACGTCGCGGGCGGCGGCTCCGCGCGGCCGGACCTGGTGCTCAACGTCGGCGGCGGCCGGCAGGTGCCCGTCGACGCGAAGATGAGCATGGCGACGTGGGCCGAGGCGGTCGAGACGGACGACCCGAACGAGCGGGCCGACGCGCTGCGCGTGCACGTGCGCAACATCCGGGCGCGGGCCGCCGAGCTGGCCGGCAAGGGCTACCAGCGGTGGGCCGACGCGATCTACGGGACGATCATGTTCGTGCCCAACGACGCCGCCGTCGTCGCCGCCCTGGACACCGACCCCGAGCTGCTGAGGTGGCTGCTGGACCGGCGGGTGTTCCTGTGCGGGCCGACCGGGTTCGCGGTGATCGCCTCGGCCGCGATGTTCGCGGTGACCGACCGGGCGCTGGCCGAGGACGTGGAGCAGGTGCGGGCCGCGGCCGGGCGCGCCCACCGGGCCGCGGACGGCGCGGTCGACGCGGTGAACCTGTCCAGCACGCACCTCCAGCGGTTCCTGTCGGCGCGGCGGCGCGAGCTCGACGCGCTGGAGGGCTTCCGGGCGGCCGTGGAGCCGCTGAGCAACGCGTCGTCCGGGGTCACGCCGCTGCCGCTGGTGCGCCGGGCGGACGAAAGCCTTGGTGCACCCTTGGACGCGCGCGAGGCGTAATAGAGTGTGACGGACCTTCCGCCCCGGTCGATCGAGGAGTGTGCTGCGTGACCGCTGCAACGCGTGACGACTCGCGCAGCGAGCCGGAGGACGACCTCGGCGACGTCGACGAGGCCGTGCGCTGGAACGACCGCGCCATGTTCGGCAGCTTCCGGGGCCTGCCCTGGTGGGCCGCCGTGCTCATCGCGTTCGTGGTCGCCGCCGTCGGCGCGTACGTCGACCTGTCGTCCGGCCCGACCGTGAAGTGGGTGTTCGCCGTCGCGTTCTTCGTCGGCTGCGTCGGCGCGGTGGTGTTCGTGGAGCGGCGGTCGATGTTCGGCCCGGTCGTCCAGCCGCCGCTGGTGCTGGCGATCATCGTGCCGCTGGTGGCGGTGGTGGCGCGCGGGATGCCCTCGGGCGGGCTCGCGTCCATCGGCATCGACCTGGGCAAACCCCTGATCGACGGCTTCCCGGCGATGGCGGTGACGACCCTGGTCACGGTGGTCGTCGGGATCGTCCGGGTGACCACCCAGAAGGACCCGAACCGGCCGACGAAGGACGAGGCGCGCGAGGCGCGCGAGGCCCGGCGGAAGCCGAAGGGCGAGCGCCCGGAGAAGCCGGCCAAGGGCGAGCGCGCGGAGAAGCCGGCCAAGGGCGAGCGCGCGGAGAAGCCGGTCGCGAAGGAGCGTCCCGAGAAGCCGGCCAAGGCGGCCGTCGACCAGGAGGACCGCCCCAAGCGCCCGCGCCCGGACGGCGAGCGCCGCCGCCCCGCCGCTGCTGCCGCCGCCTCCGACGAGGACCGGCCCAAGCGGCCCCGGCCGCGCGAGGGCGCCCCGGGCGACCGGCCGCGCCGCCCGGCGTCCCGCGAGGGCCGCCCGGGGCAGCGCAAGCCCCGGCCGCCGCGCGACGAGGACTGATCCCCGCTCCCCACCGCGCGGCGGGGAGCCGTCCTCCCACCACCGGAACACCTCCGCGCCCCGTGCCTGCGGGCCTCCTCGGCAAGGGGAAGCCGACGGCGCCCTCGCAGGGGTCGCAGGCGACGGCGAAGCAGTGGAGCCCGACCGAGGCCATCCGCCCCGAGGACGTCCACTCGATCATCGCCACCACGTTCGAGGACCCGGGGACGGCGGAGGAGATCGAGCGCCTGCTGTCCGGACCGGCTGACGGTGCGCAAGGCGGAGCTGAACCTGGTCGGGCAGACCGCCGGTGACGTGGCGCTGAGGCGGTCCACCACCTGGTGACCGCCGAGGCGTGGGTGGACGCCCTGACCGAGCGGGTCCGGGAGATCTGGACGCGCGGGATTCCGCGCTGCGGGTGATGACCGGGAAGTGCCAGGCGGACCACCCGGTCCGGGGGCACGCCGGCGAGCTGCTGGTCGAGAGCCGGGCGCCGCTGGGCCTGCTCCACCGGGACCGCCTGGAACTCGACGACCGCCGGATCGTGCGGGTCGCCGAGGTCACCAAGGAGGTGACGCCCTCGGGCGCGCCCACGGGGCGCTGGCGGGTCCGTTACGACGACAACTGGGGGCGGGCCCGCGCCTCGTGCGCCAGCAGCCGGCGCTTGGTCTCCACGCCCCAGCGGAAGTTCCCGGTCGCGCCGCCCGTCCGCACCACCCGGTGGCACGGCACGAACAGCGTGGCGGCGTTCTTCGCGCACGCGCTCGCCGCCGCCCTGACCGCCGCCGGCCGCCCGGCCAGCCCGGCGTACTCGGCGTAGGACACGGTCCGGCCGGCCGGGACCGCGCGCAGCGCCGTCCACGCCTGCTCGGTGAACCCGCCCGCCCGCTGCCGCACCGGCACGCCGTCGATCGCCGCCAGGTCGCCCCGGTGGTAGGCGCGCACGGCCCGGGTGACCTCGCCCAGGTCGCGGCGGGCGGTGAGGTCGGCCGGGCGCAGCGAGGGCGACACCTGCGGCAGCAGGTCGTCCGGGTCGGCGGTCCACCCGCTGGCCAGGACCGCGCCGTCCGGTGCGACGACGGCGGTGAAGGGGCCGAGGTGGGTGTCGACCGTGGACACGTGCGCAGTGGTCACGCTGCTCTCCCGAGGTGCACGGCGGCGTAGGAGCGCCACGGCCGCCAGGCGTTGTCTTCGCTGGTCAAGGGCATGTCGGGGGCGCCGAGGACGCGCATCACCACGTACGCGGCGACCTCGGGGCCCACGCCGGGGAACGCGGCCAGCTCGGCGTGCAGCTCGTCCGCGTCCCGGCCCACGTCCACCCGCAGGGAGCCGTCGGCCAGGGCCCGCGCCACCGGGGAGTCGACCGCCGCCGGCTGCGGGTAGAGGTGGGTGACCTCGCCGTCCGGGTGCGCCAGGGGCTCGCCGGGCGCGGTGTGGCCGAGGGCCCGCAGCAGGGTCTCCGCGCCGTCCACGCTGCCCGGCAGGCGGACGCCCGGCCGGGACAGCACGTGGGGGCGCAGCACCGGGTCGGCGGACAGGAACCCGTCGACGGCCACCGGGTCGGCGTCGAGGTCCATCAGCCGCCGCACGCGGCTCACCGCGCTGCCCAGGTCGCGCAGGTCGGTCAGCCGGAGCGTGCACAGGACGTGGCCGTCGGCGGGTTCCAGGCGGACCGTGGCCTGGCCGTGCGGCAGGCGCAGCGAGCGGGCGTAGCGGGTGCCGGTCACGTGCTCGACGCCCGGGATCGCCGAGGCCCGGAAGCCGGCCAGCAGGCCGGCGGCGTCGAACGGCGGCCGGTAGGGCAGGCGCAGGGTGATGCGGCCGGCCGGGCCGGTGGCCGCGCGGGCGGCGCGCATGGCCGACGGCGTGGTGGCGAAGATCGACCGGATCGTGTCGTTGAACTGGCGGACGCTCGCGAACCCCGCCGCGAACGCCACGTCGGAGAACGACAGGTCGGTCGTCTCGATCAGCAGGCGGGCGGAGTGGGCGCGGTGCGCGCGGGCCAGCGCCAGGGGACCGGCGCCCAGCTCGGCGGTCAGCACGCGGGTCAGGTGGCGCTCGGAGTAGCCGAGCCGGTGCGCCAGGCCGGGCACGCCCTCGCGCTCCACCACGCCGTCCGAGATCAGGCGCATGGCCCGCGCGGCCAGGTCGGCGCGCAGGTTCCACTCCGGCGAGCCCGGCACGGCGTCGGGCAGGCAGCGCCGGCACGCCCGGTAGCCGGCCGACTGCGCGGCCGCCGCCGTGGGGTAGAACTCGGCGTTGCGGCGCTTCGGCGTCACCGCCGGGCAGGACGGGCGGCAGTAGATGCGCGTGGTGCGCACCGCGAGGATGAAGCAGCCGTCGAACCGGGCGTCCCGGGCCGCGACGGCCCGGTAGGCGCGTTCGTCGTCGAGGAGCACGGCGACCACTCTGCCAGGGGGTCGAGGTGGGGTCTCGCGGGAATCGGACACGGGGGTGGGGCGCGTAGACTCACCTCCCGTGAGTTTGACCCTCGGTATCGTCGGCCTGCCCAACGTCGGCAAGTCCACTCTGTTCAACGCCCTCACGCGCAACGACGTGCTGGCGGCGAACTACCCGTTCGCGACCATCGAGCCGAACGTCGGCGTGGTGCCGCTGCCGGACGAGAGGCTCGGCAGGCTGGCCGGGATCTTCTCCTCGGAGCGCGAGGTGCCCGCGACGGTGTCGTTCGTCGACATCGCGGGCATCGTGAAGGGCGCGTCGGAGGGCGCGGGCCTGGGCAACAAGTTCCTGGCCAACATCCGCGAGGCCAACGCGATCTGCCAGGTCATCCGGGTGTTCGCGGACGACGACGTGGTGCACGTCGACGGCCGCGTCGACCCCGCCTCCGACATCGAGACGATCAACACCGAGCTGATCCTCGCGGACCTCCAGACCCTGGAGAAGGCCATCCCGCGGCTGGAGAAGGAAGCGCGCACGGTCAAGGACCGGCGGCCGGCGCTGGAGGCCGCGAACAAGGCGCGCGAGGTCCTCGACTCGGGCCGCACCCTGTTCGCCGCGCGGTCCGAAGTGGATGGTCCGCTGCTGCGCGAGCTGAGCCTGCTCACCACCAAGCCGTTCCTGTACGTGTTCAACGCGGACGAGGGCGTGCTGACCGACGAGGCGAAGCTGAAGGAGCTGCGCGAGCTGGTGGCCCCGGCGGACGCGGTGTTCCTCGACGCCAAGGTCGAGGCGGAGCTGCTGGAGCTGGACGAGGAGTCCGCGCGGGAGCTGCTGGAGTCGATCGGCCAGCACGAGCCGGGCCTGCACGCGCTGGCGCGGGCCGGGTTCCACACCCTGGGGTTGCAGACCTACCTGACGGCGGGCCCCAAGGAGTCGCGGGCGTGGACGATCGCCAAGGGCGCGACCGCGCCGCAGGCGGCGGGCGTGATCCACACCGACTTCGAGCGCGGGTTCATCAAGGCCGAGGTCGTGTCCTTCGACGACCTCGTGGAGGCGGGCTCGATGGCCGCCGCGCGGGCCGCGGGCAAGGTCCGCATGGAGGGCAAGGACTACGTCATGGCCGACGGCGACGTGGTGGAGTTCAGGTTCAACGTGTGACCGGCCGGGCCGGTGCCGGCAGGCGGATCCGCGCTTCCCGGACCTGGGATCGGCGGCGTGACCGAGGACGAGCGGGCGGGGCGGACGAGGCGGCGGGCGACGGCGACGCCGCCTCGCGGCAGGAGCGCTTCCGGGCGCTCTCCCGGGAGGGTCGGGAGCGCCACGCGGCGCTGCTCGACCGGTTTGCCGCCCGCCTGCTCGACGCGCCGGCAGAGCCCGATGCCGGCCTCGGCGTACTTGTGCGGCTTGACGGTGCGGTCGCGGATCCTCGACTCCGGTGACTCGACCTCGACCACCGGCAGCACCTCTTGCGGCGCCGGCCAGGCCTGCTCCCCGACGAAGGGCGCGGTCGTGACGGCGGCATCCGGCTCGGGACGCCATCGCACGATGAGGCGGTCCGCCAGGCCCTGAGGACCGGTGGGGCGGCCGAATCAGCCTCTCCACCCCCGCCCCAAGGGGCGCGCAAGCGTTTGCGGCGATCTGTCCGCGCTCGGTCCGGCCAGACGCGCCGGGAGCGCGCCGCCCCGGAAAAGGCCTCGGGGCGGCGCACCGCGTGCGCCGCCCCGAGGTACTGTCTGCGTGCCGTCAGCGCACCTGGTTGCGGCTGTGGCGGGCCATGGCGAAGACGCCACCCGCGGTCGCCAGCATGCCCAGGGCGGCGACGGTGAACACGACGATGTCGGCGGTCATGCGATATCCCCTTGCGTTGATCTCCCACTCGTCTTGACGTCCGGGTACCCGGTTTCGTGGCCCGGCAGTCGTGCAATTCACACGAACGTGGAGGTAGGAGTGGCGCTGCGTGCACTGGAAGGGCGTGCGCTGGTCCTCGCGCCGTGGCTGTTCGGGCTGTCACTGCTCGGTCACCTGGCCATGGTCGCCTTCCAGGCGAAGATGACCATGGTGGACCTCATGGTCTACCGGAACGCCTCGCCGGAGCTGTTCACCGGGGCCCTCTACGAGTGGCGGCTGGAGGAGTTCTCCGACCAGTTCGCCCTGCCGTTCACCTACCCGCCGTTCTCCGCGCTGGTGTTCGTGCCGCTGTCCTGGGTGCCGTGGGGCGTGGCGCGCTGGTCCTGGCAGCTGGTCAGCCTGGCGTGCCTGTGGTTCGTCACCAGGAAGTCGCTCGACCTGGTCGGCAGCCGCGACCCGCGCCGGGCCCTGCTGTGGACCGGCCTGTTCATCTGGGTCGAGCCGGTCCGCACCACGCTGAACTACGGCCAGATCAACCTCGTCCTCGCCGCCCTGCTGCTGGGCACGCTGGTCGGCGCGCGGTCCTGGGCGCAGGGCGCCGGTGTCGGCGTCGCGGCCGGCCTGAAGCTCACGCCCGCGATCTCCGGCCTCTACTTCCTCGTCACCAGGCAGTACCGGGCGGCGGTGTGGTCGGTCGTCGCGTTCGCCGCCACGGTCGGCGTCGGCTGGGCGATCTCCCCGGCCCTGTCCTCGCAGTACTGGTTCCACCTGCTCGGCGACGCGGAGCGCGTCGGGCCCGTCGGCTCGGCGATCAACCAGTCGCTGCGCGGCGCGCTGAGCCGCACCCTCGGGCACGACGTGCAGACCGGGCCGGTGTTCCTGGCCGGCGCGGCGGTGGCCGCGGTCCTCGCCGGGTTCGCCCTGCACGCGGCGGTGAAGGCGAAGGACGCCCTGGCGATGATCGTCACCGTGCAGCTCCTGGGGCTGCTGGTGTCGCCGATCTCGTGGAGCCACCACTGGGTGTGGGCCGTGCCCGCCCTGATGTGGCTGCTGCACGGCACCTCGCACCGGCTGGCCAGGGTGACCGCGGTGGCGTGGCTGGCGGCGATCGGCAGCTACCTGATCTCGGTCCTGCTCATCGCGCAGGAGTCGATCTGGGTCATCCCGCGCCCCTGGCACCTGTCGGCGCTCGGCTGGGTCTACCCCGCGGTGGGGCTGCTCACCCTGGTCGCCGTCGCGGTGGCGCTGCGCGACAGGGGCCGGGACGACCGGTCACGCGAGGGCGTCGAGGATCGCGTCGACCTCCTGGGCCAGTGACACGTCCAGCGCGGTGATCCCGCCGCTGACGTGCGTCCAGCAGCGGAACGTCAGGGTGCGCCGGCGGATGTCGATGTCGGGGTGGTGGTCGTCGCGCTCGGCGACCTCCGCGACCCGGTTCACCACCTCGACGGCCTGGGGGAAGCTCGCCAGCTCGACGGTGCGCTCCAGCGCGGCCTCCCTGGCCCGCCACAGGGGCAGGGAGACCAGTTCGGCGTCCAGTTGGTCGTCGGTCAACAACTCGGCCTTGGGCATGGTCCGGATCCTGCCCGTTAAACTGCCGCTCCACCACGGGAGTCCGGTGTCGCGCCGGGCTGAGAGGAAGGCACGCAGGCCTTCGACCGTCCGCACCTGATCCGGGTCATGCCGGTGTAGGGAGAGATGATGTTCCGACCTCTGCTGTCCGCCGCCGCCGCGCTCGCGCTGCTCTCGGGCTGCTCGGTGGCCGCCACGGACGAACCCGCCGAGGGCGAGCGGGTGGTCACCCTGGTGACCCACGACTCGTTCGCCGTGTCGCAGGAGCTGCTGGACGCCTTCAAGGCCGAGACCGGCATCACGGTCAAGCCGCTGGCGAGCGGCGACGCCGGCGAGGTGACCAACAAGCTGGTCCTGACCAAGGACAACCCGATCGGCGACGTCGCCTTCGGCGTGGACTCCACCTTCGCCTCGCGGGCGCTGCGGGAGGGCGTGTTCGCCGAGCACGCCAGCCCGGAGGCGCGGCACGGCGCCCAGCGCTACCAGCTCGACCCGCCGAACCGGCTGCACGCCGTGGACGTCGGCGACGTGTGCCTGAACGTCGACGTGGCCGCGCTCAAGGACGTCGGCGAGCCCGCCCAGCTCGCGGACCTCGCCGACCCGAAGTACCGGGACATGCTGGTGGTGGAGGACCCGGCCACCTCGTCGCCGGGCCTGGCGTTCCTGCTCGCCACCATCGCCACCTTCGGCGAGGGGAACTGGCAGCGCTACTGGGGTCAGCTGACCGCCAACGGCGTCAAGGTCGTCAGCGGCTGGGAGGAGGCCTACACGCAGGACTTCTCCGGCTCCAGCGGCAAGGGGCCCCGGCCGGTCGTGGTGTCCTACGCGTCCTCGCCGTCGGCCGAGATCGGCGACGACGGCACGCCGCGCACCAAGGCCCTGCTCGACACCTGCTACCGCCAGGTCGAGTACGCGGGCGTGCTCGACGGGGCGAAGAACGCCGAGGACGCGGAGGCGGTCGTGGACTTCCTGCTGTCCGAGCGGTTCCAGGCCGACGTGCCCGGCCAGATGTACGTGTACCCGTCGCGGGAGGGCGTGGCGCTGCCCGGGGAGTGGGCGAAGGCCGCGCCGCTGCCGACGTCGTCCCGGTCGCTGCCCGCCGCCGAGGTCGACGCGAACCGCGAGCGCTGGGTGGCCGAGTGGCGCGCCCTGGTGCAGGGCTGACCGGCCCGGTGCCGACCGGCCCTGATCCGGCACCCCCCACCCGCGCACCCACACCCACCCCCACCCGCCGAACCCCGCGACACCCGGGCGCGGGGTGGGCGTGGGCGCTCGCGGCCGTCCTGCCGCTGGCGTTCCTGGGCGTGTTCTTCGCCTGGCCGGTGGCCGCGATCGTCGGGCTCGGCCTGGGCGGGGGCGGCGTCCTCCCGGTCCTGTCCGACGCCCGCACCTGGTCGCTGGTCGGCTTCACCCTCGGCCAGGCCGCCGCCGCGACGGGGCTCGCCCTGGTCGCGGGGATGCCGGTGGCGTTCGTGCTGGCCCGCTGCCGGGTGCGCGGCACGGGGGTGGTGCGGGCGGCGGTGATGGTGCCGTTCGTGCTGCCGACCGTGGTGGTGGGGCTGGCGTTCCGGGCGCTGTGGCCGGACGGCGGCGTGCTGCCGATCGTGCTGGCCAACGCGTTCTTCAACGTGGCCGTGGTCGCCCGCACGGTCGGCGGCCTGTGGGCGCGCGTCGACCGGCGCGCGGAGGACGCGGCACGGGCCCTGGGCGCGTCGCGGCCGAGGGCGTTCGCGTCGGTGGCGCTGCCCGCGCTGGCGCCGGCGATCGGGTCGGCCGCGTCGGTGGTGTTCCTGTTCTGCGCCACCAGCTTCGGCGTGGTGCTGGTGCTCGGCGGCGCGCGCCACCGCACCCTGGAGACCGAGATCTACCTGCGCACGGTGGAGCTGTTCGACCTGCCGGGCGCGGCGGCGCTGTCGCTGCTCCAGTTCGCGGCGGTGGTCGCGGTGCTGGTGCTGGGCGGTGCGGCCCGGCGCCGGCGTGAGCGGGGTCTGCCGCTGCGGGTGGAGCCGCCGCGCCGGCCGACCGGCGGCGAGTGGGCGGTGGTGGCCGCCGCGTGGCTGGTGGTCGCCGCCCTGCTCGCGCCGGTGGTCGGCCTGGTGGCGCGGTCGCTGTCCGGCCGGGACGGGTGGAGCCTGGCCGGGTACGCGGCGCTGGCCGGCACGGGCGAGCGCGGCACGCTCGCGGTGACCGGCTTGGACGCGGCGCTGAACTCGCTGCGCGCGGCCACCGACGCGACGCTGATCGCGCTGGTGGTGGGCGTGGTGTCGGCGGTGGTGCTGGTGGGGCTGCGCCGGCGCGGCTCGTGGTTCGCCGAGGCCCTGGACGCGGCGCTGATGCTGCCGCTGGGCGTGTCGGCGGTGACGGTCGGCTTCGGCTACCTGGTGACCATGGACGCGCTGCCGGGCGATTTCCGCACCTCGCCGCTGCTGGTGCCGCTGGCCCAGGCCCTGGTGGTGACGCCGCTGGTGGTGCGGGTCGTGCTGCCGGTGCTGCGGGCCGTCGACGAGCGGCTGCGGCAGGCGGCGGCGACGTTGGGCGCGAGCCCGTGGCGGGTGTGGCGCGAGGTGGACCTGCCGCTGGCGTCGCGGTCGCTGGTGGCGGCGGCCGGGTTCGGGTTCGTGGTGGCGTTGGGCGAGTTCGGCGCGACGAGCTTCCTGGCCCGGCCGGAGGCGCCGACGCTGCCGGTGGTGATCGCCCGGCTGATGTCGCGGCCGGGTGAGCTGAACAGCCAGATGGCGTACGCGGCGTGCGCGCTGCTGATGGTGGTGACCACGGTGGCCGTGCTCGCGATCGAGCGGCTGCGCGTGCCGAGCGGCGGGGAGTTCTAGTGGCGTTGCGCGTCGAGGGCCTGAGCGTGCGGTACGGCGCGGTGACCGCCGTGTCCGGGGTGGACCTGGCGGTCGCCGACGGCGAGGTGGTGGCGCTGCTGGGGCCGTCCGGTTGCGGCAAGTCGACGCTGCTGCGGGCGGTGGCGGGCCTGGAGCCGCCGAGCGCGGGCCGCGTCGCGTGGGACGGCGCGGACCTGGCGGGCACGCCCGTGCACCGGCGCGGGTTCGGCCTGGTGTTCCAGGACGGGCAGCTGTTCCCGCACCGGGACGTGGCGGGCAACGTGGCGTTCGGCTTGCGCATGGGTGGCGTGGGGCGGGCGGAGCGGGAGGAGCGCGTCGACGGGCTGCTGGAGCTGGTGGGCCTGGCCGGCTACGGGCGCAGGCGGGTGACCGAGCTGTCGGGCGGCGAGCAGCAGCGGGTGGCGCTGGCGCGGGCGCTGGCGCCGCGCCCGAAGCTGCTGCTGCTCGACGAGCCGCTGTCCGCGCTGGACCGGGCGCTGCGCGAGCAGCTGGCCGTGGACCTGGCGCGGCTGCTGCGGGAGACCGGTGCGACGGCGCTGGTGGTGACGCACGACCACGACGAGGCGTTCACCCTCGCCGACCGGGTCGCGGTGCTGCGGGCGGGCCGGGTGGTGCAGGTGGGCGAGCCGTCGGAGGTGTGGCGACGCCCGGTGGACGTGGACGCGGCCCGGTTCCTGGGCTGCGGCCGGGTGCTGGACGCGGCGGCGGCCCGGGAGCTGGTGGGCGTGGACGCGCGGGTGGGCCTGCGGGCCACGGCCCTGCGCGTCGACCCGGGCGGGTCGGTCGAGGCGACCGTGCGGGAACGGGTGCACCGCCGCGACCACGTGCGGCTGCTGGTGGACGTGGCGGGGGAGGGGTTCGAGGCGGTGGCCCCGGTGGCCGCGCCCCCGTCGCCCGGTGACCGGGTTCGCCTGGCGGTGGACCACGACGGGGTCGCGGTCATCGGCTGAGCCGCGCCGCAGCTCCTCACCCCAGGAACCTGACCAGCTCGACCCGGGACCGGATGTCGAGCCGCGTGAAGATGTTGCGCAGGTGGTGCTCGACGGTGCGGCGGCTGAGGAACAGCCGGGCCGCCACCTCGCGGTTGGTGGCCCCTTCCGCGACCAGGCGGGCGATCTGGCGCTGCTGCGGCGTCAGCTCGGCGGTCAACCCGGAGGCCCCACCGGGAGCCCGCCCGGGAGCCCGCCCGGCGGCCTGCTCCACCGGCTCGCCCGCGGCGCGCAGCTCGGCTCGGGCGCGTTCGGCCCAGTGGTCGGCCTCGTAGTGCTCGAAGTGCTGCACGGCGTCGTGCAGCAGCTCCCTGGCCCGGCGCGGTTTCCGGCCCCGCCGCAGCCGGTTGGCGTAGAACAGCTCGGTCTTGGCCAGCTCCAGCGGCGTACCGGCGGCGTGGTGCAGGCGCACGGCCTCGCTGAAGTGCTCCTCGGCCTCCGGTCCCGCGCTGACGAGGGCGCGGCAGCGGTGCGACACGGCCAGCCTCGACGTGGCGCCGGTGCTGCGCGCCCACGCCTCGTACCGGTGCAGGGCGCGGTCGGCGGTGTCGGGTTCGCCGCCGCGCACGGCGGCCTCCACGATGTCGGGCGAGGCCATGGCCGCGATGCCCGCGTGGACGCCGCGCACGGTGGCGCCGCGCATCCGGCGCAGCGCGTCGGCGGGCCGGTCGCGGACCAGGTCCACGCAGGTGGACGCCCACGCGCCGACCGTGCCGGACCGGCCGAGGCCCAGCCTGCGGACCTGGTCGGCGGCCGTGTCGACGCGGTGCAGCGCGGTGTCGGCGTCGCCGCGCAGGGCGGCGAGCAGGGCGAGGATCATCAGGTGGTCGGCGACGGCGTTGTGCTGGCCGGCGGCGGTCGCGGCGTGGACGCCCTCGAACGCGGCGGTGAGCGCGGCCTCGTGCCCGTCGACCATGAGCGCGGCCAGCGCGCGGTAGGCCAGCGCCCACGGCACGAGCGCCACGAGGCCGTTCTCCCGGGCTGCGCCGACGCCCCGGTCGGCCAGGGCGTGGGCGCGGCCGGCGTCGCCGAGCACGTAGGCGGCGTGCCCGCCCCAGATCTTGGCGGTCGCGTTCGGCAGGCGTTCGGCCAGGTCGACGACCGAGCGCAGCACCGGCACGGCCTCGTCGTGGCGGCCCGCGTAGCTGGCGGCGGTGCCGATGAGGTGGTCGAGGGCGAGCCGGGAGCCGGGTGGTTCGTCGGTGCGCCGCCACGTCGCGGCCAGGCGGGCGGTGTCCGCGTGCAGGGCGTGGTCGCCCGCGACGGCCGCGGCCTCCCCGGCGAAGCCCAGCGCGGTGACCGCGAGGTCCCGGTCCCGGCCGAGCAGCTCCCCGGCGGCGCGCACGAGCCGCCGCCCGGCCACGTCCGCCGGGACCGCGCCGAACTCCACGCCGCCGCGCACGAGGTCGGCGAGGGCCCGCACCTCCGGGTGGTCGGACAGCGGCGCCGCCTCCCGCATCACCGCGCGGGACCGGTGCGGCAGGCCGCGCCGCCAGTGGTCGGCGGCGGCGGACAGCAGCCTGCGGGCCCGTGCGCCGGGCGCGGTGGTGAGGGCGGCGGCGCGGCCGTGGTCGCGGGCGGCGGAGGCGAA